>NZ_BCRP01000071.1 GCF_001552655.1 Alicyclobacillus kakegawensis NBRC 103104 | reverse complement strand
GTGTGGTGTGGGAAAGACGGCTGGGGATATCTGTTTGCCGTGATTGACGCTTATGACCGGGAGATTGTGGGGTACTCGTTTTCCCGGTTCTGCCGGACGGAGGACCTGCTGAAGGCTGTGGATATGGCGCTGAACTATCGCTTCCCGAACGGCGTTCAAGGTGCCGGTTTGACATTGCGAACGGATAATGGCTGCCAGATGACGAGTCGACGGTTCATCCAAGCGATGAAGGCCTGCCAAATCCACCACGAGCGGACGGGGTACAACAACCCCGATGCTGACGGATACATCGAGCGATTCTTCCGGTCGCTGAAGGAAGAGGAGGTCTGGCTGCAGGAATACAGCAGCTTTGCCGAGGCGAAAGCGGCGATTGAGTCGTACATTCACTTTTACAACACGGACCGACCTCATTCCGCACTCGGTTATCGCTCACCGTTGGAATTCAGAAATTGGAAAACGCAACAGAACGCAGCGTGAGACGGTTTTTATCTGAATTGCATCTCTCTCTTAAAGGCCATCCCA
>NZ_BCRP01000070.1 GCF_001552655.1 Alicyclobacillus kakegawensis NBRC 103104 | reverse complement strand
GAGGGCAAGCGCGAGGTGGCCAAAGGGCGGCGTGAACTGATGGGACGCCGGATTGCGGCTGGTGTGTCCGAGGGCCAAGAGTTCTGGGAACAGACAGTGGCGCAGTTTGGCCACACGTGGGACTGGAGCGGAGTGAACAGCTGCTGGTTAGGCACGGACGGGGCTGCGTGGGCAAAGCAGGGTCTGGACATGTTACCCGGCGCCAAGCACCGGTTGGACCCGTATCACCTGCGTAAAGCGCTGCTACAGGCCTTGAGGCCGGAGGATACGGCCTACCGTGAGGTATGCGAGGGCCTGGAAGCCGGGGAATGGGAACGGATTGACCGAGTGCTGATGAATGTGGAGCGACGCAGCCGAGGCCCGGTGAAAGAGCGCGTGCGGCAACTGAGAGGGTACCTGTATCACAACTGGGACGGAATTGTGACATCGGAGGCTGCCGCGAGCCTCGGGACGATTGAGGGACAGGTGTTCCACCACCTTGCACGGCGGATGAAACGGCACGGAGCGCGCTGGAGCGCGTCAGGGGCCGATCATCTGGCTCGGGTCATGGCGGTGCGAGCGAA
>NZ_BCRP01000069.1 GCF_001552655.1 Alicyclobacillus kakegawensis NBRC 103104 | reverse complement strand
GGGATGGGTTAAGATGAAGTAGAGGTGTTTGTAATGCCGGGACGTAAGTGGACAGTGGACGAGAAGATGAACATCGTGCTCGAGGGCATGATGCCCGGTGCGAACATCAGCGAGGTATGTCGGCGGCATGGCGTGGCCCAGAGTCTGTATGACAAGTGGCGTGAAGCGTTCCTGGCTGGCGGACGGGCTGGACTTCAGTCCGGACCCTCTACGAGGGAGCAGGAGCTGGAGAAAGAGTTGCAGGAGGCTCGGGCTAAGATCGGCGAACTGACGATGCAGGTGGATGTGTTGCGAAAAAAATCGAATTGGGGTCGGAAGTAAATAGCCGTTCTTTGGTCTGTCAGCTCGCCAAAGAAGGATTTCCGGTCCCAGTGATTGCAAGAGCATTAGGGCTGAACCGGACGTACTGTTACAGCTTGCTGAAGCCGCCTGTGCCCAAGCCGAAGCGGCCTTCTGTGGACAAGGACGCTCTGGTCAAACAGTGGATTCGGAAACTGTGCGAAGAATTCCCCACGTACGGATACCGGCGAATCCAGGTCATGCTGCGTCGCCGATACAACCTGCGGGTGAACCATAAGCGGGTGTACCGGCTGATGAAGGAAATGGGGCTGCTAGTGAAATTTCCGAGGCGGGGCGCTTCACGAGCGAAACGGCGAGGGAAGATACCGGTCACCAGGTCCAACGAGCATTTCCAGTGCGACATGACGAAA
>NZ_BCRP01000068.1 GCF_001552655.1 Alicyclobacillus kakegawensis NBRC 103104 | reverse complement strand
AAGATTCCGAAAGAGTTCTTGGCACAGTTCATCAAAGAGAATGACTTCAAGTCGACAGATGACGTCCAAGCTGCCTTGCGAGATTTGTTCGCCAGTACGATGCAAGGAATGCTCGAGGCTGAGTTGGAGACACACCTTGGGTATGCCAAATATGACACGAAGAATAAGGCGACGGATAACAGCCGGAATGGCCATAGCCGCAAGACGCTGACCTCTGAATATGGCGACGTGGAAATCGCTGTCCCCAGAGACCGCAAGGGCGAATTTGAGCCTGAAATCATCAAAAAGCACCAAACCAACACCGTCGGCATCGAGGAACAGGTCATTGCCCTGTATGCACGAGGTGTGAGCACGCGAGACATCCAAGCCCACCTTCACCAACTGTACGGGTTGGACGTATCCCCCACACTGATTTCAAATATCACGGACAAGCTTCTGCCGATGATTACGCAGTGGCAGAGCCGGCCATTGCAAAGCGTATACGCTGTGGTGTTTCTGGATGCCATTCACTACAAGGTAAAGCAGGATGGCCAAGTGGTCAACAAAGCCGCCTATATGGTTGTGGGCATTGACCTCGAAGGGCAAAAGGACGTGCTTGGCATTTGGATCGGCGAGAATGAATCGGCGAAGTTTTGGCTGACTGTCTTGAACGAACTGAAGCGTCGAGGGGTAGAGGACATCCTCATCACCTGCGTCGACAACTTGAAGGGATTCAGCGAAGCAATCGCAGCCTGCTATCCCAAGTCGGACATCCAG
>NZ_BCRP01000067.1 GCF_001552655.1 Alicyclobacillus kakegawensis NBRC 103104 | reverse complement strand
TGTTCTGGTTATGCACATACCTCAGGTGTATAATGAAAACACGAACATTCGTTCTGGGGTGGTGTGCAATGGCTACAACCAAAGGAATGACTTTGCTTGAGTTTCAGCGCAAGTTTCCGAATGAACCGGCGTGCCGAGAGCACTTGTTTCAATTGCGCTGAGGCAATGGATTCGTTTGTCCGCGATGCCAAGGAAACAAGTTCTACTTCATCGAAAAACGCATGCTCTATGAGTGCTCCTCCTGCGGCCATCAAATCTCGCTGACAGCCGGCACGATTATGCACAAAACGAAGCTGCCTCTGCTCGTATGGTTCTGGGCCATTTATCTGGTCGCCCACGATAAACGCGGTCGCTCCGCTTTGTCTTTGGCACAAGTTTTTAGCTTGAATTACCGCACTGCGTGGCGCTTGCTTCACAAGATTCGGTGTGCCATGCAACAACGGGACGCACATTACCCATTGGCCGGTCTTGTTGAAATGGATGATACCTACGTCGGTGCTCCCAAGTCTGGCACCGATGGACGGGGTACCCCCAAGCAGGCCGTTGCCGTAGCGCTGCAGACCGATTCCAAGGGAAACCCGCGATTTGTCCGGATGAAAGTCATCCAACGGGTGACGATTGCCGAGATCCACCGTGTTGCCAGAGAAGTGATAGCGGCAGGTTCGACCATCATTTCCGACGGGCACAGCTCGTATAAACGCCTGACCGAACTTGGCTACCAGCATGTTTCCCAGGACTTCAAGCGAGCAGATCCGGATGTGTTTCTCAAGTGGCTGCACGTGGTCATCGGCAATGCCAAGGCTTTCATTGAGGGAACGTATCACGGTCTGAGCACCCGTCATTTGCAAGCGTACCTCGACGAGTTCTGCTA
>NZ_BCRP01000066.1 GCF_001552655.1 Alicyclobacillus kakegawensis NBRC 103104 | reverse complement strand
TGATCCCAGATGTCGGAGCCATTTGTGCAGCGCGAACAATGATCTCAATTTGCTCTTGAGTCAGCAATTCATTTTTGAATCTCCTTATCGATCTATGGTTATTGATTGTCCTAATGACATCGTTCATTGAAGATCCCTCCGCCTTTTGTTTCCTCAGAAACAGTTTCCTCGGAAACCATATTAACAGACAAATTTTCGTGCGTCAAATGGTTTCCGCGTAAACTTATGTTATAGTCTATGTAAAGAAAGGAAGGTACCTTGATGACTGATATGGACAACGATTTAAAGAAAATCCAAGATAGAATAAAAAAGTCTTTGTTTTCTATTGTCCACAGAGAGTTGGACGATGATTCAGACAAAAAATGGTTAAACGAGCATGTCTCTAATGACGATCTCAAACGACTGGTCCCTAAATTATCCGTGTTAAGCCTTCATACATTGGAGATCATTAGTCAAAACGAAGGCATTAAGGGTACAGATATAGCTCGTGAATTGGATGTGACAAGAGGGGCGATATCTAAAGTCATTCGAAAACTTTTGGATTATGGTTTGATCCGAAAAGAGCAACGACCGACAAACCTTCGAGAGATTCACCTTTTTCTTACGCCTTTGGGGGCAGAGTTATCCGAGTTGCACCGACAATATCATCTGGAACTCGATAAGAAGGGTCTTGAACTACTTAAGAGCTATGATTTGTCCTCACTTGAGCTTGTCGCTGATTTTCTAGAAAACCTGGCCCGACTGCATTAGTTCCGAAAAGGGAAATATAGGCCCCCGCCAGAAGTGGCACCCAGACAAATGTACTTAAGGATCATGAAAAAACACCGCGGTAGGCCACGGAGGCTAAGTTTCGTCTCTTTAAATGCTGTTTTCTGCGACGGAATAACAAAAGGCTGCTTTCGAGAAAATTGTTGCTACTGACAGCGAACAATTGTCTGTGTA
>NZ_BCRP01000065.1 GCF_001552655.1 Alicyclobacillus kakegawensis NBRC 103104 | reverse complement strand
GCCTTGAATCCCCATTTCCCATGACCTGCTAAAACAGATGAGCAGATTGCAATCAAAGAGAACCGAATGGCCAATGAGAGTGAACATAGATGGCCCGGCGAACGATGGTAATATCTCGACGAGGGACAAAGGCCTAGAAAGCATGAGAGACAGCGCCAGCGCAATATCACGAGCTGCCACCCTGCAGGAATTGATCCGGGAGGGGAGCGATACCCCCCTCCTGCATAACTCCGATCCCATTCGTTATCGAGTATTCTACGCTTGTTGTGTAATGTCTTGGGACACACCCTTAACACCATCCGAATTTGTACCAGAAGAGAGTGCAGGCTTAAACAGCCCGGAAGCCACATTTCGAATCAACTCATTCGTAAACTCAGGATCTGGAATTGAATATCCCGGAGGTACCGCCTCGTAAATAATATTCCAGACAACTGGGTCTGGACGAACATGAGGTGTATCCTTGGCAAACGAAAATAATGATTCATAAACATTTTTTGGTGCGGTTAATGAGTTCAAATCGCCATGTAAATGAGTTGCATATTGGTTAGATCGTCCTTGGATTTTCGACTCGCCAGAATTATTATTTAGGTTTGCAAGTTTCATTCTCAGCTGTTCGTTCTCAGCCTTCAGTCTCTCAAAAGAGTCTACTGCAAGCTGCATGGCCTGCTTCTTCAGCTCCTCATTTTCCTTCCGCAACGCTTGATTTTCCGTTAAAAGTTCCTCATTTGCCCTCTTCAACTGTTTGTTCTCTTCCTGACCCGTTGTCGCTAACAGATCCATTTCTGCCTTCAGCGCCTGTGTCTCCTTCTTTAACTCCTCGTTTTCTGCGAGTAATTCACGAATTCTTCTATAAAATTCTGTGTTCCGTTCCTGGCTTACCCTCTCAATTTCAGTTTTGTAATCATCCATCGCCCTCTTCAGTTCTTGATCCTTCTCCAACAGTTTCTCATGCACCTTCAATAATTCGCGGCCTTGTTCCTCACTCTG
>NZ_BCRP01000064.1 GCF_001552655.1 Alicyclobacillus kakegawensis NBRC 103104 | reverse complement strand
AGTTAGGTGCCTCCTCGGCGATTTTGGGGTGTTTTTCAAAAGTCAAGTTGTTTCACGAATATGTCACAAAACGTTCACAATCCAATCTCATGTAGCAACTGCATAGCGCCTGCCAAAGACAGCTTGAGGGGATTCCACAACAACAGGCGTGTGCCGACGCCAAACAAGGATACGCAGACCATGTGAGCGCCGGATGGCGGCGGAGCTTTCGACCGTGATCGGAGAATCGTGCGTCCCCAGAGGACAGCGTGAGCCGCCTCCCGGGCGTGCTCGGCGTCCATCTTCTCTATAAGGAGACCAATCAGGAACGACTCAACTTGACGTCCCACATTTCGCGCCCGTTTTTCGAGCGCGCACGATTTTTGACAAGAATTTCGCCGGCCGGTGTGGAATTCAGTAGCTCGTTGCATCTTCGGACGGGAGGATTTCCAGTTGCTCGGTCCGATTCGTTCGTCATGGGGCCATCCCCGGTATTGGCCAGACTTATCGACTAGCTCGGGTGGGTTGACATCATTGACGAGGCGGCACCCCGCCCAGACTGCAAACTGTCCGTGAGTCTTCGCGCCAAGGCGCTGCTCGTGAACATCTGTGTAGAACCCATACTTCTTGCGTTTTCTCCTTGTACTGTCGAAGTACCGTCGAAATTAAATATGTAAATTTTACAATTTTATAGGCTGCTATGTGGGGCCACTTGCTTGGTAAGCATTCAAAATGCCCTCATCGGTAAAGGTGGGGGCGTTTTTGTATTTACCTAATCTGAATCCGACCGTTATTCCGGTACTCGAACAAACCAAATTAACATAACCTATATTATGAGACGTTGGAAGGGTAGCTGCTTTAACTATAAGGAGAAAGTCAACAGACAGAACCTCGTGTCACTTTCCATTCGGATTCGCTCTTGGTCCCCAGCACATCCTCCGTAAAGTCAATATATACGGATCTGATCGCCATCCTTGGGCGGTTCATGTGCCGGTGGACAAACTATTTGGTTCTATTTTACAGGCGCTATGCAGTTGCTGTATGAATTTGGTTTCGAACAAAAAATGAATATTATATGAAAAATATCGATAACCACTTGACTTTTTGAAAACACCCCAATAATCGCCGAGGAGGCACCTAGTT
>NZ_BCRP01000063.1 GCF_001552655.1 Alicyclobacillus kakegawensis NBRC 103104 | reverse complement strand
GCCGAGTCCGTGGTTGAGAAGCTACAGCGTACAAAGAAACCGCCCGTAGAGGCGCAAAAGGAAAAGCTTCAGTCCCTTGTGGATAAGACGAAGCGACTGCTCGGTCAAGCCAAAGAAGTCATTGGTGGAAATCGAATCATTCCGGACCGCATCATTAGCATTCATGACGCCGAGGCTCGGCCGATCAAAAAAGGCAAACTCGCCAAGAAGGTTGAGTTTGGGTATAAGGTTCGCATCGATGAAACGGAGAGCGGATTTGTGACTGGGTATGCGGTGTATACAGGTAATCCGTCGGACAACGATTTGCTCATCCCGGCTGTGCAGCATCACAAAGAGATATTCGGTTCTGCGCCTCACGCAGTTGCGACGGACCGAGGGTTCAGCAGTCGTAAGAATGAACGAGCATTGCAAGAAGAATTTGGTGTTCGGTATGTGAGTACGCCATTTCGAGGCAAGAAAGGCAAGGCACGAACCGAGCTAGAGCGAGCGCATTGGTATCGGAACTTGCAGCGATTCCGAGCCGCGGGTGAAGCAAAGATAGCCCTTCTGAAACAAAAGTACGGATTGGGCCGCAGTCGATTCCGGGGACACTCGGGCACATCGGCATGGGTTGGATACGGAATCATGGCCCACAATCTGAGGAGAGCGGCCCAAGTGGGTCGCTAACAGGAAACAAAAGGTATAAATGAAACGGACACTCCTGAGAAATCCCAATCTGACCACTTCAGTTGCAGAGCGGAAACTCAATGGAGGACTTTTTCAGGGGCCACTATCTAACTCTAGGAGCTTTGCAGAGTTGGAGGAGGGCGTGGAAAAGGCCGTCAAAGTGAGCGCACGCAGTCTGCTGTCACAGGCCTTGGAGGCCGTGGATGAACAGCTAACGCGCTGTCGGGACAAAGATCGCTTGGAGGTGGTCAACCGGAAACAGCGTACGATTGTGACCACTGTCGGAGAAGTGACGTTTTGGAGGCGGTACTACAGGGATCGACAAACCGGCCAGGGATGTTGTTTGCTGGACGAGCACTTAGGTCTCACGCCGCGGCAGCGAGTATCCCCTCGGTTGCGGGAGAAGGCGGTTGCGTTGGCTGTGGAGATGCCCTATCACCGGGCGGAAAAAGTCCTCCAGGAGTTCGTGCCGAGTGTTAGT
>NZ_BCRP01000062.1 GCF_001552655.1 Alicyclobacillus kakegawensis NBRC 103104 | reverse complement strand
CCCATCGAAAGGGGCCATGATACGGTGGCAACCACATGCTGGGTCAAAATTCCGGATAAGCCCACGGTTACGCCATCATCGTCGTGTTCGACAGCTTGGTCAGGCAGCTTCAAAAGTGCGACTTGCAGTCGAAGGTGAAAGGCATCCGGATATCGGCCGCCGACAAGACCATCCGCGTGGAGGTGGAGGCGAATGACCGCGACATTGGTACAAGCCCAGGTAATCAAGTGGCGGTAAGCCGACGGTCATTCGTTGTTCTTGGCAATTGCCAGATGGGCATACGCAGGTGTTGGAATACGCGTTACGGCCAGCCAGCATGCCGAAATCTGCAGGGAAGAAGGGAACGGCCCGTGAAAATCCTCGGCGTTGACCATGGGACCAGGTACGCAGGGTGGGCGGTGGTATCGCTGGAGGGTGACGCGATGGTGTTCGAGGGGCATGGGCTCTTGGACATGACCGGCTTCACTCACCCCGAGGTGCTGCGGGTCCTCAAAAATCGTGCAGGCCGACTCATCGACCAGTGGAATCCGGATGTCGTGGCACTCGAGAAGCCCATGGCCATGCGCAGCGGCAAGGTGGCGCGCCTGCTCATCGAGATGTACGCAGCCTGCGAAATCGCCGCACTCGAACGGCACAAGGCCATCATGCCGGTGACACCGCAGTTGGCCAAGCTGTATGCGGCTGGCCACGGCGCTGCGGACAAAGAGGATGTGGCTTTGGCTCTGCAGGCCAAGTATGGGCTGGACTACGACGAGATCGCGGTTCCGTTGTACTACAAGACCGGCAAGCGCAAGGGCGAGGTGCGGGAGCGCCTGTGGGATGTCAGCGATGCCTGCGCTTTGTGCGTCGCGGCAGTGGAGCTTATCAAAGCCCAAGTTCAAGTTGAAGTGGGGCAAGCGTAAAAAGAGCCTCATCAAAGGGGCGAGGAAACAAGGAGAAAAGGGGATTTGCCAGCAGCGATGACGATTATGCTGCTCGTCCACCAAAATCCTAGCATAGGGGTGCGATGGATACAAATGGACTTGGGGCTGCGGAAGGTGGACAAGACACGGACACGGCAGATGGTGCGGGAGTACTTCCGGTTGTACAGATACAGGCGCCGCATGTTGGAACTCGACATGGAAGGGCGCCCGCAGGTGCGCAAGCCGCTGCCCGGGTACGAGCGCGCTGCCGACCCGCGTACCATCCGTGCTCCGGGCTTCGATGAATCGAGACTCCCGCATTTGCCGCCCGATATCGATGAAGACCCGAAGGATCGGGAGCGTCGCCGG
>NZ_BCRP01000061.1 GCF_001552655.1 Alicyclobacillus kakegawensis NBRC 103104 | reverse complement strand
AAAACCGGCGACACTCCTGATCCTTCGGGTCTTCGGCGATATCGGGCAGCAAATGCGGGAGTCTCGATTCATCGAAGCTCGGAGAGCGGATGGTACGCGGGTCGGCGGCACGCTCATACCCAGGCAGGGGCTTGCGCTCGGCTGCCCGCTCTACCATATCGGCTTCAAGCAGTCGCACCATCTGCCGTGTCCGTGTCTTGTCCACCTTGCGCAGGCCCAAGTCCAGTTGCATTCACCGCGCCCCTGTGGTAAGGTTTGGGAAACCCGCTTTCCTTCTGCCCCCACCGCGGGGGGCTACTTCGTCCTGGAAACAATTTTGTAATGAACCGTACCATTGGGCGTGATACCATGAACCGGCCGGGCTTATACCCGGCAGGTACACCCTTACCCCTTTTTTCTCCTTTTTGTGGCCCCGATTCGGGGCCACCTTTTTCTCAGCGCATTCGCTGGCGTTCGATGCGGCGCCCGTTCTTCGTCAACCCCTCCTGCAACCTTGTACCGCGGTTGCCGACGGAAACTAGCAATCTCGCCGGCCTGCTGCACCAGCAGATACAGGTAGTACTCCGCCTCCGCCGCGCCGGCGAACGTGATGCCGCTGATGGTCGTCTTCCTGGGGCCAAACTTGTTTCGTCCGCCCAGAATCAGTCGCGTCAAAGCCAGTACACCCCGTTTCTCCAACCTAGTCTTGTCCCAATCGAATCATGTGGTTCACCAGATCCAGCTCATTGGTTCTCTTTATCCACGCACTTAAGGTACAATCCGTGACATTGGAGGTGCACACTGTGTCACCTAAACTCCTTGTACAGGTTCTCCTTGGACTTCTTGTAAGCACAGCTTGGACTGCTCTGTTCGGCTTAATATTGGTGTGGTATGTCAATGGAACTGTACTGCTAGCAACTTACATCGGAATCCCATTTCTGTGCTCGCCCTGTACACAAAGAACTTTTGGTTGCGTTTGACCATCTTTGTGACGACCGCTGCGGTTACAATCTTCGTATTGGCCCGGCTGCACTTCGCTGTCGCCTTGTGACCACTTATGCTGTCATGTAACGACGTGATGCTTTTGATGGTCGTGTTATGTGTGCTACGGGTCCTGGAGGCGAAGTGCAAGTCGTGTCACCGCTACTCCACCTTTACGCGGATGGTCTTGTCGGCGGCCGATATCCGGATGCCCTTCACCTTGGATTGCAGGTCGCACTTTTGAAGCTGCCTGACCAAGCTGTCGAAAACGACGATTATGGCGTACACCGTGGGCTCATCTGGAATTTTGACCCAGTACCTGGTTGCCACCGCTTCATGGCCCCTTTCGATGG
>NZ_BCRP01000060.1 GCF_001552655.1 Alicyclobacillus kakegawensis NBRC 103104 | reverse complement strand
GAATCTCCTACAAGATATGCTCATCTTCTTCGCATCATCGAGTGCTTCCACCCTTCAAAGCTACGATAACCGCGGAGGAAATATGAGCCCACCTGCCTCTTCTGTGACAGCCCGGGAGGCGGAATGCTTCGGGAATTTCGCGGCCAACTTATTTGCGAAATGTGCATCTATGAGATGATCAGCGTGAGCACGGCGAGGATGCTGGACCGCAGTGGTTGGGGATGAATAATGAATTGATCACCCCAATGGCAAAGTCGGACGTTGTCACAGTCTCAAGACAAACGAAACCCCGGTTGCTACGACGGCCAGGGTGACAGTTTCCCTCGATTATGCGCGACCTGATAACTGTTGTTCCGCGATTTGAACCAATCGGCGTGTGATGTTTCCCCCAATGGCACCGGTGTCACGTGTGAGCATTGTTCCCCCAGTATCCACCTTCCGGAACCTGAATGCCCAATTCGCGCGCAACTTCGTACTTCAGTTGGTCCAAGGCGCGACCAGCTTGAGGTACAACAGGTACATTACGCTTTTGTCCAAGCGCCATGAGAACCCCTCCGGGGATCGGGGGATTATGTAAGAGGTCCTCACCCTTTGCTTTCGAACGATTACAGGGTGAAAGCATTATTCTGCTGCGGAGGGTCAAAGAAGCAGGCCGATTTTAGGATTTTGTCCATTTCCGAAGGCCTCTCTCCTGAATTACTTGTTTCATGAGGTGTGAACAGTTCATCTCTATGGCATGGAACGTTGAGCCATTGTCTTCCTAATCATCTTCGTGCTCTTTTTCTGATCCAATTATCGGAAGGTCAACAGGGGGAGGATAAGAGTGAAAGAAAAAGGGTACACAGAGGAAAATGAACAACGTGTGCTCGGGTTTGTTGTTGAGTCTGATGACTCTGATTCGGGTACCCATTCCCATGAACTATTCCTCGTTACGTGGGACGGTCGGGTACTTCACACGCATGGATTCTCGGGTATCACCTCATTTGATGTTGGACACCGACATGGCTATACAGGGGTAACAGCACCCGCACCCAGCGGCGTTCCACATACCCATGCCTACTCAACGGCAACAACCTTTAATGACGGACACCGGCACTTCCTTAGTGGAAGAACAGGGCCCGCCATTCCACTTCCGGGTGGTGGCCACTACCACCTTTTCGAGGGCGTTACCACGGTGAATGGAAGAATCCCTCATAGCCATACCTACTGCGGAAGAGCAGGGAATGAAATACCAAGGTGTTGATCAAATCTCAATCACCCGTCACATTTAGCAGGTATTTAATCGATCGGATATTTGAGCGTCTGTAGCATCATACCCATCATTTACATGCGAACAAAT
>NZ_BCRP01000059.1 GCF_001552655.1 Alicyclobacillus kakegawensis NBRC 103104 | reverse complement strand
GATCAAGTCCATGTTTGTGTGTACTTTCCCTCTTCGGTAGTGCACTCAAGCGAGTTGCTTAACAACACCAGCCCTTGATGTACGCCACTCCCAGTACTCCTGCATGTCTAGATATCGGTGTCCCGTCGTCCATTTTTCATCCATCTCCATCAGTAAAGCTCCCAACAGACGCAACACCGACGCACGATTTGGGAAGATACGAATGACGCGCTCCCGGCGTCGAATCTCCTCGTTGAGCCGCTCGACGCTATTGGTTGTCCGGAGCCGCCTTCGATAGCGTTCGGGCAACGCAAGCACGGCGGTCGCATCGTCAAACCCCTCTTCCAGCACACGCATGGCTTTCGGTGCCTTTTCGGAGTAATCGTGCAGCACTTGGTTCAGCAGCAATCGAGCGGTATCTGGGTCGGGTGCTTCAAGAATGGCCCGCACACGCTGATAGACCTCCGTCTGCAGGGATTTGGGTGTGGCATCAAGGAGGTTTCGCATAAAGTGCGTTTGACACCGCTGCCAGGTGCAACCCGAGAAACAGGCCAACAGTGCTTTTACAAGTCCCTGGTGGCTATCGGATACGACCATATCCACACCGTTGAGTCCACGTTCCTTTAGCCATGTAAAAAAGGTTCGCCATCCAATTTCGGATTCGCCATCTCCCAACATGATGCCGAGAATTTCACGATAGCCCGTTTCATTGATGCCGGTTGCGAGCATGACACTGCGGGCTCGTACGCGGCCGTCCTCCCGTACTTTGACTACGAGAGCATCCACCAGCAGAAAAGGGTAGCGATGCTCCTTGAGCGGCCGTTCATTCCAGGCTTGTACGATGGCATCCAGGCGTTTACAGAGCGTGGAGACGGTGGACTTGGAGAACTCCGTCCCACACAGCTCCTCCGTGATTTGCGCTACCTTTCGTGTAGAGACACCTTGGACAACCATCTCCATGAGAGCCAGTACCAGGGCTTGTTCACTACGCTGATAACGAAGAAAGAGCTCTGTCGAGAACTCGCCCCCGCGAATTCGGGGAACCCGTAATGTCAAGCGCCCCACGCGAGTGGTCAGGGTATGTGGGTAGGTTCCATTACGATAGCCCTGACGTTCTTCGGTTCTTTCGTATGGGGCGGCTTGGAGCTGCTCCGTGACCTGAGCCTGTAAGATCTGGTTCAAAACCTGTTCAAGAAGTCGGGCTACACCTCCGTCCTGTTGCAAGAGTCCGTGCAAAAGCGCGTCATCTAGGTTAATCTGATAAAGAGCCATTGTTCGTTCCCCTCCTCGTGAATGGGTTGCCGCACATTCCATTCTACCGAAGAGGGACGAGATGGCTCATTTTGCTACTCCTGATAGCGAGCCGTTTTTACACAATGATATGGACTTAACTT
>NZ_BCRP01000058.1 GCF_001552655.1 Alicyclobacillus kakegawensis NBRC 103104 | reverse complement strand
AGTAGTGTCCGGTAAGCTGTGTAAAAACGGATGGCACATAAAATGAGCCATCCGCCCCTCTTGGGTAGAATGTGAGATTAGCGAGAACCCCATACCAGGAGGGAAACGCAATGGCTCAATACCAGATTACCCTGAATGACGATACTTTGAAAGCCCTGTTTTTGCAAGATGGGGGTGTAGCGAAACTCGTCGAGCAGGTACTCAATCAGGTATTGCAGGCCCAAGTGACGGAACAACTGAAGGCGGCACCGTATGAGCGGACCGATGAGCGGCAAGGGTATCGGAACGGGACTGTCCCCCACACCCTGACCACCCGTGTTGGCCGTCTGACTCTGCGCGTACCCCGGGTGCGAAATGGACAGTTCTCTACCGAACTGTTTGCCCGGTACCAGCGGAGTGAGCAGGCACTGGTTCTGGCGATGATGGAGATGGTGATCAATGGCGTCTCAACCCGTAAGGTGGCCAAAATCACGGAAGAACTGTGCGAGACGGAGTTCTCCAAGTCCACGGTCTCGGACCTGTGCAAGCGCCTGGATCCCATCGTTCATGCGTGGAACAACCGTAGTCTGCGGGAGCACTGCTACCCCTTTGTCCTTGTCGACGCTTTCGTGTTGAAGATTCGAGAGGATGGGCGAGTACGTTCTCGAGCCGCCATGATTGCCGTGGGGATCAACGAAAAGGGTTACCGGGAAGTCCTGGGTTTGATGCTAGGGGACAGCGAATCGGAGGCGAGTTGGCGAGAGTTCTTTGCCTGGCTGAAAAGACGGGATCTCAGGGGTGTCGACATGGTCGTGTCAGACAGTCATAGCGGATTGGTTAAGGTGCTTCAGACCGAGTTCCAGGGGTGCACCTGGCAAAGATGCCAGACACATCTCATGAGAAATCTGCTGGATGCCACACCCAAAGCGTTGCAGGAGGACGTCTACAAGCGTGTACGAGCGATTCTGGATGCACCAGACCTGAAGACAGCTCGACTGCTGATGAATGAGTTTGTGGAAGAATTCGCCGACAAAGCGCCCAAAGCCGTGCGGGTGCTAGAGGACGGCTTTGACGACGTGACGGCGGTTCTGGCGCTACCAGACCGGTACCGTCGCCGGCTGCGGACGACCAATGGCGTGGAGCGACTGAACGAAGAGATCCGGCGTAGAGAACGGGTGATCCGCATCTTTCCGAACCGAGAATCCGCCATTCGGCTGTTGGGGGCGCTGCTCATGGAGATTGACGAGGCTTGGACCACGGGGCACCGTTACCTGAATATGGACGATTACTGGCAGTGGAAGAAACAGCAGCAAGAATCAGGCCAACAAGCCAAGCTCCATATCCTAAACGCCTGACTGTGAGCATTCTATGACGTCTACCGGAGAGGGGATTTTACACAGAATCTCGGACTT
>NZ_BCRP01000057.1 GCF_001552655.1 Alicyclobacillus kakegawensis NBRC 103104 | reverse complement strand
ACTCAACTTTCGCAGACCAAAATAGGGAGGTACGCCTTGATATAGCTGGGTAGACCATCGATCCATTGCTGTAATTGACTGCGGATCAGTTTTGAGAGTCGTTTGTTCGCCTTTTTTGAAATAGCATTCAGAAGTTCAACCAATTGACTCAATGCAACTGCCCAATCCAGTTCGCTCACTTCGTCACACAGCATGAGAAATAGATTCCCCAGTGTGCGGTCATCCGTGCTTTGGCGGTGCTGCCAAGCCAGTAGGATGTACCGTGAAAAGACAATCGTCGTATGGCTAATGAGCATGTCATAGGAACGCCCTTGAAACTCTTTTTGTAGACGCAGTAACGACTTGGTGCATTTGAAGAAGACTTCAATGTTCCATCGGATACCGTAAATCTGTATGATCTCCTCGACCGTCAGAGTCGTGTCCGTGGATAGGATAGCCAGCCATTCTTTCTTGTTGGTGCGGTGACGAACGAAAACCATGACCACGGGAATCCTGGTTGTACCTACCTGTGTATGTATGGAACGCAGGATGCACTTTTTCATGCTCTGCACGGGCGTCGCAGCGTAGTACAGTTCCTGTAGGGACAACCGTCGCCCATTCACCAGATAGCGTTTGTTGTCGGCCTTGACCATGCCAATGACATCAAGCCCCTTGTCCAGGATGGACTGAATGAGCGGAGCGTGCGTAAACCAGCTATCCATCAAAACATACGAGGCGGTCATGCCTGCAGCCAAGGCGCGATCAATCATGGCAGGAATCAATTCCGGTGCGGGACGAAGCGCTTCCATTCTCCGCTTATATCCATGTGTTCGTTTGTCAATCGACTCAAACATGCCATTGATTTGTGATTTCAATGAACTCAGTAGTGAAAAGTCTACCGGAATAAATGTATGACCGTCTGACCACCCCAGTGTCAGCATACGAAACCCTTTGTAATAGCGATTTTGTGCATGATCCCAAAGCCGAGCCAATAGCTCCACGGCTTTGCTTCGGTCTCGTTCATATGCCGAATCATCGACAATAAATACACTGACCCGATTGTTGGATGTCAAAACAGCTGTCTTGTTCACGGTCTCCGAACTGAGGGATAGCAAGAACCGCCGCCACGCAAACCCGGTGTGATTCAAAAAACGATACACAGCATCCTTACCGGGAAACGAGTCTCCCTTGGTGCTTTCCAGAAGTTGAAACCAGTTTCGATGATGAAAAATCAGGACGAAGACGACTTGGAACAGGTAGGCACATGTAAATCCGAATTTCTTGGTAATCCCAGCTTTACGCAAATGTCTGAGGACACTCAGTTCCCGAAAAGCGGGTCGAATTTCAATTGGCAATTGATTGTTTTCCACTTGATGCCCTATCATGAAGGCAAGCACCTCTTCCGATTGGTAGTGTTTTCTCTCAAATTCACTATACCAAACGGATGGGTGCTTTTATATTGTCAATACCTACTTCAGAACCGCGATAATACGTTACCGCTCCAGCGTTCACACAGCTTTCTGCTCTGCGAAAGTTGAGTTA
>NZ_BCRP01000056.1 GCF_001552655.1 Alicyclobacillus kakegawensis NBRC 103104 | reverse complement strand
TTAGGGGCTGCTGAATGGACGTAAAACCCAATAACGGCAAGGGATTTCGGGTACAAATGTCGAATCCAAGTGTATGGATTTTTAGTTGGAACGAGCGAAAAACCGTGCACATGGAGGTCGGCTATGTACGCGCATAACCAGGACCAGCAGATCCTCCCCGGGGAGTTCTTCTTGCCGTTCGGAGGCAAGCTTCGAGAGGACAATCGATGGGTTCAACTCGCCGATTTGATCCCGTGGCGCAGGGTGGAGCAGGAATACAGCAAGCTGTTTAGCACCTGCGCGAGAGGTGGGCGAGCGATTTCGGTTCGCATCGCACTCGGAGCCCTCATCATCCAGGAGCGAGAAGGGTTCTCCGATCGGGATTTGGTGCAGCATATCACGGAAAACCCCTATATGCAGTACTTCCTTGGCCTTCCCGCATATCAAGAGGAGCCGTTGTTTCATCCTTCACTGATGACGCACTTCCGCAAGCGGTTGGGCCCAGACGTGTTGAACCAAGTGAACGAGTGGATTGTTCTCGCCGAACGAGAGAAGGGACAGCACGACGACGATGAACCGACTGACTCACCGACATCGGGTGAGACGAAGGTGTCAAATGGCGAATCTTCGGAGCCGACCCTTCATCAAGGGAAGCTGATCCTGGATGCCACCTGTACACCGGCTGACATTGCATTCCCGACGGATTTGTCGCTGCTGAATGAGGCCCGTGAGAAGTTGGAAGACATCATTGACACTCTCCATTGGCCACATAAAGGGAAACTGAAGAAACCCAGGGACCGGCGGCAACAAGCTCGGAGAGACTATCTTCGGGCAGCTAAGAATCGAAAGCTCAGTGGCAAGGAGCTTCGCAAGGCGATGGGGAAACAATTGCGATACGTTGGGCGAGACCTGCGGTTTGTGGAGCAGCTTGCGAAGTTGACTGGGCTGACGGTGCTCACCCGGCGACAACATCGCAATCTTTTGGTCATCCATGAGCTGTACCGACAGCAGGTGGAGATGTTTCGTACGCGTTCCCACCGTATCGACGACCGAATTGTGAACATGGCGCAGCCTCACGTACGTCCAATGGTTCGAGGAAAGGTCAAGGCGAACGTGGAGTTTGGTGCAAAACTGGCCATCAGTGTGGTGAATGGATATTCGCTGATGGAGCGAGTGAGTTGGGACAGTTTCAATGAGGGGACGACACTCATGGAGTCGGTAGAAAACTACGTGAAGCGGTTCGGATGTTATCCAGAGGCCATCTTGGCGGACAAAATCTATCGAAATCGGAAGAACCTCCAATATTGCAAGAAACACGGCATCCGGCTGAGTGGACCGAAACTGGGGCGTCCGTCCAAGGAGGCGATTGCTGAACACCAAAGAATCGGACGACTGGACGCAGGCGAACGGAATGCGGTCGAAGGAAAGTTTGGAGAGGGAAAGCGCAAATATGGCTTAGGGCTGATTCGGGCACGCCTACGTCAGACCAGTGAAACGGTTATCGCCCTGCAGCTGCTGGTCATGAACTTGAACCGGAAGCTACGGCTTCTTCTTTGGCTTATTTGGGTAACCTTTGCAAGATGCAACTTCGCTCAAACAGAGGCCGCTATTTAATCCATTCAGCAGCCCCT
>NZ_BCRP01000055.1 GCF_001552655.1 Alicyclobacillus kakegawensis NBRC 103104 | reverse complement strand
AACTTAAACTACGAAAAGCGTGTCTTGACAAAAGGGTCCATCTTACATTAGTGCCGTGTTGTAAAAGGAAATTACCAGGTTTGAAGTCACTCATAACAAAACTTGATGAGGATAAGTTTTCGAAATTATGTTGCGAACTTTCCAGCAACCCTTCAACCCACTCAACATCTTGGGGGGTTATCGCTGAATATTTTCGAGCATCTTCAAGCCAATATCTAATCCGATTGTAAAGCCATGTTTTATAGGAACCTTCAAAGGGGCGTACAGTTTCATTTTTGGGATCAAACTCGCCGTATTCATCGACTCGCCAGGTATGCATTTCAGCTAACGTCTTGGCAATTGATTCTGCGATTTTTATCTTGTCTTCTATGCTCAGCGATTGTCTGTCCCATTACACCATTAGTGGGTCTTTGTGAAGAGATTAAACTCCCTAGATTGAACCGATCAAGCATTAACTGTAATTGCTGATCAGTAACAGAAATTTCATTAGATGCAAAGAATATTTCTGTGGTCAAAGGTGTCGCACCTCCTTATAATGTTTGCTGAATCATTGTCCCTTAGCATAATAACAAGGTTAACATTCTTGCCGCCTTACTTCACAGACTTACTCCCGGAGCTTGAAGAATGAGATCACTCATGCCAAACTTCACTACTGTCCCATTGACGAGCTGCATCAATCTCCTCTACAACCCGGAGATAAGGGCGTGTTCCATCCATACTTAATCCAAGTGCCTCTAGCAGCTTAATATTACCTGACAATGCTATTTCGGTTAGACATGTTGCTCGTAGCTTTCTTAGATTCGTTCTGGCGGGCTAGTGTGGCTGTTGACTGCATTAGACATAACCATCCATTAGGATCCGTTAATTCAAGAAGATCTCCGACTCTATATAGCCAAAGTACCGTCTAATGTACTCTACGGGTTTATCACGCAAGTGTTCTATATCCTGACGCCTTGGGATTTTTCCTGCCATATAATATATTCGAAGAGCTGTACCAACACGCACTTCTTCGTCCGTAAATACCGTTCCATAACCTTCCTCGAAATACGTCCAAAACTTTTCTGGGTTGTCTGTTCTTCGAAGGTGTAGTCGAACAACACCGATGTCGATTGACCTGTGTCCGAAACCACATTCATCAAAATCCAGATAATAAAATCCGGTTGGGGTTGCTAAAAGATTCCCGAAATGCAAGTCCGCATGAATAAAATCTTGAGCTGAATCAAGAATTTCAAACCTCTCGATCAATTCTTGAGCAATTTTGATACATCGTTCTTTGTCAGCGCTTGTTAGAACATCAAAATTCAATAGATTTTGTAGACCTTCTTCGACAATGTAATATAAGTCATATCTAGGTCTATTCCAGCCTTCCCAATTTCTCGTTACCCTGTTGAGTATGTGATCTGCACTGTCATGCAACCAGCGCATCAAACGACCAAGCGTCTGATAGTCATATTCCGTTGGATTTAGAATGATGTCTCCTTCAACGAATTCGGACACAACATATATGTCCCTTATGTCCCTTTGAGAATTATCAGGTATGAACACGTGGTCACCGAAGCTGTTCTTAATAATTCTAGGTATATTGATAAATCCGGAAAGAATATCTATCCATGCGATTTCTGCACGAACTTGTTCCAATGTGTATCTTCCTGGTCTGTATCGACGAAGAGCATATTTCCCGTCTTGGGTTTCTACAACATATGTCTGGTTTTCTCCAGAATGCAACAATTTGAAAGTTGTATCGGAGCTCCATTGATATGCTTCAATAAGATACTTGCGTATGGTTTCTTCGATC
>NZ_BCRP01000054.1 GCF_001552655.1 Alicyclobacillus kakegawensis NBRC 103104 | reverse complement strand
TCCTCTCATCGAGGAATTTCCAGCTAAATGGTTGTTGCAGGTCGAGGGTGTAGCCGAACCCGCACCACAGCCCAAAGGGCGAGGAGCGGAAATCGGGATCCCCAGAGACAACACGGTTCCTTGAAAACTTCATGAAATGCAACGTCGGGATCTTGGACTCTTCGTGATGTTCCCGGACAATGACCTTAGGGTCATTTGGGGAAATTCGCTTCGCTCCTGTAGCTCGACTACGTTCAAAGTCTGTTTCCCCAGCACTCGCTTGGACTTCTAACCCGTTGGCTGTTCCCTTCGGCAACCCATGCTCGAATGTAGCAGCTTTCGAGGCGGCTCATGGACCGAAGGAAGTTCCGATATGCGAGGGTGCTTGGTCTGCGAGCGCGCTGGGGGCATCCCGAAGAGTCCGATTTCCCTAAATCCCCAATCAGAAGGGGGGGACAACCCTTGCGACTGTTTGTCGGTATCGACGTGAGCTCTGCAGATTTAAAAGTCTGTGCCATGAACACCGATGGTAACACACTGGATATCTTCACCGTCCAGAACAACTACGATGGCGCTACCTACCTTCGGGACAAGCTTGTGTTCCTGGCGGATAGGGAGAATCCTAAGGAAATTCACATCGGACTTGAATCCACATCCGTGTACAGTTGGCACCCCGCCATGTTCTTGCACGAGGATGGCTCGTTGCAAGAACGCGGCACCAAAGTGTTTACCATCAATCCCAAGCTCATCAGCAAGTTTCGAGAAGCTTACCCGGACCTGGACAAGACCGACTATGTGGATGCCTGGATTATCGCTGACCGCCTTCGTTTCGGGCGGCTGCCAATGACTGTGGTGTTACAAGAACAGTACATTGCCTTACAGCGTCTTACACGCATGCGATTTCATCTTGTGCATAATCTGACGCGTGAAAAGCAGTACTTCCTGCAACACCTGTTCTTTAAATGCAGCGCCTTCACCAGCGAAGTCGAAAGCAATGTCTTTGGTCATGCCATTACTGAGCTGCTGTTGGAGCAATATAGCCTCGATGAGATCGGATCCATGGAGCTGGCGGATCTTGCTGATTACCTGAAAGAGAAAGGCAAGAACCGTTTCCCGGACCCAGAGAAGGTCGCCAAGTGCATTCAGAAGGCCGCTCGTTCCTCATACCGCCTCTCCAAGTGTGTAGAGGATACGATCGACATCCTACTCGCGACGTCCATCGAGTCAATACGCGCCATCAAGCAGCAGATCAAACAGATTGACGAAGCTATCGTTCGGCTGCTGGACGGCATCCCCAACACGCTCGAGACCATTCCCGGCATTGGCCGAGTTTATTGCGCCGGCATTCTGGCTGAAATCGGCGATGTTCACCGATTTAAGGACCAAGCCGCCGTTGCGAAGTATGCCGGTCTCACGTGGCAAAAGCACCAATCCGGCAAGTTTGAAGCCGAAGATACCAAGCGAATCAAATCGGGCAACCGGTTCCTCCGCTATTACCTTGTTGAAGCCGCCAACTCGGTAAAACGATACGAGCCGGAATTCCGGGACTACTACCAAAAGAAGTTCGCTGAGGTGCCAAAGCACCAACACAAAAGAGCCCTCGTCTTAACCGCAAGAAAGCTTGTGCGCGTGGTCGATGCGCTGCTACGTAACGACCAAATTTACACGCCAAGAAGGAGGGTGAACCCATCTAGCCGATAAACCACCTCCTTAATATGTTTTGGAAATACGTCCAGTTTGAGGATTGTCACCAAACTGGGTTACTTTCGTGCTGCCTTCTTCTCTGACTCAAGGCGATTTCAGTCCAACGTAATTTCCAATTTTCAAGACTCAGGGACTTGACATATTACCGCTGGACTT
>NZ_BCRP01000053.1 GCF_001552655.1 Alicyclobacillus kakegawensis NBRC 103104 | reverse complement strand
AAGTGCGTCGTTCCTCTTTAGCCCCTTAATTGAATTGGACAACCTCCCGGAAATATAGGACACTCGAGTCAGGAGGTTGTCGGATGGAACGACGAAAGTTTTCCGCAGAGTTCGAACAACAGGTTGTCCGTGAGTGTCTCGAGACAGCTAACATCTCCGGCGTGGCGAGAAAGCATGACCTGCGGCCGAATCTCGTGAGCAAGTGGGTTCGCCAGTATCGCCAGAATGGCGGTACAGCTCCGACCAAGTCAAAAGGTACTCCCACGCATGTCACACCCGAAGAATATCGCCAAGTTGTGGCTGAGAAGGCTGAATTGGCTTCCGAGAACGAAAAGCTCAAAAAAGTCCTTGGTGAGCAAACACTTGAGATTGCGATTCTGCGTGACTTGCTAAAAAAACACTCATGACTCTCCAGGGACGCAGGCTATGATGAAAATGTTCATGGTCTTTCTTGTATAGGAGAAGTCCAGCATAATGGTTGAGAGCCCGAGTAGTTCGGTTTAGCTTTGTGGAGGTTCGACCCCGATAAAAAAACTGAATGGACAGCCCTCGAAGCACAGGATATTGGACCGAGAGTCCGAGTAAAAAATCTTCCTATGTCGGGTTGTCTTCGGGTTCATCATTCTGGGAGTCGGAGGCGTCACACAATGATGGAAGCCATTCTTGAGCGATGTGCTGGACTGGATGTTCATCAGGAATCCATAGTGGCCTGTGTACTGGTTGGACCACTGGACCGCTCGCCCAAATCTGAAATTCGGACGTTTGGCACGATGGTGGATGATTTGTTAGCACTTGCAGATTGGCTGAGCGAGACTGGCTGTACACATGTAGCCATGGAAAGCACCGGAATCTACTGGAAGCCCGTATGGAATGTCCTCGAAGCATTTGATTTCGAGTTGCTTCTCGCCAATGCCCACCACATCAAGAACCTCCCGGGCCGCAAAACAGACATGAAGGACGCAGAATGGATTGCCAAACTGCTTCGCTGTGGTCTGATTGAAGGCAGTTTTGTTCCGTCTCAAGAAATCCGAGATTTACGGGATCTTACCCGTTATCGGAAAAAGCTCGTGCAAGAAGCTACGTCTGAAAAGAACCGAATTCACAGACTATTGCAGGATGCCAATATTAAGCTCACCACGCACATGTCGGATATATTTGGGGTTTCCGGACGCCTTTTGCTACAGAAGATGATCGACGGAGAAGTTATCACGTTGGATTTTCTGGAGACAGAGATGAAGGGTGCGTTACGGCATAAATCAGCTAAGTTGCTGCGGGCACTCAATGGCCATTTACGGCGGCATCATCGTGATATGCTTCGATTCTCCTACGAGCATCTTCGATTCATTGAACGGGCTATTTCAGAAGTCGAGGCGGAGATTCGTGCTCATGTGGCCGACAAGCAGGAGGCCTTTGAGCTGATAACTACGATACCTGGGATCAACGAAAACGCAGCCGCCATTATCTTGGCTGAAATTGGCGCTGACATGGACCAGTTTGGTGGTGACAAACAATTGGCTGCCTGGGCCGGTCTCAGTCCCGGAAATCATGAGAGTGCAGGTAAAAAAAACGGGTCCGGTCACGAAGCGGAAACAGTGCTTTGAAGGCGGTACTCTGTGAGTGCGCTTGGGCAGCTGCACGTACGAGGAACACAAGACTTTCCTCTCGCTATTGGTTATGGGTTCGCAGAATGGGCGTCAAGAAGTCATTAGTCGCTCTAGCTCACACTCTGCTTCGGATTGTGTATCATGTCCTACACCGGAAACAATCGTACACGGAACTTGGTCCAGACTATCTTGAAAGTTTCAGGCAGCGCAATGAAGAACGCCGTGAAGCGGAAATGATCCGCAGATTGGAGTCGAAAGGATTTGTAATTTCCAAGCCCTAGTCCTCATGTTGTTGCCCATCGTCCGTTTCCAGAGACTGCAGATTACAGCCTCAATTCTCGCTTACCCATTTTCTACCGAAGGTCTCTGCCTCTCTGGACTCATTTTCGTAAAAAAGCGAACCCTCACTGGCGGACAAAATAGAGATTGCAAACAAGTGGATCACAGCCGGGTACGCAAAACGCCTCGTGCTGCGCATAGTGAGGGTATCACGATCCACCTATTACTTCCATATGAATCACAGGCCGCAGCCATGTAGAGCCCGTGGTGGGCGTCCAATCCCTGGATACTCCCTTACGAGGAACGGGAAAAAGGTCAGTGACGAGCAGATTAAAGAGTGGCTCATGGAAGCCATTGAATCGGACGGATTTGCCTATGGATATTTAAAGCTTACCCACCTGCTTCGACGTGAACATGGCCTGGTGATCAACAAGAAGAAGGTTTATCGGCTTTGTCAGGAACTCGACGTGCTGAAACCGCAGCGCCAAGTGAAACGCAAGTATCCTACGGGAAACGGCTTAAACCTACAAAGGTTGTGAAAGTCTAAGAGATCTCTTAAAAACGGGAGCTAAGTCCAAACTACGGGGGTTAATCCGGTTCATC
>NZ_BCRP01000052.1 GCF_001552655.1 Alicyclobacillus kakegawensis NBRC 103104 | reverse complement strand
GCGTCAAATAGTCCGCACCTAGCGCCAAGCCTTGGTCTGCGAGATGATTCCTCCCAGAACCCAATCATGGAGGGATCGTCGTGACGAAAGCCGAGTTGCAAAAGCTTCGTGAGGTTTGGCGCGCCCGCATAGCCGACTTTCGGGCCAGCGGACAAACGGGTGCCGCATGGTGTGCCGCCCACCAGATCAAAGAGCACCAGCTGTGGTATTGGGTGGGCAAGTTCAAGGCGGAGCAAGTCGAGCCGCAGCCTCGTTTTGTCCCCGTTCATGTCCAGGAACCGACCGAAAAGCTGGACAAACCGCTGCCTGTCCGTGTGGGCCCGGCCACAATCGAGGTCACCCCCGGTTACGACACGGAACTGCTGCGCGATGTGGTTCGCACGTTGTCCGGCCTATGCTGAATATCGGGACGGGACCGGAGCTGCGTGTGTATCTGGCATGTGGCAGCACGGACATGCGAAAATCCATCGACGGTTTGGCCGCCTTGGTTCAGGAGTCTTTCGAGCTGGATCCGTTTTCTCCGTGCATTTTCGTCTTTTGCAACCGCAAGCGGGACAAGCTGAAAATCCTGTACTGGGAGCACAACGGCTTCTGGCTGTGTTATCGGCGCCTGGAGCGAGGACGGTTTCAATGGCCGGACACCCCTGCCGGCAAAACCATCGTTATTGGCCAGCGGGAACTGAACTGGCTGTTGGACGGACTGTCCATCTTCCAGCAGAAGGCCCACCCGAAAGTCTCCGCGAAGAGCGTGGTGTAAGGTCTAAAAATCGGGAAAAACGCCTTTGTAACCAGGGATTTCGGCGGCTATGTCGAAATCCTTTTGCATGACGAACACGACGAAGGTGACCAGCAACCAGGTAGAATCCTTGCAGGAGCGCTACGAAGCGCTGGAGCGGGAAAACGCGGAACTGAAAAAGCAGGTGAAGCTGCTGTTGGAAGAGCTTCGCCTAGCCCGCCATCGGCAGTTCGGGAAATCCAGCGAACGCACGACGGAGGACCAGGTGCGATTGGACCTGGTATTTAACGAGGCCGAGGCGGAAGCGCAGCCGGAAGCCGAGGAACCCCCTGTCGAGACGGTCACGTATCAACGACGCAAGAAACAGCCTGGTCAGCGGGAGGCCATGCTTGCAGATCTGCCGGTGGAACGGATTGAATACCGTTTGTCGGAGAAAGAGCGGATCTGCCCGTGCTGCGGTGACGTCATGGACGAGATGGGCATTGAGGTCCGTCGTGAGCTTAAGCACATTCCGGCTCAGACGGTGGTGGTCGAACATGTGCAGTATAAATACGCATGCCGACCGTGTGACCAGCATGGGACCGAAACGCCTGTGGTGAAGGCGCAGATGCCCCATCCACCGATTCCAGGCAGCCTTGCATCCGCCTCGATGTTGGCACATGTGATTGACAAGAAGTACGTGGACGGACTGCCCCTGTACCGGCAGGAGGAACAGTTCGCCCGGAAGGGCTTGGCATTGTCGCGGCAGACCTTGGCCAACTGGGTCGTGCTTGGCACGACACGGTGGCTCAGCCTGGTGTATGACCGGCTGCACGAGGAGTTGCTTTCGCGCAAGTACCTGCATGCGGACGAGACGACCCTCCAGGTGCTCCACGAGCCGGGACGGGCGGCCGAGTCGGAGTCGTATATGTGGCTGTACCGCAGCGGCCGGGATGGTCCCCCTATCGTGTTGTTTGACTATCAGGAAACGCGGTCCCGAGAACACCCGAGGAGGTTCCTGGAGGGATTCAAGGGTTACCTGCATGTGGACGGGTACAGCGGGTATCACAATATCGAGGGCGTCACCCTGGTAGGATGCTGGGCACACGCGAGGCGCAAGTTTGATGAGGCGCTGAAAGCACTGCCGACCGCAGAACGGAAAAAACCGACCGCGGCCCGGATTGGGCTTGAGTATTGCAACCGATTGTTCAAGATTGAACGGGGTTTGAAAGACGCGACCCCCGAGGAACGACACGCTGGGCGGCAGAAGTTGAGCCGACCGGTGCTGGACGCGTTTTTGACGTGGCTTCAGGAGCAGAGTGTACAGGTCTTGCCCAAGAGTGCTTTGGGCAAGGCGGTATCGTATTGCCTACATCAGTGGAACAAGCTGGTGGTGTTCCTGGAGGACGGGAACCTAGAGTTGGACAACAACCGGAGCGAGAGGTCCATCAAGCGGTTTGTGATAGGTCGCAAGAACTTCCTGTTCGCGAATACACCGCGCGGGGCCAGGGCGAGCGCCATCGCCTACAGCCTGGTGGAGACCGCCAAGGAGAATGGGTTGGACCCGTATTGGTATCTGGAATACCTGTTCGAGCGGCTGCCGAACATCCGAACGGATGACCGGGTGGCGATGGATGAGTTGCTCCCGTGGTCGGACCGCCTGCCGGAACGAATCCGGAGACGTGGAAAAAAAGGATAGCATGAGAAATTGCCCCGCTGGGTTCCCTGGCGGGGCTGATTGTTGTTGTGCATGACTCTCGCACGACATGTAGAGAAGCGCAAGGTGTGAGGGATTTGACGCTTA
>NZ_BCRP01000051.1 GCF_001552655.1 Alicyclobacillus kakegawensis NBRC 103104 | reverse complement strand
AGGAGGCGCGAGCGTGCGATATGTGATCAACCGGTTGGTGTTCTTCGTCATCTCGGTGTGGGCCGCGGTCACCATCAACTTCATCCTGCCGCGGTTGATGCCGGGCGATCCGGCCGAGGCGATGTTCGCCAAGTTCCAAGGGCACCTGACGCCCTACGCGCTGCACGCCCTGGAACTGCAGTTTGGCTTTAGCAACAAGCCGCTCATCCTGCAATACTTCGACTACCTCAAGGGATTGGTGACCGGCAACTGGGGACTGTCGTTCACCTACTACCCGACGCCGACGACCACGGTCATCGGCCATAGCCTGCCCTGGACGATTCTGCTCGTCGGGGTGGCGACGCTGCTCTCGGTGTTCGCCGGCACGGCGTGTGGCATCTACGTGGCCTGGCGGCGCGGGCGGGCGCTGGACTCGACGCTGCCGGTGGCGTCGTTGTTCGTGCAGGCGGCGCCGTACATGTGGACGGGGCTGCTGCTTTTGTTCGTGTTTGGCTTTCGGCTCAACTGGTTCCCGTTGGCCCGCGGGTACGCGGACAATATGTCGCCCTCGCTGAACGGGGACTTTCTGCTGAGCGCGCTGTACCACGGGGTGCTGCCGGCGTTGACCATCTTTTTGGGCTCGTTCAGCGGCTGGCTGGTGGGGATGCGCAACAACATGATTCTCACCCTGGGCGAGGACTACGTGGTGTTTGCCGAAGCCAAGGGGGTGCGGCCGCTGCGGCTGGTGCTGGCGTATGCGGCCCGAAACGCCATATTGCCGCAGGTGACCAGTTTCGCCATCGCGATAGGCAACGTGGTCAGCGGCTCCATCCTGACGGAGGTGGTGTTCTCCTATCCGGGCATCGGGGCGCAGCTGAACAACGCGGTGCTGCAGCAGGACTATCCGCTGATTCAGGGGGCGTTTTTGGTCATCGCGGTGTCGGTCCTGTTTGCCAACCTGGTGGTGGACCTGCTGTACGGGAAACTGGACCCAAGGGTGCAGACGGGGGGTGCAAGGGCCTGATGAGCGAACTGGTGACGACACCGATGGAAACGGCGCCAAGGAACACGGCGGGCAAGCGGCGGCGGCCGGCAGGGGTGCGGCTGCTGTTCAACGACGCCAAGGCCATCGTGGGGTTTGGGCTGTTTGCGCTGTTTGGGCTGGTGGCCATCTTCGCGCCGGTGATTGCGCCGTACAACCCGCTCTCGACGCAGTTCGCGATGAACCTGCCGCCCAGTTCGGCGCACCTGTTCGGGACGACGACGACAGGGCAGGATTTGTTCTCGCAGTTTGTCTATGGGGCGCGCACGACGCTGATTGTCGGGGTGGGGGCGGGGCTCATCTCGACGGTGATTGGGCTGTTGTTTGGCGTGACGGCCGGGTATTACGGCGGCTGGGTGGACACGGTGCTCAACTTCATCACCAACATCTTCTTGGTGCTGCCGAGCCTGGCGCTGTTGATTGTGATTGAGGCCTTGGTGCACAACTCGACGCCGCTGCTCAACGGGCTCATCATCGGCCTGACCGGTTGGGCCTGGGGGGCGCGGGTGTTCCGCTCGCAGGCGATGTCCCTGTGCGGGCGCGAGTTTGTGACGGCGGCGAAGCTGTCGGGGGCGTCGGGGGCGCGCATCATGGTGACGGAGGTCCTGCCGAACATGACGAGCGTCATCGCGTCGAACATCATCTTCGCCTGCCTGGGGGCGATTCTGGCCGAGTCGGGGCTGGCGTTTTTGGGGCTGGAGAGCGTCAACTCGGTCAGTTGGGGGACGATGCTGTACTGGGCGCAGTCGGGCGGGGCGCTGCTCAACGGGGCGTGGTGGTGGATCATCCCGCCGGGCCTGGGGATTGCGCTGGTGGGCATGTCGCTGGGCTTGATGAACTTCGCGATTGACCAATTCACCAACCCGCGCCTGCGCGGGCGGAGAGGGGGACGGCGCCGTGGACGCAAACCAGCCGGTCTTGGAGCTTGAGGACGTCTCCATTGTGTACGATGCGGCGTCCGGGCCGGTCCAGGCGGTCAGCGACGTCAGCCTGAGGCTGTATCCGAATCAGGTGCTGGGGCTCATCGGGGAATCGGGATCCGGCAAATCGACCTTGGCGCACGCGATCATGCGGCTTTTGCGGGGCAACGCGCGGCTGACCCGGGGGCGCATCCGGGTGATGGGGCAGGACGTGTACGCGCTTGGTTCCAAGGAGCTGCGGACCTTTCGCTGGAACCAGATGGCGATGGTGTTCCAGAGCGCGATGACGGCGCTCAACCCGGTGATGACGGTGGAGCGGCAGCTGGTCGACACGCTGCGCAGCCACCGGCCGGAGATGTCGTACCAAGAGGCGCGCGAGAAGGCGGTGGAGCTGCTGAAGCTGGTGCGCATCGACGAGCGGCACCTGCGCAGCTACCCGCACGAGTTGTCCGGAGGGATGCGCCAGCGGGTGGTCATCGCGATTGCGATTGCCCTGGAGCCGGCCTTGGTCATCATGGACGAACCGACGACCGCCCTGGACGTGGTGGTGCAGCGCTCGATTCTCAACCAGATCCAGGAGCTGCAGCAACAGCGCGGGTTTGCGATTCTGTTCATCAGCCACGACTTCAGCCTGGTCGCCGAGTTTGCCTCCAGGGTGGCGATTATGTATGCCGGGCGGATTGTGGAGAACACGGACGCGAAGGCCCTGCGCCTGGGCGGGGAGGGGCACCACCCGTACACCGAGGGGCTGATGCGGGCCATCCCGCGGCTGACGCCCGAGGATGTGGAGATTGAGGGGATTCCGGGCAACCCGCCGGATTTGCAGCAGCTGCCCGCGGGTTGCGCGTTTCACCCGCGCTGTCCGTACGCGACGGAGGCGTGCCAAAAGGTGCGGCCGCGGCGGCACGAGGTGGACGGACGGTGGGTGGAGTGTCACCTGTACGAAGCGGAGCGAGAGGGGGCGTACGCATGGCCGAGTCCCAGGCCTACATCGACGTTGACAAGCTGAAGGTGCGCTTTCCCGTGCGGCGGCAGGGGCAGCGGATGTACATCACGCCGGTGGACGGGGTGAGCTTTCGCATCGGCAAGGGGGAGGTGCTGTC
>NZ_BCRP01000050.1 GCF_001552655.1 Alicyclobacillus kakegawensis NBRC 103104 | reverse complement strand
TCGAAAGTCTGATCTTATTTTCTCGCCGAAAATGAGACGTGGAGCGTGATGACCACGTGGTGGTAGAGGATAGACAAAGAGTGCTCCGAGACCGATTCATAGACACATTCGGTTTCTGGAATGAGATGTGGAACAGCCTGTTGGTTGCCGATCCGGAGTTCTTTGAAGCGTATTTACACTATGGAGGCGTTCCTTGGCAGAGAGGACACCTAGACCCCAAGACTAAAGAACTGATACATGTTGCTGTGGACGGGGCTGCAACACACCTGTTTGTACCAGGACTGCGCGATCATATCCGGCAGGCTCTTCGTTTGGGAGCAACTAAGGAAGAATTGATGGAAGTCTTGGAACTGACAAGTACATTGGGAATTCACGCTTGTAATATCGGTGTTCCAATACTCGTCGAAGAATTAATTGCAAACGGAGAGCAGATTGACTTCAGGCGGTCTGAACGACAAGAACGCCTGAAGCAGGAGTTTGAGAATAAGAGAGGATATTGGAATAAATTCTGGGATGCATTGCTCGTTCTCGATGAGGATTTCTTTGAGTCATACATTCACTTTTCTTCGGTTCCTTGGGTGAGTGGGGTGTTGGAACCGAAGATAAAAGAGCTCATTTATACCGCATTCGACGTTGCCGCAACGCACCTTTATGAGTCGGGTTTGCGCCAACATATCCGCAACGCCATTGGTTATGGGGCCACAAAAGAGGAGATCATGGAGGTCATCGCATTGGCTTCGACCTTGGGAATCCATTCCTGCAATGTGGGAGTTCCCATTTTGCTTGAGGAACTTCAGGCTACGGCCTCCGTGCAACAAAGGGCGAACGGGGCGGATGAGTGATGGACAGGTCGCGGGAGGGATCATGCCCTCATCGGTTCGTAATGACGCAAAGGGGATGAGCAAGTTGAGTGAGACGCTGGGCTTTATTGGGCTTGGTAACATGGGGCATCACATGGCATCTCGGCTTTTACGTCAGGGATATTCGATGGTCTTGTACGACATCCGCCAGGAAGCGCTGGACCCTTTTAGAGAGCATCCCAACGTAACAGTAGCTTCTTCTTGTGCGGAGGTGCCGGCGCAGGCAAAGACCATTCTTGTGAGCCTCCCTAATCCCCAAGTTGTGCGATCCGTTGTTCTCGGGGAAGGTGGATTGTGCAGTGGTGGAAAATTCGACACTTACATCGACCTGTCGACTACCGGCCCTCAGGTATCTGAAGAGATTGGCCGAAAACTGGCTGAGCACGGCACAGTGAGCTTGGATGCTCCGGTAAGTGGCGGTGTTCCTGGGGCAGAAGCCGGGACACTGTCGATCATGGTCTCAGGTGACAAGGCTGCGTATGAGCGACATATGCCTGTGTTTCAAACCATTGGAAAGAAGATTTTCTATGTAGGGTCGTCCGTTGGACAGGCGCAAACCATGAAGCTGGCAAACAATTATCTGTCAGCGGTTGCACTTGCGGCTACATCCGAAGCGATTGTCCTCGGCGTCAAGGCCGGATTGGATCCACAAACGATGTTGGACGTCTTGAATGCAAGCAGTGGAAGAAACAGTGCGACCTTGGATAAGTTTCCGGCTGCTGTGTTGAATCGGAAGTTCGATTATGGATTCAAATCCGGTTTGATGTACAAGGACGTTGCTCTGTGCCTGGCTGAAGCCGATAGGCTTGGAGTTACCATGTGGGCTGGAACGAACATCAAGGAACTCTGGAAATTGACGAAGGAGAAGCTGGGGTATGATTCGGATACAACTGAAATTATTCGTATATTCGAGGAATGGGGTGGCGTTGAGGTGACTGCATAATGATTGTGCACTTCAACATACTGGGGGTATGAATCATGACAGGTGAGATGAAAATGTATTCTTTTGGGTCCCTTATTGATGGACAGGAGCTAAAATCAGGGGAAAGAAAGATCATCGAGGTTAAGAGACCCTATGATGGTCAATTGGTAGGCAAGATATTCTGTGCTACGCAAGAAGAAGTTGAGAAAGCGATTACTGCGGCATCCCGGGCATTTACTACGGTGATGAAGACGATGCCGGCCCATAGGAGATCGGATATCTTGCGCAAAACGGCAGACCTGTTAGAAGTGCGCGCTGACGAGTTTGTCACCTTGCTGGCGATGGAAACAGGCAAGCCTGTTCGGGAAGGTCGAGTAGAAGTTTCCCGTGCTGTTCAAGTTCTTCGATTCGCTTCCGAAGGAGCGAAGCAGATCCACGGGGAGGAGATTCCTCTCGACAGTGCGATCGGCGGCGAACGTCAGATCGGATTCACGAGACGATATCCACTTGGAGTAATTGTTGCCATTACTCCGTTCAATTTTCCGTTGAATCTGGTCTTGCATAAAGTGGCCCCAGCTATTGCAGCCGGCAACACAGTCGTACTGAAGCCGGCCGAAAAGACTCCGCTGTCCCCTGTACTTCTCTATAAGTTGTTCGAAGAAGCGGGACTTCCGGCCGGGGTGTTAAACATCTTGATGGGGACTGGTCCGGACCTAGGAGGACCCTTGGTTCGTGATCCGAGAGTGAAACGGGTTACATTTACCGGCAGTGGTCTCGTAGGTTGGAAACTAAAAGAAATGGCAGGAAACAAGAAGGTAACTCTCGAATTGGGCTCCAATTCACCGAACATCGTGTTCGAGGACGCAGATTTGGATACCACGGCCACGGCGTTAATCAACGGAGGTGTGGTGACAGCCGGTCAAGCGTGCATCTCGGTACAGAGAGTCTATATTCAAAGATCAGTGTACGAGTCACTGGTTGAAAAACTCGTGACGAAGGCCAAGGCCCTGAGAGTGGGAGATCCTTTGGACGAAGCTACCGACGTTGGTCCCATGATTACGGAAGATGCGGCCAAACGGGCGGAGCAATGGATACAGGAAGCTGTCGAAGAAGGGGCGACGGTGCTGACGGGCGGTCGCAGGCACGGGACATTGTTTGAACCGACTATTTTAGCCAACGTCACTGCCAACATGAAGGTAGTTTGTCAGGAAGTCTTTGCCCCGGTAATCAGTGTGATACCCTTTGATACCGAGAATGAAGCGATCGAGATGGCGAACGATTCGGATTTGGGTTTGCATGCTGGCGTTTTCACCAAGGATATCAACCGCGCCCTGCGAGTTGCGGAAGCGTTAGAGACGGGCGGAGTGTGGGTGAATGAGGCATCCATTCGCAGGTATGATCACATACCCTACGGAGGGGTAAAGTTAAGCGGAATCGGAAAGGAAGGCGTACGTTACGCGATTGAGGAGATGACAGAAGAAAAGTTCATTGGGATCAAATTATCTTGAAATCATATTGTTACGCCAGAAAACGAGAAATGAAGAGTGTAATGAGGAGTATGCTCCTGGAAAGTAGAGCTAACTACAGCAACATCCCATATTGAATGCGGACATCCTTTATGCTACCATATCAGCACTACAAAAGTGTCGACATAGTTGAAATACAAATTAGTCGAGTATATTGGCGACTTATGGTCTGAGGCAAGGGGGGAGCCCGGTCCAAATGAAAGTTGGATGAAGGCGTTTTCGGGAGTTCGCAGAAGTGACTGTCTGGTTACGCTTACAAGGGGAGGCG
>NZ_BCRP01000049.1 GCF_001552655.1 Alicyclobacillus kakegawensis NBRC 103104 | reverse complement strand
TACAAGAAATTTACTCGCCACCAGCGGCGGGCAGCACACTGGCTTAGGCAAATCGCCAGGCGTGAACCGAAGCTGTTTGTGCAGTGGCAAATGGGGGTTTTACCCTAGGCTGGATAACGGGAGCCGGATGAGTCGAGAGGTTCACGTCCGGTTCTGAGAGGGCCTCGGGGTGAAACTCCCCGGGGCTACTCACCTGGTCATTCTGTGCGAGAAGAAGGCCCACTGGAATCGGTGAAGGTGCTGAAAGCCGTGTTCAGGAGGCTTGAGCTAAGCATGAACAAGGACAAGTCCAAGCTGGTGGATCTGTGGATTGGCAAGCCAGGGTTCGACTTCCTCGGGTTCCATCACCAACGCATACGGGTACTCCGTAAGGGAGGCAAGGTAGCGCACGTCCTGCGCAGCTACCCGTCCAAGAAGGCCATGAAGAAGATGCGGGCCAAGGTACGGGAGGAGTTGGCGCCACGGAATCGGCTGTATTGGAGTCCGGCGCAGGTTGTGGCAAACCTGAATCCCATCATCCAAGGATGGAGGAACTATTATGGGAGTGTCGATCCAGGCATGAGCCGCAGATTTCTGAGCAAGATGGACTGGCACATCAATCGGCGACTGATTCTGTACTGGCGCAAGAAGCACAAGCGCAACCGGATGACGCCGACGGAAATCGTTCAGTTCTTCCGGTCCATTGGGCTGAAAACGGCAAGCGGATATGGGCAGGGGCTATAACAGCGCAAGGTGAAGAACATCGGAAAGCCGTATGCGGGAAAACCGCACGTACGGTTTGATGAGGAGGGGCTGGGTCCCCCAGCCCTTCACTCTACTCCAACCCGCAGCAGCGTTCGTACATGACATCCACAAGGCTTCACCTGTACGGCGGCACAAATTTGTGCGGCTGGTGCGGCAGACCTTCTAAGACCAATCTATCCCGCGTGTTCAACGTCCAACGACAATCTGTGGTGCACCAAGCTGCCGTGGTCCGTCTAACTCTCGGGCTCTCAGCACCATCGAGATTCGACCTCTCTTCGCCAGCCGTACAGCTATACGATAACACCGTCCCATCCCCGTTTTCATTTTCTGATGGTGCCGCCCCCAGGCGGCATGGGGGTCTAACTACGACTTTTTCAGGGGCCACCATTTAGTCTTCAGCGCGAGACGTCAACTACAATACGGCCTGGAACTTGACGTGAAGCAATAGTGCTCAAGGCCTGGAAGGCGTATCGTTTTTGTATGTGACGCATCGTCTAGATGAAATTCCGCAGATCGGCGATCGCATTAGTATCATGCGAGACGGAGTCCTAGTTGAAACAAGGGAAGTAAAAAACATCACAAAGTCTGAAATTGTGAGCATGATGGTGGGCGGTAAGTTAGGAGATGTATTTGTAAAGGCGGAGTCAAACGTGATTCCCGGCCAGGTTGCCCTCCGCGTAGAGAGTCTGACTCGACAGCATTTGTTTAAAGACATCTCGTTCTCTGTGCGGAAAGGTGAGATCGTTGGTGTGTTCGGATTGGTAGGGTCTCGTAGGACCGACGTGGTACGTTCAATCATGGGCCTGGACCCAATTGACAGTGGCAGTATTGAGATTTGGGGAGAACCAGTACGCAGGGTGTCGCCAGCCAGACTGGTTTCAAGTGGTGTTGCACTGGTCCCTGAAGAGCGAAGGCGACAGGGTTTGGCACTGGAACAATCCGTCAGGTTTAATGTCTCTCTAGCTGCCGTTGGGCAATTTTCCCGGGCGGGACTGCTTAACTTGCGAACCGAGAACACCTTGGTGAAAGAGGTCATGGCGAAATTTCGAGTCAACAGTTCGCCCCAAATTCCAGTGAAGTTTCTTAGTGGTGGGAATCAGCAAAAGGTTATCATCGCACGATGGACAATGGCCGGCAGCCGCCTTTTCCTTATAGACGAGCCAACGCGAGGGATTGACGTTGGTGCTAAGCGGGAGATTTACGAGTTGATGGAGGATATCGCCCACAGTGGAGGGGCAGTGTTGATGGTATCCTCGGACATTGAGGAAGTACTTGGGATCAGTGATCGGATCATCGTGATGCGCCATGGAGAGATCGCGGCTGAATTTTCGCGACGTGAAGCTACAGGAGAATCGCTCATGGCATGTGCTTTCGGGTAGGTTGATTCCACGACGGGAGGGACTTTAATGCGGGGCATGGTCTTGGAGGCTTTCGGTGCGCCACTTCGGTTAAGGGAATTGGAAAAACCGAGGCCCGCTGCTGATGAAGTCATTATTCAGGTTAGAACATGTGGCGTCTGTGGGACCGACGTAAAGATTGCTAATGGTGATTATGCAGGGATTAAGTTGCCCCATATTCCCGGTCACGAAATTGCGGGTGTTGTTGTGGAACAGGGAGCCGAGGTTCGGGACCTGAGTGTCGGCCAAAAGGTTGCATGCTACTTCTACCTCTTCTGTGGAACTTGTCGAAACTGCAAAGAAGGTCGGCAATCACTTTGTTCAAATTTAGGTGGCAGGCTCGGATTTACAAGAAGTGGTGGGTTTCAAGAATACGTTGCACTTCCAGCGAAGAACTGTATCCAAATTCCTCAAAACGTACCTTTCGCGGAGGCGGGGATAGCCGTGGATGCTATTGCTACTGCCTACCATGCACTTACTACTCGGGGCAATGTACGCAAGAATGAATGGGTGTTAGTCGTGGGGGCAGGGGGAGTTGGGCTGCACGCCATTCAGATTGCCAAGTACCTATCGGCTCGTGTCTTAGCAGTAGACATTCATGAGGAGAACTTGATCCTTGCCAGAAGGCACGGCGCGGACGAGACCTTGAGAATTGACAATGGAAGCCCATACGGTGATTATGCAAGGGAGATAAGCGGTGGGGACGGCATAGATGTCGTCTTGGAAACCGTTGTTTCCAAACAAACGATAGGCCAAGATGTTGCTGCCATACGTGACGGCGGGAGGCTGATACTTGTTGGTTACACGGACGGACAGAGCATTATTTTCGACCAGCACCTGTTGGTGCGAAAGGAACTGTCCGTGGTTCCTTCACGGGCATCATCGAAGTTTGAAATCGTGACTTGCCTGGGACTGATAGCAAGTGGGCATATTCGTCCGATAATAGCACATTACTACCCTCTTGAGCAGTTGAACCAGGCCTTGGAGCGTGTAAAGTTTCAGTAGGGGCTTTTCCCCGAGAGGAAGGGGGAAGGCAAAAATAGAAGAGACCTCACAACTCACCACAAAACAACACCCGCGTTGCAGCGCGGTAAAAGGAGTGAGGTCTCTGTGTTCCCGATTCGACACGCCTTGAATGTTTTCCTGCAGCTGATGGCTGACCTTCAATCGGCAATATCTAGTGGCCCCTGAAAAAAATCGGTGAAATGGGCCAATAAAAAAGGAATCGCAAGTCCTCGCGGTGAAGTGAATGTTGACGAGACAAACACTGACCCCGGGGTGCTTTGCGAATTCCTTTACTTACGAATTCGGCACGACACCCCGAGATTCCTGTTTAGGGGTGTTGGAAAGTGTTACGGACTCATCAAAATCAGTTGACGCTTTGGGAGGCTATCCTACCTGAGCCATTGCTCAACCTACCAGCGGAACTGGAGTATGTGGATCAAATTCTGGATGACGAACGGTTCATGGTACCATTTCTCGAAAAGTTTAATACGGTTAGAGGACGACCGACCGTGCCGGTGCAAACATACCTGCGTCTCATGTACCTGAAGTTCCGCTATCAGTTGGGATATGAAACGCTCGTACGGGAAGTAAGTGACAGCCTTGCATGGCGGCGCTTCTGCCACATCCCCATCGACGGGAAAGTACCCGATGCCAGTACGCTCATCAAGGCCAGGAAGCGGTATGGTGAGGATACCGTCGAGCAACTGAATGAACTGTTGGTGAAGAAGCTGAGCGAACAGAAGGTCATCCGGCATCGCAAATTTCGTACGGATACCACGGTGGTCGAGTCGGACATTCATCATCCAACGGATGCCACGCTTTTACAGGATGGCATTCGTGCCATCACCCGAACGGTTAACCACATTCGCAAACTCGCCTCCCACGCCACCGAGGGTTTCGTGGACCAAACCGATGCGGTAAAGAATAAGGTCCTGTCGTTTGCAAAGGTTCTGCGTCGTCGGATGAGCCAATCCTGGGATGAGGTCAACCGAATCACGCAAGACGTTGTGGATATCACGCAAAATGTGTTGCAACAGGCCGAGTC
>NZ_BCRP01000048.1:2500-5077 GCF_001552655.1 Alicyclobacillus kakegawensis NBRC 103104 | reverse complement strand
ACCGTCGCCGCTCGGACGGCGGCGCCAAGAAGGTTCCTTGAAAACTAAACACGCACAGAGAGTCTTGCGGACACAGACGTGTTCGATACAAGAGCCAGACCGGAGGGAAGCGCCGTGGGGGCGCGGAACCCGGGAGGCGAACTTTCAAGTGAGAGTTTGATCCTGGCTCAGGACGAACGCTGGCGGCGTGCCTAATACATGCAAGTCGAGCGGGTCTTGAGGGGCTTGCCCCTTGAGGCCAGCGGCGGACGGGTGAGGAACACGTGGGTAATCTGCCCATCAGTCGGGAATAACACCCGGAAACGGGTGCTAAAGCCGGATAGGCATTCTGGGGGCATCCCCGGGATGGGAAAAGCGGTTTTCGCTGCTGATGGAGGAGCCCGCGGCGCATTAGCTAGTTGGTGGGGTAAAGGCCTACCAAGGCGACGATGCGTAGCCGGCCTGAGAGGGTGAACGGCCACACTGGGACTGAGACACGGCCCAGACTCCTACGGGAGGCAGCAGTAGGGAATCTTCCGCAATGGGCGCAAGCCTGACGGAGCAACGCCGCGTGAGCGAAGAAGGCCTTCGGGTTGTAAAGCTCAGTCAATCGGGAAGAGCGACCTAGGGAGGGAATGCCCTAGGGGAGACGGTACCGATGGAGGAAGCCCCGGCAAACTACGTGCCAGCAGCCGCGGTAATACGTAGGGGGCGAGCGTTGTCCGGAATGACTGGGCGTAAAGGGTGCGTAGGCGGCCTGACACGTCTGGGGTGAAAGGCCACGGCTCAACCGTGGGGGTGCCCTGGAAACGGTGAGGCTTGAGTGCTGGAGAGGCAAGGGGAATTCCACGTGTAGCGGTGAAATGCGTAGAGATGTGGAGGAATACCTGTGGCGAAGGCGCCTTGCTGGACAGTGACTGACGCTGAGGCACGAAAGCGTGGGGAGCGAACAGGATTAGATACCCTGGTAGTCCACGCTGTAAACGATGAGTGCTAGGTGTTGGGGGTGCGAGCCCTCAGTGCCGAAGGAAACCCAATAAGCACTCCGCCTGGGGAGTACGGTCGCAAGACTGAAACTCAAAGGAATTGACGGGGGCCCGCACAAGCAGTGGAGCATGTGGTTTAATTCGAAGCAACGCGAAGAACCTTACCAGGGCTTGACATCCCTCTGACGCGTGCAGAGATGTGCGTTCCCTTCGGGGCAGAGGAGACAGGTGGTGCATGGTTGTCGTCAGCTCGTGTCGTGAGATGTTGGGTTAAGTCCCGCAACGAGCGCAACCCTTGACCTGTGTTACCAGCGCGTGAAGGCGGGGACTCACAGGTGACTGCCGGCGCAAGCCGGAGGAAGGCGGGGATGACGTCAAATCATCATGCCCTTGATGTCCTGGGCGACACACGTGCTACAATGGGCGGTACAACGGGGGGCGAAGCCGCGAGGCGGAGCGAATCCCTGAAAGCCGTTCGTAGTTCGGATTGCAGGCTGCAACCCGCCTGCATGAAGCCGGAATTGCTAGTAATCGCGGATCAGCATGCCGCGGTGAATCCGTTCCCGGGCCTTGTACACACCGCCCGTCACACCACGAGAGTGAGCAACACCCGAAGTCGGTGAGGCAACCGGAGACGGAGCCAGCCGCCGAAGGTGGGGCTCGCGATTGGGGTGAAGTCGTAACAAGGTAGCCGTATCGGAAGGTGCGGCTGGATCACCTCCTTTCTACGGAGAAGGCCCCTGTGGAAGGCAGGGGGAGGCTCTCTGGACTGGGCCGCGACGGTTGTCGCGGGCCAGGGGCGTGTTTAGTTTTGAGGGAACCGGACCCAACGGAGAGGTTGGGGAAGGGGAACTCAGGCTGGCGTTCGAAGGGAAGGGCGCCGGTGGAGATGTACCTTGACAGCGACATAGCGAAGAGACTCCTGAAACCGAGGGAATGGTGAAGGTAGGAAGGGCGCACGGGGGATGCCTAGGCGCCAGGAGCCGAAGAAGGACGGGGCGAACACCGAAATGCCACGGGGAGCTGTACGCGAGCTGGGATCCGTGGATGTCCGAATGGGGGAACCCACTCACCGTGATGGGTGAGTACCGCATGCTGAATGCATAGGCATGTGGGGGCAACCGGGGGAACTGAAACATCTCAGTACCCCGAGGAGAAGAAAACAAGAGTGATTCCGTGAGTAGTGGCGAGCGAAAGCGGAGGAGCCTAAACCGTTGTTGTGGGAGACCGTGCAGGGGATGCAACAACGGGGTAGAGGGGCCATCGAGCCAAGGGCTGCACCTCTTGGGCAAAGTGAGAAACCGAATCGTCAGCCGAAGGGTCTGGGAAGGCCCACCGGAGAGGGTGAGAGTCCCGTAGGCGAAGGGGATTCGGCTTTGCGAGATGGTGCCCAAGTACCGCGGGGCACGAGGAATCCCGTGGGAATCGGGGAGGACCACCTCCTAAGGCTAAATACTCCCTGGCGACCGATAGCGGAGAGTACCGTGAGGGAAAGGTGAAAAGGACCGCGGGAGCGGAGTGAAAGAGAACCTGAAACCGTGTGCCTACAATCAGTCGGAGCACCTGTTGGGGTGTGACGGCGTGCCTTTTGTAGAATGAACCGGCGAGTGAT
>NZ_BCRP01000047.1 GCF_001552655.1 Alicyclobacillus kakegawensis NBRC 103104 | reverse complement strand
CTTAGAATGTGATATCGGCCGCTTGGAACAATGCCAGCTGCCACACAGTCCAACGCAAACTAGCGAAGGTGTAAACCCATTTCCTTCGTGGCTTCAAAATACGTGGTGAGCGCTTGAATATCAGCAAGCAGAAGAGCTTCCCGGTGGTACGATCTCCGGTCAGCCCCCTGTCGTAGCGCTTGATTTGCATTCGAACCACTCCTTGTTAAATGGCAATCATTTGTGCACCACCAACCGTCGCTCACACCACCACCTCCTTCTCGGTGCAAAGTCAAAATAAAAAGGTCTCACATCCGGTAAGGGACGTGAGACCGCGGTGCCACCCTCATTCGCCGGGGACATCCCCGACGCGCTCTACGGCACGGAAACCGACGCTGCACATCGGCAACGTGGTATCGATACCTGCCTCATGGTAACGGAGAGACACTCCCGGCAACGCCTACTGCCATAAACACGGGTTCAGCGTGCGACTCAGAAGTCCATTCGGCCTTCTGTACGTATCGGCTTTCCACCCCCGCCGACTCTCTGCAACGTACATGGAATGCGTACTCGTCTTCGTCATGGTCTTCCGATTGGAATTTGTTACATGATACACATGGGTAGGCTGATTCGTCAATGCCCATCTGGGCCATCTCCATGTCGGGCACATCCAGGACTGTACCTACACGTTTGTAGATTTCCTTCTGTAAATCCTTCGAGGTGGCGTCAAGCAAGTTTCTCATGAAATGCGTTTGACACGTCTGCCACGTACACCCCTGCGATGCGGTCTGCAAGGCATTCAACAGTCCGCCATGACTGTCCAAAACCGCAATGTCGACAACCCGCGAATCTCGGCTCTTGAGCCAGGAGAAGAACTCCCGCGAGCTCGCCTGTGACTCACTGTCTCCAAGGATGAGGGCTGAGACTTCCCGCTATCCTTCTTCTTTGCGCCTATGGCAATTATGGCTGCTCTGGAGCGCACCCTATGCGACCTTCAGTTGCTCGGTCACCTGAGCCTGCCAGTCTGCTTGGAAAACGTGAAATCGACGCCGTGGAGACTTTATGTGAGTACCTATTTCAGGCGCAAGTACGGTTCGCAAATATATGCGATCTACCGTAGACGGTGAGCACATCACAGATTGACAGGGCCCCGTATTTAACTTGCCTGAACTAGGGCCATCTCTTTTTCATTACGACCCCATAGCACAAGTGCGGAATCGACAAAGGTTCTTCTTGAAACTCCTGCCGAAGCATCTCGGCCAACTTGCCGTCCAACTCCGACCGGACTACCGGTTCGAGCGTGAGCACAAAGGACAGTGCCCGTACCCGTCCACACCACCCTTCGCGCGTAAACGACACGATGTACGGAATCTGCCATTCATTCACGACTTCATAGCCCGCTTCGTCCCATTCATCAAACCATTCGGCTGGCATTCCTTGTACGAACCTGCTTGGCTCCGGCTTTCGAACCTGCAGCCGTCGGTTTGCCGTTGCGATACCGTCTAACGAGGTCCATCGTCTTTTGGGCAACTTCACTCCCGCTAGTTACAAACACAGAATCCATGACGGCCAACCAACCACCGGGTTTGAGCACACGCTCGAGTTCATCCAGCACCTTTCGCCGGTTAAACCAATCGCCGGTTAAACCAATCGCCGGTTAAACCAATGCCACGCACGAACCGCCACCACCGAGTCGACGACACCAATCTCGCTCGGTAGATTCTCTGCTGGCGCTACGAGGTATCGAATGTTAATGTGCAAAGCAATAGGTGTACCCGCCAGTCCTCCAGCAAGCCTTGGCGAAGGTATGGGAGCGTAGGTACGTTACACTGCATATCCTAAGCATGCCTATCGGATCCTCATAATACGCTGTGTACCATCGATGCAGAGTCCGTCTTATGTTATGGACTCTTGAGGAAGGTGAACTGCGTTTCCCTGGAAAAATTTGTTGATGCGTTGCCTGTACCTCCTGTCTTGCAGCCCACCAGCATTCAGGACGGAATCCCGTTTTACGAAGTCTCTATGAGATAAGCGAAACAAAAATTGCATCGCGACTTGCCACCGACTACTGTGTGGGGTTACAACGGAATGTATCCTGGTCCTACGTTTGAAGCAAAGCGGAATCATCCAATATTAGTTAAGTGGAAAAACAAATTACCCTTTGAACACCTACTCCCCGTTGATCGTACGGTGGGAGGCGCAGAGCCCATCCAACCTTCAGTCCGCACTGTCGTCCACTTGCACGGAGGCAGAGTGAGACCGGAAAACGATGGATTTCCTGAAGCGTGGTTCACACGAGACTTTAAAAAGAGAGGCCCGAAGTTTCTTCATAAAGTTTACCATTATCCGAACTGTCAGCGCGCCGCATCATTTTGGTATCATGATCATGCTCTAGGGATCACACGCCCTCAATGTCTATGCTAGACTGGCAGGACTGTATCTGATTCGCGATGACCATGAAAAACGTTTAAACTTGCCTAGTGGAAAGTTTGAAATCCCATTGATTATCCAAGATCGCTCGTTTTATCCGAACGGGGAACTATTCTATCCGAGTCAACCCAACCAACAGCCGGCGTCTATGGTCCCCTCTTTTCCGACTCCTTCCGTTGTGCCTGAGTTTTTCGGCGATACGATTTTGGTTAACGGGAAAGTCTGGCCCTATCTTGAGGTTGAGCCACGTAAATATCGATTTCGTATTTATAATGGATCGATGCACGATTTTACCACATCACATTGAGTTCTGGTCAACCATTCGTTCAGATTGGCACAGAAGGAGGATTCTTGGAGCATCCGGTTACGACTCCCGATATCATCCTGGCTCCTGCGGAAAGAACCGATGTGATCATCGATTTTTCGGGGTATGATGGACAGAACATCATCTTGAAAAACGACGCCCCGACTCCCTTTCCTGGCGGGGGTGTGCCTCTCACGACTGACCTGATGCAAATCATGGAGTTCCGCGTCAAATCATACCTCTCGATGCCAGATAGGAGCCACATTCCGTCAACTCTCAGCTGTTTGGAACGCTTGGATGCTGCTCAGGCCGCGAGAGTTCGTAAACATGTCCTTGTCGAGAGCACGGATGAATTCGGGCGGCCCCATCTTTTACTCAACCATGCACCTTGGGACGATCCCTTCATGACGGAAACCCCATACAACGGGACAATAGAGATCTGGGAACTGTTCAACACGACAAATGACACTCATCCGATTCACTTACATCTTGTCCAATTTCAAATCCTTGATCGAGCACCATTCCGAGGTAATCCAAGCGGCACTGACCTGATTGTTGGACCACCTCAACCACCCGCCCCTAACGAAATGGGATGGAAGGATACAGTGCGTGCCAACCCCGGTAAAGTCACACGTATCATCGCTCGCTTCGGACCGTTTCCTGGTATCTATCCATGGCATTGTCATATCCTCGAACACGAAGACCACGACATGATGAGACCGTACGAGGTGCTCCAAAATCATAACTTTGACCCGTGCGTGCCCATTCCGGGGGCATGTCCGGATGACGCGTTCACCCAATGTCGCCCATTATCATAGTCGTGATGGTCGTCCCTCCATCGGAGGGTTCAATATATTTCCCGCAGACTTCCGCCCTCCGCAAACCTATTCGCAGAGTTCTCCTGGCCCGGTGTCGGAAGGCATAAGGCCTCTGCATCTTGCTTTAGCGCATCACGTGAGGCCGTATCGCACCTGACGATATACGCGATCCAGCCATTTATGGCGTCGGCGTTCGGTGCTCCGTTTTACTCCTGAGAACACAAAACGCTTCACAGGGCGCAAACCACAAAACCTTAATGTGGCCTCTCCTACGGCCACCCATTCGGCGTTCCGCCGTACCAGCCTCGCATACCACCGTGGAGAATCAATCGTATAAAATACCCATGCGGATTTGCCCCGCAACAATCCCTTCGGAACCAGTCCATCATATGTGAATGCAAATCCGGATGCCAATACTCGGTCAAAGAACCCTTTCAATATGGCCGGTGTACCGTACCACCACACTGGGTAAATGAAGATGAGGTGGTCAGCTTGCCTGATCAGCTCACGGTAGTGAGCGGTTTCCGGATCGTCCTTCATGTTGCTGCGCCTCATTTGATCATGGATGACAAGAACTGGATTGAAGTTGTCCTTGTACAGGTCAACCACCGTAAACGAATGGCCCCCTTCTCGAAGCCCGCGTTCGATCTGCTCTCGGATCGCAGCATTAAAGCTGTTTGGGTTTGGATGCGCATAAATGACGAGCACATTCATAGGGCTCACTCCCGTTTCTGAGCACGATCAAAGACCCAGAGTCTCGTCAGAATGAATACCGCCCGCTGTGCCCCCACGGCCGGTGGATGAAAGGAGCAGGAAGCATCTTCCACGGACCTTCGGCGTAACTTGAAATCCCGTTGCTGCACGGAACTTCTGCTAGACTCCAAGCGTTGCGAGGAAGCCTCGCACTGCCTCAAGATAGCCTACTGGGTCTCCGTTACGAATCGAATGTCCGCAGCCCGGAAATTGCAGAAGCGTCGTGTTCGGTCTTCGCCTCGCCATCTCTTGCGCGTGTGCCCAACTCAAGACGGGACTGTTTTCCCCTTGCATGAGTAGGACAGGGCACGTCGATGCCTGCCAGTCAGCCCACCAGGAGCCGTTGAGCATCTCCTGTGAACGGATTAAGCCCATAGCGTCGAATCGGAACGTCCATCCGTCCGGACACTCTACGACGCTCTCCCCGAAATAAGAAAACGCCCCTGGGCGAAGAAGGCTCTCCAACGCCTGTTGTAGTTCCCGAAGGGTGGGGACCCGGGAAGGCAACTTCTTCAGCCAACTCTGGTCGTCGTTGATCTCGGCGCCGATGTCTTCGATAATCATGGCTCGGACGAGTGTTGGCCGTCGTGCCGCAAGCTGATATGCGTTCACACCACCAAGCGAATGCCCGAGTAGGACCACGGGTCCTCCTCCCAGTTCATTTTCAATGAAACATTGCAGGTCTTGCACGTAGTTGCTTCGGCTATACGCCTCTTTGGCCACATGCTCACTCCAACCGTGGCCCCGCTGATCCAGCGCCACGATCCGCCACTCCGGTATGCCCTTCGCCAGGCCGGCAAACATGGTCGCCGTACCGAAATGACCGTGCAGTGCTACCAGTGTCCGTTCCGATGGACCGCCGAAATCCAAATAGGACAGCTTCACGCCGTTGACCGCAAAAAAATGCCTCTCCATACTTGAAGGCCCTCCCAACCTCAGTAATCCTTTCTCCAGAGACATTCGACAGCGAACGTA
>NZ_BCRP01000046.1 GCF_001552655.1 Alicyclobacillus kakegawensis NBRC 103104 | reverse complement strand
CTCCCGGTAATTGTCGGCCTCCCTCTTGTTTGGGAAGGCTCACCGGCACAAAAAAAGAGCGGAATCCTATCAATGATGGATCCACTCTCTGATCAAGACTCTTTTTGTACTGATTAACGGATATGTTGCTGGTATTGTATTCCCATGGAGGAGCTACTAGGAGACGTTCAGCGTAATTTTTGATTTTTAGGCTGCAAATAATTAGTAATGAGTTGAGTATAGTTTGATTGGACTCCGACTGAATAGACGAAGTGGAAAAGATATTTCATATCTCTCATTTTGAATATTGAAGATGAAGAACCCGGCACATCTCTTCATCCGGATTGAAAAGGCGGATTCGTGATTCTTTCGGACAAGCCAAGAAGGTGAAGTCATATGCGTCTATCAGAGTATCTTCGAAACACCGATACATTCCAGGACAGCCTAGAATTATTTTTGTTCCATGGAACTCATACTGGTTACCGTGAGAGCTTTACGGAGGGTATCGGAATCCCCGGCCTTGTGAACCCAGAGATGAACCCTAATACCGATTTCGGACCAGGCTTTTACATGACGGGATTCTCCTGGCAAGCCATTGCATGGGCCAGAAAGCGGGCCAGGATTGATGATTACGCGCCCATGCTTGTAATGGTTAAGGTCAAGCTTAAAAAGCTCCGGCGAATTAAGCCGTCACGAAAGCTCATCGTTGATGAATATGATGCAACATGGGCGTCTACAATAAGAGCAGGGCGAAGTGGAGAAACTCTGCCTTACGATTGGATATGCGGACGGTGCGCGGACAACAAAGGTATCCATTTGCCACGCGATAAATGGCCTTCAGATGACGCGGAACTGGCTCGCCTACTTACGCCAGAGGAAAACACACAAGCGTATCATTTCGAGCAGATATGGTTCGGAAACGAGGACATTATTAAACACTGCTTGACGCAACCGGTTATAATAGATTTGTAGAAGACACCAGATCACGTGAAAAAGTGCAAGCAGACTACTGTAATAGGTGGTGATCTCCGTGGTAAAGGAACAAGTCGATTACCGACAGTACCTCGATGCTGTGGTTCGGTGCATGACAAATCGCCTTCACCTAGATGCATCTGAAATTGATAAACATCTTCGTGAAGATGAGTCGTACATCCACGACTTGTTTGCTGAGGACCCGGAGATCATTTTTCATGATGACCCCATTCGGTTAGCTACATCACTTGGTGTCCGTTGGCGACTAATGGAGCGACCACAATTAGTGGTTAAACGACCACATTAAGGCACAGCCGAATCCCAAAGGATTCGGCTTTTTTAATTCAACGATGACGTAAGCTACTCATCCATGGTACTCCTCCACGCACTTCGGCCCATCGTTTCTCACATTACCGACCATTGGGTTCACCGGATACGCATACATCTCCTCATCAGTCGGCCGGAGAACCGACGTCACCAATTCCGGGTCCGTTACGCTCCGATCCAGCCATAGGTCCACACCGGCCTCGTCCAAGATCACCGGCATCCGGTCATGGATGTTCCACATGAATTGGTTTGGTGCACAAGTTATGATCGCGAACGAGCTGACCTTCTGACCGTCTGGTCCGCGCCATGTATCGTAAATCCCCGCGAAGGCGAACACCTGGCGTTTCTTTAGGCGAATCCGGTACGGACGCTTCGTATTCCGCTGCCACTCATAGAAGCCGTCGGCTGGAATAATGCAGCGTTTCTTCGGAACAAGGTCTCGGAATCTGCGGTTCACCAACAGCGTTTCAGCGCGTGCGTTGATGGGGCGTATGTTGCTTTTCGCGCTCTGTACCCATGGATGAATCAGCCCCCATTTCAGTAAGCCGATTCGACGCTCGCGGCCATCCGAAACAATGGCGGCGACATCCTGGGTCGGAGCAACGTTGTATCTGGCGGGATATCGGAACCCGTTATCGACAACTCCAAAGTAGTTCAATACGATTGACCAGTCCTCGAACGCTTGCGTGAACCGCCCGCACACGGTATTTCACCTCTCAACTCGCCCACACACAGTCCTCTGGATTCTTGTTCGGAAGGAAACCTTTGAATGATACGATGCGTAAGTTGTGCCGTTCTGTCTGCTCTAGGTACTGTACCCGGCAGCATAGTACAGGTTCGACCCACTGGCAGTCCTTGCCTTTCACTGTGTGCAAATCTTTGGCTACCGCCAGAAATGCCGATTTTTCCTCCGGTCGGAACCCGAATTCGACCACTGCGATGGGCTTATTCCGCACAGTGGGGAAGTGAGCCCCGACAATAAGTCCAAACTGTGGTTTCTGACGGTACCCCAGAATCACCGTATCAATGGTCTTCCAGTTCTTCACCTTCAGCCAGTCTGGAGACCGCGAACCGAAGACGTACCGCGAATTCGCACGCTTGGCCACAATGCCTTCCCAGTTTCGCTCTTCGGTCTGCTTCTTCAAGGCAATCCCTTCACCACGAACAAACATGGTCGGCATAATCATCTGTGCCGGCTCCACGATGTCGGCCAAGCGCTTCTTCCGTTCGACCAACGGTTCGTGCGTGTGTTCGTGGTCGTTCGAGTAAATTAGGTCGAAGACTATAAAAGTTACCGGGTGAGACTGTGTGGCCTTGAGTATCTTGCGTTCGTCCCGCAATCGGCCGCGGTAGGCAAAGTCGTCGAACACACTCCGCCCGTCGCGCAGGCATACACCCTCGCAATCCAGGATGGCCGAGTCGGCGTGAATATAACGGACAGCCTCCTGCAGCTCAGGAAACCTTCGCGTCACGTTGGTGCCATGGCGGGTATACGCTTCGATGTGGTCGCTCTGTTTGTGAATCAGCAGACGCCAGCCATCCCACTTTGGTTCGTTCAGCCAATCTGGGTCATCGAAAGCATCCGGTCTCATCGTGGCCAGCATGGGAGAGATTGCTGTAAAGAGCACGATCATCACCTATTTCCATTGTCACATTCGACCGTGCACCTGGAAATAGGAGGTTGCTGGAACCGTTAGTCCGGATGGTTTGTGACATAGTACCGCACCCTCTTTTTACTCGCGAGTCACTACGACTCGGTGCGAGGACCTGGTGTTTATTTCTCTCCATGTCCAACGATTGTTCGCTTTAAAGTTCCACACCGTGGCACAGATAATCCCACACAACTGTCCGATTAATTCGTCCCCGTGAAACCCCAGGAACAACTGAACACTTACAGCCGTCACCAATACCCCGATAGTTGAAATCAAAACGAATATCGGGAATTTCAGGGTCCTGCGCCACATGACGGGAGAAGACGAGTCTCGCCACGTCACTCTATCATTCCAGAGAAAGTTATGGGCCATGGCAATGAGCGAAGCTATTACCGAAGATCCGACTGGAGGAAGGTGAAACACGCGTACACACATTCCCATGACCAACATGTTAACTATGACACCCAGTGCACCGACACCACAAAATAAATAAAACCTCCTGTCCTCCGGACTCTGGCGTACCAGCTTGGCAATGTGGTGCAGAAAGTTCCACTGTTCCCGAAGGCTCATTTTTGACTCTCCGGCAGTGCGGGACTCAAAACCGTAGGGAATTTCGTGTACGCGAGCATACTTACCCTTCACCAGGACCTCGATCAATATCTTCCAGCCAATCGGGTCCAGATCCACTCCTTCCACGACACATTTCCGGAGCCCAAAGAATCCACTGGTACAATCGGAGATATTCCTTAATTTCTGTATTGAAGTGCGCGCTATAGTCCGCGCTGTCCAAGAAACAAACTTTCTAAGCGCGTTTAATCCGCCATCTGATCCCCCTGGGACAAAGCGGCTCGGAATGACGATATCCGTTCCTTTACCAAGAAGCTGCATGATTTTTGGCAGGAGCTCAGGAGGATGTTGCAAATCAGCATCCATGACAACAATATTCTCACCTGTAGCCCGTCGAAATCCTTCCACTACAGCTGTCCCTAAGCCTCTGACTGTAGTTCTGTGCACATACCGAACCTGCGGATGAAAAGCGGCCACCTCAGCAAGAATTTGTGGGGTGTTGTCTGTACTATCGTCAATAAAGCATATTTCGTAAGAATATCCTGTGTATCCCAAACAGATCTCAATCCGCCGTACCAATTCGAGAATGTTGTCAGCCTCGTTAAATGTTGGAATCACTATACTTAGGTCCATACGTGCCACCTCTCATACCGCTCGCTCAGCGATCTCAAATGTACATGTCTCGTTTACCTGTACAGACACATTGGCCCTCCCCTCAATCATCCTCATACTCCAACCGAGAAGAATGCAGAAACGATGCAATTTGTCGGCACACAAGATCCCGATCTATTCATTCTCCGCGTACACGGCAAAACGACGAGCCTCTGCATCAACAGCATCGCTGATGAGGTTCCCGCCGTTTGGAACGTGTCTCCACCATATATGGGCCGAATGGATGGTTTACACGCAGGTATGGCTGAGGCATAATGTAACTGAAAGCAACGCAAAATGTAATACTGTCCGCCTGGATATCTCCCGACGGGCAGTGAGACGGGGCCTGCAGCACCGAACGCTTGGGCCGATTGAGCAAAGATGACAGTCACTCCGAAGGTGGCCAATCTCTACGCGGAGTGGCTGTCGGTGTGGTATAACTCTAACGATTCGGGTATACTGGGTATAACAAAAGGAACCCTACCAGCGGCTACTGGCAGGGTTCCGACGGACGATGCAGCGCTCTGTCGGAGTTGATGGGATCAGTGGTTTTGCTGATGACCGGTTGGCTGAGAACCGGTCATCGCTTTTTTATGGTGATCTCGACGTTCACGAACAACGGAAACATCACGTGTCCGGTCGGTACGAGAAACAACCGAATACGGAACCACCGCATCAACTCTCACCCCCCTCGGCTCTCCGACAAGGAGGCACCGCACCGTCCCACGACAGCCGAGGGGGGTGTCAGCCAACGACAAGACGCTGGCCATCTTTTGATGGGTCGAATCTATTATATCAGGTGTACTACTTGGCCATTAGCATTTTCGTCTCTCTTCTCTACATAAACTTCCTTCCTAGTTCTTTTACGCCAATCGCAAACGTGCCAAGGCCCGCCTGCGACACCAGTACGGAGCACTTGTTCGTCGTTGGGTATTATCCGGGCCTTCTCCCTCCGCGGGTTCGGAGGGTCTATCATGATTATTATCGTCGTCATCGTTTAATGCCCTCCTAAGCACTATATGGTTGCCTTACTCGCGGATTCTGTTGATGAACACCTCGTTGTTCCGCCAGCCAACATTGGAACTCTGTCAGTACGTTCCTAGATGGAGTTTGGCCGTCAGAACCACCCAGACCCAACAGGCACGCCGCAACTTCCACTGGACGCTTGGAAAGCCAGACCACTGTCGCGTCGAATGATTGCTCCGTGTTGCGCGCAAACTGCTCTACTGCCTCGCGAAAATAGAAATCACTCATGGCTCTGTTCACCTACCAACTGCCTTTTAGGCACGCGAACTGAACCCAGGCTTGTCCCAAGCGACTCCAAGACGGATTGGATGTCGATTTCAGTCGGAAACATCTGCCTATCCGTCAAAGACCAGATGTATATAGGGATGTTTAAAACAGAGGCGAGAAACGTCTCAATCATCGCACCTCGCGAAGTCTCCCAGCCTGGCAAGAGAACGAGCATATCACTGACCGTCAGCCAGCAGATGTCATGGCGCATGTACAACGCCCAATCATCGCCGGGCACACGCTGTTCGGCCGGATTGAACACCTCAGCAGAGTGCATAACCAGAACACGTGTTCGGTGGTGAAGACTGTGCGTGCGACAGCGGTTCTAAGGGAGCTCCTGATTCTCGAATTGCTCATGCGCCGTCTACAGCTGCACCGCCGGGAACTATACAGACGGCTAAACGACATGGATATCCATGTGTTTGAACGCGAGGATAACGAGCTTGATGTAACGATTCGGTATACAGAGCATGGTTGGCAACGAGAGAGCGTGTTCATGCGGGCCATGCTGGATGCAGAGGCCGCCGGCCGGCTGCGGAGAGCAGGAATTCGAGATGGCGATTGAGTGGATTGTCGGACACATCGACATGCAGAGCTTCTACGCTTCTGTCGAGATTGCATCCAACTCTCGTTGGGCCGACCGGCGCCAATTGGAGGTCGATCACACCGACCCTCCCCTCGCCGTGACGGGTGACCCGAAGCGCAGGAGCGGGATTGTGCTCGCCGCATCCCCCACGGCTAAGCACGCAGGCGTGGACACAGCAATGCGCTTGGGAGAGGCCCTAAAGGTGTGCCCACGTCTTATCACGGTGAGGCCGCGCATGCAGCTGTATCTCGATGTATCGGTGCGAATCCATGAGACGGTTCGCATGACCTTCCCCTTGTACGAGCCTTTCAGTGTGGACGAGTGTTTCTTCGCACTGCCCTGGCCGAGTGAGCTTTTCCCCGACCCTGTTGCGGTCGCCCGAGAACTCAGGGAGCGGATTTGGGACCAGTTTCGTATTCGATGTCGAATCGGCCTAGCACCGAACAAGTGGTGCGCCAAGATGGCGAACAAGCGTGCAAAGAAGACGCCAGGCGGCGTTGTGTGGTGGCCGAAGGATCGAGTCCTGGACGAACTGCACCCGCTGCCCGTCACCGAGATGTGGGGGCTTAGACGACGTGCGGAAGTTCTGCAGGAGCGTTTTGGTTGTCAAACAATCGGCGATGTTGCACGAGTCCCCGTTGGTCGTTTACGAGCGGTGTGCGGCGTATGGGGAGAGGTAATCCATCGCTGGGCGAATGGGATAGATTACTCGGACTTCAATCCGGACACGATGCGAGTGCCCCATCAAGGATTCAGCAACCGAATGACCCTTCCACGGGACTATTACGAGCGCCGGGATGTCATGGTGGTGCTCCTCGAACTCCTGGACGAAGTGTGCGAACGGGCCCGCCGAGCGGGTCAAGCCGGCCGGCGAGTCGGAATCGGCATGACATACGAGGGATTGACCGGCGGATTCTATCGCGCCAAGACCATTCCGCAGCCGTCGAACCGGCCGGAGGAACTGTATCCCACCCTTGTGGCGTTGCTCGACCGGCACTGGGACGGGAGTGGAGTGCGTGCGGTGTCTGTGTCACTGGACATGCTGATGCAGGATACTACGGCCATCCAGTTGTCATTGCTCGAGGATGTACCGCGACGAAAGCGGTACTGGCAGGCCGTTGATGCAGTTCACTCGCGCTTTGGCGAAACGGCGGTAATGCGGGCCAGTAGTCTGCTACCTGCCGGACAGATTCGTGAACGATCGCAGAAGATTGGAGGTCACTGGGCGTGACAACGATCCGTGACGGCAACATCTTTGAGGCGATGCGAATTCTGCTTCCGGAACACAGAACGACGGCTGAACGGTATCGGAGACAACGAGCGCGCCGGCGACCGCCGGAATTATTTGAGGATGAGCTAGCGGAGATGCAATACGTACTGTCCGAGGCCATTGAGCAGCGCAGACCGGTGCGCCTCACTCTTTTTCACCCGTCCGAGGATGTGGTGATCGAGGGAGTGCCGGAGTTACGTGGAGGGCGTTTGTGGCTGTGGCAAGCCGACGGCAATCGTGTGCCGGTGGATTACCGACGGTTGATTCGAGTTGAAGTCTCCTGAGGTTTCAGCACAAGGAATAGTCTGCGAATTATCGTGGTTCGGTGGTCATGAACCCCACGGCTAAAGCCGGGGGCTCCCGGCGCCAGGTGCATTTCGGTGGATGCTATGTTTCTAATCCGATTGAATTGGTATAATGAAGGATAGAGACAGGGAACGAAGTGCGTCTTGCCCTAGCTGAGACCCAACAGCGAGGGGGTGAGGCGCGATGGGTTGGATGCAACTGGCACTATCCGGCATCCAAGCAGGTATTGCCCTCGTTCGCCTCTGCCTCGACCTGTTCGAGCGTAGAAAGCGATAAGCTGGTTGTCCATGTGACGTAAAAAGCCATGCGTGATCGCCACAATCACGCATGGCATCCGGCTAAGGCAAGACCGGTACCCACTGTTCCCTGTCTCTATTGTATTCCCAGAATCACAGAATGTAAACCGCATTATACACCGGTCAGGATTCCTGAGCCGCTCGATATTCGATGGTCACGTCATTTTGTTGGCATTCCTTCCATAGTGACAGTACGAAAGATGCGGCGGATCGGTATTTTGTTTCTATCCTGGTTGAAGAAGAGATTGAACCGAAAGCGCCTGTTCATGTGTGCCTCCGGGTCCGTCACTACTTAATTTACATGTAAGAAACCTTGATTAATCCAGGTGGATGTTTTAGCATAACGTACAGGTAAATAACTGTTCAATAGGAGTTGAGTATCTGTTGGCGCGGCCACCAAAACAAGATGCGGAAAAACGAACGCACCGGCTCACGGTGTACCTCACGGGGGAAGAGCGGGAGATGCTCGCTCTACTGGCCGAA
>NZ_BCRP01000045.1 GCF_001552655.1 Alicyclobacillus kakegawensis NBRC 103104 | reverse complement strand
AATCATGAAGGAGGAGCAGGTGTGGCTCCAAGGATACCTTTGTCAACGTGGTCATGCCTTTTGGGTCCGGTCTACGGAACCCTTCCAGCCGGACATCTGTCCAGTCTGTAGGAGTGAACGAAATCTTGCTCGCACGTGGGAGGGGATTGTTCATCGTGGCCATTAAAGTTACATGTAAAAAACATCGTTAATAACACATAGTTCTAAAAAGCAAAAGACCGAGGGGGAAATCCCTCGATCCTTGCTCTCATACACCATGGATTTGATTCATCCTATGATTTCCTATCGCTGGTCATGTATTATAGCGGTTTGAGATCAGTCGAGAGTCGAAGTTCAAAAAGGACCTGATCCCAGACATCAAACGGTGGAAACTGGCGACTCGTGGTTGAATTGGCGCGTCTTTTCAAGGTCTCGTACGGCCTGCCTGCATGTCGAATACCAGCGGATAGATCCCACATTTCGCGCCACCTTGGCACGGGCAGACTGGAAACGGGTCAGGAATAGGGGTAACCCCCCGTCGCTGGTCCACAAAATGTAAATTAAAGTCATTATGAAAGCGCGATCTTTCCAAGAAATGATCGGAATTGGAAGTGCAGCACATGCCGAGGTGAGCGCCAATCAGGCGATTTTTTGAACCTCCGTGTAGATGCTCAGGTCCATGTCCAGCAGCTTCAAAACCCTGGCTATCTGCGGGTCGTGTGGCGTCGCTGGCGCTCTGTGCCACGTATCACCGACTTGCACCTGCACGGTCGTCATTCCATCCAGCATCTCCAGGACCGACAGGCCCGTCGGACGGAAGCTCTTCCGCTTGCCCGGCAGGATGAGTGGCTCCGTCTCGCGCTTCATCTTCTCCCGGATGATGTACTCCAGCACACTGTACAGCAGCAACGACAGCAGCATCACGACGCCGAATGCCTTCACGCGCGTGGGCTTGTGCAGGAAGATGGGACCCACGTGATAAGGGCTCTTCAGATACCGGAATCGCGCCTCGACCTCATGCTGCTCTTTGTACAGCCACAGCACCTGTTCATCCGATACGCGCTGGTCATCGCGAATATCGGTGATGAGCACAAATGTGGCTTCCTTCTCCCGCCAGAGCTGAACTCGCTCCTCGGTTGGCGGCAGAATCTCCACCTCTATGCGGTACCGCGTGTGCACGGGTGGTGCCGGTTCATCCTTGCGCGGACGACCACGGCGCGCCCGTTTTTCCTGTACCTGCTCGGCATATACGCGCGTGGTGATCTGGTACAATGCACTGCGGTGCTCCTGCACAAATGCCTGCGCCGCCATCTGCGCGTCCTGTTCACAACTGTAGACGATTTTGCCCAGCGTCCTGGCCGCTTTCTCCAGCGCGGCCTTCTCGCGCTTCAGGACATCTTCGAGCTTGCGCTCCTTGCGGGTATCCAGGCTGGAGGAGCGCACCACCACGAATCGATACGTTCGGCCATACAGTGTGCGGCGGAAGGACTGGATCTTGTAACTGGCCCCATCCTTGGCCTCAGCGAGCCGACCGACTTCCCGCCAGCCGTGTTCCTTCTGCCACGCGGCTCGCTTCAAGTCCTCGGACAGCTTATACGTCCCCGGCAATCGCGAGATGAAGTGAATACCCTCCTGAGCCAAAAGCTCCAGGTTGTCCTTTGTCACCAAGGCCGCGTCCGCAATGTATACGCCTCGTTTGCGCGTGGCTTCATCGAGTTGCCCCAAGAGTTGCTGGATGTTCTCGAAGTTCCATGTGTGGTCGTCTAGGTTCCCTGGGTTTACGTTCGCGCACAGTCCGAAGCCATACACGGTGCAAAGCCCAAACACGATTTGCTTGAGGTCCGGACGGTTGTCCTTGGAGAATCCCCGGTCAATGCGAAACTCCGTTTGGTCCAGGTACTCACCCGTGACAGACAATGACGTGGTGTCCGCATGGATGGGAATCGGCTCATCCGATTCGTCCAACACGCGGAGCCTCTGCAGCGTGTGCAGAGCGATACGCGCATACAACTGCTCCGGTCCGGCGTCATACAGGGCATCCAGGGCCCTTGCCAAGGCATCGTCATTCAGGTCCTCCGCTGAGACGCCGCTTCCAAGCAGCACTTCCACATCCCGCTGCGCGTAGAACTCCTCCACCCGGTACAGCGCCTCGCGGTTGGTGCCGATGTTGATAAGCAGCGCCTTGGTCCGCAGACCCACGGACAGTTTGCAGTCCGGGCGCGGCACCGCTTCGTCGATGATGTGAACCCATCCCAACCAGTCGATGAGTCTGGCCAGTACCGGGGAAGGCCCCATAACAAACGAACGAATCGGACCGAGCACCTGGAAATCCTCCCATGCGAAGATACGCCGGGCTACCCAATTCCACATGGACGGTCAAAATTCCTGTCAAAAATGATGGGCGCCCGAAAAACGGGCGCGAAATGTGGGATAGATGCACGTGATCAGTTCATTCAAGGCGCCTGTCTGGATCAATAAGCCGTTCCTAGCTGCACCGTAGAGCGTGGCAGGCACGTCCAAGCCACCGTCTGGAATGACCACCACGCTGTGGCACGCCCACTCTGGGAGAGACGGTAGCGACTTCTGTTCTAAACGAATAAGGAATATTTACCCTATTTTCTTACAGGAGAACAGTTGGTAACAAGTTCAATAGCCTTTTCGTGAATTCCGTTCTAATTGCCTCCAATACGCCCCCATAAGCAGTACCTGTTGCATATCCGAATAACGGCAAATCAGTTTCGGCGCTTGGATTCAAATCTTTTAATCGCAAGTGAAAGGATAAAATCATCTTCTCAGGATGAGTGCTCTGCTTTATTTCAGACTCCAATTTTGCAACAGGTTGATTAATGAATATATTCCATAAAATAGTATCTTTTCTTGTTCTTAGATAAGACATTACATTAGCAGCATGTTCTCCCCAACCGATGTACTGCGTATTTACCTGAAAAGGAGTTACATATACTTGAATCAGTCGATGTCGTGGCTTGTCTCCTTCATCTAACTTATCCAAGGATTCATTCGACCAACCTGCCAATTCATTGCGACAGAACAGTTCTAACGACTTATCTCTACGCTTTATTGCGATATTAAGTCCTTCTGAAATGCACTCGGATAATAGCTTTCGTTTACCTTGTACGTCTGATAAGAGATCGGCGATGTCTGAGGTCGAATCCTGCATACGGAGTTCCTCTATTCCATAGGGTGATTCGATGACAGGACGAATCGCTTGTGTAAGTTCGACAAGACCAAGGGCATAACTTTTTCGGAAATCAGCATATTTTTTAGTCCCCAATAGGGACGGTACCGTACATGTTTCAAGCATCACTGGCAGTATAATCGTTTTGTTTTCTTGAATTTCGTTCCAATATTTACTTTGCCACTCCCGTTCTACCCATCCTGATTCAACAGCATTTGGAGATAATACAATAACTACATAATCAGCATCTGCGATGCCTTGGTTAATCTTTGAGACAATAGAGTCTCCAACCCTTATTTCCCATTCATCGAACCAAATATCATGTCCTAATTCCTTCAAATCGGCCGCTAATTTGCGAACAAACTCCTTGTCCTTCGAGGAATGAGACAAGAATATTTTCGCCATTAACAATCTCTCCCCAGTTTTAAGGGTAGTGTCCGTTAAGTGAGTGGAATTTCGCCGTGCGTGTCTAAAGTGGGACAAATAGCCAGTTGTGTAGTAAAGTGTCTGGTTCTAACAATGGTGTCGCATCCGGTTTAAGCCTGGCCATCGATTCCATGCTGAAATACCGACGGGACACGAGCCAGTCTTCGTGCTGCTCCTGCAGAACCGCTCCCGTCATCCGCAAAATCGACTCCAGATTTGATTTGAGATGATTTCGACCACATCCATCCACCGTCTCCAGAGGTCTTAACCTTCGAGAATTTTCCCTTCACTTCGCTCACCATATGGCGCAACTGCTCCCGATCCGCTTCCTGATAAGCTGGGTGAAAATGGAACTGATAATGGACGCCCCCATTTCTATAACCCGAGTGTGGGCAATGTCTTCACGATCCGATTGGTCTCCATGCTCACACGCACAATCCTCTTCACAAGGTTGACGATATACCTCGGATCTTCGGACCATTCGTTGGGATCGTTGACAATGTCACTGACCTTGTCCACCGTCACCTGATACCGATCCATGATCCACTCAATCGCGGACTTACCGTTGACGACGTAGTCGTATGCTTCCAGGGGAATGCCTGAAAGCTTGATGTAGGCGTTGTAGATAATAGTGGTCTTATCCGGCTTTCCTCCTGGTCCCTTCGCAAAGTGCATTTTTTCGACGCGGTAGAAGCCCTCTAATTGCGAATCTTTGTCGTGTATCTCCTCAAGCGGCCACGGTTCGACAGTTTCGTAGTTGACGTGCAGCTCCGCCAACTCTCGGCCGGCCTTGCTAAACATCCAAAAGTCCTCTGCACTTGGCACGGCGGGAATGCGCGGAAGCATCTTCTTCAAGTCCGCGGCAAAAGTCTCTCGATACTCTGGTGAGTGGAGAATGCCGTAGACGTAGTAAAAGATGTCCTCCTTGGATACTATGCTGCCATAGTGACGTTGGAATTCATTGAGCGTCCAATCTGATATGGCGTATTTACGCTTGTATTTTTCGTTGGACAGTTCCAACCGCACCTGGGTTTCAGGAGCTTCATCAGCATCACATTCATAGAAATACAGAGGAAAGCACTGCCCTGTGTCGTGGAAATGGAGATTTGGTATGGCATTTACCATCAACGCCGAGAACGGCCGGCTGGCTCCAATTCCCGTCACCGCGATAACTCGATTTTCGACGCCGGGTTCGGGAAAGAGCTTTGGAATCTGGTATACCCTCTCATTGAGCGCACGGTTAAAATAAAGCCATTGTTTACAAAACGGTCGATATACTGACGGCACAATGGAATTTTGCTTGTAGGTATATGTCTTGCCTCGTGATAGGTCCTGCTTCAGGTTATGTGACCAACTAATCTTTGTTGGGTCCGTATCGATGAAAGCCTCAACATCGCTGATTGAAGGACTCGTTATCGCTAACTTCTTGAATTCATCAACCTGCTGATTATAGAACTCAATGGTGGCCTGCATATTACTTTCGACAGTGGACCGCGAGAAGTTGTATGTCCAGCTGTCTCGATTTGTAGTAACTCCAAGTGAATACAGCTCAAATACAGACGATTCCTGTTTTCCTTTTGCACCAAGCGCAATCAATTTTGTGAAGTCTTCGTTACGCTGATTCACCCAATCATGCGCCGTGTTAGGCTGAATGACCGTCCATGCAAGCCCCTTGATGCTGCCAGCTCCCTGGATTTTCTTCAGTTTTTCTTCCCTGCTGAGATAATCCCCGATGTCGTGGTAGCGAAGCACGCACTTACCCTTCTTCGCCGGATTTTTGACTAATACTGTGATGGCCACCGGCGCACGACTACCCGATTCAAAAATGTTTCCCCCTTCTTTTTTGCGCAACTCTCCAGATGTTCGAGCATGTCCTCGCAGATTGAAGCAATAGATCGATGTGAACTCATCCACCAGGCATTTTCGGAGACCATCTGCGGCATTACTGTCGATAAATGAACCGTTTGTCACAAAAGCAATTACACCGCGATCTCCAATCCGGTCGCTAGCCCAACGGATCGCGCGAACATAGGAATCGTACAGTCCCTTTTTTAATACGGCATGAGAAGCCGCCGCATAGGTATCTGCGATTCCCTGATCGAGATGCGGATACGTCATGTTCTTGTTATTGTCATTTTCACTTGTCTGCCCTGCCGAATACGGCGGATTCCCCACAATCACGCGGATCTCTTGCCGTTTCTGTCGGGCAATCCGCTCGTTGTTCTCAGGGAACATCACCTCCACCCAAGCACCCTCGTTCTCCCCCAGCTGGAATGTATCTGTCAGCACGATGCCTGGGAAGGGTTCGTAGTCGCGCCCTGATAGTCGGTGGAATGTCTCTTCAATGTTAATGGCCGCGATATAATACGCGAGCAGTACAATCTCGTTTGCATGAAGCTCGTACCGGTACTTTCGTAGCAGGTCCTCCGGCCGGATGAGGCCGCTTTGTAGCAGACGCACGATAAACGTGCCCGTTCCAACGAAGGGATCCAGAATATGCACGCCCTCGTCGCTCAGGTGCATGCCGAACTCCTCTTGAAGCGCGTCTTCCGCGCTCCGCAGGATGAAATCGACCACCTCTACTGGTGTGTACACAATGCCCAGGCGATCAGTCATCTTCGGGAATGCGGTTTTGAAGAATTTCTCGTACAGCTCAAGGATGATGCGTTGCTTGGCTTCCGCATTGTCGATGCCGCTAGCACGCCGACGCACGCTTTCGTAGAAGTCGTTCAGCGAGACGGTTTCTTTCCACAGCGCTTGTCTCTCCAGCACGTCCAACACTTTCTGCATGGCTTGTGACACTGGGTTCTGTGCGCTGAAGGCATAGTTCTCAAACAGTGCGTCAAACACCGGTTTCGTCACCAAATGCTGAGCAAGCATCTCAATAGCGTCTTCTTCGGAGATGCTGTCATTGATGTTCTTCTTAAGTCCTTGCACGAAATGATCGAACGCATGCTTGGCTTCCAGCGATTTCTCGTCGTTTCCAGAGAGGATTACTCGTATATGAGTCCTATGGCGGTCGGCTATCTCCGCCACGTCCTTGGCCCATGACTCCCAGTAGCGGCGCTCACCGCACTTTTGCACGATTTTCGCGTAGATTGCCTCACGCCACGTATTCAATCGAGACAAGTCCAATCCAAGTTGAGACTGCGTTCCGGCATGTTCCCCTTCTGTTTCTTGTTCGTCTTCTGATCCGGCAGTGCCCTTTTTAGGGTGTCCACCGATTTCAATGACGTTGATATTGTCCGGCTTGTGTTTGTTTAGTTCGAGCTTGTTTACCAAGTCGTTGAACCGATCGTCATGTGCCCGGAGTGCATTGAGAACTTCCCAAATGACACGGTAGTTCTTCTCCCTATCCAGTACCTCCTCGGGGGAACGGTCTGATGGAACAGCTATGGGTAGGATAACGTAACCGTACTCCTTCCCTGGCGCTTTTCTCATCACGCGTCCCACTGCCTGCACGACATTGACCTGTGAATTACGTGGATGAAGGAAAATGACGGCATCCAGTGCAGGCACGTCGATGCCCTCCGTGAGGCATTTTGCATTGCTGAGAATTCGGCACTCTCCATGAGCCGGTTCGTCCCGCAACCATTGGAGTTTTTCGTTGCGCTCGACAATATTCATCGTGCCGTCAACGTGTTGAACTTCGCCCGCCAAGGCGTCGGAGACCGTCCCGGACGAGGAAGTCAGATAGTCACGGATGGTCTGGGCGAACAGATCAGCAAAGAGCCTGGAGTTTTTGATGGAATTGGTGAACGCCACGGCACGCCGCATCGGAATCGGATCTGCGGCCAGATCGGAATTGTTTTCCGGGAATCGTTTGGACAGCGCATTCCAGCATCCTACAATCTTTACCGCATCCGGAAGATCCAAGGGTTCATCCTTGTCGTGGATTAACTCCTTCAAATGTGTCAAGACGTGCTGCTGATCCACCGCCAGAATGAGCACCTTGTAGTCCGACAAAATGCCAGCTTCCACAGCCTTTGAGAAGTTCAAGCGATGGAATTCTGGGCCGTACACATTCGGATCGTCCATCGAATACAGTTCCACCCCGGCATCCTTGGCCTTAGACTTACTCGTATCTGCATAAATGCGGGGCGTAGCCGTCATGTACAGGCGCTTCTTCGCGGAAATGAAACGATCATCATGCACCTTCGTGAAATACGAGCCGTGTTTGCCGGTCACGACGCCGGTAGTACGATGCGCCTCATCGCAAATCACCAGATCAAAGGAGGGAAGACCTCTTTCCTGTGCCTTCGAGATAACATCAGAGGATTGGTAAGTTGAAAAGATCACAGTGATTACTTGTCCCAGGCCTTTGTTCACCTCTTGCGCCAACAGCTCTGCGTTTGTTGTAGCGGGATACGCCAATTCCGAAACGCGCAAATCCTCGCCTTCTCCCCGGCCCACCTTAACATCCGAACATACGGCAAAACACCGCAAGGAGATCTCCGATTCAGAAGTCCACTCCCGTAGGCTTTGCGAAAGGAGTGCAATAGATGGAACCAGGAACAGCACCAGACCGTCACGTGGGACAAACCGTTCCGTCAGTTTGAGCGCAGTGAAGGTTTTCCCGGTTCCGCAGGCCATGACAAGCTTTCCACGGTCGTGCTTGCGGAAGCCTGCGATGACATCCTCAATGGCTGCCCGTTGGTGAGGACGCAAGGCTTTGCGATCTCTCTTGGGCAACGTTTCCGGCTTGTCCCAAGAAAACTGGGACCAATCGAACGGACTGTGTTCCAATTCACCAATGTCCAGTATTTGGACCGGAATTTGCTGATCTCTGCAAGCATCCAGTGCGTGTTTGCTCAAAGGTGCCGTGGCTATAATCATCCGTCGACGAAATGGATGTTTTCCGGATTCCGTAAAGAAGGAATCCAAGTCCGACTTTTGAATCTTGTGCCCGGAATCATAGAACTTACACTGAATGGCCCAGATGTTCCCAGTAATCGCTTCTTCCGCTACCAGGTCAATGCCTGTGTCAACACGACCATTCCGACCAGGCCACTCCATCCATCTCCAGACACGGGAAAAGAGTTGCTTGTACTGTGGATCCTGCTGCAAAAATGCCTTCATGAGGCGTTCAAAAATGTCTCCTTGTTCGCGTGTGGTTCGTGCGATTCGGCGAAGTTGATTCAATACGTCGTAAATGGCAGCCATGGCGTCCCTTCCTCAAGAACTATGT
>NZ_BCRP01000044.1 GCF_001552655.1 Alicyclobacillus kakegawensis NBRC 103104 | reverse complement strand
CCCTCCCAATACGACTATCTTTGTTGCAGCGAGTGGCCATAACATTTTCGGCAGTTGTCATGCACGTTTCCCCCTCTCGTTCCCTTGAATGATCGTGAGAAACGCTTCCTCCAAGTCGGTGCTTTTGACTTCCAAGTTTGTGATCTCAATTTGATGTGCAAACAGCTGTGCCAGTACCCTCTCCGGATTCCGGGTCCATATTTCGAAATCTCTATCGTCTTTACGAAACCGTATCACTTCTGGAATCTTATCTAATAGGTCTTCTGCCAGATTCTGCGCTGAGAATACAACGCGCTTGCCACTGACTTTGGCTTTAATAGCATCCGGTGAGCCTTCCGCAACCACCCTGCCGTGATTCAAGACAATCACGTGATCGGCGAGGGCGTCTGCCTCCTCCAAATAATGCGTCGTCAGTACAATGGTCTTGCCAGACTGAGCCATTGACTGAATTTGCTCCCAAAATCGCATCCTCGATTGTAGATCCATGGCAACGGTCGGCTCGTCAAGGAACAATAAATCCACATCAGCAATCAAGCAGAGAGCGAAATACAGCCGTTGACGTTCCCCACCCGATAGTTTTCCGACCCTCGACCTTGACTTGGCCGACAATTCGGCCATCTCGAGCGCCCATCCAACATCGAGGTGGCTCGCGTACAGGCGGCGAAACATTTCTACTGCTTCTCGCACTCGAACGGTGTCTGGTACCCTCGACTCCTGTAGCATGCAAGCGAACCGGCGGCGAGCCAGCGGATGTCGCGGGTCTAAGCCGAAGATCCGAACCTTACCGGATGTTGGCTGCCGAAGTCCCAACAAGATCGACATGATTGTCGTCTTACCGGCTCCGTTCGGACCGAGTAAAGCGACAATTTTCCCCGCGGACACAGAAAAGCTGACATCCACAAGTGCCTTTCTTCGTCCAAACTGCTTACCAACGTTCTCTAACTGGACCACCACGGTTTTCTCATCGGAGGGCATACGATTGCCTCCTTCGTTAAAGGGACTCTGTTATCCAAAGTCGGGAGTCGGCTCGGGTACTGACAAGATAGCATCGCCTCGGGGAGTCCGGGAAGTGACATTTCGTCGAAGTTTCGAGTGACAAATGTCATGCCTCCGGCGGCTATGGGCGATAGCCACCCGTTTCGTTACCAGGACCATCCTCACAGTGCCTACTAGAGAGGGTAGACGGGCTCATTTCTTATATTCGGGGCCAGACCAATCTTACATGGCGTTTGGTGAAAAATGCGTTTTTCTGTTCGTGTCGCTTCGCAGCAAGTGCGTATATATAGATTAGTTTGAAGATCAAAGTCCTCGCTGACCTCCTACACCACCTACACATCCATCCCTCATACCCTCCTTTTGCTCGACAAGAATCAGTCGTCCATCGGAGTATACGTAGACATCCATGTCCAACGTTGTGGCCACATCATGTTCTAGGCATGCACCCTGCGAATTAATCCATCCCCCTGAAAGCATTGATTCCATCGCAATCTAGCAACGAACGCAGTGCTCTGCGCATCCAGACTGTCCACGGATCGTTGGCGTTTTCATTGAACTCCGCTGGGTTCACGATCTCATAACGTTTGTCGCGTAACTTCTTGCGGCTTCATCAAAGGCCGGGCGGTTAAACGCCGTGTTGGACATCGTGCTCCGCACGGGTCCCGGGAAGACCTCGTTGAAGATGGGCCCAACCACCGCTATTTGTGTCTTGCAATGAGGAATGTCAACAAAGGATTGAGATCCCCAAAATCATCGCGCAGGATTCCCCGGACATATGTTCTGTTTAGCTAGCACTTTGCGTAAGTGGGCTTCAGTGCCGGTTTGTTGGGGTGTCCTTTTACCAGCGTGATACATTGCGTCTTCAGTGGTAAGCCGCGATCCCGGAAAAGAGCGTCAGTTCCGATTCAGCAAACGATCGGTCTGTAGCATTCCATCAAGGATAGGAATGACCAGCTCAGCAAGCTCCGCGCCGGTCCCCTTGGGTTTGTTCTCTGCCCAATAGTGGGCCGCGCCATAGATCGCCCAGCTTGTGACGGCCACTGCCAATTCACGGGTGCTCGGATCCCCTGCCATTGTCCCGGGGGACTCCGAAAGCCAGTTGGTCAGCACTTTCTTCACGACGTTCACCACTTGCGATTGGCAGAGAATTCTCTGCCGCTCGTCAGCGTGTTGGCAGTGACCCTGAAGGCACCCGAAATATTCCCACATCGTTATAATCAGTGCTCGAAGATTTTCCACACTGTAGTGGTCTTTATCGGGTAACTTGCTCTTGAGCCGCTCCCGGAACTGTTCGCTGACGGCGTATTCCATGAGCTCATATTTGTCCGCGAAGTGATCATAAAATGTCGAGCGGTTTACCATCGCTAACGCAGTGATATCTTGTACGGTAATGGCTTGAAAGCTTTTTTGGGCCATCAGTTTGAGGAAGGCTTCCTGCAAGAGCTTTCGCGTTCGACGCACGCGTAAATCCACTGCCTTCTGATCCATACCTAGGGTTTCTCCCCTTTCCGCATAACTAATCCTACGGGAGTCAACACTTGAGCCGTCGTGTTGTGTACCCGACATTGTTACCAAATCTGATGGTTGACTCCACTATACCTAACAAGTATCCTGTTTAGCAACAGGTGTTGGTTTTGCTTCACCTGATGGAATATAGGGGAGGAAGTTAGGTGCTAAAGATTGGTGTAATTATCAGCACTACCCGTGACGCACGTTTTGGAGACAAGGTGGCTCAATGGTTTATGGACCTTGCAAGCCAGCGCACGGACATGCAATTCGAGCTCATCGACCTGCGTGATTACCCACTACCCTTCTTCAACGAGAGGACCTCGAACCTGCATGCGCCTACCCAAAATGCCGAGGGCCTGCGGTGGCAGAAGAAGGTGGCGGAGTTCGATGGGTACGTCATCGTGACAGCAGAATACAACCACGGCCCATCAGCGGTACTCAAAAATGCATTAGACTACGCGTACGTCGAGTGGGTGCGAAAACCGATCGCTTTCGTGGGATACGGCGGCGTCGGTGCAGCCCGTGCCATTGAGCAACTGCGCCAAATCGCCATCGAGTTGCAAATGGCACCTATTCGCTCCTCTGTGCACATTCAGGGCGGTGATTTCATGCAGGTCTTAATGGGGCAAAAGACGCTGGAAGAACTGTCGTATTTACCACCGCTAGTGTCTAACATGCTGGATGATTTAGCTTGGTGGGCCAACGCCTTGAAGGTGGCCAGAGAATAGCATTAACTCTGGCAAGGTAAAGGGTCTCAGTCAGCCTCAGGATAGGGAATCGGGCCTGCGGGAGTTGGGAACAAACATTTCTCAAAGTCCACATATGCCGGCTGTTTGTTAGACATAGTACAGACCATGCGGTGTGCATGGTCTTTCGCATTAAAGATGAAAGCCGCATTCACGATGTTTTACTGGTTCTTCGGGGAGACTCCATCATGTCGTGATGCCTAGACTCCGCTTATACGCGAAGATCTCCTCGACGGCTCGATGATACCCTCCCGCAGCACGAAAGAATCTCCAATTTCAACGCATACCTTTCTGATTGACGCATCCGTGAGTACGCGTTCTGCCGCCTCTCTAAGATCTCCCGCGGTTAAGCCTTCTTGACTTAGGTGGATGCCCGCACCGATTTCAACCACACGTCGCGCAACAATAGGTTGGTCGGGCTTTGGGGAAGCACAATCAGCGGCACACCATAATAAAGACCTTCACTTGTACTGTTCATACCGCCGTGTGTGATGAACAATTTGGCGTGTTGCAGCACTTCGAGTTGCGGTTCATAATTGCGGACAATGAAATTCGTAGGAGTGTCTCCCAATTCTGCTATCTGAGTTTGTGTACCAACGGATTTTTCGAGAGGTGTGAGCCCATTCGAGCATCCGTGCTGATCATGCCGTACGACATGAGCCTCTAGTTCCACCATGGTGTCGTAGGCTTGGTCATGTTACACCCGCTTGTTCTTGAAACTTCTCTGCTAATTCTTCTACCCCTTCGAAAACGCGCCAAGACCCGCCTGCGACACCAGCACGGAGCACTTGTTCGCCGCCTTTAGCACGTAAAATTTGGCTCGCGTAAAAATTAATCTCCGCCTTCGTACCACAGTTCAAGCGGTAGACCGACAAGCGATTTGCCAATCCACTCACGAGCGATATTATTTGAAGGGCCCATCGCAATTCCGGCGCGAGCATCTCTATACAGTCGTTCGAATATCCCCCGTTTGTATCCATAGCCACCAGTCACATCAAGCGCGACATTCGCTGCCTTGTTCGCTACTTCTGACGCGTGAATCTTGAACTCGACGAGCGGCAAGAGTAACTCAACCTGCGGTCTTCCTTGAGCCTGTAACTCATCTAATTGCCCAGCCAGTGAAAGTTGCCATGGTTTCAGACTCTCTATCAATACCTTTATCTCCGCCAACTTATGCCGAATAATTTGATAATCCGCAAGTCTCTTGTTGAAATCACGATGAATCATACCTTTTACATATGACACCGACGCATCTAACGCCGCTTGGGCAACACCAAGCCACGTGGATCCAATCCCAATGAGATACACCGGTGAAACACCGCTTTCTAATATTTCTCTACCTTGACCTTCCACACCTAATTTATTTCTTGGATGAACGCGAACCCCTTCATAACGAATCGGACCACTATGATTACCGCGGACCCCCAATCCGTCCCAGACACCTGGGATGATTCCTGGTAATTTTCCGTCGACAATGAAGAAGCTCACATCAGTTGGTTCCGTCGCTCCGGGAGAGCGAGTTTGGAATATATAAAAGTCCGCTTGACCGCAACTGGTGGTAAACGATTTTTCAGCATTCAAAATATAATCTTCCCCGTCACGAGAAGCTTCACTAAAATTAAACCACCAGTGACCGCCTGTCGCTTTTTCACTGGTCGAATAAGTCCCAATAAGCCCTTGGCGTACTGGCTTCAACCACCGCTCCTTTTGATCATCGTTTCCGTACAGCACGATAGTCTGCGTTGCCCCTACATGCATGACGTATACCAGTGCAGTCGATGGGCATCCTTTTCCAATCTCCTCAGCGGCTATCGCAAATGCCACGTAATTGAGACCGAGTCCATCCCACTGCTCAGGAATCAGTACACTATTCCATCCCGTTTCAGCCAGCACCTTAAGATTTTCTCGAGGGAAAGTTCCATCCCGATCAATCACTTCTGCTCTTGGTACAATGATATTTTGTACAATTGCTCTGATTTCTTCTCGAATAGCGCGATAATCAATTTCTACTTTATGTAGATCTACGCTCATGGCCACTTCCTCCTTAAATGGTGTGTAGTAAATGATACGGTCAAAACCCCGAGAAGATTTGCTACCCTTACCTAGAAAATTCCAATTTATTTTGGAGGTCCACTTCTCTCTCACGAACAAGAGGAATGACCTTTTCCCCAAACGCTTGAAGGTCTTCATCATAATGAAGAAACGCCGTCAGAATTAAATCAACACCGACTTTTTTCAGCTCGATGATTCGATCCGCTACCTGTTCAGCAGTACCGATTAATCCTGTTTTAAAACCGTCATTATACTGAACTAAATCTTCGAAATTTGAATTCGCCCACATACCCTCACGTTCCGGAGATGCTTGTCCGGCAAAGCGCACCTGACTCCTAAAACCTTCTACTGCTTCGGAGTCTGCATATTGGATGATGTCACGTAGAACTTGTCTCGCCTCCTCTTCCGTATCCCGAACAATTACAAACGCATTAACGCCGAACTTTACCCTGCGCTTGTTTGCTGCAGCAAGCGTTTTGACTTCGTCAATTTGCGCTTTCACTCCATCGATGGTGTTCCCGTTCATGAAATACCAGTCGGATACCCTGGCTGCCATGTGCCGAGCGGCAGACGAGTTGCCTCCTTGGAAAATCGGTGGAATTTCAATCGGCTTCGGCTTTAAGGGTGCTCCGTTTATTCGGTAGAAATCTCCGCGGAAATGAGCCTCTTCATCGGACCACATTTTTCTCAGAATCGATATAAATTCCTCAGACCGTCGATACCGCTCGTCATGATCGAGCCATGGCTGGCCATATGCATGGAATTCGCCTTTAAACCATCCACTCACAACATTAATAGCAGCACGTCCATGGCTGATTTGGTCAATCGTTGAAATCATCTTAGCTACCACTCCCGGATGCCATAATCCAGGAAGCACAGCTGCAATCAACTTGATCTTTTTCGTCACCGTCGCCAGCGCAGACGCCAAGGTGATCGCTTCCAGTTGGTTTTCAGCACCATAACTTGCGACAAATCGGGTTTGCAGTAAGGCAAATTCAAATCCAACTTCCTCCGCAATCTGAGCATACCTTGCATTATCTTCGAAAGACCATCCCGTACGCTGAGGAATCTTTGAGATGACTAAACCTCCACTCACATTCGGCACCCAATAGGCAAACTTTAATGACATGTTCGCCACCCCCGATACGGATTTCATGTGCAGTCAAGGTTCAATGGCATGATCAACTTTTTCATACATCGCAGAAACAAAAAGACGCACAGCATAAAGCGCTGATGCGTCTCTGGTGGTCCAGTCGACCCTCTATTCGTATATTAATAAGTACTGCATTGTAATGCAACATTATCTTATAAATTTAATATGAATACAGGTTGGATGGGGCCCGCAGCACCGAACGCTCCGGCCGTTTGAGCGAACTTGAACTGCAGCAACACGAGATGCGTCACCGGCATCGGAATCTTCAGCTCAAGCATAACCATGAGCCTCACTCCCGGTTCCCTTCGAAAACGCGCCGAGGCCCGCCTGTGACACCAGAACTGAGCACTTGTTCGACACCTTAAGCACATAAATGCCGGGTCCTGTATATAGCTACTCAATTTCTTGCGATCCAACAGTCTTACGATGAGACCATCGAAAAATCGAGGTCATTCTGACCAGCCTGGTACACATTTTAGACACACAGTAAGCGTTGACAACGAATTCATGTAACAGAAATGTAACATCGAGGGAGATAGGATTGAAATGTAATTTAAAAATAAATTAGGGGGCCAGAACACATTGAATCGAAAATCCTTGGCAGTAGTAGCTCCGCTGATGATGATTGCGACATTAGGGATAGCGGGTTGTGGTACAAATAGTTCGCCGACAACGAACACGACCTCACATGCTACGAAGAGTACTGCAAAACCCGTCTCCAAAACTAAATCTAGGGCTAAATCTGTTACTACGTCGGCGATCGCAACACTGAACTCGACGAAAGGAAGTAAGGTTAAAGGTACCGCGACTTTGACCCTAAATGCGAAAACGCACCAACTGACTGTTACCGTGAAGGCCACTGGATTAGCACCTGGCAGTGTGCATCCTGAACTCATTCGTAGCGGAACAACGACCAAATCAGGCCAAGTAGTTTACAAGTTGAAGAATCTGACTGCTAACAAACATGGAGATGCCGATGCTACAACTGTTGTCAAGAGCGTCAAAAGCATTCCCGCCAGCGGTTGGGTAATCAATGTCAATCAAGCGTCTAATCAGTCCCACGTGTTGGTGATGTAAAAAATAAATAAAAATAATTTAGGATATCAGGGCGCCATGGGGCGCCCTGTTGTGTGAACATAGTATAGTCCGTTGACCCCTCTCTTCCCATATTTCCTACATCAAAATCCTCTTGCAATTGCTATAGACGACCATTTTATCCATTCAGTGATTATCTTCCATTTAGATAGCAAATTTATGGTAATCATCATTATTCGTCACATGGTGCATCACGATACATACGCGTAAAAACGACCGGATTGTTCTAGTCGTGATGTTCGGAGTCCACTTTCAAACATGTTTTGGATAAATAGCGTGAATCACCCGTCGGGCAGATTGGTATTGACCATCACACGATAGAGCCTAGCCAAAAGTTCTGTATCTGAAACGGATAGTCGCCTTTTCACTTGACCATGAAAGAGGGGAGACATCCAGATAGCCCCTTACCTACTTGCCTCAGCATGGAGTACTATTTAGCCTAATTAGGGTCTGCTGAACGGTTGATAAGTCCAATCGCAACAAGGATTCCTGGCCGTTTGTGACGAAATCTCATGCACGGATTTTCGCTGGAATCCGTCAAAATCCTTGCACCTGAGGGGTTCCCATGTATCGCTCGACCGAACGACAGATGCTGCTTCCCGATGACTTCTTCCTGCCGTTTGGCGGGAAATTGAACAAGGAAAACCGCTGGGTAAAGCTCGCCCAGATGATCCCCTGGTGGAAAGTTGAAGAGCACTACGGAGAGCGCTTGAAGTCCTGGACGAAGGGACAACAAGCGTACTCCGTCCGTGTAGCACTTGGTGCACTCATCATCCAGGAACGTCTGGGTCTGAGCGACCGCGAAACGGTCTGCCAGATCACGGAGAACCCGTATCTGCAATACTTCATCGGGCTGCCGCGTTTTCAGGAAGAGCCACCGTTTCATCCGTCGTTGATGACGCATTTTCGGAAGCGGCTGGGTCCAGACGTGTTGAGTCAGGTCAATGAATGGATTGTGATAGAGCAGGACGACCGTGATGATTCGGATGATGAGGAGGATGGTGGTGATTCGGGGCAGCTAGGTGTGCGTACCGACTCCAAGTCCAGGACAAAGGCGCAAACAACCGCGAACCAAGGCAAGCTGCTGCTGGATGCCACCTGCGCGCCAGCGGACATCGCCTACCCGACCGACTTGTCGCTCCTGAACGAGGCCCGTGAGAAACTGGAGAAGATGATTGACGTTCTACATGCAGTCCGTGAGCGTGGCAGGCGCAAGCCGCGCACCTATCGGGAGAAGGCGCGTAGAGCGTACCTGGCGGTGGCGAAGCAGCGCCGCGTGAGCCCGCGTGCCCTGCGCAAGGCCGTTGGAAAGCAACTGCGGTTTGTCGCACGAGACCTGCGAATCATCGGTCAATTGAAGGAGGAAGTTGGGCTGGGGCCCTGGGCACTCGGCAGTACCGTCAGCTGTTAGTCATCCAGGAACTGTATCGTCAACAGGAAGAGATGTACCGCAAGAAGACCCGACGCATCGAGGACCGAATCGTCAGCCTTTCCCAGCCCCATGTACGGCCCATCGTTCGGGGGAAGGTACGCGCCAACGTGGAGTTTGGTGCGAAGGTGGCCATCAGTATGGTGAACGGGTACGCAAGGCTGGAGCGGCTGGACTGGGACGGTTTTCACGAAGGCAATACCTTGCAAGCGGCGGTGGAGGCCTACCGGGAGCGGTATGGCCATTATCCGGAAGCTGTGCTGGCCGACAAGGCCTATCGGAGTCGGGAGAACCTGCGTTACTGCAAAGAGCGTGGCATTCGCCTGAGTGGACCTCCGTTGGGTCGGCCCTCGAAGACAGCGCGGGCAGAGCTGGCACGGATACGGATAGAGAGACAGGACGCAGTGGAACGAAACGCAATCGAAGGGAAGTTGGGAGAAGGCAAGCGTCTGTATGGTCTGGGTTTGATTCGCT
>NZ_BCRP01000043.1 GCF_001552655.1 Alicyclobacillus kakegawensis NBRC 103104 | reverse complement strand
GCCGGGAGGTTGAGCGCGCCGTGGACAGCCTGCCGGAGTATCAGGCGCAGATCATGCGCCGCTGTACATAGAGCATGAGCCGAGCCCACGCAACCCGGCCAGGAGCGACTTGCAGGTGTGGCGCGAGCTCTACGAGGCCGGGTAGTACGTATCGGAAAGATACTACGACGAACAGAAGGCGCAGGCGATATTCCGGTTCGCGGAGACCTGGGGGATCACGCAGTACGAGGATGACCGCTGATGATGGGAAAAATGCCGCGTCGATTTCATGTTTCTCTCCGTACACTGAGCCATGTCAGTCCAGGGAGGTGTGAAATAGTGGACGGTAGCTTGTTTACACGTTGGGCCATTGTATTTCTGATTATCTTCGTGTTGTTCTTCCTTCTAGTTCCAGGTTACGGAGGTTACGCAGGGGGCGGCGCTTGTGGCCCAGGTGCTGGTGCTTATGGACCGGGCGCTGGTGCTTATGGACCGGGTGGTGGAGTTGGAGCATACTGAGTATGGCAACAAGGATATAAACACCGTACTTGTTGCGGTGGGTACCTGTGTGTCTGTCAGGGCATCGGCTACGGCCGGTGCTCGAATTACTTGTCGGATATGGCCGCTTCGGGTGGGGACATGGATTGTAATATAAATCAATCGTCAGTTCAAAAGGGGGATTGACCCATGGACGGATGTTTTGGTGGCTTTACGCGCTGGGCCATTGTATTTCTCATCATCTTTGTGCTATTCGTCTTGATCATTCCAATAACTGGGGGAGCAGGATATTGATCAGACATCCTGCATCTGTTTATTGGGGGTGACTGTGGAGTGAATTGCCCACCAATCATATGTCCGCCTCGTTACTGCGTTCGAGATTGCTACATTCCCCGGATGGTTCCTTACGTCCATCCGATTGTAAACATCAATAGACATGTCATTGTGAACGTGCCGCAGCACTTTTATCAACCCGTCACGAGGAATATAGTTGTTGATCCCGGATGTCCAGGAGCACGTTGTCACCGACCTGGATACTATTGAAAAGTGATAGTGGAGAGAAAGCTACTTTCACCAGATCCGTTTACTGGTGAACAAAATTCGGTGCATTTTTGGTACGCCTTTCGTGCGCTTTCCTTGCGTAAATGCCGCAGGGAAACGGTGCTATACGGGGGCCAAGCGAGGCTATGTCCATTAGGCCCTGCCGATATGGCGGGGTCTTTTCGTTTAGGAGAGGAAGCCAAGCCCCTCTACGGTGCTCAGGCATCCAAATTTTTTATATGGCGGTGGATGGCTGTGGGAAATCGCGTCTACGTGTCGACTTCTCACCTTTACCCTTCCTAGCGGGTGGACCTAAACACATTGGAGCGGTTGATTGGCCGCTGACTCTCTTTCGCGGATTTGCGCCTAGTGCGCTGTCCATAGACCTCATGACAGACCGCGCGAAAAATCTCCAGCCTCCCGGAAGCAGCAGCGCCGTATACGACGTACCGGCGGGTAAACCGGTACGGAGCTGCGCCCTCCTTTCGTGCTGTCAAGTGCCACCTGGCGGTAAGGCTGGAGCTGGTGGGCCGCGCGGCGCATTACATACTACACCCGCTTCGGCGGGTCTTCTTTTTGCTTACAAGGTCCTTGCGGGATGATGAGCACATCAGTCCAAATTGCAGAAGGGAGCAGCGACGAGCGCGTCTCCCCCCAATTTGAGCGTTATCACTGTCGATTCCGGTGAAATCCATGTGGCGGCTCAAGAACTTGTTTGAGCGGTGGCAGTGGACGCACTTGCGTTACTGCTGTCGGACGAACTGGTCGATTGGGCTTGCAATATCCCGTTTAAAAATGCTGACTCGCTGATACCGAGCGCATTGGCAGCTGCAGCAATGGGGTTGAGATCCTCCAGAAGGGCAGTCCATGAATCATCAGAGGAAGTGTTGGATGTGTCACTGTCAGAATCCAGGACACTAAGCAGGTCGTCCGACAAACTGTTCGATGAACCAGTGGAACTGAGCATATCGAGCAGTTCCTGAGCCAATGAATCGGTCGCGCTGCCGGTACTGCTCGTGTCGGAATCGGCCGAGGAGTTGGCGTCGGAACTCGAGGTCGCTGAAGCGGACATATTGACAAGCTGGTTAAGGAAATCCTGTGTGGACATCCCGTAATCGTTGGCGATTGTGGATAAGGATTCACCCGAATCCAAATCACTTGCAATCGTGGATGAGTCGGTTCCCAAAATGCTTGCGATATCGTTGATCAACGGATCGTCAACGCTTGTTGAAGTAGCTGTAGAATTTGTAGAATCGGGACTACTGCTGGAATTGGATGTGGCGGACAAATACTGTTGCACAAGGCCACTGATCCAAGACGTATTCGACCCAATGCCTATCATGTTCACTCACCCCACATAAGTCAGAGTTCTCTCGTAACATGGCCATTATAATCTTGACAACGATGCGAAACCTGAAAGGAAGCTTAAAAGTTCTTGTAGCAGGTGCATCAGGTGCCAGAGCATTCCGTACAGATTTTTCGACACTTGGGCAGGCGTATGAATCAAGACGTGGATCGAGAAGGGGCCATGGTGCTTTCGCAAATTCGAACTGAGGCACGTCTTTTGCGGCGGCCTGGGGGCAGAGGAACTTGGTCAACATCGGGATCGGGAGAAAAAATATCCCCGCGCACATGCACGGGGCTTTTACTGCGGCCTTACACGCCTTAATTGCTAGGCATCGCTTTCGCAATTGCGGCCAACTCTTGGGGCGTGAATTTCGAAAGCACTTCGTTCTCAATCTGGACTTTTTGCTGTTCGGTCAGACTGTTGCGGTGTAAGTAATCCTGTGCGAGTTGCAGGGTTTCTTTGATCGACAGCTTGTTCATGGCGTACTGGACAGCCTGCTGTTCGCTGTCAAAGTGAAGGTTGCCGGAATTGGACTGCCGCAACTGGGCGAGTTCGCCCTGAACTTTCGGGTCTTGCAGGATCTTGTGAAACTCCGCCTGACCACTTGGGGTATTCAATTCCGCGACGACCTTGTTGCTTGCCTGCTTGGTGACTTCCTTCTTGGCGTACCATCCACCTGCACCTGCAATCAAAAGAATAACCACGACGAAGGCGATGATGGAACGCATGTATCAGGTCCCCTTTCGAGTAGTTAGTTTCGTTCGTGGATGCCGATCCGTTCTTTAACGGCGTATTGCAGGACCTCCGACAGGTTGAGGCCATGTTCTTTAGCAGCATTCTTGAGCCATCTAGGCAAGGTGACTGTAGTGTTCACGGCTTTATGCGCCATTTCTTCTCGAACAGGCGGCATGTACACTTCGATGACGGTCACAAAGGCAGCCCGCGGTACCTCCACCTGCTCGGGAGGGGTGGGTTCTGGAATGGGATCATGATCTTCCTCCAATCCGTAAAGATGGAGTTCCAGCGCTTCTTTGGCCATGTTCAAGGCGTGTGATAAATTATCGCCTTCCGTGACGATACTCAAGTCCGGAAAGGTGATGGTGTATCCGCCATTTTCGTTCCGCTCGAAGATAGCGGGAAACAGGTATCGATCCATATCGACACATCCTTCTCATAGGGGGACAGACAGCCTTCAGGATTGGACGCCTGTCATTTTCGCTGTGCTTTGCAGAGTCGTGGGAGACATACCTTTGCAGGAGAACCCCCCCTTGACGCGCAGCTTGTTCCCGTTCCCCTCCTGCAGTCCACATTGTACACGTGTAAATTACGCGTGTCAATGAATGGTAAGGTGAAGTATCATCGAACCGTTGGTGTGGAATCGGCCGGCCTTTGCGTGCGTACTCCATCATCTAGTCCACGATCCGAACGAAGTTCTGCATCAGGTCCATGACAGGACATTCCGTGTAATTTGTAGAAGTCTCTAAATAATGGAGGGTGAGAGTAGTATGGAGAATTTGGATGGATATGTTGAACTGGCAAGGAAGATGATCCGGCAGCGGATTGTTGTCGCTCCTTGGTTAACCTGGGGGGCTGGGAAAAATCGAATTCCGCGCCATTTGCTTAGGGACGTTGAACGGAAAGCGATCTGGTTGGCTAATTGGCACTGGAATCCGGACTGGGAATTCAACGTTGCCGGGAGCTATCCTCTCAATAAAGATCGCGCTGGAGAAGCTTATTATGAGACGATTTCAGATACCGCCGTGTATTTGAGTCATTTGGAACTGGGGCAGTTGGAAGTCACCGAAGAAATGGTGTGTGTAGCGCAAAGATTGGTTGAAAACTTTGCTGAGATGGTTGACCCGCGACGGTTTGTAACATTCTACCATCTCATAACCATGTACGACAACTTGCAAGCCTTGCATCACTATGGCTCGATGACAGTAGACGATTTTCTAAAAGGGCAATTTCATAGGCCATGGGCGACAGGAAGTCTGCATCTGGAGCTTCAGGCTTTAATCGCTGCGGGGGCGGCAGAACTGAACCACGAGGAAGGGCGTGTGCTATTAACCCCCCTGGGGGAGGAGATGCTACAATCTTTAAAAGAAATGCTTGCGTCATCGGGGTTTCTGAAGCATCGGTCGCGATTGGTTCGGCTGAACAATTTCAACAATCTCGAGGACATGGATCTAATCACGGAAAAACTGGGCCGAAATATTCCACAACTGAGGAAAAAGGTTATAGAACTTAGCCAGATACAACCTGGTATGACGGTTCTCGAACTCGGATGCGGTACGGGTGGTCTAACCTTTGACGCGGGGTTGTTCCAGACTATTGGTCCTCGCGGACGTTTGGTGGCGACAGACCCGTCCACCGGTGTGCTGGCCTCGGTGAGGAGGAAACGTGAGATTCATCGTGCTTCGTGGGTCGAGATCCTACGTACACAGGCGGAGCACCTGACATTTTCAGCGGATAGTTTTGATGGCGTAATTGGATATGCATTTTTGCAATTTACGGATCTTGACCAGGTATGCAGAGAGATTGCGCGGGTCTTGAAACCTGGCGGAACCTTTACCTCATTACATCCTTTACATTTTCCTGCGCAGAGCGATTTTCTTCTTGGAATGGTTTGAACCGGTGCTCAAGGCGAGACCTTCGTCGGCGAATGCAAATATGGATACTTTGCCGGGGCCGGACACGGTGCCATCTGTTATGAAGTCACAATTCGAGATTCTCGATCTGCAATATGTCGACACCGAGCTGTACTATTCGTTCCCGAGTCTCGTGGTGAAGGCATTTGTAGATGTCGCCAATGTGTTCGAGGAACCGATGATGAGTCTTCCATTGCGCGCACGTCAGGAGATGATTGAGCAGTTAATTCAGAGAGGCGAGGAAATAGTAAAAAAATATCCGCCACATAAACTCATCGAAAGGCATCCGTGCCAGTTGATTCGGGCTCGAGTCCGAAAGTAGGTCTGCATGCAGTTATGGGTGCGGTCTCGACGAAGAAGGTGAGTCCTATGACCACTGTGGCACACGGTCACAGCGAAGAGTCCGGTGCGAAGGCATTATGTTACTGCTTGACCTGCCGTCGCCTCGTGGATATTACTGGACCCAGTTCAGTATTTCGCACTGGGTTTATGCATCAAGATGGGCGTGATTATCCCATGGGGGTATGTTGGCGCGTGCCGTGTCCGCAGCGCAATGCTCATGACCAACAACATTGAAGGACAAGGCGCCAAAGATTCGAGAATTCTGATGACTATATAGTATGGAGGCAAACGCGGCCGCTAGGAGCCCATTTATTTGGCGAAACCACCATGTAGCCCCTGCGTTCAACCGGGACTACATGGTGGTTTTTGTATCGCGGCAAGCGTTAACTTAATCAGTCTGCTATCGAGCTTTATAAGATAGGACTTTGAGGTGATTTTGACCTGCCGACGCTAGGATGATTCTGAGACAAAGAGCCCCATGTGGAATATATCGAAAGTTGTGCTCACCTGTTGGGGAGGTCCTGCTTTGACAAGTCTATACCACTTGTTTCCATCCACGATCCACCCGATGGTCGTTCACTTGACCATTGCTGTGAATTATATTTGTACGCTCGCCGGGGTCATCGGCCTGATTCGAAGAAAGGATGAATTTTGGAGCAAAGCATTCTTCTATATGTTGATCTTGAGCATCTTGTCCACGCTGGCTGCTGGATTGGCTGGAGTCATCAGTGAATCTTATCTGCATCATATTCCACACACAGTTAGTGGGATGTTCCATAAACACAAAGAATACGGGGAACTGACCGGCGTCTTGCTCATCGTTTCCTTTGTCATTCAGACGGTCTCGATATGGCGAGCAAGGGCATTTCGTGTATCTGTATTTGCATTCCTCTTCTGTCTCGTTTCAACCATCCTTGTGAGCCTTGCCGGGCACTTGGGAGGCACCCTCGTTTATAGCTATGGCCTGGGCGTACGCTAAAAGGAATCGCCACGAACAATGGCCACTCATCGAAGCACTTGAACTTGGAAAGGGGAACACATCGTGCACCGGTGCCAATTCTTCAAGCGAGCTGGGGCCGTTGGAGGAGCTGTGTTGGGCTTAATTGGGATATTGGCCGGATGCGGAATATCCAAAAGTGTTTCTTCCATGCCTTTGCATAGTGCCGCATCCCAACATTCCCAATCCGGGCGCAAACCGCTTACTGGTTCCACTCTCCCTTGGACGGGCCTTGATTGGCAACTCATGTCCACACTCACGATACCCGCCGGCGGACTGGTATTGGCTGCGCGTACGAACGGCAGCCTCTTCGTCGTCGGTGGGTACGATGGTCATATAAGTCTGACCGGAGTGGACGAGGTGTGGCCAAAACACGGTCAACTTGCAGCATTGCCTGTACCCACCCATGACGTCGCGGCCGGGTTTATTGGCCCGGATTTGTACGTCTTTGGCGGCGGACAATCGGCTTCATACAACACGGTGTGGCGCATTGCCAATGGTCACACAACACTGGTCGACCGGCTGCCACAGCCGTTGTCGGATGCGTCCTGTGTCCCCTACACGTGGGACAATGCCAAAGGACTGCTACTCGTCGGTGGATACAATGGTGTGCGGCCCAACAGGCAGGTTCAGTTCGTCCATGTGACAAACGGACACCTGCAGTGGAGGCCTCTGTTTACCCTCCCTCAAGGGACTCGTTATCCGGCCGTCGCGGTTGCAGGAACGCGAGTTTACATTGTGGGCGGTGAATCGGTGCAAGGAGTTCCTGCTGCGCATGTGTGGGTGTGGGATGGGCGGAACCCCGATGCCCCAGTCAGGACGGTGGCGAAATTACCCCAACCGCTGAGCAAGGCAGCCGCCTTCACGGCAGGAAAGTGGCTCATCGTGGCTGGAGGATGGAACGGCCGCAGTACGGTATCGAATGTGTACGCCATTGAGGAACCGACTGGGGCAACCAAGGAGTTGAACAACCTCCCGCTCCCCATGGCGGATATGGGCTATACTCAGCAGGGATCTTTTGGATACTTGGCGGGCGGGTGGACCGACTACGGGCACAAAACTCAATATTTAGGAGCGATCTACAAAGTCAAGCTACCCGCCATTTGAGTCTTATGTTGCTTCCGCGGCTGGCCGGGGGAAAGCTGTCTTTGCAAAGTACATATCGCGAAAATCCGGTGTAATTGAAAGAGATAGGAGACTGGTTTCATGAAACGCGCTGTCAAAGACCTCACGTTTGTCGTATTGTTCGGTGGTACTCTCTTATTGGCCGGGTGTGCGACAAACACCGCGCCAACATCAAGCAATGCCGCCGGATCGCAAGCTCATCAGGAACATTCCGGGAACAATCATGCGGCGGTCGCGAAAGTCACCTCAAGACCGACAAAATCTAGGTCTGCTGAAGTATCGAATGCGGAAAAAAGCGGCCCGCTCCCAGGTTATATGTTAATTGCGGACCGCGGAAACAGCCGCCTACTCATTGTAACCCCCGCGAAGAAGGTAATCTGGTCGATGGCCATGGCCAATAAGGGACCACACAACGCCCATTCACTCGGAGCGGACGATGCCTTCCTCACACCGGACATGAAGCATATCATTATCAACGAAGAAGACAACCAAGTCATCGGCGTCATCGATATTGCCACGAAAAAGATGGTGTGGAGTTACGGGCACCCGGGTCAACCTGGAAGCCGTCCTGGGTATTTGAATACCCCCGATGACGCGTACATGCTCCCAAACGGGGATGTCACTGTCGCTGACATTGTCAACCAGCGGATTGTTGTCATTAACAAACAAGGCCGCGTGATAAAGCAATACGGGACCACGGGCCTGAGAAAACACAACCCTCCCTATTCTTTTGCAGCTCCCAACGGAGACACGCCCTTACCCGATGGGGGTATGCTCGTCACCGAGATTGGCGGAAGCTACGTCGACCGACTTGATAAAAACGGGAAACTGCTCTATTCCGTCCATGTTTCAAATGTCTCCTATCCGTCGGACGCACAATTGTTAGCAAACGGGGACATCCTGGTGGCCGACTACAGCACGCCGGGCCGCATCGAAGAACTCACCCCACAGGGCAAGGTGGTTTGGCAATATTACAAAACGTCAGGGGCTGGTGAGTTGTCTAAGCCGTCTTTGGCCATCCCCTTGCCAAACGGGGATATCGCTGTCAACGACGATTACAACGATCGCGTGGTCATCATCGATCCCAAAAAGAATCAGATTGTCTGGCAATACGGGCACACCGGGCATCCAGGAACCGCTCCCGGACTTTTGAATGTTCCCGATGGGGTCAACTTCATCCCTGCCACCTGGCACCTGCCTAAGGCGTGAGTTGGGTTGTATGGCACGGTCCGACAAATAGCCGCAAGAGGAGGCAAGGCGTGACCGCCCGTCGGGTGGTCATTTTCTTCTTCATCACATCATATTTTGCATGCAACGGCTTATGGACGGAGCCTATGGCACGAGGAAGTCGGGAAGGAGTGGTTCCTATATCGACTGTGGGATTATTAGGACGCAGGGCCATACATACTTCCATACTTCTAGGTTACCATAGTTTAGTTTCGGAATTACGACGCATATCTCTGTTTCTCCATCCATTGGGACAGGGCGGTCCTTAGAGTTCCAACAAACGCACTGGTTTGATATCAAATTCCTGTTTCATAGGAACGGCACTCAATAGTGCACATACAGCAGTTAAATCATTGGATTCAACAAGCAAGTAGAAAACGTGGTCGGGGTGGCCCATAACGGCAAAGTGGAGTTTCACTCCCAATTCCTCACAGCGATTTGGAATAGAGGGAACAAATTCCTGTAATGCCTGTCTGATCTCTTCGTTATACATTCCACAGTCGTCAACGCTGTGCCTTGCAGTCACGTGAAAGAGCACGCCATACCACTCCCCAACTTGGTTTTCAGGTATCCCCACAATGGGGATGACAGAAGAATCATAGCACGGAAGAGGGGGTTACCGAAGTGGCTTTAAATTATCATTGGCGAGGACTACTCAGAATCGTCCCCTGAGCGCATATTCATGTCAAATCAGAGTGTTTCTTATCACATCAACGGGCAGGATAGCGACGTAAGAGGACCTAGCACGTCAGGAAGGAATTTATCTTACAAAATCGGAATGAATATTCGGTCGATTTCGTAATAGAGTGACGGGAGAGTGGGTTAGCAATGAAGACTTTGTTTCATTACAATTGGCAGGTCCGTGATGACTGGTTCTCTTGGTGTGAAGATGTGCCTGAAGATGAATTGCTTAAAACACGGATTGGCGGTGTTGGAGGAATCTTAAAGACGCTGTTTCATATCGTCGATGTTGAATACAGTTGGATTCGCGTCTTACAGGGGAAGACAGAATTTGAAGAACCCTTCGAGGCATATAGCAGCCTAGGAAAAATAAGGGACTTATCAAAACAGTTGCACACTGAGGTGGAACCTTTTGTTGCGTCATGGACATCTGAGATGGAACGTAAAGAACTTACGCTTCAACACCCAAACGGTGAATGGTTAACATACAGGTATGGAGAAATCATGCGTCACGTCATCGCTCATGAAATACATCACATTGGTCAATTGTCTGTGTGGGCGAGAGAAATTGGGCGAGAGCCGATCACGGCGAATCTAATCCGTAGAGGTTTGTTCGATTAAAGCAAATGATGTCGCTAACGGGGCGAGTGTACCACACAACCAGGTTAGCACTGGTTTGTGTGTGCAACAATTTTGTATGAATATGTAGGTTCAGGGCCGTTCGGTCCACACGGACCAACCCTCAAGGGCGCGGTTCTACATGTCTCGCAGCGTCTTTTCAGCAAGCCTGGAGGTGTGCGGGAGATAAGAAAAAGCCCCAGCCATGAAGGCTTGTAGGCGACGGAAGAGTCGTTTTGGGATGGACTTACATTGAGCCGATCCAAAAGGCGCCAACGGTCAATATGGTCAAAAATGAACTCCAGATAATTACAATGGATGACCAGACGATGTGCGTGCGACGAAGTAGCGAAACGATCCCTAAAATTAATCCGATTAGAATGATGACAAGCCAAATATCAAATAAAATTTCGCCAACTCGGGCATCCGACGAATAGGGATGAAACCAATTGTCTAGATATAGAACAAAGAAAATAACCTCAAGGATCAATGTTATCAGCAATGCCGGGAATAGCTTTTGTTTCAACAAGATCTACATCAACATCC
>NZ_BCRP01000042.1 GCF_001552655.1 Alicyclobacillus kakegawensis NBRC 103104 | reverse complement strand
ATCGCCACCTGGGTTCTGGCTTTCCTCTATGTCGTTGGACTCATCAACCGCTGTCCGTCCGTCCATGCGCTGGCCACGTTCTTCAACAAAGACGGCTTGTTACAGCGCATGTTGGGCATCCAAAAGGTGACCCAATCAGCCCTCAGCCGCTTCCTGACGGGATTTTCTCAATAGGATGTATTCAACCAGAAGCGCACTGCCCGTCTTCAGGAAGATCCGGAAACGGCCCTGGTAGACGGAGATGTCCTTGCGCTTGACGATACGCATGCCCCACACCCGTACGCCAAGGGGATCCCGTTTCTCTACTGGCTCTACGACAGTTCAAGCAAGGTTTACACATGGGCGATGAACATCGTGGCGTTGCACGCCGTCCGCGGTAACGGGGTTGAATATCCCTGGTCCTACACCATCTGGACGAAACCCGATAATGACACAGACAAGAAGCAGTCGAAGCTCGACTTGGCGTTGCAGATGCTCCGAGCTGTCCGTAAACAGGTGACCTGCCGCTTGTGGGTGGTCATGGACCGCTGGTACTTCAGCAAGCCATTCCTTCTGCAGTGCGAGTCGGCGAACTTTGACTGGGTCACGAAGGCCAAACGGAATACTCGGCTATTTCGACGGGTGATTGAACCCGGTACCGGACGTGAACGCTTTGTGCCGATACGCCCAAAAGACCTCATTCGGGAGGTCTACCCATTGCTCATGGCACAAACCAACGTGGATGTCGCCTCCGTCGCCTGTGAGAACATCTATCTCAAGATGCCCAAGGCTTCAGTAAATCGCAGGGGTAAGCCATGCACGAAAATGAAATACACCCCAATCGCCGCAGTCGTCGGCAAACGTATCAAGCCACAAGACAACAAGGCCACCACGGAATCGGCAGAACTGGTGGACCCGAACGAGCCCGTAGAGGCCGACGATGTGGCTGCAGAATACAAAGGAGCCTACCTGTTGATAAGTAATCGTCACGATGTCCCGTCTGAGGTGATGGGAGCGTGGCTTAAGCGCTGGCGAATTGAAGTCTTGTTCCGTACTGCAAAGCAAGAACTCGGGATGCTCAATTGCCATTCGCCCAACGAAAATCACATACGCGCTCATCTGACGTTGTTGTTCACGGCCGAGACGCTCATCCGGTATCTCGTCTGGGAACAAAAAACAGCGGGCGAGGAAGATTGCACCCACAGCCAAGTGATCCGCAATCTACTCTGCATCCGCTGTCATACCCGTCAAGCCGCTCGAATGAACGAGCCGGACTTGATCGTAATCGATCTTGACACAGCGGCGAAGCATTGCGCAAGCCTCATCGACAAATTTTGGCCAACACGGTTGGAACTGAGGTGGTTTGACCCTGACAATACCCAATTATTGAGAGCAACTGCATAGCGCCTGTATTTTATATATCATATCATATAATTTGTAAATTTTCTTGCGCTGCCCAAATATAGCCGACGTCCCGGCTGCCTGCTATCATTCCCTTGATTCAGTGGAGCAATGCGTTGCCTTCTGAGGGCCTAGTGACCTAGAGATTCAATTTAGACAGTAAAGCTTGCTCCAGGCTGTCCAATCCGCTCAGCACTTCGCCAGCGATGACCGCAAGACTCTGCTCAGGCAAGTAAGGGACAGTGGCAACCGCCGTGTCCGTCCAAGCGCCAGCATACTCCATCGGGTCCACCGGCAATCGCTCCGGCACCATGTTCACGACCAAAAGCCGCGGGGTGAGGCGGGATACGTAGGCGATTTTCTCCGGATCCGGCGGCACTACCAGGACATCCACCTCGTTCATCAAGTCGGACAGGCGGACGTCCGTCACCACCGTGACATCGTTGGTCAGGCCTCGAAGACACTTTTTTACCGCGGCTAATGACGGCCCAGAGCCTTGTGCCGGAAGTAGAGTCAACATGGAAGACAGGTGCCAGGCCTCCTCGAGAGTCTGAGCACCGCGAGCAAAGGCATTCGCCCCGTCCCACTCTGCAGGTCCATTAAGCCAGCGCCCAAGGATGGGGCGGTCGCTGGCCTCAATCAACACAGTTTGCCGTGTGCGTGAGAGGGCTCGCGCCAGGTGCAGGGCCACGAAGGTGACGCCTGCACCGGGCAGGCCACTCACCGTGATCAGCGGCGGTCCCACTGCTTCACACTGGGATTTTGATTCGCCTTTGTTATGCAATTCCGGCAATCGAAGACTCAGACGCAAGGCGGGGCGCTTGGAACGAATCCGCTCTTTGGATGATTCCGATTCCGTTGACTCCGTACGTTGGTCTTCGGCGGATTCCGCCGGCTGTTGCCTGCGCCAAGTGATCGGTTTACGAGTGATCGAGCCTTTTCCCAAGTGGTCTTCCTCTACGAGCAAAGCCTCCACGTCCCCGTAGGTTGCCGGGTGGTCGATCCGGTCAAAGACTTCCTCCAGCATCAACTCGTCGGCCAGCAGCAGGTCGTAGACACCCCGATGCACAAGGGCCGACACGAGAGGATCGCCTTTCGGACGGCTTTGGTCGAGAAACACCACTCGCACTCCGTAACGACGTAGATGCTCTACGACCGCCACAAACCCCGCGTCACCCGCGCCACTGTCTGGCAATACGCGAGTGAGGACTACTGTGTCTCCTTGTCCCAATCCGAGAACGGTCAAGCCCTGTAGGTAAGAGACAGTCTGGACAGTGTACTGTTCTTTGTATCGCGCTTCTAAGGCCTGATCAAAGTCCTCCATTCCCGTTGCGAGAATCAGCTTAGACATTTTGCATAGCCTCCATGGTCTCGCTCGAGTAGTTCTTCTCAAGGATTGTTCACGGGCTGAAAGGTGCCAAGTACAGTAGCGTTTGTGATCTTCCACTGGCCGCTATCTTTCGAAAGCGAAAGCTGAAAGATTTGCGTATGCGGAGCCAGGGCGGCGTGACCCACTGCGTAAGAAGTCGTCAAGTCCACCAACGCGTGCGCAGAAGTGGGCGCATTTGATGTGAGATAGATGTCCAGTTTTTTGACCGTGCTTTTTACCGGCATCGGCGGTGATTTGAGCGCTCCTGCGGTGCCTTCGAATTTCGCGAGCACATTCGGCGTCATCTCGTCTTTCACTTGCTGAAACCGAGTCACATAGGACTTGTTATCGTAGTTATACAGGGCGTTGAACACGTTCTGGATGGTGGCTTTGAGCGTCGTATCCTGCTCGGTCTGATGAGTCGTATTCGCCCGCTGAAGCCGTATGAGCTGCGTTCGAACACTGGAGATGGTCTCATTCGCCCGCTGCAATTTTGCCTCGTTCATTTCGGCCTGCGCTTGCCAGTGCTGAGCCTGAACCTGTTTCCCTAGCCCCCACATAAAAGCCACCACCGTGGTGGCTGCAAACAAACCTGAAAATCCCACATAGAACGCCTTATTCAACTGCGAACCCTCCCAAATCCATACAAGTGTTCCTGCCAAAAAGGGTCATCCAGACTCGCATATCCAATACCGCTTGAGTTGGCCGCATACATCGTGTTGTTTCCGACGTAAATCCCAACGTGGGTCACGATGTTACCTGGGTCATTATAGGTGCCGCTGAAAAATACAAGGTCGCCCGGCCGGGCCTGATCGGGCGGAATGTGTGTCGTAGCATCCCACTGCTCTTGAGCCGTCCTCGGCAAGGAAATCCCGATCTGTCCGTATACGTATTGCGTGAGTCCAGAGCAGTCAAAGCTCGTAGCCGGATTCGACCCGCCATAGACATAGGGCCATCCCTGAAACTGCAAAGCGACCTGCATGAGCTGGTCATACTTTCCTTTCGGGAGTGCAGATTCAGCTCCCGTATCCCCTGACCCTTCTTCCGCCGCCAGCTTCGCCAGGACCTGTTCGGCATACTCTGGGTTTCCATAGGACGACCAGCCCATCTTTGCAGCTTCTTCGGCTGAAAACTCTTCAGCCAGTGCAACGGTGTTCTTGTGCCCATGTGCCGCGACAAAATCGAGATATGCCGGGCCGAAATTGTACGCCTGGATGATGGACACCAAGTCATCTCCTAAGGCCTGTCCACGAGTAAGAAGCCTTTTGAAGAGTGCAATCCCGGCTTCCACGCTTTTCTCCGGATCCTGCAAACTATCGGGCGGCAAACCCAAGCTCTCCGAAGACTGCATGAGGTCCAGATCTCCCGAAGTGCCAGTTTCTTGGTCGATGATGGCTAAGAAGAGTGGCACGTATTGAGAGAGTCCCTGTTCTGCCGCAATCTGTTCAACCAATGGCTTCCACTTTAAAACCTGTTCCGGAAAGGCACCGGTATCATCCCCGCCACCCGACGAGGATGAGCCTATGAACGGAACCATAAATATCGGAAGGAGAAACAGAAAGATCACGGGGAAAGGCAGGAGAAACCAGAGCCATTTTATTTTTCGCATCCTAGCTGCTGTTGCAACGGCGCTGGACACTTTCTCTCCCTCCCTTCCGCTTTACCGCCGTACTCCTCGTGCACCCGACGGAGAACTAAGATCATCCAATCCCACGCGGTTCGCGTACATTTGTGCCTGACGCACCATCGATTGCGAAGGGGTCTTGTAGTACTTCCAGTTGATCTTCCCAATCGCGTTTTGCGAATCAATGATGCGCTTTTCACCCCGTTGGGAGAGATTTTTGGCCCGCTCCATCTGGGCTTGGATAGACTGATACTGTTCCTTCGTGGCATCCCGACGTGCCATCGCTTCCCGGTAGGCGGCCTCGTGCTGGACGAATTGTGGTGTTCCTTCCTGATTGGCGTGCCTTAACAGGTCGAGTTCCACCGCCCTTGCACTCACTTCGTTCTCTGCGTTCTCATACGCTTCTTTTGCCGATTCGTACATCGGTGAAATCTTTTCTTGCATTTGTTCCCCCATAGAGATCCATTGAAGCCCCTGTTCGATACCTTGCTGATACTGACCGATTCGAGCCAGATCCTGAGCCGCTTCCGATTCCGGACCGCCAATCTCCGCCGCCTTCAGAAGCTCTATACTGGGCAGGTTCATATCATGCTGAATCTTAGCCTGGGCACTTCCTTCTCCAAATTCTTGCATGGCCACTCCAAGCAGATTGTTCGCCCCTGCATATCCACCCCGACGTCCTCCGAGTGCTTTGTGACGCATGTCCTGGCCAAGTCGTCGTCCTGCTTCCCCAAAAAAGGCGTGCATCGCGTTTTGATACGAAGGCCGCCCCTCTAGCCTTGCGAGCTTTTCCTTGGAAGACGGCATCATGCGGGTATACGCGCCATTGGCGCGGGAAGCCGGGTCAAACAGCGGCGCCCCGGAGGCACCCGTCTTCTTGGCCGATGAGTTCGATCCCGATATCCCTGTTTTGCTCGCCATCCCCGTCTCACTTGACGTACTCGACGTGCTCGATGTCCCCGACATTCCGGCCATGCCAAAGGGGGTATCTCCCATCTTCGCTCGATCCGCTTGATCGCCAGCCGTTGAGGTATCGCCTCCGAGGCCGAATGCGGACGCAGATTCTCCATCCAAAGGAGAATGGGAGAATCCATTGACTCCTGGTCCTTGGTACACCTCTCCAGTAAAAGGATCGGTCATCGTCCAGCCTTGTTCCTTCGGGGAAGGCAGAAGTCCGAAAGGTGCTTTCTTGGCTCCCGGCCACTGTCCTGACGTGCGATTGGAGCCGGCGACCCCGCCGCCACCTCCCCCATTCGGGGGATCCGGTTTCTTTAAAGCCGGCAGACTCTTTTTCAGACCGTTTTCCTTGAGATACTTCCGGGCGCCAGCAAGACCGGCGATTCCAGCTGCAGCTCCCATACCTCCTGTGACTTTAGCGGCGGTTTTTCCGGCATCTAAAAACTTCTCGCCCATCCCGATTCCGATCCCCTCCATGAGCCCAGAGATGAGCGAGCCGGGACCGTGGGGGCCACTGCCGAAGGGGATTAGATGGTCCAGAAAGGACCGGATGAACTTATGGGTCATCAGCATGAGTACCAGCGCGGCCAAGGCCACTAGAAAATCCACAAACGGTCCGGTTGTCACGCTTTCTCACTCCTCTCCTAGAGACCGATGAACACCCACGCCACGAGCAGGAACAGGGCGGCGACAAACGGAATCAGCATGTACGCTATGACCTCTTTCCACCAGTGGACAATGAGGTCGACGCGCCTGCCCGTCACGAGACCGATGCAAAACAGTGGCATCACGGTGATTAAAATGGCCAGTACAACCCGCCGCCACTGGTATACCACCCACATGCAAAAGTTCACGACGCTCAGGACTAAGTTGAATAACGCGTTACCAAGGAGACTACCCGAGGAAGTCCCGGCAAACAGTCGGATATCCTGAACCATCGATGCATCACCTGGCTTGGAACCAAAGAGGAGGCCCCAAAGGCCGGTATGAGCTAATGCTTGGGCATGAGCTGCACTCAGGCCAAGGACCCACTCGGTCAGGCTGGATACCCCTGCATTCAAGAGCCCGAGTCCGTACGGAGAAAGGCCCAGTACCAATCCCGCGGCCACTACATTCTTGCCCAGAGTCACCGCTCGTTCCTTGGCGATGGCAGACGAAGGCGCACTCTGAACCTGAATGCCCTGGATCACGAACGAGATGAGCGCCGCAATCGCCACCAAGACGTACAGGGCGTGTTGGACGTACATCATGGCCGACCAGGTCTGGGTAGAGAAAATCCCCATGATCCAAGTGGAGTTCTTGCTTTGCGTCCAGACGTTGTCCGCCGCCATGGCGGAGGGGCCGGTAAATCCGGTAAGGGCCCAGAAAATAGCCGCAATCGCGTCGAGCAGTGCGGTAATGCCCGAAAAGATTCCACTTACAATCCAGCCCGTAATCCCTCCGGAGTCTGTCATACCGGGTAACTGGATGAGATCCGAGTTGGGCGCACTGGATGTTCCTAGAGAGCCCGTATTAGCGCCGCCCGACACTTGTTGCATTTCCCAGGATACAAAGGCCGTCAGCGTGTACGTCGAAAGGGCCAACACCGCCCCAATGACAATCCACTTGACTCGGCCCATCGCCTCCGCTTTTTTCTGCGGAGACGAGGAAATGATCGCAATGCCGGCAAGCGCCGTTTGCACCAAAGCGAATCCACCGGAGGCAGCCATGAGGATGGTCAAGACAAACCGGGTGAGGGATAAAAGGTCAGTCATTTATCTGCTCCCCTCGGTTTCCGCCGCAATCACTCTGGTTGTCCATAGCTTGTCCTCCGCTGGGGTGGCCTGGTAATACGAGTAGACAATCTCGCCCCCCACGTCCCAGCGCACCTGCCCCGGCTCGAACTCGTAGAGCTGCTCGAGTTCGTGATCTGCGAGAGAAAACAGGTTCCGTAGTGCTTCCTCATCCTGGCGGTCTTGGCGCAGCAGGCACTTCGTAGCGGAGTTACGGATAATGCTCGCCCCGTACGGACTGGCGGCGAATACTCGGAACTGCTGACTGGCCGCCACCGCCGAGCCGCCCCGCTTACGAATCCGCGTAAAGCTCGTGTCGAGAAACATGGCGGCCATGTTTCCCACCGGGGTGCCATCACGGTTCTTTAGCAACTCCTGTGCCTCATCGACCACCACCCTCTTTTTCTGATGAGGGTTTTTCTTGACGAATCTCTCGATAACCCATTCCAGCGCCACATACATACCCAATTTTCTCAGGTCGCTGTTCTCACTCAGGTTCGATAGGTCAAATACGATAATCGGTGCCTTTGCGAGCTGCAGGGTGCTCTGGCAGTCGAACAATCCCAGCGTTTTCCCGGCCGTCACGCGCTCCAAGCGGTCTGCCAGATTTACATAGCGAGGGTCCGCCTTCGCTACTTCCCGCAGTCTCTTGTAGAAATCGGAAAACTGAGGCTGTCTGCGGCGCCGACGCATCTGTAGGGTCTGACCTTGCAACTGACGAGACGTCTCGTACAGAGAACTCGGGTCTTCGTTGAATCCGAAAACCTTGCGGTAAATCTCTTCCCACAGCTTGTTGATCAGTGCAATTTCGGCTCCAGTGAGTTCGTCTGAACCCGTCAGGCTCGCTGCGTAACGGGTAAAGTTCGTCATCTCATCAATTTTTTCTGCGATGTCTACACGTGATCGCTTCTGTCCCGTGACGGGATCGATGTACTCCTCTTCCTCTAGCTCGCATGGGTTCATCCGATCCGGCGCGTCATAGTCGATGGTGACCACTGCCCCTCCCAAGGCTTTAGCAAGGAGTGGGTACTCACCTTCCCAATCGATCACCACAGTTTGGATGTCGTGCAAGATACTGTGGGCGATGAGCATCTTGAGAAAGTACGACTTCCCCGCTCCGGACACCCCGCAAACGAACATGTTTGCATTGGTCAGGCCGTCGTGCCAGGCGTCGAAAAACATGGGCGCCCCGGACACCAGATCAAATCCGACCAGAGGACCGCGACGGTGGGAGAACTGGCTGGACGTGAAGGGAAACATGTTGGCCACATAGCTTCCAAACACCTCCATGGGGAACCGCAGCTTATTGAGTCCCAAGGGGGCCACCGTCAGCAGCCCTTCTTGCTGTAAATCCGCCGCGTCCATCAGTTGAAACCCTCGGCCTGGACCCTCGCGCTCAAGCGTGGCACAGGCACGTTCCAAGGCCGCCTTGCTCTCTGCGCTGACCGTGAGAGCGACCGTCAGGTAATACATCTTCTCTTCTCCGGCTTGCAGGGCTGCTCGAAGGCTGTCCAATTCCTCAACGCGGCGACGGTTGAAGGTTACGTTCTGAGTGCGATCGGACTTGATGTCCATCGCGATCTGAGCCTCAAGGCCTGAGATCACCTGGGTGATCTTTCGGATCTGCCGCGCCGAATCGGCCGGTTCGATGTGCACCGAGACGTCCACGTCCGCTCCAAACCGGAAAAACTGATTCAAAAACCCGAAGTGTACCCGGTTGGGCATTCGCGTAACGAGATACGTGCGCCGATAGCTGTTCGGAGCGATCTCCACATGGGTGGAGTGAAACTCAGCCTTGCTGGCCGTCGCGATCACGTCTTGTAACGTTGGGGCGTGCTCACCCCACACTTCCTCTAGCTCTGACGGTGACTGGGCGCTGTTACCTTGTTCATGCTTGTGCGATTTGACCTCTACCCGTTCTTTGCTGCGCAATAAAGGCATTGAGCGACACCTCCTCGTCATCCCCCGTCAGATACTCTTTGAGACCACCGTAAGCCACGGCATCTCGTGCACGAGCATGTACTCGATCTCGATTCCAAAAAAACTGGAATGCCTCAACAGTTTCTTCTAAGCTCATGGGCTGCGGGGAAACCCGACAACGATTCAATCCGGATATGGCCGTTTCTGTTTCTTGATTCAACAAGCGCAACAGGTCTTCACGGTCTTTCGTGCCCAACATTCCGGCATCGGCTTGCGTGATGAAAAGATTCTCGCGAACCGTACGCTGTTTGTTCCCTTGTTCAACGAGGTGAGCTTCAACGTGCCTTCCATACTCGAGAAGCAGATCGGACTCCCATTTCTCCGCAGTGCGAGTGTAAGTTTGTTCAAAGTACTGTCGGTAATCCGTCAAGTCCATTCGCCGCCCCCGAACAATGAATTGAACGGGGTTATGGAACATGCTGAACATCATCTGAAAGTGGTCTCGAATGGCGCGAATCTCTGTCTCGGACAACGCATAGGGGTTGATATTGCCTACTCGAATCAGGCGACGATAGCTGCCGCCTGTGAGTACGATCTCGCCGGTGGCTTCAGCGCGTTCCACCGGCAAAAAGTCTTGTATAGGCCGGACTTTTTGGGTCTTCTTTCGTTGCGCAGTCTCTTTCGATTCCTGTACGCCACGCTTGGACTTACGAAGTTCCGAAACGAGCGTGACTACCATAACGGCTACAAACACGCTGCCGCCGCCCAGCCATAGCATCCAAGAATTCAAGACGTCTCTCCCCCCTCTGCATGCCTGGACATATCCGCAATATCAATGAGCCAATCTCGCATCTCTTGGCGGTGACGTCGTTCCCGATATTCCAGGTCGTAGCGATAGACCTGTGGTCTGAGGCGAAACCGGATCTTTCGCCATACCCACGTCAATGCGTTAATGCGCCGTTTGGGAACCGGCGTCACCGCCATGACCAGCCCCGGTAATACCCCTATCCCCCCTCCGACCACGACACGATAAGAGGGGCCTGGGAGTGCCCAGGCGAACAGCGCCAGCAACACTCCCAGCGGGGCAAACACCGCTAGGCCAATCCCCAAGGACAAAAGGTGTTTGGTCGTAATAGGCCCAAACAACCTTAGCCCTGTGGAAGACACTTCGATGTAGCCCTCTTCCACTGTTTTTTCCCCCTATTTTTCGTTCTTACGCCCCAAACATGGTGGCGATCCAGGCAGCCAAGGCCGCGATGGTTCCGGCTGCCAAAGCCACCACGATACCAATGGCACCGTTCCGGATTCTCTCCATGCCTTCTTGTTTCCGTGCACCGCCCCCGTGAATGAGGGAGATTCCACCTAGAGCGATAAACACCATTCCAAACCCAGCCGCGGCAGCTGCGATGATCCCGAAGATGCCGACAGCTACATTCTTAATGTCGGTGATGATGGTGGACTGAGTTACGGTTTTGCCGACAACCTGGTTGAACGCTGAAGTTCCACTCGTCGCTGCAAAGGCCATGTGCGCGGTGAACATCCAGGACGCTGCCAGCGTAGATAAAGCCATAACAGCCCGGATTCCTGGCAAGGCTGTTATCGTTTTTTTGAAGCGTCGGTACACAGCTTGCATCCCTCCTCGTGTGTCACAT
>NZ_BCRP01000041.1 GCF_001552655.1 Alicyclobacillus kakegawensis NBRC 103104 | reverse complement strand
GTGATGGTAATGAACGTGTGCCCCGTTTGCCAGAGTGAAACCGTTGAAGCACGACTTAAGGCGGGTTTTGGACTGCTCATGATAGAAAGCGCGACAGATGGAGACAGTAAGGTCTCTCCTGTAACTGCGTTCGTATGTTCAAAGTGTGGTCACGTGAGCCTGATTGCTCGACATCCCGAGTATTTTAAATGACCACTTAAACCAAGGTGGGGAGTTGTAGTTTGGGTGAATGCGGAACCGAGAGGAAACACGGATAACTGACTCATGGGCGAAGGACTGCAACCGATTCACCTAATTAGTGGCCCCTGAAAGAGTGGTCGTTTGAGCTTCCGCTTCTCCAACTGAAGCCGCCGAACGAGATTTTTCAGGGGATCGTTCCTTTTTTATACTTTAAACGGAAGTTCACTCTAAGAGAACGGCGAGAATCCGAGTCCCAGCAAGGAATTTCAGCCTTTCTGGGATGAACGATTCTGGCTACTTTACAGCTTCACACCCAGGGCACTCGGGATTTTCTGCTGGTGCTTGTTCGGTTCAGTGTGAGCGTCAAATAGCACACACCTAGCGCCGGGCCCTCGTCTGCGAGATGATTTTCCCAGAACCCAATCATGGAGGGATCATCGTGACAAAGGCCGAGTTGGCAGAACTTCGTGAGCTTTGGCGTGCCCGTGTGGCCGACTTCCGGGCCAGCGGACAAACGGGCGCGGCGTGGTGTGCTGCCCACCAGATCAAGGAGCACCAGCTCTGGTATTGGGTGGGCAAGTTGAAAGCGCAAGCGCAGGAGCAGTCGGCGTCGAAACCCCATCCCCGTTTCATCCCGGTGCAGGTCCAGGAAATCGCCAAGGATGCGCACACCTCCCTGTCCGTACGTGTTGGACCGGCAGTTATTGAGGTGCAAGATGGATATCCCCCTGACTTGCTGCGCGACGTCGTGCACACATTGGCGGCCCTATGCTGAGCCTGGGATCGGAGCAGCGTGTGTACCTGGCCTGCGGCAGCACGGACATGCGCAAATCCATCGACGGCTTGGCGGCCTTGGTGCAGGAGTCCTTCGAGCTGGACCCGTTTTCTCCGTGCATGTTCGCCTTTTGTAACCGAAAGCGGGATAAGCTGAAGATCCTGTACTGGGAGCACAACGGCTTCTGGCTGTATTACCGACGCCTGGAGCGTGGACGGTTTCAATGGCCTGACACCAGTGCCGGCAAAACCGTCGTCATTGGCCGGCGGGAACTGAACTGGCTGTTGGACGGACTGTCTCGGACCCAACAGAAGGCCCACCCGAAAGTCACCGCCAAAAAGGTGGTGTGAGGGTCCAGCAATCGAGAAAGATGCCTTTCTGACAAGGGATTTCGGCTGGTGTGTCGAAATCCTCTTGTATGATGAACACGACGACGGTGACCACCCACCAACCGGAATCCCTGCAGGAGTGCTACGAAGCGTTGGAGCGGGAAAACGCGGAGCTGAAAAAGCAGGTGAAGCTGCTGTGGGAACAGCTTCGCCTGGCCCGCCATCGGCAGTTCGGGAAATCCAGCGAACGGACGATGGAGAACCAGGTTCGGCTCGACCTGGTGTTCAACGAGGCGGAGGCGGAGGCGCAACCGGAGGCGGAGGAACCCACCGTCGAGATGGTCACATACCAGCGGCGCAAGAAACAGCCGGGCCAGCGGGAGGCCATGTTCGAAGATCTGCCTGTGGAGCGGATTGAATACCGCTTGTCGGAGGAAGAGCGTATCTGCTCATGCTGCAATGCAGTCATGGACGAAGTGGGCGTTGAGGTCCGACGCGAGCTCAAGCACATCCCGGCGCAGACGGTGTTGGTCGAGCATGTGCAGTATAAATACGCATGCCGGCCGTGTGACAAGCACGGAACCGAAACCCCCATGGCCAAGGCGCAGATGCCCAGGCCTCCGATCCCTGGAAGCCTTGCATCGGCTTCTATGCTGGCGCATGTGATGGACAAGAAGTACGTGGACGGGATGCCGCTGTACCGGCAGGAGCAGCAGTTCGCCCGCAAGGGCCTGGCATTGTCGCGGCAGACCCTGGCCAACTGGGTAGTGCTTGGTGCGACACGGTAGCTTAGCCTGGTGTATGACCGGCTGCATGAGGAGCTGCTTTCACGAAAGTACCTGCACGCGGACGAGACGACGCTCCAGGTGTTGCGTGAGCCGGGGCGGGCAGCCGGATCGGACTCGTATATGTGGCTGTACCGCAGCGGCCGGGATGGGCCCCCCCATCGTCCTGTTCGACTACCAGGAGACCCGCTCGAGGGAGCATCCAAGGCGGTTCCTCGGGGGATTCAAGGGGTACCTGCATGTGGACGGGTACAGCAGATACCACGACATCGAGAACGTAACCCTGGTGGGGTGCTGGGCACACGCGAGGCGAAAGTTTGACGAGGCACTCAAGGTGTTGCCAACAGCGGAACGGAAAAAACCGACGGCGGCCAGGATGGGGCTGGAGTATTGCAACCGGCTGTTTAAGATTGAACGTGGTTTGAAGGACGCGACACTAGAGGAACGTCACGCCGGGCGGCAGAGGCTGAGTCGACCGGTGCTTGACGAGTTTTTGGCATGGCTTCAGGAGCAGAGTGGACAGGTGGTGCCCAAGAGCGCCTTGGGCAAGGCGGTTTCGTATTGCCTGAACCAGTGGACGAAGCTGGTGGTGTTCCTGGAGGACGGGAACCTGGAGCTGGACAACAACCGGAGTGAGCGATCCATCAAGCCGTTTGTGACAGGCCGCAAGAACTTCCTGTTCGCGAATACGCCGCGCGGGGCAAGGGCGAATGCCATCGCCTACAGCCTGGTGGAGACGGCCAAGGAGAACGGGCTGAATCCGTATCTGTACTTGGAATACCTGTTCGAGCGGTTGCCCAACATTCGAACGGATGACCGGGCAGCGATGGATGAGCTGCTCCCGTGGCCGGATCGCCTGCCGGAACCAATCCGGAGGCGTGGGAAAAAAGGATAGCATGAGAAATCGCCCCGCTGGGTTTCCTGGCGGGGCTGATTGTTGCCGTCTAGGACCGTCGCACGACGGCGGGAGAAGTGCAAGGTGTGAGGGATTTGACGCTTACCGCCACTCCACGTCAAGTGCTTGCCGATCTGGAAAAAGGAACGTGACGTTTTTCTGCACTTTTAAATGACGTTATACAGTGACTTATCTCTGGGTTACGAAGTTCAATAACTCGTGAAAATACCAACCCTTCCTGCTGCACATGTGATACTATCAAATGAGATGAATCTCGAGTCGATTGAATCCATTGAGTTAACACAACTCTACTTGATACATCAAGTGTGTTGAACGGCTCGTCCATCAGGTATATATCTGCCCTTCGGCTCAGACTGAGAGATAAAAATAGCTTGTGCTGTGTTCCAAGAGAGCACTCATCAACCTTCCTACCGAGCATTTCAGTGATCCCAAATGCGTCACACATATCTCTCACTCTTTTCTCATAGTCGCTATCATTATTCCACAGAAGACGGAAGAAATGTATGTTCTCCTCACAAGTCAGTTTGTTGAACAGTTGCGGATTGTCAGGGACATAGGATATCTTGTTACGCAGTTCGGCCAGGCTTGTTGAGATGCCTTTGTAATATGCTTTGTACCGAAGTTTACTATCACTAATGAGTCCCGTAAGTATTCTTAGCAAGGTAGATTTCCCGACACCATTCAGGCCGATTAGTTGGATAGTTTCAGATGAAAAAATGTCGAGTTCAAAGTTGTCGAACACCTTCGTTATACCATCATAGCTATAGGTAAGCTCACGTACCGATAGAAGATTGTGTTCCATAATTTCACCCCAAAGTTGACTATGCTTTGGAAATTGTCGATTCGATGAGCGCCGACACGATAAAGAGAACAATGGCAGTTACAAGAATCCACACGGAATCCTGAACGTGAAATTTCTCCGATTGTCCCAGCTTCGCGTTCGTTCTTACAATATTAATGAATCGCAGCGATTCATAACCCAGCGTGCAACATAAAAGCATCGCGAGAATTTCTGTAGTTGAATGAGGCAATACACCAGTTATTATTGGATGCAGTCCATAGGAATTATCAACTCCCTTTATGGTCACGCCTAGCATGGCCGCATTATATGCTAGGTACAGCGTGTTCGCAATTCCAAGGGTAATCAACCCAGCCGCTATCAAAATTATACCTACAAACAAATTGTGGAACAAAGTTGGAAAAAACGCCATTGAAGTGGGATGCATGGTTAATTTGGTTTTCAACGAAACAATTACTCCGCCGGCGAAAAAGGTACAGTAGACTACAAGAGACACTAAGAAATATCGGATGTGCCCGGTGATCATACGCTTCAACACCATTAGAATTTAGCTCCCCTTTACTATTACCTTTCGTTCCTTCGTGTAATATCGGGAACTTAGCAACAGTACAATAGCAAACGCAAATGAGAAGGCTAGGTCATACCAGAGCCACTGAAATCCCCTGATCAACACGAAGAACGCGCATACTAGTGATGAGAGTACGGTAAGATACATAATCGCACGGTGAAAGAGACTATTCGCCGTGGATATAGCTTGATATCCAGAATATTCCTTAACCGAGGAAAGGTTCATTACCTCCCCACTTGAGGCAAGTATACAAAACACTTCATAGTCTGTGCGAAGTATCCGTTTGACAATTGGACTGTATAGCAAGCCAATGATGATAAAATCCGGTAGCAACACAAAGATTGCTGTTCTCATGTAGACCGAAAATTCAATCATCAATAATACTGTAGTCGTCGCACAGGGGTACAGAGCCATTCTTCTGAGTATTATGTATTTAGATGCAAGGACATCTGAAAAATTCAGACGTTCAGACAGGCGAAGGGGAATCCAATTATGACAGTCGCTTTCAAACCTGAATACACCCGGAAACAAGTGACATAACGTCCGCAATACTCCCGTTACCAGCATATATATCTGTACAAGAAATAGGAATAAATATACGTAGACATTGTGTATGTATAGTAACAACGCGAGGTTCGCACCCGCCAATAGAAAGAGCTCACTGGGAAGAAATATCCCCAGCGGATCTTTGTCTAACTCGCGTCCCGTATTTAGTAACAAGCATACGTCTTTATATTTATAGGCCTCGGAACTCGACATATTTTTTAATAATGATTGAATAATAGTCACGTACCATGAATAGAGCTTGTATTGTACTGGCACTGAGTTGCTCTTGACATTGAGCAAAAGCAGCATCGCAAGGAGCGCAACAAAGATTGCACAAGCAATGCATAACCAACTACCCATCATTTGCGACATTACGTTAAGCAAGTTTAACTTACGTACCAGATTTTCTGATTGATCAATTCTGTGATTCATGGCAAGCATATAGTTCATGGAGAATCCATAAATGTGAATTTCAGATCTGGATAGCAAGATTAGTTTTACGAGGATAGACATGAACAAATATCCTATCGCAAATGGAAGTATTCGTGAACTCACGAGCAACGTTGACTGGACCCATTGTTTGGTCACACCAGGTATCACCTTAATCAACGTATACAAAAACAATATCACAGAGTTCACTAAGAGTAGGACCGAGACGCCCCCTATCCCTGCGAATATTGAGATAAAAACTGCCAACGGAATGGTTGTTGGCATCGAGAGTAACAGTCGCACACCATAGTTATATACTAGGATTTCACGAAAGAATTTGTCGTCGCTTGTGTTTGAAAGACGCAAGTAGTCGTAGTTATACTTCATCTTGATACGCTCGACTGAGTCAAACAAGACCATGGAGGTATTGATTAAATAGAGGACGAATAGACTCAGTATAAATACCGTGGGACTGATGGAATGAAGACCCTTATAGAGTAGCGCAATCACCAGACATGACAAAAACACCTTGAAGGATTCAATGAGTATTAGAGCGCTGGTATGGTCTATTTGCATCTTCTTTTGAACCAGTGCAGTCCGCTGAGCGGATAGGTTCCTGTAGAACAGCATTATCAAATTCATTCTCGCAAGCATGATCCATCATCTCCAAAGTCAGTCAAACAGAACACCATGTCGGCAAGGAGGGATCTTCCCCCCTTGCCGATTAATGGCTCGTGACATCACCAACCAATAGCTGCGGCGGTTCCCCTTGTAGTAGCAATTTCTCTGATAGTTGCTACAAACGCAGACCAACCCATCTCAAGAATTACGTCAACACCGCCAGACAAAATTGCGGTAATTCCAAGAATGATTGTGATCAACGTCGAACCAGTTAAAACGATCGACACCACAGTGGTAGCGACTGCTTGAGACACTCCAAGTGTCCCCGCAACAAGTGCCAACAGAAGCATGAACGTCCCCTCCTTTCGATGGAATTATATAAACATGTAATGTAAATAATTACATGTTTATACCGCTCGGGTCGACTAACGTTTACCTATATTTCTGATAATTCTAGAGTAAATAAAGCCATAGATTATCGTCAAAGATATTACGGATATCTTCATCCATTCTTGCGCGTTCATGTATTTTATTAACACTGCTGCCACCATTAGAAGAATCAACGGTAAAGTTGCCCAAAGTATCCTCACAAATATCACTCCACGGAATCTTGTTTCATAGCGGTAAACAAATTGCAGGTCAGTTAAAGTAGGATTCAGATTCTATATTCAAGTTCAATTTCACGTGGCCTGTTGACATGCCATTGAAGGCATAACATGACAATGTTGTCGAAATACCTCCATGTGTGTATTCCGGAGTATTTGGACACTCAATCCGAAAAGTCTTGCACGTTCAGTTCGGTGACTCTTGGACACTTCCCATCGGATCCGTTAGACTACTTTCATTTAACCATATTCAATATGTTTTTTCAACTATTCTATCTTTATCATTTTTCGTTATTAATAATATATTTCTATGGGTATGATCACGAAACGAAAAAATAGTGGTAATGATAATGAAGTCCACATTTCGCGCCACCTTGGCAGGGAGCGTGTAAAGTTTCAGTAGGGGCTTTTCCCCGGGAGGAAGAGAGAAGGATCGAGTAGGAGGGGGCGCCTAGCCCCCGTCCTCTCACACCACCGTACGTGCGGGTCCGCATACGGCGGTTCATGAAACTCCACGAAGCGTAAGGTATCTCGCCTGAAGACTGCGCAGCCCCAGTTGCTCAAAGTACGTTTTGTCCATGGCTTGGTTCAGCATCCTCGCCATGAACCACGGCCCTCGGCGTGAGTTGGCTGTCATGTGGACCACCCACTCCGGTTGCCTTAACGCGCGTAACTCCCGATACCGCGTGCGCACTCGTTTCCATTGCTTCCATATGCACATTCGCAGCCTGCGCCGAATCCATTCATCGAACCGTTCGCAGCGCCCCTTCATCTCTGCCATCCGGTAGTACGCCACCCATCCCATGATGTACGCGTTCAATTGCCTGATGCGCTCCGCGATGGGCATGCTCCGTGAGCGGCTGGTGATCTGGCGCACCCGTTCTTTGAACCGTTCTATCGTCTTCGGTGCCAGGCGTATCGTGGCCAGCTTGTCGGACCGGAAGCTGAATCCGAGAAACCTCAACTTCCACGGCCGGTCTGCCGCACTCTTCTCCTGGTTGACCTGCAGGTTCAGTGTCCCCTCCAGGTATCTGGTCAGTGACGCCATCACTCGCTCTCCCGCCCGACGCGACTTCACGTAGACATTGCGGTGAGTAGCCCCGGGGAGTTTCACCCCGAGGCCCTCGCAGAACCGGACGTGAACCTCTCGGCTCATCCGGCTCCCGTTATCCAGCCTAAGGTAAAATCCCCATTTGCCAATGCACGAACAGTTTCGGTTCGCGCCTGGCGATTTTCCCGAGCCAGTGTGTCGCCCGCCGCTGGTGGCCGGCAAACTTCTTGTATTTGCGTCGTACCCAGCGAACCAAAGCTCGGTTCATGTGCCTGAGCACACAGTACAGTTCCGATTTGTAGAAGCGCCCATAGTATTGGATCCAGCCCCTGATGACGGGATTGAACATCCTGGACAGATCCTCAAGGGTCTTGTCCGGCTTCAGATGCATGCGCCAGTCGTGAATCGTCTGTCGCATGGCCTTCTTCGCCTTGTTGCTTACCGCTGGGGTGAAGTTGATGAAATGCTTGCCATATCTGTTCTTGGACCTTCGCGGTCGAAACGTGTAGCCCAGGAAATCAAATTTCGTTTCCGGGTAATCCCCACGTCGGTCGTCATCTTTGCAGTAGACGATGCGCGTTTTGGTCGGATGGAGTTCAAGTCCACATTCCTTGAACCGTTCTTCCAAGCTGGCGCGAAGCTTCTGAGCACCTTCCAGACTGTGGCCGTGTGCAACAGCATCATCAGCGTACCGAGCAAACGGCTTGTCCGGATGGTTCTTGTCCATCCATTTGTCAAACGCGTAATGAAGAAACAGGTTGGCCAGCACCGGGCTGATGACTCCGCCTTGCGGCGTGCCCTTCGTTCGCTCCACCACGGTCCCATCCGACAACTGAAACGGTGCCTTCAGCCATCTTTCCATGTACAGAATCACCCATGGGTTATCCGTGTGTTTGCGAACAGCCTTCATCAGCAACTCGTGGTCAATGTTGTCAAACAGCCCCTTGATGTCAAACTCCAGTACCCAGTCATATCGCCAACATCTTTGCCGGGTGACCGCAAGCGCGTCTGCGGCCGACTTCCCTGGTCGATAGCCATAGGAATCCTCATGGAAGTACGGCTCCACTTTGGGCTCGAAGTACACCTTCACGACCATTTGTGCGACGCGGTCGGCCACCGTGGGTACGCCAAGAATCCTTGTTCCTCCGTTTTTCTTGGGTATTTCCACCGCCTTGACTGGGGGAGGAAAGTAGCTGCCGGAGGACATCCGGTTCCAAATCTTGTAGAGGTTGTTCTTCAAATCGGCCTCGAACTGCCCTAGGCTTTCCTCGTCCACCCCAGCCGCGCCCCGGTTTGCTTTCACTCGTCGGAACGCTTCAAGCACCACATATTTGGAGATTTTGTACGGCTTTGTTTTGTCCATTGGTTCCTCCCTTGCGGTTGACCTCTGCACAAAACTGGATAACACAACCCCTTCGCTCCACTTCCATTACGAAGCTTCGTCACTACTACGGGTTGTTCCGCCCCTACACCTCGCATCGGTACTTTCGTCCTTGCGGGTCCTCCGCTTGGAGTTTTTTCCTTCGCATCGAAGTGCAGGTTCCCACGTTCCGAATCGAAGCCTGTGCCGCGTTCACGCCGCCTTCATGCCGGTCACCGCCTGGACAGTAAGCAGGTTTCCTTCAGACTGATCCCGGGCTAACGACTACCTCCCGGTTTTGATGACATCCTTACGCTTTCGACACGTTATCAGCGGTTCACTGGTGTTCGTCTCCATCGGCACGCACCTGACGAGGTCTGGCCTCGCCTTTTCCGTAACGCTCACTACCATGGCTTTTGTCCACAGCAGCTTACGGTGGTTTGAAGCCTCCACCTGCATGGCGGCTTCGAGGGGCCTGCCCTCATCTTCGGCATGGCCTTCGAGCTATCATCTAGCTCGTCGCCTTCGTGGCGCACAGTCGTCCGCGTAGCGGACAAACCGATGCCCTCGCTTCTCCAGCTCCTTGTCGAAGTCGTCCAGCATGATGTTGGCGAGCAGCGGGCTGAGGGGGCCGCCTTGCGGTGTCCCTTCCTCGTTGCGTATCACCACCCCGTCCGCCATGATGCCTGCGTTCAGGTAGGCCCGGATGAGCTTGAGGACCCGCTTGTCCTTGACCTTTCGCGCCACGCGCGCCATGAGCTTGTCGTGGTTAACTCGGTCAAAGAACTTCGCCAGATCCAGGTCCACTGCCCACCGGTAACCCAGCTGAATGTATTGCTGTGCCCTGCGCACCGCGTCATGGGCGCTCCGCCCCGGCCGGAATCCGAATCTGTTCTCGGAGAACTCCGGGTCGAAAATCGGGTTCAATACCTGGAGCAGTGCCTGCTGGATGAGTCGGTCGATCACGGTGGGGATTCCCAGTCCCCGCACCCCGCCTCCGGGTTTCGGAATTTCGACCCACCTGACGGGTTGCGGTTTGTAGGTCCCCGCGAGCAGCTGCTGACGCATGTCAGCCCAGTGGGTCTGGATGTACGACCGTAGTTGGGCTACCGTCACGCCATCCACCCCTGGCGCTCCCTTGTTCGCCTCGACTCTGCGAAGTGCCTGAAGCAGGTTCTCCCGCTCCAGCATCTTCTCCAGCAGGGAGTCCCTCTCTTCGCAGGATGGGGTCTGCACTTGTGCCAACGACGAACTCGGCCCTCCAATCCCGGCCTCTCGCGGCTTCACCACTACCCTCCGGGTGGAGGCCCCTTGCGGGGTATTCTGCTGTCGTCGCTCGTCGTGTGAACGCATCCAGTCCATCCTCGTTTCATGTTCGGCCCTTCCGCAGACGAGCGCCCGCCCACGTACTATGGCCTCTGCTGACTCCTGTCCGTTCAGCGCCGCCTCTCGACGACGGTTACCGGCTCTACCGGCGTATCGGACAGGCCTCCCCGGATAAGAACGGCCCCTTTCCTCTCATGCACCCGCCGCATCTACTGCCACAGCCCTTGGCGACTTCGGACTTCGTTGTGTTTGGACAACTCATCCGACTGTGACAGCCTCGAATGCGATTCGTGTACCTCGGGTCGAGAGTTTGCCGCCAGCTTCCTTCAGATTCCACCTCACAATGGACACCCTTGCTCTTGGCTAACGGTAGGTGTGTCGCCAACCCCCGTTCGGGACTTTCACCCTATAGGGACCGCCCATGCCGGGCGTACC
>NZ_BCRP01000040.1 GCF_001552655.1 Alicyclobacillus kakegawensis NBRC 103104 | reverse complement strand
GAAGGTTTTTTATAAGCGTCGAATCAGGTTCCGAGGTGACAACCGCCTGCACTACAACTCCCGCTTATGACGTTCTTGACCAACGGCGGATTCACACCGGTAATTATATATTGTCTATATTGTCGTGGCTTTTGAGCTTTCGCCACAGTGTAGAGCGGCTGATGCCTAGATTTTTCGCGACCAATTCTCTGTTACCGCCGCATTGGTCCAACCGCTTCAGGATCACGCGCCGCTCAATGTCCTCAAGGGTTCCTTCGAGCAAGTCGTCTTGTGTTTCCGTATTCGCTGGCGTCGAGGGGGAAGTTCCATCATTTGCATCGAGCTCTTCCATGATTTCTCGAAAGACGTCCGCATGCGGGATACTCGTATTCAATAGCACGACGATGCGTTCCAACAAGTTTTCAAGCTCTCTTATATTTCCAGGCCAAAAGTACTTCATGAATCGATGAATCAGTGAATCCGGCAAACGGGGCTTTTGGCACTGATACCGCCTGCAGATCTTGTCTAACAAGGTATCTACGAGAGCGGGTATATCAGCAGTCCGATCGCGCAGCGGCGGTAAGAATATCCGGAGAATATTGAGACGGTAAAACAGATCTGCGCGGAACCTCCCGGATTCTATGTCAGACTTTAAGTCTCTGTGTGTCGCTGCAATAATGCGCACATCAACGGGTATGATTGAATTGCCACCCACCCGCATGACTTCGCGCTCCTGTATGACGCGCAGTAGGCGTGATTGCAGTTGCGGCGGAATTTCACCAATTTCGTCAAGAAAAATGGTCCCTGTATGGGCGAGTTCAAAAAGCCCCGCCTTGCCATTTCGATTTGCACCTGTAAAAGCGCCCGGTTCATAACCAAACAATTCGCTTTCGAGCAAATTTGCTGGTAATGCTCCGCAGTTTACTGGGACAAAGGGGCGATTCTTACGGTTGCTTTGGTTATGAATGCTTTGAGCGACTAATTCTTTCCCTGTTCCTGTTTCCCCAAGGATTAGTACGGTAGAGTCTGTCGCACTGAACTGCTTAATCTTTTCCACAACGTTTTTCATGTTCGGTGAAATGGCGATGACATCGGTCAAACTTCGTTTGGCAAGAAATCCAGACTTGTTTAACTTTCTCCGGATGTTATGTTCCATCTTTTGGATTTGTGTAATGTCTTGGAAGGTCACAACCCATCCAATCAAATCGTCTCCGACCGTGATCTTTTGTTGTGACACCGATAGGACAAAGTTACTCAGCTTTACAATTTCCCCACAAAACACTTGCTTTCTATCAATCAGTCTGAGGAGTTCTGTTTCGTGTTCGAGAACCCTAGCGAGGGGGGAATGAACAATCTGGGCCTCATCGCGATTCAGGAGATGCGCGGCTTTGCTGTTTGCCAATAAGACTCGGGATTCCTTTGAAATCACCAGGATTCCTTCCTGCGAGGTCTCCAAAACTTTACGAAATTGTTCGTTCTTTATACGTTCCTGAAGGCGGGCGCGAACGAGGTTTTCCGCGAGATCTATGGCTTCCTGCACGTTTGTTTGCGACGGCATCAACTTCATTCCCGGGAGTCCGAACTGCTTTGCATAATCGACGGACATTCCGTCCCCGACGATGAAGTCGACGTGATCTTCGATGGCTTTGCGGATTTGTCGGTCCAAATCATGCTCGTACGAGAATACCGGATAAATCTGTATATCTATATAACTACCGAGTTCACGATAGTCACAGATAATATTTTCCACACCAACGAGTCCAATTCGACGATAGATTGATTTGAGCGAATGGACGGTTCGAAGAATGTCTAAGACGCTCATTTTAACCTCGACGACTGGAATACCAACGATCTGTTTCAATAGGGTCGCCTGTCCACCTCGTGTAACAATGACCTCGGCGCCGATGGATTCCTCATGCTTGGCAATGGGGATGGTCTCCTGAAAGGAGAAATCCCTGTCATCTTCCGGAGCATAAATCTTAAATCTATCCACTCCGACAACGGCTTTTACGCAGTCGGCAAACTCTTTGGACGGTGCAATGATGACAATTTTACTCAATGTAATCACTCCCGTGCGGATCGCAGATCCGGACTGTGGGTTCGTTTTAAAATGATACAACCGTTTCAATCTGAAACGATTGTATCACGTCGTGTCGCGTTGGCACAGGACCAAAGAATGGGCTATGTCGTGTACATAAAACAACGGTGTGACAGTAAGAGGACGCACCTAGAGGCACAATTTCAGCTATCTCTTTGGGGTTGCTAGAGATATATCCATTTGACAGGGCTTGTATATTAAGTTGGCATGATTCTTGCTTAGTAGTTATGTACGTAAGGAATGGAGGTGAGTACATGATATTGGATCAATCTAAGATTGCACAGAAGTTGATTGAAACAGGAAAGTATTTGTTGGCCAACCAGCTTGCCTGGGGAACCTCGGGGAATATAAGTGCTCGTGTGGATGAACAGCACATGCTCATTACCGCTTCAGGAACCCAGATGGGCGATTTAAGTGCTGACGACTTTTCTTTGTACAACTTTCAGACGGGTACGTGGGACGGCAGCCGCAGGCCGTCCAAGGAAGTGCCGATGCACGCAGGCATCTATCAGAAGCGCGAGGATGCGAAGGTCGTACTGCATTCTTCACCTTTTTACACTACGCTTATAGCGTCCAGTGCAGAACCCGTTGTCTCCGAATTATTCATTGAGGCGATGTACTACCTTGAAGACGTCGCCTATGTGGACTATTTCCACCCGGGCACGGTTGAACTCGGCGAGGCTGTAAGGGAGCAGGCCGAAAATGGGCATGTGATTATCCTGAAAAACCACGGGGTTATCCTGTTCGATGACTCGTTTTCTGATGCCATCATGCGTCTTGAAACGTTGGAGATGGCATGCCGAATGATTATCACGGCGAAGTCGGCTGGTATCCCGCTGACAAAAATACCGGATCACTTGGTTCGAGATTTCTTGGAAAGCGGGAAGTACAAACCTCGAAAACGAGTTAACGCAAGTAGAATAAACTAGTTGTCTCGGATTTCAGGTGTCCAAACATCTCAGAGTTTATACACTCAAAGGAAGTGTCGTCATGAAAGCGGTTATGATTGAAAGTCCGTATCACGTTGTCGTCACAGAAGTTGAAGATGCTCCGCTCCGAGACAACGAAGTGCGCATTCAGGTGAAGGCAGCCGGTATTTGTGGATCTGATATTCACGCGTACAAAGGTCTTCATCCATTTCGCAAGCCTCCCGTGATCATTGGACATGAAGTTTCGGGTGAAGTAATTGAGGTTGGCAGCGCAGTCACTCGCGTCAAGGTCGGGGATAAAGTGACCGTAGAGCCACAGGCCGGTTGCGGACAGTGTGAGCATTGCCTGCGCGGGGAGATTAACTACTGCGACAACCGGCAGGCGCCTGGCATCGGCAAATGGTACGGTACTATGGCTGAGAACTTTGTTGCCCCTGAACATGTCGTATTCGTTTTGCCACCAGACATGGATCACAGACTTGGTGCATTGGCAGAACCACTTGCTGTCGGTGTCCATGCTGTACGTAAAGCAGGCATCCAAGTAGGCGAGAAAGTCGCCGTGCTTGGGGCAGGTCCCATTGGGTTGTTAGCGCTGGCTGCCGCAAGGGAGGCAGGAGCAACCACCATCCTCGCTACAGACGTATTCGACTACTGCCTGGACAGTGCAAAGACCCTTGGCGCAACTCACACAATCAACATTAAAGATAAAGACAATTGGGTCGAAGAAGCCAAAGAACACATTGGTGGACCCTTTGACAAGGTCCTGATTGCAGTTGGTGCACCAGGAATTTTAAATCAAGCATTGTCACTTGTGAAAAAAGGCGGACGAATTGTCACCATTGCTATGTTCCATGAAGAACAATCTCTCGATATTATGCAGCTGCAGGGACAGGAAAAAGAAATGGTTGGCTGCTTCTGTTATACACGTGAAGATACTCTGGCAGCTGTGGCGTTACTGGCCTCCGGCCGGATTCAAAGCGAGGCTGTAGTCACCCATGTGTTGCCCTATACTCAGGCCGCCGAGGGATTCAGAATGGTGTGCCAAAAAGAGGACAATCCCTTGAAGGTACTTATCAGTTTTGAATGAGTGAATGAGGGAAGTCTGAACTCAGTCCGATCACCTATAAGTTTCCAAACAGAATTGATGACAGGTGAGATTTAGAGAAGGGATTGTTTATCTTTGAATATCTCAGATTATAGCTTTCCATAAATCGAATAGGTTTAGTACTAAATACAATAATTGAAAAAATGGGATTAGGTGATAAAACAATGCAACAATCTACTCTAAAGGCAAATATAGAGAAGCGGTCCGAATTTTCTGTTCCCGGCTTGCGCTGGTGGATGTTTGTCTTCTTTATCTTGGTCATGATTATCAACTATGTTGACCGTTCTTCTCTATCGATTGCAATGCCTCTCATCAGCAAAGACCTGCATATAAGTCCCGTCACAGAAGGGCTGATTCTGAGCTCCTTTGGTTGGACATATGCTTTGATGCAGCTGCCTGGCGGTTGGTTGGTCGACCGTCTTAAACCGCGCAAGATTGTCGCCAGTAGTTTGATTGGGTGGGGTATCATTGAAGGGATTACGGGTTTGGCAAACGGTGTAAGCGCATTGATTGGAATGCGTATGTTGTTAGGTATATTTGAGGGACCTGTTCAAAACGGGGCCAACACCTCGTTAATCCGGTGGCTGAGAAAAAACGAACGTGCGAGAGGGAGTACGCTTGTTGATGGCGGCGGCCCGTTGGGAACTGCAATTGGCGGCGTATTGGTAACCGGTCTCATCATTTGGCTCGGTACTTGGAGATTGGGATTCGCTGCCGTCGGGCTTTTGACGGTGCTCATCGGTGTACTGGCATGGGTGTTCATGCGTGATAATCCAGCAGATCATCCGTTGATTACTGAGGAAGAAGTAAAGTACCTTCAACAAGTAGATGTTGAGAATGAAACAGAGGAAGTTATATCTGGTAGTGCGATCAAGTATTTTACACGCCTAAGCCCGTGGATGTTGCTGCTTGCGTTCTTTGGATACGACGCCGTCTTATACGGGCTCCTGACTTGGGCCCCGTCTTATGTAAGTAAGGTGCAACACGTGTCATTTGCGATGACCGGCATTTGGACGTTCGTTATCTTTGGTGCGGGATTTGTAGGAGAGCTTTTTGCGGGGCAAGTGGCGGACCGTTTAATTCGATCCGGAGCTTCTGTGAACGTTGTCATGAAATCCATGCTTGGTTTTGCTGGGTTGGGCGTTGCGGGTGCCATTCTGCTTGTGAATCACGTGACCACTGCAACCGTAGCGATTTTGCTAATCAGCCTTGCGAACTTCTTCCTTCGTTGGGGCGGATTGTATTGGAGTGTCCCAGCAAGACTCGCAGCGAAGCAGCATGTTGGACAATTGACAGGTGCCATGAATTTTTCAGGGAATGTCGCTGGTATCCTTGTTCCGATTCTTGTCGGCTGGATTGTTCAAACATCCGGCAGTTTCTTGGGCGTTTTCGTCATGTTTGCAATCGCTGGCTTGCTCATGGCTGTGTCATCCATCGCCATCAACTACTCGCGAAAATTGACTGTCTAAGCTTGTTGATTGGGTTTGGAGGTCGTCGTAATGCAAAGCCATACTTCTGAAGACCAGGGGGATATTGTTCTCTCGTTTTACGGAGATGATTTCACCGGGTCTACCGATGCCATGGAGTCACTTACCATCAATGGGCTGCCAACGGTACTGTTTCTTGATGTACCAAGTAAGGAGACGTTAAATCGCTTCCCGTACATTAAGTGTATCGGTGTCGCGGGGAACAGCCGGGTGATGAGTCCGGAGCAAATGGAACAGGTATTGCCTTCGATATTCGAGAGGTTGCGCAACGTGGGTAGTGACTTTGTTCACTATAAAGTTTGTTCCACATTCGATTCTTCGAATGAAATTGGGAATATTGCAACGGTCATGCGGATTTCGCGTGATGTTTTCAAAGCGCAGCCTTGGGTACCTGTTTTCGTCGCTTCACCTGACTTAAAGCGGTACACCGTATTCGGAAATCACTACGCGGCCATGGGAGCGGACGTTTATCGCCTCGATAGACACCCTGTCATGTCCCGCCATCCAATTACGCCCATGTCGGAAGCGGATTTGCGATTTGTATTGCAGAAACAGGGCGCAGGGGATGTTGCTTTAATCAATGTCGTAGATCTTGAACAGCCGGTGAGTGAACTGTTGAAGACGTTGGAGAATAGAGTATCGAACAACCCTGAAGCCGTGTTGTTCGATGCCTTGACGAAGGACCACGTTGAAAAAGTGGGGGAGTTGATGGCTGCTTCCCGGAGACCTGGAGAACCATTGTTCGTGATTGGGTCGTCGGGTGTCGGCCATGCCATCTCATCCGTTCGACGGAGTTGTGAAGCAGATCTCCCGACAGACGGAAAGCGTCCAGCTCACAAGAAAATAAAGAAGGTCAACCAGCTTCTGGTGGTGTCTGGAAGTTGTTCGCCGGTGACCCAGAAGCAGCTGCAATGGGCCATGGATCATGGCTTCGAGGGTATCCATCTGTCACTTCGGGAAGTAATGGATTCGAATCGCGGAGAAGCTGCGACGAAGAGGCTCGTCGCGAGAGCCAGTGAAATTCTGAAGTGCGGAAAAAGCTTAGTCATTTATACGGCATTGGGGCCGGATGACCCGACCATCAAAGAGAATCAGCAACAAATGACGGGCAGTGGTCGTCTGATATCTGATTCGAGTAAGATCCTGGGCTCTTACCTGGGAGGAATTGCCCGGATGGTGATTCAAGAGACGGGAATTGAACGGTTGGTCATTGCGGGGGGAGATACCTCCAGCTATGCCACCAGACAGCTCGGGATTTACGCGATGGAGATGATTGCCTCGATTTCTCCAGGGGCACCACTGTGTCGCTGTTATTCTGAGGATACAAACATCGACGGCTTGGAATTAGCCTTAAAAAGCGGCCAGTTTGGCGGAGAAGATTATTTCACGAAAGTACTGGAAATGTAAATTGATTTTCAAAAGGACTGTCCCTTCCATCTGTCTTTCGATGGTTTTTGGGACCGTCCTTTTCTCTACAGGCATCTGTTCCAGTGATGTCGCATTTGGATTCGGCATCGGCAGCTTACCTGCCGACGGACAAGCCCTGAATCGACCCACAACTGCAGCTGGCGCATCGTCACCCATGTTTCACGCCCCTTCATCCTCTGGCCACTTGGCTCCGGAGAAATGTCATCCAAAAGGAACCGTCCTCGCTAGCGCCAAGGTCAACCCCATACGTCACATTCACCGGATATGACTCACGTGAACAACTCGCAGATTTAGCGAAACAGCGACTAAGGAATATCTGTCACAGAGCGCGGGCAAGGCATCCGCGGTGGATTCGTTGGCGGATAAGGCCACAAACCCTTGACGGAAATCCCGCTTGGCCCGATTGCAACCTTGTCGCCGTAATCGCTCTGGCAGCAGTGGACAAGCTCATCACCGTGTTACTGACCTATAACTGAGAATCTGCCTATTTAATGGGGCTGTGGGTGTCCGTCTGCGACCCGGCGAGGGGTTATCCCATAAGATATGGCGTCATCGATAGCGAGGTGTGAAATCATGCACGACATCTTAACAATAACCAAGGACGCTCATATCTGCGTGGTGGGCCTGGGATATGTAGGATTACCTCTAGCCAGATTATTGGTAGAAAGTGGATATCAAGTCACCGGGATTGATGTCGATGAAACCAAAATAAGGCAACTGCTATCCGGGGGAAGCTATCTGAGTGATCTTTCGAATGACGACATTCACGCCCTGTTTCAATCTGGTCGATTTTCATGTGACACCTCATTCAAACCAGTTGCTCAATCCAGCGCCACTATCATTTGCGTGCCAACACCTCTAACTGAGGAAGGACAGCCGGATCTGTCCTATGTCACTGCCGCAGCCGCTTCGATTTCCTTGTTTTTACAGAAGTCTCAATTGGTCGTGTTGGAGAGCTCTACCTTTCCGGGTACAACCGAAGATTACGTGATACCAATTTTGGAGGGAAGAGGTCTAACAGCCGGACGTGATTTTTTTGTTGCATATTCTCCGGAACGGATTAACCCTGGCGATAGTTTTGACATTCGTAAGATCCCTAAAGTTGTAGGAGGTATAGACCCGGAATCGACACGGTTGGCCGTGGAGTTGTACGAGAAGGTTTTCGAGCGAGTCGTTGTCGTTTCCTCCATTCGAGTAGCGGAATTGACAAAGCTTTTGGAGAATACACAGAGGTTTATTAATATTTCCCTCATGAATGAACTCGCCATGATCTGCGACAAGTGGAAAATTAATCTTTGGGAAGCCATTGATGCCGCAAGTACAAAGCCATATGGATTCACACCCTATTTTCCAGGTCCCGGCGTTGGCGGGCATTGTATACCTGTAGATCCGCTGTACTTACAATGGATTGCAGAAAAATATGGATATAGCTTGGAGTTTATCAAGTTGGCTCGCCAGATAAACGAAGCCATGCCGGAATACGTGATGGATCGCATCATGCGATTGTGTTCATCCAATCACCCGCAGTTACTGCTTGTTGGACTCACCTACAAGCCAGATGTCAATGATTTACGCGAATCTCCGGCAGTGGACATTCTTAAACAATTGCAGGCCGATGGACATGATGTTATGTATCACGATCCTTTTATTAAGGAAATTGATATTGGAGGTAGGATTCTGAAATCTGTCGACCTGACTCCAGAAGTCCTGCAACAAGTTGATGTGGTGGCCATTTTGACCAACCATTCGAACGTGGATTATGAGATGATCATGCAGCATGCGCGGGCTGTGTTGGATACGAGAAACGCATTTGGGATGGCGCACAATCGACCGAATATTGAATCTTTGTGATACGAGGGGTTGACAGCATGAAGTTTCTGGTTACTGGAGGGGCGGGTTTCATAGGCTCACACCTGGTAGAAAAATTATTGCAATTGGGGCATGAAGTAACGACTCTTGATGATTTGTCAAATGGTAGATATAACTATATACAGTCTGTGATGAAACATCCGAATCATACCTTCGTCTGTGGCAGCATCATGGATGAGGCTTTGACGGATCGACTGATAAGCAAGCATGACGGAGTTTTCCATTTAGCTGCTATGCTCGGTGTGAAAAACTGCGTCGAGAGCCCACGAAAGATCATTGAGAACAATGTGCTAGGCACAAGAAACATCCTTGAGTCCTGTTTCCGAAGGAATAAAAAGGTTGTCTTTGCATCAACATCAGAAGTGTATGGGAAAAATCCACAAGTACCTTTTCGGGAAGATTCGGATCGCGTATTGGGTCCAACCATGATACACCGTTGGAGTTATGCCACAGCGAAGGCACTCGATGAACATCTGTGCTTAGCATACACAAAGGAAGGCCTGCAGTCGGCCATATTAAGGTACTTCAATATCTACGGTCCAAGATCGGAAGGTACTCCTTACGCAGGTGTTATTCCCATCTTTATTCGCGCCGCATTGGAAAACAGACCTTTGACTGTTTACGGAGATGGACGACAAACCCGGTGTTTTACGTATGTAGATGACTGCATCACATGCACAATCGCAGCGATGGAATCCAGTACAAACGGATTGGTGTTCAACATTGGAACCACTGACGAAATCTCGATTATGGACTTGGCTCACCGCATCAAAAGGATGACGGGAAGTGATTCGGAGATTGTTCTGATCCCCTATAAGGAAGCGTACGGAGAAGGGTATGAAGACATGCAACGCCGTATTCCTGATCTCGCACGGACCAATCAGATCTTGAAGTATACCAATGCAACACCATTGGATGATGGATTGCGTAAGACGATTCAATGGCACCTCGAGGAAATGGGATTACATGACGATGGTGACAGCGCGTACTTTGATGTGACATAAACATACGGTAGTCCTGCCCGTCAAGACAGACGATGAACACCCAAGATTGGACATATGCTCCCGATATTGAGCTCTTTTGCAGTGTTGTTTCGGCCTTTGCCCCTTATTTAGGAATCATCATGGGTCGCCGCACGGTCAAGGGCCGCCGACGCTCTGAGTCTCCTTGACAGCTCCGCATTCCCTTTAGCTTAGGACAGTTAAGGGCGAAGGCCACGATACGCACCAATCGACGCGTCATACCTTTAGGTGCTTTGGCTTCAAAATAGAGGCATTGGAACTTGACCGGTGACAGGCAATGCGGGTGAATGCAGCCGGGTTTGTTGTGTTGTATTGGCGCACGCATGCCTCGACCGCCTGGGACGCCTCGGCATGGTTCTCAAATCCGTACATAGACAAGCACTCATGCTCAAATGTATGGGTTCATGTTCGGCGTCTTAGGCGGTACACCCTTGTGCAGAACGTTCCGACGCTCACATTTCGATTCAGGGCAAAGCTACTTTGTCCGCGTTGCCTTAAGTGCACTCATCATGCAACGTCTGGGATTGAGCAATCACGAAACGATCCACCAGATCCCGGAGAGTCCCCAGTCATATTTCATACAGTTGACATAGTTTTCATAAAAATATGCCGTTTCATCCATCGCCAGTGACGCATTTTCGGAAACCACCGGCTCCAGAGGTGCTCGGCGATTGCGATGCACCAGGATGAGCGCGGTGGTTCGGATGATGGGGGAAGAAGCCGGTCTGGGTGTTCCGCATTTCAAATCTCCGTGTGCGGCCCATCGTTCGTGGCCAGGAGCGCGCCGATGTGGAGTCTGGCGCGAAGGTGGCAATCGTGTGGTGCATGCGTACGCAAGGCCGGAGCGGTTGTACTGGTACAGCCTTCACGAAGGCCATACCCTGGAGGTGGCCGTGGAGGCTTACCGGGAGCGTGTATGGTCATTATCCAGAACGTGCAGTATTGGAACGCAA
>NZ_BCRP01000039.1 GCF_001552655.1 Alicyclobacillus kakegawensis NBRC 103104 | reverse complement strand
GCCCGGTTGCGGCGGTTGGCACCGGTCTCACATCTTTCGATGGAACTGGTGCGATTCGACACGCAAAAACTCCAAACCCCAGAGATCCATGGGGTGGAGTACCAACATGGCACCCTCTTTGGCTACGAAGTGCGAGAGTACCTGCTGGAGAAGTGGGGAAGAAAATGCGCCTACTGTGATGTTGAAGGAGTACCGCTGGAAATCGAGCACGTGGTCCCGAGGTCAAAGGGTGGAACGGATCGAGTATCCAATCTCACGCTCGCCTGTCACCGGTGCAACCAAGCCAAAGGCAACCGCCCAATTGAAGAGTTTTTGGCCCGCGATCCTCAGCGTCTCCAACGAATCAAGGCTCAACTTAAGGCACCACTGAAAGGAGCCGCTGTGGTGAACGCAACCCGTTGGGCGCTGTTCCGGCGTCTCCAAGCGACGGGTTTGCTCGTGGAGACAGGAAGCGGCGGGAGGACGAAACACAATCGCATGTCGCAGGACTATCCGAAGAAACACTGGATCGACGCAGCCTGTGTAGGAAAATCTGGAGAGCGTGTACTGCTTCACCCAGAGATGCAAGTGCTGCGAATCGTCGCGAAGGGACATGGTAAAAGGCAACGGTGCAGAACAGACAAGTTTGGGTTTCCGAATCGGCTCGTGCCACGTCAGAAGAAATTCAAGGGATTCCAGACCGGAGATATGGTACGAGCCGTGGTGCCGAAAGGTAAGTACCGTGGCATCCACGCGGGCCGAGTGTCAGTTCGAACAACAGGATATTTTCGTGTAGGCACTGTGGATGGGATTTCGCATCGGTACTGCGAGATCGTGCACAAGGCAGATGGATATCAATACGGCTTTTGAAGGGAGGAAGCGCGGCGCTCCTCCCCATGCCTAGAGACAGGGGTATCCGCGCCGCGCCAAATTCGATGAAATTGTAGATTTGCCGATTGAAACTTTATTCACACCGTGGTATTATAAAGGCAAACTTAATCCTGCGTAGCTGGTTAGTAACCCTCTGGTAATCCGGGGGGTTACTTCGTTCTATGGCTCTTCTCTGCTCTGTCGCCGATTCTGGAGTGCTTGAAAATCTGAATTTCGACCCCTGCCACAGATTAGAGAGACGTCCGCAGTTTATACTAAACCCAGAACGTCAGTGGCCGGTACTGAGCCTTCTATGTTTATTGGACTTTGTTAGACTCTTCTATTGGCGTTTGGCTGCGGCGGCCTTAAATTTTGCAATAGAGGCGCGCAACCGTCCGACATCTCGGGGACAGATTCGAATTTGCCTCGGCGCGGGAGTCATCGCTCCACGGGCAACGTCGGGGCCTCCCCGCGCCGGAGTGCGTTGGTGCGTTACTTCACATTAAGATGATCAAGGAGAAAACTAATTGCCACATTGATGAAGGGAGACTTGTCGATCCCAGTCTGCTTGAGATAACGCTCGAGTCGCGGCTGGATTGCCTTATCCAAATACAATGTTGTATGTGTGTAAGTATCGGTTTTTTTCATCTTCACAACGCGTCCATTGCGAACGCTTATGAGATTTTGTGCCGCGGCTTTCAAGTAATTCTCGACGTATTGTTGTGCAGCTTCTGGATCTCCGAATGAGGATGTAGCTTCAGAGTTAGAACCAGAATTAGAGTTAGAGTTAGAGTCAATATCAGCACGTGCATTAGTTGTAGAAGCAAGGCTAGGTCTAGAAGTAGAATATGAATTAGATTCAATTCGAATTCCAATACTACTACCAGAACTACTATCAGAAATATTATCAGATATAGAGTTGGTACCATTACGCAACTTAGAACTAATGCCGACGTCAGAACTAATATCTAAACCAGAATCGATAGAAGCGTCATTACTAGATTCGGTATCTATTTCAACATTAGGATCAATGTCAACACTATAGTCGGATTTAGTATTAGTCACTGAACCAACGCTGACGCTGACATCGGAATCATTATTGGTATCGGCATCAGTATGGATACCAGAATTAACGCGAGTAGCAGTATCGGAATTAGAACTAAAGTCATCATTACCGTCATTATTGAACTCTACTTTGGAACTAAAACGAGAGTTAACTCTAGAGTCGATACCAGACTTGGAGTCAGTAGTAACAGTGGATTTGGTACGAACATTTTTCTTTGACACATCATTCGATATGTCTGTAACATCGTTTCCGTCGAAGAGAGATTCGTAGGGAGAGCGCGGCCTCTCTGCTTTCAAGCGATTACGAAGCTTGTCTCTCGCGCTGGCCATTATTATACCCACTCCTTTGCGATCTCAATGTGCTGAAGCGTCTCATCGCGCAGTCCTTCGAAACGGATACGCTTAACGTCCGGAAGGTTCTCCTGCAATTTTCCTTCGATGTAATACAACCTGTTCTGAAGGGCTCGTAAGTAGATGGAGTTGTCGTAGAATCCTGAGTCGATACGGTCCAGAATTTCTTTTAGCAAGTCTTCGTATTGCGTGAGAGCGGTCTTTTGGTCCTTTCGTGCGTCAGAGATGCCCAATGTGGCGAATTCGGCAACTCTGGCGAGTCTGCGTATCACCGTGTTAAATATCAGGGCACCATATTCATCTCGGCATTCGTCCAAAATCGTGTCTTGCAGAGTGTATCGGTCTGTTAAGCCGACGGCGATACCGAGCATGACGAGGTCTGGCCTAACGTTCTTCTTGACATGAAATAAAGTCTCAAAGAAACGCGTGAGTGCTTGATAGGCATAAACCTCCGCTTGGAGAACCGTCACGACACAATCTGAGGCAGCCAATGCCGAAAGGGTTTGTTCATTTAAGCTGGGAGGGCAATCAATTAGGATATAATCGTACTCGTCTTGCACTACATCCAAGGTTTGTTTGAGATATAAAAGCGGTGGAACAGATCTTTGCTCTTCTCGTTGAATCTCATAGATGCGTCGCCCATAAATCGCAAGAAGATCATCCGCTGGGATAACATGAAGGTTGGGGATTTCATCGGACGGAACAATGTAGGGGCGCGGGTCTTGGTCCTCAACTGCCTCAAGAATTGTCTCGTTGGAGAAGGTGTATACATTTCGTTGTAACAGTAACGTGCTAACATTTCCCTGTGAGTCCATATCGACGGCCAGGACCTTTTTGCCCATTCGAGCGAGCAAGAACGACATAATTCCCATGGTTGTCGTCTTACCTACGCCGCCTTTCTGCAGCATGAAGGACAAAGTAACAGCCATCTGTACGCCTCCTAAAGGCAATTTGTATTCATGGTACCGAAGTGACTAAGTTAGAGTCAAGGTTACAGCTTATTCTATACTTAGTTCTAACGCCAACCTTAGTTCTAAAGGGTCTTCGTAAAAGCGTGTTGATATATTGATTTTGGTTTCCAGTTTGATTTGGAGGAATTTCTGTGGCGAAAACTCGAAAAACATTGAAAAAAAACTGTTGATTATTGGAAGTGTCCATGGTGCCGAGAAAAGCACTCTCACGATGAAGTTTTAGGCGGACAGCAGGAGTTAGATAGCGACCATCTTATAACTTGCCCTACATGCGGAAATGAAGTGTTGTTAATGCCAAGCATTGAATTTACCTGTGTTCCGACACGAGATGGAGAACCAATTGAATAATTGGAAGTTTAAAATTCTATTTCAACACAGTTTTACGGATAGCCTTCTAAACCCTCATGCCCCTGGCGGGGCACAATATTATCATGAAAATGTCCTGTAGTGTTTACTGGTCGGCGTCCATGATCCAAGATGAAACCAAGTAGGACAGGAAGGTTGTTTTATTTATGGGGTGTCGACCCCGACTTCTAAACTAGCCACAGCCGCCTTGAGCACAAATTATTGTTGCCACGAGCACATCCATCAAATTTCCTTCGGTCAGGCGGTTGTGCCCTACTTGGAAAGGATGAGGACACTTGGACGCCATCCGAGAATGCTGTGCTGGCTTGGATGTTCATCAGGCCAATGTAGTCGCCTGCGTTCTCAAGGGACCTCTAGAAGAGAAGCCCCAAATGTTCATTCAAGAGTTCTCCACCGTATTCTCTGGGCTACTCGAACTCTCCGACTGGTTGGCCGAACTCGGTTGCACAGAGGTTGCCATGGAAAGCACCGGCGCGTACTGGAAACCAGTATTTAACGTCCTTGAGGCCACCTGCGATGTGACCCTCGCTAATGCGGCTCACATCAAGAATCTCCCCGGCCGCAAGACTGACAAGAAAGATGCACAGTGGATTGCCGAACTGCATCGTTGCGGTCTGGTATCCAACAGCTTCGTTGCACCCCGTGAGATACGTGAACTGCGGGATTTGACTCGATACCGCCGAAAGCTAAAGGGCTACGAAACGTCAGAGCGTAATCGAATTCTGAAGGTGCTAGAAGATGCCAACATCAAGATTTCCACCTTCATGAGCGACGTATTTGGGAAGTCTGGCCGCCTCATGCTCGATGCTCTGGTCAATGGTGAAGCCATTGATCCCGAACAAGTGGCGGATCTCGCTAAAGGTCGGTTGCGAGCAAAGATCCCGGATCTCGTCCAAGCACTCAACGGTCGAGTGACACTGCATCACCGTAAGATTATTCAGCGTTCTTTGGAGCACCTTGAGTTTCTCGAGAAGTCCATCGCAGATCTGGAAGCAGACATGGAACACTACTTTGCTCCATATCAACAGCAGGAAGAATTGTTACAAACGATTCCAGGAGTGGGACCCAATGTAGCCAAGGTGATCCTTTCTGAGATTGGAACGGACATGTCCGTATTTCCTTCGGCATCCCACCTTTCATCGTGGGCTGGACTCAGCCCCGGCAATAACGAGAGTGCTGGTAAAAAAAACGGACGAAAACGACGCAGGGCAACCAAGCGCTAAAATCTGCGCTACTCGAGGCAGCTTGGGCAGCAAGTAAAACTCGAACCTTTCTGGGTTCAAAGTTCTGGTCAGTGGCCGGGCGTAAAGGGAAGAAACGAGCCACTGTCGTGGTTGCGCACAAGATCTTGGTAATTGCGTACCATTTGCTCAGGACGGGTACTCCTTATAACGAACTTGGCCACGACTACCTCGAAAAGCGTAAGCCTGTATCCACCGAGGAGCTAATGATCCGCCGTCTTCAAAAACAGGGATACACGGTAATCAAACCAGAACCAGATTTGGTGTAACATACCAAGCGCAAAAGGTCATTTATGCGTCCCGGGCATCCTATTGCCCAATAACAGGGTCACCCGTGAATTCACTGCCTCAATGGAACCCTATTTTCTCATCAAAATAGAATTTAAAAGTAGTGGATGGAGAATGACTCTACTATAGCACTGACCGATCAATGCGAAAGGGAACGCGCTTCCTCCCCATGCCTAAAGGCAGGGGTTTCCGCGCGAATCAGTCGGTGAACAAACTGAGATTGCATCAAACTTGCATTTTTCAGCCTCCAGTCTCGTGCACAATGGGAGATGGGGGCGAGGCGGATGAGCGTGGCGTGGATTGAGGCCAAGACGGAGGCCGGGATAACGCGCTTGGATGGAGAATTAGCCGAGGGTGGCACGAATGTGCAGAGTGTATTACATCGACTCTACAGCGCGAATGCCACCCTTCTGTGTATGTGTAAACCCGAGCGGCCGGTGCCCATGCATATTCGGCGCTATCAGATACAACCCCCAGCCTATTGTCTAGTTACCAACCCACACGGGAAACACTCCCCGGATTGTCCGCGCTTCTCCACGCACATTCTGCGTGTACCCCCAGAGACGCGAATTACGGAACGTCAAATAGTAACCGATTCCGTAGAAACGGTTTATGCGAATTTTGAAAGGAGCACCTTCTACGTGCCTACACTCCAAGAACTAAACCCAGCCCAACAGGCGGCCGCACGGCACAGAGACGGACCCTGCATGGTCATCGCAGCCGCCGGATCTGGCAAGACTGCTGTGCTCATTGCCAGGATTCAGTACCTCATCGAGAGCGGCGTAGATCCCCGTACCATTCTTGCCTGTACCTTTACCCGCAAGGCGACGGAGGAGATGCGTACCCGCTTGATAGACATAGTAGGCAGGGAGGCGGCGAAACAGGTCACTATCGGTACGATGCACTCCATTGCATATCGTATGCTCAAATCCATCTTGGGCAAAGAAGACTGGAGGGTCGCCACCGATCCGTCCTGGCTTATGGAAAGTGTGTTGAGTGAACCCAGCAACATAAATCCGCACGGCGTGGGTCCATTGTACAAAAGCACGCAGGAGGCCCTAACAGATGTCTCTCGGACCAAGGCTGAGGCGCTCATGCCGGAGAATGTATCGGACAAGGTGTTGGCTAAGGTTTATTCCGCGTATGAAGCGGTAAAGGCCGAGCAGCACATTCTCGACTTCGATGACATGTTGTTATACGCCCTGCGGTTCTTCAAGTCAGATCCGAACTTTCGTGACCGATGGAGCCGACGCTGGCGATACGTGCTTGTGGACGAGTTTCAGGACACGAATCTCGCACAATGGCTATTTTTGCTGGAGTTGGTTCGGTACACTCACAATCTGTTTGTGATTGGTGACGATTTTCAGTCCATCTACGGGTTTCGCGGCGCCCGCCCGGATCTGATGTTCCAATTCCACAGACAGTTTCCGGACGCCAAAAAGATTGTGCTCGACATGAACTACCGATCGCACGACCTGATCCTTGACATCGCTGGGCAAGTGATTGCCTTAAACCGTGGCCACCAGATCGACAAACGTGTTCAAGCGGCTCGTCAGGTGTCAGAGGACACCTCCACTGCTGAAATTATCACGTCGAAATCCGACTGGGGCGAGGCTAAATTTGTTGCCGAGGAAATCTCGCGTTTGCATGAATGTTATCCGCGTATTCCCTGGAGCGAGTACGCGGTACTGTATCGGACCAACGTTCAGTCCCGTGTGTATGAAGAACTCTTGGCGGAACACGACATTCCGTACCAAGTCGTAGGGGACAAGCACTTTTATGAAAACCATGACGTAAAGACTTTGCTGAATTACCTCCGTATCACACAGGATCATTCCGATCCAGGCGTATGGCTGCCCTTGCTCAATCGGCCGAAGCGCTTTATTTCCAGACAGGTCATTGAGGAAGTGAAAGCCGGCGGTTGGAACGCAGTGATGGCTCATCCCAAGTGCCACGAATTCCGCGAGACCGTGGAAAAGTTGAGCCGATACGAAAGCCCGGCAGAGGCCCTACGTTGGCTGGTGGACAAGCACCCGACGGTGGTGCGCCAACAAGACGCGGACGAGCCGGTCAAGTGGGTGGATTCGCTGATTCAGTCGGCCTCAAGGTATAGGACTGTGCCGGAGTTTTTACGGTATGTGGACTGGGTCATTGAAAAGTCGAAGGAACCCAAGGATGACGCCGTTCAGCTGATGACCATCCACAAGTCAAAAGGACTGGAATGGTGGACGGTGTTCGTTGTGGACCTGGTGGAGGGGATTCTTCCCCACCGAAAGTCCATGTCAGGCCCCGGATTGCGCGAGGAAACGAGGCTCTGCTACGTGGCAATCACACGCGCCAAGGAGAACCTGTATCTCATGGCCGCTAAAGAATACGGTGGAGAACCGGTAGAGCTATCGCGGTATGTGCGTGTTTTGCAGCATTGACACTCCACACGGCTAAAGCCGTGGGATTCTTGGGAGCATCCTCGCAACCGAAGATTCTGCCTTGCGGCTCCAAGCTATCCCCGTGTGTCCCACGGTTGAGTCCGCTTAGGCGGACATATTCAATAGTCGCAATCCTTCTCGAAGAATGTTTCTGGCGGCGTTCACATCGCGATCATGGTGTTCGCCGCAGTTTGCGCACGTCCACTCGCGTACAGACAAATCTTTTGTCTCAGAGTTTCGATATCCGCAATTGGAGCAAAGTTGGCTGGACGGAAACGACGGAGATACGACAGATATCTGTCTTCCGTACCAGACCGCTTTGTATTCTAACTGCCGACGAAACTCAGACCAACTGGCATCTGAAATGTTTTTCGCCAGGCGGTGGTTCTTCTGCATGTTTTGCACGCGCAGGTCTTCCAGACAGATCACTTGGTTCTCGCGAATGAGCCTGGTGGACAGCTTGTGCAGGAAATCCAGCCGGGCGTTGCGTACCTTCTCATGCAGCCTGGCCGCTTTCAGCCTGGCTTTCTCCCGGTTCTTTCCTCCGGACTTCCGACGGGAAAGAATCCGTTGCCAGCGTTTCAGTTTCTTTTCGTGTTTTCGCAGGTGCCGGGGATTGGAGATCGTTTCCCCGGTGCTGAGCACAGCAAAGTCCTTTAATCCCAGGTCGATGCCAATGGCGGTCGTCTCTGGTTTCAAGGATGGAATCTCAGTATCTACCAACACTGAGACAAAGAATTTGTCCGAAGGCGTTAAGCGCACCGTCGCAGAGAGAATTCGTCCTTGCACTTCGCGGGACTTTGCGAACTTCACCCATCCCACCTTCGGCAACCGAATCCGGCTACCTTCGATACGGATGGTCGCTTTATCGTCCTCTCTTCCGTTGCGTTTCGACGTATAGGACTGCTTCGGGTGTTTCTTACTCTTGAAGTGTGGGTAGCCTTTCTTTTCCCGAAAGAACCGCTGGAAGGCGTTGTCCAGCTCTTCCACCGCCCGTTGCAGGGCAGTGGAGTCCACATCCCGAAGCCAAGAGTACTGCTGTTTCAACGCTGGCAACTCGTGCATACAGGCGTATTGGTTCAAGGTGGTGCCGTCCTGCTCGTAGACTTCTTTTCGACGGGCGAGGAAGTGATTGTATACAAACCGACAACAACCTATTGTTCGCCTGATTTGTTGTTCCTGCTCTTTCGTCGGATAGAGACGGAAGGAATAGGCTTTGTGCACCAAAATCACCAAGAAAATGGTACCATATCGCGCTTCATCCCACCCCTAAAGGAGTGGGCTTTCGCGCGCGTTTCTTGTAAAAAACGGTGTAAAAAAGGTCAGTCTATGATATGTATACATGTTACACTAATGATGAAATCAAGAATATCTAGGAGGTTTTGTTTCGTGACGAAATCTGAGCTTGTGCGCAAGGTCGCAGAACGGACAGGACTCTCACAGAAGGACGCTGATACAGCCGTCAACGCTGTGTTCGCTTCGATTCAGGAAGTGCTGGCGAGGAAGGAGAAGGTGCAAATCACGGGGTTTGGGACCTTCGAGGTCCGCGAACGCGCAGAGCGTCGCGCGCGGAATCCACAGACGGGCGAAGAGATCACGGTTCCTGCGGGATTTGCGCCGGCGTTTAAGGCCGGTAAGGAGCTGAAGACAGTAGTTAAAGCGTAAATCGCGGCAGAACAACCGTGCCCTCTCACGAGGGAGGGCATGGAACGACAAGGAGCACGGACATATGCGCTATCACCCTGTATATTACCATTCGTATTCTTATTCCCATGCACATCTTGGACACGTGTTCGGCCGAGCCATTGTTCACGGAATCGGTTGGGGGATTGGCTATCAGTTGGTACGTCACCTTCCGTTCATGCTCATCGTAATCATCGCGTTGGCAGCTCTTGCATGGTATTTCCTTCGCCGCCGGGAGTGACGGTGTCAGAAAAAGACACCGCCTATACGGCGGCTAGAGGCGGATAAGATTCGAAAAATATTGTAGCACAAAGGGGGGGCATCCCGAGGTGGAACTTCAGCTTCGTCCCTATCAAAAAGAGGCTGTTGAGGCGTTTTTCGACGCCCTCTCTAACCATCGTCGTCAACTGATTGTCCTGCCTACGGGCGCGGGCAAAACGGTAGTATTCGGGGCGATTGCCCGACGGTTCTACGAAGATGTTTCAGCAGAAAAGCCTATCCTTGTGATCGCCCACCGTTCCGAGTTGCTCGACCAGGCAGAACAAAAGATTCGCTACGTCTGGCCTGATGCCTTAATTGGCCGTATTCAGGCCGGGCGAAACGAGCAACTGGGAATGGTGTTGTTGGCGTCCACGCAAACCTTGGTGGCCGGGAGGCAGGTTCCTGAGCCGGGACTCATCATTTATGACGAGTGCCACCATAGCCGGGCGGAAGGTGCGCTTGGGGTACTCACACGCTTTCGGGTGTTTGAACCAGACGGGCCTCCTCTACTCGGAGTAACGGCGACACCCTCACGCTCGGATAAGACAGAGCTTGGAGACGTATTTGAACATCTCACGTACGAACGCACGATACTGCAGATGATCATGGACGGATACCTGGCGGATGTGCGTGGGATAAAGGTCGAGGTTCCTGGACTGAACCTTAGCGCCATTCGTACGGTGGGCGGAGACTACAACGCCAAGCAATTGTCGTACGTGATGAACGTTGATGGTGCCCTCGACGCAGTAGTAGAGGCTGTACAAACCTACGCCCCAGGACGGAAATCGCTGGTGTTCGCGGTCGACGTCAAGCACGCGAAGGCGTTGGCGGAACGGTTCCAGGCCGCAGGCATGGCATGTGCGGCTGTTGACGGTGGGATGCCCGCTGAAGAGCGGGCGTCCATCTTGGAAGCGTTCGCGCAAAACCGCCTACGTATTCTAGTTAATTGCCAAATTCTCACTGAGGGGTATGACCAGCCGGACGTGGATGCGGTGGTAATCGCCCGGCCCACACGTTCCCAAGCGCTTTATACGCAGATGGTGGGTCGAGCGCTTCGCCTTCATCCGCGCAAGACCGATGCGCTTGTCATGGATCTCACTGGTGCCAGTGAGGATAAGTCGCTGCAAACCTTCACGCGCCTCATGAAGACGCAACGCAAGCAAAACAGCCACGTTTCAGTAGCGGGTGCCGGCGCTGACGAATTGCCTATGGAGAACGGGGAGAGTGTGACCGAGTGGCTCACCCGTATGGATGAAACGAAACGGCAGAAGCTAGAGAAGGCCAAACGGGTCGCCGAAGCGATTAACCTGTTCGCTAATCGTGCCCGGTATCGGTGGCAACAGGTCCAGGACAACTTCGCGATCTCCTTCGACGATTCACGATGGGCGTACCTATATCGAGACGGAGAAGAATATTGGCCGGTGCTGGAACTCAACAACGAAAAGTTTATGCCGCTGCACGACAGACCCGTGCCACTCGAATACGCGCAAGGTATTGCTGAGGGGTTTCTACAGCTGCTCAATTCGAAACTTATCCAAAAGGACGCAGAGTGGCGAGACGCACCGATGTCGCCGCGTCAAAAGTATGTGCTCGATAAGTATCGCATTCGTTATGACCATACGTGGACCCGGGGTATGGCATCCGATGCACTTGCAAAGGTCTTCGCCAAGAAGCGCATCAAAACACTGGCTAAGAATTTCAATCCAGAACAGTGTAGAAAGGTCTTGGCTACAAACAACGGAAAAGAGTGGCTGTCTCAGCGGATTGAACGATTCCGCGAGTACGCCGAGTCTGAGATTGTGGCCCAATGAATCTCACACCAAGTGTCAAATTTAGAAGACCGCCCCCGTTTTGAGGACGGTCTTTGTTTTTGTCGTTGTTCAGCTTTGGCTTACGCTGGCGCTTGCACCGGACGCGGTTCCGGGTTTCGCCTTATCCGGGTAGCTAAGCGGCCCCTGGTGTTGTACAAGCCGCGTAAGGCGTTTCTGCAGGTTGTTCAGTATTTGCTGCTCTTTGTTACTCGTGAGCTTCCCGTTTTGGACAGCCTGGTCAAGGTGGGCTTTGACTTTTGCTGTCAATTGAGAGACCAAACTGTCTACGGAGATGCCTTTGCTCTCAGCTACCTGAGCGATGGACTGACCGTTTTTCAGGTCTTGCAAGAGTGTCTGTTCGCTAACGCCAAGGATCTGGGCAATGGCCTTCAATGCCTGAGCTCTTTTTGCAGGATGAGCAGTAAATTTATGCTCAACAAGCTTTTGCACATTGGAGTCAAACTTCTGAATTATCGCCTGTTCTTTATTCGCAGTCAATTTACCATTCTGCACGGCTTGGTTCAGGTATTGCTTGAAATCGACTTCCAGCTTGGAGATGAGCGTCTGTTCCGAGATACCCTTCGACTGCGCAATCTGTGCCAAGGTTTGTCCAGATTTTAGATCCGCTTTGAGGGTATTTATGTCTATGCCGAGAATCTTGGCGATTTCAGTCGCGATTGCTCCGAATCGACCGTATCCGTCCGAACCATGTTGTACGTGTTGCGCCGGAGGTGAACCCGAACCAGACGTAGACGAGCTGTTCGTAGTCGCCGCGAACGCAGTCATTGTGCCGAACGTTCCTACCGCCAACACCGCCGCCAGGATAGCTTTTGCCTTGAATTTCAACGGTTCTGACCTCCTGTTGGATTGATTAGCATTCGAACGGCTGACGGGTCTCATGATATTAAGCGTTGATTGAATGGAACTTGAATCCACATTGTCCGACGTTGAAAACAGCATCAAATTTGCACTTTTTGTGGACATTAAAGGTGCTATCATGAAACCGATGATAATAGGAGTAAAAAAGTATTTATAAGGAATCAAGGAGTAGTAACGAAGCCTACAAGTCAATGCAAATGATAGACGCCGTCCTGGGTTAGGCGGGCAAACAGAGGGTATAGACGCAGAGTGAAAGGGCGCGTGAGGGGGTGTTTGTGTGCCAAAGCGATATGCAGATGCAGACTTATACGG
>NZ_BCRP01000038.1 GCF_001552655.1 Alicyclobacillus kakegawensis NBRC 103104 | reverse complement strand
AATCGACGACGAAATCCGAACGAACTGTTCAGCAGGTTGCTCCATGCTTGTGTTTCCGCGTCTCCAGTCAAGGTGTCCTGAGCAGAGTGCATAACCAGAACGCATGTTCGCGGGAGTGACACGATGGTGGCTAAGAAGCGCAATGGACCGCGCGTCATGGACAGACCACGAGCAATGGGTCTGGGAGCCATAGACGGAGGCTATTCGAAGACTGAAGCTAGGCATGAGTTTCTTCGAGCTGTAGACCGGGTTGAACCTAGAGTTCGGCAGGAGCTTCTCGAACTTGTCCCGTTGGTCGGGAAGGTGGAGGGGTTCCCGTCGGAGACCGTCGGCTTGCTCGAAAACAAGGATTTTGCGCTTACCGTTCCGCGAACCCCGCAGGACGTTCAAGAGGTCGACGTGGAGCTTGTGGACGGTCGAGTGGTCCGCACAACCGTGGTGACCCGGAGCGCTTGGCGCGAAACCTGGGATGCCCTGCTTGATGAATTGGACGCTTGGAGTAAGCGCTGGTGGCGCCCTGCTGGCGGCAATGCTGCTAAGGAATTGCCGGTAATGCCGCAGTGGATGAATGAAACGGCGCTCTGTACGGTGGTATACGCTGCCGCCGGTTGGTCACAGTCTTGGCGGCTGCCGCCGTTTGAGGTCCAACATGCACCCGTCGCTATAACTGTAGAGACTCCGGAGCTTGACTTGACCGTTGTTCCAGCCTCAGTCGAAGTGGTCATGGACCGTCTTCAACCTTGGCTTCGGAATGTTGCGAAGCAGCTCATTGCCGAGGCCAAGCGCAAGGCGTCGGAAGCAGGGCTGCAAAAGGCTCCTCGCTGGCGAGAACGGGACACAGACCTTGCCACCCGCATGGACTGGGTAGCCCTTCGCCTCATAATGGGGTTCACGTGGCTTCAAGTTGACGACTGGACAAGGGCGCGGCACCCGGATGTGATGGTCCAAATAATTACAGAAGATGGTCGAGTGAATTGGACAGTTAGGGACCATGTGAACATGCTCACGCGCCTTTTGAAAGAGTGAGAACAGAGCGTCCGCAGCGCCCACGAGGGCGCTTTTTTCGTGTCCTGCACTTAAGAGTACGGGGGTAATTAATTGCAATGGTTGGCTGTCTTTCATGTCCCTAAACTTGGGGATGAAAGACAGCTTTTTTCGTTGTGGAGGTGATTGCGCCGTGACGCAAATCGAACTTATCCGGCGAATGAAGGGATTGTCTCAGACGGAGGTTGCAGCAAGGCTCGGTGTGTCGGCCACAATCGTCTCTCACACGGAGAAGAGATACCGTCGGCCATATCCAAAGTTTCGCCGGGCACTCGCTGACCTGTACGGTCTCCCCGAATCGATGCTCTTTTCACCAGACGGCTGGCCTCTTGAGGTTGAGTTGTCTGGCTTTGCAAAGGCCGAATAAAGGCCGTGCCGTGGATAAACAAAATCCCCGCCTGTGCGGGGGCAGAAAGGGGAATCCATATCATGAGTATTCGCTTAAAAGGTAGAAAAGCCTACTGGAACCGCAGACATATTGGCGATATTCAAGGGACTACGTTTCGCAAGGAAGTTCATTCCACGAAACACCGTCTACACCGTGTCGCTGGTGGAGCTTATGCGGTACAGACCGAATTGCTCCCATTCTTAAAAGAACATGACGTGCGCATTATAAACGTCCATGAAATCGATACAGGCGCAACCTGGAGCACATCCATCAATATGTTTGAGCGCCACGCAGTCTCTATTGAGTTTGGTACGCACGGACAACAGTTGGCACTGCCACTTCAGTATTGGGAGCGTGTGACGCCAGGACAAACTACGCTCCTGCTGGGAATCTAAGCCTCATCGGAACGACAAGGCCCCGCTGCTGCCGGGGCCGGAAAGGGGACGTGCCTATGCCCTATAGCTATTCTAGCATTTTCGGAGTAGAAATAATACGCGATTGGTTGGAACGTGTCTTGCCTTCCCCAATTCGTTGGAACGGAGCTGAGGGAAGCACGCGATGCCCGTTCCATGATGACCATGACCCGAGCTTTTCCGTCAACGTGGAGAAAGGTGTCTGGTACTGTCATGCCGGATGTGGGACGGGAACGCTCAAGCAGCTTTCCGAGTTGTTGGGTACTGAGCCCCCGCCTCCGGTAGACTTTCTAGATAGCATGGATGGGCCCAACCCAACCAGGCCAAGGCTAAAGACCAAGAAACACGAGATTGAGTACGTCTATACCGATGCAGACGGAAATCCTATCCTGTTGGTTGCCAGGGATGGTCACGGAAGAGGAAAGCGATTCTGCCAGTATCACTTTGAGGACGGGCGCTGGTGGGTGGGCAAAGGTACTGCCCGCCTTGTTCCCTATCGCCTGCCTAACGTCATATCCGCCGTAGCACAAGGGCAACCCGTCTTTGTAGTTGAAGGGGAGAAGGATGCCGATACGTTGGGGGAGCACGGCCTGACCGCGACAACCGCGCCTATGGGGGCAGGCAAATGGCCTCAAGACGAGACTTTCAACACGTTTTTTGCGGGTGCAGACATTATTATTCTTCCTGACAACGATGAACCCGGCAGAAAACATGCAGAGCAGGTGGCGCACATCTTGTCACAGGTGGCAAAGCAGATACGCTTGGTGAACCTGCCAGATTTGCCCCCTAAAGGGTACGTGACAGACTGGCTGGAAGCCGGTCATAGTGTGGACGATTTGTTGGACATCATCCGGCAGGCCCCCGATTGGCAACCAACGCCAGGGAACTTGGTGGTACTAGACGGGAACCGCATCCGGCCTGACATCCGAACTCGATACTGGGACGGCGACAGTTTTTGCCCCCCGCTGCTCGCGAAGGATATTCTTCAACGGCAACCGTTTTTCTACGATGGACGCCGTTTGTACGCTTATCAAGGCGGTGTATATCGACCCAATGGCTCGCGTGTTGTCCGGAAGTGGTGCGCCAAGCTCTTAGACAACCATTATCGGAGCAACCGTGCAAGCGAGGTCGAACATTTCATCCAAACGGAAACATGGCTGGACGAAGTTTCGCAGGTCAACCCGGATGACGGTTTGATTAACGTGCGCAATGGTTTGCTCAATTGGGAGACAGGGGAACTCCTGCCCCATACGGCAGAGCGCTTGAGCACGATTCAACTACCTATGGAGTACAACCCGGATGTGGATTGTCCGGCAATCCGAAAGTTTCTCTCGGAAATCCTTGACCAAGATACGATTTTGACGGTTCTCCAATTTATTGGCTATTGCCTCATCCCGACAGCACGCTATGAGAAGGCCATGATGTTCACGGGACGGGGCAGTAATGGGAAATCTACGCTCATCCGGCTTATTACGGCTTTGCTCGGTAAGGAAAACACCACGTCCATCCCCTTGCAGGAACTGTCCGAAAGCCGCTGGAAGAGAGCCGATTTAGAGGAAAAGTTGTTGAACGCCTTTGCGGATATATCCCATAAGGCCGTTGAATCGTCCAGTCTCTTTAAGTCGATTGTGAGTGGAGATGAAATCGACGCGGAGCGTAAGCACCAAGACCCGTTCTATTTCCGCCCTTTTGCCAAACTCTTGTTTAGTGCCAATGAACTTCCCGGTAGCAGAGATGTGACACCAGCCTATTTCCGTCGCTGGCTTATCATTCCGTTTATGCGCACGTTTGACGCCACAAGCCGCGATGAAGGGTTGTTTGAACGGTTGACTACACCGGAAGAACTTTCAGGGCTGTTGAACTTTGCCCTGGATGGCTTGCGTTCTCTCGTAGGTCTGCATGCGTTCGTGGAAAGCTCCGCTGCGGCGGATGCCCTCGAAACCTACAGGCTCGAAACCGACAACGTGGCTGCTTTCCTGGATGAGGAATGCGTTGTGGATGAGCACGCTACAGTGACGAAGTCCGCATTTTATCAGGCGTATGTTTCCTGGTGTGACCAGAACGGTTTGAGTGCGCTTAGCAATCGTCGCTTTACCAATCGCCTTAAGGAACTCATCCCAACGCTGCAAGAGGTGAGAACCAGCTCTATCCGTTTGTGGAAAGGAGTTGGGGTGCAAGATGAACAGGGGAATATAGTTCGTTCATCGAATAGTTTGGGTGACAAAACGGTGACGCAAGGGTGACAGAACGAAAAGCGTTGTGTCACCCGAAAATCCCTTGTGGGACAAGGCTTTTCAGGTTTGGGTGACACAAGTGACACAAAATCCCCACTGCAAAGGAACGCTAGTACCAAAGTTTTATGGTACTAAGCTTCATATAAAGTAGAGAAGTTGTGTCACTTCTGTCACCAGAACCCGAAAACCCGCGCCACGACTGGGTTTTTCGGGTGACAGAACGGATTTACATTGTGTCACCATGATGTCACCATAACTCCCTAGGAGCCGTGGGAACGAGACGCAACGCGAGAGATGGTCTAACTACTAGCTAGGTCACGGCTGCGTAACATTGCGTAGTGATGAAAGGCCGCAGGCGCGGGGGGAGGCCGATACACCGCCTCGCCCTAGCGGCTGTTTCTTGTGTACAGTTACACTGCGGATAGGGTACACTTTTCTTCTTGTGTGGCCTGTAGACGTGCCGTTTTTGAGTGAATGGTAGACCATCCCATCGATTCATCCTATTGACGGGCCTTTGGAGGTAAAATCAAACGGTTTCATTACCCGCGTGGGAGGGATGAGTGTGCGGTTGGCAAAAGAAACACGGCGGGCAGTCATCGAAGCGCTGAAAATGTGCGTCCTTTATGAACGGATGGGGTACCATCCGGGATACGAGCCCAGAATGACCCCGTCCTACACACTAGCCAAACCCCAGCAGACGAATTGGGAGTACTCAACCACAGAGGAAACTGCCCACAGAAACTTAGAAACCGAACAGCAGCGCAGGGCGCACGTCGAGCGTGTGCGGGGGGCAATGCGGGTTCTCAGCGAGGACGAGAGGAACGTCATTGAACGGCGGTATTTTCAGGATATGCGCACGCCGCAAATCGCCATGGAGCTGTATATGAGCGAGCGCTGGTGTCATGCTCAGTGCAACCGCGCCCTCATCAAATTAGCCCTGGCCCTTGGATTACTAAGTCCAGAAGAGGAACGGGAGGCCGCAGCGGTACTGTAGCCTCCCTGGTGGCAAATAGAGTGCATTTGCGTGCACATGTCGGCAAGTGCTGTCATGGGGGCATCATGCGCCGTCACTGGGTGGCTCTAGAACGTATCTGCCAATGCGTTGATGAAAGTCTTTCAGAATTGCACTTAGTTGGTCACGAACATCTTCCAACGTCATAAGCTCATCTGTTTCGATTGAGCACAAGAGACCCGCAAGCTCGGTGAAGAGTTCCATGTCATCCGACACTTTGCATATCCGGCGGTAGAAATCCCGATGCTCTGGATGTTGGTCAATCAACGCTTGCATGGATGTTCCTTCTAATGCCATTGTTATTCCTCCCGTGTCATCGGATAGCCACGCGTAGGCCGTAGACCGACCGCCCACCTTGGCTACAATGTCTGCTACTAAGGCCATGTGAAGCCGCAGGCCGTGGGTATATTCCCCTGTTACGTGCCAATCCTGCACAACCGGGCAGCATTGCTTGTCCAGCAAGGGAGCCAGGAATGCAGCCACAGAACGCGGCAGAAATCCCATCTGCACCGTCCCTTTCCCAATCACCGTCACGTCAACTGCAACCGCGTTGGCATCGTAGGCATTGGGTGCATGCCGCAGCGTGAACACCACGCGCCGCGCATTGTAGCGCATCAACCGTTCAATTGCCTCTTGTCGCCTTCCAAACATCACCCCCGCCACGGGTGCCACCACCTCACACCGCACCATCTTCCACGCCCAACGCAATGCCACGCTCATGTTCCAACCCTTCGCCTTCCGCAGGTTGTGCGCAAGCACCATCACCGTCCGTCGGACTTCATGCACTTGTGCTGGTGTGTAGGTCATGGCGGTCACCCTCTGTAGATATATGATGTCGTATTTCTGATACGATAATACAACGAAAGGGCGTATCGTGTCAATGCGTATATGTACAATAAATCCGCGATGGTGTATCCTTGTGTTGAGAGGGCGAATTGCCTGATTCGACGGGGAAGGAGTGAATGGATTGTCTTTCTCGTATAAGCCGCTGTGGAAACTACTGATTGACCGAGACATGATGAAGGTGCAACTGCGCGACGCGCTAGGGCTGTCCCCAAGCACGTTGGCGAAACTCAGCAAAAACGAGTACGTGGCCATGGAAGTGCTCGACCGCATCTGCACTTACCTTGGCTGCCGGATTGAAGACGTGGTGGAGCATGTGCCGGAAGGGGGCGAGAAGGAATGATGGACAAAACATTCCTGTGCATGCTGGCAGGCATGGTCATTGGTACGGTGGCAGCATATGTCGGATACATTGCGTGGAGTGCTCGTGTACGGATGAAGGGGGTAAGTTAAGCTGAGACCCTGCGGGGGCGGGGGGCATACCCTGGTAAGCACGATTTCGTGCAGTCCTCAGGGTGAGCGCAAATGTGTGCCCACCTGTCCCCCGCACCAGGACTGTCCACCTTGGCAACCTTGACAGTGGCGGTCTGAGCCTGACATAGGCCGTAGAGGAGTCCACGAATCCGTGGAGTGTGAAACGGAACATCGATGTTCCATTCGCCAATTTTGGAGAGACGGGGAATGTGCATGTGCAGGCATCATAGCCACTGGCCTCGGTGGATGAAGTCCATCTTTGCGCTGGTTCTGGCAGGCATATGGATAGTGGCTGTGGTGGAGTTGATTTTCTGAAGGGTTTCCTAAGTTGGGGAGACCGAAGCTGGTCAAGAGGTCGAGTGCTTCGATTCCGAAATGGGAAGTCGACTTCCCGTTTCCGAATCTGTCGAAGACTCGAATGTACTTGTCAGCTTGGCAAACCGAAACTCGAGTTTCGGTTTTAGGGTAAGTGGGTTGGAAACGGAAATCCGAGTTTCCATTTGATTCAGGTGCAGAGGGGTGTCCAAAGGCGACACACCCTTTCATTTGACCGGTACAGTATACCGCTCATCCGCAAAACGGGACATTGATGTCCCATTTGGTGAGTCCAAACATGAACCCAGCGAAAGCATACCCCATGCAAAGGTGTAAGCAGTAGATACCCCCTTTGGGACTGCTCAATTTTGAGCAAACCCTCGTAAAGCCGCCCAAACGTCAATTTGAGCCAGAATCAACCCATTATGGCCAATAATCGAACACCACACAAAAAGCGATTCATACGCCAAAATAAAGCGCTTACATAACGATGACCGATGGACCGCCATGCGTATGCACCAAGCCGTGCTCATGTGGGCTCCCATTTTTCAATTTTTTTACTCCCTAAAAAGGGCCGCTAGAAAAAACTAGAGGCCTATGAGCAATTCGGAGATGTTGCGACGTCACGACATTTGAACTCAGGTAAGCTGTTCGAACTCATTTCCCTACCAGAATCCTTTGACCATCAGAGGGAGCTGCTACAGAAAACTTCAGTTCGAATGGCGTCGGCAATACCGACACCATCCTGCTTGTGGCATGTTAGATGGGCTAAGAAATGCTAAGGTCTGCGAGGCTCTAAAAGCATGTTGAATGTTTAAACCCCTAAAAAGGCGGTGCCCACAAAGTAGTACTGGCTGGATGGGGTCCATTCCCGAGATTTTCGAGCCCCTAAAAAGGGGCTTCTAAGTTAGGAATACCTGCTGGTGGTTTACTCAGAACATGAGTACCCATTCGGAACTTTCGGAAGCCATAAAAAGGGCATTCCTCAAATTTGAGGGCATCATGGATGTCGTTGGTCTTGGCTTGAGCGATGTACGTCTCAGAGGGCTTTCGGACGCAGAAAGACGTTCCCCCGTTTTGGTGAGCGTTAGGTCACACGCGAGATTTGCGAGTCCCTGAAAAGGCCGTGCCCACAGAGTTGCGGGGGCCACCGTACTCCATCTGGACATCCGTGGATAAAATTCCGCGAAGGACAGACAATGTGTATGCATGCGCCGCATATGTATCACATATATGTTATAATCGATTCATGAATTGGAGAGCGTGTTTCTATCGCAAGGAAAACGGGGACGTGCCCGTCGAGCAGTACCTTGATACGTTGTCAAACAAACACGCGGCCAAGGTATTACGTGCGATTCAGCTTTTAGAGGAATTTGGTCCGGCCATCGGCGCGCCGCATGTTGAGACCATCGTGGACGACATCCAGTGCCTTCGGGTGAAGCATGGAAGCAATATTTTTCGCATCTTTTTCTTCGTGTGGGTCGGTAGGACATTTGTACTGCTTCACGGCTTTACAAAGAAGAGTCAAAAAACGCCACGCAGGGAAATTGCTCGGGCTATCGCATATCGGGACGATTTTTTGAAACGGAAAGGACGTGAAGCTACATGAGTGACCTTCAAAACTACATCCAGAAACGCATGCAAAATCCTGGTTTCGCGAAGGAATGGGAAGCCAGCAAATTGGAATATGAGGTCGCGCGACAATTGATTCAGCTTCGCAAACAATCCGGTCTGTCCCAAGCGCAACTGGCCAAGCGAGTGCATACGCGACAAAGCGAAATTTCTCGAATTGAAAACGGCGAGCAGAACATCTCGCTCGATAAACTCCGGAAAATCGCGAATGCGTTGGGGGCCGACGTGGAGATTAAGATTGGCAAAAAGGAAAATAAGGAAAGTGTAAAAGCGTGAATTCGACCGTATGCCACGACAATCCATTTGCCGCAAAAAGCTCTTGCCGTGAGTGGGGGCTTTTTGCGTATTTAGGGGGAGCCTGCGTAACGAACGGGCGGGAGGTGTAACCCCCATGTGTCCAACCGCTTGGACGTTTTTTGAAATTTCAAGGGTTGCATCCAGTGCATCCATCTTTGCATCCTAAAAAAACGGGGATCGATTCTCTTGGACGAACCGAACCGAACGAACCAGCGAAATAAAAAGAGTGTAACGGGACAAACGGGACGGGACATTACACTAAAAACGCCCCGAAGTAGTGAAGCGAAGTAAGGGTATCAATTGCACAGAGACCTTAATATAAAAACCAAAAGTCAACTTTCGATTTGGCGCAGTCAATCAAATCAATCGTGCAAAAAAGGGTATTCACATTGTCAGTACCCTATGGGTGTCCACTGTGCTGCATTCCCTGCCTACAACGCAGTGAGTGCGCTCCATAGCTATGTCCTTAAAGGACATCAGTTGCGGATAGCGTTTCCCCCACAAGTTGGGAAGGCCCATGTACTCGGGCGTAAGGGTATTACACATTGGGAACATCCCGTGCCGTTACGTAACGGCAATTTTCCTGACGTTGCCATGCTCCCGTGACATCCGCGTGAAAGGCGAGTGTCGGGTGCAAGGGGTGTGAATAGGTGTCACACCCTTTTGGCGTAACAAGCGTAACGAACAGGCGAAAAGCGTAACGCTTAAGCGAGCCGAAAGAGCAATAAGCGAAACGCTCCCGAGTTTTCGGACGCAGTAAAAAAGGCAGCGACCACGGGGGAGACCGTTAAGGGGCATCTCCCGCGCCGCGCCATGACCGCGAATCGTCGGGTACTGTCGGGTGAATTGTCGGGTGCCAAAAAGCCCCGAGAACCCTTGTGGGACAAGGGATTCCAGGGAATCGTCGGGTGTCGGGTGCATAGAGAGAATAAAAATCATCATGTAACCCAATTCCTCAAAGGAAGTCAGTTGGTGCAACCTATCTCCCTTTAAGGAGACTAGTTTTCCAACGCAGTAAAAAGGGGTATCCACGGTTTGGACACCCAAGCGAATGAAGCGAAGCAATCAACGAAACAAAAAAACGTTACACTAAGTGCAGGCGTTTGGCCCATGGCTGCAAGTCTTTCTTGTACTGCGCCCGTCTCCGAAGCTCCACACTGCCACGTGGCCCCTCTATGCGGACAATCACGCAATAAGGCTTATCCGTCAGATTTGCGGTCTTCCACGCCTTGGCTATGGTGTATCCTTGTCCTCCGAGTACTAACACGGTTTTCCCACGTTTGGGAACAAGTTGGACGTCAGCGGGAGCAGACCAATGGGAGATGAGACCAAGGCCACGGAGGTCTGTCCGATACGTCAACCTGGCTTTGGTGTAATCCGCCTGAATGAGCAAGTCCACGTCCATCAGGGTAGCGGGAAGCCATTCCATCATCCGCGCCCCACTTTTCGAGCACGGGTGTGCTGGGGAAGGATTTGACCAACCGGGGAGGCCACGGCGTGTTGCTCATGTAAATCCGATTCCGCCAAGTGAACATAGCGTTTGGTCATGGTCAGGGAGGCATGCCCCATCTGACGTTGCAGGGCAAACACGTGTCCCCCGCCACGCAGGAAGAGAATCGCACTGGTGTGTCGGAGCATGTAGGGGGTAATTCGTGTGCCAAGCTGCTGGCCATAGGCAGCGAGGCGGTGGCCCCAATGGATAGCGTCCATCTTTCGCCCGGATGTACTCGCAAATACAGGCACATCACCCGTCCAGTCCTCAGGCCTACAGGTGAGTAATTTGCGAATGGCCTTAGCGGTTTGCGGCGACATGACCACTGTCCGCGCTGTCCGTGTCTTGGCGGTGGTGCTGGGGATGGTGACTTCCAAAGCAGTCAGGTTCACATGTGCAGGCAGCAAGGCCAGTGCCTCCCCTGGTCGAATTCCAGTGTCCAGTTGTAGCAGCATCAAGGCCAAGTCACGAAGTCCTGCATACGTGGTGCAGTCGGGAAGCTCTAACAGGCGTTTTAGGGTATCCGCGTCGAGATTGCGGGGGGTGCCGTCATTCTTGCGCTTAGGAATGCCTTTGACCGGATTCATGGGCAGGTATTCCTCTTCCACGCACCAGGCAAAGAAGGCTTTGAGGTATTCGCGGCGAAGGTTATAGTACGTGGCAGACTTGTCATGGAAGGCAGCAAAGTGGGCAGCAACCGCTCGTTTGAGTGCAGGGACATCAGGCCAGGTGTTGGGGTGTTCCTGAAAGAAGGCAGGCACATGGCGGCGATAGTCCTTGAGGGTACGTGGTGAACGTCCTTCTGCTTGTTTGACCAACAGGAATTCATCAAAAGCGTCTTGCCATGTAGTGGAGAACATGAAACAGCGGCCCCTTTCCGTGTGGTACAGGTGACCGCTGCTGCTGAATCAGGCACAACGGTTTTCGCTGTTTGTTGACGCCCGCCCATGACCATCACCTAGCAGTCAACAAGGAGCGAAAAACGCAGTCGTGACGCGGAATTTTTGTTTTGGCGGAGAGGGTGGGATTCGAACCCACGGTGCCCTTGCGGACACGGCGGTTTTCAAGACCGCTGCCTTAAACCACTCGACCACCTCTCCGGGTAGAAAAAGAGAGGCCTACTCACGACGGCCTCCCAACATGACCTGGAGCGGAAGACGGGATTCGAACCCGCGACCCTCGCCTTGGCAAGGCGATGCTCTACCCCTGAGCCACTTCCGCATGGTGAGCCATGCTGGACTCGAACCAGCGACACCCTGATTAAAAGTCAGGTGCTCTACCAACTGAGCTAATGGCTCGCGTCCGACTTTCAGCACCTCGCCGGCGCGTAAAAGAATATATCATATCCCCACTCCAAGCGCAAGCTAAAGTCCAGCGTGGCTGGCGTCTGCGTGCATGCAGTCGTTCGGTCTGTGGCAGAGGCTGATACAAAACTCAAGGTCAAGGCACACTATCCTGTGGAGGTGGAAAACATGGCCCTCGTGCCACAAGACCCTTTTGAGTTGTTTCAGCGGTGGGGATCATGGCTGCCGTCGTGGTCGGATCGCGTCTGGAACCCGGGGTGGTTCGGACAGCCGCGGGTGGATGTTCATGAGGACGCGCAGAATGTATTGGTCAGCGCAGAACTGCCGGGACTCAAGAGTCCGGAAGACGTGCACATCACGGTGCGCGACCAGAAGCTGTACATGGAAGGCAATTTTCAACAGGAGGCTGAGCACCGGGACCATCACGTGCACCGGACGGAGCGTTACTATGGCCGCTTCACCCGTGTGATTCCACTGCCCGTGCCGGTTCGTGAGACCGCCGCCGAGGCTACCTATCAAAACGGCATCCTGAAGATCCGGTTGCCGAAAGCGGACGATATCGATGGCAAGCGGATCGATGTGCAATTTCAATAAGGTGCCCGGCAGGGGCGAACCGTGTTCGCCCCGCAGGCAGGTCAAAAAATTGATTGACAAGCCCTTGCGCGATCCGTGTTCGCCGTGTTATTTTATTGCATGTCGCTGCGCGGTGTAGGTCCATCGCGCAGGTGTCAAGCGGAGGGGTACCAAAGTGGCCAACTGGGGCGGACTGTAAATCCGTTGCGTAAGCTTCGAAGGTTCGAATCCTTCCCCCTCCACCATGGTGAGTATGGCGAAGTGGTGAACGCACCGGATTGTGGTTCCGGCATTCGTGGGTTCGATTCCCACTACTCACCCCATATATCGGTTCCTGTCTCGCTTCCCGCACATAGCATTGCGTGCACAGGTTTATTCCTCGATAGCTCAGCGGTAGAGCATCCGGCTGTTAACCGGAGGGTCGTAGGTTCGAATCCTACTCGGGGAGCCACGCTCCCATAGCTCAGTTGGCAGAGCGCATCCATGGTAAGGATGAGGTCACCAGTTCGACCCTGGTTGGGAGCTCCATGTAGAAGAGGGGCTTGTGCCCCTATCCGGCCCCATGGTCAAGTGGTTAAGACACCGCCCTTTCACGGCGGCAACGGGGGTTCGAATCCCCCTGGGGTCACCACCTGGCTCGGTAGCTCAGTCGGTAGAGCAGAGGACTGAAAATCCTCGTGTCGGCGGTTCGATTCCGTCCCGAGCCACCACTGTGGACCCATGCGGGCGGAGTGTAAACAGCGGCCTAGCCTGCAGCGCGGGCTCAGGTTCCATTTTAATCCGCACCGTACGGCGAAGGCGAACTTTTAGTC
>NZ_BCRP01000037.1 GCF_001552655.1 Alicyclobacillus kakegawensis NBRC 103104 | reverse complement strand
CCAAGTTGCGGCGGTTTGCACCTGTATCGCATCTTTCGATGGAATTGGTGCGCTTTGACACGCAGAGGCTCCAAAACCCCGAGATCCATGGGGTGGAGTACCAGCAAGGCACCCTCTTTGGTTACGAAGTGCGCGAGTACCTGCTGGAGAAGTGGGGACGAAAATGCGCCTATTGTGATGCTGAGGGGGTACCGCTGGAAATCGAGCACGTGGTCCCGAGGTCAAAGGGCGGGACGGATCGAGTGTCGAACCTCACGCTCGCCTGTCACCGGTGCAACCAAGCCAAGGGAAACCGTTCAATTGAAAAGTTTTTGGCTCACGATCCTGAACGGCTCAAACGAATTAAGGCTCAACTCAAGGCACCGCTCAAGGGGGCAGCTGCGGTGAACGCAACCCGTTGGGCGCTGTTCCGGCGTCTCCAAGCGACCGGGTTGCCCCTGGAAGCAGGCAGTGGCGGGCGTACGAAGCACAACCGTATCTCGCAGGACTACCCGAAAAAGCACTGGATCGACGCGGCCTGCGTAGGAGAGTCGGGAGAGCATGTGCGGCTTCACCCGAAGGCGCAGGTACTGCGAATTGTCGCGAAGGGACACGGGAAAAGACAACGATGCAGAACGGACAAGTATGGGTTTCCGAATCGACATGCACCTGCGGCAAAGTCATACATGGGCTTTCGCACAGGAGACCTGGTACTGGCCGTTGTACCGCGAGGGAAATATGCCGGAACGCACGTAGGGCGTATTGCTATACGTCACCGGCCAAGTTTTCGACTCAACGGGTTTGACGTGCATCCCAAGTATCTCACGCTTCTGCAACGAGGTGACGGATATGCGTACGAACTGGCCTAATTCCGGCGCCTCCTCCCCACGGCTAAAGCCGGGGGACCCCGGCGCCGGAGTACATTTGTTGGAGTGAGATAGAAAATCCCCTTCAATACTGTCAATAGCGACGACTTAATTTTTGCTATACTGCCTGTAGACAATCCACAAGGAGGAATTTTGATGAAGAGGACGATGTTGGCACTCGCGACTCTGGGCGTTTTCTCGGTCGGGGCTATCGGTGTTCTTCCGGTGACGGCGTATGCGTCAACCTCGTCACACAGTACGACAACCATTAAGTATCCAGGGCACCCGCTTAAGATGGGAAGTCGGGGTACATACGTAAAAGACGTACAGGAGCGACTAAACAAGCTTGGCTATTCTTGCGGGAAGGTAGACGGAGTCTTCGGATCGCACACCTTGAGTGCGGTGAAGAAATTCCAGAAAGCTCATCATTTGACGGCAGATGGGATAGTCGGACCTCAAACGTGGAACGCCTTGTTTGAGACCTCATCGAGCACTTCAACTAAGTCGGCTCCTACACTAAGTATTAGTGGTCTGTCCGACGGTGAAGCCGTATCTTCTGCCTCACAGACTGTGAAGGTGCAGAGCAACGAACCTGTCACCCTGTGGCTGAACGGTAAGAAGCAGACGGGCAGTGGGAATACGTATCACTTGACGCTGAGCGTTGGCCAGAACACGATTACGGCAGAGGCGTCCAACGGATCGAAAACCGTCAAGAAGAGCATTCACGTGGGACTGTCAGGTGAAGATACACAGGCGATGAATTACTTGGACACATATGTTAACGAAATTTATACGGGGTCGAAGACTTCGGTTTTCTACAATGATACGAAGCAACTTGCAATGAATCCATCTTCAGCCGTTTCCATTAAGAAGCAGTTGTTGGCTATGCCACCCTGGAAAGACACCATCATTGATGTTACTCAGGAATGGCAAGTCAACTATGTTTTTACTTGGACAAAAAATTATCAACAATTCCCAACAACAGAAAGTGGAGTAATGCAGTTGATCAACAAAGATGTTCCTGGAATTCAAAATGATTATGTAGCTTGGGAAGGCTTTTATGTCTACTATAATGCCAAAACTAAGCTTTATACCTTTGCAAATTTGCAAATTGGACTAGGGGCTCCAGGAACATCTCCGCAATAAATAAATCCATGTTTTGACTTTGGATGGGACTGTCCCGAAACCCATCGTAAGATGGGGAGAGGAACAGCCCCTTTTCTTAACAAAAATTGCGACGTTCCTGAAAGAAACTTTCCTTCCTCTCAATGGCGACAACTTGATTTTGCTATACTGCCTTTAGTAACCGGCAAGGGGGAATTTTGATGAAGAGGACGATGGTGGCACTATCGGCCCTGAGCGTTTTTTCGATCGGGGCCATTGGCGCTGTTCCGATGACGGCATATGCATCCACTAGGTCAAGTGGAGCTGGAACACTGAGCATTAGCGGTTTCACCCCCAATAAAACCAAGACGGTGTATTCCGCTTCGCAAACGGTGACCGTGAACAGCGGTGGTAAGCCCGTTAAGCTTTGGCTGAACGGAAAGCGCCAAAAACAAAGTGGACCGCACTTTTATCTCAAGCTCACGACTGGACGTAACGTCATTACGGCGGCTGCATCAAACAAGAAAGAGCACGTATACATGACGCTCGTTGCTCCGACACTGAATCTCATCGGCCTCAAAGATGGCGAAGCTTTAACGTCCGCTCCGCAGACTGTGACAGTGAAGAGCAACGAGCTCGTCTCATTGTGGCTGAACGGGAAGCGTCAGAGCGGGAAAGGCGGCAAGTACAACCTAAAACTGAGCGTGGGACAGAACACGATCACGGCAGAGGTGTCGAACGGTGCGAAAACAGTCAAGAAGAGCATTCATGTGGGGCTGTCGGGTGAAGATACGTGGGCGACGAATTATATGAATAGTTGGCCTACTTATTCAGGTATCCAGGCTCCTGCTTTTAAGGAAGCAGCTAAACAGCTTGCCATGGATCCATCTTCCGCAGATTCGATTAAGAAACGTCTGCTTTCCATACCAGCTTGGAAAGAAACCATTGATGGTACGAATCAGGAGTGGCAAGTTAACTTCGTTTACACATGGACAAAAAACTACAAACAATTCCCGAGCACAAAAATCGGAATAAACAATTTGTTCCGGACGCTTCCCCCTATCCAAAACGGTTCTGTAGCATATGAAGGAAACTGTGTTTACTATAACGCTAAAACCAAACTTTATACGCTTTCTGATCTGCAAGTTGGCATTGAACCGCCAGGTGTAGACGTGGCACCAATTCTCTGATTTTTATAGGGGCGAACAGAAATCAGCCGAAAACAAAATGCATGAAGTGCGGCGTTGCTGTGGTGCAGCGCCGCATTTTTTGATCAGAGGGACCAAATGTGCGGCTTTTGAACACAGATCAACTTGCATCAAAGTTGCATTTTTTTATCGAGCGGATGTGGAAAGGTGGGTATTGAGATGCGTGCAAAGACTTCGAGTCTCTCATGCCATTTACGGTTCCAAGCACCAAGATTGAGGGAGGTCTGGAATGGCTGTGTGGATTCGTCATAGGGTTCAGTATTTAGGACTTGCGGTAGTTGTGATGTTGAGTATGTCCTTAGTTGGGTGTAACGTACTCAATTCTGAATCCGTGCTAAAGGATGGCAAACCAGCAATTAGAACAGAAAAATCGTTGGATTCATTCTCTACAAACCCGACGTCTTCCAACGGTCCAGGCAAACATCAGGATTTAAGTACGGCGAATCACAAGAAGCGGACTGCTGCCCGTCCGAAAACGTCGGGCAAAGATGTATGGGCAACGAAGTACCTTAACCAGACGTATCAGTACAACACGCCCTATACGAAAGGTCCGAAGGTGCCATTGTTCGAGCATTTGACCAAGCAGATGGCCATGGGGACGATGTCACAAAGCCAAGTTAAAAAGACATTGTTTGCACTCAAACCATGGAGAGATACAGTTGCTGACATCACCCAAGATTGGCAAGTGGGTTTTGTTTATACCTGGGAAAAACATTACACCACGATGCCTACTACAGACGCGGGGATGAAAAATCTTATTGCGAAAGATATCCCTGCCCAAAATGACGAGGCCGACTATTTCGACCTATATGTTTACTACAATGCACACGCTCAACAATACACTGTTGCCATGTTGCAAGTTGGGATGCAAGCGCCGAAGGTATTTAAGATTATCAATAATACAAAATAGTGTAAATAGAGGGTGAGCTTGTGAGGTTATCCCGATTTGTCTTTGGTTTATTTTCTTGTTCCCTATCCCTGCTCACAACTTTGACACTGGTGCCACACCACACAGCGCAGGGAGCCACGACTATATCCAAGAAAGTGAAAGTCGGTACGATCACTGAATCCATGGAGTACCAGAGCTCAATCACAGAGACTTACTCTACTAGCAAATGGGGACAGTATCCCTCTACATACAATGACAATGGAACGATACTCAACGCGACCACGGTCACGTTGGTTCCTGAAAGCAGCTCTATCCAAAAGAACCGAACGAAAACTCTCACGTATACTATGCAGAAGGGTCCATACTATTCTGCAAGCGAAGCCAATTTTCCGAGTACGTATTCGTTTAAGTACACAGATTCGGCTTCTGGAGTCACAAAGACTTATTCCTTGCCCAAGAAAGGAAGCGCATATAAAAAATCAGGCTCTCAAACAACACAGAAATCATACTCTTATGGGGGAGTAAAGAAATTATGGAAAGTGGAAAAGATCACACCAAGTAGCGGGCCTGCTGCTGGCGAAACTGAATGGATTGAGCTTAATGGAGGTGGTCCGGAAAGCAACGGTAATCCTTATCCGATCATTGGGTGGATGTCCAACGATAAAACGATGTATGACTACTATTCCGGAAAATATCATAAATATTATTCTGATCCGCCTATGGCTCCACAGCACTACTATGGCCCGAATGGCAGCCCAGATTACTACGGGTCCGACCCTGATGGCCCCGAAGGCTGGACAGTTGACAGCGTTAGCTGGGGAGATTCGAGCGTTCAAGACGCCAACGATTGGCCACAGTTTACTACGTATATGACATTCGATGGTCAAAAGAGGCACTGGTGGATGTCTGACGACAATTTCCCTAACGCATACCGCAAGGGCCTCAATCTCGTTTATGAGCGTCCGAACTGGACGTGGGAACAGGATTACTCAGCGACCGTCAGCTTGCCGGATATTGCAACAAAATGGGATGTGTATATTACCTACACAGGCCAAGCGCAATCCGGAAAATCGACAATCACTCTCAACGCGAATCCGACCAACATGGTTTCGGGGCAGACGACCACGCTGACGTATACCGTGCAAAATTTTCAGTCTGGCGACTATGTGGACATCGAATATAACGGTAACGGCAAAGACATGTGGGAAAACGCGTGGAATCTCACGAAGTCTACCGAATCCTACCAGGAAACGGAATATCCCGCAGCTGGTAACACAATTACAGTGAACTACACGGCCACCTTGTATAATTCGAGCGGCCAAGAGGTAGACAGTGATTCTGTCTCTGTAACTTGGTCGGGCAACCAAACACCTACAATCAGCCTGAGTGCGAACCCACATTCGACGATCTCCGGGAACCCTATTGCTCTCTCGTACACCGTGCATAATATGGGCACCGGGGATTATGTAGTGGTTTCGGGATACGGCGGCCAGGACATGTGGGGCGAGAGTTATGACACCAGTGCTACCGACTCGTACACGGAAGTGGAATATCCCCAGAATGGCAACAGCATGTCGGTAACCTATACAGCGGTTGTGTACGGCCCGACAGGGCAGGCTTTGTCCTTGGATAGTATCAGCGTCTCCTGGACAAGCCAGGCACCGAGCATCAGCATCAGTGCGTACCCGTCTACCACATCGGCCGGTTACCCTGCTACCATCTCATATTATGTAAACAACATGAATCCTGGCGATTACGTGACGATCACCGGGACCGGCGGCCAGGACATGTGGAGCGAGAGCGATGACACGAACTACGCCGACTCCTACGTCGAAACCGAAAATCCGAGCAACGGGTCTAGCACGACGGTGTACTATACGGCTACGTTGTATGATGCGTCGGGGCAAGTCGTGTCACGATCCACCACAACGGTAACTTGGACAAGCAACGTGCCGCAAATCAAGCTCAGCGCAGCTCCGTCCACGGCCTCGTCTGGGAACCCGATCAGCCTGTCGTACTACGTGACGAACATGGGTGCCGGGGACTACGTGAAGGTTCAGGGCTCCGGTGGCCAGGACATGTGGAGCGAGAATGATGACATGAACTATATGGACTCGTACTCGGAGGTGGAGAACCCGGAGAACGGCGCCAGCACGACCGTGACGTACACCGCGACGGTGTACAGCCCAACTGGTCAGGCTTTGGCTCAGAGCAGCATCACGGTCAAATGGACGAGCGCGGTACCGACAATTACGATGAGTGCGAACCCAACGAGCATGTTGCCGGGACAACCGTCTACCATTTCGTACTCGGTGCAAAACTTCCAGTCTGGGGACTATGTGGACGTGATGCCGTCTGGAAGCGGATCAAACATGTGGAGTGCGTCGAATCAGACGCAGGCTGTAGAGACATATCAAGAAGAAGAGACTCCAGCTGCCGGCCAGACTGTCACGGTGAACTATACGGCCACGGTGTACAACCAGTATGGACAAGCACTTAGCACCGCAAAAACGTCTGTGAAGTGGACCAACGCTTGGACAGGGTCTATTAACCTCACGGCGAACCCGCAGTATTTGCCGACCGGGCAGCCGACGACACTGAAAGTGACGACTACGCAGTCGCTTCCGTCCGGGTACAACCTGTTCATTGAGGACACAACGACGAATCAGGTGGTTGCAGAGACGGGTGCAACCCCATACTCGACGCAGTACACAAGCTATAATGCGGAAACCGACGATTTTGTGGCGTACGTGAACGATGGATACGAAAACGTCGGGCCCAATTCGAACACGGTGAGCGTAACCTGGAGCGATCTCTCCCTTTCTGCAGACCCGCCTCAGTTGCCGGTCAATCAAACATCTACTCTCACTGTAAAAGGCATGAATGTGCCGGCAGGAGACTATCTCATTGTAGAGAATGAGACGACTGGCCAGATTGTGGGAGTTAGCCAAAGCACACCGTATTCTGTGCAGCAGACGCAGAGCACGGCTCAAAGCGACACATACATCGCGTACATCAGCTCGTCGCCCACACCAACTGATGCGTCTATTACGTCAAATCCGGTGACCGTGGATTGGTATGGCTTAATTTTGGTCGCGGACAAAACACGATTACCTGTCAACAACACATCAACCCTGACGGCGACGGCGCAGAATCTGCCGGACGGGTACATCATCGACATTGTGGATCAGACCACGGGCCAAGTGATTGCGTCTGGCCAACCGGGACAAACGCAGGTTCAGGCTTTGCAGACCAAGTCACAGGCAGAAACGGATAGCTACATCGCACAGGCGGTGGAGCCAGGGAATCCGCAAATACCAGGACTAAGTGTGCCACAGTCACAGACACAATCAGCGTATGATTCGCAAGTGGTTGCCACGGTGCCTGGTGTTGACACTCCAACATACGTAGCTTATGGCGACGGATATGTGTATGCGTCGAGCGAGAATAGCAGTTCCGTCGCAGTAATCGACGCAAGCACAAATCAAGTGGTCACCAAGATCGATATTCAAAAACAGGGGCTCGGCAGTTATCTTGGTGGCATTGCATATGGCAATGGGTATGTGTATGTTGCATCGACAAATTTCAGTTCCGTCGCGGTAATCGATCCAAGCACATACCAAGTGGTTGCTATGGTGCCCGTTAGAAATGGGGCATATGATGTGGCCTATGCTAATGGGTACGTGTATGTGACGAGCAACGCGTATGCCTCTTCACTCAGCGTAATCAATGCGAGTACGAATCAAGTGGTTGCCACGGTGGGATTCCCTACTGGATCTTATCCAGATGGCGTAGCCTATTACAATGGCTATGTGTACGTTGGGTTAAAGGCTGGCGGTACAGACATAATCGACCCGAATACGAATCAAATAGTTGGTACATTACCTAATCTCTCGTTTGGACCAGAGGGCGTTGCTTTTGTCAATGGGTATGCGTATATGCCGACTAATTACCAATATGTCCAGGTAATTGATTTGAGTACGGATCAAGTGGTTGCCAAGATTCGTGTTGGAACGTACCCAAGGTGCGTTGCTTATGCCAACGGGTACATATATGTGTCGGACGATGCGGCTTCCGGAACCGTTAGCGTAATCGACCCAAGCACGAATCAAGTGGTTGCCACGGTTCCTCTTGGAATAGGATCATATGGTGTTGCTTTTGGCAACGGATATGCGTATGTGGCAAACATGGATTCCAACACCGTCAGTGTTCTTGGGGGCGGTAGTGATTCACAAACGTCGGTTTCCTACTTCCCATTCTGGACCTTTCAGTCCTTGCCCAGCTATGTTCCTGTGTCATTGTTCACACAACAGGCTGTGGCCGGTTCGTACAGTGGAAGCATCTGGATGGGGGCAAATGAGAATGGGAACTTCCCGAATGGAACTGGGTTCTTTGAAGGAACGTTTAACCTGCCAAAGACAGAGAATGTGACGTTCCAAATCCAGTCCAGTCAGGTGGGCGACTATGAGCAAGTGTATGTGGATGGGAACCCTATTTTAGAAGCCGCACGAAATAACGAGGGTTCGTTGGTGGGCAGTGGAGTGCCGAATTCCACTCAAACCACCATCACACTTCCCGCGGGAGAACATCAAGTGATTATAGAAGGAATGAGTGACAATGGATTCAGTAGTCCAAATTCCAACCCTGCCGGAGTCAATCTCGAAGTGATTGCCAATGGGTCGGACTTGCTGGACACAGGGAATCCATCAAAGTGGATGACCACCGGGTACATCACACAACTTCCACCAGGTTGGTTTTCTGGAGCCGTGGGGTCGTGGAACTGGACAGAATACGTGTTGCAGGAAGATTCTAACCAGCCCATTTACCAGCAGCAGGACTACAGCCTGACGAATACGGCTCAAGATGTCGCCATGCAGTCAAACGTCGTCTCAGTGACCTGGTACAACCCGATTGTTCCGCCGGACAACTTCGGTTTGACCGCTCTCCCGTCCAACGTCACTGCGCCGGCACAAACGCAGTTTAAGGTTAGCTTTGACCAGACGGATTCGGATTTCGTGAACCAGAATTTGGGCGGCTCGGCGACGGTGGAGATTCGATGCGTCCAGACCTGGCAGAAGGTGGCTTCGGCAACCTGGACACCAAACTCGGATGGCTTGAGCATCGCCATTCCTTACAGTCCGGTACCTGGCTCGTCACTGCAATATATCGCACTCCTGGTGGACAAGAATGACGTTACACTGGCAGATAGCAATCAAGTGACGGTAACAGACACTGGATTGGGACAAACGGGGAGTTCATCTAGCAGCACGAGTTGCAGTGGACAAGGAGATGGCACGGAGGTATTTGACACCTACAAAGACGGCAAGCTGGTCAATGAAAAGGTAGTGCCGCTCACGATCACTGACCTCGAAGTGGACGGGATTTTCAACCCGACGGCGCAGCTCAAGCAGGAGTATCCCGGGAACACGGTTCATCTGCCTGTGACAAACGCGATGTTGGGATATGCCCCGATTCCGCTGCGGGTACAGGCACCGTTCGGTTTCGCGGTGAAGTTCCCTGACGCTCAGCCGACCAAGGTCGAAGCAGTGTTTTCGGTCAATGGTGGAGCCAGCGTGGGTACAGTAGACGAACAGGGAGACACTTCGTGGACGGTGGAGATGCATCCATCGTCGAATCTACCGCAGTTCTGGCAGGGAGAGACCATCATGCCGAAACTTCCGGATGGAGCGCATATCAGCGTGACTATCAAGGCGTATGACGATTGCGGAGAGAACGACCTGACGAACCAAGACTTCCTGGTGACGGCCGGCCGTCCGCAGTGGTACTTCGCACAGCCATCAAAAGCTTCCTAAACAGACATTCACAAACAAATGACCTCGCTTGGAGAAAGTCCAAGCGGGGCTTCTTTTTTATGTTCGGATGGATCCACGTCGTCCGGCAAAAAGTTGCATCGTTTTTGCGCCTTTTGCTCTCTCCCCGTCTGCCATACTCAATGTCAGAAGGAGGAAGGGAGATTGCACGTTGCCTATCAACCGATATTCGACTTGACGAGGGGAACGGTGTTGGGGTACGAGGCTTTGCTTCGCCCGAATGAGGGTTCACCGCTAGCTGTAATTGACACAGCTCGGCGAGAAGGGTGGGTTTCCGAACTGGACCGATGGGTCATAAAACAAGCCTGTTTAGAAGCAGCTGATTGGTTGGCTCCCTATGAGGTGCTGTTCGTCAACACGGAACCAGAGACGGTCGCTGAGCTGAGCGTCCAGGATTTGCTTCGGCTGGCCTTGCCTTCGGAGCAAGTTGTGATTGAGATGACAGAGCGCGCCCCCATGGAGGCGCTTAATGTGAGGCCATTGCGAACCTCGGGTGTTCGCCTGGCGCTTGACGATTTCGGCTGCGGGCATAGCAATCTGGTTGCACTGGAATCGCTCCGGCCTGATTTTCTGAAACTTGATCACCGGTTCTGGGCGAGACATCGGGATGAAGCTGTGGCGATGCTGGCAGAGACGGAAAGGATGGGCTGTTCATTGATTGTCGAAGGCATTGAAACGGAGGAAGACCTGGTATCCGTTCGGCGATTGTCCATTCCCTACGCACAGGGATTTTACCTTGGCCGGCCGGCGGTTAAGTTCCAGGAGCAGGCCAACCGGCATGTGTGGGTGCCGCCGTAGCCAGTGTCGGCGGGATCGACGGTGATCTGTACACCAGGAGGTTGATGCCACTGTATCTGTTGGTGGCATGGTTGGCCTTGTCGATTGGTTTCGTGCTTGGCGCAACTTGGGCGGGACGAGAAAAGTTCGATTGATTAACAGGCGATTGCGAACAACGAATGTAAAAAGGAGCGAGAGGCGTATGCAACCTATCGGCATTGATCTTGGCAACGGAGCGGTCAAGGTTCGATTCGGGACCACCAGGTTGATGATTCCCAACGTGATTTCGGTTGGTGGCATGCAACCTGAGTATGGAGAGGTTTCCAATCCTCTGGATGCCCTCAACGTCGTATTGGATTCCCCACTGGTGGGAGATTCTCGGCACTGGTACATCGGTCGGTTAGCGGCCACACAGGGTGCGATGGCGCGGTACATGTTGCCTTCTGATCAGAAGACGCTCAGCCAGCAGTCGGCCATTTTGTATCTGGTGGGTCTGGCCGCGGCCGTTGTCCAGCATGAGTTTGAAGTAAACGGTTCTACGGAACCTGAGTTGGAAGCAGAGTTGTACGCAGTGTCTGGAGCTAGTCTAGTGGAATCGTTCCAGAAAGGGACGAGGCGACGGTTTGAGGATAAATTACGCGGTGAGCATTGGGTAACATTTCAAGATCCCTCTCCATGGGCCGGCGTAACCGTACACCTGCGTGTGTATCCAAGGGTTCATTTGGAAGGCCACACGGCGTATCTGTGGCTGATGCGAAATATACCGAGCATTTCCACCGTATTATCGACCAAGCCGGTTATTGGGCTGGCCGAGGTTGGAGAGTTGAGCACGGAGTTTCCTGTGTTTCGTGGTCCGAACATTGAACCCGCGCTATCGAGTGGGGCCCAATTCGGTACGGCCAGCGTGATGGATGAATTGTTGTTGCGCATTCGAGATTTCACCCAGGTTCCGACTGCCTTTGCGGGTGGACGAATGGAGCTGGAGCGTTTTCTGGAAGAACGGCGCGACACGGTATCCCTCATGGGGCGCACATATCATCTGCGTGAGTTGATTGAGGATCACTTGTCTGCAGCGGCGCACAGTCTGTACGGGCTGATTCGCGAGAAATGGCAACGCGTTCCAACCATCGAGCAATTCTGGGTCATTGGAGGCGGAGCCGCTCTATTCCATTCCTATTTGCAGCGGAAGGCACAGCAAGACCACGTGATGCTGAACTTCCTCGATGACCTGAGCGAATCCCGTTGGCTCAACGCAGAGGGCATGTATCTAATCGCCCAACAAGGCCTGAAGAGGGAGTTTCCAGAGCTGATGCAGCATGCGATCCAAGCGTGAGTTAACACATCAGAGTAGGTTTACGGTTCGTATTCCGGTGGACATCGATCCGGGCTTTTTGAAATGGCTGAACCGCCAATACCAGACATACGGGTTTCAGCGGGTGGTTCTGGAGGCATTGGAACGTCTGTACAAGGACATGCAGGGGGCGGATTGTCATTGGGAGCATTCGCTAGTCGTGAAACCCGCCGCCGGCATGGTTCCCCCGAGTCCAATCGAACAACGCGCAATCTCCGCGCAACAGCCATCTCCAATCGAACCCATTCGTGAGGAGACAACTCCGCAGAATCAGAAACAAGAGAGTGAGAACGAGGAAGAGTGGGGCAACGTGTTCGACATGTTGGATGACGGTCCGTAAGTCTGACAAGGTCTGACAAGGTCTGACAGTATGTCAGACAAAGTCTGACTTATGGAAGTCTCGAACAGAAGATGCAGGTTATTGGTATAAACCTGCATCTTTTTTGCATCGTCGGGAGCTGAGGTTCGTTCAAACTGGAACTGAAGGAGGTGAGAGATGTGGCGCGAGAAAATGAAGATTTCAGAGCGGTTGAAGCATGGCTGAACCAAGTTCAAGATTCAATGACCCAACTAAGAGACTGGGTCAAGACTAGAGGATCTTTTAATTCAGACCAGACTAAACAACTTCTGGAGATGTCTGTAGAGTTTATGGAGTACGAAACGAAGATGTACGGAAGCACTCTAGAGACAGAAGTCTCCGACATACTCACAGCGAACTTAGCGATGCGATTGCGCGGGCTTCGAGACAGTCTCAACCGAATCATTGCCACATCCTTAGTTCGCCGTATTGAGGAGAAAGTAAATTCTCCGGAGGATTTTGGAATAACAGTCGACTGGTTGAAAAACGGATTTGTCATCACTCTCCCGTATTCGATGATCAGCATGAGTGATTTGTATCTCATGCGTAGTAAACGGATTTCCAACTTGACGGGCCTCAACACGGTATGGAATGCCTGGGGGACAATTATACGGTCTGTTCAGAGTCAGAGACCTGTACCCACGGAGATGATTTGGCGGGCAACCGTTCGTGTGGATATTTTTGTAGAGCACCGTGTGCCCCTTGACCCGGATCATTTTTGGATTCGACCCATCCTTGACGCGCTCGTGAATCAGCGTTTCCTGGCGGATGATGATGCAGAACATATCATATTTATGCTTCATTATCACTTGCGAAGCAAGAATCCCCGCGTAACTATCAGTATCCAATCATTAGATAACCAGGAATAATGAAGAACGGAAGATAAAGTGCCTGTACTACAAGGCTTATGGGGAATAAGAATGGTGTAGAATCCAAAAACTTAATCTCTCCACGTGAAATCT
>NZ_BCRP01000036.1 GCF_001552655.1 Alicyclobacillus kakegawensis NBRC 103104 | reverse complement strand
CGTAGCGTGGAGAAAAATAAAAAACAGATTCAAGCTATGACGAATCGGTTGTTTTTGGCTTCTAATCACTTGTATGGAAAGAGGCTATATCATGACCAAACGCAGAATCACCAAAAAGATGGAAAAACGCGAATTGGGGCTACAACTGTTGGCCCCCAATCGAACCGAACGGACAAGTTCTAAGAAGATTGTCAATGTGGCTTTAGACGCAGACCTTGTTGAAGATCTGGACGCAATCGCGCGCTATCTCGGTCGCACTCGGACTGAGGTAATTGCCGAGGTCATGGATCAATATCGCCAAATGGAGAAGGTCGCGAGACCACAGGCATTTCGCTGACCGGATGGGAGGGAGAAGTCCGAGACCTGTTCGTGTGATGGAGCCACAAGGCCAAACCTAACCGCCCCCGAATCGAGGGCGGTCTTTTTGTGTGGCTAATCATCGAACGCCAAAACGATATCGGCGGACGGGTGCGCCGGATAGGGGTCCTCGGGGTCCATGTACTCGCGCACATGGGCGTTGGTCGTGAGCGGGTGGTCCGTACTCGCCACGAGATACACATTGTCCTCGTCATTTACAATCTGTAAGAAGTGTCCGCCCATCTCCAACCAATATTCCACCGCGTCTACGTAGTTCGTCGTGACAAAACCATCCGGGCCGTTTCCGGCCCGAATAACGGCACAGATTTCGAGAAATAGGGACACGATTAGGCCTCCCATTCTTCGATTACGAGGGCGGGCGGTTCGTCCAGACCCTCCAATAGGTCTGCCACGGTCACGGTATCCCGCACTCCGAAATGGAGCAAGTGATTTTGGCGTGTGTATACGTCTGCGTCGCAGATGAGGTCACGGACCACGCCCTCCAGGTGATCATTTTTGAGAATCGTTTGAACTTCTACCATGAGTGTGAGCCTCCTTTGATCCTTTTGCAACCCCTTTGGAGAAATGGCCTTCTATTTTCCCTTCAGAGCCCCGTTTTTGGTTCTGGAGGTATTCTACATCGTCCTGCCTCTCAAATAAGCCTCAGAAACAAAATCTCGCGGTCATCTTCTCCGGCGTCCTATCCAATAGCCCAGGAGCATCCACAATAGCCGGTGCGCTTTGGTTTGTCGCGCCAGCCAGAGAACGCCGAGTACCGCAATCCACAGGACCACCGTGCTCATGCGTCCTCATCACCCCGGATAAACTCCTGGAGCTTGCCTTGGGCGTCGGCCTCAAACAACTTTCGTAGCGCCAGACGGCCCACATCGGACCGGGACACTTTCGTGACTTGCGACGGGTCCCGGTTGAGCTTGTTTCGGATACGGTCGATAGCCTCTGCTTCGGTCTCACTGATACGGATGCTCAAATACCCTCCTGGCATCTCTCGCCCTCCTTTCACTTACATCATACAACAGTGTAGGAAATTGTGCAAGAGGGGTTGACACACGTAGGAAAGCGTAGTAGGATAAGAACCGTGGGGGGACAAAAGGACACCCGCAAAACTCAAGGCAAAGGGGTTATGCATCATGGAGCAGGAGAAGGCCATCACCATCCAAGAGGGGCTGTCAGAGGACCAAAAGGCATTGGTTGGATTTACGGATTTGCGGGATTTGGCCAGCAAATCTGCGTCGGAGAAGATTGCAGCCCTGAAGACCGTCACCAGCTATGTGGGCGCACCGACCGAATCCATTGATGATTACGTGGGCGTGGTCTTGGAGGTTACGGGAGCGGTCATTCATCCGGCCACCGTGAAGCAGGATGACGGGTCGGAGCTTGAGGTAAATCGAGTCGTGTTCAAATTGAAGGACGGCAAGAATATTGCCTTTGCTTCTGCGGCCGCGGCGGACTTTGTGGAGCACTACCTGTTTCCGCTGTTTGGGCAAGGGGATTTCATCGAGGACGGCCAGCCGGTCACGATTCCGATTGTGGTCAATCGCGTGAAAACACGCAAAGGTTATCGCACCTTCAATTTCCAGGTGGTCTAACGATTCGACAACGTTCCCAATGATTCGCGGTTGCAATTCCCACGGGAACAGTATAGAGTATGGGGCGGGGCTTACCCCTGCCCCTTTGATCCTTTTGCGGGTGTCTCGCCTGACCCCAATTTAAGGGCGAGGCACCGACCCCAGCAAACCCGGCCCGCGTGATGCGGGCCGTTTTCCGTTTTTAGCGGACTCCGGCATGCTTCAGGATGAGGTATTCGGCCAGAGCGCCAATGGACGCGCCCACCAGGACCGCAATCAGTTCCATAGGTTCGATTTTCATGAGCATTCACCCGAACACATGTTCGCGTTTAACAGTATAGCACGGTTGGTTTTCATCGTCTACGCCTCCCCTTGTGATGGTGCGGGCCGGGGAAAATGTCGTGATAGACCGTGGCCCTGGCGATATAGCCTGCGCGTTTGGCGCTATATCCTTTCCGTTCATACTCTCGCGTGATGCGCCGGATTAGGCGGCGCTCCACCGCTTTGGGCATGGGACGCGTCCTCCCTTCTAGGGCAACGTAACGAAGCTGGCGGAATACGTGTAGGTGGCCTGGTCGCCGTGATAAATGGTGATATTGTACCCGGAAGGCAAATAACACGGGTGCATCTCGGTGATGTGCCCATGTTGGGTTGACGTTGTTTGTTCCGGTACATCGGGATGAAAAAGGAAAATATACTTCCCTTTCGTATTCACATAGTTTTGCGCCGACGCGATTACGAACGAGGTGCCCGTTGCATCCGTATAGTTGATTTGAGGCAAGAGCCCGTAATTGGACGTGCCGGATATGTTCGTTATATTGAGTAAAATCATGACCCCTCGGTGTCCGTAGGTCACGGGGTCCTGATACGTGGCAGGCTGCGACTCTTTGAAGGTGCCCGACTCGATGAGCCATCTAAGTCCCAGGGTTTTGGGGATATACTCCAAGGAATTGGGGTCCCAGACTTCCGGCGTCATCGGTTGCGGTTGCGTGAGCGACCCATATGTGCTCCGAAACGCAAACGCCTGCAGCAGCACGGTCTCGGCCTGGCTCACTCCCGCCGTCGTTAAGTCGAATTGCACCATATCGGTCGGCAGGGTTTTCGTGTTCGTGCAGAGTATCCATACGGAGTTGGCGGTTCCGCCCACGTCCGCGTTGATGTCGTAACTGGCAATCGGCACCCCTTGAAGATAGGCATTGAAAAAACTATTGATCAAAAAGTCTTGACCCAGGGCGCTCGTAAGCAAAATGATGAAACTGTCATACATCCCTGGGGGGACCTGGAGCGTCATGGTCGCGCACGGGCTGCCGAATGGCTGCCCACCTTTTAGCGTCACTTCCACCGCCGGAATCGTCACGGCCTCGGTCGTGGACAGGGTTTCGTTTAGGACGGTGGAGGCCAGCCCCGACTGCCCGGTCGTGACGGGTAGCTCCTGGTTCGTGATGAGAGCCTGAATCTGGTTCTGGATAATGGCCTCCAATTGATTGACCACGTTCGTTGCCTGCGGATAGTTGCTGGCCCGCTGATAGGTCACGGTGCCCTTGACGAGACGCGCGGCCACGTACTGCACGTCAAATTGGAGCCCGTCCGAAATGGTCGGGTCCAGTTGAAACACCAGGGACTGCCACGACTCGTAGGGCATGGTGACGGTCGTATGCCCTGGCACCTCGTCCACCTTTTGCCCGCTCGACGTGGTCACATGGACGGTGTACGGCGACTGGTTATAAAGGACAATCGAACACCCCTGGGGAGTGTTCAGGTTGTAGGTCTGGGCTTGTCCTGCGTTGATTTGGTCCTGCGTAAAAATCGGTATCCACATGCTCTCCTCACCTTGCCATCATAGCAATGGTCGCAGCGCGGTTCGCGCCCTGGCTGGCGCTCCCTCCGCCAATCACTTTCAAGAGGCCCACCAAAATCAGAATCATGCCGACCAAACACAGCGTGACCCGCAGCACCAGGGCGTCAAAGTTTTTGACGAGCCAGGCCCCCGGATTCAGCACACTTCCAACGCTGATGCCTTCAAATTGCATGGCGTTGTCCAACGCTGTGAGCGGGTCATTTGAGGCCTGAGGCGCGTCAGCGGAAAGCATTTGCAGACCCGTGAGGCTCGTATCCAGCGCCGTCCCGGTCGGCACCGACCCATTGTCGGTCCCGCCCCCTGACTTATAGGCTTTGTATAGCGCAGACTCATACGAGGACGGCATAAACCCCACTTCATCGGGGTGCCCCGAATGGTCGGCGGTGTACACCAGCGCCTGAAAGCCGGACAGTCCTTGCGCAACCGCCTCTTTATAGGCGCGCGCAATCGGCGGTATGGCGATTTGCGCATTGGTCAGGGGGTCCAGGAGTTGCGAGACGGAATACCCGTCCCCCTGGCCTCCGCCCTTGTGCAACTGAAACAGTCCAAAGCTCGTCCCGTTATCGCCCACGGCGTTCGGGTTGCCGCCCGATTCCACCGCCATGATATCGAGGGCGACCCAGGGAGGCAGGCCATAGGCCAACGCCACCTGGGACACAATCGAGGTTACGTCTGCCGCCATCCGGCCTGCCTCCTTTCCTTACACGTAGAGCGTCCGCCCCGCGTAGATGAGGTTCGGGTTGACCCCGTTCACCTGCGCCAACCAATTCACGTCCGAGAGCGGGTAGCCCTCGCGCACGCAAATCTGGGAGAGCGTGTCGCCCGGCTTGATTTTGTACTTTTTGGGAATGCGCAGGGTCGCGCCCGCCTGAATCACGTTCGGATTGGCAATGTGATTGAAGCGAGCCAGGACCCTATAGGGAATGCCAAAGCGCAATCCGATTGCGGAAAGCGTGTCCCCCGGCTTGATTTTGTAGGTCGTGCGCTCGGGCTCCGTGGCCTTGCTTGTCCCCGATGCAGACGTGTGCGCGGCCTGCACAGCCTCGGAGGACTTGTCCGATGTCGAGCCAAACCATTCATTGAGCACGCTGGAGTGGTACGCGCCGATGATGAGCGACCCCGGCCCGCCGCCGTCATCGTAGTGCGAGGCGGCCCAATTGCTCTCGCCCAGGACCTTGGCCGCCAATTCAACGCCGCCCTTGGCCCAGGCCTCCTTGAGGTCCTCGGTATCGACGGTCAGCGCTTTGCTCCCCCCGTGCGCATGCGTGGGGAGGTTAATCAGTTCGCACCACGCTTCGGTGCCATGCTCGGGGGTGTCGTACACGACCACGCGGTTGGACTCGACGCGCACCGCTCCGGTCCAGATTCCGCCCCGGCCCATCGGCTCCCCGGTACCATTCCAGGAGATATTTCCGGGGTTGTTCGTGGACGGCCACATGTAGCCATTTTCGGCGGCCATCCAGGCGGCAAGAAACCGCTCGGGCAGCCCGGTTTTTTCGGCGGCGAGTTTGGCCATTTTCATGAACGTGGCATTGGCAGCCATGATTGCACCCCCTCATGCGACTACGAGATTTTGGGCAGGTTGATTTTCTGGCCCGGATAGATGAGGTTCGGGTTTTTGATTTGCGGGTTGGCCTTCTCCACCTGGGCCAGGATATTGGCGATCTTGGTGTAGTTGGCCTGTCCGCTGTTCGGGATGCCGTATTCCTTCGACACGATGGTCCATAGATTGTCGCCGGACTTCACCGTGTATGTGGACACTTTCGGCACGTACTTGTAGGTGGTCGTCGTTTTCGTGGTCGTCGTTTTCGTCGTCGTCGTGCTAGGCGGCTTGCTCGTCGTCGTGCTCGGCGGTTTTGGGTTGCTGGTCGAAGGCGGGGGCGATTGCGTCCCCTGGCCTGAGCCGCTGTCCGATTGCGGAGGCGGCTCGCTCGTCGCCGGAGGCGTGACGGTTACGGTCGTGCCGCTGCCCACCGTGTTATTGCTGTCGGTGGTCGTCGTCGTCGTGGTGTTCGTCACGCTGCCACTGTCGGCGTAGTTGTTGCCCGTCCCGTAGTCGATGATGGTTTCACTGGTCGGAATGAACATCGTCCCGCCGACGATCATCCCATACATCGTGTCGGACGTATCCATCGAGGACGAGGATCCGCCGGACGAGCGGAACACGAGAAGGGACAGGACGCCCAGGCCCGCACCTATGGCGATCATCATCGGCAGTTTGTTGTTTCCGTTGTCGTCAAACCACGCCATGTGTCAGCACCCCCCAACGGCGTTCACGTCCAGCACGTTCGGCGCGCCACCCGCTACCACGCCAGGGGGCAGGGTGCCATACGTGCGCACGATGTCGGGCACGTTGTACCCGATAATCGGAGCAAGGAAGGCCGCCGCCGTCTGGTCCGGGTCGTAAATCCCCACCGCCTTGTCGCCTTCCATCGCCCAAACGGACGGAGAGCGGACAAGATGGGGCTGAATTTCCGCCGGCTGAGGAATGGCGTCACTCCCCAGCAGCCATGGAATGAGGCCGCGCATACATCATGACCCCCCAGGATAAGACGCGAAGTTGCCCTGGCTATTCCGACCCTGCAGGGTCAGAATGAGCTTTTGCAGCGCGCTGCCGCCCGTTTGGATATCTTGGGTCGTGCCCTTGTAGTAGGCCACCAAAATCAGCACCAGAATCAGCACAAACATGTACCAAAACACCTGTTTCATGAGGCTTGCACCTCCCCTTTGATCATCACGCGCTGAATCGTGTCCCCGTTTTGCACGAGTAGGAACACCAGAATGAGCACCAGCGCATAGTAAATCAGGCGATATCCGGTGCGCGAATGCGCCCAGTAGTAGAGCAGCAGGAGCAGAATCAGCCACCCGACGGGGGAGATCGTCAGGTTCACCGACTGGTTTTGGCTCTCTCCATTGGAAACCGTCATACGGGCGACCCTCCTGTCGTCAGCGGAATCACCGTGGCGCTGCTCGTACTCTCGTCGCTGGACCAGGTGGAGCCGCCCCCACTGGTTTGTCCCCCGTTTGCGTCATAGGTCACGGTTCCAAGCAGACTCCCCCACACCAGGGAGAGCCTTGACAGGCCACCCTTTCCTGGCGTGACGGCGAACAGGATAAATCCAATCACGAACAGGAGCAGGCCGATTCCGCCCGGTGTGGGGAGATCGGACAGGCGCGGCAGCCGAACTTTTGGCATGACAGGCAGACCGCCCGGCCAAATCCGAATCGCATCCCCCATCGGCTCCGCCGATTCAAGCTCGCCCTCCATCGCCTGCGCGTCAATCACGACATCCTCTGGCCGCTCGGCTTGATTGGCCCCTCCCTCACGGCCTTGCGCATCCTGCGCACCTGCATCCTGGGCCTGTGCATTCCCCGGCGCATCGACCTGGGCGAGATACGACTGCACCACCTGATAGCTCTCATCCACTTTGGACCGCCACCTTTTGCGGGGCAAAGATGGTCGCCAAAAACGCCGCCAGCCGCCCGGTGGCGGACAGCCAGATGAGCAACGCCCCAGTCAGAATCAGGAGTAGGCTGCTCATGCGCTCACCCCTTTTGCGCGGGGGTCTCCGGCCCAATCGCCGCCTCTTGCGCCGACTGCTCGATTTGCTGCACGGTTGGCTCGGCCCCCTGCGCGGCCTGTGCATCCGAGGCGCGCAACTGCGCGACCGCCTTTTGGACTATGGCCTCCACCGCCTGCTGTTCCAGAGAAGAGAGTGCAGGCTGCTCGGCTTTCGGCACCACCTTGGACAGCCAGGCCAGGACCTGGGGGGTGAGCACCCACACGTACCCCAGGCACAGGAGGCACACCAGAGCCTTTAAAATTTCTGGGTTCAGAATCTGCCCGGCATTGTCGCTGATAAACGTAGGGATACCCAACGCAAAGAAGGCGCTGCCGAGCTTTTGTAACTGCTTGGTCTCCTGATGAATGTTCAAGAGAAGGTCCACCGCGACCAGGGCCAAGAGCACCCAAAACAACGGGGATAGGGTATGGTTGACCCAGGTGACGGCCAGCACCGCCATCGCGCCCAGGCCTTTCAGGGAAACACTCGCCACTTTCACGCCCCCCTCTCCCCCTTTAGCCGGCTATCGTCAAGCCCGCGCGATTGAGAATCACGCCATAGGTCTCCACGCGCGGGGTGGTCACGCTGCCCACCGCTCCGACTTGCCAGCCCAGGCGCGCCGCCGGGAATCCGTTGGCGGTTACGTTGAGATAATTGACGCCATCGAGCAAAGACGGGTCGGACGTATTTTCTGTGGGTGCGGCAAATACCGTCACACCCTCCGGCAGGTCCTGCCCAAACTGCTCCCGCACGTATTGGTAGTAATCTTGCATTCCCCCGGTCGTCGCGTCCCACTTGCGCAGCAGGCTGCTCGTATTCTGCGCCCGATCGATCTCAAAGAGTTGCAAGTTATCCGCAGAACAGAACGTGCCCGAGCTTTGCCCGTCAATCACGACACTCAAAATCAACGCGAACTCATACGGGTTTTCGATACGTTGGTACATCGGCGTCCCTGCGGTAAGTGGGTTGAGTTCCTGCGTCTGAATCCATTGGATTGACGGAACAAAGTTCGCGTCCAAGTTCGGCTGCAAGTAGTTCCGGGTCCAGAAACTTTTGTAGTCCCGGTACACAATGATCACGTCAATCGTCCCAGTCACGGTCACGGTCCCGTTCGTGTCAATCACGTTGTCCAGCGGGTCTTTTCCGACTATCGCGGGCGCGGGCGTGACGTTGATTTGAAGCCGTGTTCCGGTGCCCATAATGGGTATCAGTCCGGCCACCGACAACGGATGCACCGTATTGAGCGGAATTTGGATGTCGAATTTCAGCGGGTTGTCGCCTTCATTCAGAGTCAGGTCCTGGGCAATCAGGTTCTGGATATTGCTCACGCTATAGCCCAGTTCCTGGCCCGGATATTGGCGCAGATACCCGCGCATCCTGTCAATCAGGTGCGCGATATAGGGATGCACGTCGATGAGCGTGTTGCCAAACGTAATCTGGATATTCTTGAACAAACTATAAGGCGCCGCCGCCGTGGGAGTGGCTACCGGGTCCGAGGACGCCGGCTGATAGTTCACGTTGCCTGTAAACCGGACAATGATTTTCTCGGCAAACGCGCCTTCGGTAATCGGTGCCAGGAAGTTTTTGGTATTTCCTCCCGGCTGAAAATCCGTCCCGTTTTGCGCGTCCGCCCGCATCCACTGCCGAAAACTGTATTTCATAAATTGCAGGTTTTGTTGCCGTATCTGCTGCTGTTGCTGCTGTTGCTGCTGTTGCTGGGACGTGGTCGCCATGCTGGATACCCCCCTTTGACCCTTTTGCGGATTACAGCGTTCCTTCCTTCGCGAGATTCTGCGCTTCTGCGGCTACCTTCCCGATCACAGGCGCTTTCGATAGAAGCCGCAGCAGGACCATGAGAACGATGAGGGCGATCAGCAGCCCTATCAGCGTCATGGAATACTGCTTGATAAAGTTCACGGGGACCCCTCCCGTTTTGAGTTTTCGATCAGAACCACCCTATTCCTGGGAATGTTGGTCGTCAAGAGGGAAGAGACGAGGGAAGAGACGGGGAACTTTTTCCGTAAAAAACCCGGTCCAGAGGACCGGGCTTTCGTCAGTCTCCAAAAAACTCGCTCAGGTCTGTGTAGTACACCGGAGGATTCTTTGCCTTGGGTTTTCGGGCGTCCCGGTACCAGAATCCAAACTCGTCCGGGGGTTCTTCCTCAACCGCCTTGCCCATCACCCGCGCAATCTTTTGCAAATCATAGGTGTCATTCAGCCTGAACCGGACCATGTGTGTCGTTTGTCGAATGACGCTGGGCGGGATGTAGCTCGGGCTTTGCGTGGTCGTGATGAGCGCCTGATAGATGCCCCGCCCCTGCTTGAGCAGGATGTCATAGTAGCGAGGGAACTTTTTGCCGCTGCTGTCGGTCAGGCTGGATAGCTCATCCACGTAGGTCAAGCTCGGCACCCCGGACCGATATAAGCTCATAAAGAAGGCGTCGTAGTGGTCTTCCGTCACCTGTTCCGGGTCCGGTTGCCAGACGATAAACTCCGGCCCATGCTTGGGGGCGATGATTTTGGGGGGAATCGCGTCCCGGTGCAATCGCCCAATGCCGGGGCGATAGAACATCCGAAAATCGTCCCGCCCAATCCGAGAGGCCGCGAACCCTTTCGTGTCCAGGATGTAGATGGGCAGACGGCCCGGCTTTCGAGCCGCCGCCCGCCAGTAGGCGGTGAGCAAGCGGCGGACAAACGTCGTTTTCCCTGCGCCCGTCGCGCCAATGACCACCCAACGGTCCTCCAGGCTAATTTCAATCGGTCTGCGCCGGGTCACTCGATGGTTCAGTCGTGGTTGTTCCACTGGTTCCCGCCTCCGAAACGCCGCTGTCGTCTTCCTCTTGACCGCTGGGGGACGCGTACCACGCGTCCCACCACTGATTCAACGCCATCTGTGCGCAGGTCAGACTGCACACATCGTGATATTCAACCCCCTGCGCCCTAGGAGTCGTACTGGGAATTCCAAAAGAAATGCGCGTCCACGGGGACAGCGTAGTGCTCGGCAGCGTCACGGTTCGCCCGCACACGTCGCATTTTAGGACGGTTTGCATCATGATGCCTGCACTTCCTTCGCCGTGAGCGTAATCGGCTGCTTTTCGAGTTGCGTCACCGCTCCGGCCAAGGCCAGCCGCACCAAGTGGGTGAGGGTATCCACCCCGTCCGGACGCTTGAGTTCGGGGTGTTTCATGGCGAGATACGCCAAAATCATCCCGCCCAGGGACCGAATCGCGCCTTCAAAGCGGTGAAACTCGCTTTCGGGAGCATTCAGCCACTCCAAAATCCGGGGCTCCCATTGATTCGCCAATTCCTGCACGTCCACATCGTAGGTTTTGTCATTTATTTGAAGCTGCATGTTGCATCCCTCCCAGTCCCGGCAGGACAAACCCGCCGTGCTCCGCGTAGAAGCGCAAGGTCATGACAGCCCGAGGCACCGTGATAATGCCCACATCGAGAGCCCGATAGGTCCGCGTCATCTTGCGTATGGCGGTCGCGGCCACCTTGGAGGCCACGCCCAACTGCAACAGATGGTCGGCTATCTTTTCGACCTCTTGGTCGTCGATAGATTGCCAAATCCATGCCTGCGCTTGGTCTTTGTTCGTCATCGTAATGCCTTGATCGAGGCCCCGAAACAGGATTTTTAACGCCTGCAACAGGTGGGGTTTGAGTTCCCCCGTCTCTTTTTGTGACAAGGGTTTTTCCCAAGTGAACCCGAGCCGCCTGGGGGTCTCGGGAACCGCAGGCGGCAATGCCCCGGTAAACCGGATCCCCGTTGGTTTGCTTACTTGAGCTTGTCGAGGATTTCGGTCCTCAGTTTGATCAGCGCCGCCGTTGCGTCCATTTGCCGGCGCACGGCCTCGTCCACCGCTCCGATCTGCTCCTGCCACAGGTCCATTGTGGTCTGCAGCGTCTGCGCCGATTCCGCCAGTTGCCCCGCTGCCTGGCTCAGAAGCGCCTCCAGATTCTCCACCCGCTGTTGCTGCGTCTGCACCAGCTTGACCAGCCCGTCTACGACGGATTTCATCGAGGAGATTTCGCTTTCGACGTTCGCGGTCGCTGCCGTCGCCCTCTCCGCCGTCTCCACCGCCACGGTCGCCGCCGCTGCGCTCGTTTCCGCCGCCTGTTCCGCTGCGGCCTGAGCCGCCTGCGCCTCCTGCGCCGCGTTCTCGGCCTGGGTCGGGTTGTTTTCGGGTTCGGTCGGTTCCTGCTTCTCCTGAATGTGAATCGTCGTTTCCTCGGCCACGATTCTTCCGCTCCTTTTCCTCGGTGTTTTCGTCCGGTTTTTCCTTCAATCCCTTTGCGAGTGCCACGACTCAGAACCCCCTATCATGCCAAGCGACTGGTCAACGGGATGTAGTTCGCCCACCACCAGACCCCGAGTATGGGCGTATCCGAGTACAGCCAGGACCCGTCTGGGACGAGAATTCCCGTCCAATCCATTCCCCGCAGCATCAGCGACCGCTGCTGGCCCAGGACGTCCGCCGTCACTTGCGCATCGTCCAGCACGAATACGGACAGGTACTTGTATCCCCGGCGGTCCACCATCACCCCTTGCGTGTTAATCACCTTTTGCTCCTGCTGGCTGGCCCGCTCCAGGAGCATCTGCGCCAGGATTTGTCCCGCCGCCTCTTTGAGCGCCTTGGATAATTTCAGGTCCTCCACCTGAGCCGGAGCCGTTTGCACATTCGTATTCGGCAGCGGTTCCCGCTGCGGGACTTTCGGGGTGAGATTATCCAGCAGTCCCATAGTCATCCTCCCCTTTCCAGTACATCGACGTTTTCCGATGCCAATACCGCCGCCCAATGAAGAACTTCAGCACGACCAATTGATTTCGGATGGTCTGCTGCTCCAAGGGCAGGTCATAGGGCGGGTCGGCAAACTCATAGGTCTTGCTATTGTTTTGGCGGTGGCGGTGGTATCGATAGGCCCAAATCTTGTACCACCCCGGATAATTGGTCCCAAACTCATCTTTAAGCGAATCCAAGATCGCGTAGTACAGGTCCTCGTAGTCGGCGTCGGTGAAGTCGGGAATGACAAGTTCCCCATTCTGGCTCCGGCACCCCTTGAGCGACTCGTACAACTCATCGAGCGTGTACGCCACGCTATCGCCTCCTTTACCGTGGATTCCCCAGGTCACTCATAGCACTCGGATTCCAACGCACTGGTCCATCCGCGCGTGAGCAATTCCTCTTGCGAGGTCGTCACGTCATAGTCGAGTTCGGCTGTGTCCAAATCCAACCGATACGCGGTAGATGGTTCCCCCAGGGGGGCGGTTTTGGCGGGATACCACACGGCTTTTTCCTCTCGTTTATCATGTTTGGGCACCTCCCGTTTACTTCGGAGACTAAAGTTTTCGTCGCGTTTCACTTCGACGAAACGGAAACGCTTATCGCCGTAGGCGTTTTTTTGGTGCAGGGCCAGAGAGCGGGTCACAAAGACCCGAACGTTGACGGGATAGGGTTCGCCTCGACGCCAGAGAGCAAGTGCCTCTTGATAGTCGATATCCTTCGAGACGCCCCGGTATTTGCGTTTGACTTTGCCGCCGACTTCCGTCAGTCGATAGACACCGGGAAGAAGTTGGATCGCATGTTCATACTCGGTCACTTCCCAGGACCCGAGTTCGTTCCCGCGCGGCACGTCCAAGGGTTTCCGGCTTAAAATCCCGTCCGTCATAAAGGAGATCACTTGCTTGTCCCAGTCCGGCCCGACCGCCGCATAAGCCATTGCCCTGCAAACACTGGTAATCCAACTCGCCGCAAAGGTGTGCAAAAATTTATGCGCGCCGACCTGTTGTATGGTTTTGCCATAGACGCTGTTAATCACCAATTTCAGCGCCTTTTCGTGCGGTTGTCCCGCGTGTTTCGCTTGGAGCCGGACGCCTGCCATCTCCAAGAGCTTTTGCGCCGAGGTGCACACGTTCGGCAGGCGGTACGTGCCGTCCCCCGCGCCTTCCGTACCCTTAAGCACCAATCCGCCTATGACTTGCACGCCTTGCACGTTCAGGTCGTAATAATCGGCGGACGAAACGGGCCAGTGTAAGGACGCGGAGTACACTTCCGGGCTCATCACCCAGCCCTCGCCATTCGGCGGGAAAAACACGTTCCCATTGTTCGAGCGGTACGGAAACGGATAAAAATTCGCGCCGTCCGGCAACCACCAGCGCACATAGTAGCACCCCATGCGGTTTTTTGGGTCCAATCCATCCACCCATTCGAGCCCGTCCGCCGTCCAAGCGGGCAACAGCGAGAACGCATAGGGGTACGCGGACTGAATATCGTACCCATAGAGAGGGCCATCAAACTCGCCAATAAAGGAAGATTCAATCCGCCCCCCGTAGTACGCAGCGGCAAAGCAATCCGCATACGTGTCCTGGGTCGCTGTTGCGAGCAACGACTGCCGGGCTTCCCGCTCAAAGTCTCGCGACGATAGGTGCACAGGCGGCTCGTACCCGGATAACGCGTCCAGCAGTTCACGAACGGTCATCCCCAACGTGGTCGCCATCTCATCCAGAGCAAGACCGTCCTTCTTGCGGATTTTTCGATGAATGGAGGGAGGAACGGACTCCTGATACTCCGTTGCGTAGGCTTGTCCGCTATGAGGCGGACGAATCCCCCCATGCGAAACAATGTCCGATACGATATCGCGTTTGAGCCCCTGCTTTTCCCGTTCCGTTTGCAGGAGCCAATCCGCCATTTGTTCGACCAAATGCCTGGGGATTAAGGATTCCCGCGCCCATTCAGGCGTCTCATCAGGAATGTGAAGCGGCGGGTGTTCCTCTTTCCATCGGGTCTGTTGTAAGAAGTTCGCGGCGCGACTGCCCGGCCCATACCAAATGCGCGGAGAGTGATTCGCTTGAAGGCCAATCGCATCCCAGGCCATTTGATCCGCTTCCCGCAGAGCTTCCATCAGCTTAACCAGATACAACAGTTCGTAGCGGTTGTACTGTTCGACAAAATCAAGGTCGGCCTCGGTAAACTCGCCGCGCCCGGTCTTGCCTTTCCGAATGATGTCTGGCACGTCAATCTGCCACTTCTCCAGCGCGCCAATAAAACTGGACTGAAAAAAGCCAAGGACGTCCACAAGTTGCACGGTGCGCTTTTTGCCGCTCGGTAGCTCCTGCCCAATCGTGAGCATCTTTCGGGGAATATAGGACAACAAATACCCCTCAAAATCGATCTCCGCCCCCGCATCGACCATAGCCACATAATCGCTATCGGGAACGTCCCGCAGAATATTTTCAAAGTCATAGGACAACCCGTATCCGACCAATGCGTTGTTGGCCCGCGCCCGATCCATCAAATAGTGCAGGATATCCCGCGTGCCCACCCCCTCGGGGGAATACAGCGTGTCCTCGCCGGACATCTGCACCAGCGTATACTTGCCGTCCCAGCCTTCACCGTCAAAGGCGACAAACCGGCCCGTCCACGGCTTTTTCGGCTTTTTGGCGCGGGGTTTCCGTTCTTTTATCGTCGGTTGCGGTTTAGAATACCGCGTCTCAAACGGAAGTTCGTCAACCCGGTACGTTTTGCGGCGGCGCGGGCGCTTTTTCGTCGCCTCAGCCATGATAAAAAACCTCCCAGAAGCGGTCGAGTTCCGCCTCACGTTTTTCGTACTCCCGGCGTTCCTGATTCGTCATCACCAGCCGCTTTTCGCGCGGAAGCTCACGCCCTGGGGAATACCGCCCACGCTCCGGGTTCCATTCAGCGCCGACCGACCGGAGTTTTTGATAAGCCTGCGATGCTTGCCGCTCCCATTCCTGCCGTTCACGCAAAAAACGGGCCACACGCTCATTGTATTGGGCGTCGGTGTCTCCTGGGCGGCGTTTGGGTTTTTTGGACGTATAGATTTTATGGGTTAAAACTTGCAGGTCTTTCATGGCCCCGTATTGACGCTCGTACTCTCGTTTGGTGAGAATGCCTGCATCACGCTTGAGTTCCAAAAGGGCGAGTTTTTCGCGTAAGTTTCTGCGGCTTTCGTTCAATGGGGTATCTTGGAACCGGGGTTTGCCCGATTCGCGGCGGCCCTGAAAATCGGCCCAGGACCCATCGTAGGGGTGCGCGCGAAGGTAGGCCCGGACCATTTCGCGTTGTTCCTGGGTCCAGGTCGATGGATCACGATGCACGGCCCGGCGCTGCGCGACCGTGCCCATTGGGTTGGAGGGCCGGGGGGACCCCTTCCCCCGGCTTGTCCGTTTGGTGGCCATGCCCCTATACCTCGCTTCAATCCCTTTGCAACCCCAAAACCGGCTTGTCCCACCGGTTCCCCCAGCCCGAGTATAGCACATTTTCCCGCATCGGGAAGGGTGGACGAACATCCACGAATCTGCTATACTTGGGATTGCAGAAGGGAATATGTTGGTTTTGAGCGGGACGCTGGGGGCGTCCCGTTCGACTTTATTCTAGCAGATTCGCAGGCAGATGTGGTAGACTGTTGGAGCCAATTCCATCTCATACCGAATAGTAGCGCAGGATACCCATATCGCACCCCGCTGGAATGATTCCGGCGGGGGTCTTTTTTCGGGCGGGAAGTTTAAAGTTTGAAGGTTAAAGTTTAAAGTTTGAACGTTAAAGTTTAGTCTGCCTCTATCAACCCGATTCTCCACGTGTGCCACCCCGCGCGAAGAATCGCATCCACATCAGGCTCTACCGGGTCAATGAAACAAGCATCCACATACGCAGGGACGGATGTACCATCCAGTTTATGCCAAATACCGAAATAGGTTGCTTTGGGAACTTTATCTTCCGCCCGCTCCACCTGGATGGAAGTCACTTCCAATTCGCCCTGGGTGAACAGATCAATGCGATAGGCGTTCACATTCCAGTATGTGGTAATCACA
>NZ_BCRP01000035.1 GCF_001552655.1 Alicyclobacillus kakegawensis NBRC 103104 | reverse complement strand
CCTCCCAGCAAATATCGGCCTCCCTCTTGTTTTTCAATGGCTCGTGGTCTCCGACAAAAAAAGAGCGGAATCCTATCCCTCAATGTGGATTCCGCTCTCTGATCAAGACTCTTTTCAGATTTACACGTTCAATAACGCCTGCATGAGTGGCTATTCCCGCTCATGCGGCCTGGTCAATCCAGGGCTTGCTCATCGCAAGCCCACCGGCGTTAGCCGTGGGGTGGTTGACGCTTGCACCTTCTCCACACACATCTATCACCGGCCAGCCTGTCACATCAAACAGGAAGTCCCCGGACGACTCAAAAACGCACATCAATTCCTTCTAATCCATATGAAGGGACCTTTGCGTTTTTTCTGTTGCTTGGCCACAACTCCTCCTGCAACGTGCGTAGAGTCTCCATGAATACCTTATCACGCTCAGCCAAGTGCTCCTCGAGTCTTTCGTCACGTTTGCGCCTGGCTCCTCTCCAGTCACCTTGTCCAGGACATAGGCGCAGACAACCGCGAACCAAGGCAAGCTGCTGCTGGAACCTGCGCTCCTGCGAACATTGCCTACCACGGATCCGTCCTTGGTGAATGAGGCTCGCGAGAATCTGGAGAAGATGATTGATGTTCTACATGTAGTGCGGGAGCCGGGCCAGCGGAAACCACGCACCTATCGGAAGCAAACGCGTAAAGCGTACCTTGCAGGGGCAAGGCAGCATCTGACAGCACCCATGTAACGGCACGGGTTTGTAGGTTCAAGATTGGACTACATGGCCGAAAGCCCCACTTGTGGTGGGGCTACTCCACAGTCTTCGATTTCCATTGTCACTGCACCGTCGACCCTTGAGTTCCATGATCTTGGGTGGAAGTTTTCACACCGAGACGCTTCAGGGCATCGACAGACATCGCGCTTGCCGGTAGAACACTGAGTGTCGATCCACACTCTCAGATGGCTTTGCTGTCAATTTGGCAGCCTCGCAATTCACACCACTATCTTAGACTCTAACAGTACTCATCCCGCCAATCTTTCATACCAAGTCATCACAGGGCCTTACGGACCAATTCTATCAATTCGTCCTTGGTCGGCACCCGTGGATTGTTGCGAACAAGCCTGGATATTTCTAAGGTCTTTTCAGCGATTTCCGCTAAATCGGTTTCCTGAATACCTATTTGAGATAGATGGGTCGGGAGCCCAATGGTTTCGACCAGCTTCAACACAGTTCTTGGTGCAGCCAAGGCCGCTTCAGTCGCATCCAGCCCCACCGTGCGAGCGCCTAGATAGCCGGCTACTTTCTGTAATTTGTTCGCGGCCACTGTTGCATTGAACTCCATCACATACGGTAACAGCAGGCCGGTTACTTCCCCATGCGGAGACTTAACGAGGCCGCCGATGGGATAGGCAAGTGCATGCGCCAAGGCCGTACCCGCGTTGGAAAATGCCATCCCGGCCAGCGTGCTCGCCAGCAGCATGTTCGACCGCGCCTTGAGATTGCTGCCTTGGTGTACTGCGATGGGTAAGTTTTCAGCAATCAACTCAATCGCATGCCTTGCCAGCGCGTCCGAGATGGGCAACGCTCCTTGGAAAAGGATGGGCCCCTCCACCTCGACGTACTGATAACTTTTCGCAGTATATGCCTCAATCGCGTGCGCCAATGCATCAATTCCTGAGCACGCCGTCACGTACTTGGGCAGCCGCAACGTCAACTCAGGATCGAGCAAGGCCACCTCTGGCCGCAGGTGATTATCGGAAATACCAACTTTCAAATTGTTCTCCACGTCGGTCAGAACCGCCACTGGCGTCACCTCAGAGCCAGTTCCAGCCGTGGTCGGTATGGCAATCAGCGGTGTAATCGAAGCAGGCACCCTATTTTCACCAAAATAATCCGATGGATGCCCTCCATGCGCCAACAGCAGCGCCGTAACCTTAGCGAGATCGATGCTGCTGCCACCGCCTAGCCCGATAATGACGTCGGGGTCACACTCCGACTTTGCGTACTCATAACATTCACAGGCAGTGGCAACCGGCGGCTCCGGCACCACCTTATCGTAGACCGAGACAACGTATTTTTCCCGCTCAATCACGGCCAAGACGCTATCCAAAATGCCTGCTCGGCAAACGCCCGGATCCGTGATGACAAGTACACTCCGGGCGTTGAATTGATTCAGGATGTCACGCAGGCGCTGTATAGATCCAACACCGAAGACAATCTGCTTAGTCGCCCAAAATTCCCAGACGTGGTTCATCTGTCTTCTCTCCCACCCTAAATGAAGGTATTAGGCTAGATCAATCACAACGAGACGTTCATCCGTCATTTCCTCGATGGCATAACGGGGTCCCTCCTTACCGACCCCGCTGTCCTTGACGCCCCCGTACGGCATGACATCCGCCCGATAGGTTGACACATCGTTTATGATCACGCCACCAAATCGGAGTTCTCGTGCCGCCCGCATGGCCAGCTGCAAATCGGAAGTGAAGACACCTACCTGTAAGCCAAAGCGTGTGTCGTTTACCCACCGGAATACCTGGTCAATATCGTCATAAGGCGTGATCGAAATGACCGGTGCAAATACCTCTTCACACACGACTTTCATGTCAGACGTGACGTTGGTCAGGATGGTAGGATAAAACAGTGCACCGTCACGTGTGCCGCCACAGACAACCTGCGCCCCACCGGCTCTCGCTTCCTCAATCCACGACTCCACCCGCGCCGCTTCCCGCTCCGAAATCAAGGGACCGACGTCTGTCTCTGGATCCCGTGGATTGCCCACCCGCAAGGACTTGGTGAGCTCCACGCTCCGCCGTAAGAATTCATCGTAGATGTCTCGGTGCACATAAATTCGCTGCACGGAAATGCAGGCCTGCCCGGCGTTTGAGTATCCACGCGTGACACACAACTGGACCGCCCGATTCAGATCGGCCACATCTTTATGCACGATGTTTGGTGAGTTGTTTCCCAGTTCCAACGTCACCTTGCGGATTCCCGTGACCCGCTTAACGTGCTGGCCAACGGCGGGGCTGCCAGTGAATGTGAACATAGCGATTCGATCATCTTGCAATAGGTACAGACCGGCTGTGGCACCGGTGCCGTTGACGACATTGACAACCCCCTTTGGTAGCCCTGCCTCAATCAGTACATCTACCATCTTGCACGCAGTGAGCGGCGTCTTCTCAGCCGGTTTCAACACCACGGTGTTTCCCGCGGCGATCGCTGGTGCCAGTTTGTGCATGACCAGGTTGAAGGGAAAGTTGAACGGCGTGATGGCGCCGATGACGCCGACAGGCATTCTCAGGGTGAAGGCCAATTTACCGTCGCTCTTTGACTGGGCCAGGGGGATACCGCGTCCGGCGATTCGCTTCGACTCCTCTGCCGCGGCAATCAGCGTCTGAATCCCCCTCTCCACCTCTGCCCGAGCGTCTTTTATCACCTTTCCGGACTCGCTGACAATGGTTTGTACAAAATCCTCCTTCCGCTCCTTGAAGATGGCCGCCGCCCGCATCAAAATCTCGTAGCGCTCCCTCGGCGACAGGAGAATCTGCTGAAAGGTGTCTAGTGCATTTGCGACTGCGCGCGAAACCTCCTCACGCGTCGCATCACCGATGCGCCCGATTTCTTTTTCGGTATACTTGTCGTAAACCGGGATAGTACTGTCGGCAGGCTCCCATTCCCCATCTACGAAATGACCATATGTTGGAATTTCATACTTAGTTGCCATAGAGGATTACCTCCATCTCTTCTATTCAGTTCTATTCAGTCCATCCAAACGCCTGTGGTTACACCAAAATCTGCACCTGTGATGTCCTCCGCTTCCTCGGACGCCAGAAACGCTACCAAGTGCGCCACCGAGTCGGGAGAGACAAAACGGTGGAGTGGACTTTGGGCCAAGAATGACTCGGAGACCTGAGCAGGATCGATACCGCGGGCACGGGCCTGACTCTCGATGACAGCCTGAATGCGAGAGCCTTCGACGTAGCCGGGGCTGACACTGTTCACCGTGATCTCTCGGCTTCCAAGTTCCAGAGCCAAGGAGCGTGTCAAGCCAATAAGCGCCATCTTGCTTGCAGCATATGGCACGCGGTGGTACAGGGGACGTTTGCCCGTCATCGAAGCAATGTTGATAATCCGCCTCGGCTTCATCGATCGCTCCATCAGAGCAAGAACACTTTTACACATACGGAAGACGCCCTGCACGTTGACTCGAAACACCTGCTCCCATTCATCATCCGCAATCTCGTCGATCGGAGCCGTGGGGCCGGCAATGCCAGCATTGTTAACGAGTACGTTCAAATATGGATATTCCAATGCAATTTTCGTCACCAATCGGTTGACCGAATCCAAATCTGTCACGTCCAGCGTCTCAAGTTGATACGGGCAGTGATCTCGGTCTTTGTCGTGGACTGGCGCGCGGGATGTAGCAATCACTGTGTACCCCCGTTTCGCGAGGACATTCGCTATGGTCTTGCCAATGCCTTGCCTACCACCAACGACCAGAGCGATGCGGGGATGTGTAGATTTCAGCTCCGACATCCATCTCCCTCCCAAACCTGACGTTGTTTGTTCAACGCCTGGTCACGTGTGGCCAAGAGGGACGCAAAGTCTTCTGCGTATTGAAAGAATCCAGCTCCTGACTTTACGCCGAATCGCCCTTGATCGACTTCTTCCTTTAGAAGTCGAGGGCACTCGAAACGCTTACCCAGTTTTTCAGTCAAATAATTGAAGATGTTTTCGTAAACATCCAGTCCTGCCCAATCAGCCACGGTCAGTGGACCGAATTCTACGAGACGGAAGCCCAGTGTCGCTCGCACGAGTAAGTCCAACTGCTCTGCCGGAACGATACCCTCTTCTACACAGCGAATGGCCTCTTGTACCATTGCCATCTGAATGCGATTGACGACAAAACCGGGGTAGTCAGCAACTTGAACGGGTATTTTGGAAACTTCCTTTAACAGCTGACACGTCCGGCACAATGTTTCTTCAGACGTATCTGGGCCCGCGATAACTTCGACTCCCGGGACGAGATGAGGCGGGTTGAACCAATGGGTTCCGATGGTACGCTCCCGGTTGTGCGCAAGAGTAAACACTTCCTTCATGGAAAACGCCGATGTATTGGAAGACAAAATGGCGTTCGGGTTAATGTGACTGACTGTACGCATGACTTCCCTCTTCAGGGATAGGTCTTCCGGCACCGCTTCCAGGATGAATTCGGCTTCGGCTAGCGCCTGTATTTTCCTTGTAACGAAAAAACCTTTCATTTTTTCTGTGCACTCGTTGTCTGAGTTGCCGAGCGTGCGGAGTCCCTGTCGGATTTGTGCCTCCGCCCGCTGACGCTGATTTTCGTCGGGTTCCACACCAATCACATAATACCCGTGTTCGAGAAAGACTGTGGCAAATTGACTGCCCATCGTTCCCAGCCCTAGCAGCCCTATTCTCATTCAGCACCCCACCTATATCACATAATGGATCTAATTACAATTTATTGATCCTACATGTCCGTAACGCGACCAACGAGGAATTGTGCGACGGAAGCCCGATCGGCATGAACCCGATAAAGCAACAGGAACGCCAACGCGCAGGCCAGTGTGACGCCGGAGGCTACGAATATAGCCGGTGTGAACGAACTAAATTTCTGTAGAACAAAACCCATCAAAATGGGAGAGAGAATTCCACCAATGTTACCGATGAAGTTCACGAATCCGCTTGAGAAGCCAGCACCTTGCTGGCCACCAACCTCTGCGGCCGTCGACCACATCGGGCCCAGAATGGACATGACAAACGCATATCCCAGTGACATCGCCGTGACCGAGATGTACATGTTGGCGACGTACGAGGTGACAAACAATGCCACGGTTCCCAAGACGAGCCCAAGTGAGATCACGATTCTGCGAGCTATAACTGAGTCTACTCCCCGGTTCGTCATGCGTCGGACAATGGCCCCGGAACCGAGCACAGTGATTAGCCCAAACACGTACGGCTCCATCGCCATCACGCCCATCTTGTTTAGCGACATATGGTATTTGGTCGTCAGATAAGATGGATACCAAGTCAAGAACATAAAGTTAATAAAGTCTAACCCGAAATTCGTAATTCCGACCGCCCACAGTGATGGCCTGCAGACAAGAACCTTGTACAACCCTTTGGGAGCTCGATTGTTGGAAATCTGTACTTGATCGCGGCGAATCCAGTCGAGTTCCTCTTTCGACACGTGTGGATGATCTTCGGGATCGTCTTTTGCATACCAGTAGAACACCGTTCCAAGAATCCCAGCAATCAATCCAGTAATGATGAACGCCATCTGCCAACCCCAGTGAACAAGAATGAGCGTTACAATCGGTGGAGCAACTGCTGCCCCAATCACAAGCCCCAAGTTTTGTAGTGACATGGCTTGTGAGTATTCCACGCGAGGAAACCAACGACTCAGCAGCACGGATGCCGCAGGCCACGTAACGGCCTCGACCAGCCCGAATGGAATCCGAAAAATGATCCACGCCGCGTATGAACTCGCAGTGGTCGTCAAGACGAGCAGGATGCACCAAGCCCAGAGTCCGTAAAAATAGGTCCGCCTTGGCTTAAGCCAATTAGCCACCATGCCGGCAGGAATTTGAGCAATGGCATAGGCCCAGGAAAACGCGCTTAGAATCAGCCCAAGCTGCACAGGTGTCAGGTCAAACTGCTTTGAAATCACAGGAGCCGCCACAGACAAGTTCGTACGGTCAAGATAACTCACGGTGCTGATAAGAAAGACCAGAAACATAATGATCCATCGGATTCTCGTGACCTTTCCGCTCATGGAAACACCCCGATTTCGTCAATTTTTGTCTCATATTGACTGAGTCAACTGCTACACATTTTCCTTTTGTCGGCCACCGTGCTTCTGACGACTAGCTCTCCTGGAATGAAGTCGATGCGCGATTCCGTGCTAGCCCCGTCGATTTCATTCAGCAGCTTGTCCACGGTCCTCTCAATCATTGCGGTGACAGGCTGGCGAACGGTCGTCAGTGAATACGCTTTCCACGAAGCCAAGGAGATGTCGTCAAAGCCCACTACGGAAACTTCCTCCGGAACCTTGATACCTAAGGACCGAGCCGCATCCAGTACCCCTAACGCCATGATGTCGTTGGCACAAAAGACGCCATCCGGCCGCTCGTCCATGTCAAATAGTTGCAGTGCTGCATTATACCCGCCCTCGTAGGTGTAATTTCCGCAAACCACCACCGGTCCTGGACACCCGGCGTCAGCCAACGCGCTGCGAAAACCACGTTCGCGATCAATGCTGGTTGACGTGTTCACTGTACCTGATACGAAAGCGAGCTTCGTATGGGCCGTACGAATGAATAACTCGGCGACAATTTGACCACCGCGAACGTTATCGCAACTCACCGCCGAACAAGGTGCATCACGAATGTACCGGTTGAACAGAACTATCGGGATACCGTAGTCTTGGATGCGCGTGACTAGTGAGGAGGAAAGGCGTGCGGAAACCGCAATGACGCCTTCCACCTCATACTCAACAAGCGGTGCGATATCGTCATGGTCAATATCATCCCCCGCCGAATTCACAAACAGGACATGAAACCCGAGCTCCCGAAGTACATTGGTGAACCGCTCAATGACTTCCGGATAAAAAGGGTTTTTGATATCGGTGGTAACCAGCCCTATCATCCGAGAACGGCCCGTTATGAGTCCTCGCGCAATGCTGTTTGGTCGGTAGCCCATCTCCTTCGCAGTCCGCAAGATCAGCTCCCGTTTTTCCGGCGAAACGGAGCCGTTACTGAGAGCTCTCGAAACCGTCGACTGGTTGATGCCGAGAACACGAGCTATGTCGGAAGTGGTCACCCGCTTATGACCGACACCCCTACTTTTCAACTGGTTCGGCTTAGTTGGCTTTGGTCGATCCATCACCGGTCACCATCCTACCTACTGGTTGCAGCCGCCTTTCCGTAACGGCGTACCCGAAGCAGTGCCTGTTCCCTGTGTCCCGCAAAGTTCTCTAAGTCGCACAATCGTGCGGCATATTCACCGACAAATGCGCTCGCTTCGGGAGTGCACTGCTGATAGGTACACGTCTTTAGGAACTTACCTACCCACAACCCACCTGTGTAACGTGCGGCCCCTTTCGTAGGGAGAATGTGGTTCGTGCCAATGACCTTGTCGCCATACGCCACATTCGTCTCTGGCCCGAGGAACAACGCTCCGTAATTCGTCAGATGTTCCAGGAAATAGCGAGGCTCTTTCGTCAACACCTCCACGTGCTCGTACGCCAACTTGTCCGCCTCGGTCACTGCCTCTTCGAGACTGTCAACCAGGATGATGATGCCGTTGTTTTCCCAGGCTTGCCGCGCGACATCGGCGGTTTCCAACGTCTTCAATTGCTTTTCAATCTCCGCCAACGTGTCTACGGCTAGCTGTTCTGAGGTAGTAATCAGGGCAGCCGGAGAAGTCGGACCGTGTTCCGACTGACCTAACAAATCGCATGCGACCATTTCTGCATCGGCCGTCTCATCGGCAATGACAAGGATCTCAGTCGGACCCGCGAACAAATCAATACCGACTCGTCCGTAAAGTTGACGTTTCGCTTCGGCCACAAAGGCATTTCCGGGACCTACGAGCATGTCGACAGGAGCGATAGTTTCGGTACCCAATGCCATGGCTCCAATGGCCTGAACACCTCCCAATACATAAATTTCGTCGGCTCCTGCCAATACCATCGCGGCGATCGTTGCTGCCGGAATCTGACCATTAATAGGAGGTGTGCACGCAACAACACGCTTCACGCCGGCGACCTTCGCCGTCAGCACACTCATGTGTGCTGAGGCAACCATCGGATAACGGCCACCAGGAATGTAACAACCCACACTGTTCACTGGAATATTCCTGTGCCCTAGCACAACTCCCGGGATAGTTTCCACTTCCACATCGCGCAGAGCCTCCCGTTGCTTTTCAGCAAAACGACGAACCTGCGTTTGAGCAAACTTGATGTCGTCCAACGTGCTTTGTGGAACGCTTTCAAGAATGTCATCAATCTCGAATCTTGACAGGCGAAAGCTGGCAGGCTCCCATTTGTCGAATTTGACGGAAAGCTCACGGACAGCCGCGTCCCCGCGCTGTTCAATATCCGCCAGAATGGATTTCACGGTCTCAGAAACCTGTTCGTCGACTTGCTTGATTTCTTCCTTAGGTTTTCCTTTTTTTAGAAAACGTGTCACTTTATAACTCGTCCTTTCCTTGCATACGTATGCGAAATAAATGCATACGTATGCATAAATTGACTTTAACTTCATATACATGAACATAATAAGCCACATATTCCATATTGTCAATCACTAGCGCTGCCATCCTAGGCCCCCACATATCTTTTCTCCCATCTGCATGCTTGTGCGCGGTTTTTTCACCCTTGGGTATGAGCCGTACTCGCCGTCGACTCCGTTCCGCCTCGATCGACTTTTCACAGCACCAGGACAAATTTTCCCCACGATTTGTGTCGGATGGCGTATGAAATGGGCCCGTGGCTACCCGGTGTTCCACAGCAGCTGCGCTATTTGTGGGGGACACCAGCGGATCTGCTCCTTCATCGCCTCTACAACCGCCTGTAACGGGATGTGCCAGGTTCAAAAAGTGCAGATGCCCGTATACATACACGTACAGCAGATTCACCGCTAGCACCAGAATCCCCAGCCATGCCCGGATCGCCCTTGGGTGATGTACAAACGGATGATTCATGTTCCAGTACGTCTTCAGGTCATGGAACCCGTTGTTCTCAATATCCCATCGAGCGCCTGCAACGCGATCCACTGTCCGCGTGGACACCGCCTTTCTCTTGCACGTGGTGGCGATCCAACGCTCCACCACATCCGGCTGCACTCGCTCTTTCATCCCACAGAAAACCCGCCGTTGTGTCGTCCGAATCACCTTGACCATCCGCATCGGGACGCGAACCTGCGGCCAACTGTCAGATCAGACTCGTCCCACGCCTCCACTTGCACCCGATTCCCCTTGCTGTTCCACTCCCCCCACGTCACGTCTGCCGGGCAATGTTCAAACAGCATCTTGGGCATCCTTCATGGATCGAACACCGCTGTTCCTTCATCCGAATTACGCTGTCCTTCCCCGCATCCAGCGCCGCATGGACAACCCACTTCGCTTTGTTTCAACGCAGACGGATGTACTTTTCCATCTAGCCTCCCATGTTCCCTTTTGCATTGGCTGCGTTGACGAGAGCATCCGGATGTATTTTCGCGAAGTCACCCGTTTGAACGTGTATTGGCATGATGACTGGCTCCTTTACGAAGATCCGACTTGTCATCATGGCCGCAATATGGGCCCTACTGGCTGGCCGAAGGTTGATTCATGTCGGCCCTCATGGCGTGCAACGTATACGCTGCAAATCTCCAGAAATACGGCCAGAACCAAAAGGCTCATGATGACGATTGGTTGTTTCATTCTTTCTCGTTCCCCTCCCTCAAACTTGGTCTCGTGCGCCCCCTTGGGGGCCGCGCGAGGCTGCAAACCCGCCGCGCCAGGCGCCAGAGGCTCACTGCACCTTGGGGTTAAGCGCGGTACCGGACTGAGCGAGCGTAGTGTACGAGCGAAGGAGGATAAGGAGCGCGGCCCTTTGCGGTAAGGGGGTGCGGTGGAATCCTCGCAACCGGTGGCATCGAATCCGACGCACGAGACCACTCTAAGGCCGGGTATCCATGACCTTTCCGTTTTCACAAGGGTTGGGTGGGTTCGTCAAATACACAAAAACGTCCGGAGGGCAGTTATCCCGGACTCAATTGTAATAAATTCCTGTAAAGAGGTGTTGACACCCGTTTGCAGAGGATGTACTATGTGCTTGTAAATAAACCTTTACATCCAAAAAGGAAGTCAGGTCTGTATATGGTCAGAAACATCATAAGGGAGCTTCGAAATGAGTTAGGCATTACACAAATTCAGTTTGCCAAGGATTTGAAAATTACTCGTCAGACCGTTATTGCTATCGAAACGGGCAAGTACAATCCAAGTCTGGAATTATCGCTCAAAATTGCTCGGTACTTCGGCAAGAGAGTGGAGGATATTTTTGAACTGGTGGAGGAGTGAGCGAATTTGGCATCGAATATGAATCAGGTACCCAACGACCGTGTTCAGTTTTGGATCCGTGAATTCATTTACCCTTTTATAGCGTTCGGGATCATCGCTATAGCAACTAATCCTGATGCCCGCTCAAGATTGATGGCTTTTCTTGAAATGTTCATTCTGTACTCTGTGACCAGCTTTCTTTTGAGGACTGGCTGGAAATATTTCAAGCGAGCTAAGGGATTCGACGGAGGGCCGTATACGGACCCAACCGACGAACGAATCGAAAGGCGTATTGGAGAATTCTCAAGACGGTTCTTGTTTCTATACCTGGTATTTTCGTTCCTGTTTGGGTCGATTCTGTATTACGTATTCCATGTTACAATGCTCAAAACAACTTGGGTTTTGTCGTATTTCTTCATTAGTTTCGTCATCTTGATGACAATATATCGCATCATACGTTATATGTAAATACGGGACAGTGCACACCCCTCGAAATCGGGGAGTGTGCACCATAACGGTGATACGTTCTACAGCATTCCACCGCACTATACACCACAAATATCGCTGCATCCAGCCCAGCAACCGAGGGTGATGATCCCGATGCATGCGACTGTACAAATTGGCCATAACCCACCCATAAAGATGCAACTCGTCATACAATCGGCCATGCCAGCATACCCACCAACTCCGTTACATAGTGACTCATACAAATCTTCGCATGAAAGTGCCTGCGGCCCAGCAGTCATCTCTGGTGCAGTCGTGGAAACCAGCTGGCCTTTGGCGTCAAGTTGCCCAATATGTGGCCGAAGCCGACCGCCCAATTGAGGCGAGCTATGCCTCGACAGCTTCCTCCTTCGTGGGAATCTCGTATTTCGCGGCCTTCATGAAGATAGAATACACAATGAAGCCAAGTCCAACGCCGACGAGCCAGCCGTACCCGGAAAGGGGTTTCAAGGCGGGCAGGAAATTCCCTGCGAAGGATGCCAGCATGGCGATGACGAGAGAAACGATTGCGTACAGGTTGAAACCTTTCGAGTACCGGTATACACCATGGACCTTGTACAGGTGCGAGACAGACACGGACCGCTTCCGCAGTAGCCAAAAGTCGGCAATCACAATGCCTGTAGCGGGGCCGAGGAACGCTCCGGCGGTGTTCAGCAGAGTTTCCAATGACTGCGGGCTTTGCATGAGTCGCCACGGCATCATGACGAACGCGATGATCATGCTGATGAGGGCGGCGGACTTGAAGTTCAATCGCTTCGGGAGGACATTTATCAGATCGTAAATCGGGGACACCAAGTTCGATGCCACGTTCACGGAAATCGTGGCGGCGGTGAGAGACGCGGCGCCCACGATGAGCACGAACGGATTGTGAAAGTGCTGCAGCAGCTGTACCGGGTCCCAGATGGCCTTCCCGAAGGCGACGATGGTGGCGGAGGTGATGAACCCGCTCATCAGGGAGAACACGAAGGTCGTGATGGGCAGTCCTAGAAATTGGCCTATGACCTGATCCTTGGTGGTCCGGCTGAAGCGTGTGAAGTCCGGGATGTTCAGACCCATCGACGCCCAGCTACCAATCACGCTAATCACAGCTGGACCTAAGGCCGACCAAAACCCTGCAGGGGATTTGAACGAGCTGTGCTGGTGGAACAAGGGTCCGAATCCGTGCACGATGGCGAACGCCCACACCACGAGACCGAGCATGATAACCAGGACGAGCGGCCCTGCCCAGTTTTCAAATCTGCGGATGATGTCCATTCCGTGCAGCGCCAGCAGTCCCTGCAGGAGCCAGAAGAGCAGGAGTGCGATCCACCCGTTTGCCGGCATTCCCAAGAACGTGCTTGAAAGCTTGGCCCACCCTGGTGCGATGAAAGTGATGAGTGCGTTTAGGGCCGTGGACCCCAGATATGATTGGACGCCGAACCATCCAATAGCAACGAACGCTCGGATAAGTGCAGGAATGTTAGCGCCAAACACGCCGAACGCCAGCCGCGCGAACACGGGAAAGGGGATTCCAAATTTGTTTCCCACGTACCCATTGAGACCGAGCGGGATCATGAGAATACAGTCTGCGATGAAAATGGTCAGAAGCGCTTGCCAGATGTTCATGCCGAGGGCAATGAGACTTGCGGCGACCTCGTAGTTAAAAATATTGTGAACCATTCCCATCCACAACGCCATGTAGCTGTACCATGTCCATCTGCGTTCGGCAGCCGGTACGGGGAGCAAATCGTGATTGGTCAGTTGTTCGTCATAGATCATCTCGTTTTTTGCCAGAGCCATTGTCATTCACCTCTCATGGCGAGATATTCATATGGCGATGCAAGATGGAGCGTACCAGCTCGGCGGGCCAAATGATGGTGCAGTCGAATTCCTCGGATACGGTTTGAAGGTCTTGCCTCGTGTAGCCCATGCAGTCCAGAACGATGAGGTGGGGCGTTCCGCCTAACCTCTCTCTCATCAGCCTGCAGGATTCTCGAATCTGTGACTCATCTGACCGCGGCGGGAGGCAACAGGCAGCGGATTGTGCAAACAGGTTCCAACGCGCTTCACCCGCAGCCACCTGTCCGAGAACCGGTACAAAAACACCTAACCTTGTGTGCCCGACAGTTAAGGCGGATACGGTTTGAGTCAAAAGTTTGTCAATTCTAAGCACAAAGTCTCCTTCGCCAACTCCCGGGAAAGATTCTGTACACAAAATGGCGATCAGCGAAGGTCTTTTGGGAAGCGCGGAGACCACTTGCCGTAGGCGATGATACAAACGACGCCTCCCCAGGATCACCTCCTGTCCTCGAAACCAGGTGAAGATAGGCAGATCCTCGTCGTCAGGATTCCACCTCAGTTCGGCAACTTGGTCCTCGCGAAGTGTATCCAATGCACCGATGAACGTGACCCCGTCATGACCCGCCAGTCCCAGCGCGTCCATCGGGTCAGGGCGAGGAGATTCACCGATGGTAATGAGCACGATGTCGGGCCTCATTTCGGTTTCACCACCTTTCCATGGCCTGGGGACACAAGGATTTTTCCGTCTTGATACACCACCTCTCCGCGCACGATAGTGCACTCCACCTTTCCTTGCACGGGGATGTCGTCGAAGATGCGGGCAATGTCCCTGGCCTTTGTGAGCATCGTTGTGTGTTGGAGTCGCCACTTCACGTAGGGATTCACGATGGCAAAGTCCGCGTCCCGTCCCACCGAGATGGCTCCCTTCTGGTGGTCAATCCCAAAGATTCTCGCCTGGTTCTGCGCGGTCAATTTCGCCAGTCGCAGAAAATCCAGCCTTCCTTCCGCCACCGCGGTCAGGAGCAGGGGGAGCTCCGCTTCGAACCCGGGAATGCCCGATGGCGCCAGAAAGATGTTTTCGAATCCCAGGTCCTTTTCGGCTTTTGTGAAGGGGGCGTGATCTGTCCCGATGTAGTCGATGGTCCCGTCCATTACAAATTCCCACAGGCCGTCGCGTTCCTCTTTGGTGCGCAACGGCGGGTTGATCTTGGCATACGGACCAAGCTCAAGAAGCCGCTCGTGGGTGAAGAACAAATATTGGGGACAGGTTTCTGCGTACACCTGGACCCCTCGGCGCTTGGCGTCGCGAATCAACCGCGCGCTGTGCGGGGACGTCACGTGGACAATACTCACCGGCGTTCCGGTATACGCCGAGAACAGAATGACGCGAGCGACTGCCTCAACCTCAGCGATGACGGGATGGGATTCTGCGTGCGCGGCGTAGTCCGTGCGTCCGGCAGCCTCGAGGTTTGTGCGCGCCAACTCGAGGATGTCGTCATTCTCCGCGTGAAAGCAGACCAAGCGGCCTGTGTCCTTGAGTTGGGCGAGATCGTTGAACAGTTCACCGTCGTCCACGGTGAACAACCCTTCGAATTCGTGTTCCCGGCCAGCCTGCGGGCGGTGCAGGAAGATTTTGTAGCCTATGACACCCGCATCCGCCATTGATTGGTACTCCGCCCGGGCGAAGTGGCCGCCGCCAGCGTAGAACGCGACGTCCACCACACTGTCCCGTTCGGCCGCCCGCATCCGGTCTTGCACAATGCGCGCCGAGCAGACGCTCGGAGTGGAGATGGGCATCTCGAAGATGGTGGTGATGCCTCCCGCCGCGGCTGCGGCAGTACCCGTCCGGAAATCTTCGCGTTCGGGGTGCCCCGGGTAGCGGATGTGCGTGTGCGTGTCAATCACCCCCGGCAACACTACACACCCCGTCGCATCGATGATGCGATCGGCCTGGAGATCTGGGGCGTGATCGAACAATCCGACGATTTTGCCGTCGTGGATGGCGATGGAGCCGTTCAGGTAGCCGTCTTCGAGCACGATTCGATCCGACCGTATGATGAGGTCCATGGTGTCAGCCTCCTAATTGATGATCAAGTTTGAGGATGGTCTCGCCCAGCACTTCGATGCCGCGGGCAATTTGTTCGTACGTTGCGAACTCCTCCGGATGGTGGCTGATACCGCCACGGCAGGGGATGAAGATCATTGCCATAGGCACAAGCGATGCCATCTGCGCGGCGTCGTGTCCCGCCCCGCTCGGTAGGCGAGTGTGCGCGTATCCCAGCTCGTCTGCGGACGCCTCGATGGCTTGCATCAGGGGCTCGTGTGACAGCACAGGAGTAGACTGGCTGATGGGGATGATCACCACCTCGCAGTTCTCTTCGTGAGCGATCTGCGCAATGACGCGCTGCATCACGTCGGACGTTTCCTCCAAAACGCGGGGCTCCAGTGCCCGAATTTCGAGAGTGAAAGTCACCCGGCCCGGGATGACGTTGGCGTGGTTTGGTTCGACTGTCAGTTCCCCCACGGTTGCAACGCACCATCCCTGTTCCGTCCGGGACTTCGCGATGTTTCGTACGGCATCGACCATTCTGGCCGCGGCGACCAACGCGTCCCGCCGCAGATCCATGGGAACGGTCCCGGCATGGCCTTGCAGTCCGTCCACCCGAATCCGGTGGCGGTGGATCCCCGCGATTCCGGTCACCACGCCGACGTCGAGACGACGGTTTTCCAACACGGGGCCCTGTTCAATGTGCATCTCGAGGAAAGCGGCGATCTCGCCCGGTTGGCGGAGCGGAGACGTCAGAACTTCCGGTCGGCCACCCATCTCCCGGATGGCTTCCAGTAGTGTCCGCCCGGAGGAGTCACGGCTCTGCAGCATGTCCGCGGTCAATCTGCCGGCCATGCCCCGGCTGCCCACGGTCGACAGGCCGAAGGCGCTGGGTTCCTCCGCGAGAAAGTCGACCACTTCAATCGCATGCCGGGGCCGCATGCCCGCGTCGGCCAACGCGCGGATCACCTCCAAGCCCGCGACGAAACCGACCGTTCCATCAAAGCGGCCGCCGTTCTCGACCGTGTCGATATGGGAACCGGTCATCAGGGCGGGAAGCCCCGGTTCCGTCCCCTCCAAGCGTCCAATCAAGTTGCCTGCCGCATCGATAGATACTTGAAGTCCGCAGTCGCCCATCTGGTTCACCAGCCATTGTCGCGCCGCTTGATAGATACTCGTGAAGGACCGCCGTGTGTATAGAGTCCCAGGCTCATGGAACTTGGCTAACGCTTCCAACATCCACTGGATTCGCGACCGGTCTACGGATAAACTCAAGGTTCCTCACCTCGTTGCGACGGAAATAGGAAGTGACTGAGTTGTTGGGCAGCCTCTTTGATTACCGGGACAAACTTCTCAGGCTCGAACCGTCCCAGCGGCCCAGCGAGCGACAGTCCATACCGGCAACTGCCCGTCGCGTCGAACACGGGGACGCTGATGGCGAATGCATCACTGTCCACCTCGGATGATGTCGTCAGATAACCTTGCTCTCGAGCGGACCGTATCTGCTCCCGGACCACCGCCTCCGTGATGTTCCACCTGTCCAGAAGCCCGGTCTCCTTGGCCATGGCCATGTATCGCTCGAGCTCGTCGTCTTCCATGAAGCACAGTAGGATCTTGCCCGACGCGCCGCTGCACAGGGGCATACGCCGTCCGACTTCAAACGAGAGCCGAATTGGCCGAGGGCTTTCCACTCGTGCGACACAGATGGCGTCAGGATGGGATACCGCTGTCAGCATGGCGGTTTCGCCCGATTTCCGGACCAGGTCATGCAGGATGGGTGAAACCGCGGTCTCCATATTCTTGATCTGATGATCTGTCATAAGGCCGAGCACCAGGAAGCCGAACCCTAGTCTGTAGCAGCCTGGGGCACCCGGTTCGACGAAGTTCTTGCTTCGCAATGTCCCGATAATGCGGTACAAGCTGCTACGAGAAATGCCCAATTCCTGTTCTAAATCGGATGCTTTGGCTTCTCCTCCTCTGTGAGCGATGGTCATGAGCACGTCGAGTGCTTTATGCAATGTGGACAATTCATCCCGCATATCGGTACAATCACCCCAATTATGTATCGAAATACGGTACTCATACAATTAGTAACGCAATATGATTTGGAATGTCAATAGGAAGAGGTCAATTGTGATGGGGGCGGGGTGTTCACTAAAGGCGTGTACCACGAACAGACAGAGGACCGCTTAGATGTCCCCTGGTTCACTATGAGTGCTGAGATTGAGCAATACATACTCGAAATGCAGTAAGTTAAAATGAGGAAAATAAAGGGGTAATTTCTTTGGGGATGAGACTATGGCTACATTCAATCGTGGTGTTGGTATCCAATGGCTACGACCTTTCTTGCTTGAAATTATCTTTTCTCCCTTCTATTGTATTATGTCCTTGAATCACTCACTGTCGATTCTGGAAGTCATTTTCGTAGTGCCCTTTTGCCAACTTTGATCAATCGCAGCGGATTACGACAATATCTAGGTCTTGGGCCTCTCCAAATTTGACCTCGTACAACTCTTCTACGTCCCGCACCTGTACGCGGCCGGTTCCTGTTCCAAGCAGAAGCACCGCAACGGTCCGGATTCTGAGCGAATGACATACATCTCTGATGTTGTCTACACAGCGTTCGACCACCTCAATGCTCGACCGCGAACCCGGCTTTAGTATCGTTACAGCATGTAAAACCCATGTGGCCGGCAATCCATGAGCACCCGCGACGTATACATCGCCGAGGCCAGGGGGATTGGCGCGGACAACTCGCTTGGCCTCCTTTTCGACTGCGCCGGACGTCGCGTAATGGATGCTTTCAGCCACGCCGCGCAACCGGATGTACTTCCCCAGCCAGCCACCCATGTATCCTTTCGCATTGGCCGCGTTAACAATGGCATCTGCGCGTATCTTCGTGATATCGCCCGTTTCGTTATGGAGTGTCATCAGCGTTGCATCTCCTTGTACACCTGTACGGGAGTCTCATTCGTTGTTTTCTACCAGTCAATCACGCGAAACTCTACCGGTGCATAGTTCCCGCGCGAACTGCGCCATTTTTCGAGAGTCTGCTTCTCACCTTCACTGACCACGTATACAACTCGACGCACGACCCCGCGAGCCGCACTGGCAGGCATGGTTACGAGAGACGCCACGTGACCTAATGAGGTGCCATATGTTGTGTCCACATGCAGCGTCTCGGTATCGTTGAACATCACCCATCTAAACGGAATCTGGTGGTGGTGCAATTCCCTCACGTCCCACCCCTCCACTTGTTTACGTTGAAACAACGGCTGCATCACCAGCGTGTTATCTCCGTGCAGGGCCGCGTTCAGCCAAGTGGGGTGGTCCAGACTGTATTCGTAGGGCAGGATCATCAGGTTCTGATACATCCCGTACAGCGACTGCATGGCCATTGGGAAAAACCGCTCGTAGCTCTTCATTCCCATGAACAGCACCGGATCAAAGTGATGAAGCAATTTCTCTGGGAACGCTCGGTGCACGTAATTCAGGTATCCTCTTGCCGTTTTCAGGTACAACCCAACACAAAGATCCTTTCCGTCACGCCGTCGTAAAAAGCCAGCCGCTGTGGGCCGATGTTCCCATACGCTCTTGAGCTCCCTGATGCTCTGGTCATCGGATTCACGCGCAGGTTCCCATGCACGCTGCCTACCCAGCCAATACAAAACGCTCTCCCACTGAAGGTCGGTGCCGCCAGCCATCCGAGCTGCCACCACCGCGTCCGCCATCTGTAAACAACGAACCAGATTGTTAGGAACCATGTCTCCAGGCCTATCCGTATACCCCCACCTGTCCACACCGAGCAATTCTTCCATCTCCGCGATTCCATGTGCGTTCAGATGGAGTACATCTATCCGGTGTGTTTGACGCCATCTACCACCGCGGTACAGTAATATCCCCGAGCGATGACGACGCCCCACATACCCCGTTCGATCTAAAATGCGAGTTACTGTGTTCAAGCTGCCTATCCCTATCAGGGCACGCAGTTGGTCTACTGTAAGTCGCTGATGCATGTATAAAATCTGCATCATCTCCTTCGCTTTCTTCAGTGTCTCCGGTCGCATCTCGGCCGGCCTCAACCGTAACTCTCGCTCCGACATGACTCTCTTCATCCTCTCGTTACTATGTGCCTCAACGGTTCGTTACGGGGCCCAACAATTGTTGCGCCCCGTAACCTCGAGCCACATTGTTGGAGAACTCAAAACCGAATCGAATCGCATTTATTTAGTCACTCCAAGGATTTCTTGCATTTTCTATACCCAAGATTTC
>NZ_BCRP01000034.1 GCF_001552655.1 Alicyclobacillus kakegawensis NBRC 103104 | reverse complement strand
CCCCTTTCTCATATCAGAGCAACTCGGTCCACTTTACACCCTCGAAACGGAGTCAACCGCTTTCATTCAAATTTCAAGTGAACCGTTTCAACTCTGACAGATTCCTATCCAACCAGTCTTCATGATTGTACTTCAATATAGTCGACAATGTTGGATTTATTATTATGATAGCATGGAACTATCGACGAATCAACGTCGCGCAATCACTCGGGATAACGTCGTCAGCAAGCGCGCCGTACTCGACATCGCGAAGACTGCAGGTGGCCGTGAGTCAAGTACGGTGGCACCTGGTGCCGCGAACAGACGAATGAGGCATTCTCGCACAGAGTTATAACGCCAGGCTCCCCAGAGACAGTGAGGGAGCATTTTTTCCCGTGCAACGCCGGATGGCCGGTGCACGGAGCCTGAGGGCATTGCCAACACCATGTTGTACTTGGTTAGTGCCGACTCACGTCGTGGGCGAATATGTCGTGGTGGATGATGGATCAGTAGCATGAACTGAGGATGTATCAAATCCGGGGCAATCCTGCGTAGCCCCGGCCCCATGGCCCACACGGGCTTATTTTTTCAAACTGTATCTCCTCTCATCTCGGGCTTGTAAACAGAGATAAGCACATCCCACAAACGGTTCCGCAAGTAACCAGACCAATGTCTGCGGGAACCTGGCGCCCCGCTCCGATTATCGAGAGTCAGGCTGAGCGGCAACGTCTGCCGAGACTCGACCATGCCACCGGCGACTGTGAGTTGCTCCTCCATTCGGCCCAGCTTGGTTGATTGAATAACATTATTGAATAACATTAATGTAGAAGGGGATAGTACAAGACGATCTGGGCTATGAAGACAAGACTTATTCACGGATTTGTGTTACTATCTCTTGAATCAGATTGACGAGACTTGAGTCCCTCGGTCGTCCTGGAGACCTATTTATTCCATTAACCTACATATAGACTAGCGACAACCTGGTTCAGTTCTTCCCCGGCTTACAGTCCACCCTTGACAGGGAATCCGAATCCTTGGTCGTTCACATCAGGAACGTGAACACGGAGGTCCAACCTAATACCCGCCCCGAACTGCTCAAGCAGGTCGGGCAGGCCCAGATGACCCTATGCTGAGCGAAATCGAAGGGGAACTGCAGGTCTACCCTGGCTTGCGGAGCCAGCGGCATGCGTAGGTCCATCAGCGGACTGGCTGCCACCGTCTAGGAACAGTTCAACCTGGACCCGTTCTCCCCGTGCCTATTTTTGTTCCGTAACCGCCAGCGGGACAAACTGAAGACCCTTGAGTGGAACCATAACGGCTTCTCGATCCATTATCGCCGGCTGGAGCGCAGCCGGGTTCAATGGCCCGAGGTCTGTTCCGCGAGACCGTGATGCTCAGTCGCAGGCAGCTGCATTGGTTGCTGAACGGGTTGTCCTTCACCCGGCGCCAGGCCATCCCCGGGTGTCGACCCATACGGTCGTCTAATCTGCTCTGAATCTGCTGACCCCGACAAGGAAGTCGGCATGCGTGTGTCGAAGAATCTCTCATGAACACCATGCCGACTTCCTCGATCGCAGACATCGAATCCCTCAAAGCGCCGGAACGTATTTTTTGATGCTGCTTTCTTACTGCTTGATTACCTCAACAACACCATTGTCACCATCTACCCGAACCCAATCTCCAGTATTAATAATAGAGAGCGGATCGCAGTCAAAATCGGTGACGGCCGGAACACGAGTCACTATGGCACCGAGTGCTACCTTGCTGGTTATAACATTGAACAACATCGCTTTGGGAGCGGATCCCGCTAAACGTGCTGTGTGAAATACCCCCGACCACCCCGAAGAACCTTTGGCGCCTGGGAAGATGAGTACCTTGCCCTTAAATGATTTGCCTCTCAACTCATGTCTCGATTCAATAATCGTACCACTTGCGGCATCAACTCCACCCCATCCTGATATTTCTTGATGAGTCACAAGTGCTTCACCTTCAGCGAATCCCGGAACAATAGTTCGACCGCGTAGGACAATACGATTCATTGTAGTTCCCCCTTCCACCGACCAGTAATGGCTGCGCTTATACAGTCCTGCGTCGAGCCAAACCAGCCTTGTACATGCATGATTGCGGGCAGATAATGAACCTGCTTCGCTGAATCTGTCGCAATCACTTTCGTTCCTTTTGGTAGAAACCTACCAATCGCGGGGCAGGTGTCACTCATGAGTACGGCACCTGCATCCTCCAATATTTTGGTATAACCTATTCGATCAGCCAATTCCCTGATTGGATGCGGAGTGAAAATCCAAAGTTGTGTATTACTATGCACCTTCTTTCCATCTAGCAGATTGCATATCTCCCATATCTGTTGAATACTAGAATGAGGGCAACCGAGCATTACTAAGTCAACGTTCGTATCTCGACCTGTTCTGTTAAGGTCTTCGTACACTTTCCTACGCTCTTCCGGACCGAATCTAAATTTCTCATAAATTTTGTTTCCTGAAAAGGCTTCTTCTACTGTCCTGGCTTCTGCAGTCACTCCTGGGATGTGATACATCTCAACACCACCTGAAGTGGAAGCCGCGGCTCCAAAGTGTTTAAGCTTGGATAGATTCGGGGAATTTTTCACGTTATCAATCACAGGAACCTTATCGCCGACCGCCTGACCTACAAAGTATCCAAGAAGTCCCCAGTCCATAAAACTTTCTACTGGAACCTCAATCGTTACGTAATGTGTTCCCCGACGTTCAGACTCCAGGTGATAGCCCCAATAGGGAATTTTTCCCGTCAACATCGCGGCAGCAGTACTTTCGCGTCCTTCGACATTACTCCTTGCTCCGAGCACAGAGTTGATATATACAACTGCCGAGGACTCCATCCATGCACAATGCTCTCCTTTCACAGGGACATTTCCGATTTGATATGGTGTACACGTATTCATGAGTTGGATTCCGTGAGCCGCATTGTATGACTCACTTTCTAAAATAAGGTCATGTGTCGTCTGATCAATACCTTGTAATCTCCAATGTCTCGAATCCATCCGGCCAATCAACTGGCAACTGAAAGCTTTTACTTTGGGTATTTCGAGTATTTCGTCACTATCAAGACTCATTTGAGAAAAAATGTGGTCATGTCCATCAAATGGTGGCAATCCAGGTGTAGGAGAATACACATTCGCGTCGCAAACGTTATTCGTGTCCACCAATCTTTCTGCCCCCAAGGCCTCGCCATACTTCACCAGTAATTCCATCGCTTTTTGGACTGCAGGTCCCTCTTTACCGTCAAGCATGGCCTGTTCGTCTGCTGTTAACTTCACTGTCTCCTACCCCTTTCTCCAAGATGGCAACATATGATTTCGCTTTCATAAAAGAACTTAATACCTCATCTGGGAATCTGATGCAGTAGATAGTAGTTCGACGTCCCGCGTCTCCGGGCCCATGAGAGTCGCTATAATGAACAGTATCCCACCTAAAATGATCAAGACCAAAGCAGTGTATTCATACGGTACAACTTTTCCAAGAAGAAATATCCACGTACTATATAATCCAGGAAGAATGAGACTGATAGTATATGCGGTTCCATAGCCTGAGCCTCTTACATCGACAGGAAACCGTTCATTCAAATAAACAACGACGGTCCCGAGTGGAGCGTTCGCCAAAAAGAAGGCGATAAAGGCCATGGATCCAACCGCGAAAAACCCCGCATCACCCTTCGCAAACTGGACCATGAAAAGGAAGGCAAGCGTTTCCCCAATCGCAAGAGATATCCCTACCCAAAATAGAAGGCGTTTTCGTCCGACCTTCTGACTTAATACAGCGTACAGAATCATACCAGCAGCTGTAGCCAAATTGGCTATCATCTCTATAATACTCACCTGATCAGGGGACTGATGCAAATACCCTTCTAACAGACCTGGCATAAACGAAAGCGCCATTTGAGCGGCAAACCACATACCAGACATGAGAAGTAAAACCTGAAGCAAATCTTTTAAGTTGCGCCCCGTCAATAACTGCCAAATCGGTTGCTTTATTGATTCGCGCTCTGGGTTCAACTTCTCCATGTCAAGCTCCGGCACACGCATATAGTAAATAATATACAGGATTCCGATTAGTCCGCCGAAGAAGAATGGAACACGCCAGCCCCATGATATAAATGCAGCGCTTGTCAGATTTTTAAGTGCAAACAACTGTACTAAATTGATGAAGACAATGGCGATGGGTGCACCGGCGGCTACCATGCCGGCAACCAGCGCCCGTAAATGTTTTGGTGAGCGCTCCATTGCTAACGGAACAGGTCCTGCGTAACCACCGCCTAGAAAGATCCCATCGATAAGTCGCAACACGATCAGAGCTGCAATCGCTCCGTATCCCCACTGAGCATAACCTGGAAGTGCTCCAATAAGACATGTTGTACCCGTGAACCCAGCGGCCGCTATCATCGTGACTTTTTTTCTGCCAATTTTATCGCTGAAATTCCCTAAAATAGGCCCCCCAATCGGTCGTGCCAATAAAGTCACAGTAAAAATTAGTGTACTTAACGTTACTTTAGTCGATGCAGGCATAGAATCAGGTTCAAAATAGCCCATGGCGGCAGGAAGAACGAATGCAGGTAAATAAATGTCATAACTGTCGATGAGAAGACTGAGGATCCCTCCAACCATAGACCTTCTTGCAGCAGGCGATAGGCCCTCTTTCGTTCCCATAGTAGAAATTAACATAACTACATAATCCCACCTTTATAAAATATTCAATATAATTATTTTTATAAATATACAGTTTATAATCCGACCTTATATATTCCTTCGGCCATACATCAGTCCGTGCGTACTACATTGTCGTAAAGCCTGTGTTGAAGCACATTTTTATCGATTTCGTGGACACTGCCCGAGCCAGCCAAGTGGAGAACATGTGCTGCCGCCGCTCCCATAGCAATACACGGCCCCATCACTCGGACACTGGACAGTGCGGCTGCGTCCGCGTCAATGCATCTACCAACAGCGACTAAGTTATCTGCATCGGGTGAAAGCAGACTTCCTAAAGGCACGTAATGCACGTGGTCATCATCAAAAGGCTCCCATATATAGCCTTCGATGTGGTCATGCAACTCAATTGGCCACGCAGTACGCGCAACTGCGTCAGGAAATCGCTTTCCAGCTCGCACCTCGTCAACAGTTAGATGGTGGACCCCTACAATCCATCGCGTTTGACGAATGCCCGGAAATCCATAGGATCGGATACGCGCGTTGCCGAATGCTACCGGAAATTCGCCTTTCAAGAACTCCAAGGCTCTATCAGCCTGTTCCTTGCCCCTTAATCCATTCATCGTCGCGTCGACCGGATCTAAAGGAGTCTCCATATGAGTCAAATTGACTAAAGCGGTTCCTCGTTGGGGAAAGACAAATGCAAAGCCGTCGCGGCGAACCAGGTTATACTTTGCACCTTTCTCTCGAAGACGAGCAGCAAGTTCTTCGCGACTAGGAACGTATTCAGGAGCTATAGACTCAATGACAATCATTTGACTGCCGTATATCGGACCACGTGCCGGCTCACGGCAAGGCAGACCCGCAAGCCAAGCCAAGGCGGCATCCCCAGTGGCGTCCACAAATCCATTTGCACAAATTCGGACCTCTCCATATCTCGTCGCCAGATCGACGAAGCAGATCCGGCGTCCGTCAGTTTTCACCTCTCTCAGGACGGCACCCACGATAGCGGTGATACCACAATCGAGCACAGTTCTTTCGACCCACCGGGACAATGCAACCTCATCATAGAGGACAGTAGTGTATGATGGACCGTGGCGATAATGTAAGGCACCTTGGGCACCCAAATCATGTAAAATATCGTCGGCTATACCGTGTGTGAATTGGTAGCGATTTTCTCCGTGGTGATATAGGCCACAAAAGGTTCCCACAATCGAATGTACGGCCTGGCCACCCAACCCTGGAAATCCGTCAACCAGAACCACGTCGAGTCCTAGTCTTGCAGCCTCCACGGCGGCGGAAATACCGGAAATACCCGCACCGACAACGCAAATATCTGCCTTCACATATTTCTTCATATTTAATGAATCATTTCTAACAACGCGTGTGGAATAACTAAGTCGCTCACTGTTCCTGCGCGTCTTCATCGGAACAATCCTTTCCCTATACCCACGAATAGTGATTGAGAGCCTTTCATCGAGCCAAAGTCGCACCTTCCGATAACGGTCGTACCAACTTACGGTAGATCGCTAACCATCCACGCTCGTCTCCATTTGTCCATGCCTTCCATTGAGCGCGACGTTTGTTCAATTCCTCATCGGGAACATCTAAGTTAACCATTCGTGCATCGACATCAATGGATATGGCATCCCCGTTTTGAACCAGAGCCAATGGTCCCCCAACAGCCGCCTCTGGAGACACTTCCCCGACCACGATCCCCTTGTTTACCAGTCCGGACAGTTGTCCATCTGTTATGACGGCTACCTGCTCCCCGAGTCCCGCTCCATCCAAAGCAAAGATCAATGCGGACGCAGTTCCCATCCCAGGTGTGCCTCTCGGCCCCAGTCCTCGAAGAACGACTACGTGACCTGGTTTCACTTCTCCATTCTTTACGCCTTCGATTGCATCTTCCCGTGACTCATACACGATAGCTCGTCCTGAAAACTTTAACGGCCGGTCATCCGCGACAGCGAGTTTGACGATTCCATATTCCGGGCATAAAGAACCTTTTACTAACACAATGGTAGGTTTCCAACTAAACGCACGATTTATGGGACGAATTATGTCCTCATCGGCGACCGTTACGCCCTTCAACAGTTCTTCCATGGGTGTCCCCATTACGGTCCTTGCGCCTCTTAACAAGAAGGATTCCAACTGTTTTAAAACGGCTCGGGTGCCTCCGGCTCTTTCAAGGTCCTCGATGAGGTACTCACCGTTCGGCCGCACCGCAGTCAGTAGCGGTACCTGACCTGCATATTTGGCAAACAGCCCATACACGTCTACATTACACTCAGCCTCTGAAGCCACAGCCTGAAGGTGCTTTGCGGCATTGATAGAACCGCTGACACTTAGGACGGTCATGACCGCGTTTACAAACGAGTCATACGTGAGAATGTCACGAGGCAACACGTTCTCCCAGACCATTTCAACAATTCTCTGACCAGCCGCCTTTACCGTATCCCACATTCTTGCGCTGTTCGCAAGTACGGGAGTAGTCCCGGGCAACGTCATCCCCAATGCTTCACATACCATTTGCATCGTGTTCGCCGTTCCCATACCTGGGCACACCCCTGGCCCCCTAACCGCGACATCGCTCATTTCTTTTAACTGTTCGAAAGTAATCTTACCTGCCTTGTAATGGCCTGCTTGTAGAAACACGTCTTCGATATCGCAGTGGTGTCCATGGTAGCTCCCGCTAGGTTGATAGCCGCACGCAACAATAAGTGTCGGGATGTTCAGTCTTGCTGCCGCCATCAGGTGAGCGGGTACTGTCTTATCACAGGACGCCAAACACACCATCCCATCAAGCTGAGCTCCTTCAACCGCGACCTCAATGTCATTCACAATAAGGTCGCGACTTGATAATATATAGCCTCCGTTGTGACCTGCGCTCGTAATAAAGTCACTTGGTGCCGAAGTTCGGATTTCAAATGGCAATCCACCAGCAGCAAGGATTGATTCTTTCATCTTTCGGGCGACCTCGTCCAAGTGACTAAAACAAATCGCCAGATCTGAAGAAGAGTTTATAACCGCGATTTTGGGTTTTTCCATGTCCTCCTCTGCAATTCCTAAAGCTCGCCATTGCGTGCGACGCATCGTCCACTGAGAGCTACCAGGTTCAAAGTTGCTCCTCAGCATACTGCGCATACCTTCACCTCGCGTTCCCATAAACCTTTCCTATTCCAAGTGCAGTGTCGTACATTATTCCGCCTAATTCAATCTATTGTGATGATATGACGTATTACTGAATCTAATGGTTTGATGTTGCAAGCGGTACGCACGGCCGAGCTAAATTTTTTTGATACTTCATGATTTCAACCCGCATATAATGAAAATAGGGAGTTATCCCATGCATTCAACCTATTCGAGATCAACCGCACCGAAACAGCTATGGACATCTCGATATAGGAATCTAAGATATTTCCTGTATTTTAGGTACTTGAACAATCGAGAATAGGTGATTCAAGATGGAACTACACCAGCTAGAATACTTTCTCGCAGTTGAAAAGTATGGTACCTTTTCTGCGGCAGCGCTTGAGATTAACGTGTCGCAGTCTTCGCTATCCCAGCAAATCCGTAAGTTAGAGGACGAACTAGGTGTGAAACTATTTATTCGCGGTGCCAGACTCGCAAAGCTTACTCCTGCAGGCGAGGAGTTCTTTACGTACGCTCGTCGTATTATTACAGAAATTCAAAATTCAAGATATGCGATGCAAGAATACACTAACTTCCATAAGGGACACATTAAAATTGGAGTCATTCCTACAATTGGATACCTCGGTATCCATAGACTTATCCTCAGATTTTCTCGACTCTACCCAGGGATTGAAGTAGACATGTGCGAAGCCAACACAGATGACTTACTTTTATTCTTAAACCAGAAAAAGATCCAGGTTGCTTTTATCACTTCACCCTACTCTGATGAATTCCATGTAGACTTTCATCCATTGATAGACGATGACATCGTTTTACTTGTACCCATCGGGCACCGCTATGCAAATGAGTCTATAGTTTATATATCAGAATTTTCAAATGAAAAATTCCTCATGATTAAGTCGAGCTCCGGCTGGCGGGATTCACTAGTAAAGGCTTGCAACGATTGCGGGTTTACACCCAATGTAATTCTGACTACGAGTTCTGTGGAACTGTTAAGGAATTTTGTTGAGGAAGGCGTGGGTGTGGCCCTTATGGGGCAACGCATTGCAAAACAAATCACAACTCCCCGTACATCAATTGTCCAATTAAAGCAAGACATCAAGCGACAAAACGGGCTCGTCATGCTGCCGATTCGACGTCCTCCCTTGGCAACTCGTCTCTTTCGAGATTTCGTACTCCAATACGAATTTGATGAAGAAGAGTAGATCATTGTCTCCCTGTGACTCTAGTTCCACGCTTCAGCTGAGATGATGTCCGGGATACCCTGTTCACCCCAGAGGTTTACAAAAAGGTGCATTCGTATATACAATATCTATACAACATCATAGGCTTGTCGTATGTCCCGCATGGGATCATGAAATTACACGCCAAATAACGATCAGAGAGAGGGAAGATCATCTGAACTTCAACACAAATTCAAGACCACAAGTCGGCAGGACAGATGAGGTTCCGATACCTCTTTATCACCAAATTAAACAATATCTTCTCGAACAAATTAAGTCCGGAAAATTGGTAAGAGGAGATCGTGTACCCACAGAGGAACAGTTGGGCGAGATGTTTCAAGTTAGTCGAATGACAGCTCGCAGGGCACTGAATGACCTCGCTAGGGAAGGATGGATTGTTCGTCGACAAGGGATTGGAAGTTTTGTAAGTGAGCCGGCCATTCAACGAAATTTGGCGTCGTTGACTACTTTGACTGAAGAACTGCAACAGATGGGATATACGAGATTGAATTCTCGTGTCCTTTCGTGGAACAAGTTGCGTGCTCCTACTCCGATTGCCAAAATCTTCAACATCTCAGTTCAAGCACCTGTATTAAGGATTGAGCGAGTACGGTACACAGGGGACGTGCCGATTGCATTTCAAATTTTATGGTTCATGTTCGAACCAACTTGGGGTCTTACCCGAGCGGATCTTGAAGGTGGCTCACTCTATGAAATCTTAGAACGCAGAACCGGCATGGCTGTTGAATGGGCGCAGCAAAGGATCGATGCAGTTTCGGCAGTGGCTTCTCATGCCAAGTGGCTCGAGGTAAATACTGGAGTTCCGCTGCTCAAGGTCACTCGACGAGCTTATTTTACAGATGGAAGTCCGCTCGAATTTGCAAAGACATACTATCGGTCGGACCGATACTCCTTTCAGATCGATTTGTATCGCAAGAGAAGCCTCTACTAAACACGAAAGAGACGAATCCTTCCTGGCACGTTTTTGTTGGTGTCATCCGCAATATGAACGTTGCTCCTGTGACCTACACAATACGCCTCTCGTTCAGGAGTGACTTCTACGTTTCTGCAATATTTTCTGTTGGTTTGCCATCCACTGTCGTCAGTTCCGCATATGTTACCTAAATCTCGGAATGGCGTTTCAGTGAACAAGCGTCCGGACAAATCTTGACCTTGTCTATAAACCCAGAAGACTGCATAGTTGACAGAATGTCTAGACAGCCCGAAGAACTGAATCAGAAAAATACACCGATAAGGTATCTGATAAGAGGGAACTTGATATGTCTTATACCACCTGAGACCTAAACAACGAGTCGGATGAGCTGACAAAAAACCGCGCCATAGCGCGGTTTCGATATAGTCGTATGGTTCCGAATAAAATACCTGGGTTGAATGATAGATATCATTTACTCTATCGTTTATACTAGGACAGTCATGACTATGGCTGAACACGGGTTATGTGTTAGAATTGTTAACAATTAGACGCACCATCACATGGCTAACTCCTGATCGATTTGTTCAAGAGATTTACCAGCTAGCTCACGGGTCATCACTAGGGATACCAGCCCACCAATTAGCCATAATATCCCAAGGACAATGAAGAATGCAAAGTTAGGAACATGTAATCCAATCAATATGCCAATTGCGCTTGGAGCGATAATGCCGCCTACGCGTTGCCATAATCCTCCCCAAGCCACTCCAGTGGCTCGGACTGCGGTCGGATAGAGAGAACTCAGGTAGGCAAAGACAACGCCGCCGGCACCAACTCCAAACAAAGCGGAGAACGCGCCGACGATGACAATAATGATTGGACTCGTCGCGACGGACCACACAATGAGCAGGATACCGCCCACTGTGAAACCGATGACCAACAGCCTTCGATAGCCGACCTGCTCAATCAACAGCGCCCCGATGAAGCTACCAATAGCCCCGGAACCGGTGATCACTGCACTAAACAGGAAACTGTGCACCATACCGAAGCCCATATGTTCAAATATGCTGGGCAGCCAAGTGGAGAGCCCATATAGTACAATTCCACTAATCACCTCCATGATCCAGACACCCGAGGTCAAACGTGCGTATTTCCCAGAGAAAATTCTAGCCACGGGCAAGTGTTTAACCGCCTCATCAACCGGCCCTGCGTCCCCTTCACTTGTCGCTTCGAAATTCTCTTTGGATACCGTAGACAGCCTGTCGACTATCCGCTCCGCAACCTCCAACTTTCCGCGCTTGATTAAATAACGAACACTTTCAGGCATGAAGAACCATAGCACAAATACCACGAATGCCGGAACTGCAGCGGCGATGAACATGGAGCGCCAACCGAAGTTAGGAACCAGAACAGCGCCCACCCCGCCGGCCAGCAACGTCGCTCCCGACCAGAAAAATGTGGATAATGTGAGCGCCCGACCACGTTGTTTTACAGGCATAAATTCACTCACATACGTACCAGTAATAGGGATATACATCCCCAAACCTACCCCTTGAATCGCGCGAAACCATACTAAATCGGAATAGGTGTGTGACACAGCGCACAACACGCTGAACGTCGCAAATATCCCAATAGCCAGCATAAACCCCCTCTTGCGGCCAATCTTATCAGTCAGCGGCCCGATAATAAATGCTCCTACTGCCATTCCGATAGAACCACTCGATGCCAAAAATCCTGATTGAGATGGATGCAGTGAAAATGTCATTGTAATACTTGCCAAGATGTAACCGATCATGCTGATCCCAAAACCATCAAACATGTGTCCGAGAATCACGATGACATACAGCCCGACATGACGAGGTGTCATCGCGGAATGATCCAATCTTCCGGTCAACCGAACCGGATGTTGGTAGAAGCTAGGGACTATCTCATTCAATTTCGTTGCCTCCTTAAGAGAACAAATGGCATTCCTTCACCAATCTCGGACGCAGACGACCATGATTGCAGCACATGACCTGCTAACGATGTCCTGCCCTGTGAGCAAAGGTTCACGTCCGATACATCTCACGAGATCTAACTTCCAATGCCAGACCCTTTAACGCATTCAAACTCCCTTCCGATTGACGTTTTCGTAGTCATGAATGCGTTTACAAAAAGGTATTAAATTAAAAATTTTAGAATTATTATAATAGTGAAGTTATCATTGTTGTTCTGACAAATTTTCCGCGAGCGCAATAAGCCCCCCCGCATCCAACATAGCCATTAGGAACGGGTCGATTGGTTTAGCACGACACTTATCTCCTGTCGATTCATTGCGAATCACCCCCTTTACTAAATCGACCGAGAGGAGGTCACCTTCGTTTACCATCTCCGTTATTCCTGTACATTCTAAAATCGGTAAGCCGATTTCGAAGCAATTTCGATAGAACAACCTAGCTGCATATTCCACTATTACAGCACCTACACCCGTTGCTTTGATTGCTTTCGGCGCTATTGCTCGTCCCGATGACTGACCGAAGTGCTTACCAGCGACAAGAATGTCACCCGGATGTACACTCTTCGCGAAATCTGGGTTATAGTTCTCCAATACATGTGTTACAATCTCGTCCATAGGTAACAGAACTCGATCCGAACGAACAATTTGGTCAGTAGGGATATTGTCGCCAAATTTCCAGCAACGACCACGTATCAGCATACTTTACCCCCTATACTAAATATTGTCTCGGATCCGTGATTTGTCCGTTCAGGGCTGACGCCGCGACCGTATATGCAGAACCAAGATACATCATCGCTTTGGGACTTCCATTTCTTCCGGGGAAATTACGCGCATGGGTAGAGATCATCGCCTCCGTGTCCGCCATGGCTCCCATATTGATGGCCTGGTTCGATCCAGTACTAGGCGGAAACCAAGTACAACCGGCTTCAAACAGAATGTCTACCAAACCTTCGCGCAGTGCTTCTGCGAATACTTGACGACTTGACGGAACAATATTGAATTTCACACGCGGGTCAATCCTGCGTCCTTTAAGAATTTCAGCAGCTTGACGAATGTCTTCGAGTCGGCCACCGCCGTGCCCACCTAGTTCTGCCCACTGGATTGGCTTGCCCACAAATTCGCAGACTGGTTTTACATTTCCAAGAGTCGGTGATGCGGCCACTTGAGGTTCTAGTTCACTAATGTCATACTCCCTAACTTCTGCGTAATCTGTGCCTTCATCTGAGTGAACCACATCAAAATGGCGGTCTGTAATACGTCTAACAAAGTCGATCGTCTTTTCGTCCGGTTCGATAAATCCACACTTGCCACCAACATCAATTGTGATCAATGGAAATAACCACCGGTCCCAAACATCCAGATTCTTTATAAATGTACCATCAAAATGCAATGCCTTGTATACCGCCCCTCCCTCACCAATCTGGCCCGTCAACCATAGCGCGACATCCCGAGGCACCACTCCGGGGCGTTGACTCCCGTAGAGCTTAATCTGTATTGTCTCCGGCACCCTAAACCATGCCTTGCCAAAAGGCATGACCATGGCGGCGTGAGAATTGTTACCCAATCCGGCCGCAAAGCATCCAAGCGTCCCGTGAACGGGGGTATGGCTGTCCGACCCTACCACAATGGTTCCCGGACGGACGAAACCATGTCTCACCCCAACATGATGGATATTACCGCTTCCACAATCGAACAGATGGATGCCATGACGACGAGCAAATGCTCGGTTTTCCTCCAGCATTTGTGCTCGTTCCTCACTTGGTGGAGAAAAGTGGTGGTCAAACACCATGACAACACGATCTGGGTAACGCATAGGTCGTTTCACTTCATTTTCAAACACTCGAGCTGTGAGATAACCACTCAGATCATGCAGTAGCAACGTGTCCACATTCGCGACGACAACGTCCCCCGGCGAAACACTCTTACGCCCACTAGCGCGAGCCAAAATCTTTTCAATAAGATTCATATGTATTGTCCCTCCTTTACCAGGAACTCACGTGGATCCGTTATAACCCCACGGATAGCGGTCGCAGCGGCCACGGAGGGACTGGCAAGGTATATATCCGCCTGGTAACTCCCCATACGTCCTTGGAAGTTACGATTGGCTGTAGAGAGGGTTACCTCCCCATCTGCCATAACACCTCCATCTCCCGCACATGCCCCGCAACCTGGATTTGTTATCACAGCTCCACTACGGAGAAATATATCAAATATTCCTTCATTAACAATTCTTTCGATCACTTTTCGCGAAGCTGGTGTAACAATCAAACGAACCCCGGGAGCAATTTTCCGGTCTTTCAATATCTCGGCCGCTTCAGCGAGGTCTTCGTATTTTGCATTGGCGCATGAACCAATGAATACCTGATCCACCTTTATTCCGGACACCTCATGAATGGGCTTTACATTGTCGACTGTATGGGGACAAGCGATTTGTGGGACAATCTGGCTTCCGTCAATATGAACCGTCTTGAGATAAACTGCGTCGTCATCCGGATAAATTTCCTCGTAATCTAGTGGATCAACCCCATGCTCTCTCAAAAATGTCCTGGTTACGTCGTCGGGAGGAACATAAGCAAACTTGGCACCAAGTTCCATAGCCAGATTACACAATGTCATACGTTCAGAAATCGACAGCCCTCGCACGTAACTACCGTGAAACTCGATTGAACAATACGTTCCGCCGTCCGCAGTTAATGCACCAATCAACTTCAGCATCACGTCCTTGGCTGACGCACCTAACGCTAATGGGCCATCTATGATCACCTTTATGGATTGCGGCACCCTCATCCATAGATATCCACACACCCACGTTGCGGTAACTTCGCTGAACCCCACGCCTGTTCCGGCAGCTCCTAGCGCACCGTAGATGGTCGAATGAGAATCCGTACCAATTACGACCATTCCAGGACGGATATGTCCATCTTCAATCAGGACTACATGTGCGATTCCAGCGTTGATATCGTAGAACTTCGTTATTCCTTTTTTCTTAGCGAACTCACGACATAACTTTTGATCCGCAGCGGTCTTGGCAGTGCGGGCCGGTGCAGTATGATCCATTACCATCGCGATTCGGTTGACATCGTAAAGTTGATCGGTACCTAGTTTCTCCAACGATTGAATGCACCGCCAACTCGCGGCATGACTCATGATGAGATCTGGATACACATCCACCACTTGGCCAGCCGTAGTTTCCGGCAGGTGTGCCGCTTTCGCCATCACTTTTTCAGCAAACGTCTTTCCCATATTTTCTACCTCCTTGCGGCCAGCACATATTTCGACACATATGAGAGTAAACCGCCAGCGTCCAGAATTCTGCGTATGTTCTCTGGATAGGGTTCGAATGCAAACTGGCGATTTCCTGAAGTGACAATGCCCCGCTGAGGGTCAATCCAGACCTCCCCGCCGTCTTCAATTGCATCTACCGCCTCCGCACATTGAATCGCCAATAGTCCAGTATTGATACTGTTCCGAAAAAAGACGCGTGCGAAAGATTTCGCGACGACCGCCTGAATACCAGCCCCTATGAGACAGGACGCTGCTTGTTCTCGGGCACTCCCGCACCCGAAGTTATAACCAGCTACGACCACCTGCGATTTACGGAGACGGGTTTGAACATCCTCCCCCAAAGGCTCAAATGCATGCTCAGCCAGTTCAACGGGATCGATACTTACCAAATACCGCCCCGGGATAATTACATCCGTGTTGATATTGTCCCCAAACTTGATACAAGTTCCACCTACCATTACTGTTCCTCCCCCTATACCTTCAAGTTAGATGTCTCCCATCCCTCAGTCCCCAATCTAACGGAATGAAATTAAACAATTATTAGATAATAAGGGTTTGTGATACCATCTCACCAAAGTCGTGGGCTCGCCCCTTGATACTTCATTGCAGATCCAATCACGGTACCGTTTCGCCACGGGTCACGGCGATGTGTCTTCCAGGAACCACTCTGTCGGTACTACATGCCCCAGGTTGCGTTCCTCTGCCCGCGCCAGAACCAAACTGCCTACAGCCGCAAACTGCAATCCCATGCCTGTGTTGTTTGCGAATACCGTAATTTGGTTAGAATCTGTCCGCCCCTGAATCTTACCCAAAAGCAATTCGCCAAGCTCCCCGATTTCATCAAACGTTTTCAATCCCCGCTCAATGGGCCCGAGGATGTCAATCTGGTTATCATGATGGATTTGTTCGCGGGAAAACACCACGATTTTATCCGCACGATCAAAAGTAGTGTCATCTAATTCCCGTCGGTAAGCAGTACCGTCAGGACTGGTAATAGAAGTGACATGCGTCCCTGGATCGAGCCAACTCCCGTCAAAGCACGGGTCATAGGCAGCAGTTGCACAGGTGACAATCTGACACCCGGAAACCGCGTCTCTAGGATGGTCCACCGCGACAATGCGCTTTCCGGTCTTTTCACTCCACTCTTTTGCGAAGCGCTCCCGGTGCTCTTTGGTCGGACTATAAACCCTGACTTCCTCGATAGTAGGTCGGACCAGTAACAGATACTCTAAATGGGACGATGCTTGCCATCCCGACCCAAACAATCCGGCAACTCGAACATCTGGATTAGCTAGTGCCTTAATACCTAGTGCCGAAGTGGCCGCGACCCTCATTTTTTGCATGTAACTGTCGTGAATTATGGCAACGGGCTCTAAATTCTTAATGGAATACAATGTAACTAGCCCACAGTAGCGATTCCCAGTAGCAATAGGGAGTAAACGACGGCGCTTTACTCCTCCCGCTAACGTTTCCACTCCCGCCATGTCCGACGTGATCCGAAGGGCCCACACACCACTTGAAATATTGCCGCCTTCCTGAGATTTGAAGCGAAATTGGAATCCGGGAAACCTATCATCCATGACCGGAAAGTAGGTATGGTTACGAGGACGGTTGGCTGCTTTCCCCAGTGCGTACTCTTTGTAGGCGATCTCTAAGACATTCATGCATTCTTCATGTGTTAAAACTTCCTGGACCTCATTGTTGTTCAGTATACGCACACCCATCATCCTTTCATCAAGTTATCAGCCCTCGAGATTACATGGTCATAGGGACTGTGTTCGTTAAACATTGTGCCCTCTCCCCTAGTATTTGGTACGTGTCTGCCAGCACGGCACACGAATTCGTATCGACGTGAAGTTCAAGACGAAGTAATACCACAGCACCATTCTCTAATCTCTCATCAGTTTCTCCCGCAAGGCGATAGTCGCCTCGCGTTTCTATGTCAGTGTGGTGAATGAGATCAACATGCCAAATGGCATGATGTCCAAATATGGAACTCACCACTTTATTCAGTGTCTCAACACCAACGCCTTGGCCGAGTGATTTAGCCGCCAAATCATAAGCCTGTTCCATCAGTGTCATCCATGTTGGTGGCACCCCCGAGTCAATTACTCTTGCAGCCCCCGTCCAATAACCCCTGAACTCTGTTAAGACTTCAATGCAGTTTGCCTCACTGTTGATTTCACGACAAAAGACATAAATATCTTCCACTCCTGCCATGCGAGCAACGCGTTCAGCATTTCCTACCCGCTGAGGGTTAGATAAAGATGGATGCAGTCCTTCATTTATTGCAGCAGTAGTGATCTCGGCACCCCGTTTTAATAACCGCAATTCCGCCTGACTTGGTTGCTTTCTCCAGTTACGAACCAAGGGACCAAGATTCTTGAATTGCCAATTGGATGATTGGAGTTTCATATTATCTACCAAAGTCCCAGGCCACCACTCCATTTCTACGAGTCCAACAACACCGCTGCTTCCAATCTGTTTCAAGAAATCGGTGACCAGATCTTCTAAATTAGGCCCGCTTCGCATATCACTCAGAATCGAAGTTTTGCGCATCCACGGGTGAACACGCCGTGATAATTTTGTCAAAAATGCTGGCTCGCCAGAATGCGGAATGGCCAGGATTCCTTCATTCCAATAAATGCAGATATTCGACAAGTAACTGATATCACCTGAGTGATAGACATCACCATATACCAGAGCAACATCGACTTGGTTTCTCCGTAAGGACTCTTGCAAACACCTAATACGGTTCGCCAACTCAGATTCCCCGTAATCTTGCGGGTCATATACAACTAATCCTCGCTTCATGAGCAGTCCCCCCTGCATAAGATTAAGAGCCCTCAAGCGGGAACAGTAAATAGCTTGCGCTCCATCGTCAGTAGTAGCTCATAACCATCCTTCTTAACTACGACGGGATCACCCAATACGTAATAACCCGCCAAGGGCGTGTATGTATTTGGGTGAACAATAATGACCGAATTTTCCTCTAACACCGTCTCACTTCCTTCAACAATCATCGGTATTTCGTCCAAATAAAGACCATGCCCGTGCCCACGTACTCTCGTATACTGACTTGTACAATACTCCCCATAGCCGTATTTACGGAAAATATCGTTTTCGGCGCGCGCGATATCGTGTCCCGTAGCGCCTGCATGCACCGCTGCCAAACCGGCCTCTAGGGCTTCCTTAAATATTTCAAAAGATTTCAACTGGCCTTCGTTCGGTGGTCCCAGAACCGCGGAACGACAGATTTGCGCCCAATATCCATTGAATTGTGGCGTCAATTCAGTGCGCACCATATCTCCGATTTGCAGGCGCCGGTTACCAGGTGGGGTCATGCCCATTACTTCCGCACCACCGGAGGCAAAAAGCATAAAGTTGTCTTCGGCACCCAGCCGCTTCATCTCTGCTTCGACGGCTGCCACAATTTCATACTCCATAACTCCCGGCTTAAGCGCATTCACGAAGGTCTCCCATCCCGCAGAGCAAATGACTCCAGCATGTCGGATTTGCTCGAGTTCCCACTCGCTCTTCACCAGCCGAACCTGATTCATAAGCGACGATGCGGAAACGGTCTCTACATTAGGCAAGGCATTGCGAACAAGTTGCAAAAGACTTACAGGCAGCAATTCCAAATTGGCAATCCCTAATCTCCGAGGCTTGTCATCACTCAACGTGAGAATCAGATCCTTGAAGTGCGGAAACCCTATTGGACGTACATCTGTAATCCACTGAGCGGCCTTGATTGCATCCGTGTCTTCGGCGTTGCCGGCGAATGCCACTACCGTACCTTGTGCAGACACGTAGACGAAAGCGAAAGCCCCACGAAGACCTGCCCCTGTCAGATACCGAACATTTTCCTTTCGCCATCCATTCGCAAATGCTAACAAACCATCGAGTTCTTGCTTCTCCATCTCTCGCAAAACGCGATTCATTCGCCAGTCATACTCGTTTCCCATAATTCAGATCCCCACTTTCTCGATGTCATAATGAGTACGACATGTCTCATGGAACATGTTGGGCGTAATGTTCACCCCGTTGAGACCCTGCTCACAACGTTAGCTATGCTCTGTGCTCATCAGTCGCGCGGTGATGGAACACGTTCTGATATTTGTATATACAATAACACGAATGTTGGCCGATGTCTATAGCGAACACTCCAAATTGTCATTAACAAGGTGAAATTGTTCGAACTTCGCGGATCATAAGAGCGTGTACAAGTAATTGTTGAACGTCTTCCGGCAAGAAATTTCTGGATTAGCGGCGAAACTGGTTGCCGGAGAATCATTTGGCTCGATTTGTGAGTGATGTGGTGGACAGGATAGACACATCGGCCATTATGGAACCCTATTATGGAACCTATGAACTAGAACTGCTGGTATGGCCATGCTAGTTGGGGACAAGTCGCCGGAAGAATAGGCTCGTCGGCAGAGTCTGCTGACGAAGATTCAGGAGGCGATGGCTGCGCTGGACATGAAGGCAAGGACAAAGCCGAGCAGAGATAGGCAGAGAACAACAGGACGATGACGACGCCCAGGAACCCAGACGGGTGAGAAACGTCAGAGCTGCAGAGGCAACAAACGTACCCAATCGGTCCCGGATGACAAGGCGAAATGGAACTTTACGGTTCCGGAATCTCGCATCCGTCCAAAGATGAGTTTATCCAACACAACGTACAATCCGTGGTAGATGAAGTGTATTCGATCATCGTGGCGACGGAAGTGACTCACCTTCCTAACGATGCTGGGATACTGCGCACCCCGGTAAAGATGGCGGAGCGGAACATGCGTCTATGGCAAAGAAACTCTCAGGAGACGCAGGCGACTATGCGCGGAGGAGGTCCTGCGGCTGCAACAACGAGGGATTGACCCCTACATCACAACTAGGCGACAAAAGCATAGGGAAATCTGGGGGGCCGTGGGGGAGATTCCGAAATCGTATACCCCGAAGCAGTGGATGGCACGCAAGCTGATGACAAAGCGTGGATGAGCCGCATATGCCCGACGCAGGGTGAATGTGAAGCTTATGTATGGCCAGATCAAGGGGG
>NZ_BCRP01000033.1 GCF_001552655.1 Alicyclobacillus kakegawensis NBRC 103104 | reverse complement strand
GATCAAGGCCATTGGTGATGACATATCACAGAAACAAAGTGGCGTCTTAGGATTCACCATTTCGATTCACAGAGAGCAAAGTCCAGAGCGTGTCCCTACGTCGATGACTCGGACACGCTCCTAGACAGCGAGCCTCCTTCAATCCTTCACATGTCTCCCTTCCCCTTTACTCGCTGAACGATGATTTCATGTCCACCACGACATCCGCGCTGGCTGGCTTCACAAACCGCGATGTCCGAATGCGTTCCTGAAGCAGCGCTTCGTATTCGTCGGCGTCAAACGGGACGCTCACCATCTCGCCCTTCCACGACGACAGCATGATGCCGTTGGCCAGTGTCAGGCCGCGGAGGCCCTCTGACGCATGGGCCACCAAGTCGGATGATCCGGTGCGTATAGCGTCCACAAATCGCTGTGTGACGACGGCGTGCCCGGAGGGCTGCCCGAAATCGACCGGAACCTCGGTCTCAACGCTTTCTACATTTGCAAAAGCCTGTTTCGTCTCCTTCAAGAATTGAAGCGTGGACACGCGATTCCTTTGCAGGATTATGCGAGACCTTTCACACACGATTTTTCCATTCTCCCCCACCACCTCCAGCCTGTTGGTTCCTGGGGATTCGGCTGTGCTCACGATGAAGTGACCAATCATGCCATTGTCGTGTTCGAAGTAAGCCGTCACCTCATCTTCCACCTCAATGTTGTGATACTTCCCGATGTTCGCGTGGCCGCTGATGCGGGCGGGGAGGCCGAACAGCCATTGATACATATCCAAGTTGTGGGGGCACTGGTTGGTCAGGATGCCACCCCCTTCCCCGGCCCAGGTCGCTCGCCAACCACCGCTGTCATAGTACGCCTGGGATCGAAACCAGGCCGTGTTGATCCAGGTAACGCGCATCAGCCGTCCCAGTTCGCCGCTGTCGAGAATCTCCTTCAACTTTCGGTACAGGGGAAGCGTCCTTTCCTGGAACATGATGCCAAAGACCAGATGCGGGTGACGCTGTTTGACTTCCTCATACGCTGCTATCATTTTCTGAGCGGCGTTCACGTGGACCGCCAACGGCTTTTCGCACAGCGTGTGAATGCCATTGTGCAGAGTTTCGATGGTAATGGGAGTGTGGTCGTAGTGGGGCACGGCCACAATCACGGCGTCGACTCCCGCCTGTTCTATCAGATCCGTATGGTTCACGAAATACCCTTTCGCGCGAAACCGGTCCGCGCACGCTTTGGCCTTTTCTCCATCTACGTCGCACACGGCCGTCAGCTCGACGCCGGGCATGGACTGCAGGTACTGCAGATGCGTCATGCCGATGTTGCCCAAGCCAATCACGCCCATTTTCACCTTGTCCGGTGTTGCCATCTTCATCGCTCCTCACATGAATGGAATCACGTCGGGGAACGCCCATCCCTCACCGAGCACGCGCCTTTTCATAGGCTTGAAAATAGCCCTCCAGCACCTGCCGGTGGTTGGGCAAGGCCGTGTGGGCGTCGGCAATTTCGGGGTGCCACTTTCGTTCCCACTCCACACAGAACCAGCCATCATAACCGTCATTCAGGACTTGCTGGACAATCTCCTGGACAGGCACCTCCCCCTCGCCAAACGGGACCAACTCCCAATCCTCCCCTTTTCTTCGTGCGTCTTTCAGATGGACATGGTGCAACCAGTCATGAAGGTTGCTGAGTGTGGTCTCCACCGTTTCTCCCATTCGGTAAGGATGGTGAGTGTCCCACAACGCTTTCACGTAGGGGCTGTCGACCGCGCGCAGCACTTCGGCCACCCGGAATGAGGACGAGAAGTCATCGTGGGTTTCCAACAGCACATACACCCCCAACTCCTGCGCCCTGCGGCTCACCTGGCGGAGCGCATCCGCCACCCACTGGTTGACCTCCCGTATCGAAGTCGTATCGGCCAACTGGGGAGCCGTTCCGCCAAACGTGCGGACCATCGGCGCCCCGATTCGATCCGCCAGCTCCAAGTACCGCAGCAGGTCGGCTACATTCTGCATCCGCTCCGCCTCGTCCGCCATGGCAAAGCGCGTGGACGCGCCGATGCCCACAATCTTAATCCCTCTCGTTCTGGCTGCGTCGGCGATGAGCTTCGCTTCCGCCGCATCGACGTCCGCCGGGATGACGTCTCCATGCAGGAGCCTCAGTTCCACCCCTTGATACCCGTAGCGCGCCGCGTTTTCAAAGACTTCCTCCACTGACCATTCCGGGCAGGCCAGATTGGAATACGCCACTTTCATGTTCAACACCTCGTCTCGTGTGGAGTGATCCAAAAGTTTCGCCCGGTTCCATTGGCAATCCATCTCTGCCGGCAGCAATGTGAAGGCCAAAGGATGAGTGACCATGGCGCCCACCTCCCTTGTCAACCGCCTCCATGACCTAGCCGGGCGAAGTTTACCCTTTCACCGCCCCACTGGCCAATCCGCCGATGATATACTTCTGGAATATCAGGAAGATAACCATGATCGGTAACCCGCTGGTCAGGCTGGCCGCCATGAGCTGTCCCCAATACACATCACCTCCCGACTCTCCAGAAGACACATAAGCTTGCAAGCTCACGGCCACCGTGTGCGTCTCGGCAGAGGTCAACACGCTGGCAAACAGGACATCGCCCCACGCGAGCAAAAAGGAAAAGACAAATGTGACGACCATCCCCGGCAACAACAGCGGAAAGACAACGTATCTCACAACCTGGAGACGAGTGCATCCGTCCACAAAGCCTGCCTCTTCCAAGTCCGCCGGTATCCCCGACATATACGAATACAGCAGCCAACAGGCAAAGGGCAGAGCAAACGTCATATACGTGAGGATGATGGTGAAGTATCGTCCGACAAGGTGAATGGATATGGCGTCTTGTATGACCACAATGATCACAAACAACGGCAGCAACAGCATCACGGACGGGATCGTCTGAATGGTGATCAACGATAGCATGAAGGTCTTGCGCCCGCGGAACTGAAACCGGGCCAAAACGTATGCGGAACCGAGCGCGACCAGTGTAGCCAAGAGACCAGCCAGGCCTGAGATGATGACGCTGTTGCGGATTCCCTGCGCCAGGTGCACGGTTGGCCACATCTTTGCATAGTTTTCAAACGCCCAGTGGCTGGGCCACAGAGAGCCGCCGCCCACTTGTGTGTCCGGGGTCAGCGAAATAAGGACGATGTAAGCAAGAGGTATCAAGATAAACAGGGCTATCAAGGCGATTCCGACAGCTCTCAGCGTGTTCCAGAACCTCTGTTGTGCCGACATGCTATAGCTCATGATGTGGCCTCCCCCAAGCGCAGCATCCGAATGTAGAACACTGCTGGAATCATCATCAGAATCAAGGTCATCAAGGACATCGCCGCCCCAAGGCCAAAGTTGAACGTCTGGAAGGACGTGATATAGACGTTCAGTGGCAACACATCCGCCTGCGGCGATGGAGGAGTCCCGAACATGATAAACGGCAAGGTAAAATTATTGAAATGATTCAGTGTAGACAACAACAGGGCGAGTCCGAGCACGGGCCGCAACATAGGCAGTGTGATGGAAAAGAAACCGCGGACTGGCGACGCGCCGTCGATGTTGGCGGATTCGTACAAATCGCTGGATATCCCCTGCAAGCCAGCCAAGACCATGAGGTACACAAAGGGCCATGAGGACCACACATCGGCCACCACCATGGCCCAGAAACTCCTGGGGCCGATAAGCCAGAACGTGTCTTTGTTGGCCAGGTGCAACCCGGCCAGGACTTGGTCAATCAGTCCCCAGCCGTTCATGAACAGCATCCTCCAGACTATCGCGTTGACAAAGACCGGCATCACATAGGGAACCAGGAACAGAGTTCTGACCCACCGCCGGCCACGAAACGGCTTGTTGACAAGCAGAGCGGCGATGATGCCGATGGGTGTGATGAGAATGGTCGTGGCCACGGAGAACGAGACACTCACCCAAACGCTCTGTAGTGCGGAAGCTCCCAGCGCATTCCCCTGGCGAAAAGCGTCCGCGTAATTCTCCAATCCGACGAACGGGGCGCTGGTCCAGTGGGCTATCGTGTACTGATTGAGCTTCGTCAGACTCGCGTATACACTCACGGCAAAAGGCGCAACCACGATAATCAGCAGCAACGCCACACTGGGAAGCATCATCCAGTATGGGGGCCTCTGCCACATGGACATGCGCTTTCGACGCACGGCACCGGGGGGTGCCGTCGTATACGCCGTACCAACGGTGTCAAGCGGCACCTGCGGACTGGACATTGTCTCCATCCCTCCTCACCCATGACGAAACTTCATCCAGGATAACCAAAGCCTCATTGCTGCAGCGAAGATTGGGCTTGTTGATTGGCAGCTTTCAGGGCAGCCGAAATGTCGCCGTCATGGTACGAATGGGTTGCGATTGCATTGGCGATTTTGTTGGACACGCCGCCGTAAACCACCTCAATGTTGCCCCACGCCGGTGTAAAAGGAATGGGGTACGCGTGGTTCTCCGCTGCAACGAAAGCCTTGATGACCGGCGTGTTGAGTTCAGGGTTGTTCTTGTACGCGTTTACATTCACGGGCATTTGGCCATATACGTTGTACATCTCGTTTTGCTGCGGCACATCGGTGAAGAACTTAATCCATTTCAGCGCAGCCTGATACCGCTCTCCAGTCACGTACTTGGGAATGACGAAATCGTTGCCAGACACGAAAGTCTGGACAGGTACTCCGCCTTGAGGCAACGCGTTCATGCCGTAAGGAATCGTCGGCATGGGGGCGAATGCATAATCATCCTTCACGGCGGACGACTCCAAGGATGGGATGAGTGAGGTCCCCTGCATCACGAGCATGGCCGCATGGCCATTCTCAAACGCGCGAAGTTCATCAGTACCCTTGTTGGTCATATCATTGGGCGAGGCTATCTTGTACTTTTGCACCCAGTCAAACCAAAAAGTTAAACCCTTAACGGCCGCTTCCGAATCGAGTGTCGCCCGTTTCAAATCCGCACTGACAAAGTCACCGCCGAACTGCTTGGTCAAGACCCAGCCGACATGCCAAGGGTCGAAGGAATCGGCCGGGTCTATCGCTGTGCCCCATTGATTCTTGGCCGGATTTGTCAGCTTTTGCGCGTCTTTCACAAACTCCGTCCATGTCTGGGGAGGAGACTGAATGCCCGCCTCCTTGAAGAGCTTCTTATTGTAAACAAGCCCAAACGGGACCATTTCCCAGGGAACGGCGATGTAATGACCTGAACCAGGACCCGACATTTTCAGCTGAGCGGGAAAGAACTTCTGCAGCCCCCCAATCTTGTCCCAATCTTGTTTGCTCAACACGTGGAACCCATTCATGGCGTAAGCCGTGGGTACAAACGTTGTCCCGATGTCGAAGATGTCAGGCCCCTGTTGGGTTGCCAGCGAGGTTTGCAGGGTCGTGTTCTCCTGAGAGGCTGAATCGTAATAGGTGAATTGAATTTTGATGCCTGGGTTCTTCTGCTCGAATTGACTAGCCAACTTGTTCAGGAATTGTTCCTGGGCCTGCGGATTCGCCGTGTATTTGGACGTAAATATGGTCAGCGTCATGGAAGTTGCATGGCCCGCTGTATTCTCTTGCGTGCTGCTGGTATTGGACTGGGAGCCACATGCCGACACGGTCGTCCCGAGGGCCACCATCGCGACTGCGCTCAAGAGTTTTGCTCTGTTCGATGCTTTGCTCATCCTTCGTTCCCCCTTAAACAACATTTAATTTTAATTATTTTGAATTAAACTACTGAAAAAGCAGATTCACATAATCAGATCCGTCATCCAGAGGCCCCCTTCCGCAGTCGCAGACTGGTTGGCTATTGCTATGGTGTCTTCCCTGCCCTGCGCGCCAAAGCTATCGGGTGATCTGCTCCATAAACCCGTCGATTCCCAGAGATGCGGCCCCAATGACCACCGTGTTTTCCCCGTTGTCGGACACAATGAGGTTCAGCTGATCCACCAGTTTCGCCGAGCATCGAGTCTGTAAAGCTGTCTCCACCATAGGGCGGATCCACCTGGCCAGCGGTGTAATCTTGTTGCCAATGATGATAGCCTCGGGATTGAATATATTTACAATATTTGATATGCCGATTCCCAAGTAGTACGCGATGTAATACAGTCCCTCAAGGGCCCAGGTGTCCTCTGCTTGCGCGGCCTGAACCACAGCATGGAGGACATCCGGGTGGTACTCTGGCATGACGTCTTGCACATGGTCCGCCACCTGTCTATACAGTGCCTTGAGCGATCCGTACATTTCCCAACACCCTGTCCCGCCGCACGAGCACTTGAGTCCACGCGGCTCCACGACCATGTGCCCCAGTTCCCCGGCGAAGCCTGCGGCTCCCCGCTGCAGCTGGCCGTTCATGAAGATGCCCACGCCGATGCCAGTGGAAACGCTGACATACACAAAGTGTCGAAACCGCTTGGCAACACCGAACAACTTCTCCCCAAATGCGGCCACGTTGGCGGAATTGTCCACGAAGACAGGGATCGAAAACTCCATTTCCAAGTATTGCTTTAGATTGATGGAACTCAGCTGAAGGTTGGGGCTGTGAACGATGGTACCGCTTTCAAAATCAACCAGGGCCGGCACTCCAACCCCGATGGCCACCACGCCCAACGAAGAACCGGCATCCTGGCTCAGAGCCTCGTGGATACAACCCACCACGCTGGTTAAAACCTCGTCCGTACTGGTATTATTCAATTCCCGTTTTAACTCCCAGACGATTTGTCCTTCTAGGTTGGTCAGGGCCACATGGATGTAGTCCACGTAAACCACGAGACCAATGACATAGGCGCTGTCGGGCACAAATCCCAGCAGGATTGGGCGCCGCCCCACCGCGGAAGTGGCATTTCCAATCTCCGCCACCACGCCTTTTGATATAAATTCACTTACGATGGAAGAGATCGTCGCCTTGTTTAAGTGTGTAATCTCGGCAATCTGGGTTCTTGAAATCGGGTACCGAGTCCGAATCAAGTCCAGTACAACCCGTTTATTGTATTCTCTGGTCGGTATGACCTCCCAGCCTTGCCTGACGAACATAGATATCAGTCCTCGGGTCCCTCGATTGGTTTTCGCAAACCGTTGAATTGGTTTACATGGTAATACAAATAGGTTGGCACCCACAATTCCAGTGAGTCCCAAAAACGAACATTGACCAATATGCTTGCTTTATATTCTGAAAATAAATCCTTCTGTCTCGATGAGGTGTTTGTTTTCTCAAGTAAGCACCAAGCAAAGACCTGCCACTGAAAAACAAGACAGGCAAGGCATCACCGGATGCCCCTCCGTTCATTCTTCGGCAAGTTGAAAACCCCGCCGTCTGGCGGGGCTTTTGACGTATTCAGGTATTCAGATGGCCTTGAAGACAATTGTTGTAATTATAGAATCCCCGTCCAGTCTTGCGCCCCAAAAATCCAGCGTGAACCATCTTTCGGAGTAATGGACATGGCCTGTACTTTGGATCCCCAAAATTCTTATGCAATACTTCCATGACTCCCAAGACCGTATCCAGCCCCGCGAAATCTGCAAGTTCCAACGGACCCATTGGCAGGTTGGCTCCGAGCTTCATGGCGGTATCCACATCTTGAGGATCCTCTCCTTCCATGACCATAAACATCGCCTCGTTCCACATCGGGACAAAAATCCGGTTCACCGTAAATCCGGGCGAGTCAGGAGCCTTTATCGGGGTCTTGTTAAACGTCCTCGCGAGCTCGACGACAGTATTGAACGTCGCTTGCGAAGTTCGCAGTCCCTTGATCACCTCCACCAAATTCATAACCGGCGCAGGAATGAAGAAGTGCATCCCTATCACCTGCTCAGGACGCTTCGTCGCACTTGCCAGCAAGGTGATAGAAATCGTAGACGTGTTCGAACATAAGATGGTAGCCGGATGGCAGACGTCATCAAGCATCTTGAACACTTGCATCTTTATATCCGTATCCTCGTTTACGGCTTCGATCACGACATCTGCATCGGCACCCGCGGAATAGCTGATGGACGGCACAAGGCGGTTCATGTACGATCGCATTTGTTCCGTAGAGAGCATATCTCTCGCCACTTTTCTCTCTAACCGCTTTTGAATGGAACGCACAGCGTTCTCCACCCTGTCTTCAGACACGTCCACCAATACCACAGGATATCCGGCTTCAAGGGCCACTTGTGCGATGCCGCTGCCCATGATCCCCGAACCCACGATCATGATTTTGTCCACCATCATTCAATCTTCTCCCGAAAGATGCCTTCATCCATCAATTTCAGACTCGGCGAAATGACAGGTCTAAACTCCATCTGTTCAAGGATGTCCTTCTCCAGGTCAACCCCGGGGGCGATTTCGGTCAGAACCATGCCCTCCTTGCCTAATTCGAAAACAGCCCGCTCTGTTACGTACAAAACTGGTTTTTGAAGCCGAGACGCGTAACTTCCGCTGAACGTAATCTGAGCCACGCGGTTAACAAATTTTTTGTTTCTCCCTTCATGGACTATCTTGAGGTTTCCATTGTCCACAGTCACATGAAGCCCCCCGTTTGTGAAAGTCGTACAAAATACGACCTTCTTTGCGGGTTGGGTCACATCGATGAATCCTCCGCAGCCGACCTTGCGGCCCGCGAATTTGCTTACATTCACATTTCCAACCTGATCGATCTCCGCTGCGCCCATAAATGTGACGTCCACACCGCAGCCATGATAATGATCAAACTGGCTGGCGTGATCCAGGATGGCATCGGCATTCACGGTGATTCCAAACTCGTTTTTCCCAGCGGGAACACCGCCGACCACTCCCGACTCGACGGTCAAAATCATATCGTCGAGGAGGCCCTCCTCGGCGCTAACCGGACCAATCACATCCCCAGGAATGCCGATGCCCACATTGACAATTGAGTTTTTTCCCAACTCCTTTACCGCCCGTCGGCCAATAATTTTGCGTATATCGAGTGGAAGCTTAGGGATATCCCCAACCGGAACGCGTATATCTCCAGAATACTTTGGATCATACACTGCATTCGGGACCTGGCGGTGATCCAGTTCGGGATTGTCCGCTATGACGACATAATCTACGAGATACCCAGGAATGACGACGTCCTTCGGATGAATAGTTCCATACTGCACAAGATGCTTTACCTGCACAATGACCTTTCCACCGCCTGCCCTTGCCGCTTGGGCAGCGGATAAGAGCTCAAGTTTGAGCGGTTCTTCCTTCGTACTCACATTGCCCCTTTCATCAATCGCTGTCCCTCGAATCAAGACGTAATCGAACGAGAGGCCTTTGTAAAAAAGGTACTCTTCCCCGAATATCGAGATGAGTTCCACGGGGCTATAACCACTTTGTTTGGCCCTTTCGTTAAATTTCCCACCTTCAATTCTCGGATCCACAAACGTCCCGATGCCAATTTGCGAAAAGTGCCCAGGGAGTCCGTTGGCAATGGTTCGAAATAAGTGAGTGAGCTGGCCCTGTGGCAGACAGTACGCTTCCACAAGGTTGTTTTCAATCAAAGTTCGCGTCTTGGGCAACAATCCCCAATGGCCGCCGATGATGCGAGAGATTAACCCTTCCAACGCGATATGCTCAAGCCCGTTTGTACTATCCGATTGTCCTGCCGCATGGAAAATAGTCAGGTTTCGTGGATGTCCTGACTGTAAAAACGAGTCACGAATGGCTCTTACAACCGCGTCACATTGCCCCATACCGCCAAACCCTGCGAATGCAATCGTGGCATCGTCCGGTATCATACGCGCCAAATCCATTGGATTCACGAACTCCAATTCAGTCACCCCTTATTGCCGAAGCCGTGGTGCGCGTGAGTAGGCAACCAAAATTAGGAGCAAAGTCAAGCCCTGCACAAGTTCGCGAACGCCCTGCGGGAGGCCGACGGCCACCAGGACGCTGGTCAGCATCGTCAAAACAATTGCCCCCAATGCTGCACCAACCAGCGTCCCTTCGCCGCCGGCCAACTTTGTCCCACCAATCACGACGGCCGCAATCGACAGCAGCGTGTAGTCGCTCGCCATTTGCAATTGGGCGTTTCCCGTGTATCCGACGAGGATCAAGCCAGCCAAGGCACCGATAACCCCGGAAATCATATAGGTCACGGTGACAGTACCACGCACGGAAATTCCCGAGAGCAAGGCTGCATTTCTATTGCTGCCGATAAGGACCAACCGCTTTCCGTATGACGTTTTGTTCATGATGATCCCGAAAGCGACCAGGATGACAATTGCCAAGACCAACAGCCAGCGGACGGGCCCCACTATCGGCTGTCCGACTGCCAAAAGAACATTCGGGATGGCACCCGATGGCTGCCCCTTCGTGTAGGCCACCGTAAACCCATTCACGACCGAGGTCATAATGAGCGTCATGACAAGCGGAGGTATCCCAACCCATTGAATTCCAAATCCATTGATATAACCAATGGCTGCGCCAATCAGGACAAGTAAGACGACAGCGATTGGCAAACGGCTGGCTTCGCCATGAATGAAACTGGCTCCAAGCAGAGCGCCCATGGACATGACCGCACCTACAGAGAGGTCAATTCCCTCGCCGCCCGATACGATGACCATTGTTTGGCCAACCGCAGCAATGGCTAAAATACTCGCTACCGCCAGGATATTGCCGATGTTGTTGAAATCAGCGAAACCTGGGCTGATGACTTGACCTAAACCAAGCAACACAAGACTGGCGATGACGGACGGGAGGTATACGTTGTTTCGCACTATCGACCAACGAAGTCGCTTATTTGGAACACTTACAATCCGTTTTGCCTGCTGTTCTACCAGTTTGAACACCTCCTAAGAAACCAATTTTGATTTTCGCGAGAGGGAAACAGATCCTATGACGCCAAGCAGGACGATGACACCCGAAACGAGATCCTGGTAAAACGGCGGTACATGCGCAGCCAACACAGTAGTTGAAACCAGCCCGAGGAATAATGCCCCTAAAATTGCGCCGAAAGAATCGCCACGGCCACCCATGAGAGAAATGCCCCCGATGACACACGCGGCAATCGCATTGAGTGAAATTGGCAGCCCGACCAACGGATCCCCGCTCCCAACATTTCCCGTAAGTGCGATAGCGCCGATTCCGGTCGCCAATGCAGCAAACACGTAGGTAAAAAACTGGAGCCATGCAACCGAAATGGCCGAGGCAAATGCCTTTCGCTCGTCGCATCCCAGAGCGTAGATCCAGATGCCAATAGGCGTCTTGGACAGAAACAGCCAAAGAAGCCACACAACGGCGATGAAGTAGACAGGCGTCGGAATGCCTAGCCAATTTCCGTTATACCAGGTGACAAAGTCCATCGAGGCTTGGCCACCGGGGGTTGGCATGATCCATAGGGCAACACCTGCAGCGACCGACGATGTTGAAAATGTTGTCAACAATGGATTCACTCTCAGGAACGCGATTACGAATCCGTTTAATGCACCCACTCCCACACCAACCAACACGGCGAGCGCCGCTGCAGGGAAGACGCTCCATCCGTATCCCTGCATGGTGATGAATACGACATTCACCAGACAGACAATGGAACCCAAAGAAATGTCAATTCCCCCTCCGAACAGGACCACGGCTGAACCAACCGCTGCACACACCAAGGGAGCATAAGATCCAAGAAATCCAGACAATGAAGACATTGTCAGAAATCCCGGTGTGAATACGGAGTTGATCAGGGCCATCACAATCACTAGCACCAATACGGGGAACGTTGTCCATCTTAAAATATTCATTCAAACCGCTCCTCTTGGCACCGAAGCTGATATGATGTTTTCTGTCGTGATATCTAAGCCTGTCAAGACTCGCACGATGTTCCCTTCATACATGACCAGGATTCGCGCCGACGGCGCCATGTGAGCCAGTTGTACAAGTTCTTCATCATCACTGGAGACGAAAACGACGCTCGAACCTTTCTCGATTAAACGGCACAGCATGTGGTGCACGTCCAACCTGGCCTGCACATCGATGCCTTTAGTGGGATCGTCAGCCAACAAAATTTTGGGATTTGTAACCAACCATCGACCAATCACGACCTTTTGTTGGTTGCCCCCACTGAGTGTGCGAATCGGTTGTTTTGCACTCGCGAACTTCACTCCTTGTTCACGCAGGACCGCATCCGCGGCAAGTCCCGTTTGCCCTATCACAAGCTCCTTGACAGCGGCGAGGTTTTCGGAAAGAGAGCGAACTGAAAAGACACCTTCTTTTTCCCGATCCCCTGAAATAAACGCCATGCGTGCGGCAACAGCCTTGCGAGGACTCGACACATGCAAATCCTGTCCCTCAAGTTTCAAGTGCACCGGACCTCTCATGCCGAACAAGGTACGCACCAAGTCGGATTGACCGTGCCCCTGCAACCCTGCTATACCTACAAATTCTCCTGGTTGAACACGGAAATCAAATTGGGTCCCAAACCGGGATAGGCGAAGTTGCGGTGCCATCAAGAGTGGAGGGCCATCCGCAATTGCCACTGAACCCGTATGCGAATGGATGACGTCAGTTACGTCACGACCACTCATCATTGACAGCAGCTCGTTTTCGCTTTTCTCCTGAATCCCCACGGTAGCGACCGTCTCTCCATTACGCATTATGGTTACCGAGTCACAGATGGAATAAATTTCAGCCATTCTGTGCGAAATAAACAAGACTGCCGTGCCGTTTTCTTTCAAACGAAAAAGCATCTGTTTCACCAATTCGACCTCTTCGCGATACAATGCCGAAGTGATTTCATCAACAATTAAAATCTTGGGTTTTTGGATCAACGCCTTTGCGAATTCAACCATGTACTGCTCATTCGAAGCCAATTCGGCGACGGTCTTCCCGATGAGATGTGACAGGTTCAGCTCGTCCATCACCTGGCGGCTGATATGTTTGACTTTTGCCCTGTTCGTAAAAACGCCTATGCTACGCGGAATGTCGCACATCAATAAATTCGTTTCGACAGTGTGATTTGTAAATAAACTTAATTCCTGTGATGTAACGACAATCCCCAGCCGCTTGGAATGGCGAGGTGAACGGATGGAACACGTCTTATCAAACAATTTGATTTCACCTTGGTTGGGTCGAACAACACCGCCAAGGATTTTGGCCAGCGTGCTCTTTCCGGATCCATTTCCTCCCAGAATAGCTCGAATCTCCCCCGGCCGAACGGAGAGGCTCGCATCACAGAGTGCATTTACGGAACCAAAAGATTTCTGAATGCGCCTACACTCAAGAGCATTCACGTTTGGCCCTCCTGTTCACTGGCCGTGCAGGCTACCCCAAGCAGCCTGCACGGCCACGATATTCTATTTATTGAAAGAACGAGTCCACCTGCTTCTGCGTGAGGAAAGCATCCAGTGCGGCACCGTCGGGTTTGCCCTTGCCAAGCTTCACAGCTTCCTCCAGACTGATCGACTTTGTAAATTTCAAGTTCTTCATCCACGGTGCACTGGGATCGGCATTTTTCGTGACCACATAGGGCGGATCAATCAGAATCGTATTTTTCAGATTCGGATTTAACGGGTTTGGTTGGAGTGAATCGGACTTCAACTTTTTCCCCTTCAAAAGGTCAATCGTGAATTCAAGAGCGTCCGCACCAACTCCGGGCGCATACGATACACCTATGGAATCCAGATTTAGCATTGAATTCCATTTACGCAGGAATCCGAAAGTATAGTCCCCTGTCATCACTGGTGGCGTTGCATTCGCATCCTCATAGGCCCTGAGAACGCCTTCAGCCATAACGTCCTGCTCCAAAATTCCGTCGATATTTTTGTACGTTGACAGCAACGTGGACATGGAGGACTGAGCAGTCGCTTCATCCCACTTGCCGGGCACAGAGGCAAGAACTTTGATATTCGGGTATTTGCTCAAAACGTCTTTTGCAGCATTTTGACGAATGGTGTCTGCAGTGTTCCCGGATAGCCCCGTGATTTCGACGATTTGTCCTTTGCCCTTTAATTGATTCGCAATCCATTCGGCTTGAATTCTCCAGAACGCATCATTGTTGCCGACGACGGCATACGTACCGGAATAGGCCGCCGGGTCATTCGTGATGACAACAAGGATTCCTTTCGCCTTCGCCTTCGCAATGATTGGACCGAGAGACGTCGCTGATACCGGATCGATCATCAAAGCGTCGACGCCGGAGTTGATCATTGTATTGAGTTGACTGATTTGTTGAGAAACGTCCGCATTGGAATTGGCAATTTGTAGACTCTTGATTGTACCATCCGCTTCGAGCGGCTTGGCGGCGTTTTTGACATCCTGCACAAATTGTGATCTCCACGTATTGCCGAAATAACCGTTGGCGAAGCCAATGACGAACCCGCTTTTTTTACCGTGACCCCAGGTTGGCGTAGACCCGGATCCTGCCGTCGAGACATTCTCAGAATTTCCTGCTTGCGACGTTCCCTGGTTTGAAGAAGCTCCACAAGCTGACACAGAGAGAGCGGCCAATACAGCGCTTACAGCGGACAGCAAGAGTTTCTTTTTCATGCGTGTGTACCCCCTAAATGTCATTTGAGTGATGGAAACCCACAGGTCTGATACTTTTGGATGCTCGGCTCATGACCTGGTAATATGCGATCGGCAAGTTGCCGTACTCGCTGCATGCTGGAAAAGATGTCTTTGGTGCTGGTCAATATTCCGGCCGGAATATTCTCCCTGATATTGACAAGCAGATTGGCTACATCTCCAGAGATGCACAGCCGGCCTTCCTCCGTTTTCACCAGAACGGATTGGTGCCCTTCGGAATGACCAGGAGTGGGAAATACCTTGACGCCTGGAACCACTTCGGCGTCACCTTGGACAAAATTCCAAGAAAAATAATCTACAGAATCAAAAAGTTCAGGCAAGTAGATTCCTGCTTGGCTTGGAATGGGGCTATGCGCGGCCGCCCACTCCGCTTCTTGCACAATGAAACGGGCTTTTTTAAACACTTTGTTATTCCCGCAGTGGTCATAGTGAAGGTGTGTGTTGATCACAATATCGACATCATCCGGCCCCCATCCCAGGCCTTCCTTCAATGCCGTAACAATCTGTTCGTCATCCTCCTGGCTGCAGGGAGCTACGTGATTCCGCACCCACTGTGCATCGTGAATTCCTGTATCCACGAGGATGTTATAACCACCCCCGTAGATGGCCACTGCCCACATGGGGATGACCATGGATTGTCCGAAATCCTGATTGTACGTGAGCGTGGACTTTTCAACGGTCAATTCCCCCATTTTGAGCGCCATAACCTTCCACGTTTGCATCATGCATCCCACTCCGTTTCATAGACTAAAGAACCATGCCACCGCCAACATTGAGAACTTCACCCGTGATATACTCGGCTTCGTCGGAAGCCAAAAACGCAACTAGATTGGCCACATCCTCCGGCTTCCCGGCCCGTCCCAATGGAATTTTGCTGATCATGATGTCCCACACCTTGTCCGGAACACCTCTCGTCATTTCGGTATCAATGAATCCCGGGCAAATCGCATTCACAGTAACGTTGTATTTAGCCAGTTCTCGAGCGGCCGTTTTGGAAAGTCCCACGACACCGGCCTTGGAAGCTGCGTAATTGGCTTGTCCAATATTGCCGAGCCAACTGGCGGAGGCGATATTAATAATCCGGCCAGACTGCTTTTCGCGCATGAGCTTGGCAGCAGCTTGCACGCAATGGAAGGTCCCCGTGAGATTAACCGAAATGACTTGCTCCCATTGTTCATGTGTCATCTTGTGAAGCATGGCGTCACGATTAATCCCGGCATTGTTAACCAAGACATCGAGAGTTCCGTATTCCTTTATCACCGTTTGAAATAGCGCATCCACCTCTTCTTGTTTTGCGATGTCGCACGGTACGAAAACAGCTTCTCCCCCGGCCTCCCGGATCAGGGAGACAGTCGCGGTGCCATTTTCTTCGCTGACATCAACAACCGCTACTTTTGCCCCTTCCTTGGCTAACTTCACCGCTATGCCTTGGCCAATTCCCCGGCCAGCGCCTGTAACAATCGAAATCTTATCTTGTAAGCGCATAATGATTCCCCTTTTCTATAAAGTCCCTTAAACCAAAAGCCGTGGGCAAATAGACGGATGGATGGGTCTGTTTCAGGTCTTCAGCAATTTTTGGCGTGAAATCCATTTGACCGAGTATGTCCTTGTTCAAATCAACACCCGGCGCGATTTCCACGAGCTCCCAACCCTCGTCCGTCAACTTAAACACAGCCCGCTCAGTTACGACCAGAACATGCTGCCCCCTTTCCAACGCCAATCTCCCGTTGAATGAAATTTGTTCCACTTCGTTGACAAACTTCTTTTCAGACCCTTCGTTGCATATCATGAGTCGTTGGTCTGAAACGTCGACCTTCAGGCCACGAACCGTGAATGTTGTACAGAAGATCACATTTTTGGCGAACTGCGTAATATCAATGAATCCCCCGGCACCCGTTGAACGCCCAGAAAATTTCGTTGAATTCACATTTCCATGGCGGTCCACCTGACCCACACCCATAAAAGTGAAATCAACCCCTGTGCCATTGTAAAAGTCGAACTGGGAGGTATGTTCAATCAAGGCCTCCATGTTCTTGGCAATCCCGAAGTCAACTCCACCCAAAGGAACACCGCCGTAAACCCCCGACTCAACGGTGATGAGGATATCGTCGGACAATCCCTCTTCAACTATCACGCCGCCAATTTCGTCATTTGGTATACCTGTGCCTAAATTGATGATTGCGTTTCGCTTTAATTCCATGGCGGCACGGCGGGCGATGATCTTTCTCGCACTCAGCGGGGTAGGTTCGATAGTGTCAAGCGGGACACGAATATCACCGCTGTATGCCGGATCAAAGTAGAAACTCGAGGTTTGTCGATGGTCTGCTTCCGGATTGTCAGAGACGACAACCACATCCACGAACACCCCAGGGATCCCAACCTGTTTGGGATGAAGAGTTCCCTTGGCCGCGACACGTTTGACTTGAACGATGACGATGCCGCCAAATCGCTTTGAGGCAAGCACTGCTGGGAGCACTTCCAGTTTCATTGCTTCGTCTTCAAACGTTATGTTTCCGTTCTCATCTGCGGTCGTGCCGCGAATCAAACAGACGTCAATGGGCACCTGGTGATAAAAGAGATATTCTTCGCCTTGAAACTGGACGACATCGATTAAATCCGGCAGTTCGCGCGTGCGCGCGTTCATTTTCCCTCCCTCAATGCGTGGATCGATAAAGGTTCCGAGGCCTACCTTGGACAGATGTCCTTTAAGACCACTCCCCATGTCTCTCAAGAGGTGCGTCACCTGACCCTGGGGCATGCAATACGCTTCCACCTGATTTCTGGATATTAATTCCATCCATTTGGGAGCCAATCCCCAGTGAGATCCAATGATTCGTTTGGTCATGCCGACATGCGCGAAGTGTTGAATGCCCCGATCTCGATCAGACTGACCCGCAGCATGAAAAAGTGTCAAATCGCGGGGATGTCCGGTCTTCAAAAATCTTTCTTCCAGTGGCTTCAGTACACTTTCGGAAGCACCGACCAAAGTCATACCCACCGTCAACACAGTATTTCCGTCTTTGATGAGTTCCGCGGCTTGTGACCCATTTAGAAATTTTGGACGCATGCTGCCTACCCCTACTGACAGTTTTCAAAAATGGTCGTAACCCCTTGACCGCCGCCAACACACATACTGACAGCCCCAAATTGAACATTGCGGCGCTTCATCTCGTAAAGTAATTTGACCGTCAATATCCCTCCCGTTGCCCCAATGGGATGGCCCAGCGCGATGGCGCCCCCATTCACGTTCACCTTGTCGATATCGAGTCCCAGCTCGCGAATGTCGACAATGGTTTGCACCGCGAACGCTTCATTTAATTCGAAGAGATCGATGTCACCAATCGACAATCCAGCGCGCTTTAGAGCGATTTGTGTAGCTGGAACCGGACCATAACCCATTGTCGCCGGATCACACCCTGCAACGGCAAAACTTCTTACCTTCAGCAAGGGTTGTAATCCCATCCTCTGTGCTGTGTCCGCCCCCATCAAGACGACAGCGCCAGCCCCGTCGTTGATCCCGGAAGAGTTTCCCGCCGTGACCGTGCCACCTTCTATAAAAGCTGGTTTCAGCTTGGCCAGCTGATCCAATGTGACATCTCTTGGGTGTTCATCGACCGCAAACAATGTCGTGGATTTTCCCTTTTTCACTTCAATCGGCAGAATTTCTGATTTAAATTTTCCGGCTTGAATTGCCGCCGCGGCGCGCTGTTGCGTCAAGACTGCCCATTCATCCTGTTCTCGCCGACTGATCCCAAATTTCTTTGCCAAATTCTCGGCGGTCACTCCATTGGGATACGGGCCCATCGGCCACGTTAAAATCGTCAGTAGACCATCTTCGAACTCCCCATGCCCGAACCGGTACCCAAATCGCGCCTTCCGAACATAATACGGAAGCTGATTCATATTCTCTGTCCCGCCCGCGACAATCACATCGGCGTATCCGGATTGAATTTTCAACACAGCGGAATTGATGGCTTCAAGACCGGATCCACACTGACGGTTGACCGCATAGGCGGTGGTCTCTAACGGAAAGCCAGCTTTGAGAGACACCATTCTGCCTAAGAATCCGCTTTCGGCGACCTGGCCAACATTCCCCACAATCACTTCGTCGATGCACTCTGGCGGCAGTTCCGCCCTTTTCACAGCTTCCGCAAAAACCATGCCGCCCAAGTCTGCCTGGTGGACATCTGCAAGACTTCCGCCCATTGTCCCGATTGCACTGCGAACACCGCTGACAATCACAACCTCACGCATAATCATCAACCCCTTTACGATTGGGAACGATTCCAAAATTACCTTTACAGATTCACTGTCTCATTCGCTTGTCCTAACCATGCTACCGGGTATACTGAATTTCAGGGAACAATCAACCCACCGGTGATTCGACAGATTTCACAACATACTAGGCACCCCCTATTTGGAATCGATCCCAAAATTGTCGAGCTTACCGTGATCCAACATATCAACCGCCAATATTTTTCATCTTCGCGAAAATGATTAACTGGTTGTGCCTTGCATAGCATCTTTTGGCGGCGGGGCTGTCGTTGAGCGAACCACCAACTCTGGCATAAAGGTGATGCGCTGCGTGAACTCAGCTTCGCCGCGAATTCGCTGCAATAAAAACTCCATCGCGGTCGCACCCATTTGATAATGCGGTTGTCTCACCGTCGTAAGGTCAATCGGCGCCACCCTCGCGTACGGCAGGTCATCGTACCCGACAACGCTCACATCATCAGGTATCTTAACTCCCTTCCGCAGAAATACATCAATCACTCCCAGGGCCATAAAGTCATTAGCGACAAATATCCCTGTCGGTCGATTCGATTGCGCAATCCACCGCTCTGCAAATTGCCGCCCACTCTCCAGTAATAGATCCCCCTCCACTATATCGCGTTCCATACATTTTATTCCGTGATCTTGGAGGGCCTGTTTGAATCCCGCAATGCGCTCTTGACTGGCCGTGGACAGCGCTGGTCCGGATAAATGCGCAATGTGCGTGTGACCTAGTTCAATCAGATGTTTCGTCGCGAGATAAGCACCTTGAAAATTGTCGACGATGACTACATCCGTTTCAAACGATCTCATATAACGATTGAGCATGACAATTGGACACTTTATGTTACGAAGAACAGGCACCAACTCCTGCCCATCAAGGATTGACATCAAAATCAACCCACTGAAACCAAATTGCTGGGCCCCCTGGAGGTAAAACAATTCCCGGTCGATGTCGTAGTCTGAATTGAAGAACACGACCATATACCCGGCTTTATGGGCCACATCTTCGACTCCCCGGGCAAGCTCGGCATAAAAAGAGTTACGAATATCCCCAACGAGCAGTCCAATCATGTTGAGACTACCTTTTACCAATCCTTGAGCTATCGGGTTGGGTCGATAGTTTGACTTCCGAATAACTTCCTCCACCAATTTCCGCGTTTGGGGCTTGACATTGGGATGCCCGGTCAACACTCGCGATACAGTCGACCGCGATACCCCTGCTAGTCGGGCAATCTCATTGATGGTGAGTCCTTCGCGATGACCTGCCATATACCTTCACACCTTCAATTTTGGGAACGATCCCAAACGCCCACGCCCCAACTATACATTCTCCAAAGTTAATTGTCAATGCACTCTCACAATCTCATTTGTTCGTGACAAACGATTTCCGCCATGAGGGAATGAAAAAGGTCCCGACCCACCCGTTGTCGGCTGGTCGGGACGCATCCTGTCAATACGACGGCAGCGTTTTTACCGCCCATTTCCGTTTGGTACTTGATGTTGCGGCGAAGTGCGTTATTGAGGAACCTTGTGCGGCGGCCCCGTTGAACCCCGAACCACCAGTTCCGGTATGAGAATGACGCGTTTTCGCGTGTGTTCTTTGTTGCGAATTTGCTCCAACAACAGGTTGACAGCCTGGGCGCCCATATCTGTCATCGGTTGGGATACGGTCGTGAGGGCCGGATTGACAAGGTGGGCCAGAATGGTGTTGTCGAAACCGACGACAGAAACATCTTCTGGAACGTGCAGTCCTTTGTCACGAATGACCTGGATGGCAGAAATCGCCAGCAAGTCGTTGGTCGCAAACAGTGCGGTGGGCGGGTCCACTCGGCTAAACAGCTTGTTTGCCGCCTCCCTGCCCGCCTCAATGGACGATTCCGAACTCACTATCAGGCTTTCGTCCACTGGGATAGACCATTCATGGAGCGCGCTCTGATAGCCTCGAACCCGTTCCCATCCGCACTTCAATGGCTCCGTAATTACGCCGATTCTTTGGTGGCCAAGCTCCAGAAGGTGTTTTGTCGCTATGAGACCGCCGATGAAATCGTCTATGGATACGGTGTCTACAAGAATATCCGGGATGTCGCGCGCAATAAGTACCACCGGAATTTCTTCTTCAATCACCATTTTCACGAGATGGGTATCCTCCTGGAATCCGGAGGCGATGATGATTCCGTCCACCATCTGTCTTTTCAGCAATCCCAGGTACTCTTCCTCACGCTGCGGATTGTAATCCGTGCTGCAAATGATCGAGCTGTAATGGACCTGACGCGCATTCGACTCCACCGATTTCGAGATGGCGGCAAAAAACGGGTTGTTCAAGTCAGGGATGACGATACCTAACACATACGTCGATTTCCCGGTCAGGGCCATGGCCGCATTGTTGGGTTGGTACTGCAATTCTTTCATCACTTTAAAAATGCGCGCTTTGGTCGCTTCCCCAATTTTGCCACGACCATTCAGGACCTTCGACACGGTGGAAATCGACACACCGGCCCGCTCCGCCACGTCGTAAATCGTTGGCTTCATCCCAGATGCTCCTTGTAGGTTCAATGCCCCAATCGAACTACTTTATCCATGTGTGCTTCGCATCGCGTTGAAACACCCATGTACGAGTCGGACCTGCCATTACATTCAGATAGTATAGATCATATCCGGGAGGGGCTCCAACCATATGATACCCCCGGGGAACGAGAACCACCTCTCCGTTGCGAGCGACTACGGTCTCATCAAATCCCCTCTCTTCGTCGTAGACTCGCTGGATGCAGAATCCGTGCGCTGGATTTATCCGGTGGTAATAGGTTTCTTCCAGATACGCCTCGTGCGGCAAGTTGTCTTCGTCATGCTTGTGGGGAGGATAGCTCGACCAGTTCCCGTTTGGTGTGTATACTTCCACCACGAGCAAGCTGTCCGCCGCGTCCGTATCGGCAAGGATGTTTTGAATGTACCGCTCCATCGCACCGTGACCGCGCGTTTCCGTTTTTACGTCTTCCGGTCGGATCACACGGCTCGGGTAAGTTCCCTTCCCGGGGGCTTTGCAGATGGCCAGCTCCGCATCTTCCACGGCCTCAATCCGACAAACCTCATCTGTGGTCAAATAGAGGGCATGGGGGGGTATCCGTTCAAAAACGGTCTTCCGTCCCCCAATCACGGGCGTTTCAAAGCCCTTGGTGTACGCGAGAACCTTCCCGGACAGAATGACGATGCAGACTTCGAGATCGCCGGTTTCTATATGGAACGTCTGCCCGGCAGATAACGGCCGGACTTCAAAGTGCACATACTTCCAACCTACGGACTCGGGCGTCAGGGACAGCCACTCGCCCTTGCCATCGGGTGTAGGTTGCGGGCGGACGATGAGATTGCTCATTGAAACGGCTCTTCCATTCATTGCAATCGC
>NZ_BCRP01000032.1 GCF_001552655.1 Alicyclobacillus kakegawensis NBRC 103104 | reverse complement strand
CTCGGCCAGTAGAGCCAGCATCTCCCGCTCTTCCTCCGTGAGGTACACCGTGAGCCGGTGCGTTCGTTTTTCCGCATCTTGTTTAGGTGGCCGCGCCAATGGATGCTCAACTCCTATTTGACTGTTATTTACCTGTATATATACTATTCCATCCGTCCGGATTACGTAAGGTTTATTACATGTAAAAAGCAGGGACCGATCGCGGGGGCACACATCACGTATTCCCCCGCGGTGATATCCTCTCAGCATCTCTTAAATTACAGGTTAAAAACATTAGTTGTTGAATGCCCCCCGCGCCAACGCCCTAATTCCCACAAGTGTAATTGTCGGTATTAGAAAACTGTTGACAACTAAACATAACTCAAATACACTCAGAGCAAGAAGAACGGGGGTGTAACCGTGAACGAGCTGACGGTCAAGGGTCGGGAGACGGAGCTCACCCAGGCGAGTCTGATGGAGGCATTCGCGGATTTCCTGCGCTTGGACGTGGCGAACGGCGACGCCTCGATGGACACGATACGCGGGTATAAGACCCAAGTGGCGCAATGGGTTGCTTGGTGCGAGGAGAACGGCATCAACCCCAGCACAGCGACCTCCGCAGACGTCAAGGCGTATCGGTTGCACCTTGTACAGAACGGGTATAAGGCGTCGAGCATTGCGTACAAGCTCACCATCATTCGGAGATTCTACGCGGCGGCGGTGGACAATGGGTTGCGTCCGGACAATCCGGCGTCCGGCGTCAAGCCACCGAGGGACAAACGGGCCCAGGATGACTTTCATTACCTGACGGAAGTTGATTACACGCTTTTGCTTCGGGCGGTCGGTAAAGGCCAGTCTGAGAAGGGATTACGTGACAAGGCGATTATCGCCATGATGGGGTTGCAGGGCCTTCGCACCGTCGAAATCGAGCGCGCCAATGTGGACGAACTGAAGATAAACGGGGAAACGGTTTCGATGTTGATTCGCGGGAAGAACCACGACCGAGTGATTTATCTGCGCCCCGACGTTGCGGACATCCTGTGCCGGTACCTGGACATTCGCAAGACGGTCCACCCTGACGAGAATGGTGTTCCAATGTTCACGGCCTGTGGAAATCGTGCCGGCGGCCAGCGTATCTCTCGTCGTGGTGTGCGCCAGGTGATCGACTTCTACCTGAAGAAGGCGGACCTCAAGCGCCCGGGGATTTCTGACCACGCGCTCCGCCATACCGCGGCCACCCTGGCTTACAAGTACACGCAGGATCTGCGCGGGGTGCAGGAGATGTTAGGGCATGCGGATCCAAAGACGACCGCCCGGTATGCCCACGTGATTGACCGCATGCGGAACAACCCGGCCATGGCGATTCAGGTGCAGCTGTAGGGGATGGGATCTCATGAGTGACAGCCGCTTGGATATTCAGTTTTACACCCCGCAAGAGGTGGCCGACATGCTGCGACTGCGGGTCACCACCGTGTATGAGTACATTCGCATGGGGAAGCTGAAGGCCGCACGCTTCGGTAACCGGTATCGCATATCACAGGAAGATGTTCAGGGCTTCATCGAGTACATGAAGTCGTTTTCGGGGGGGAGATCTCAATGAGTCGTGAGGATTTACACCGTTTGGTGAACGAAATTCCGGACAGTGAGCTGAATGCCGCACAGAGGTTCCTGGAGTTTCTGCGGGATGTTGATCCAGTACGTAAAGCCCTAGCTGCAGCGCCGGTGGACGATGAGCCAGAGACGGCGGAAGAGATCGAGGGAGTTGAAGAGGCTGAGGCTGATATCCGGGCCGGCCGCACAATGACCACAGACGAGCTGAGGCGAGAACTCGGACTATGACGTACAGGGTGGAATGGACCAGGCGGGCCCTCAAGGACATGCGGAGATTGGACAAGCCTACGGCCAGCCGGATCATCGCGTCTGTAGAGACATTCGCAGCGACCGGACGCGGTGACGTGAAGAGATTGACTAACGCAGGCGTCCAGTATCGCCTTCGTGTGGGCGATTGGCGAGTACGCTTCACCGTTGACACAGAGGTTCGGATTCTGGCTGTTTTACGCGTTCTCCCGCGAGGCGAGGCATACAAGGATATGTAACGCGGAAGGGGTATTCACGTGGCTGTTACAGTCAGTTTTGGCATCCAAAAGGGCGGGGCCTCGAAAACGACCACTGCTGGCATATTTACGTATTTGCTGGCGAGAGACGGTATGCGCGTTCTGGCCTGTGACATGGACTGCCAAGGGAACCTGACGGAGCTCATCACAGGAATCGCGGCCAATGAATTCTACGAACGGACCGTGCTGGAGGCGATTCAGGAGAAGGATGCGGAGAGGTTCATTTACCGCGTGAATGATTCCATCGACATTTTGCCGGCCAACAACCTGCTCAGCCTCTTACCGCGGTATCTGTATCAGACGTTTGGGTTCCACGACCCTAACATTTACAACGTCTTGTCCGACATCCTCGGGCCCATCAAGGACCGGTACGATTGGGTTGTCATCGACACCCCGCCGGCGCTGTCGGAAGCCACCATGAACTCTTTGGTGGCCAGTGACTACGTGGTGGTGATGTTCGAATCATCCCAGTGGTGCTACTCCGCCATACCCAACTTCCTCGAGTCTGTGCTCCTAGCCCAGAAACTGAACCCGCGTCTTCAAGTCGCCGGCATTCTCCGGACCCTGAATGATGTGCGGCGCGCGGATGCCAAAGCCTTCAACGACCTGATCGGCGAGGAATACCCCGATCTGGTGTTTGAGACGATCATCCGCCGGAAGGCGGCTACCGGGCGCTTGGCAATCAACGGCTTTGATCCTGAAAACAAGGAACTCCTGGATGGGATCGAACAGTACGAGGCGTTCTACAAGGAGATGATGGCGCGTGTCACAGTCACGCAGTAGAGACACCTGGAAGGACAAGATTCAGAGGCGCAACACTGCGATGCGTTCGCCCACGGAGCAGGCTGTATTTCCTATAGGGATCCCGGAACGTGCCGTTGAGGACGAGCAAATCAACAAATCAGCAGATGTGCAGAAAGTTGCTAGTGCAAAAGAGCAAAACAGCAAAACTACAGAACAGCGAAATGTTGCAAACGCAGAACTGCAGAATCATGCTGTCGCAAACCAGCAAAATGATGCTGATGCAAAAGAGCAAAACAGCAAATATGCAAACCTTCGTCGGATTACGTTTCACATCCCCGAAGAAGTGTTCAAGCAACTGAAGATGATTGCGGTAGAAGAGGACTTGACTATGTTGGAAATCGGGGCACAGATGGCTCGTGAATACGTGGAACGAAAGCGGACCCAGAGGTCTTGAATTCTGGACCTGAGGTATGACGGGGGTGATCACGTGGCGTACTATCGGCAGGTGACTTTGCCTTATGCACCTTCTGTGTTCACGAGTCTGCCTCATTTTAAAGCAGTCAAGGAGTTCTTGTTGGCCATCGAGCGCTTACAGCCAAGCGTTCTTAAAGACTTACGTGCCCTTCGCTCACTTTGCACACTGGATGTCTTGAAAGTGTTCTGGCGGGCTGATGGAGCATGCGTGTGGTCTGCTCTTGCCGAAAGCAGCTGCCCGGATTGCCAGATGCTCAAGGATGCGATTGAGGATTGGGCGGCCAAGTACAATCTCCTCGATGACAGAAAACTGTATGTTGAGATCGGACTAAAGGCACTCGCAGACAGCTTTTTGAAGGACGGCTTGTTATCGATCGCTTTACTGCCAGGTGTCTTTGGAGGCATGAGCGAGACAGCCGAAGCCGTTCTTTCTTCCCGAACAGTGACGTCTTTGGTGAACGGTATATCACTGGACGAACGTGCCGGCACCGATATGGCTGGACCCTTTGAATTTCCGTTTCAATTCACCTACCGGGAGGATTTCAACGGAACCGGAATGGCCCCGGCAGGTTGGGATCCGCGAGAGTCATGGGATGTGTTTGAGGAGAGACTCAATGCGCAGTTTGAAGCATACAAGGCGTTCTATCGAAAGGCAGTTACGGAGCAAGCTGAGAAGAATGGCTTTATACCTGTGCCGAACAAAGAAGAGATTACCCACTTCGAGTGGTTGGTCCTTTATCAAATTCGAGGCATGTCACAGCAGCAAATCAGAGTGTACCTGAAACACAGCGGTATTTCTCGTACCACACGAGCCATCGGTCAAGGCATACATGAGGCGGCGGAACTCGTGCTGCTGCCTTTAAGGCCGGCCGGAAAAGGTGGGCGCCCCTCCAAACGCTCCCCCCAATAAAACCCCGAAATTGCAACGCGGAAAGCTCAATTTCCCCGAAACCCAAAAATATTTTTCCAATTTCTGTTTTCTGCGTGTCTCCGACCTGCAACAATCAGGTTGGAGGTGCTTTGTATGACCGAGAAGCTGCTGAGAATCCCCGAAGTAGCGCGGATTTTGGATGTACCTGAGGAGTGCGCCTACAAATTGGCCCGTCAAGGGATCATCCCAGTGGTCCGCGTTGGTCGGCAGATTCGAGTCCATGAAGGCCAACTGAACCAATGGATTGCCGCCGGTGGACAAGCCTACCCCGGCGGCTGGCGCAAGCAAGCGGTGGCGAACTAATCGCTCGATTGTATGTCCTTTGACATGTTCACAATCCTCCGTCGGCATAGTGCCGCGGCGTAGAGTCGGAAAGCGCACGATACGCGCCCAGCTGACAGCGCAGCGTACTGCGGTAGAAGCACGCAGAGATGTTGGTGGGAAGGAGGCATCATCATGGACAAAAAAGGAGCCCCCGCGCCACCCGCGGGGACGAGGTCCGAAACAAATCCAGTTGGGCCAATTATACCACAGCAAGAAGCATTTGAACGGGCGTATATCGAGCGTTTTGGTCTCGCCATATTCCCCGTTAAGTCACGGGACAAGATCCCGATGACGCCGAACGGATTCAAGGATGCCACGCGCGATTGGGCTACCTATGAAAGCCTGCACAGAGGTCGGCCGCACAATGTCGCAATGCCGACGGGTCCGGTCAATGGGTTCTTTGTTTTGGATATCGACCCTCGCCACGGCGGTGATGAGACGCTCAAGCACCTGGTGGAGCAGTACGGTTCGTTGCCGCCTACGTGGCAAGCCGCCACGCAGAGCGGGGGTGTACATTACTTCTTCCGGTGGGATGACCGATATCCGGCGGTTACGAATCGGGCCAACGTGCTTCCGGGCATCGATATCCGGGGGGACGGTGGATACGTCTTGGTGGCGCCGAGTCGGGTTGAAGGTACGTACAGGTGGATTCGCTCGCCGGCGAAGTTCGAATTGGCACCGGCTCCCGATTGGTTGTGGACGCTGTTGGACGCGCCATCGAGGGCGAAACGGTCTGTTGATTTTAGTCATTACGCTGCCGGCATTTACGCTGGAGAGCGGAATGAGTCGTTCGCCCGGATCGCCGGCACCCTGCTGGGCCGCAATATCGACATCCAACTAGCATGGGCACTCATCAGGGCATACAACCAAGTGTACTGCAATCCCCCGCTGGATGAATCGGAACTGCTCAAGACGTTTGAGTCTATTGCCAACCGAGAACTGGCCAAGCGCGCGCGGCGTACTAGGGGGCGGACAGCGTGAGTCAGCAGCAGATGCCGGAGAAAATCGTGCAGCTGGCCGAACGGCAGAGGCGTATCAAACAGCAAGGTGAAGAGGTGCCGGTTGGAGAGTTGGTGAGCGACGCCCCCGTTCCTGACTTGAAAGTTCCAGCACACTACTCTCTAGACGCAGAGCACACGTTCAAGACCAGCCTCAATGAAGAGGGCGAGGTCACGCGGCGAATCATCGCCCACAGCCCTATTCTCATTACCCGCATTCTGCGTGACATTGACCTGGACAGGGAATCGTGGGAACTCTGCTGGCGGCGCCATGGCGAGTGGCGGTACCAAATCGTTGACCGCGACATCTGCGCGGACTCCAAGAAGATTGTGGGATTGTCCGCTTACGGATTCCCGGTCAACTCAACGAATGCACGCGGGATTGTTCAGTATCTGGATGAATTCGAGGCCTGCAATTTAACTCAGTTGCCGATGTCCCGTGTGTCCGGACACCTCGGATGGCAGGGGAAAGACGGTTCACTGGGTTTTTTATTTGGCCACACATGGATACCGGCCTCGGAAGATGGATGTGAAGTTGCATTTCGAGGCGTTGATGCAGGTGATGAGCAGATTGCAGAGGGCTATCACACGGCGGGGGACATTGACGAGTGGATTCATGCCCTCGCCCCCGCAATGGAGCACGATAGGGCGCGACTGGCGTTCTATGTGGCCTTCACACCTGTGCTCCTGCACATCACCAAGTGCTCAAACTTTATAGTTGATTTTTGCGGTAGGACAAGCACAGGGAAGACCACGCTTCAGCGGATCGCGGCCAGCGTGGTCGGCAATCCGGACGAGAAATCGGCGGATTCTGCCCTTGCAACTTGGGATTCAACCAGGGTGTTCATTGAACGAGCCAGTGCCGTTGTAAGTGGCCTGCCAGTCATTTTGGACGACACCAAGCGGGCCCGAAACGGAAAAGTCGTGGCGGACATGCTTTACACGGTCGCCAATGGCCGTGGGCGTGGGCGAGGAAACGTCAAAGGCATCTCACGCACCGGGACATGGCGCACAGTCCTCATCTCAAGCGGAGAGCAACCGGCGACGTCGTTCACCAACGACGGCGGCACACGCGGCCGCGTGCTCGAAATCAGAGGGCTACCGTTCGGCGGGAACGATGCCAGCACCAGGCGCATGGTGGAACGTTTGAACATCGACCTCATGCGTCACTATGGGCACGGCATGCCACTGTTCGTTCGTTGGCTGATGAAACATCGAGATTCGTGGTCGGAATGGGCCGATCAGTATCGCGATTCCATCGCGCACTATGCGGATCGAGCCAACGACGCGGTAGCCGGCCGTCTCGGTGCATATGCGGCTGCTATCGACACGACTGCTGCCCTGGTCCATGTAGCCTTTGCTGCTGAAGGCCATCCGCTCCCGTGGGATTATAGCGACCCTCTTGAAAGGCTGTGGGAGGGCATTGTACGCGAGGCCAGCGACCCACTGGGCGAAGAGGAGGCGCTTCGGGATGTGATGTCATGGGCAATGAGCAATCAGCAGTCGTTTTATGGCAGACACGATGAAGTGACTTACGGAGAGCCCAAACAGCCAAATGGTGGTTGGTTGGGGCGTTGGGAACGGGGCCCTACCTGGAGATGCATCGATTTCGTGCATCACCAGTTGGCATATTTCTTGACCAAGCAGGGCTATAACGCAAACGAGATTTTCAACGCATGGCGCGAACGTGGCTGGCTGGATGTCCCGGCAGGCCAGAAAGGCGTACAGCAACGCAAACGTATTAACGGGCAACGCCAATGGTTCGTCGTATTGAAACGCGAAGCAGTGGAGTCCATCGAGTAAGTGGACAAAGTGGACGGCTAGTGGACGCTTAGTGGACGGAAAAAAGCTTGATATATCAAGGATTTTCATGAAGTGTCCAGTTGTCCACTGAAAAACATGTTGGTTCTATACGCGCGCACGCGCGAGGAGAGATAGATATACATCGAAAAATCGGTGGACAGGGTGGACAGGTGGACAGGAAACGAAAAACCCAGTCGTGGCGCGGTTTTTGGGACTTCTGGGTGTCCACCAAGCGTCCACCTTGTCCAGTAGGAGGCAAAAAATCAGTGGTTGAGATAGTGATTTCGAACCAAATCGAACTGGTGACACGCGAATTGCCGGACGATCTGATAAACGGGATTGCACAAGATTTGACGTTACGCAACCCGGCGTATGACACCGCCTTAAAGCAAGGACGAAAGCCTTATGACCTCGAGGAATACATCAGACTGTACCGATTCGAGGATGGGCGCATGATTTTGCCGCGGGGATACGGCCGGCGTCTGCAAGAGCGTTTGATGCGGTACAAGATTCGGTGGTCCGCCAAGGATCATCGCTTGGTGCTGCCGCCGGTAGACTTCGGCTCGCGCATCAAGTTGCGTGACTACCAGGCCCCCGCGGTCGATGCCCTTGTCAGATATCGCCAGGGTGGCGTGGTTGCACCGTGCGGCGCCGGGAAGACCATGATTATGCTGGCAGCGATGGCGCGTATCCGGCAGCCGGCATTGTGGGTGACGCACACGGTGGAACTGGCGGAACAGGTGATTGAGCGGGCAACCGAGGTGTTAGACATCACCCGAGACGAAATAGGTCGCTTATACGGCGGCCAGCAGGCCGTAGGAGAGCGTTTCACGGTCTGTCTAGTACAAACCCTTAACAAACTCGATATCGACGCTCTGAGGGGCAAATTCGGGGCAATCCTGGTGGACGAAGCGCATCATCTTGCGGCGTCCACTTTCTTTTACCCAGTCGGGCAGTTCCCGGCGATGTATCGACTGTGGGCCAGCGCCACACCGGAGCGGTCCGATGGCCTGACGGAAATGGTCTTTGCTGGGGCGGGCCCCGTTCTTCACGAAATCAACCAGGCTGAGGTTCCTACAATCATTCCCCGCCTCGAGGTCATCGAGACGAATTACAACGTGCATGACGAGGATTACGTGCGGTTGATCGGTGATCTCATTCGCAACCAAGAGCGAAACGCCTTGATTGTACGTGCCATCGCGGAGCGGGCTCGGGGGCATTATTCGCTGGTGCTGTCTGACCGTGTGGAGCACTTGGAGACCTTGTATCGCATGCTACAGGACGCGTGTCCGGACATGTCCATCGAGATTCTGACCGGTTCGATGAAGAAGGCAGAACGCGCGGAGGTGATGGCTCGGGTGAAACGGAGGGAAGTGGACATCCTGCTTGCGACGCAGTTGGCCCGGGAAGGCCTCGACATCAAGCATCTTGACCAGTTGTTCCTGACGACGCCCAAGCGGGCTGCGGGGGCTGTTCAGCAGGAGGTCGGGCGCGTCATGCGTCCGGACACCGGCAAGACGGACGCTTTGGTCGTGGACTTCTGGGATTCGCGCAGCCCCATTCTGAAGGCGCAGTTCTGGAAGCGTCGTGAGGTCTACCGGAAGTTAGGCATGAACACCAGATTCAACACACGAAGGGTGGCGAGGTAATGGGGAGAGCGCAGCGCGACAAAGGCGCTAGGGCTGAACGCCAACTCGCCAAACTTCTTGGCGGTGAGCGGGTGCCATTGTCCGGCGCCGCAGGAGGTTCGTACACGGGCGACGTCATGGCTCTGGGGCTTCGATGGGAAGCAAAGGTTCGCGGAGACGGATTCAAGCAGTTGTACGGATGGCTTGAAGGGAGGGATGCCCTGGCCGTAAAGGCCGATCGCAGCGAATGGCTTGTGATCATGCCGATACAGACGTTTTTAGGCTTACTGGACAAGGGGATGTGAAACCGAGTGGGGGGATGTGCGTGCGCTTGGCAAAGGAAACACGGCGGGCAGTCATCGAAGCGCTGAAAATGTGCGCCCTTTATGAACGGATGGTTTTTCATCCGGGGTATGAGCCACGGATTACACCGTCCTACACGCTGGCCAAGCCGCAACAGACCAATTGGGAGTACTCGACCACGGAGGAGACTGCTCGCAGAAACTTAGAGACCGAACAGCGGCGCCGGGCGCATGTGGAATGTGTACGGGGAGCCATACGGGTTCTCAGCGAGACAGAGAGAGACGTTATTGAACGGCGGTATTTTCAAAGCATGAGCACTCCACAAATCGCCATGGAGCTCTATATGAGCGAACGCTGGTGTCAGGCGGTATGCCAGCGTTCACTCATCAAATTGGCGATTGCCTTGAACTTGCTCAGCCCGGAAGAGGAACGGGAGGCCGCAGCGGTACTGTAGTCTGAGGCTTATTTTTTATCCGTTAGATGCAGTTTTGTAATACCGACAATTGATGTTATGGGAATAAGAGGTGATATCGAGCATGAGCCGATTTAGCATCCGCCAGCAGGCGTTCTGTGAGTATTACATCGAGACAGGGAATGCCACGGAAGCGTACCGGCGAGCAGGCTACAAGGCGGAGGGAGATGCAGCTGCCACAAATGCCAGCCGGCTGTTGAGCAACCCGAGGATTCAGGAATACATTTCCGAGCGCATGAAGCAGAAGGACCAGGAGCGCATCGCCTCCCAAGACGAGATCCTCGAGATGCTCACGTGCGTGATACGAGGAAAACTCACTGAGCAGGTTCCGGTCGTGTTTCAGGACGGTTTTGAGATGGCGGACAAGCAACCCAGTCTCAAAGACCGCATCAAAGCGGCCGAACTGCTGGGCAAGCGGTACATGATGTGGACTGACCGACAGATGGTGGATGCGAACCACACTGTGACGTTTATTGACGATCTGGAGGACTGAAATGGAGGCGGATGTCCAATGAACCAGTCCGAAAATAGCGTGGTATTGGAAAGAGAACAGCTACTTCAGAGGTTGAATGTCCTTGAGGAAAAACTCCGCCAAATCAGCCGTGCGCTGGATAGATTGGAGGCCTCGGAACCTTCGGCTTCAGGAACCGGGCGCAAGTATCGCAGGGAAGTCGCCCGATGGCTCGAGAAACGTGAGCGTTATAACAACGAGTTTAACGCTGTGCAGGCTGAAGGCAGAGCCATTATGGCCCGCTTAAAGGAATTGGGGATGAAAGTCGTAAATGGCTGAGGAAACATATGTTATCGAAATCGCCGTTGAGGCGCTGGATCAAACCAAAATGGGTCTGGATGAAGCGGAAAACCGGCTCTCCAAGTTCGAACAGAACGTGGCTCGGTGGAAGCAGCGGCAAGATGCCCTGTTTCGGACTCAGCTCACTCTCAAGATTCGGGCGATAGACAGTGCTTCGAAAGTCATCGACCGTATTTTTTCTAGAGGCGAATCCTTAGCCCGGTCGCCGTTTAAAGTCACCATTAAGGCGATTGATTTAGCCACATCGCCCATTCGCGGCGTGATGAATCTGATGAGCTCCTATCAGGCGATGATGGCCACTGCTGCGGCCGCAGGGGTAGGGTATGCGGGCATCGCTTGGCCGATCAAGTTGGCCGACAATCTGACTTCCGCGACGCTGGGATTCCAAGCAATGCTCAACTCCGCCCAGAAGGCTAAACAGTTTATGTCTCAATTGCAGGACTTTGGCCGTATCACGCCGTTTAGTACTGATGACCTCATCAGGGATGCTCAGCAGCTCATGAATGCCGGATATGGCTACAAACAGGTGATCCCGCTGTTGCGTGCCTTTGGTGATGCGGTGTCAGGGACCGGCGGCAATGTCAATAACATGAATAGCGTTATCCTTGCGCTATCGCAGATGGCCAACCACGGCAAGGTTGATGCACAGGACATGTCGCAGCTCACCAGCGCCAATATCCCCGCGTGGCGGATTCTCGCCCAAGAAATGCACAAGTCGGTCGCCGAGGTGCAAAACCTCTCCCAAAAAGGGAAACTCGAGGCCGGACCCGCAATCCAAATGCTCGAAAAAGGACTCGAACGCATTTTTGGCGGGTCATTAGAGAAAAACGCGACCCTCACGGTCGGCGGTATTCTGAGCCAATACACCGACGCATTTAAGCAGTACATCGCCACGCCCTGGGGCCAAGGTTTGCAACAAGGGCTGTTACCTGGACTGTCTAAGTTCAACGATTGGATTGATAAAAACAAACATTTGCTGGACCAGTGGGGCAACACGCTACGCCACTGGGGGAAAGAAGGAGCTGAGTGGCTGACAGGCAAGGTGAAAGAACTTATTGCTGCCGTAGAGCGTCTTACTCACAGCCAAGCCTGGGCCAATGCTCCAACGATGTGGGACAAGCTTAAACTGGCTTGGGATGATCTCGTTGTCGTGCCGTTTGATAGATGGTGGCATGGGAAAGGCCAGTCGGAAGTTGCTCATATGGCGTCCGAGGTCGGCAACTTCTTTGGATCGATGCTCAACGGGATGATTATGGGAGCTCTCGGTATCGCAGGTGGCAAGCCCATCCACCATACGATGGTCGTTGATACGATGCCGGCCCAGGTCCCCAATGCGGATCTAATGCGACACCTCGATCCCATGCTTCAGCGGCAATACTTGAACGCCCTGCAGAAGGCGAACACGCACATCGTTGACTCACAGCCCTGGATTGACGCGGGGCAAACGGCCGGATCGGCCTTTTTCCATGCGTTCTCCAAGGCGTTCAACGCTGACCAGATTGCGCATGGACTCGTCCAAGCGTTCCGAAACATCCAGCCGTCGTTTTTTGGCGGTAAAACGCAAAGCACCGGCGGAGATGTCTTGTCAATGCTCCTAGAACCGGCGGAGATGTCTTGTCAATGCTCCTAGATATGTGGCTGCTCTCTAAAGGGTGGAAACTGGGGCGCGGCGTTGCCGGTGGTGTCAAGGACGTACGCACTCTCTCCCGTGGAATCTACGGGGGGGTGAAGTGGATTCGTCGCTTTTTCGGAGGCAAGGGTGGCCCTGGTAGTGGCACCGGCAGCAGGATTTTAGCTGACGATGAACCGCTTCCGACCAAGAGACCGATTGGGTTTGAGACTCCATCGTTCAAGTCCATTGAGAATACCGTCGCAAAGTCCGACGGTTTCCTGGGGAAGTTGAAGGTTTTGGGTAAGGCCGTCGGTCGTCGCATCCCAGGGCTCAATCTGCTGTTCGGTGGCTTGGATGTGTTAAGTGCAGTCCGAGCATCCAGCCGCGAGGCCAAGTGGAGTGGCGTGGGTGGCGGCATTGGCAGCACGGTCGGCTCCATCGCGGGCGGCGCGCTGGGTTCGTTCCTGGGGCCGGTCGGAACGTTCGTCGGCGGATATCTCGGCGACATGGTTGGAGGTCTGCTCGGCCGCAACATCGGTCGTGAGCTGAGCAAGGTTCCCTGGGGGGCCATCGGCAAGGGCATGGGCGGGGCTTTGGACCGGATAAAATCGTTCAGATCGAAAGCTGGGCAATACATTTCGGATACCGTGTCCAACATCGAAAAGCGCATGAGACCGATGTCCACTCGTGTATCTGACTGGTTCGGGCAGATGCGCGACCGCGCAGTGGACAAAATGACATCGTTCCGAGACAAGGTCGGTGACATCGCGGGTGGTATCTGGTCCCATATGGCCGGGCCATTGCAACGCGCAGTCAACGGCGTCGTCGGATTCGTCAACGCCATCATCAAGGCCATCAACTGGGTGGCGAGCAAGTTCGGTCTGGGGACGATTCCGCTGCTCGGCGGGGTATCGCTATTGGCTGGCGGGTCGGGTAGTGGCAGTGGCGGCAGCGGTGGAAGCGGTGCATCCACCGTCAACCTCGGAGGCCATAAGGTATCTGCGTTCGCCAAAGGCGTGCATGACTGGCGCGGTGGCCTGGCGCTGGTCGGTGAGGAAGGGCCCGAGCTGGTGTATCTACCGCCTCATAGCTCCGTCCTCCCGAACCGGCAGACTCGAAAGCTCATCCCTGGATTCAAGGATGGGGTGGGAAACTTCTTCGACCAGGTTGGAGACGTGTTCAGCCTGTTGATGAAAGGCCCGAAGGCATTGGCGCAGGCGGCCCTGAACCAGTTTGCGCATCCGCCACAGCTTCCGGGTGTGCTCTCTGACCTTGGACCAGCACTGATGAAGTGGGCCACCAATGGCTTCGTGAGTTGGATCAACAAGAACCTGCCCAAGATCTCGCTGGGTGGCGGCGCGGTGGCCAACAGCAAGCAGGTGACCGGGTGGCTGCTGGCTGCCCTGCAGGCGACGGGCGCACCTGCATCCTGGTTGCCTGGCCTGCTGAAACTCGTCGGAGCTGAGTCGGGCGGCAATCCCAGCGCGGTCAACCGCCAGTCCGTCGGTGGCCAGCATGCCACAGGTCTTCTTCAGATGCTGCCGTCTACCTTCGCCGAGTACTCGATAGGTGGCAGCATATTAAATCCGGTCGCCAATGCGGCCGCAGCCATCCGATACATTGAGGCCCGGTACGGCAGCGTATATAACACACCGTTGTTCAAGGGCGGCCCATATAAGGGCTACGCGAAGGGCGGGGTCATCACGGAGCCCATCGTGGGCGTGGGTCTGAGCACTCACACCAAATACCTCATGGGCGAGCGTGGGCCGGAGAAGATTACACCGCTGCACAAAGATACGCCTCTGACGGTGCCGGCGCAGGGTGGCCGTGGACCGGTCAGTGTATCCGTGGGAGGCGTCACGATTTCGGTAACTGCGTCTGGTGGCAACCCGGACGATGTGGTGAAGGCGCTGCGCGACCATGCGGACGAGATCGCTGACGAGATCGCCATCCGCATCGAGAAGACCTTCGCTAACTTGCCGCATCAGAAGGGGGCGTGATGTTCGTCCACCCGCTTATTTGTGTAATGTGAGGCGAGTGGTTTTTGGGTGCATGAGTTTAAGGTTCGGGAGGGATAACCATGACAAAAGCAGTAAAAACCAGACAATTAAGCGTCGAACAGGAGAATGCTATAGACCTGCTGTTGATGGGGAAGAGTGACCGTGAAGTGGCGGAAGCTGTTAGCGTGGCTCGACAAACAGTGTGGGAGTGGCGCAATCGGAACGCCGAGTTCATGGCGGAGTTGAACGCCAGACGACAGGAGTTATGGGGTGCGCAAGTAGAACGGATGCGCCAACTTGTGGCCAAGGCGGTGGACGTGCTGGAAGAGGACCTGCACCAAGGAGCGGACGCCAAACTGCGGCAATCGGCGGCCGTGCATATCCTACGTGCTGTGGGACTGTACGGCGCAGACTTGAAGCCTAGTGGTCCTACTCAGCCTAATGATGTTAAAAATGCACTGGAGCGTGACGAATTCATGCGAGAACTCATGGCGCAGCTCAGTTAACGTCATCGCTCGCAACCTGGGAATCGCAGAGAAGACTCTGTACGAGTACAGGGCCAAGTATGGTGAGTTTTCACAGGCCCTAAAAAAGGGGCCGAGATGAAGCTGACGTGGAAGTGGAGAACGCGCTTATGTTCCTCAATGAGAATGGCAATCTGAATCCTGGTGTGTAGGAGGACAATCTGTGAAAGCTGTGCCCGAATAGTACAAGAGTAGGGTAAAAGTTGGGTGAAATCCCCCCGCGGCTCCTGCAGGGGAAATGAAAAAGCCTGGTGAACCGTAACGTCCACCAGGCTTGTCTTATTCGGGCTCAAAATAATTGCCGGCACTTGTCCAGAACCCGGGACAAGTCCGGTTCTTTCAGTTCTCCCAGTCAGCGTCCACGATTCCACGTACCACATGGTTCCCTTCATCCCACTGAGAGAACCACTCACCCTGCTCCTGGGGGCTCATGGCGATGACGCCCGACGGGGAATGAAGGATAGAATGTTGGTTATATATGAAAATCGTGGCATCAGCGATTTTTCGCCCTGGCGCATGCCGGAATACATGGGCATAAATCCAATATCTAAGGGCTTTCTCTAATGGATTTGAGAGATGCGATTTTGGTGAGTGCGGCAATAGAGTAAGGCGGGTGCACGCATACATGACAAAAGGCAACGAGTCGTGTGCCATTGGTTGAAATCGTGACGGTCCTCAATGTTCGGAGGAAACGAGGATCAAGAACGATGTCCGAAATGCCCTTGGCAGCCAAGGGCTTGTGGGTGAAGTTAGCCCATCCCATTTCAACTATCGGCCAATGAGAGCGTGGAGGGCAGAATGTTTTTATCCATCCTCCACGCGACGTGAAAGAGGCACCCGCCCCCGCGGGGGTTGCTCAGATTTGAGCAAGCTGGGCGGCGGTCGGAACGATAAGCGTTAAGGGGCTTAAAAGATGTGGAGAATCTAATACCCACTGACTTTCCGCCGGAAAATCGGGGTTTAAAAATCGCGGAAAGTCTTGAGAACATCGGCAAACTGCTAGTTGGAGTTCTCCAACGAAAAGGGTCGAGGTTGGGGGGCTCAACATTTTGTTGAGTCCCCCAACGTCTCGGAGTACATCATAAGTACGTACCGCTTGGCGAGGTCACAGCAGACTACTGTATGTTCTGCACCCACTTTTTCAATCTGCGCGCATCTACATCCGGCCGGTTCAGATACGTTTGGGGCAGTTTCACTAGGACCGATTCCGGCGGCAATCCGGCCGTTTGGCGGGCATCCTCCAGGCAAACTAATGCCGTCCGCAAATCAAGCGTCCCAGGGAAGGTCTTGAACTCGTAATCGTTTATCTTTACATGTACCGTGAATTCACCGGCTTCATCCGGGATCGCCAGGAACCGAACGTGTTCGGGCATACCATCAAAAGGATTGAACATGGATACAAACCTCCTTACTCTTCACCTCGTGGTTTAGCGACGACGGTATACCCCATAACCGCCGCAATTCGTTTGAAATCCTCGATTCGCAACGCCCCTCGCGTCACAGCCGAACGAAGCGTGGTCTCCTTCATGTCCAGGGCACGCGCAACTTCCGCGAAGCCAGATACACCCGATTCCGCCATCATGACGCGAAGTGCTGTCTTCATATCGGTTGTACCTAAATCGATCTCATGCTTTGCCACTATACACCCCCCTTTCATGACTCGTTGCAATCATAACATATTCGTTGAAACGACGCAAACAAAAACGAAACGACGAATATATAGTTGACACCGACGCATATTGCGTCGTAAAATGTCGTCAGAGGTCGATGAGAGGAGTGAACGAGCATGAGATATTCACCCGCTCAGCTCCATGACATTCGCAAAACGGTCATGCTGCTGGCGCACAGCTTGCGAAAGGCCAAGGGTTGGAACATGAGTGTGGCGCTGCGATGGGCGTGGAAAATGGTCCGGAGCGAGGTGGTGACGCATGTAGCGGGGGTGACGTTCGGCCGTCGTCAGGAAGCGATTGACCGGCTCATGCGGTACAACGCTCGGCGCGTGGTATTCACGCTGCGGCGCACGCCGAATCAGTTCGATGAGAACGCTGTTGCGGTTGACGTAACGGTGATTGGGAAAGGGACGGTGCAGATGGGATTTCCGCCCCGGCACGTGGTTCAGTTGCTCGCCTCCGCAATGGACAAGGGTTGTTGCCCGGTGGTGTACGACTGGCATGTGACGGGCGAACAGACACACGGTTTGCGACTCAGTCTGTCATTGGTTCCAGGACTGGTCACAAAAGCAGCAGGCACCCCCCGCCGCCAAGCAAGTGGTGCCCGCATTGCCATTCGATAACCGCCAAATAAGGCGGCAGTCCATATTTTATGGGACGCGCCGTTTGGTAGCAACGGAGGAATGATGAGTGATCGACATACATTGCCCCGATTGCGGTCATCTGGACATGAAAATTGTGGTCAGCAAAACGGAGGGAAACAGGATCGAATTGACGAGCAAAACAAGTCTCACAAATCACACAAACAAAGTTCTTGATGCGCTGCTGGAGATGGTTGAGCGGGAAAGAATTCATCTCTGCTATATGCGGTTAACGCACGAAAAGCGGCCAATTATGGGGCTAAATTTTTTCGATACCGGCAGAGGGTCGTTCATCATCCTTGATGAGTCCGTAGAACAAGACGACGTCATGCATATCGCTGTGCTGGCTGAGGAGTTAGGACACCACTTCAAAACAAGCACCAACATGCTGAAGGACGATACTTTAACGGTGCTGGAAGGCGAAGTTGACGCACTCCGATGGGCTGTAACATTTCTGGCGTCACATATTGTTCGTGAAGCTACAGGCTCTTGCCGCCAGGTGCAGGATGATTGATGCCATATGACGGAACCCGCGGGCATGTGTGCGCGAATGAATATCAGTGGAATAGGGGGGATTGGGATGGATGATATGACCACCAAGATTTTGTGCCTAACTGTCAAAATCTCTGAAATCTACAGCGTAGACCCACGAGAACACATTGTAAATGGTCGATTTGATATGGCTTCGTGGTTTGCCGAGATTGCTTGTCACATAGATACGGATATTTTGAAAAGTTATGTGAGAGCTCTATCCGAACCAGCCGAGCCAGGCTTTTTCAACACCGTAATAGGGGGGCATATTGTCCAGATTTTGCGAACGGAGCTTCAGCAAAGAGAGCAGCAACCTTGTTCGTGATGTGATGTATGGAAAATCTCTTTCCTCTTCCTCGGAGGGACACAACTATATTTTGGTTGATTGCAACTGTAGTCCATGATAGATTCAAGATAACCGAATAGGACGGATGGGCAAATTAAAAGCCTCGTACACGGTTGCCGCCACGTACGAGGCGCGTGCCCCCTCGATGCTAGCCCCATCGAGAGACGCTTTAGAACGCATCACTCAGATGCCCCTGAGTGTGCGTTGTTTTCGCGACCATTGTATCGCAGTTTAACACAATGAGCAATCGCGAAATCAGCAATTGGACGAATCAGGTCCGGCTCTCATGGTATGCATCGGGCATCCATGGCAGCCGGACTTGTCGTTTTTCGGGCGGGGGGGAGGTGTGCAAGTGCCAGAAGTCAGCGCATTGTCAGTGGTGTCAGAGCAATCGGCCCTAGAACACATATTGCGCCATCACGCGGGGGCCGATGGGTGGATTACGATTGCGCGGCGTGAGGGCGATTCGTACAAGCAATACCACTATCGAGTGGACGAGCTCCCCAAGGTGCTGTCTGAATGGCTCGGTACGGACGTCTATTTTTCGCAGAACACATTCTATCGGCCCTCTCGGAAAATCGAGTACATACGGCAGCTGCGTGCGCTCTACGTGGACGTGGACTGTTATCTCCTGAACTTTGATCCAGATTGGGTCATTGGCGCGATGGAAGCGGAGCTTTTCCGGCGCAAGGTGCCGGAGCCGAATCTCATTATTCACTCAGGGCGTGGACTAGGTGTGGTATGGCTCATCGAGCCCGTTCCCGCTCGGGCATTGCCCTTGTGGCAGGCCGTAGAGAACTATCTCGTGCGGCAGTTGACTGAGTTCGGTGGAGACGCGAAAGCATCCGATGCGGCACGGATCCTGCGTGTGGCGGGCACCATCAATTCAAAGAGCAATGAGCCAGTGTTGGTCCAGTACCGGCATGACTATCGGTATCAGTTGCGCGACATCGAGCGCGAATACCTGCCCCCGCTATCCCCCGCCAAACTGCGCGAGAGGGGCAATACAGACGTCAGGATGCACCGGAAGATGTTCCGTGTGCACTCGTTACACTATGCCCGTCTGATGGACCTTGTACGGCTCTGTGAGCTACGGAAATGGCATATGACCGGCTATCGAGAAGTGACACTGTTCTTGTACCGTTACTGGTCATGTTGCTTCTTGGCGGACCCGGATGAGGCGCTACGGGGTACGCTGGAGCTCAACGAACAGTTCACCGAACCCCTATCAGACCAAGAGGTGATCCGCGCCACCAGGAGCGCAGAAAAGGCGTGGCAGGCCAAAAACGACGAAGAAGCTAACAGGATTGCACGAGAGAAGGGGTATCCAGGCGCCGGGTACAACATCAGCAATACCAAGCTCATTGAGTGGTTGGACATCACAGAGGATGAGCAGCGACATCTTGAGACCATCATTGGCCGGCGAGTGAAGTACGAACGCAATAACCAGAGGCGCTCAGAGGCCCGTAGAGCGGCCGGAAAAGCGACCCGTGAAGAATACCTTGCCGAGGCAGAAAAACGCCGTAGAGAGGCGATTAGGCTTCGTAGCGAAGGAATGAGTTATCGAGCAATCGCTAAGGCGATGAACACCAGCCTAAGTCAGGTTCAACGCATGCTCAAATCGGACAAATAGGGTGTACCCAGGTTGTGCTCTTTATATTATGGGGCGAAGCCCTGCTCTTCGAATGAGCAGTTCTGCTTCACTGTAGTGGCGTCTGCAGTGGTATTCGCAGGTTGGGGATATCTTTGATAGAGGGGGAAAGACCGGTGCACGACCGGACTAAGGACATGGAGCTCCAGATCGGCGGTACAAAGATCCGCGTTGTGGCCCCTCAGATTAGCGAGGAGGAACGTAAGCGCCGGGAACAGGCGGTCGCCATGGCAGTGTATCGGTGCGTAGAACGCCGGTTGTGTCGCAACAACTCGGAGGGTGATGTTGACGTTGCAGGAAGTGATGTCTACCGGCGGTGAGGCTGGAACTGGCGGATCGTTAGGGGACTACGCAAAAGTGCGTAGTCCCCTACTACAGAAAAGAAAACTACAGGTCACAGTTGTTTCTCAGCATATGCGTAGGTGTGGGAATTGGACTTTTTGGACGCCCTAAAAAGGCGCGGCCGCGGGGGGTATCTTGGTGAGCACGATTTCGTGCAGTCCTCAGGTGGGCACAAAATTGCGCTTACCTGTCCCTACCAACGATGCAACAGCACAAGAGCAAGGGTCTCGCCTGTTAGCAAATGTTAGTATCAGGAAGGCCGTCGAAGAGGCTGACAGCGGTGGTCTAAGTCTGACGGCCCGATGGGGAGTCCACGTATCCGTGGAGTGGCAAACCGAACATCGATGTTCGATTCGCCAATTTTGGAGAGACGGGGGATGTGCATGCGTAGGCATCATAGCCACTGGCCTGGGTAGATGAAGTCCATCTTTGCGCTGGTTCTGGCAGGCATATGGATAGTGGCTGTGGTGGAATTGATTTTCTGAGGGTTCCCCAAGTTGCGGATACCTTGGCAAACTGAAACTCGAGTTTCCATTTGGTTCAGGTGCAGAGGGGTGTCCACAGTGTGGACGCCCTTTCATTTGACCGGTACAGTATACCGCTCATCTGCAAAACGGGACATTGATGTCCCACTTGGTGAGTCCAAACATGGACTCAGCGAACACAAACCCCATGCAAGGGTGTGAGTACTGCTCACTCCCTTGGGACACGCTCAGCCAGCTGAAACACCCTCAAAATTGCGGCGGTTGATGCCGATTACAGGGGGAGGACGCAATTTTGCGCAGTCTCCTTACAAGCCGCCGAAACGCCATTACAGGGCGTCGACATCCCATATGGTAATCATCGGACATAAGATGAAATGCGCCTTAAACGCCAAAATAAAGCGCTTACATAACATTGACCGATAGAACGCCATGCGTATGCACTAATCCGTATCCCTTGACCATCAGAGGGAGTTGCTACAGAAAACTACAGGTCGAATGGCGTCGGCAATACCGACATTATCCTGCTTGTGGCATGTTGACAAATGTTAACATCAAACCACGCTTCGAAAAGATGACATGCTAAGAAATGCTAAGGTCTGCGACCCCCAAATCGAACATCGATGTTCGGTTTCTGAAGCGCTCAATTCAAAAGGGTGACGCTCCCCAAAGTTGGGGCGGGTTGGCGGGTTCCCTTCCGAGGTTTCCGAGCCCCTAAAAAGGGGCTTCCAAGTTAGGAATACCTTCTGATGGTTGGTTACTCAGAACATGAGTACCCATCCTGACATTTTGGACGCCCTAAAAAGGGGCATTCCTGGATTTTGATGAATCGCCCATCAAGCGAATCAATTCGGGCTAAAAAAGATGGATGTACAGCATTGGCAATATCGCGACGTCGCGACATTTGAACTTCGGAGATTCTTGGCAGTTTCCCAACCTGTTGGGAAGAGGGTGTAGTTTCAACCGACACTCTTGTGGCGTAACAAGCGTAACGAACGGTTGGGAGGCGTAACGCTACTGATTTTCCGGACGCAGTAAAAAAGGCAGCGCGCGGGGGGAGGCGGCAAATCATCGTCCCCCTGGTGGGTTGTGACCGTACATCCCGGACGAGCGAACCTGACAAAACCTGCCTTCTGTTTCCCTTAACCGAATCGAATCGCTGTTAAGTATAACGAAGCGATACGAACGAGCTGAAAGCGTAACGTCGCCGAATTTCTGGACGTAGTAAAAAAGTCGTGATCGCTTGTTCAAGTACGATAACTCTCCTATAGCGGGTAAGTGCCCTTCGGAACAAATGAATAGGGCCCATTCTGATGGCCGATACTGCGGATAGTTGCATATCGGTTCATCTTGGTTTCATAAGTATTACAGTAAAAGTTTCTGTTGGTTGCACTTTGGGGGACAGGCCCTTAGAATGGAGGTGACTAAGAGGTGAAATGGATGATCGAACAACTGGAAAGGGATCTTGCGGTCACGGAACTGAACAATTTTGTTGAGGACCTTTTAAAGCGTGATCCTGAACGGGCCCGAGCTGTCTACCTTGTTTTACACAATCTTGTCCAACGGAATGTTGTAATGGATCCGGTTGAGAGACTCTATTCGGAAACGATGGGTAGGGCATATGGAGAATTGGCTGTTTCTTCCGCGCCTGCTGTTGTTGCTCCTCCGGTTCTCTCGCCCGAGGAATTACGCGCTCGGTTACATCAAGTTGTAACAGAAGTAGTCGAAAGTGCTGTGATCATACCACGTAGGGTATTTACGACTGGGGAGGTCGCACGTGCTTTTGGCGTTTCCATCCCTGCAGTTCGTAAGTGGATACAGACTCGCCGAATCAGCCATGCCTATCAAGCAGGGCGAAATAAACGAGTAGTGATTCCGGAAGATGCGGTTTGGAGAACTCTAGATGGTCGGACTTTACGTGTCGGTGATGTGGTACGTAACGCTGAACGGCGTCGTCGTTCGGAAAACCAAGTCACGCCAGCAGAGGATTTGGTAAACGCTCGTCAGCAATTGATGCGCTTTGAAAAGCACTATCACGGAAAATACGAGCAAACTCTCGGCGCCCGTCATGAGGAGACCTTGACGCCGGATGAACAACGGGATGCCGCTGAATGGCGGTTTTTGCTCAGTGTCTTGGAAGAGGATAATGGCGGGCAAGAACAATAAATGGAACAAAATTAGGGGTCGACTTCAGCCGCCTCCAGAAGAGTTTACTGACTTCGGTCTCCTCGAAGAAATCTTTTCTGGAAATCCAATTATGACAATCCTACAGGGGGACGGAAGTACGTTTCCGGAAGATTCATCTACTCGGCGTCGCACGATTACATTCATAGATGGGAGCCGCTTACGCTGTACGGAAAGGCGAGTTGCGGGGAAGTTCTTCTATCATTACGAGTGGCAAAATCAAGATGGAACCAAGAGGCTTGCGTGGGGCAGTGAGGAACATGGAGATAGACGATATCAAACCGAAACCGAGCCGTTTCATGTTCATCCACCTAACGCCATGCATGGAATGGACAGACTCACAAATGGATTTCATCGCGACTTATTTTCCATCGTTGAATTCATTCAGTATTTCATTCTGATACAGTCTTCTCAAGACTGATGAAAAGGTTGGGGCGTAATGGTATATTCATTCAAGGAATTGATACATGACAATGATTTTCTGACGTTGAAAGGGAACCGTTATTTATTATCTGATTTACATGTCATACCAGAAGACCGTCAACCTAATGTATACAATGTGATTAATGGTAATCAACTTCTGTGTCAATTTGTTGTTTCTCCGGATGAGATATATGACTTTTATAAGTTTCATAAGTTGATAAGAACTAAAAAGGAACACGAAGAAAGATTTTAACAGGCTTCAATTACCCATATCTTCTATTAAGGAGATAAGAAAGAGCTCCCGGTTACTTCAAAATGCCTTATTGATCCCCCCGTGAGTTTTCTAAAGCAGTAAAAAGGGTGTGTATTTCAGTGCACTCCCTATTTGAGGGTACCAACTGATGCTCTTGACTGTTCCCCAACAGGTGGGGAATGAGTTTTCCGACGTAGTAAGTAATGTTTTGTACATGTAACTTTAATGGCCACGATGAACAATCCCCTCCCACGTTCGAGCGAGGTTCCGTTCACTCCTACAGACTGGACAGATGTCCGGCTGGAAAGGTTCCGTAGACCGGACCCAAAAGGCATGACCACGTTGACAAAGGTATCCTTTGAGCCACACCTGCTCCTCCTTCATTACT
>NZ_BCRP01000031.1 GCF_001552655.1 Alicyclobacillus kakegawensis NBRC 103104 | reverse complement strand
CGGCGCCTCCTCCTTGTCCCGGTGCAAGAGCATGATGACGTCAGCTGCACTTTCGATGCCGGAACTGCCATACAGGTGCCGCAACTGCGGCTTTCCTCCCTCGGCATCACGGAGCAACTGGCTCAGGGCGATGACCGCGCAATCGCACTGTTGCGCAGCTTCCGGGCCACCCGGGCATACGCCGACCCGGCGTTGTCGTTGGGCTCCGGCGGTTCTTTGATTTCCTGCAGGTAGTCCACGATCACCACGTCCAGCCCGTGCGTCCGTTTCCACGCTTCATTTCCGCCGCGATGTAGTCCGCCGTCACACTGCGGGCGTCGTCAATGGGGACATCCGCGATCACGTCGATGGCCGACGACACCTTCACCAGTTGGTCCTCTGTAAGATCCTCGGTCTGACCTGCAGCTCCTGGTTTTCCCTGCTGTATTGAGAATCTTATGTACTAAAGGTGCCGGGTACGCGAACGACCAACTTCTTACTGTCTGGAAAATGGAACCACACACGCAGGCAAAGCATATCATCCTCCGAAATTACTTGCGAGCGTGGTTTCCTATCATGGGGTTCACAAACAGACGTGTATTGTTCATAGATGGACACGCGGGACCTGGAATCTATACGGACGGTGAAGATGGTTCCCCCGTGATCGCGATTAGAGAAGCAGTGAACTACCTGGACGCCTGTGTTAAACACGGGTGGAATCCGCCCGAAATTGTGTGCCTATTCATGGAAGAAGACAGGGCACGCTATGATTCACTTGTGGACCGGCTAAATAACATGAAAATCCTATGTCGAATAAATGTTTCCGCAACCAACTCGACATTCGAGGAACCCACGAAGGTGATCCTTGAGGTCACCGAAACCACCGGGTTAAATTGGCTCCGGCCTTCGTCTTTATAGATCCCTTCGGTTACAACCTTCCCTTTGAACTGATCCAACGACTTATGGGACATGCCAAATGCGAAGTATTTATTAATTCCACGACTTTTACCAAAAACAACTTCAAGAAAGAGCAGCCAGGTACGTTAGGTCATTTGAAATGAAGGGTGTTAGGAACACCACGAAATACTTCCTTTTCTATGGTACGAACCACAAATTGGGGTTACTCATCACGGCGGGACTTCGACCGGGCGAGGCATACGGACTGAAATGGGAAGATGCGGACTTGCAAACCGGCAGAATCCGCGTACAACGGTCTTTGGAACGACGGGATGGCCAATGGTACCTCAAGGAGCCAAAACGCCTCAGAGCCGCCGAAGCGTGCCGCTGCCGCCAGATGTCGTCGAGGCGTTAGGGCAATACCGTGTTGAACAGGCTCAGCGCAAGCTCAAAGCAGGGCCAAACTACCACGAGTACGGGTTTGTCTTTACGTCGGAGAATGGAGAGCCGCTTCACAAGCGGAACCTCATTCGCCGGCACTTCAAACTCATTCTGAAGGCTGCTGACCTCCACGAGGAACTCAGGCTGTATGATCTGCGCCACACGTGCGCGACGTTGCTCCTGGCTGCCAGAGAAAATCCGAAAATCGTGAGTGAACGGCTCGGGCATGCCAGTATCAACATGACACCCAATGACACTCAACCGCTACTCCCATGTCCTCCCCAACATGCAGATGAGCGCTGCGGACAAGCTCCAACACATGCTGTTTCGCGGCCAATAAAAACGGCCTGCACACAATACGCACACAAAAACCATGATAAAGGCCGCTCGCCAACGAGCGGCCAAGGTCTCAAAATCCGCGCCATATCAACGATTTTATGGTGGGCGGTAACGGGCTCGAACCGCTGACCCCCTGCTTGTAAGGCTACTTAGTGGCTGTTTCATGGGATGTACATACGATCTTGTGAGACCCATTGAGTGCCGCGACAACAGCAAATTTTCGTTCCATCAACCCGTTCGTCATGCGTCGATTTTAGGCAAGTTGCAATGAGTTCGTACACCAAAACGTACACCATTCCTCATGCTGGTGTTACCCAGACATCTGGTAAAAAACATCTGAACATAAGCACTGTCTCCCAGGCAGGCCAGAGGCATCTTGTACCGAATACAAATTAACTCCCCTGAGTGTCATTTTCCTCGTCATAACAGGCATTTTGGGCTCTCGATTCTGAACCGGATTTACATCCATTAACGTACATTTCGGGTGAGTTTGCACACCCGCACACAAGTGCGCCCATGTGCTCATTCATGTGCTCATTCATGTGCTCATTTATTCAATAGAAATGATGCGTTGGGAACCTCAAAACCGCTGTAGGCGCAAGCCCACCGTGGGTTCGAATCCCACCCTCTCCGCCAAGAATTCTAGTCGTGGCGCGGCTTCCCGACTCCCCCGGAGAGCCGCTTTTTCATACCCTCCGCAAACCAAAACCGTATTTGCAAACGAATTGCTAACCTCCGTTCCTCGAAACATTTTATCGCCACACCCTCGTCCGCGTCGTTCGAGATCACGAATCACAATAGAACGATTTCAATCGTCGTTAAATAAGAGTAACTTATAAATAAAACAAAACAATAAGCGGGAGAATCTTGATGGAAAAAAGAGAAGGTACTTATTTCCTGACAAATTGTTCACTGACGAAACCGGAGTATATTAAACTGTCGTTTATTCAAACGACCCGAAATCGGCATGGAGCAATTATACTCGCTGGCTTTATTCTCGTTTTGATGCATTAATATTGCATATTCATACGTTTCCTGTGTGCTACACTTATTGCAGCAACGGGCAGATTAGCTGAATAGTGAGTCTGTTAATCAAAGAATGAAACGACGAAGGGACTGTCCCAAGAGCGGTGAAATCCACTACGGAAGCAGTCCCTATGCTCATCAAAAATTACTCAATGGTGCTTTTCATAGCTTGATACATTTTATCTACGTATACGTCGATTTCGTCACGTGACATGCGCAGGCGATCCACGGACGAGCCATAGCCAATCTCCTCTTTACCCTCTGCGAACCCTTGGAAAATTCCATCTGCGAAAGCGTCTAATGGTTCTCCTTGGGAATTCAAACCCTCGCCACCTAAATTCGTGTTTACCATCGGTGGAGCTACTTCAATGACTTCTACAGATGTATCGGAAAGTTGGTGTCTGAGACTCATCGTAAATGAGTGCAGCGCTGCTTTGGTTGCCGAATAAACGGGGGTAATCGCCAGGGGTGTGAAAGCCAACCCAGACGTCACATTCACAATGGCTGCATCTTCTTTACTTGCAAAAAATGAGGCAAACAGCATGGATAGATGAATAGGCGCTTCAACATTGACTTTGATTTCATTGTTGTAATAGCTCCAATTGTCCTTCGCATTTGCCTTCAACACATGAAAACGTTGTTGAATCCCTGCATTGTTCACTAATACGTTGACGTCGGGATAGTTCGTTGTCACCCAGTCAAACAACGCTGTACGGTCAGATTCAACTCCAACGTCACTGACGCGAGTAATGAGATTTGGGAATTTCTCCTTGGCATCCTGAAGGACACTTTCACGTCGTCCGCAAACAATCACTTCATTTCCGGCTTTGATAAAGCGCTCAGCAAATGCCAGCCCAATTCCAGAACCTCCGCCTGTAATAAGTATTGTGTTTCCTGAAAGTTTCATCGAAGTTCGCCTCCAGCATGAGTCTGTGTTTTGAACACGACATCGGATTGTGTCATCGTGTAATTCTCCATTCTTCATAAGAGTTGCCAGATAGTCTAACCAACCAGTTGCTGCAACCCAGGATATAACTAACTGGTTGTTTACATCATATTCAAAACCAACCAGTTAGTCAACTGTGTTTTTCGTGTGATATAGTGAAAACACGAAATGAATGCTTGGACAAGGTGGGACAATCCTTGAGAAACGCTGAGGAAACAAAAGAACGAATTTTAGAGGCAGCTTTGGAGGAGTTCTCCTCCTACGGCATTGCGGGCGCGCGTGTTGACCGCATCGCTAAGAATGCTGGATGCAACAAGAATCTGATCTACGTTTACTTTGAAAATAAAGAAACGCTTTTTACAACTGTCCTCAGGAAACACTTAACGCGTGTTTATGAGGAAATTTCCTTCACACCTGAGGACCTTCCAGGTTATGCGGCAAAAGTATTCGATTGGGCTATGACACATCCACATATAGTACGGTTAATGTCATGGTACAGTTTGGAGCAGAAGATGGACAATATCACCGAGCGTACCACCGCCCGCGACAAGAAAATTAAAGCGATAATGGAAGCGCAAAAGGATGGTCTGGTAGGAACGACGTTCACACCTGGCTTTCTTTTGACGGCAATCATGGCCTTGGCCACTGCCTGGACGCCGACACATCCTTTCGGGCCGTCCCACGACCCAGATGCCGTGAAAATCCCAAAAGAGACAAGGGATGCAATCGCCAAGGCGATTAGCCTGATCGCTAAAGGTGAAGAAAGCTGATATGAATTTCGCAACTGGAGGGGGTACGGTGACAGGTATTGGGCGGTAATGACTGGTGGAAACGTGCTCTACAGTCCCGTGTCAGAACAAGAACTGTCTAGCCTATTGTAAAAATCTTAAAACCACTGTCTCTTGTTTCTTCATCTTCACAACGGAACGGAGCGTCGCTTCTTCAGGTAAAGGGGGCGAATGTGCAATAAGCACCCCCTGTCCAGACCGCATAAATATTAAGAACGCGGTATATCGGAGCGCCGCGTTCTTCTGCATTTTTAAGTTGCGGAAAACACTATGGCCTCATTCTCGCGCCAGATCTCCACTGGTGTGCCGTCCCGAATATCCAAAATGCGCAGGATGTCAATGGGTAATACGATGCGGCCGAGCATATCAACTTTTCTTTGCGCAATCCGTTCCATGCCATCCCCTCCACCCCTATCGTAGCGGGAGAGAATGGATTGAGTCGATGACGCATAGGAGTAGATTATAATGTTTAAGCAAGTTGTGTGGTCACCAGTTGGTCCAAGAATCTCTGCACTTTTTCTCTAATGCTGTCCCGTACTTGCCGAAACTTCTCCTGTATGTCTTCTTCCGTTCCTGTCGCTTTGGCAGGGTCTTCTAAGCCCCAATGTAGGCGTTTCACATGTGGTGGTGTCATGGGACACCGGTCGTTGGCATCTCCGCACAATGTAATCACGTAGTCAGCCTGGTTTATCAGGTTCGGATCGATCAGCTTTGACTGGTGGTGCGAAATGTCGATTCCGACTTCTTGCATGACCGCTACAGCTCTTGGATTCAATCCGTGAGCCTCCACGCCTGCACTGTGCACCTCAATCTTGTCCCCGCCAAGATACCGTGCCCAGCCTTCCGCCATTTGGCTACGGCACGAGTTTCCTGTACACAAGAAGTAAATGAGTGGCTTTTTTGACATGATAATCGCTCCCTTAAGCTACAGCTTTCTGGAAATATTTTTTCTGGAATTTGAGCGCCACGTTGACCAATGCGATCATCACAGGAACTTCCACCAATGGACCAATGACCGCTGCGAAGGCTGCGCCCGAGTCGATGCCAAACACGCCGACCGCGACAACAATCGCGAGTTCAAAGTTGTTGCTGGCTGCTGTAAATGATAAGGTGCATGTCACCGAGTAATCCGCTCCTGCACGTTTTCCCATGAAGAAAGAAACCAAGAACATGACAACAAAGTAAATCAAAAGCGGAATTGCAATACGAACCACATCGAGGGGCAGACTAACAATGAGGTTCCCCTTTAGAGAGAACATCACAATGATCGTAAAAAGCAGTGCGATGAGTGTGATAGGGCTGACTTTCGGTACGAAATTCTTCTCATACCAGATACGTCCTTTCGCTTTAACCAACACAAAACGGGTAATCATACCGGCGAGGAAGGGGATACCCAGGTAGATGAAGACGCTCTTTGCGACTTGTCCGATGGTGATATGGACGATCATGCTGTGAAATCCGAGCCACTGCGGGACAATGGTCACGAAGATATAAGCGTAGATGGAGTAAAACAGCACCTGAAAAATCGCGTTGAACGCCACGAGACCTGCCGCGTATTCAGCATTACCTTTGGAAAGGTCGTTCCAGACAATAACCATTGCAATGCAACGAGCGAGCCCAATCATAATAAGGCCAACCATGTACTCGGGATACCCACGAAGAAACACCAGTGCAAGAATAAACATCAACACAGGTCCAATGACCCAGTTTTGCAGCAGGGACAAACCAAGGATTTTTCCGTTACGAAACACTTGACCGATTTTCTCATACCGGACCTTCGCAAGCGGCGGGTACATCATTAAGATTAAACCAATCGCAATTGGGATGGACGTCGTTCCGACTTGTAACTGGTTTAAGACACTCACGAAGTGTGGGAACACATATCCGACAGCAATTCCGACCAAAATTGCCACAAATATCCAAATAGTCAAGTATCGGTCAAGGAAAGACAATCTCTTCTGCACTGGCTTTCTATACCCCCTATTCGCATTTCACAAGCAGCCCTTTTTGTTCGAGCTGCCTTAGTTCATCCGTTAAATCCGGCAAATGGGAGAGAGACATCCCGATTTCCGCCAGTCGGTCCTTGTTCAAGGAATAAAACACCCACATGCCTTTTCTCGTCTCCTTCACGAGACCGGATGCTTTTAGTCGGCTCATGTGCTTTGACACTGCCGGTTGTGAAATCCCAAACAGCGGTACAAGTTCGCAAACGCAGCAGTCGCGGATATTCAGAAGCGAAACAATCCGAAGTCGTGTCGGATCGGCGAGTGCCTTCAGTGCATCCGCAAGGCCTTCGAAGTCCATCTACATATCCTCCTCCATACAATATAACTATATTGTTATATACTTCATCACCCGCTTTACGTCAATCATCGAAATTTCTCGATGCACTATTGACAAACGACAAATGAGGATTTAACATCACAATACATCCAAATTATTCGATGAAGAGGGTCACAGCCGATGGAAGAGCTAAAGGTTCTCGCTCCACAAAGTCCGAATTACATCCTGAAACCTTTCGTTGCAAAATTTAAGGCACTTGCGGACGAGAAGCGGCTTCGGATTATGTACGAACTCTGCCAACGCGGAAAAACATGCGTCTGTGACTTGGTGGAGATTCTTGAAACTCCACAATCAAGCTTGTCATATCACCTAAAGATGTTGATGGACGCAGGGTTGATACGACGGGAGACGCAAGGAACATGGAGCTATTATGAAATCAATACGGAAGAGGTGAATGCACTGTTGTCGGAGCAACTCTGCTGCATTTTCCGACCGCCTGGCTCCTGTTGCTGATTCTCTTTTGAACGATTCATCGATTTTTTTGGATGTATTGTTGAACGAGGGGGACCATAATGATGAATCCCTACTTCGCTGAAAAGATGTTTCAACTTTGGAACCAGGAGGTGGAACGCCGTACTCGCGAGTTGTGGAAGTTCTCGTCAGGGAGGTTTCAGTTCTTGAATAGAAGAGACAATCTTGTACCCATCCAGGTTTCGCCCCCAAGCATTCCTGTTTGCTATGTTGATTAAATCGACTTTTTTAGATTTAGATAATCCAATTTTATCGATGGAGGGGTAATTATGTACACGCATATTGGGATCAATGTCACGAATCTTGAGGCATCGATTGATTTCTATAGCAAGCTTTTTGATGCCCAACCGGTCAAAGTGAGGCCGGATTACGCCAAGTTCATATTGGAAGACCCCGCGCTCAATTTTACCCTGAACTTGTGCGAGTCGGTCAGTGGCAATCAGGTAAGCCATTTTGGTCTCCAAGTAAAGGATACGGATGAAGTGATGTTGCAACGAGATCGTCTTCACGGCTTGGGCTTGACAACTCGCGACGAAATGAATGTGACTTGTTGCTACTCCGTACAAGACAAATTCTGGGTCCATGATCCGGACGGAAATGAATGGGAGTTCTTCTTTACGAAAGCAGACGCCGACCAGTCCAAGGATTCGACCTCTTGCTGCGGTGTGGGCGCCTAACTGGATATCTTTTTTATTGGGGTACGACATAAAAGTACTAAAAACTATGGGCTAAGGGGCTAAGTCTCAATTCTCGTCAAGTACCGTTCGCCATGAAATTTAATAACTCAAGTTTCGCACCCCTGAATCGACCGTAATCCGTAGGACACTCCGAAATGAGCAATAAACCCGGCCGCAGAAGCGACCGGGGTTTTCGTCACACAGCCAACAACGCCCCCCACGTCTGCGGGCCCACCTTGCCGTCCACAGTCAGTTTTTTTGCTCGCTGGAAGTCCTTCACTGCAGCCTCAGTTTTAGGCCCGAACACGCCATCCACGTTGCCAGGGCTGTGCCCGTAGTATGCAAGCAGGTACTGCAGGTCTGTGACCTGCTGGCCTTTATCTCCGCTCGTTGTGAGCGGCCTGCTGGCCTGTCTTGCCTTCTGAAGGTGGTTCCATGTGTCCGGGCCGCAAATCCCGTCCACGTCGATTTTAGCCTCCTCCTGGAACGCCTTGACCGCCGCTATGGTGTTAGGACCATAGGCCCCGTCTATTGCTCCCGGGTGTTGCCCGGCGCGGTAGAACAGGCGCTGGCACAGCTTAACGTCGCTACCCGTCGCACCAGAGTAGAGCGTGCGGTGGCCGGAGATTTTGGGGGCGCTTGCTTGGTTCGTCGTGGCTGCTCCCTTGCCGACCAGGGCCTGCAGGGATGCCAGAGTGCCACAGTAGACATCCAGGTCCACGCGTCCACTGATCCCAGGAAGATTCCCGTCACTGGTGTACTGCCAGCCCCATATTGATTTCCAGGGTGCAGGGATAGTCGGTTTGTCGACGCCGTAGTGCGCGATCAAGAGCGGATGATGAGACAGGTCCTGCCCCTTGAGATGCTCGGCCACAAACGCTGGATAGGTATACAGGACACCTTCTTGGCCCGTATTCTGTTTGAACCGCTCAAACCAGCGTTCGATGCGGTCTGCTAGGGCCGCAGGCTCCAAGCCCGCCGCGTCCTCCAAGTCCAGGAACGCGGGGATCAACTCGTCCCATTTCGCCACGGCCTCGACCGCTTTGACGAATGAATCCACCTCATCTTCCGGGGTGGAAGTGGCGAACCGCGCGAAGCAATAAGGCTGGCGCAGGAGTCCCGCCGCCTTCGCCCCGCGCATGTTCGCCTGAAAGTATGGGTCATGGAAGGTCGCGCCCTCTGTCACCTTGATTGCGACCCATTTCCGGCCCGATGTAGCCACCTTGTCCCAGTCAATGGTTTTCTGGATGTTGCTCACGTCGAGTCCGAGTACCCATTGTTGATCAAGCGCTGGCGTTGCCATTGGCTACTGCCGCCTCCTTTTGGGCTTGCTCCAAGGCAGCTTGTGCAGCCTGGACCTCGGCTTGTGCCACCTGTGCCTTCGCTTGCGCGTCTGTCAGGCGTTGTTGGGCAGCCTGAACCTTGGACTCCAAGTCTTCACTCTGCGTTTCGGCCGAGGCCTTCAACTCATTCCCAGCGTCTTTCATTGCCTTGACAGCAGCTTCGATGATGTCGCTGATTTGCTCGTCCGACAATTGCACGCCTTCTTGGGCCGCCCAATCCCGCAAGCGCTGAACAGCCGCATCTTTCTTCGGGACAGTGAGGATACCGGCCGCGGCCGCCTGTTCGACGGCATTGACAATGACCTCCCCCACTTCAAGAAGACGCCCCAATGTCTCCGAGCGCACATGACTGCGCAGCCACCGTGCGGCATAGGCCGCGCCGGCCGTGAGGGCCATCGAAAGCACACCAATCAACGCATTCACAACCAACTGGTCTGCCATCCCCATCAACCTCCGTGGAAAAATTTCAGATAAGCTGCCACGACTGAAAGAAGGGCCACTGCCCACCCGCCCCACTCGCGGATAGCTCGGCCCACAGAATTCCGGCCACGCGCCTCATCTTGCATGGTCCGAAGGTCCGCCTTTACCTGCTCAAGCTCTTCACGAAGTCCGTTGTACCGCCGGATCACCTCCCTAGTCTGTTGCATTTCAGCTTTCAGCCCGTCGAACTCACGTTGTAGGGCATTAAAAAACTCGAACAGGTCTTTGTTCGAGTACCATTCATCTCTTATGTTCTGTTCCTGTGGCATCGCATCACCTCCTTAACTATCCCAGGAAATCGCGTTGACCGCGTCCACCGTGGTAGCGTTAGCGACCTCTTGCCGCTTTGACGCCAGAGTCTGGCGATAGTTTTGAATCGCGGTGGTGAAGTCGGTCACGTTCGTATCGGTGTATACAGAATTGATAGCGGCGATGCAGGCCTGGTCAAGCTCAGCATTTTTCGCGTCCTTGGCCCTGCAGGAGTTCATCTTGGGACGGCGCTGGCGCGAGAACGAGCTGGCCGTTTTGCACCTTGTAACCCGGAGTGCCGTTGAACACTGCCTCTGCGTCGGCATTGTCCAGTGGCAGGGCAATGGCCCCCAATCCGTCCGGTAGGCTCTCCCACTGTTCCGCGCTGTTGATGTGCCGCTCGACGATTTCACCGTCCGAGAGACGATACAGGAACCAATACTGAAACGACATGCACGAGCCTCCTTCCTTAGTGCCCGATGGCGAGATAATTGAAAGAAGGGGTAAAACTGCCATTGTATTGCGTGCATGCAGTGAACCGAAACTGATTGGCACTCCCGCTCACTGGATACGCTTCAAACTGGGTCAAGTAACCAGTGAGATTGCTTCGCCAAGTGACTAAGACAAAATCCAATGCCACCGGAAACGCCTGCGGCAGCGTCACCGTGGTTGTTGTGTACTGTGCTGCTGACCCTGACCCATTCCCGCTCAACGTCACCGAGAATGTACCACTTTGAAACTGCATGCCGTTGAGTTGCACGATGCCTTCCGCGATGAGATTGCGGATATACTTTTGTAGCAGTCCGCCTTCGTTCGACGCCGAAACGGCGAATGACGAATACCACTTGCCATCTACAGGACCCTTATACTCCGCCTTGAAGGCTTCTCGATTGTCGTCGTTCGGGTTGATGCTGATACGGATCAGGCCGTCCGGGCTTGTGCCGTAGATGCCGCTCTGATCAATGGTCAACACGTTATAGCCAGCAGCTGTAAGTATCTTCGCGATGCCGTTCCCGTTGCCGCTTCCGCCGAGCGTCAGCGTACCGCCTTTGATGCGGTCGGCAGACATTTCTCCAGTCGTGATCAGGTCAGCCACGATGCCTGCGCCTGTCATGGCCGTTCGGAAGGTCTTTCCCCCATCCGTTGAGGCGCCTACGCCGCCCGCAGACAGCCGGACCCGGTTATTTGGAATGTTCGGGTCGATGAGGACAAGACCGCCATCGTCCCAGTACATGTTCGCCCCGCTCTTAATCTTGTTGGTCACGACGTCAATTTCGCCATCAAGCATCGAAGTTGGGAGCGGATTCCCCATACCGATGGCTCCAACTTCGGATGCCTGTGTCGGCGTCGCCTTTACCCATTGGCCCGAGTCGCTGTTGTATACGTTCAGGACGTTCGGTGTCTGCGACGTATCAATCCATAGTGGCTGAGTCGTCGGGTCACCGGGCGGCGCCGATCCCTGAGCAATGGCCGACTGTTTGGCATCCCAGTACCCGGACTTCTGAGCGAGTTTTGCCTGAAGTGCCTCCACCGTCGCGTCGATACCCAAGAACGTAGGCTGAAACTCGCCCAGCGTAGCCTTATCCTTCGTCGGGTCCGTGTAGCTGCGTTGCAATTCAATCACGCGGGCATATACGGCCAGATAGGGCTGAAAGGTCATGTCCTTGACCAGAACCTCGTCGCCTAGGCGCACTCGTTCATGTTCGTAGCCTGCCAGCCGCTCCAACAGGACCACGTCGATGTCATAGGTCAGCCTGGGTGCATTCGACTGCTGTAGCGCGGCCCAGGTTTTCTCCAGGAGCGTCCCGGCATCTTCCTCGTCCTCGTCCGTATAAAGACCGAAACGATGGAACGTGCCGCTGGCATATCCCCACTGCTCTAAAGCGGCCGGGTCGCCTACCCAGTCCTGGCCTTTGGGTTTGTCCACCGGGTCGCCTGTAGCCACACTCCATTCCACGTCCGAGAACGTCAGCTGCTTGCCATTGTCATCCGATTTCCCCAAACCGATCAGGGCCGTGTACAGCTGCGTGCTGTCTTCCGTGCGTGTCACGCCCTGCAGGTCTTTTCCGTAGGTGAAGGTTTTTCCGTTGTTGCTCCCGCGATGCTCCAGCAGGTCTATATAGCGGCCGACAATCCTTCCGTTTTGCAGCTCCACCCGATACTGCAGGTCGCCGCCGAACGTCTGCTGGATCTGCTGGACGGCGGCCATGGCCGTGATGTACTGGTCGAACACAACGTCTTGTGTCTGGAGCCAATCCACCATCCCGACATCCCAGCGAGTATCGGAAAGGACGGTCTGTAGCGCCTGCTCCGCTGTCACGGCGTTCAATGTCTGCGGCCGGACAATCGTACCCAGGATCTCCAGAGCAGCGTTCTCCGCGTGGACGGTCTTGGTCAACGTGCCGTCATTGGTATCACGCTGCTCGTCCGTGATCTTGATTTGGAACAGCACTAGATTTCCGTCCATGTCACGGATCGCCACGTAGTTGTCGCGGACCAAGTATGCAGCGTCCGAGTGGTCGGCGGGCACGGTGAACTCATAGGTGAGGACACCGTTCAACTGCTCGTCATGGACGTCGTCCCAGAATGGGCAAGCGCCGGGATTGTCATTGCTGAGGACAGTGACCAGCGTCTCGCTACGGTCGAACACCCAGATTGGCGTCATCACCCTTCCTCCTTACAGATACCGAGGTTGAAGGGTCACGGTTGCGGAATCCACCGCATCCCAAGGTTCGATGGACAGTGACGTATCGCCGGGCGGAAGTGCGAAAAAGTCGCTCGACGGATCGACGAGCGACATCATGGGTTCACCGTTGCGATAGACCGCGGCGCGATTATGATCGATGGTGATTGTGTCACCGGCGTCGCCGATATACGGGACTTCGTTCGCACCGGGATCGTCGAGCTCATACAGCGTCAGCGTGCCGATGGCCATCGTAGCTGTCGGCGCAGTCGACTGGTACCGGCCCATGTGAATCTCCACTTGCGCTACCTTGCTTTGGTACTTTCCTTGCATGTCATTGAAAGTCGTTTGGATGATGTCGTAATTTCGCCAGTTGGCGTCAATCCGCGCTAGGTACGCGGTCCACTGGGTACCCTTGCGCTGGATTTTCATGAGCCCATCGAAGTCGTTCAGCGCGCCTTTCGACTTCCCGAACGTCTCCATCACACCCTGGTCGGTTCCAGCACGCATGTACACCTTGGTGAGCTCCATTCCACTCCAGATGTCGTAGATGGACATCTTCGCAACCACAGAGCCGTTTGGGTCTAAAAGGTAGATTTCGAGGCGTCCCATCTCATTTTTGCTGTTCGACCGAAACGTCACATGCGCCTCGACGCGAAAGTCTTGGAGCGGTGTTGCGGCCGACCGCTTGAGTGCAGGGCCGGCCCAACCGCCGGTAGCTGGCCCGAAGTCAGCCACTTGGAAAGAAACTCCGGTGGTTTTGAAGCTGCCCTGGATCAATCCGTCTTCCACATACGTCCCGGTTTGCCATACAGCCAGATTATCCATCGGGTCATAGATGGCCTTGCTTTCGGCGACTACCGGCGTTTGATCTACCGCGTCCGGATTGCCGAGCAGCATAAACTGATCCGGAGTTACCAGCGCCAGGAAGGTCGTCGGCTGTTTCAATGTCACATCAAAAACCGGGAATGCGTCTGCCGTTCCCGGATTGTGGATCGTATAGGTCTCCGCTAGAGCAATCGTTTGTTCTTCTCCATATGCATACGGATCGGCCACTAGGAATGTCAGCGTGGCCTGGCCGATTCTTGCCGTCATCTCCACGTCCATGGAACCGGAGAAACGAACATAGTAAAACCGGTCAGGGTCAGCATCGAATACGAGTTTCCTCTGGCCCTTTCTCGGGTCAAGCCACGCTGCGATCTGGCGCACCCGGAACCGGACATCCGCTTCAGACGTACCCTCGATAGCCACGTCGAGCGACAGCGTCAGAGCGTCGAAGTCGAACCCGAAGTCATACGCACCATCCCGGCCCGGGATGGAGACCCGTCGGTCTTGTGTCGACGGAAGGCCGGGAAATTTCGAGTTCAGAAGCCAAATGCCGTATTCCCCACAGTGGACATCGTCCAACCGAAAGCCCGGGGCGTCTTTTGGCCGCAACCCGAATATCATCCTCGAATCACCCCCGTTTGCCCTTGGGCACGCTGTTGCCGTGCATTCTCTCGTGTGATGGACTGAATGATCGTTTCAATCCGCTGGAAGTCGCGGTCATTCCGGACGACCACCGTCCCGATGAGCGGCGCGTGCATGTTCACGGTCCGGCTGTTCGTCACAGCCTGTGCCCCGCTCTGCGCCCCGATACTGGCCGCAAACGCAGGAGACGGAGCTGTCAACATGCTGGTTTCAGCGACCTGCTGGGACGCCGACTTGACCAAGTCCTGAGCCCTCAGCATGCCTTTGGCCAATCCTTGCACGATGTAACCGCCGTACTCCATCATCAGGCGGGACGGGGAGTGAATCCCCAGGACCTTCGCTATCGGCCCGGGAATGATGGCCTTGGCCCAGCTGATGAGCCTTCCGGACAACCAACCGCCAAGGCCGCGGATTCCATTCCAGATGCCATAGACAATGTTGCGCCCAATGGACAACATGCGCCCCGGGAGGCTCGTAAACGCACTGACAATCCGGGACGCCATGCTGCGTACATACGACAAAGCCCGGCTGCCGCCATTCGTAATCCCGCGAACAAACCCGTTCATGGCACTGTTTGAGCGGGAGACCATGCTCGAGGCCCAGCTGGCCATCCGGGATAAAGAGCTTGAGACAAAACGGCCCATAGAGCTAAGGGCATTTGACACAAAGCTGCCAACGCGGCTGGCCGCCCCCGAGGTGAAGCGACCCACAGAACTGAGTGCAGACGACGCGAACTTTGCAAGCGGCCCCGAAGCCTTGCTCGCAAAACCGCCGAGAATCGATAGGCCTTTGGACGCAAAGCTGCCGAGCAGACCGGCAATCCGGCCGACAAACCACAGATTAAACAGGCCATGAAGCAGCTGGACCGCGCCGGTAAATATCTGCTGGACCGCGTCCCACATGCCCTTCCAGTCCCCGGTGAAGAGCGCGACAAAGAACTGAATGATGCCGGTTATAACGTTGATGCCGCCCTTGATGACCAGAACGATGGAATTGATATAAAACATCACGGTTTCGGCAGCGGCTTGAAAGACGAACTTGAATATCACGCCCAGCCACTGCATCACCGGCTCCAGCTCCGTCTGGAGCTTCGGCCACGTCCGTGAACCGTGTATCGGCCGCCGTGCCGCCGTCCGGTACCACTTCATCCAGCATGCGGCGCAGGCGCGTGCGCAGATCGTCCGTCGGCGTCATCCGCCATCACCCCCGATTAGGGAAGGGTCAGTTCCTGCACCGCGTTACCAGGCGCCGCATACACCCCGCGGCGGGCGCGGCCGACGATCTGGCTGACCACCAGGCGGCTGAGGTCCGGCCCGGAGGCATCGACGCGCAGGTCGTGCTTGACCAGCTCCACGAAATACTTTTGCGGGTCGATGAGGTACGCCTTGCCAGGGTCTACGCCCGGATAGGTGTAGGTCTTCTCGCCTACCGTCACGCTGTAGCCATCGTAGAAGATGAGCGTGTCAATCTGGCTGATGGCCGGATAAATGGTTCCGCCAATCTGCTGCCGCTGCAGGGCTTCCTCGATGTCCCATTGGTTGCTGGAGTGGGCCAGCAGAACCGTTGGACGGCGCGGGGATAGGGTATCCTTGTTTTTATCCTTAGCCGCGTCAATCAGGCCCTGCTTGATGGTGTTGCGCAGCTTCTCCAGGTACGTCGCACCCTCCGTCGCCGCGGCCGTCTTGTTCTTCGACGGGTAGTTGTACGTGAGGATCGGCGACAGGTGGAAGTGATTGAGCAGGGCATTGTACGCCTCACCCATGGCCCGGTTCAGCTCGGCCAGCTGCCAGGTCTTGTCCCACTCCTGGATGTCCTCGGTGTACTCGAACCCCGCCGCATACGTGATGATGGGCACGGTGTCCTTCGGCCCCACCACGCGGGTCCCGAAAACTTCACTTCCTCCAATTCCATGTGCTGCAGGAACACCACCCGGGCGCCCACCACCGGCGAGATGTCCACAAACTCGGTCAGGTTCGCGTCCGTGATGTTCCGGTAAATGGGCTGATACAAAAGCGGCACCTGCTCTCGGCCCAGTTGCAGGTCCACCACCGTCTTTTGCACCAGTTGATCCAGGCCGGCCGGCGTGGTAATCATCTCGCCAATGGGGCGGATCAGCTGAAAGACCTCCATTTCCCCGTTGACGATCCGCGTCTGGACCGCCTTCATCTCGCCCGAAGGGGAGACGTACGGCACGCGGATGTCATGCGTACCCTGGCGGCGCTGCTCGCGCAACGTTTCCAGCGTGATGACTTTCGGCATTCGTTCCACCTCCACGGTTCGTTCCGTTTAGACCTGTGGACCGAGCAAGAACCAGATGACGTTATTCGCGTCCTTGGCGACCGTCACGCGCCCGACTAGACGATTGGCTCCGCCACCGTCCGCTGTGGTCAAGACCTTGTTCGTCGCATCGAAGTACACGGCATCCCCGGCATTGAAGGCATCGGCCGTGTTGATCTGGCTCGTCTCATACTCGCCGGGCTCAATGTTCAGCACGACTTCTCCGTTGGCATCCGCCGAGTTCACAGCCAGCCCGAAGAAACCGCCCTCCAACACAAAGTCCCCCTGAGTGACCGCAGCTGCGGCCGTGACTTTGACCGACTTTCCTTCTGCAACCAGGCGTCCCATTCCCAGCACCTCCTGCGATTCGTAGGATTAGATGGATACCCGCTGGACAGCGAGTTCATCCAAGTGGCTGCCGGCGCGGTTGTCCTGGCGGCCGTGCACCGGCGCAGAGTTGAACAGGCCTGACAGCGCTGTCTTCACATCCTCCTGCTCCAACATCTCGCCAACGGCCTTGCGGATCGCCGCTTCATCGGCGTTATCCGGAACGTGAAGCATGCGCTTGACCAGCGGGCGGGCAGCCTCGGCGACCACCATCTCACCGACCACCTTGTCGATGAGCTGTTCATGCGCCTGGCGGGCCTGCTGTAGCTGTACCTCGCGCGCGGCCTTTACGGCGGAAAGGACGGCCTGAGGCTCCGCGTCCCGGCCGAGACCAAACAGTTCGGCCATCTCACCGACCGCGTTCGCCCGGGCCTCCAGCACGCGGTATTGCTCGCCGCCGATCTCCTTGGCCAGGTTCTGAAAATCCCAGCCCATCTCGCCGCAGATCGCGGCCATGGTCGTGTTCTTCACCTGCAGCTGCTGGCGCAGCTGGGCGAGAAGCTCCTGTAGGTTCATCGTTTGACCACCTCCGTGATTGGGCGGTTCTGTACCGCCGAGAGTGCTGTCCATCTCCCCGACCGCCACCACCGATGTCGGCATCCCGGCGCGGTTGAGCGGCGTCCAGTCGATGGACAGTGGCTGATAGTCCACCACGTCGATCTCGCCCGTCGCCGACCTTGACAGCTTGGGCATCCCAAAGATGGACACCTGGCGGATGACCCCGGCGCGAATCCACCGCTTGAGGTCTGCGGCCGCCTTGTCGATGACGCCTCGGAAATATGCCTTGCCGTTCTCCCACTTGGCACCGACCCAGTGTGTGGCCAGCGGCAAGAATTGCGTGCTGACGTCCTCCGCCTTCTGGTGGCCCAGGAACCCCGGCAGGCCGGTTGACATGACCTCGCCGACAATCCGCCGCAGCGCCTCCGGGCGGTAGTTCCACCCGCGCTTCGACTTCCCGGCCGGGACCTCCACGACGACCTCCATGGGATCGTCGTCACCCGCCTTGATTTTGGACAGGTCGACCCACGGTGCCACCGGTACGTCATTCACGCTCATTTCGCCGGATACGGCCGCTTCCAGGCGAACCATCTCACCGCTTGCGGACTCCCCGGCCAGCTGCAACAGACTGTCCGGCGGCGTCTCGTCGATGTCGCGGTAGTGGCGGAGCAGGTGTCGTGCAGCTTCGCGCCGCTGCTCCGGCGTCAGGTCTGGGTTCGCTCTTGCGCCCGCCAGTGCAGCCGCGTCGGCATGGAGGCCTTCCCTGTTTAGCACCACGGTGCCATCCTCACGGACCTCATGATGCGGCCCCCACCAGTTCTCCGAGGGCGCGTCCGACAAGTCGCTGGACTTAATCACCGCGTACACCTCACGGATTGCTGCCTGCACGCCGGACTCGTTGTTCTCGAGGCCCTGGACCAAGCGGTTGCGTAGGGCCGTCTTGTCCACGCTTCCCCATGCCTTCGAGCTGACCGTGTTCTTGTCAATCCGAAACGCCAATCCCATCACCCCCTTTCCGGGCATGAAAAAAGCGCCGGTTCAGTCGGCGTCTGTGCTCATTTCGATGGTTTTGGCGCGGTCGCCAGCGTGGTTCTCGCCGCCGGCCGCTGTGTCAAGACCTTCGGTTGCCACTGGCCGCCCTGGCCTTGTCGGACAAATGTCCGTGACTGGGGATTGTATCGACTGATGTGCCCGCTCACGTGACATTCCTCCTTTCTGTGACTTCCAGCGCAAGACTCACATGCGGCGGCTCCCCGTCGTTCTCCTCGACGTGGCAGGCCACCACCCGAACGTCGAATGGCAGGGCCGCAAGTGCGCGCCGAATCTCGGCCACATAATTGAAATCGGCCAGCGTCACAGGACGGCTGACCGATTCGGGTATCTAGGTATAGGTGGCGTCATGCCTCTGGGAAGGCGTTCGTGCATCACAGCCATGTCACTCCAGTCTGGCTCGGCCTCCGCAGAAACTGCCGTGGCAACCCAGTGTACCACGCCTCGATGTCCGGCTGCGATTGCGGGTCCTGCGTCCATTGCCGCAGCCGCTGGACGAACTGGGCTGTGTCCTCAAGGCGAGGGACGATGACACATCTGCACCATGGGTGCGGCTTGCTCGGCTCGTCGCCCTCTTTCCAGAAACCATTGCCGTCATGGGTGGCGTAGGTGTCACAAATGTCTGTGTGCGGGTGGTTACTGCTCAGTCTCCAGTACACTCCCTCATAGCTGGGTGTAGCGCGATAGGATTGCACCGCACCTTCATGAAACGCATGGTGCAACTCCGTCACCGCCAGTCGCATCGCCTCCATGCTGACGTCACGCGGCACCTTGAGATTTCGCCGGGTCTCGTCCTTGAACGCCGTCCACACCCCTGGCTGCAGGTACTGCTGCACCTGCCGCGCCAGTACCCGGCTGTTCAGCCCGCGGGTGACCGCATCCTCGACCATCTTGGTCAGCGCATTCCGGGCGCTTTGGGATGTCCGCCAAATGCGGTCCGAGACCTTCAGCCCGTCGTTCCGGGTACGGGAAAGCACGGCCAGCACCGCCTGCTCGTTAATGGATGCGAACATGGCACGCACCGAGGCGGTGTCGAACACATCCTTGAGCACATCCAGCGCCACCTGCTCCGCCCCGTCCGTGGCATCCTGGGCCGCCAGCTTGATGCCGGAATAGATGGCCGACAACAGGTCCTTGTTCAGCGTATCCGCCGCTTGCTCCAGCTTCTTAGCGAGTGCCGTCAGGTGCCCAGCCCGCAGGGTTCCTGGCGTGACCTGCTGAATCTCCGCGCGCAGCTGCTTCGCCACGCGGGTGTATACGGCCTTCACCTGGCGCACGGTAGCCACCTCCTGCTTGGCCAGCCGGTTCCGTGTAGCCATCAGGGAATCGGCGTAGTCCCTGTCTGGGAGCAGGTCATACCACTCACGCTCGCTGATGACCTTGCTCATCCGGCATCACCCGGCGCCGCAGGATTCGCGCCGGTTTGGCCCTGTGCGCCGCTTGGGTTCACGGATAGGTCATCTATGCCTTCCCCGTCACGCAGGCGCTGGACAAGGGCAAAACTGCGCGCCACACGGCGACGTTCGTCCTCGTCTGCCTCCGGGTCCACCCACGGCAGCATCTGCGGCACAAAGTCCCGGAGCAACTCAGCTGCGGCATCCATGGATACCAGCCCCGCCTCCACGCCGGTGGATAGGCCGTTGATAAGCGTGTTGATGGTGGTCGCAACCTCCGCGTCATCCTGCGGGCTGACTTCGTCCCACTCGATGTGCGCGTCGTAACTGTCGAGCGCCCGGTTCTCCACCTTCGCCCACATCGCCAGGAACATTGACGCCAGCTCACCGAAGGGCTCCTCGAACTGGCCGCGCTTGCGGTGGATTTTCCGCATGAGCGGCACCATTTGCTCTGACACTGAGGCCTTGGACGACTGCACCGCCGTTCCAAACGCAAACTCCGGCGTCTCGGTGACATCCACGATGCAGAAGTACAGGAACTTGAGCAGCGTCGTGACACCGGCCAGTCCGCTGTCGGCCGTGATGAACTCGGCGTCCTCTCCGTCCTGCAGGAAGAAGATTTCCCGGCCAGAGAAGTTGATCCGCCCGGATTTTACCTCGTCCTGCGAAAAGTTGTCCGCCAGGAACTTGCGCACATCCTTGAGCTTGAACTTGACCTTCGGCCGGGAGAACATTTGCGAGCCCTGCACCGCGAACAGCATCACGTCATGATAGGCGCGGAGATACGGCTCGACGGCCTCCAGCTCGCTGACGCCATACATCTGGTACTCTTCGGCCTCGTTTTTGAAATGGATGATAGGGATGAAGCCCCAGGGGTTGTTCTCCGCCCGGTCGCGCGCCTTCACCTCCGCCGGCGCCCGGCTGTCAGCCGTGATGATATGCTGCTCCGGTGTCCAGGTCTCGTCCACCACGTATTCCGACGTGACTCGCCCGTCTGTGTCCCGAATCGTGACCGGGTGCCGGATGACCACTTGGGCCCACTCCCCGGTGATAGGGTCGAGTACCGGTGTCACCCATTCGGGCGGAATGAGTTGCAATTGGAACCGCGGCTGCCGGCTGAACTTGTCGGGATACCGTGCCAGTTGCACAAACACATCCCCGTCCCGCAGCGCGTTGCGGACCGCGCGCAGGAGCTTGCCGCGCCAGCGCGTGAAGTGTTCCTCGAGTGCCTGGTCTGCGTCCGGATCATCGTGCGAAAAGTGCGGCACGCCCATGAACCCGGCCGTGGTGTTGATGATGGGCTTTGCGAACGCCGCGCCCAGCTTGTACTGTTCCCGGGTGTTTCGGTACAGGTCCCGCGCCAGGTGATAGTCCACCCTCGAGCTGTCGAGCGTGTACGGCACGGTGAAGTCCGACACGGACCACATCTGTTGCCGGAGCGCGTTGATTTCGCCGATGGCCCGCCGCCACCAGCTTGGCCGGACCGTTTTCGTGCGCACATCAGGCATAGAACCTCACCCCCTTCAACGCCTCGCGGATATCGTCATCCAGCGGCGGGTGTTGCAGGTGCGTGTACAGCGCATAGCGCAGGGCATCCAGCGCGTGGTCGTTCTGTTTGAGCGGCTTGTCTTCACCGCGCTGCTGGGCCTTCGGGTCCCACACGTAGCTGGCGAACTCCCGCCGCAGGTGCGTACAGGATTCATGCACCAGCAACTCCCCGTCCGCCAGAAGCCGTCCCACCAGCTGGATGCCTTCCAGCACGGCATTGTCGGCGTCGACCACATGCAGCCCCCGCCGGCGCAACTGAAGCGCAAACGATGCGGCCGCCGGGTCCAGGTAGATGGTCACCCGGTCCTGAACGTCGCCAAGCCAGGCCTCCAAGTCGTCGGCATATTGCGCGTCGGTTTTTTGCCGGCCGGTCTGCCGGCTGTCGAAGTAATACTCCCGAAGGACGTACCAACGCCCGCCATGCCGGCCGATGAGCTGCAGAGTCGTCGGGTTCGTGGTCCCATAGTCCCCGCCGGCGATGAGCCGGTCGCACTCATGCGGGTGCGGAACTTCGCTGACCACGTGCCGCTCTTCGTCCCACATGTCGTACACGGCGCCTTCAGCCTGCACCCACAGGCCCAGGATGAACCGCTTGTACCATAGGCCCGTGTACTCTCGCTTGAGTGCATCGACATAGGCTGGGTCGAGGTTGAGATTGTCCTCCAGCTCGAAGTGCCAGACTTTCAGGTCCAGCCCTGGGCGCTCGAGGTAGCCCACTTTCAGCCAATGGAATGGGTTGTCGGGATTCGTGGTGCCGAAGAACTTGGCCCCCGGCACCGACAGGCGGGACGTCAGCATTCGGAAGAAGCTCTCCGGCCACAACGTGATCTCGTCCCCGTAGGCCCCGGCCAGGGTCAAGCCGCGGATTTTGTTCTCGGCCCGCTCGTCGTTGGCGCCTGCGACGTATACCCGGCGCCCGCAGATGCGCGCCTCACCCTCACCAGCGTTGTACTGGAACAAGCGCGGCCCCAGGATTTCCTCGAGCGGATTCAGGATGTTCCGCCGCAACGTCCGCTCGGTCTTGCCGACCATGAGCAGGTCGCCGGGCGGGCCCGTTGCGAGAAAGTCCAGCCACCGCACGATACTGGCAATGGTCTTTCCTGAGCGCACTGCGCCCTCCCAGATGTTCAGGCGGGCGTTGCTCTCCCGCATGGACGCCAACTGCTTGCGGCTGAACCGTCCCCACTGGAAGCTCATGCCCCGCCACTCTCCCTGATCGCCTTGACCAGGCCATCCAGGCTGCTCGTATCATCGCGCCCGCCGCTGAGTATCCGGTGTTTTAGCTCGATCAGCTTGGTCTTTCGCTCCTGGACGCGAGTCAGCGCTTCCTCGATGCGTCGGATGGTGTCCAGCGCCGGTTGCATGGTGATTTCCTCGGTCTTTTCCTCGCCATCCGGGCCTTTCACCTTGCGGTGCGTGACCTGAATCGGCATCATGTCCTTGCCCAGTTGCAAGCGTTGAATCCGCTGGAGCATGCGCCGCTCCCGGATATCGGTGAGCCGGATTTCGTTGTCCAGTTGCGCCAGGGCGTCGGTGTCGACCACATGAAAAAGGACGCGCTCAGTGTCGTCGAGCGTGTCCAGCCAGATGGTCTCATACTCCCCGGTCACGAGAGCGTGCTTGTTGCCGCGCATCTTTTCCGGCGGCGGCCCAGTGGACTTCCCGCCATGCATACGGCACCGCCCGTTCGCCATGGCGTTGTTCTGGCATGGAGTTCCCTTACGGGTCTTTGCCCCGCATTTCGGCATCTCACCACCTTCTTGCATGGGGTTTGTTTTTCGATTACGCGAATTTCACTGCCTTTTGCCCTGTGAACTCCTCCCAGCGACGGATGATGACGTCGCAGAATTTGGGGTCAAGCTCCAGACCGTAACACACGCGCCCGGTCTGTTCGGAGGCCATCAGCGTAGTCCCAGAGCCGAGGAACATATCCAGCACGATCTCGCCCTTCTTGGATGAATTCTGGATCGCCCGCGCAACCAGCGGGATCGGCTTCATGGTCGGGTGTTCGCGGCTCTTGACAGGCTTCTCGAACCGCCATACTGTGGTTCCCTCATCTGCGCCGCTGTACAGCACCTCGTAGGACGGGACACGTAACATGACCGTCTCAAGTCCCGAGCTGACCGTGATGATGACCCCACGCTCGTCCTCGGTGATTTCGAGGCCTTCGGGCGACTCGATGACCGTGGTCTGCTTGCGGCCGCCGTACCAGGAATGAGCCGCGCCAGGTTTCCAGCCATACAAAATCGGCTCATGGCGCCACTGGTAATCCTGACGGCTCAGGACCATGGAGTTCTTCACCCAGACGATGCACTGCTTCATCAGCCAGCCGGAATCGACCATCGCGAGCCGAAAATTGTGGCCCTGCGAATCGGCATGGGCGATATAAATCGCGCCGCCTTGCACGGTAACCTCATAGGCATTCCGGAAGGCGGCGCGTAGAAACTCGTAGAACTCGCGGTCGTCCATCTTGTCATTTTGGATTTTTAGAGCATCCTTCGTTTTCCCGGTGTAATCGACGTTGTACGGTGGGTCCGTGAACACCATCTGCGCCTTGTGCCCGGACATCAGTCGCAGGACATCCCTGCGCTTGGTAGCGTCCCCACACAGCAACCAATGCCTGCCGAGCCGCCAGACATCGCCCTCTTTGGTAATGGGCTCGTCGATGTCCTCCAGGGCCTCGTCTACGTCGAAGTTATCGTCCTGGACCTTCTCGTCGGACTCCAGCGCGAACTTGGTCATCAGCTCCTCGATTTCAGCCTCGTCAAAACCGGTGATGGCAAGGTCAATATCGCCGATGTCCAGTTCCTCGAGCAGCTCCTTGAGCCTGTACGTGTCCCAATCGTTCTCGATCTTGTTGAGCGCGAGGTTCAACGCCTCCTCCCTGGTGTCATCGAGATCTACGACCACCACATCGGTCTCTGTGACGCCCATCTCCTGGAGTACTTTCAAGCGCTGGTGACCACCGACCACTCTGCCTGTTCGCTGGTTCCAGACGATGGGTTCCACCAAACCGAACTCCTCAATGGAACGCCGGAGCTTCTCGTACACCGGATCACCCGGTCGGATATCGATTCGCGGATTGTATGGAGCGGGATTGATTCGCTCCACTGGGATCCGTTCGACTTTCATTGCATCAACCTCGTTCCGTGACCTTGTAAGCAAAAAGAAGACCCGCCGAAGCGGGTGTAGTATGTAATGCGCCGCGCGGCCCACCAGCTCCAGCCTTGCCGCCAGGTGGCACTTGACGGTACGAAAGGAGGGCGCAGCTCCGTACCGGTTTCCCCGCCGGTACGTCGTATACGGCGCTGCTGCTTCCGGGAGACTGGAGATTTTTCGCGCGGTCTGTCATGAGGTCTATGGACAGCGCACTAGGCGCAAGTCCGCGAAAGAGAATCGGCGGCCAATCAGCCGCTCCAATGTAATGAGTCCACCCGCTAGGAAGGGTAAAGATGACAAGTTGGCACGTAGACGCGGTTTCCCGCAGCCATCCATCGCCATAAAAGAAAATTTGGGTGCCTAAGCAACGTCAGAGGGGCGAGGCGTACGATTCTCGCGGGCATGGTCCCTCTGACGCTGCCTGGGCCTCTTCTTGCGTCGCCTGCGTCCCTCAGCACGATCCGCACTCGCTGCCGGGTCTCTGACTAGGCTCCGGGTGTATCCAAATCGCTGATAGTGTAGTGCGGCGCTCGCTTGGTCACTTGGCTTCCTCTCCTAAACGAAAAGACCCCGCCATATCGGCAGGGCCTAATGGACATAGCCTCGCTTGGCCCCAGTATAGTGCCGTTTCCCGTGGCATTTTCGCAAGGAAAACACACGAAAAGCGCCCCAAAAACGCACGGATTTTTGTTCACCAGTAAACGGATACCGTGGTGCAAATAGCTTTTCCACCATCCCTCTTCAATAATATCCAGGATGGTGTTTATACCCTTCTTACCTTACTCAGTATGCTCCAACTCCAGCACCACCCGGTCCATAGGCACCAGCGCCCGGACCATAAGCGCCGCCCCCTGCGTAACCACCGATACCTGGCACTAGAAGGAAGAACAACACGAAGATAATCAGGAACACAATGGCCCAACGTGTAAAAAATCCAAAGCATCCTCCGTCCACTGTTTCACACCTCCTTGGACTGACATGGCTCAGTGTACGGAGACAGACATGAGATCGACCCGGCATTTTTCCCATCATCAGCGGTCATCCTCGTACTGCGTGATCCCCCATGTCTCCGCGAGCCGGAATATCGCCTGCGCCTTCTGTTCGTCGTAGTATCTTTCCGATACGTACCACCCGGCCTCGTAGATCTCGCGCCACACCTGCAAGTCGCTCCTGGCCGGGTTGCGTGGGCTCGGCTCATGATCCATGTACAGCCGGCGCATGATCTGCGCCTGATACTCCGGCAGGCTGTCCACGGCGCGCTCAACCTCCCGGCAGAA
>NZ_BCRP01000030.1 GCF_001552655.1 Alicyclobacillus kakegawensis NBRC 103104 | reverse complement strand
AACTGGCGGAGAGAGAGGGATTCGAACCCTCGAGGCGAGTTTAAGCCCGCCTACACGATTTCCAGTCGTGCTCCTTCGACCAACTCGGACATCTCTCCACAAAATGCGGCAAACAAGCCAATTGCACCGGCGAGAGTTATCTTAGCACGATCCGGCCGCTTGCGCAACCCATGTCCCAAGAGGCTCGCGCCAACCGGGCGGCGGTAGATCCGCCCGGACGCAGAAACCGTAGCGGCTGCAGCGCTACTTCACCGCCGCAGCCAAAACCTGCTTCAACTCAAGGACGTTGTCGAGCACGTAGTTACAGTCGAGCGACGCGAACAATTCCCGCGCGGCTGCACCTTCCAACCCGGTCAAGACGGCCGCAAAGTGGCAACCCATTGCACGCGCGGCCAACGCATCAGCCACCGAGTCGCCGACAATCAACACCCGCCGGCCTGCGGACGGCGGCAGCGGCAGGGGCGCGTCCAACACGGCCGCCAGGTCAGTTGTGCCCAGATAGCTGCGCAGGTAGGAAAACGGATGCGGCTTTGAGAGAGGCTGGCCCGGTCGCAAGGCTTGCGCCTCCAGCACCTCGCTCGCCGTGGTGATGCGGTTCCGGTCAAATCGGGACAACCAATCAAAGGAGCGCAAGGGCACCTCTGTTTCCAGGCGCGGCCGTCCCGTGGCGATGCCAATTTGCAGCCCCTTGCTCAGCACATCGTCCAACAGCTGGCGAAATTCGTCAGGGGGAACCACGGGCCGCTCCTGCTCAAGGTAGCCGATCTTGCCGGTAGGTTGCCCATGCCAGGCCGGACCTGCGTAGGCATCACCCAGATACCACTCTTGAAATACATCTTTCCCCAAATCCCACAGCGCCTGCGCCGCGTCCCCGAGTATCGGCTCCAACACACGCCGGCAGACGGAAAACAGGTCGTCCTTGCCTTGGCAATCCTCGAATAGACGAGCATAGTTCCGGAAGACATCCCCGGTCAATATCGGCGCCGCGGCGACAAACTGGCGCATGCCCTCCACCAGGGCTCGACGCCGGTCCGTCGCGTTGAGCGTCGCCGTTGCGCCGTCCACGCTGGTCGCCGGCAACTCCCGGGGCAGCCAGGCCTGGCGCGTCTTTGCAGGTAAGCTGTCGGCTACGGCCGCCAGCACGGCGACGAACTGCAGGTACACCATGTCCCAATTCGCGTTGACGCCACGCCCTTTAATAAACCGCAGGAATTCGTCGTCATGGAACACGCGGGCGCGAATCTCCCTCACCGTCTCGTCGTCCGGTCGCACGTCCAACTCCCGCATTCCTGTGAAGGTCAGACGCAGATACCGAGGACTGGCCAACAGCTCATAGATGGCCAAGGCCGACGCGTCAAAATAACGCTCTTCACTGAGCATGACCCCATCGATGTCAAACAAGATCCAGTCGTACACGTGACTCCTCCCGTTCCATCCACAAAGGCAAGCGCAGGCACACAACCAGCACCTCGGCGTGGCCCACCCCCTCATCCAGTCAGATGCAGGGCGCGCCTTGCAGGACTACCCGTGTCGTTTGGCGAATTCCCGCATAAAATCGCACAAGCGTGCGCAGGCCTCGGGCTCCACCGCATTGTAGAGCGATACGCGGCAGCCGCCGACCGAGCGATGACCGCCCAACCCCGACATGCCGGCCTGTTTCGCGGCAGAGATGAACTCGCGGGTCAATTGGTCGTCAGCCAAGCGGAAGGTCACATTCATCTGCGACCGCGCGGCCGGATCGACCACACCCCGGTAGAACCCATCGCTCTCGTCAATCACAGTGTACAACATATCCGCCTTCTTGCGGTTGCGTTCCGCCAGGCCGGCCACACCTCCTTGCTCCTCCGCCCACTCCAGCACCTTTTCCAGCGCGTAAACGGCGAAGACAGGCGGCGTGTTGTAACGGGAATCAGCCGCCGCATGCGTTTGGTAGGCCAGGATTTTGGGCAGGTGCGTCCCCGGGTGCCGATTCAGCCACTCCTCTTTCACGATGACCACCGTGAGACCGGCGACACCCAAGTTTTTCTGGGCGCCCGCGTAGATGAGATGGTAGTCTCCAACAGGAATGGGGCGGGACAGGATGTCGCTCGACATGTCCACGACTAGCGGTCGGCCAAGCACCGGGATCGAGGGCCACTGCGAACCGATGATGGTGTTGTTGGACGTGAAGTGCACGTACGCGTCTGTGTCCTCCACGTGAATCTCTGCTGGATCCGGCAACCGACGGTAGCCATCGTCCTTCGTGCTGGCGGCAATTCGTACCGGCGCCACCCGTCCGGCCTCCTGATGCGCCTTTTCGGACCACAATCCGGTCAGCACATAGGCACCGGTCTGGCCGTCGGAGATAAAGTTTTGCGCAATCATGGCGAATTGCAGGCTGGCGCCGCCCTGCAGGTACAATACCCGATAACCGTCCGGAATGGCCAGCAACCGCCGCAGCCGTTGCTCAGCGGCCGCCTGCAAGTGGTTGTAGGCGTCGCTGCGGTGGCTGATCTCTAGCACGGACATCCCGGTGCCCTCGTAGTTGAGGAGTTCTTCTTGCATCTTCAGCAGAACCGATTCGGGCAGCGCGGCCGGCCCCGCGCCAAAGTTGTCAATCCGTCCGGCTCTCTGCTTCTCTACCATAGGTACGGTCATGGTCTTCATCGCCCCTAATTCAGTATACGCGCTCCCTGGCCCACGTCGCTCATTTAAAGACGGATGGTGCTGACCTGCTGAATCCCGGACATGCGGCGGACTTCGGCCAGCACGCTGTCCGGCACCACCTTGTCCACGGCCAGCAGCATCACCGCCTCACCTCCGGATTCGCGCCGCCCTACCTGCATCGATGCAATGTTGATGTCCGCTTCCCCGAGCAGTGTCCCGATGCGTCCAATCATCCCCGGCTGATCAACGTGGCGGGTGAACAGCATCCTGGGTTGCGGCTCCGCATCCAAAGGATAGCCGTCTATCTCCACCAGCCGCGGTCCGAGGCCGTTGTAAACCGTGCCCGCCACTGTGTGACGCACCCCGTCCACGGTCACAGCCAGAGTCAACAGGTTGGTGAAGACCTTCGACTTGGTCTGGCGCACCTCACGCAGGGAGAGGCCGTCCATCTCCGCCAAAAAACGCGCGTTGACGTAGTTGACCTCCTCACCGTACCGGCTGCTCAACAGCCCTTTGAGCAAGGTCCGGCAGACAAACTCGCTGGCCACCTCGCCCAACTCGCCGCCGTACGTGATTTCCAAGTGCGAGAGCGCCCCCGTGTACAACTGCCCGGCCAAGGTCCCCAATTTCTCGGCAAGCGTCAGATACGGGCGCAGGTGCGCCTCCTGCTCGACGCTGAGCGCCGGCAGATTGACCGCATTCTTGGCCGGCAGGCCGCTCAAGATATCGGCAATTTCAGCCGCCACCGAGATCGCCACATTGACCTGCGCCTCCACCGTCGAGGCGCCGAGGTGGGGGGTGAGAATCACGTTTTCCAAGCTCCGCAGCGGATGGCCATCCGGGAGGGGTTCCTGTTCAAAGACGTCCAAAGCGGCAGCCGCGACCCGCCCGTCACGCAGGGCCGCGACCAGCGCCTGTTCATCGATCACGCCGCCGCGCGCGCAGTGGACAATACGCACCCCCGGCTTCATGTTGGCAAATTGTTCGGGTCCCAGAAGGTGCCGCGTGTCGCGCGTCAAGGGGGTATGGACCGTGACAAAATCCGCCTGCGCCAGGGCATCGTTCAATGGCAGGCTCGTGATGCCCAATTCCTGCGCACGCTCACGGCTGAGGAAGGGATCATAACACACGACGTTCATGTTGAAAGCCTGCGCGCGTTTGGCCACCTCCCGGCCGATGCGCCCGAGCCCGATAATGGCCAACGTCTTGCCGGACAACTCCACGCCCACGTAGGCCTTGCGGTCCCATCGGCCTTGCCGCATCGACTGATGGGCGTCCGGGATGCGGCGCGCCATCGCCATCAGCATCGCGAGCGTGTGTTCACAGGCGGAAATGGTATTGCCGTCCGGGGCGTTGATGACCACCACGCCCCTGCGGGTGGCGGCCTCGACGTCGATGTTGTCGACACCGACCCCGGCTCGGCCGACCACTTTCAGTTGCGCTGCAGCTTCCAATACCCTTGCTGTGACCTTGGTCTGCGAACGGACAATCAAGGCGTCTGCATCCCTGACGGCCTGGCACAAGTCGTCCTCTGACAAACCAGTTTGCACACAGACCTCGATGTCCCCTCGCTCCCGCAGTTGTTGCAGGCCCACCTCCGCCACATCGTCGGCAACCAGGACTTTCATGCGTCTCTCCCTCCCGGATTCGAAAACAGCCGTCTGAACACTCCTAATCCTTCCACTAGGGTGCCCAGGCGGCCGGCATATGTGTATCGCACTCCTCCGAGGTACTCCTCTACATCCGCCAGTCATGCGATACAGTCTTGTCTATTGGGTTTTCTTTAAAAATACAGATGTGCCGCAGGCCCTGTCAATCCCTCTTCTTGATGTAAGCGATTTCTAATCAATATTCCTTCGTGCAAACGGATGCTGATCCGGTCTCTTACCGGATGCGCCATGGGTGGGTGTAGATGTTGAAGGTTCCGTTCCGGACAAAGCCCACCACGGTGATATTCAGCTCCTGCGCGATGTCCAGCGCCAACGATGTGGGGGCGGACCGGGCCAGCACAATGCCGATCCCCATCTTGGCCACCTTGAGCAGGACCTCGGACGAAACGCGGCCACTGAAAGTGACGACGCGACCGGCCCGGGAAATGTGGTGACGCAGACAATACCCGTGCAACTTGTCCAGGGCGTTGTGACGCCCAATGTCCGTCCGCGCCATTACGTTGCCCTCGATGTCCGCCAGGCAGGCCATATGTACGCCGCCAGTCAGATGAAACAGGTCCGCCATGGCGTCCATACGGTCCACCAACTGCAACACCGTTGGCGGATCCAGCACCACATCATCATCCACCCAGCGGGCGGTATGCGCGTCATTGTAGAAATAGAAGGACTGCCGCCCCTTCCCGCAGCACGAGCCGATGTACCGCTTGTTGAAAAACGCTTGGTTGAAATTGACGAGATTGGTGGTGTGAACACGGGCTGTTCCGGTACGCGAATTGACCACCAGATCGACAACCTGGTCCACGGAACGAACAATCCCTTCGGAGGCGAGAAAGCCCAGGACGAGGTCATCCATATGCTCAGGAGTACAAACGACTGTCGCCATTTCCTGATCGTTTACGTAAATTGTCAACGCGTACTCCGTTGCCACCGACTCTTCGACCGGCTGACAATCCCCAGCCTCGTAGTGGAGCGCCGGCCGTCGCACGGACAACGGCAGACCGTGGCTCACCGTCAACCACCCCTCTCGACCGATTATCCCTGAACTTTCGTATGCGCGCAAGTGTTGGCAAAGACGTCGAAACCGCCGCGATTCACCGCCTGAGAAACGGGAGCCGACAGGACCGCCACCCCATTTAACCGGCCCCATTTGACACGCAGGACGCAAGCAAAGAAGTCGCACGGACGCACCCCATCATCGATGCCATCCGGCGACTTCGTCGATTCGTCGGCCCTGCTGCAAGGGGATTCTACCGGAAAGACTCAGTGCCCACCAACCCCGCCCGGGACTCGACGCTCATTTCTCCGGATTGGGGTTGCTCGAGAAACACCTCATGCAGGCGGCCAGCTGCCAACTCCAGCTGCTCCGCCGGAATGATGCAGGACACCTTCATCTCCGACGTACTGACCATCTTCAGCGGAATGTCGGCCGCGGCCAATGTCCGAAACATCGTGGCAGCGACACCCGGGTTGCTGATCATCCCCGCCCCGACAATTGACACCTTGGCCAGGCCGGTTTCACAGACGACGTCGTCAAACCCCAAAGTGGGCTTAAGGGCGCTCACCATCTCCACAGCAAGAGCGGCGTCATCCTCCTTGACCGTGAACGACACATCCACCTTGTCGGCAGCGACCACGCTCTGCACAATGACATCGACATTGACGCTGGCCTCGGCCAATGTGGAAAACACGGTAGCGATGCCATGCCGCGGGAGCGGCACACCAATCACAGTCACCCTGGCGACCTGGCGTTCAAACGCGACGCCCGTCACCAATTGCTGCGTCTCTAAACCTTGCACCGTCTCCATCACCTGCGTTCCTTCTTCCTCCGAAAAGCTGGACCTTACAACCAGGGGCACGCCGTACTTTTTGGCGTTCTCCACCGCCCTGGGATGCAGGACCTGGGCACCGAGCGTCGCCAACTCCAACATCTCGTCATAGGATATGGCCGCCAGTTTGCGAGCGTGCGGCACCACCCGTGGATCGGATGTGTATATCCCATCCACATCTGTATAAATTTCACATAGGTCGGCATGCAAGACAGCCGCCACCGCCACGGCTGTCGTATCGGATCCACCACGGCCCAACGTCGTAACATCCGTTCCGGAAATGCCCTGGAACCCGGTGACCACGGGGATCACCCCCGCATTCAGTGCCGACTGTAGGCCATCGCAACGGATCTCCGTCATTCTCGCCGATCCATGGTTGGCTTCGGTCTGTATCCCCGCCTGCCATCCGGAAAAGGATCTGGCTTTCACACCGCGCTTCTGCAAGGCCATCGCCAACAGCGCAGCCGAAACCTGCTCACCGGTGGCCAAAAGCGCGTCCAGTTCTCGCGCGTCCGGCCGTTCTGACACGCTGTGGGCCAGCGCCAGCAAGTCATCTGTGGTGTCTCCCATCGCGGAGACCACCACAACACACTGGTTGCCTGCCGCCACCGTTCTGCAAACCCGGTCCGCCACCGCCTCTATGCGTTCCACACTGCCGACCGAGGTGCCCCCGTATTTCTGCACAATCAGCACGTTTCTCCACTCCCCGAACTGTGGAAAGACCAAGCCGTCACTCTCTATCTTTATCTAGCACTTTACTGGATTCACTGCCTTGTGGCAAGAGGCCGACACGCAGCCGCTGTTTGGCGCGCTCCAATTGACGGCGCACGGCCTCGTGCCCTGTCCCGCCTCGTACCGCTCTCGCTGCCACAATGTTTTCTATGCGAATCACTTCATAAATGTCCGGTTCAAATTCGGGGCACGCCTTTTGATATTCTTCGAAGGGCAAGGTCGACAAGTTCTTCCCCTGCTGCACGGCCGTCAGCACCAGACGTCCCACCACCGCGTGCGCGTCGCGGAACGGCACCCCTTTTCGCACCAAGTAGTCGGCCGCATCCGTTGCGTTGGAGAAGTCCCGGGCCAGGGCCGCTTCAATCCGATCCGGCCGCAGCCGCAGGCTCTCAATCATGCCTGTGAACAACGTGAGGGCAGGCAGCACTGTGTCAAACGCATCAAAGATGCCTTCCTTGTCTTCCTGCAGGTCCTTGTTGTAGGCCAGGGGAAGCCCCTTGAGAACGGTGAGGAGCCCCATAAGGTGACCGTACATTCGCCCCGTCTTGCCCCGCACCAGCTCGGGTACATCCGGATTCTTCTTCTGGGGCATCATGCTGGACCCTGTGCAATACGCGTCAGCCAACTCGATGAAACCAAACTCGTCACTGCTCCAGAGTATCAACTCCTCTGAGAAACGGGACAGATGCATCATTAAGAGGCTGCAGGCGCCCAGGCACTCGACCAGATAATCCCTGTCCGACACGGCATCCAAGGAGTTCTCGTACACCTGCCGGAACCCCAACTCCTTTGCCACCGCCTCCCGGTCGACTGGAAACGACGTGCCGGCCAGCGCCCCGGCACCCAAGGGCATCATGTCGGTTCTCTCCAGCGCATCCTGAAAACGCGAGAAGTCGCGCTCCAACATCCAGAAGTACGCCAAGAAGTGGTGCGACAGGAGGACTGGCTGCGCCCTCTGCAGGTGCGTATAGCCAGGAATGATGACGCCAAAGTGTTTTTCGCTGGCCGCGACCAGTGCCTGCTGAAGCGAACGGACACCGGCCATCACCGCTTCAATGCCTTCTTTGACATACAAGTGCATGTCCAGCGCGACCTGGTCGTTGCGGCTCCGCCCCGTGTGCAGCTTGCCGGCCACCGGACCTAGACGCTCGTGTAACAAGCGCTCCACATTCATATGAATATCTTCGTCCTCAAGACGAAACTCAATCCGGCCGGCGTGAACCTCCTCAAGCAACTCGGATAAGCCCATAACCAAACGGTCGGCATCATCCCGAGGGATGATACCGGCCGTTCCCAACATGCGGGCGTGGGCGATGCTGCCGCGAATATCCACTTCAGCAAGCCGTTTGTCGAATCCAATGGAGGCCGTGTACTGTTCCACCAGACGATTTGTATCCTCGGTAAATCGCCCACCCCACAGCTTCATCCGACGACCTCCCCGACGGCGCTCGGCTTGCCAGCACCCTCGTCCTTCTCCAACGCCGAAACGCGCACGTCCGTCAGCACGCTTGCCGCTTCCGCTCCCTGCTGATGGACACCCGCATGCACCGTGGTCGGCATCCCCCACAACTCAATGAAGCCAACCGCCGCCTGGTGGTCGAACGCATCTCCGACCGAATAGGTGGCCAGGTCATGCCGGTACAGCGAATACGGGGACTTGCGGCCGACCACCTGAAAACCGCCCTTGTACAGTTTGACCCGCACGACTCCCGTCACAGCCCGCTGGGTCTCCTGAATGAAGGCGTCTAGGGCCTGTTTGAGCGGGGAGAACCAGAGCCCGTTGTAAATCAGCTTGCTGTATTCCAACTCGACGCCGGCTTTGTATTGCGCAACCTCACGCGTCAGGGTCAGGGCTTCCAATTCCTTGTGCGCCTGGACCAATACCAGACCCGCAGGCGATTCGTACACCTCGCGCGACTTGATGCCCACCAAGCGATTCTCCACGTGGTCAATGCGTCCGACCCCATGCCGCCCTGCAATCCGGTTCAACCGCCAGATAAGCTCACCCAACTGCAGGACCTCGCCGCCCAGGGCCACCGGCACCCCTTCATCAAACGAGATCTCCACATACTCCGGGTCGTCCGGCGCCTGCTCCGGGCTGACGGTCCATTCAAACGCTTCCTCCGGGGCTTCCGCCCATGGATCCTCGAGCACGCCGCATTCAATGGCGCGTCCCCACAGGTTGGCATCGATGCTGAATGGGTTGTCGAGCGTGACCGGAACCGGAATCCCGTGCTCTTTCGCGTAGGCGATCTCCTCATCGCGCGTCCAATTCCACTCGCGGACGGGAGCAATCACCTTCAGATGGGGATTGAGCGCCTTGACCGAGACCTCAAACCGGACCTGGTCATTGCCTTTCCCTGTGCACCCGTGCGCGACAGCCTCGGCCCCCTCCTGTGCGGCGACCTCGACCAGCAACTGCGCGATAAGCGGCCGGGAGAGGGCGGAAGCCAACGGGTACTTCCCTTCATAGAGGGCATTGGCCTTCAACGCGGGCAAAACGAATTGAGAAGCGTAACGCTCGACGGAATCAATGCGGTACGACTTGACCGCCCCTACCTGCAACGCCTTTCTCTGGACAAAGTCCAGGTCGTTTCCTTCCCCGACGTCGACGCACATCGCCACCACATCATATCCGTATTTCTCCTTCAGCCAGGCAATCGCGACCGACGTATCCAATCCGCCCGAATAGGCGAGCACCAATTTCTTCGCCATACTCACATCTCCTCCCCGAATGCACCCGCATCTGCCATCAAGGCGGCCAACACAGCCTTTTGTGTATGCAGTCGATTCTCCGCCTCGTCAAAAATCACGGAGTGCTCCCCGTCGATGATGTCAGCAGTGACTTCCTCACCCCGGTGGGCCGGCAGGCAATGCAGAAAGATGTACTCAGGATTGGCGTGGCCGACGAGTTCCGCGTTCACCTGGTAATCCGAAAACACCATGCGCCGGAATTCAGCCTCTTCCTCGTCGCCCATGCTGGCCCACACGTCCGTGATGATCACATCCGCCCCGGCAACCGCGCGGACTGGATCGGTGGTGACCAGCACCTGCGAGTGGTTGGCCACTGCGTCTTTTTTCGCCTGCTCCACAACCTCCTGGCTGGGCCCGTATCCCGGGGGCGTGGCCACACGCACGTTCATGCCCAGTTTCGGGGCCAATTGCAGCCACGAGTGAGCCATATTGTTGCCGTCCCCGACGAAGGCGACAGTAATCCCCTGCATGCGCCCCGTGTGTTCATAAATGGTCAAGGCGTCCGCCAAGGCCTGGCACGGATGGTGCTCATCCGTCAACCCGTTGATGACCGGGACGCTGGCGTACTCCGCCAGGGTCTGCACCGCCGCGTGTGAAAACGTGCGGATCATGATCCCGTCAACATAGCGGGACAGCACACGCGCTGTATCCTCAATCGGCTCTCCACGCCCCATCTGGGTGGACTGACTCGGAATAAACAGCGCGTGCCCCCCCAATTGGGCCATGCCAACCTCGAAAGAAATGCGGGTACGGGTTGAGGCCTTGTCAAAAACCAACGCGAGCGACTGCCCCCCCAGAACCGCATGCGGAAACCGCGACTTCTTGGCTTCCTTCAGCAGCAGCGACAATTTCAACAAGGCATGGACATCTTCACTGGTGTAATCGCTGAAGTCCAGCAAGTCGCGCCCTCGCAATCGCTGGTGGGCAGCCATCAGCGCTGTCTGCAAGCGGACGGATAGATACCCGTCACCCAGCGGTTCAATTCCTTGCCCCAGACCGATTGGGCTCGACTCCCTCTTCCACGCGTACACCATGCATTCCCCTTCCTCGCGATGTTGTTCCGCACTGCTGCTTGAGCGGCTGGCGGTTCCTCGCGGGTCCGCGAAGACATTCCCTATCGAATATGTGTATTATTATACACGTGTATGTATAGATATCAAGATGGTCTGCAAAAAAATCCTTTCATCCGTATGTTCATTCACATGGTCGGGATTGGCGCCCCGACAAAAAAGCGGGGCAGCCGCAGCTGCCCCGCTACCTGTGCAGGATGGCCAGACCCGGACGGGTAACTGGTCATTCGGTCGCGATGCTTTGGTCTGTGATATCCTTGCCGGGACGGATCATCAGGAAATGTTCCTTCGGGCGCATCAGCAACGGTACCAACCGTTTCGCCGCCTCCGTCTGCCCGCTCTCGCGCAGCTCCTTGTGATAGACCAGGAGCAGGTCGGTCACATCGGTTTCCCCCTGCGCATCCAACGTCTGTAGGACCACCTTGGCGCCTTTGGCAATCCGCCGGCGCAACGCCTCTTCGGTCAAACCGACGGAAGGATCGTGGCGCACGTACACGGATCCGCCGGTCATGCCCGCACACAGCCACGGACCGGGATCACCGAGGACAACGGCCCGTCCAGCCGTCATGTACTCGAACCCAAAGCCTTTGATGTTGGCCCGAGTGGCGATGTCGCCCTGTTCATCCTCAAGAGGCTCGGTGACTTCCCCGCCGATGACGATATCGGCCCCCGAAAGCCGGATCCCGGCGCGGGCGTCGGCATGGTTCTGGACGATGAACACGCCATGCTGGGCCCCATAAGCCAATCCCTTTCCAACAGAGCCGCCCAACCAGCGCCCATCAGCTACCTGCTGCTTCAGCACGACAATCCTTCCGCCAAAGGCTCCCTTGCCGACGCCGTCTTGCGCCCCTCCATAAGCGACCGAGTGCATCCCGGCCATATGGTATGCGGCGAACCCATTGCCGGCCACGTACGGGTACACCGTCACACGGCGGCCCTCAGGCTGGTGGTGATGACGCACCGCTTCACCGCTCTCATAGGTCGAGAGAACCCGCGGAGCCTCCACCACCAACCGACTCTCTTGGGCATCGACCAACGCCAGGTGTCCGTGCCGCCCGTGTGCACTGCGGCCAGCCGGCATCCCAACCTGAGTCTCTTCACCCACCGCAATAGCGAGCGGCTGACTCACCTCGGTAACCATCTCCGTATACGTGGCGCGCGCTTGCGGCTGAATGCGAGTGCCCCTGCCCAGATACTCGCGGTTAAAGTGTGTCAGTTCGGCCAGGTCCAGGCTTTCAAACGCCGCGCACTGCTCCAGCAGGTCGCTGCGCCCCACCAAGTCCTGTGTCCGTTGGGCACCCAGCTGATAGGTCAAACGGCGCACATGTTCGCCCACGGCCGTGAAGAACCGCACCAGGTGCTCAACAGCCGCCTCGAATTCACGCGGACTGAACGAATTCACGCCTTTTTCCGCGGCTTCCTCCATCGTCGTCATCTGCGTCGCGATGCCGACATGGCAGGTGTCTTTGTGACAGGCGCGGCACGCCGTACACCCGATGGCCACCATCGCCATCGTGGCAAACCCGACCCGGTTGGCCCCGAGCAGGATCGCCTTCATCACGTCGGTTCCAGACTTCATGCCGCCATCCGCCCAGATCTCCGCCTGATCACGCAGGCCCGCGGCGCAAAGGGCTTCGTGGACCCGCTTGACCCCGATTTCCATTGGCAACCCCACGTGCCGAATCGCGTGCGCACGGGCCGCGCCGGTCCCGCCGTCAAACCCACTCAGTTCCACGATGTCGGCGCCGGCCTTGACGATGCCCACGGCGATGGTGCCGATATTCGGAACGACAGGGACCTTGACGGCCACCTTGGCCAGCGGGTTGATGGTTTTCAACTCGTGAATGACCTGGGCCAAATCTTCAATTGAATAGATGTCGTGATTATTCGACGGAGAAATCAGGTCCACGCCAGGTGATGCGTTGCGGGCATTGGCAACCTGCTCCGTCACTTTCGAACCTGGCAAGTGACCGCCTTCGCCCGGCTTGGCACCCTGACCAATCTTGATCTCTAACACGTACGCGTTGTTACACAGAAGCGCGTTGACGCCAAACCGGCCGGACGCAATCTGACGTCCGCGATGGCGCGGATAACGGTCGAGCAGGTCCTTGATCTCTCCGCCTTCCCCGTTCATGCCCACAATGTTCATGCGATAAGCAGCTTCGGCATAGGCCCGATAGACCGTTTCGCCCTGAGAGCCAAACGACATGGAGCTGATGAGAATCGGGTACGCGTGGCCATCGATAGTGGTATCCACGTCCTCCACGCGCTCGGCGCTCTTCAGACCCGGGTCCGGCTGTTCGACAAACCGAAGGGCGTGTCTCAGATTGATAGGATTCTCCCGCTCGAACTCCTGCAGCTTGTCGTGGAAGGAGTCGTACTCGGCCAAACCCATCCCGACAAGTCCGGCCGCTTTCCAGATCCGCGGATACAATTGGAAGGCGCGCCGACGCTTCGTCTTCCCATCCTCCGCATCGTAGATCTCCTGGCGCAACTTGGCGTCAGCCTCCATGTTGGCGAAGCCATAACCGGCAGACTCGCCGCCGCAGAAATTGGGGACGCCGAGAATATCGGCTACTTCCGAGGCCAATCCAATGGCGCCAAACAGCCGCTCATAGCCGCGCAGCTCGTGAATGCCGATGGTTGAAATGACCTTTTCGATGCCCTTGCACAGAGCGTGATACAGATTCTCCAACCCCTGCACACCGCTGCGCTCCGCTGCAACCTCCCACATCAGATACGGGTTGACCGCATCGGCGCCAAGACCGAGGGCGCACATCACATCGTGCAGGTTGCGGATCCCGCCGCTGCGCAGAATCAGACTGCAACGCCGGCGCAGATGTTCGCCGCGGCCGCTGGCAGCCGGGCGCAACAACGATTTGTGCACCGCGGCCACGACCAGAAACGGATCGATATACGCGCCACGGCGGAACTGCGCCCTATCATCCAGGACAATGACGTTGGCCCCTGCCTGCACTGCCTCCAGCGCCTCGTGATGGAACCTCTGCAGAGCCTCGCCAATCGACTCTCCTTCGTTCCGATGGATGAGAATCTCTGCCGTCCCGTTCACGCTGGTGCGCAGGGCCGCCAACACGTTTTCATAGCACAGCGTCCCCAAACGGTGGGATAAGACCTGCAGCTCTTCCTGATCAATCCCCAATCGTTCCGGCAGCGCCTCCAGCAACAGCGGCGACTGCACCTCAATGCGCGGCGCGTCCTGGTAATCACCGGCCAGAGAGGGGCGGCGCCCCAACACGGAACGCGTGCTGAAGTGTTCCACCTCACGCTCACGATCAATCGCCGGATTGGTGACCACCGCCACGGTCTCTTGCAAAAAATCGGACAATGCGCGCGGACCATCGTCCAAGGCTGGCAACGGCCCATCGTAACCTAGCGATTTGATGGGTTCCGCACCCGTCTGGGTTTCGAATTCCAGCCATTTGAAATCGTCTTCCCGCCACCCGTGAGCCGCCGTTCGCAGCGACAGTGGCTTCGCGTCCTCGGGGCGAGGGGCGATATCGGCATGCTCCTGATAGGGCCCCGTGAAATGAACGCTCTTGCCAGCGCCGATGAAGCTGTAACGGTCCTTCATCTGACTCAACACTTCACGCCGGATCTCTTTGTGACGGTACAGCCGGGCTCCGGCCGGGGACATGCGGATGCCCATCTTTTCACCTGGCGCCAGAGGCAGCGGATCGGCAACCCAGTAGGTAGTGGGAATAATCCCCTGTTCCGAACTGAAACAATAGGCGTCTTCTGTCTCCACCAGCCACATCGGCCGCAGGCCCAAGGCATCCACCGAGAAGACCGCTTCCTCGCCGAATCTCGCCATGATGGCCGCGGGCCCCTGAGCAAACGGTCCCCACATCGAGCGAAAATACATGTACATATCCGTCAAATCGTCTGGCAACTGCTTGATCTCGTTCAAAATTGGCGGAAAAAGCAGTTCCATCGCGGCAAACAGGCTCCACCCTTGGTCGGCGACCAAGTGGTGAAGAACGCTGTTGACCATCTGGGAATCGCTGAAGGCCGGGTCAATCTGAATGCCTATCATGGCCCCTTCCTCATAGAAGCGGGCGATGGTATTGATCTCCCCGTTGTGCCCCAGGAGGGAAAACGGCTGCACGCGCGACGGCGTCGTGGTGGTGTTGGTTGAAAACCGGGTATGTCCGAGCACAAAGGACGATGCGCAGTTGACATCGGCCAAGTCGTCATAGGCAGTGACCAGGTCGTCCGCATCTCCGACCACCTTGTAGACGACACTGCTGCGGCCCAGGGAGAGGACATGAACCTCTGCCATCGCTTCCAACTGCGTGGTCAGACGGTAACAGTCGGCATCCGTCACCGACACCCCGAGGCCCGCAATCTGCAGAAACGCGGGGCGCAGCGGCGGCTGTTCAGCCTTTTCTGCAGGTACAGCCGCGTGACGCCGGCACAGCAGCGGCGCGATGCCCGCTTCCATAAGTTTCGTCTCGATCACGTTGGCCAAACGATCCAGTTCGTCACCCGCTGCCTCCAGGAAGAAATGCCCCACCACAAAATGTTCGTCATAGGCCCACTGGACATCCCGTCCGGCCGCCGCCAACCTGCGCCGCCACAGATCGCGCGGGATATCCAACAGCAAGCCGCACCCGTCACCGCGCCCGTCCACGTATCCAGCCCGGTGACGCAGTGCCTTGAGCGCCTCCAAACCAGCTTTCAGTGGCTTATTACTGGGCTTCCCTGCTTTCTCTATGCGCGCGAAAATCCCACACGCGTCGTGCTCCCGATGGACATCCATTGTCAAAGCGTTCAAGTCCAACTGCGTCACTTCCTTTCTTCCCGTTGCTCCGCCTCGTTCGGACGGTTCTCTCTTCGGCCGGGCCCGGGTGCGTGACGTCTCTCCACTCGTCCCCGCAAACATCGACCAGCGGCCACTGACGTGACTTTCCTCCACCTTCAGCCCACTCGTAAAACCGATAGATTAAATATACAACATATTGCATAATGATTCTATATCGTGTTATAAAATTAGGTACTTACTTTGCTTACTTTGCTCCCTCCGCTCCAGTCCCGGAGCGGTTTGACCGTTGGAAAGGGTGACCTGCCGTGCTGGTTCGCAAGGCAACCGTCGACGACGTCCCAGCTATGCACCGGCTTATCAACCACTTCGCTCGCGAAGGTTTGATGTTGCCGCGCACGGAAAAATCGCTCTATGAAAACCTCCAATGCTTCGCAGTGGCGGAATTGTCTGGGCAAGTCGTCGGAACGGCGGGTCTGCATATCCTGTGGAAAGACCTCGCGGAAATCCGGTCGCTCGCGGTCGAGCCGGAGCAGCATGGGCAAGGCATCGGCCGCAGACTTGTTGAATCCTTGCTTGAACAGGCGACGACCCTTCACATTGAACAGGTTCTGTCACTGACATATCAAACTGCATTCTTTGACAAACTGGGGTTTCACATTGTGGCGAAGGAGACGCTGCCGCACAAAATTTGGACGGATTGCATCTATTGTCGGAAATTCCACCAATGCGACGAGACGGCCATGCTTTATTATACCAAAGTGCGCGGAAAATTCAACGCAGCCTCGGCTGCACACGCATAAAATTTGCGACCCATCCCAATCGCCGGATACCGCCGGCAACAGGACGGGCCGCTTGTCTTCCTCAGAGGGCCGCGGCTTGCAGTCGCTCGAACAGTTCGTCCACGTGCCGCTCACCGATGATGAGCGGTGGCACGAGACGGACCCTCGTCGGCCCGACGGCTGTCAGCAACACCCCTGCGGCCAGGGCCTTGCCAACGAATTCGCGGGCGTCGGGCACATCCACGCCCCACATCAAACCGCGCCCAGACACGTTGGCAAAGCGTTCCCGCAGGCGGCTCTGCAAGTAATCTCCGACTTCTTTCACTCGCTCGAGAAAGCCCGCTTCCAGCACTCGATCCAGCACCGCGTTGGCGGCCGCCATGGCCAGCGGGTTGCCGCCAAAGGTGGAACCGTGCGAACCGGGCGTGAACGCGGCGGCCACTTCCCTCCGAGCCAGCACCGCCCCTATCGGAACCCCGTTCGCCAATCCTTTGGCCATCGTCACAATATCCGGCTCCAGACCCACCTGTTCAAAAGCGAAGAATGTCCCGGTGCGTCCCACACCGGTCTGCACTTCATCGACAATCAGCAGGGCCCCCACCTCACGGCAACGGGCCTGAATGGATTGCAACAGGTCCGCCGGCAGCACCCGTAGACCGCCTTCGCCTTGGATGATCTCGACGATGCACGCAGCCGTATCGGGTGCAATGGCGTTCAGCACTCCCTCCAGGTCCGCTGGCGTGCGGCACCCTGGCAACAGCGGCGCGTAGCCTTCGTGATACGCTGGTTTCGGCGTGACCGACAGTGCGCCCAGCGTCCGCCCATGAAATCCGTTTGGCAGTGACACAATCACGTGTTTGTCGGCTCCATAGTTTTGCCATGCGCTGCGACGGGCCAACTTAATGGCCGCCTCGTTCGCCTCCGCACCTGAATTACAAAAAAACACGGCGTCGAGTTGTGCGAGTCCGGCAAGACGCGCCGCCAACCGTTCGCGCAGAGGGTGCGCATAGAGGTTGGAGCAATGCACCAGAGTTTCCGCTTGTTCCTGAAGCGCACGCGTCACACCCGGATCAGCGTGACCCAGATTGCAGACGGCGATGCCAGCCGTAAAATCCAGGTAAGCCACGCCTTTGTCGTCGTATAAATAGGCCCCTTGACCGCGCACGGCCGTGATGGGCGGCTGCCCGTAATTCCCCATCAGCGCCGAGTGCGCCGCCTGTTGGTCTTGCCCTTTCTCGATCATGGTTTCCACCTCGCTACGACGCGCGCACCCGCGTACCGTGTTCGTCCACCCAGATCTTTTCTCCTGGGTAGGTTACCGCAGCTTCGGCTGCCGGGCGGGCATCCCCCTTGATCACGAACCCGCTCCCGACACCGGCGCTCAGGGCCTCGCACAGCGCGCGCACCTTTGGAATCATCCCGGCCTCAAAACTACCATCCGTCATCAGCCGCTGCAGCTCGGCGACGGTCGTATCCACCAACCGTTCGCCGTTCGCGAAATCGCTGTATATCCCAGGCACATCTGTGAAGAAGACGATTCTCTCCGCCTTCAGCTCCATGGCCACGGCGGCCGCGGCTCCATCAGCATTGACATTGTAACGGAGCCCTTGCTCATCGGTGGCCACCGGAGCCAGCACCGGAACATACCCAGCGGCCGCACTGGTGCCGAGCCTCGTCGCGTCGACGGCGCATATGCGGCCTGTACGGACCAGGCCCGGCCACGGCTCTGCAAACAAGACACCGTCACAGCCCGCAATCCCGACAGCGTCCACCCCCTGCTGGCGCAGAGCCGCCACCAGTTCGGGATTGATTTCACGGGCCAAGACCTGTTCGACAATTCGCACCCCCGCCTCTGTAGTCAACCGCTGTCCTTGAATAAATGGCTGTTCGATGCCCGCTTGGCGCAAACGTTCACTGATGCGCGGACCGCCGCCGTGGACAACGGCCACCTGGCGCCCGACCGCGCGCGCCTGACGGATCGCCGCCACGACGACGTCCGCGTGGGCGCCCTGGAGAGAACCTCCCACTTTGATGACAACCCATGCAGCCAACGCCATTCCCTCCTCGCGCCCATCCATCTCTAGGGATATACAGGCAATCCTGCCAACGCTTCGCCTTCAGCAAACCCGTGCATCACGTTGAAGTTTTGCACAGCCTGACCTGCTGCCCCTTTTTGCAGATTGTCCAACACGGAAAAAACTTGCAGCACACCTGTGCGCGCGTCCATGCGATAGCCGATGTGGCAACGGTTGCTGCCGCGAACGTGTTTGAGCTGTGGGTACTCCCCAGGCGCATGCACGGTGATGAACGGCTCGTCACGGTAGCGATTGAGAAAGGCCGCCTGGACGTCCGCATCGTCAATCGGGGACTGCGGCTGTATGTAAGCACTGACGAAGATCCCGCGTGTGCAGGGCAACAGCTGAGTAGTCAGCAACAAACGCCCACGAAACCCCGCCTGGGCCAATTGGCTTTCGATCTCCGGGGTGTGCTGGTGCTGCCCCACCTTATACGCATAGAAGTTTTCCCCTAGTTCCGCCAGCATGGATGCAGCGGTGGCCTTGCGCCCCGCTCCAGACACACCGGATTTGGCGTCGACGATAAGAGGTTGCTCTGGCGGGACTAAATTCGCAGCATATAGTGGGAGCAGAGCCAGAAGTACAGCGGTCGCGTAACACCCTGGATTGGCTACCAAGGTGGCCTGCCGGACGAGATCGCGCCGCCACTCGGTCAGCCCGTACACCGCATGATCCACCAATTCCTGCCGAACCGCCGGGTGGGCATACCATTGCTCGTACAGAGCGCCCGGCAGACGCAGGTCTCCGGACAGGTCAATGACCACTTTTCCGGCTCTCCACAATTCGCCGGCGATCTCGCCAGAGCGCCCGGACGGCAGCGCCACAAACAGCGCGTCACAGCGCTCGATGGCAATCTCCGGCTGGTAAGTTTCCATGGTCAGGTTGGAGAAACCGGGCAGATACGGATGCTCCAGCGACAGTGCCCGCTCTTCGTGGTGATTACCCGCCACATAGGTGATAACCACATGCGGGTGCTGCGAAAGGATGCGCATCAATTCAACGCCGGAATAGCCGGTTGCTCCGATTACGCCGACGCGCACCTTATCCCTGTTCATCCGGCATATTCATCCCCATTCGTGCATTTATATGCAGAATACCACAAGAGACGCCAGGATGGCCAGACGTTTGTGATTTCCACGAATGTCCGTACCGCCGGACGGATGTCCCATCATGAGATGAGATATCTCGAAAGGAGGAGATCCTGATGTATGGCGTGTTTGGCGGATACACTCGATGGGCAGTCGTATTTTTGATCATCTTCGTCCTGTTCTTCTTGTTCGTCCCGGCCGCCGGGACCTATGCCGCGGCCGGACCCGCAATGGCCACTTATCACGACACGGACGGATATTATACCACCTGGCATGACGGGTACGGGCACGAAAGCTCCAGTCCCTGACAGTCAGCAGTCGGACGCCACGGTTCTCCGACGGCATCCGACGGCCACACTCTGCCCCCACCGCACAACAGCGGCTGCGGCCTGAATGCACGCGACGGGTATCGACAAGCTGCAATTTGGGCGCCCATAAGCGGCGCCCAAATTGCGTTCTGCGACACTTGTGTCGGAATTATGACAGAGTTTCAAGATCGATCCCCTTCGACAATCTTCACTCTCGCCATGCGCGGATGGATGTGATTGAATAGACAAGTGTGTGTCAGACACCAAGCGGACCATGTGAAGCGTGGTCGAGAGAATCTGAGAAAGATGACGGAGAGATACCAGTGAACGAACCGACCATCCTGAACGCCCTGTGCCAACAATGTGGGTTTTATGGCTCCCAGAAATGCCCGTTGTGCATCGTCGAAGTTCAACGCCAAAAACTTGTCGTGGCGGCGATGGCGAAGCAGTTTCCCGAAAACAGCCTCCGGCGCAGCAGCTAGGCTCGCCACTCCGGCCATCCGGCTTCAGACATCGGATCCGGAGGCGCCAGAGTGACATAAAAAACTGGGGATTCCTCGACAGGAATCCCCAGCCCTCGATGAATGGTGCGCCTACCAGGATTCGAACCTGGGCACCCGGTTCCGGAGACCGGTGCTCTATCCCCTGAGCTATAGGCGCAAGCGACAGGACTTAATATAGCACAAGTAATAACCACATGCAATACCCGTCCAGCCGCCCGCGCCTCGCCCCACCAAACTCAGGAATGGATGGTCGACAACGTCTGTCCATGGGCCGTCAGGACATCAAGGATGGCTCCCGCCTTGCGGCCGGTCTCGCGCCATTCCTCGGTGGGAATGCTGTCCGCGACAATGCCCGCCCCTACCTGCACGTGATACTGCCCTTGCCACTCGACCACGCTGCGGATGAATATGGCCAGATTCGCGTTGCCCGCAAAGTCGACCATGCCAATCATGCCACCGTATGGACCTCGGGCCAACTCCTCCAGTTCATCGATGATCTCCATAGCACGGATTTTCGGGGCGCCAGAAAGGGTACCCGCGGGAAACGTGGCGAGCAGTGCATGAAAAATGCTCACCTCCGGCCGGATGCGCCCCCGCACCGTCGAGACCAGGTGCAGCAGGTGCGAATACGCCTCCACGTCCAACAGGTTGTTCACGGCGACACTCCCCACCTCGCACACCCGGCCCAGATCGTTGCGGCACAGGTCAACCAGCATCACATGTTCGGCCCGTTCTTTTTCGTCGGCCAGAAGCTGCTGGCGAAGCCGCTCATCCTCCTCCTGGGTGCGGCCGCGGCCTTTCGATGTCCCGGCAATAGGCTTCATTTCCGCCCACCGGTTCAGGGCTCGGAACTGTACCTCGGGGCTTGCGCCGAACAGCCGATATGAAGGATACTCCACCATAAACATGTACGGAGACGGATTCAGACGTCGCAGCGCATCGTACGCTGCGTAATGGTGGACCTGTTTATCAATGCGTACCCGACGCGACGGAACCACCTGGAATACATCCCCGGCTCGGATATACTCGACGGCTCTGCGTACGGCCTCTTCGTAGTCCGTCCGCGCCATGTCCTCATATACACGCGTGGGTCCCGACAGCGCGGCCACGTCCAAACGGACGTCCGCCTCGGTCAAGCGCGGCGGACACTCCAGCCAGGACTCCACCCGGCTCCGGACCCACGCGACCGATTCACTTAACTCCTGGTACACCGCGTCATCCAACAAGCCTTGTACGGTATCCAGGCAATCCGATACAGCCAGCTGGCCGCCGTCAAACCTCAGCATCATCGCGTGCCATTGAAACCGTACATCGGGCAGCTTCCGATCATCCACAACCGTATAGGGGATTCGCTCCAGGTAGCGAACCGCGTCATAGCCCATGTATCCCAACAGGCCGACAGAGAAGGGGGCGTCGCCGGTGCCAGCCAGATCGGCCGCATCCATCCGCAGCGCGTCGAACAACTCCATGACGTCCGCCGGCCGGTAGGACAGCCGTTCCTCCCCCAGCACAGAGGGAGCCAGCGGGACGGACAGTGACTCCGGCTGAAAGCCACGGTCGACTAGTCGATCTCGCATGGCTTCCCGTAGTCCGTTGACCGCCAGCACGTCTACCCGCCCATCCTTGGCTTGAATCTCCAGGATGGGCAGGGCGCCTAGGAGGCTCATCCCGTATCGCTTGTCCGCATCCGCCGCCGCGTCCAAGAGGAAAGCGCGGCCTTCCCCGAGGGTGCGGACGAGATCAACATAGGCATAAAACGGATCGACCGAGTACGCCACAAGCCTCTGTGTCTTCACGGACGCGCCACCCCCGCAGGAAAGCTTTCCGCAGCGGCGGATGTCGTTTGCAGAAAATTTCCCAAAATAGTCTTCCCATGCTGGGTCAATATGGACTCTGGGTGGAATTGAACGCCAACGGCCCCAGTTGGGCAATGACGCAAGCCCATGATGAGATTATCCGTCCACGCAGTGACAGCAAAGTCTGCAGGCAAGGACTCCCTGTCCACAATTAGAGAGTGGTAGCGGGTGGCGAGAAAAGGATTCGGAACCCCGGAAAACAGAGGGTCATCATCATGCGAGATGAGCGAAGTCTTTCCGTGCCGGACTTCGGCCGCCCGCACGATGTGTCCACCAAACGCGGCCGCCAAGGACTGATGGCCCAAGCAAACACCAAGCACCGGGATACGGCCGGCAAAATACCGTATCGCCTCGACCGACACACCGGCCTCCTTGGGCGAGCAAGGCCCAGGAGAGACCACCAAGGCCTCGGGGCGCAACGAGATCAGCTTCGAGAGCGGCTCATGGTTACGCAACACGAAGACATCGGCGCCGAGTTCACCCAGATACTGCACGAGATTGAAGGTAAAGGAATCATAATTGTCAATCACTAGTACCATCATCATTCCTCCTCTCATCTCAGAGCTGGGCCCATAAAAAAAATCACAGCCGGAGCTGTGCATATCCTCGCCGGCCGAACAACTCGGTGGCCGGCAGGCACAAGGACGCAGCTCAACTCATCTCGGCTCATCTCATCCCCAGCTTACCCGCATGGCCGAACTCCTGTCAACCGGAAGGCGCACCCCTGGCGCGGACATAAAAGACATAAAAAAAGAGCCCTCTCCCGGACTCCGCTTGGTGGGCCTAAGAGGACTTGAACCTCTGACCTCACGATTATCAGTCGTGCGCTCTAGCCGGCTGAGCTATAGGCCCCAGTGGCGGAGCTGACGGGATTCGAACCCGCGTTCTCCTGCGTGACAGGCAGGCATGTTAGGCCTCTACACCACAGCTCCATATTGGTTGCGGGGGCAGGACTTGAACCTGCGACCTTCGGGTTATGAGCCCGACGAGCTGCCAACTGCTCCACCCCGCGGCAGTCAACTATTCAAATGGAAACCTGGTGGGCGGTGGCAGGATCGAACTGCCGACCCCTCGCGTGTGAGGCGAGTGCTCTCCCGCTGAGCTAACCGCCCTGGTGACCCCAGGGGGACTCGAACCCCCGTTACCGCCGTGAAAGGGCGGTGTCTTAACCGCTTGACCATGGGGCCTTTTATCAGGAACGCCCGAACCTCATGAACAGGCTCCGTCCGGCACGCCATAATCAAATTTGGCTCCCCGAGTAGGATTCGAACCTACGACCCTCCGGTTAACAGCCGGATGCTCTACCGCTGAGCTATCGAGGAATGTGGTGGAGCTAAGCGGATTCGAACCGCTGGCCTCTAGAGTGCGATTCTAGCGCTCTCCCAACTGAGCTATAGCCCCACGTTGGTGCCGAAGGCCGGACTCGAACCGGCACGGTTTCCCGCACGATTTTGAGTCGTGTGCGTCTGCCAATTCCGCCACTTCGGCACTGGCGTGCCCGGAGAGATTCGAACTCCCGACCTCTTGATTCGTAGTCAAGCACTCTATCCAGCTGAGCTACGGGCACTCACATTTTTGGCTGTCGCTGTATCAGCGACGCCCTTTATTGTACCAGATTCCGACGGAACCTGCAAGCACATCGTCCGTTTCGGCTTGTCTGTCGCCGTCCCCGTCCGGCGGGGACATCATTTTTATAACACAGTCGCCTCGGCCTGTGCAAGGGTCGGACTCACATCCATAATTCCCGTTCGATTTTGCCATCTCCGACTTGCCACACCAGTTCATAGAACGCCCGGATCGGCTCATACAATCAAGACAAGCGGACAAGGAGGGTCAGGCATGTGGGAAGACTTCAAACGGTTCATGACGAGCCCCAACGTCTTGGATTGGGCCGTGGGTGTCGTGATTGGCACCGCCTTTGGGCGCATCATCGATTCTTTTGTCAACGACATCATCACTCCACCTATCGGCCTGCTGCTTGGCCACGTCGATTTCCGGGACCTGTTTCTCAACCTCGGCGGCGGCCACTATCACAGTCTTCCCCAGGCCCAAGCCGCAGGAGCGGCCACCATCAACTATGGGGCGTTCATCAACACTGTGCTGAATTTTCTCTTGGTATCCGTCATCGTCTATTTGCTGGTGCGACAGTTGCACGCCTCTGGGCGCCCGCGTGGCTCCCTGCCAGCGACCAAACTGTGTCCCTATTGCAGGTCGAACATCCCGGTTCACGCCATACGTTGCCCATACTGCACGTCCAATTTGTCATCGCGTGCTGACAATTCGAACGACCATGGCGGGCGGGAGGCGCCCGTCGTCATCGTGGGCTCCCAAGAGCCCGTCCGTCGCCATCACTCGGTCGCGCCTCGGCGATACGAAAAATCTACAAGCGAGAAATGATGTGGCGGGCCGCATACACTCCGCTGCTGGCAGCCTGAGAAATCCCGCGCGAAATCCCGGGTCCGTCGCCTGCGCAGTATAACCCGTCCACCTTGGTCTGCAGTGTCGCGTCCACTTCCGCTCGCGCCGCGTAAAACTTCGCCTCGACACCGTAAAACAATGTGTGCTCGCTGGCCACCCCCGGCGTCACATGGTCCAGAGCCTCCATCATCTCCTGCAGCGCAACCATCGTCTTGTAAGGCAGCACCAGACCCAGGTCCCCTGGAACCGCCTCCTTCAATGTCGGTTCAACAAAGCCTTCTCGGATTCGTTCCGGGGTGCTGCGGCGTCCTTTCAGGATATCCCCATAACGCTGCACGATAATGGAGCCATTCGACAGTTCATTGGCATGGCGGCAGATCTGTTTGGCGAACTCGTTCGGGCGATCGAACGGATCGGTAAACCTGTGGCTGACCAACAGCGCAAAATTGGTATTCTCGCTCCCCAGCGCAGGGTCTTTGTAGGCGTGCCCGTTGGCAGCCATCACGCCAGTATGATTTTCCACCACAACGTGACCGGAGGGATTGCTGCAAAATGTGCGCACACGCAGACCCGTGGACGGAGAATTAAAAATGAATTTGCCTTCATAGAGGTGCTCGTTGATCTCCTGCATGACCACGTTGGACGTTTCCACGCGCACCCCAATGTCCACCTGATTGTTGCTCATCCGCAGCTTGTGTCGGCGAAACCGTTCCGACAACCACGTCGATCCGTCCCGGCCGGGAGCTGCCAACACAAATCGTGCCCCGATTCGTTCCCCGTCGCGCAGGCACACGCCCCGTATCTTGCCATCCTCAATCCAGAAGTCTTCGACGAACGTTCGAAACCTCAGTTCCACGTGTTGGGACAGGTAATCGAAGATACTCTTCATGAGTTCGAGGTTTTTGTCCGTCCCGATGTGGCGAACGCGCGCCCGTAACAGTTTCAAACCGGCGCCAATCGCCTTGCGTTCGATGCGGGCCACAGCCGGTGTCGTAGGATCTGTAATGGTTTTCGGCGCGCCGTGGCGGAGATTGATCTCATCCACATAATGAATCAACTGCAGAACCTCGGAGGATGGCAAATACTCAGTCAGATAGCCGCCAAACTCGGAAGTGATGTTAAACTTGCCGTCACTGAAGCTGCCTGCGCCACCGGCCCCGTTGATAACCCCGCAGGCGGGCCAACAACTGGCGTAGGTTTTGATCCTGTTCGCCGGCGGGCACTTGTCAATCTTGCCCTCCATGATGGGACAATGGCGATATCGGGCCTCTACCCCTTTGTCAATCAAAAGAACCTTGGCACCGGGCGCTTTTCGCGTGAATTCGTAAGCCGCGTACAGGCCTGCGGGACCTGCCCCAATGATGACAACGTCGTACTGCTTGCTGGACATGACAAGCCTCCCTGATGAATTTCGGAACAGATGCGGGTGCCCCCCATATCTCCCCGCTATGCGCAATCCGAACATTTAATATGACAAGTTATGAGATCGTTCGTATCTACACCCCGGATTATACCCCTTTTATGCCTATTGGCCGCAAGAAATCATCTTGATCGACCATATGGGGATTTCAGGAAAGTTATGCCTCATGAAAGGGATTGCTGTGTCATTCTTGTGTTATCTCTGGAATGACAAGCCGCACAGGGAGCACCTTGACGGTTAATGTCTTGCCACTGGCGGATAAGAAAGAGGACTGAAAAGAGCGGAAGAACCCCTGCAGCGCAAGGGTCCTTCCGCTCTTGTCGGTTCACTTTGGTGGGCCCAAGAGGACTTGAACCTCTGACCTCACGATTATCAGTCGTGCGCTCTAGCCAGCTGAGCTATGGGCCCAAATGGCGGAGCTGACGGGATTCGAACCCGCGTTCTCCTGCGTGACAGGCAGGCATGTTAGGCCTCTACACCACAGCTCCGAGTTCAACCGCCTCATATCCCTCGTAAGAACACCAGAAGAACGGGTATGAAGAC
>NZ_BCRP01000029.1 GCF_001552655.1 Alicyclobacillus kakegawensis NBRC 103104 | reverse complement strand
TCTCTGAATTCCTGTCGATTTTCCTACCGGGGTACTTTAGCTCCTTGGAGCCAAAAGAAGCCAAGGCGATTCTGGCCAAATGCGTTCCGGACGTTCCGAAAGAGGACGTGCTGAAGCGTATGACTTCGGAGGCCGCTGAACTCCTAGCCCATGACCAATTTGCCATGGGCATCGACTCTGTGGAGATCGCCATAAAGAAAGTGCGCAACGAGATCCACGAGTTGGAGCAGGAGCTTCTCCGGTCCGAAGGAGAGGTGCGAGCCTACTCCAGCGTGATTGAACAAGGACCGCCAAAGCCGTTTAAACCTCTCGTGTCCACAGAGGACCGCCAGCGGTACGAGATGGCCAAGCGGGCTAGTATCAAGTTTGAAACACAATTGGAAGTACGCGAATCCCGGTTGAAGGAGCTGAAGGTTGAACATGCTCGGCTCCAGCAAAAATACCGGGAAATCAAGTCTAATCCTCCAAAGGTGGATACTCACTGCCCAGCATGCGGACAGCGCCTTCCAGGGGATAAAGTGCAGGCCGTCCGTGAAAAGGCGATTCGGGAATACAAGGATCGGCTGGCAGAAGTAATCCAGCAAGGCAAGCAGGTTCGGGCAGAGTTGGATCGCCTTGAAGCTCTGCCGGATCGGCCAAAGTTGGAGGCTTCGATCCAAGCACTCATCGAACGCGTTGAAAACGCGCTTGAGGAGGAGCGTCAGCAGCAAGCGGAATATCAGGCGGCACTCCAAAGTTACCAGAGAGCTAAAGCCAAGCTGCAAGAGTTGCGCACGATGACGGACCAAGATCGTCGGAATCTCGAGGCGTTTCAGCGTAAGCTCAGGGCCTTGCAAGAGTTCCGGTTCGAGTACATCCGTGCGCAACACGAACAACTCAACGGGTTCTTTGATAATGTCCGCATTCACTTGATGGACGTGAACAAGGAAACCGGCGAGATTCGCGAGTCATTCCGCATCGAATGGAAGGGGCGTCCATACAGATTGCTCTCCTTCTCTGAAAAGGTGCGGTGTGACATCGAGATCGGGCGCGTGTTGGCCTTTGCTCGCGGTGAGGCAATCCCCGTGTACGTTGACAATGCCGAATCGGTGCAAAACCTGTTCGGTGAGACCTTTTGCGGGCAAGTCATCGCCGCGTTTGTCGCCGACACTAAACTGACCATTAAATGCGAAGGCGATTCGGCCGTGGCATGAGGGATGAGCGACATGCAAATGTTCGCGATCCCCTCGTTCTTTCGGTCGGACGACGACACGTTCGTTCTGAAACAGATTCTCAAACATTACTTCGATGGCACGCTTCCGTCCGTGCTCACGGCACAACGGGAGCACATCGAGATCTGGGAAGGTGATCAGTATGGCCATAAAGATGATGAGACCCGTGTACGACATTCATGCAGTCAAGCGAATCGTACAACGGCGATTACCGATTGATGCCGTGGATCAGATTGCACAAGTCGGAGTGCCCGTTCAAGAGAGTAGCGAACGCGTTATGAAGCGCGGTGACATTAATGGACGACCGGTACACGTCGTACTTGTGAAGCCCAACACCGTGATCACGGTTTACTTCGCAGACGAGTGGGAATCCAATATCACGGTACGTCGGAAACACAAGTACTCACTGTAAAGCTCGGATAACCCTGCCCGCCAAACGGGGGTGACAAACACCCTCGGGCGGCGGGCCCCGTGGGTGCAATTGCAACCACGGAAAGGGGTCTTATGCATGCGGAAACTCAAACCATACGTGGGTCTGACGGCACTTCTGTTGCTGATCCAAGCGGTCGTAACTGTGCAACTCCTACCACCGAAATTTGCTGGTTGGGTGCCGGTGACCGTGCAGCCCGGGCAAACGCTCTGGACGCTTGGAACATCCCATTGTCCGGACGCAGACCCGCGCGATGTGATACAGGCCATTGAACAACGAAACCACATCGGCGGTTCGGTGAAACCGGGTCAGGTCGTGTTGGTCCCGACAAAGCGGTTATCCTCTTGGTCGCGGCTCACGTTCTGACGACGCCGATTTGCGGCGGAATAAGGAAACCCTATGCGGAAAAAGGAGAGGATTATTCATGAAAGCTACGTTCAACCATGTGGAACTGGAAAAGGTACTGCGCGATGTGATTCGCGTTGTACCGTCGTCGACGAACAAGGCGGTACTGAAGCACGTTCTCATCAAAGCGGACAAGGAAGAAGACCGTGTGGACGTCTATGCGAGCAGCTTGGACATGTCCATCCGGCGAACGCTCTACCAGGAAGCGGTCAATTCACCGGTAGTCATCGAAGAATCCGGTGCATCCTTGCTTCCGGCGAAGGAACTGTTCGAGATCGTCAAACGGTCGAGCGGACAGATCACGTTACACAGAAAAGGCAACAAAACCGAAGTCTCGTTCGGCAAGACGAAGTATGAGCTGTCCGGTCTCGAACCGGATCTGTTCACTCCGTACACCGATAACCCGGACGACACGACCACGGTGGTACTCGTGGCGCCTGAGCTGCATCGTTTACTTCGACGGACGACCTACGCAGTGTATGAAGGAAATGCTCGCCCTGTCTTGACCGGCGTGAACCTGACCGTGTCGGACACAGGCATTCACGCGGTTGCAACCGACGGGATGCGGCTCGCCGAATACACCGTAGTGTGCAAGTCGGTGAGTGGAGAACCACGGAGCCTGCCAGTACCTGCGGTCCTGTTGGACAAGTTGGTCGCGGTTCTACCGGCGCGGGATGATGACGAAGAGGTCACTTTGACGCTCGGCCCATCATCCTGCACGGTGTCTTGGGATGACGATATGTACCGCATGGTCATGCGTGGGTTGGAAGGGGTTTATCCCGACACCTCCCGCGTCATCCCGCAGAATCCGCCCATCAAGGTGGTTGTGGACCGTCAGGCGTTGCTGGAAGCATGCGAACGGGTATCGGTTTTGTCCGAGACGGAACATGAAGTTGAATTCCGGATTTCTCCCGAGCGTGTTGTGTTGTTCACCCAGTCAGCACAATATGGGTACGCAACGGACACCGTTGACGTGAAGTCGTCTACGCAAACGGGGGAAGAAATGATCATTCACTGCAATATTCACTACTGGATTGCCTTGCTCCGGTCGTATGAGGGTGTGGAGTTGGTAGAGGCAGGCTTCACGAACGCCAAACAGACGTTCACGGTAAAACCGGTCGACGGCTCAGGGTTGGGTCTCATCGCTCCGATGCTGAATGCCCCGGCCCAGTCTGCGACCAGTAAGCGTAAGAGCGCGTAAGGTAAGGCCCACCAAATCTAAATCCGAAGGGAGGAAGTCCCCTCGTCAGCACCAAGAGGGGACGCCCCCTTTGGTGTTGATGGGTGGGGCGTCGAAATGAACGGGAAGACGAAAGCTGCCATGGAACGCTTGGAATAAGGACTGGAGACACTGCTCGATAGTGCTGAGTGGCGAAAGTTTCTGCAGTTCCAAGCGACGTTCCATCGATATAGCTTCGCAAACACGTTGCTCATCATGATCCAGCGGCCCAATGCGACCCTCGTCGCCGGCTACAACCGGTGGAAGGAGCTTGGCCGCTATGTCAAAAAGGGTGAGCGCGGGATTGAGATCTTCGCACCGTTGTTCCGTAAGACCAAGGCAAAACCGGTGAACGAGGAACAGGCAAGCGAAGAGGAACAAGAGAAAGAGCAACATGATGAAGACACGGAGCGCGTGTTGTACGGCTATCGTGTCGTGTACGTGTTCGACGTATCGCAAACAGAAGGAGAGCCGTTGCCGCAAGTTGAGAGACCGCGGATTCTCACGGGTGAGAGTGACCTGTACGGAAAGCTGCATAAGGCCTGCCCGTTCCCGATTCGTGAAGTCAAGTCCCTCGGCAGCGCAAACGGTCGATTCGAGTTGCGAACGCAGCACATCGAGATTGTTCAGACATTGCCCGAGGCGCACAAGGCAAAAACCTTGATTCACGAATGGGCACATGGGATTCTGCACAACCAGGGTCCCCTGGATGCATCCTGCCGGCCGTGGATCGAGCTTGAGGCTGAATCTACCGCCTTTGTAGTCGCACACGCGCTGGGGTTGGATACCTCGGACTACTCGTTCGGATACATCGCCGGATGGAGTGGGAAAGAGGCCGTGAATGCCCTCAAGGCGTGCGGGACGAGGATTCAGCAGGCGGCGGATCGGATTCTCAGGGCATTGGAAGAGACGCCGGAGTTGCGCAAGGCGATCTAAAAACAGGAGGTGAATCCCTCCGTCTGCATGCCTGGGACGGAGGGAGCCTCTCGTCCCAAGCCCAGGCGAGGGACATGGTGGATAAAACACGATTGTTAACAGATGTCATTTCGAATAAACTGGTCGTAACGACTGGTTTATTGGAGATGATCCGTATGAAAGAAGTTGGAGCATACGAAGCAAAAACTCATTTAGCCGAATTACTGGATGAAGTGATGAATGGCGAAACCATCTTGGTAACGCGACGTGGAAAACCAGTGGCGAAAATTGTTCCATATCGGGATGAAACAATGTCTGTGGATGACATCGCGGACGGGTTCAAGCGCCTTCGGCAAATGGTGAGTTCAGAGGGGCCGTCTATTCGAGAAATGATCGAAGAGGGGCGGCGCTTCTGATGACCTTTGTTTTGGACGCTTCGGTTGCTCTGAGTTGGTGTTTTCCAGACGAATCAAACGATTATGCAGCACGAATTCTGAACAGGTTCAAGCAGGACACCGCAACCGTACCGGCAATCTGGCCGTTGGAAGTCTCCAACGCACTTCTTGTCGGTCACAGGCGAAACCGCATGAACCTGGAGCAGATTCGGATTGCCACGAAACTATTGTCGGGTTTGGAAATCGTGGTTGACGAGGTTTCAGCGTCCCATGTTTTTCATAAAACTCTAAGCTTGGCATTGGACAACGGCCTAACCGCGTATGACGCGGCATATTTGGAACTGGCACAACGCTTGAAGTGCCCATTGGCGACTACGGATAAGCAGCTATACCTTGCTGCGCAGTCTGTTGGAGTAGAGACCTTGTAAGGAGGTGAACCCCTCCGTCTTGCACGTTGGGACGGAGGGGAAACCTCTCGTCCCAAACGCACGGCGTGAGGGACGAGATGAGATATGAAGGAATCAGCAAAATGGGCTACTATCCCACACCGCTGAGCATGGTGGACAAGATTCGCAAGCGGCTTATTCCGTCCGGTCCGGCACGTTGGTTCGACCCGTGCTGTGGAGAAGGCGAGGCGCTCGCAGCTGTAGCACCATCGGATGCGGTAACGTACGGGATTGAGCTCGACGGGCGGCGTGCGGAAGAAGCAAGGAACCGGCTTGCGCATGTGGTCTGTACGGGCTACGAGCGGGCACGGGTGGAACCTGCCAGTATGCAGGTACTCTACTTGAACCCTCCGTACGATTCGCAATCAGGGGTTCAATCGGACATCTTCCGCAAGGAGCTCATCTTCTTGCGGGACTTGAGTAAATACCTGGCTCCGGACGGCGTCCTGGTGTTCATCATCCCGCGCTACGTACTCAGCTCGGAAATGGTGAATGCCTTGTTGCTCCGGTATACCGATATTGCGGTGTATCGGTTTGACGACGAGGAGTATGCCGCCTTTCGCCAAGTGGTGGTCTTCGGGCGCAGGCGCTCGAAGAACCTCACGAGGGCCAAGGAACTATCCAACGAGGATCGGAATACCAAGAATGAGCTGTTGGCCTACGGAAAGGATGAGAGCCTGCCCATGCCGTACCTGGATGAACCGGATGGGCGGCAATGGACGGTGCCCGTTGTGGAGAACATCGAGGCGCCAGTCCTCTTTCGCGGATACATCCTGGATGAAGAGGAACTGCGGCTCGATCTCACACAATCCGAGGCCTTTCAGATCGCGGCCAACATGCTCATGCCGTCCGACACTACCGCCAAACTCCGCCGTCCACTCCTGCCATTTCGGCGTACACACATGGCCACGCTGATTGCGGCGGGAGCACTGAACGGTGCGGTGGGAATTGGCGAGAATCGGCATATGGTGGTCGGATTGACGCGGAAAATTGTGAACCGAGAAGTGGTCCGCAACGAAGACGGTTCAGAGACCATCGTCGACACCGAATCCTACGTCACGGCTGTGCGCACCGTACAGCCGGATGGAACGATTTTAGATTTGCAATAAAATAGTTCTCATCATATGATGAACACAAAATAGTGCAGCACTAAGGCACGAAAATAACGGTGGTGATGGATCATGGCTAAAGTGGGCGTGATCAAGACTGTTGGAAGCAACGGTCAGATTTCGCTTGGTAAGGAATATGCAGGAAAATTGGTATGGTTGGACGAAATTGAACCTGGTGTGTTCATTGTTAAAATTGGCGAATTTGTGCCAGATAATGAACGATGGTTATTGGAGCCTAAGGTTCAACATGAATTGAATGAAGCCATTGATTGGGCTGAACAGAATCCGCCACAAGACAGTGATCTGGATGAATTAGAGAGGCAGATCCGGGATGCAGAATGAGCGGGTTCGGCTCGATCTCAATAACCCATCGTTCCAGCGAGGGTTGTTCTCTTTGCCGAAATCAGAACAATTGCTCGTACTTGGTACGCTTAGAAAGCTATCCGAGATGTCTTGGGATCAGGTGTACAAAGACAAAGGTCTCAAATGGGAATTGATCTATTCAAAGGTCGGCCCGAATGGAAAACGTCTGTATAGCTTCCGAATTGGAAAGGGATTCCGCGCTGTTGCATATCGCGAAGAAGACTGGATGCGAATTCTATCCCTCCATCCAGACCATGATTCTGCTTACCAGCGGTAATTAAGTACATCGAAACCACATAAAGGGGGAAAGCCCCGGTGCATCACGAAACCGGGGCGAACACCCCCGGACGTGGTGCACGCTGGGCGCATTTTAGTATGAAGATACTCGTGTACAGCGACGAGAAAAACTACGTGGAAGCAGCGGTTCATTTCGTCGTAACCCAACGGAATCCGCAACGTGACGGCGACAACTTGGTCGCCGCAGGTCTCATTGACCTCGACAGCTCTGCTCGAGCTATTGTCGCGCATGCTGTCAAAGGCAGCCGTCTGCGTTTAAAGCAGAGTCGTAGAAGTTTCGATGCTGATAACATCTATACCGACAAGTACGGCTATCGGTTCGTCACGCGGCCGATCGGCAAGCTCACACACGCGATTGTCCTGCATAAGTCGGCCGTGGATGAACAGTTGGAACCCGAGCAGTCGCGCTTCATCATCGTTCCGGATGGTGGCGACGTGGCGGACTTGTTCCTGCGCCGGTTTGCCGGCGACTACAATCTGCCGTACGTGCCTGCTTGGAAGGACGCGGTGTGGGATGCCTGCTATATGCAGGAACTGGTTCGGTCGCTTGATGTCTGGACGGATCCGAACGTGCCCTACTGGCACGACCTCGTCGCGTTTGAAGTGTCCGAAGAACTCAACGAGGATAAAGCGAAGGAGATCCTGAGCAACTTACTTGTCACAGGAACCATCGAACTTCCAGAAGGGATCACAGAGGCACCACTGCTTTCTGAGACCCTTCAGGCGGACGAGAACGGCGAGTACCACGTGATCGACTATCTCCAAACGTACGCGCCGCATCTGGCGACCACGATTGAGGAGATGGCAACTCCTGCGCACGATTTAGATCGTCCTATCGATCCAGCGATTGCGCAGATGAAGCGTGTTCCGTTCCCGGCCCAAGCGCATACCGTCCAAGCGATTTTAAAAGGGCTGGAGCAGAGCAAGGGCGTGATCGTTTCGTCGGACATGGGAACTGGCAAGAGCATCATCAGCCTCGCAACGGCAAAGGAGTTGTCTGAACGCTCGAAGCGCGGGTTTGCAGTGTTGCTTCTTGTGCCGGGAATCACCATCCCGAAATGGGTTCGGGACGAGATCGGAAAGACGCTGCCTGGAGCTCGGGTAACGGTCATCGAAAGCTGGAAAGACCTTATCCGCTACCGGAATCAGCGGGTTCTTCGCGGACAAAAGGATCGATTGGAATTTGTCCTGCTCTCACGCGATACCGCGAAGCTGGGGATGCCCAAAGCTCCGGCGTTAATCTACAAGGAACGCTGGGTTGTCCCGAACAAGAACAAGTGGGATGACCACTATACGGGAGCTGCGATCATAGAGGATGTGTGGCTCTGTCCAGACTGCGGTGGCATTCAACAAAAGCACACGAAAACCGCTGAGAAGGATGCGCGGAAACACGACAACGAGTCCGCGCAAATCGCGGAACGGAAACTAGGGTTCGAGGACTTAGCAACCGGTGTCCGTTCCTTTAAATGCAGGGGCATTGATGGTCGGAAGAAGATTCGAACCCAGTATATGTTCAAGAAGTCCGTCACAAATTACCACTGCACGGAGTGCGGTGCCAACCTGATGCGCGATACTGTGCCGGAATGCGAGCAAGTTTCTGGGCTCAAACACCGTCGTCTGCAACCGGCTTGGTTTATCCAACGGTACTTGCGCGGATGGTTCGACCTGGTGATCGTCGATGAGTTGCATCAATACAAGAACAACTCCGGCCAAGGAGAAGCAATGGGCGCAATCGTTGGAGCCAACCGGCGCGTGCTGGGTCTTACAGGCACACTGAGCGATGGGAAAGCATCCAGCCTTTATCATCTGCTGTGGCGCATTTGCCCGGATGAGATGAAGGCGGATGGACTGGACCATCGTTCGCTTAACAAGTTCGTTTACTTGTATGGCACCATGGAGCAGCGCGGACGATATGCAAAAGACGAAGTGGAATCCGCGGGCGGATCAACTTCCCGCAAGGTGATCCTCAACCCACCAAAAGAAATCCCGGGCCTGTCGCCCAAGCTGTTCGTCAATCACTTGGCGGACAAGACAGTATTTCTGGAGCTTGGAGACATGGGCCTGCCGCTGGTGGAGCTGGAGGAACGGCCGATTTTCGTGGACATGGACGAGCAACATAGCCTGACCTACCAGGCGTTCCATTCCACGCTAGAAACCGTAATGCGCAAGCAGTACGCCATGGGAAACAGCCAAGCCTTTGCGAAGTTCATCCCGGCCGTGGTCAATGCGGCGAACCAACCGCACATGCCCCAAGAGGTACGGGTAGGTGACGAACTTGTCGAGTTTGAGCCTACCTACGATGCAGAGGAACTGTCCGCGAAAGAACGGCGTTTGCTAGAAGATATCCAGGCAGAGCTGGATCAAAACCGTCGCTGTGTGGTGTACGTCCGCTATAGTGGCGAAGTCCAACAGGACAAACGCATTGCCGATGTACTCAAACAGCACGGTATCCGCGTTCAAGTTCTGCAAGCCAGCGTGTCGCCGGAGGATCGCGTCGAATGGCTGGAAAAGGCGGTGAAGAAGGATACGCAGGTTGTGGTCTGCAACGCCAAACTGGTTGAGGTGGGCCTCGACTTGCTCGACTTCCCGACCTTGATGTTCTACCAGTTCACCGACGAGATCGCCACGATGCGTCAGGCAAGCCGCCGGGCATGGCGTATTGGCCAGCATCGTGCCTGCAAGGTGTTCTACTACGTCTACAAACGGTCTTACGAGATGGTGCAATTCAAGCGCATGCTGCAAAAACGCAGCCACGCGATGCTCTTGGAAGGCCGTCTCGACAAGTCCGAAGTGGCGCAGTTCATCGAGCAGGACGACAAATCGGCCTCCACCTATGCCATTGCAAACTGCTTGGGTGACGTGGAGGATCTGGCGGAGAAGTGGAAGTCTCTCGCCGACAAGGACATTCCGAGCGGAGTGGTCATGTTGGCGGAGGAACGCTTCAAGCGTGAGATCCACGAAGCCATGCAACGGCTCGCATCCGAAACTCGGCGCCTGGCCGGCGTGCCTGAACCGACTGAGGCTGAGGAATCGCATCCGACGCAAGTCGTCGAAACCTCGCAATCGGTCGCGCCGTCTGCAGTACCAGCGGAAGTCACGGTACTCCCGCTGTTTGCGGTGGCCGACAACGTGGAGGATAGCAACGCCGAGCAACCTGGCCCTGCACCCGAGACATCTGCTACACAACCCGAGGCGCCGCTTACCTACGGCGATTGGCGCAAGCAGATGGGCATGGTGCCAAAGGCCAAGCGGGTGAAACGGCAGAAAGTCGCGGACAACCAAGTCCTGTTGTTTGCGCTCTAACACTCATCCTTTGTACCAAACCCGAGTCACGCGGGGATTAAATTCGCCCATCCCCCGTGACATCGGGGATGGGCAAAGGAGCGAACCGATATGTACGAAAAGGCTGTTGAGAAACTGACGACCGAGATGGCTGCCAACGAGAAACATCCCTACGTACAAATGATTGGGCAATACTTGTTGGCGCACCTCGAAAAGCACCCGGAACACGCAGAAAAGATACTTGCCGAAGGCAAGACTATCCTCAAGAGTCTCGATGCGATGAGACGATATGCGGAAACCAAGCGTGTTGGAAATATTGCGGTGATCCCGGACGCGGACGGATACGGCATAGTCCTCCAATACTTTGAGTGTTGGGACGGCGAGCCGTTCGACATCCCGCCGGAGTCGCAGCCACCTGCAAGACCCGCAGTACCACATCGTACGGCATCCACGGCCAGGAACACAAAACCGGCTGCTCGGGTAAAAACCTCGGCTAAGGCCGCCGCATCCGACGTGACGCAGCTCTCGCTCTTTGGCGACGCCGAAGGAGGGGAGTGGCAATGAACGGTTACAACGAGTTCTTGGCTCACTTCCCGGCACGGCCTAGCCAAGCGTTGATCGAGTACGCGAGAGACACCGTGTTTCTCGAAAGTCGGTACTTGTTCGTGTGGCGTGTTGGAAAGGTACAGATGGCGTACTGCACACACTGCCACGCGGAATACCAACTTGGTGTTGGACTAGCGGCCTACAAGCACAACGAAAAAACGGCCTGCCTCAACTGCGGTTCCGAATGCGTGGTCAAGCAACGAGGCCGCGGACGTAAGTACCTTGTCGATCATGCATACATCGTGTGGTACGAAAAGTCCGTGATAGACCCACATGTTGTGGTCGCCACGTGGTACTACGCTTGGCGCGATTACTCCGGCGACTACCACAACGTCGAAACCCAGTTTGAGCCACGCGCCCGGTATTTGTTCGAGCCAGGTCGAGGCGGAAGGATGCTTCGACGTACGTGGTCCGGCGAGTGGAAGCAGATGCGCTCTGTGCACCAGCTTCCTGCTGGAATGGTGAATTGGCGCAGCATTTACATTTGGTGCTCATGGGAGAGCGTCGAAAAAGCTGTGGACGGCACACCACTCCAATACAGCCAGTGGGAAAAATACCGAGACCGCTACTACACTCTCCTTACGTTCTTCGACTTGGCCGCCAAATACCCGTGCGTGGAATACCTGACTAAGTTGGGGCTGAGTGGATTAGTCACTGCCAAACTGGACGGGGAAAAGACCTATGGAGTAGTAAATTGGCGCGGAAAGTCGCTCGAAAAGGTGCTCCGCATGACACGCTCGGAAGTGCGGCAGTTCCAGCAGATAGCGTCGTCCGTACAGCCTCTGACGCTGTACAGCTACCACTTCTGGAGAAAGAAGCTCGGATGGGATCTGTCGCCAATGGACGCCCACGTTTTGAGGGATTTCAGCTACGGATACTATCGGCAGCAGTTGGAGGATCTGCGGGAATTGGCCACAGAAATCGAGGTTGCGAAGTATCTTCTTAAGCAAATCCGCAAATCAGAAGTCTACAGCACCGCGACCTATGCTTGGATAGAGTGGCGTGACTATCTGCGGAACTGTGAGGAACTTGGGATTCCCTTGACGGAGAAGTATGTGATATTCCCCTCGAATCTGCGCGAAGCACACGACAAGATGATGCGCCGAGTGCGGATAAAGCGGGACGAAAACCTCAATCAGCTGATCCAAGAAAGACTGGCTGAACTAGAATCGTACAGCTATGCGGATGAACACTTCTTAATCCGCCCGGCCAGAAGTACCAGCGAGCTGTTCGAGGAAGGGAAAACGCTGAACCACTGCGTCGGAAGCTACGCTGCTCGGTATGCAGCTGGGCAAACGGATCTGTTCCTCATGCGCCTCGTGGCCGATCCGGACACTCCGCTTTGCACGGTGGAAATTACAAACGGAGTAGTTCGGCAGGCAAGAGGGTATCGCAATCGGTGCCTTAACGACGAGGAACAGGCGTTTCTCGACCGGTTCGTTCAGCATCTCCGTAAGCGTCAAACCCCTCACACCTTGCGCTTCTCTAAAGGATTTGACCGTCTCCACCAAGGTGAGGCATCCAGATTGGTCGTTACCCTATAGCGCTCGCGTGCAGTAAAGTAGGATCAATGACCATAGGCGTACCTGGGCCCTCACTCGTAAGGCCCGGCGAGCCCAGGGTGAAATCGAGTATCAGGAGAGTGAAGGAACTCATGGAACGGGGCACCTATCAGATGGCATCGGTGGAGAGTGGACAAGCGGACGGGCGGAAGAGACCTTTTCGGTCATCAACCCGACCACCGAATGAGTGATTGCCACCGTACCGAACGCCGCGCCAGACAACGTACGCGCCGCCATCAATGCGGCGGCGGTCATTCAACCCCATCAGTTCGATTTGCAGCGAGTTATACAAAAGTGCAAAGACATCTTCTGAACGGAGTAGAATCCGGCCTGGGACATGGTCCCGGTCGGATTTTTTCATGCCGCGTATAGGATGCGTTCGGAGGCCGCGATTGATCAATTGCTGGAAGTCTCGGTTTGATATGATGACACCGGGCAACACGCGAATTATACTGAGATACACAGGTGAGAAAATGAAAAGTGTGCGTAACGCAAACGACGTTTTGTCCAAGCACTTGACGGGCGCCTGCCCCGACGGTGTCTTGGACGTGATTGGTATCTCGCATGCCCCGGTGGTTCGCGCTTTGCCAACAGAATTGGACGAAGTCGTGATACGCCAGCAGTTCACCGACATCGTGTTCGAGTTGGAGACCGGGGAGATTTTGCACCTTGAGTTTCAATCGAGTCGTGAGGCTACGCTGTATCGGTTTTTGGCATACGATGTAGCCTTGGCCGAACGATTCGGCCGCAAAATCCGGACCATCGTGATGTACACGGGTGATGTGCATTCTGGCCCGGACACGCTCGATATTGGTAGTGCCAAATACCACGTCGAGAACGTATTTCTCAATCGACTCGACGGTGACGGCGCAATTGACACCGTGAAAAGGCATTTGGAATTCGGTGATTGGACGGAACAAGACCGCATTCGTTTGGCATTTGCGTTCCACATGCACTTTGAAAAAAGGACTCGTGATGAGGCGTTCAATGAGGTTCTGGAGTTAACAAGGAAAATTCCGGATACCTTTGAGCAAAACTATGTAACAGCGCTGATTATGGGTTTAAGCGGTCGGAATTTAACTGATGCGCAAAAACAGCTCCTAAAGGAGACGATGAGGATGACGGATGTCGTTCGCGAAATTGAGCAAGAGGCATTGGAAAAGGGCGAATACTTGAAAGCCGTTCAGGTAGCGCAAAAGATGTTTCGAAAAGGCGCATCCGTGGAGGATGTTGTTGAGATTACAGGACTGTCGAAGCAAGAGGCAGAGCAAATTCGAAGTAACTTGAACTGAGTGTGAACGAGCCGGCCGGGATGACGTCATCCTGGCCGGCTTTCTTGTCGTTTTGCTTCCAATTACTCGGGACCTTGTTCTGGTCCAAACCAAGGTAGTTCAGGATAAAGACCTGTCGAATAGCCCAGAATCGGTATCAAATCCCCCGTTTTATTCGAATGTCAGCTGCATTTCTTCAAGCTTCGCCTTCAACATACTACGGTCCCAAAGAATAATATCATTGGATTTTGCCAGTCGTTCGGCCGATTTTGAGAATTTATTGTTTGTGACAACCATTCCTTTGTCTAACCCGTAAAACTTCAAACCTGCCACGACTTCCTGAATGGCTCCGTTACCAACTGTTGAGGTATATCGCTTTGCTTGTATGCCAATTTTTCGACCGTGTTTCTCTGCGATAATATCAATACCTTGATCCCCGGAGGTCTTTGTAGTTTGAGTGGAATAGCCCATTCTGGCAAACAACTTGGACACGCAGTCCTCAAATTCTTTTCCAGTCATGAGGTCCGTGTCATCAATAGTAATGACGGCTAGATTTCCATGGGATAACAATTGACTTTCAAAAGAAGCGACTTTCATAGAATCGTGGATTTGATCTACTATAGTTTTAACGTTCGAATATTGAACATACCAGTTATTGTCTTGAAAGGTTCCTTCTTTAATTAAGAAGTAAGTGAACTCGGCAATCAGATCAGGATTCTTCGTATCAACCATAGCCATGTCGCAGTATCTCTGACAGCATAACTCCAGATTTCCCATATCGATCTCTTCGAATGCTAAGCCATATTTATCTGCGAACGATCGGTGGAAGAAGTCTATTGCAACGTTCTGAAGAACTAACCAGGTGGTGTGTTCAATATATTCTTCGGATACCCCCCTTTTGATCAATACTTTGCTAAACAACTGAAGATTATAATCCAAAGGAACCGGGTGAGTATCATCGAGTTCGAATGCCAGACTCCGGACAATACCAAAGTCGTCGTACATAAAATTATAAAAATCGCTTGTGGACCACAACATCTGTTTGCACATACTGTTTATCCTAAAAAGAACACGCTCCGTACGACGGAAATTTTTGTGATTCAAAAATATAGGTCGTCCGGAAACATCCATGAAGTTGACTGCCAACAAACGTACTTCGGGATCTCCAAGGCATTTATTCATTTCACGAACAGTTATCTCCTCAAATCTGCTAACTATCTCCTTTCCTATGGAATTCAGTTGGTCCTTATATTGTTCCATTTGTTTGATTACTTCTTCTCCACGGGCAGAAGGGACGTTAATGGTAAATAGTTTGTCGTTGTAATTTAGAAGTGAAATTTTGTATCTGTCGCTAAACACTTCGTGCTGTACTGTATACAAGCAAGGCGGACTAGGCAATGTATAAACCTTATCGCTGTCTACCGTAATTCGAAAGTCCCTAGAAAGAACAACCTCTTCATCGTAGTTTTCTCTCAGCCATAGACGACGACGATTTTGTAACTCTATTATACAATTGCTGATCTTTATATCGTCCATTCATACGTTCCTTTCGTCTATAAAAAATATAAGTTTGTAGTATTATTGGGATTCCTTATGCCTCATTGTACATCGAAAACCGCTACTCCGATACCATAATGGCATGTCAATGAAGTTGGGCGCGGATCCATGGGTAGGATTAGGCCTCGTACATCATTCTTCTCACGCATTCGTTACACACGCATCCATCGGGATACAACGCATCACGGATGCTACGCAGACTACGGCTGTGAATGTTCATCCGGTACGAATTGCTTACCCGACTCACCTGCGTGTCTTCAGCTCCAAGTTGTACAAGGAAATCATGACACTGAGGTACAAGTGGCCCTGTAATCGTAAGACGATGCCGCTGTGGTGTGGTCATACGAAAATGGCTATGCGTGTCGATGTAACCTCGCACGAAATCCACCGTTGGACGGACCGGTAGTCCATCACGACACAAGTGCTCAAACGCCAAATTTAACTCGTCATCGTAACAGCGCAGATAGAGGGTTGATTGCTTCTGACTTGCTCGATGAACGGTCGCATCATGCATGAAAGAGCGCAATATGTCGATCTGCGCCACGTCATCTGATGTGTAGCGCAAATAGATGCGTCGGTTCTTCTCTCGTACAATCCTAGCCCGGTTCACCAAGGCGCCGAGTAGGTAGTCAGGAATCTCTTTGTATCCATGAATCGCATGGTACAAGCGAAGAAAAGAAGAAATGGCATTATCAAAAGAACCGTACTTCATCGTTAGTTCGTCGATTGACGGGTATGATGTCCCCTTAACTAACGCACGGTACTCTCGTGGTCGTGGTACTCGGTGTTGCTTTTGCCAAATGTGTAAGAACACTTTGTATTCAAGATCGTTTTGGTGCACAAATACAACCTCTGCTCCGTTTTGTATTCAATGTACAATGGGTTATTGCGGCGAAGCCACAGTATAGACAGTGGTGATAACGACAGTTCATCGACCGTTTACCCAATGCAGAGTCAAGGAGAAATCGAATGTCTAAGGGTGCGAGACATCGTTATAATAATTGCCATGAATCATTAGTTATTGGAGATGAAGGCGAATGTGGAAAAAGACTTGTTGCTGGATGATGTGCTCTTGAAACTAGGCGTTGGAAACCGTATGTGATTGGGAGCTGGATGGAGTGGAAATGGCCTTGGCCTGGAGTATTGAATTCCATCTCCCATGTGGACGGGATGGCAACCAATCGAACGTCCAGAATCTAGTTCAAAAGCACGATCTTATCCATATAAGCCACCAGACCCTCCTCTACGAAGTTGTTGCCTTCACCTTAGTAGATGGCACTTGGTGGATTTCTCGTCAATTCAGGGGAGCGAATTTTATACCACTACCTGTAGTACGAAATGAAATCAAAGCATTCGCGTCATTACAAGGGGGGGGAGAAAATGCTAAAAGGATTTACCATGGACAGTTTTGGTAACAATGTGTGGCGCCCAACAGCTAAAGTTTTTGAAGAACTACTACCTAGAGCGGGTTTTCGTTTTCGTGAGGGACAGTTTGAAATGACTATGGACATCCTCGATACGTTAGGAGGTTCTAACCAGATTCGAGTCATTGAAGCCGGGGTGGGTATAGGAAAGTCCTATGCGTATTTGGTCCCAACAATTCTCGCAAAAAATGCATATCCGTATTCATCTATCATCGTTTCTACTGGCACCATATCTCTGCAAGAGCAATTGGTGCAAGATGTTCGAAAGCTCTTGTACGCATTAAGTATAAATAGTAGGATAAGTGTAATTTTATCAAAAGGTCAAACACATTTTCTGTGCAAGAAAAACGCCCAGAAAAAGTATGCGGGTCAGAAACCCAAGTGGCTACATAAAGTTGATGCACTATCTGACTTCGGGGACCGTTCCGAAATCGAAAAGGCGGTTGGGTACAGAATCAACGAATGGGACTCTATACGTGTAGATGCAACATGTACTCGGAGGAAATGTCCACTTTATTGGGATTGTGGATATATGCGTCTGCGTCAGGAAATGAGGAAGATAGATAACATCATAGTAACGAATCATGATCAGCTCATACAGGATGGCAAGCTACCCGATCGACCGCTATTTCATACTGAACAGGGTCGTCGTCGTCGAGACATCATCGTCATTGATGAAGCACATACTCTAGAAGAGAAGGCCAGGTCCGCGGAACGCATTAACTACAGTAATAAAGAAGCGAAACGCTTGGTCAGCAGGGCCAACTCTCTCATGAAGCGCTCGGAGATATATGGAGATGTCGAAAAGCTCACCGACCAAATCGAGCGTTGGTTAGATAACGTATACTATAAGGTTTACGAACAGTGTCAGCAGCAATTGGTCGATGGTCACCTCAAAGGTGAATACCCAGATAGATTCTACATTAAATCTGAAAACCTGCCTTTAGTACAGCTGGCCCGTGGTCTACGTGAACTTAATCAGAAACTCCAACTGCATGTTGATATCGATGAGTCTGATGAAATTATTGAGTCGCTAACGGAACTTGAATACTTTTTCTTGGATTTAGATGAAAGTGCAGATAGAGAATCAGAATTTATATATTGGGCGGAAATGATAAACGGCACTGAACGCGGTGTGACTTTGAATCGAGTTCCCAAGGATATAGCAAGAAGCGTCCGAGAGCGCTTGTTTGAAGCCCCCAACACGAAAATAATACTTACGTCAGCCACTATTACCAACCCTGGAGACACTCTTGAGGAACGATACAAGTATTTTCTAGAGAGTAACGGGGTTCCACTATCCAAGACGGACCTATCTGAACCCCAACCATCACCATTTGACTATACTAAGAATTCAATTTTATATATTCCATCAGGTCTACCGAGCCCTCGTGATCGGGAACAACTATGTATTGAGGGGGCTAAGGAGATCGAAAAACTTATCCGCCTTACTGAAGGCCGAGCCATGGTACTGTTTACAGCAAAACAAGACATGAATGTTGTGTATGAATTGTTAAAGGACAAGGACTTACCTTGGAAATTATTGATTCAGTCCAACAGTGGGTCACAAAATGAAGTACGAAACGAATTTATTCGCGATGAACACTCTATTCTCTTCTCTACAGGGTCATTCTGGGAGGGGATCGACGTGCCCGGACCATCTTTAAGTAATCTCATAATTTTTAAATTACCATTTCCCGTTCCCGATCCAATCTACGATTACAAAATTTCGCAGGCAGAAACGCGAATGCAGGTGTTGCTCCCTGAAATGTTAATGAAGCTTCGACAGGGACTTGGGCGCTTGATCCGGAAAGAAAATGATAAGGGTGTTGCAACGATTTTGGATAGTCGCTTGAGTGAGAAAAATGGTCAATCATATCGCAAGCAGGTCTTGGACTCCATCCCTTTTAAGAATGTTACCCATTCATTCGCCGAGGTTGAGAAGTTTGTAAAAACGACATTGCAGTTGTAGGGGGATACGGTGATGTCGGAGGTTATACATAAGAGTTTCCTTCAACCGTATGAATATAGCTGTCACGCTCGCCCCCTGTCCCTTGCTAGCTAGCAAGGTTAACATGGTGGTCAATGGTGATCCGTATGTTAGACTAACGACGGATGGTTACAAATGGTAAAGTTCCGGCTGTTATTCCCCTCGCTAGTAGGTTCCCGGGGTGGCAATTCGACGACGATAAAATAATCTTTTTAAGAGGCTAGGGCGACGAAAGCATGATGAAGAAAATAATGGTATACGTGGGTTCCGGAATAGGAGCGCTAATCATGGTCGTAGCCGGCTGGTGGGTAATCCATTCTCGACAAAATAGGATCACGGGAGACTACTTGTACTCGAACTCTCAAGAGGTAAGCTTGCTGGATCTCACAGAACAACAGGACGGCAAGCTTACCGGTACCCTATATGCAGTCTCCCTTGATAAAAATCACGTTTCACAGCACAACATTGCTGTACACGGAACGGCCGACGGCAATCACATCACACTGGAATTGGGAGGAACGATAGGTTCTTGGTTTGGTGATGGGACGGTTTCAGGTGAAAAGGTCGGGAATACACTTCATCTGATCCTTGGAAATGGTGAAATCGCCTTTGAATCCAGCACTCTAAATACCTTTCAGCAGAAAGTGGATAGTTTACGACAAAAAGTTGCTTCCCAGCAAATAGCTGATAATGCGCACCTATTTACAGATGGCCAAGTATTACGTATAGAAAAAGCGTTGACAAGAAGCCACTACCTTATTTACATCCTGACTGTTCCACATAATAGCAACTTGTCAACACTAGCCAACCAAATATTTTTTCAAGAACAACGAATGAGAGGGGTCGATGCGCTGTTGGCCATCGACCCGGGCGACCAGCGGGTGCAGTTGGTCGCCGAACGTGGCTCGACTCTGGATCAAATGATTACAAGCAACGAGCCGGGTTCATCGGTTTCCGACAAGTACAGCGAGATAACCGACCAGTACTTTGTTCCATATGCGCGCAAAGGAGACTTTTCTGAGGCTGTGATCCAAACAATTCGAGCTATTGACAAACTATCAACCAATGTTAGTGGGTAACCATAAATAATACATAATACACCCGATTTGATTATTTTTCCGGTGTGTTATTCTACTCATAAAAGTACAACTAAACAGGCTTATCGTATTAAATATAATAAACATAATTATTAGTTTTATATATTGACTTATTTATTAGGCATTTAAAATATATCGCAATTATTTATGTGGATAATATTACGCCATCTTTTATGTCCGATAATCCCCGATTATCGGACGTTAAAATCACAAGGAATGCAGTCCAAAATACGCTTGTCGTGGCGGATTGTTCTACACAAAATCACGTTGCATTCATCCACCGTAGAACGTGATAGACTGTATAATGAGAGATATACACAGTAAGGATGGTGCCAAGAGCTCATGATGGCCATAGCCAGAGTTACAGACAAATTTCAAGTTACCATTCCAGGCGCAATCAGAGAAGTGTTGAATCTAGATGGCGGTGATCGACTGGTCTTTCAAGTGAAGAACAATGGTGAAGTCACAATTCGAACGCTGAAGGCGGTAGGGGTGGACGATCTTGCAGGTACTTTAGGCAAAACGTCATCCACTCCAACGGATGAGCAAGAAAAGAAATTTCAATACGGTGTACAAGATAATTAAATCCATTCGGTGGTGAATAGAATCCAAAATGCAAATCGTATACTTAGACGCCAACATCATTCTTCGATTCCTTCTGGGTGACGATCCGAAAATGTTTGAAGAAGCAAGGTCTATCTTCAAGAGTGCCGAACAGCAGGAGATTTCCCTTATGGTGGACCCTGTTACCTTGGCCAAGTGTTGTTCGTTTTTGGCCGGACAGACTGCTCGTTTTCCTTCCAAAAAAGTCGTGACGGACGCACTGACAAAAGTATTGTTTTTGCCCGGTGTACAAGCTGAAAACCCAGTTGCTTTGGTGGAAGCCCTAGAAATATACGCTCACCATGACGTAGACTTTGCCGATGCTTACTTGGCCGTAATCGCCCGAAATCAAGCGTGTTCCGTAGCGTCGTTCAATGAAAACCTTCGGCAATCAGGCGTAGAGGTTTTTGAATCTCATACACACTAAACTGTAATTTACTGGATTGTGATGGTGCATCCAGTAGGAGTATAATCAACCTATCCAGAACGTATGTTCGCATCAAAGGTGGATTTTTACAGAAGAAGGTGCTTTGCTGTTGAATTTGCCTCAGTCGGCTGAAACATCGACTTCTTCTGTTGTCTCGGTAGACCAACTTGCAGAACAAGCAAGAGCGTATGTTCGCAGCTCGAAAGCTCCGAATACCGTCAGAGCGTACCAATCGGACTGGAGGGCGTTTATCGGCTGGTGTGAGGAACAAGGCCTCTCCTCACTTCCAGCTGAACCCGATACGATAGCGCTGTACATGACGTATATGGCCGAAACCGGTCATAAGACGAGTACGATTGGACGTCGTATTATTTCAATTGGGCTGGCTCACAAAGCGAAAGGCTATGCCTCGCCCACATCCTCCGAGACCGTAAAAACCGTATGGCGCGGTATCCGCAATACGCACGGTGTTGCTGTATCCCCGAAGTCCCCCGTCCTGATTGAAGACCTGAGACGTATGATCCGACAGACTCCACACAATCTGCTTGGACTACGAGATCGGGCACTGCTCTTGATTGGCTTTGCTGGGGCATTTCGACGCTCTGAGCTCGTGTCGCTGTACGTGGAGGATGTGGAGTTTACGCGAGAAGGACTGACCATCACACTTCGCCGAAGCAAGACGGACCAGGAGGGAGAAGGCAGAAAGGTTGGCATTCCCTACGGGTCACACGTAGAGACATGCCCGGTGAGAACTTTACAATCGTGGCTGCAATCTGCAGGGATCGTCTCTGGTCCCCTGTTTCGTCGGGTGGACAAAGCGGGCAGAGTGGGAGTTGATCGCCTATGCGATAAAACGGTTGCGCGCGTCGTGAAGAAGTACATCCAGGCTATTGGTCTTGATGCCGACGAGTATGCCGGTCATAGTCTTCGTGCTGGACTTGCTACATCGGCCGCAATGGCCGGCGCGCCCGAACGTGCGATTATGGCGCAGACGGGGCATAAGAGTGTGAACATGGTCCGTCGATATATACGAGACGGGAATCTGTTCCGAGAAAACGCTGCTGCATATGTGGGATTGTAAATAAATTCGTTTTTCAAATCCATTTTTTGAGGGTATCGAGAAGGAAGTTTGTGAAATGTGTCGAAAAAGTTACCCCTAGATGGGTGCCCCATACTGTGGCGAGTATGGGACACCACACCTAAGATGTGACAACGGTTTTGGCAGAACCGTTGTCACATGACCAAGGAAGCCACCACCTTCCAAGGTCAATAGGCTAGATTCGATGCGACTTCTGTCTTTTCCTGCATCGAATCTGGAATATTGGCGTGGTAAATTTTACGGCTCCTTTGGTCGAAGTGTGCCAAAGGAGCCGTTTCTTCGTGTGTACCTTGAAACCGAGAATATGTCCTAAAAACAACTCAATGGTGAGGCCACCCGCTCTCAACCGGCACCTCACCATCAAGAGGAATGATTTACATCCTTATTTCAGGATACCACAAATTATTCGAAGGTATCAATGCCATTGTGAATCATTCCTCCAATCCATACCGAGAGGAGGAAAGGCCTCATGTCATACTCATCCGATCCAAAGCCGCTGAAGAGAAGCGTAATCAAAGAAGAACTCGTCGCTCTAACGGGGAACTTTAAACTTGCGATCATTCTTAACCAGATGCTGTATTGGAGCGAGCGGGTACAGGATTTTGATGCCTTTATTTTGGAAGAGCGCGAACGGGCCACGATGAGTGGTGCTGAAGAACCCAATCTTCCATTGCGTCGAGGATGGATTTTTAAAAAGGCGGAAGAATTGGCCGAAGAAACAATGTTAGGTCTCAACGTTTCGAGCATGTTACGACTCTTAAACCAACTGGTTGACCAAGGATGGCTGGAGAAGCGCCGAAATCCCAAGAATCACATGGATAAGACCTATCAATACCGGGTCAATGTGGTTAAGATTCAGCGTGACCTGCAAGCTAAAGGATACGCCTTAGAAGGCTATCCATTGCTGATTGAGAACCCTAGAACTTCGAATTTGCATTTTGCAAATACGGATTTTCAAAATGCAAATTCGAACTTGCAAAATGCAAATTCGGATTTGCAAAATGTAGGCTCGGATTTGCATTTCGCAAGAGCAATACCAGAGATTACTACAGAGATTACATACAGAGAAAGTAAAGAAGAAGATATAGATGTCTATGATCACGAGCGTACGCAAGAGAGGGACATTATGTCAACTCATCGAACGCTAGGTCGAATCTCTCCAAGCGACCCTAGCAACACTCGTCACTTGGGTGACAACACGTACGGCGCTTGGAACAGGATAAGTTCAGTGGGTGGACAAGCCGCGCCTCTTGAGGAGACAAGCTCTTCGTCTTCTGTCTCTCCAAGGACAAGAGAAGACACGATGAGACCTAGCAGCTCCACGCCACTCATCGATACAGATGGCGGGAGCGAACTTCCTGATATAACCACATATAACACTCCCTGGTCATCTCCTGACGACCCGTACTTGGCGGTGGACCACCGCATGATGCAGCACCTGGGCCGCCCGTACATCGCAAAGGAGAACGACTATCGAGCTATTAAGCAACTTCTGGACAGCGGAGTGCCCATCAACTTTATCCTAGATGGGATTGACTACACATTCGCAACCTTTGCCGACAAGCACATTCGCAGCTTCGCCTATTGCGCAGAGGTGATCAAGCAGCGTTGGGCTTGTGAATTGGCTAAGCAGGAGGAAGTGGATTCGATCAATTGGGCACATCATCCATCGCCAGTGTCGGCAACGACATCACGGAAGACAATTCGACAACAACCGCTCCGATCAAGGGGGGCGAGACGGGACGAAAGGTATGAGGCGTTTTACCGGTTGTTTCCGGATTGTGCACCTACAAACTAAGGAGGGATGCCTGATATGAACTACGACTATGCACTGATTGATGCCAACCAGGAATTACATGTATCTTGTTCTGCGCCGCCGGATCAGGTTGTTTGCCTTCTGAGCAATTTTGCGAAACTACTTGGATATGGATGGGATGAATTGCCGATTGCGGTGTATGTCCGGCCCGCGGGAAGCGGCGTTTGGGAACCTGTTCGAGGAACAACTGAGCCTACACTGTTTCCTTGGCCAACTGACAATGTATGTTTATTGAATCAAGATGACTATTACCGCATTGGTCGCAAGGTACTCGAAAGTTATGTGGTGATGCGTGATTGGGTGAAGCAACTGGGTATGTTTGAAAAAGAGCGCATGAATAGAGACACAAGGTTGATGCTGGAAGATTTCAAGCAAAAAATGTTCGAAATAGAGAGCGTGATCTACGGCACAGATATGGAACGACTTTTTCGTCTCAAGTACCAAAAGGAAGAAAAAAACTATACTATTGCGGGCGAACTGGACGTTTCAGTTAGAACGCTTGACCGCAGGATCCGATCCATGACCATTCGCATTGGACAGTCCTTACATGCCATGCTGACACCGCGTCGATTGAAAGAAATTATGCAGATTATCCATACCAATTCGCGCAATATCAGTTGAGTTGACTGCCTCCCCCGGCTTCGACCGGGGGTAAGTCCGCGATTAACCAGCCCACAAAGATTCGCTTAGGGCCGGAGATCATCGAAGATAGCGAAGGGATGCCTTGTTGTCGGCATCGACCCACGGCATACATAGCAAAGGTGTTCGAAGTGCGGGCATATCCATCGCTCCAATCGCAGGTCTCAATCGCGATTCAAGTGCCGACAGTGCAGTTTCGAGTTAAACGCCGATCTGAATGCCGCTCGCACTTTTCACCACATATACACGATTACACTTAACTGAATAATTTGATTGCAAATCGCTGACTGGGAGGTGGCGTAAAGATGGCGCAGCATACTCGCTCAAAACCGGTATGGTAGAAGACAAATCGGTATGGCGAGTCGGGAGGGATTGCGCTTGTCAGTCTCAACGCATACTCGATACTTCATCATCACCAGTACGTTGAATTCCGACTATGATGGATTGACCAAATACGGGCGACTGCAAGATGCCACCCGGGCTGCCTTGGAGATTTCGCGTTATGCGCCATGGATTCAGCTCCATGTCATCGAAATGCCCTCGTACAAAATCGTGAAATTGATACAAGACGGGCAGGAGTTTATGGCTGTGCAAACAAACCTGCTCGATGAGACATTGGAACTGGATGAAAAATACGCTGCGCAAATAGGAAAACTGTGGTGGCGTCGTTGGCAACAGCAGGCTGTACAGATTGCGACTCTTCAGGCCAAATTGGTGGCTAATGAAGTGAATAAAGAGAGGATTGAATTTCTAAAAAGCGATCTCGAAAAGCATTTAAATATCATGAAACTACGCTTGCAAGAACAGAGCTTTGAGCTATGTGTCTGGAAACATATCCAGTCTGCTGTTGTCAAAAACAGACGAGTTGATTTACCCCCTAAACTTCGTCATTACGACAAGACGTCTATTAATCGCAGGCTACGCGCGGGATACATTGACACCGGATACGTATCTTACGAAGAAGGATGGACCTTAATTTCCTTAGCTGAATCATTTTCGTTGTCGAGTCCGAAAACGATAAAGACGGATTGATAGTTCTTAGTTCTTAGTTCTTAGTATGGTGGAATCCCATGCCGAGCTTGTTTAAAGACAGGTTGTATTGGTACATTGAACATCGAATTGAATATCTGAAAAATCAACTGCCAAAGTATAGGGAAAATATCGAGTCCGGATCTGTCAGTTCCATTGATTATGAGTCAATTCGGTTATTCCTAGAGACTCGTGCCAGTATCCGAGAACTTGAGAGTCTACTTGAACGCATCGAGCGGTGGTAGTGCGATTCGACTTCTTCTCCACGGCCACTCTCTCATCCAAAATCTCCGAAAACCGCACAGTCAGTCTGGTATTCTCAAATCAGGAGGAATCAGTTACTGCTGAGAAAGGCGGTTTTCAACATGCATGAGCCGGTTTTTAAAGTCATCGACTGGCAGGTCGGTATCACGGCGCTTGGTTTGTTCTATGCCATAGGGCCGTTTCTGGGTTTTATTGTTCTATTTTCCTGGTACTTCGACATCGGCCGTTTGGCCCAGAATTTGTGGCGCTTTCTAGTTCCGATTTGGTTGTTGGCGCTTATCGCACTGAATCTGCTCGCTCCTATGTTTGTTAAGGACGGTATAGACACGAAGATCTGGCTCTGGCACCTAAGCACGCAGGAAACCCTTGAAACCTATGTGGCGGCGCTCGCATTGTGGGCCGTGTTGAACTACTTCTCGATAGGTCCCACACAATTGTTTGCGTTCATAACGCGTCTGCAGATGCATACGCTCACGGCTTGGCGTGTGCGGAACAACCCGTATATAGGCAACTGGATCGACAAGGAGTTCGAGCGGGCACGTGAACGCCGGCTGTTCCTTGCAGAGGCGTTTCATTTGCCCCAAGGTATTCGGCAATGGTTGGGGAATGGTATCTCTCGTAAGACTCGGCCATACTCGCCCGAGGCTGCTCGCGAGGCCACGCGTCGGTTTGAGGAAAACATGCGCCGCTTTCAGTCTCCGCCCTCGTCTTCTTCACAAAACGACTCTAGTGGATTTAATGACGAGGAAGAAGGATTCCATAATGGCCGGGTGCGGTGGAAGGAAAAAGGAAAGCAGTATCGTGCGAATCCGGACGCACTGCGCAAAATCATTGGGATGCAAAATGTCATCCAAGAAATTCAGGAGAGCATTGTCCTACCGCTCAAGAGTGCAGATCTCATGCAGAAATACGCTGTACCTATTAAGACTGGTATTCTTCTGTATGGCCCACCCGGTAACGGCAAGACGGCACTGGCCCGTGCGGTGGCGGAAAGCCTGGGACTGTACTTCATCGCGGTACGTGCAAGCGACTTAATGGGAACGCTCGTTGGCGCGACGGAGCAAAACATCACCAGTTTGTTCGCAGAGGCTAGGCGACATGCTCCCTCTATCATCTTCATCGACGAGATTGACGGCATTGGCGGGAAACGTGGCGGCATGAATCCGTACCACGACAGCCAGCTGAATCAACTACTGGCGGAGATGGACGGGTTCGAGCCGCGGGATCGAGTCTTCGTCATTGCAGCCACCAATCGCTTGGAAGACCTCGATGAGGCACTCGTTCGCCCCGGGCGCTTGGGAACGAAGATCTATGTTCCCAACCCGAGCCAGGAGGACATTCGCATCATGTTCTGGCGCTGGACCGAAAAACAAGGTGTAAAGTTGTCTCCTGAAGTTAAGTCTGCTCTGCCTGTGTTACCCATGTTGTTCGAAGGTGCAAGCGGGGCCGATGTTAGCCAAGTGGCAGAGAACCTGCGACGGCGCACAGTGTTGGCCAAGCACTCAGGCCAAAAGTTTATAGTTAAGCTTCAAGATGTCGTACGTGAAGTAGAGAAAGTGCGCAATCAGCCCGTTCCGCTGGAAGTCAGGGATTTGTTTCTCCAGGAACACTTTCATAAATAGGGAAAAAGCCGGTTGCAGGTCAATCAATTTTCGACCACCTGGAGTCAAAACAAAGCTGTCGGCTTGTTTATGGCGCAACAGGCGATTAGCCTCCATAAACAGCATCCGGACAGCATTGTGCACGTCAATTATTGAGCAGAACCGATGAGTATACTACCGAGTGGGTAAGGCAGCGTGCGTGGCTGCCATCGCCGTCCGGCGAAGGCGAGGCCGGCGGAACGGACTGTTCTGATTTTCTTCTCGAATGTTCCCCTCGCGAATGCGATAAATCTGATAGACTGTATCCAAGCACCTTACCTTGGGGGTCACTCCCTGCCCGGCTTTTCGGGAAGGGGGTGAGGCCATGAGTGTAGCCAGTGCGCTGTCGTTGATGATCCAATTTGGGTCATTTATCGTGGCGCTTTTGTCGCTCGTCGTGGCTGTGGTTCTTGCCATAAAACGCAAGTGACCACCCCCGTAGGTTAGCGCCTGTGGGGCGGTCACTTGCACGCTCTATATTTAGCGGGCAGGGACAACGCTCAAGGCGTTGGTGCCCGGGAGCCGGAGGATGCAGCCTTCGGCTCTCTTTTCATGTTTAGTGTAACACAGCACGAATATACGTCAATGCGGATTTGGGTCGAGAAAGTTGCATCAAACGTGCACTAACGGCCTCTCTTCGGGCCGCTATCGTAGTCAACCACCCCACGGCTAAAGCCGGGGGCTTGCGGTGAGCAAGCCCGGGGTTGACCAGCCCGCATGAGCGGGAACAGCCATTCATGCAGACGTTATCCCGGTCATGGCACCCTGGGGTGCGAGGCCAGCTCCAGGCTCTGCCGTCCGGCATTAAACAGGCATACGGGGTGGAAGCCAGTGTGCCGGGCACGACAAGCCGGGATAACCGGGCGAGGCCAACGTCACCCCAATCGGGGAGAAAGGCAGGTAACTGCCATGAGTAAGCAAAACCGTGTGTTTGTACTGGACAACCATCGAAACCCGCTGATGCCCTGTCACCCAGCAAGAGCCAGACAGCTTCTGAAGAAGGGGAAGGCAGCGGTATTTCGCCGTTATCCCTTCACCATCATCCTGAAGGAGAGAGAGGACGGTGGCGTCCAGCCCCTGCGGATGAAGCTCGATCCCGGGGCCAAGGTCACGGGCATGGCACTGGTGGTCTCCTTCCAACGGGGCGATGTGGTGCTATGGGCTGCGGAACTGGAACA
>NZ_BCRP01000028.1 GCF_001552655.1 Alicyclobacillus kakegawensis NBRC 103104 | reverse complement strand
TCTATTGTTACTTACAAACAAACCGACTTATCGACCAGACTCATTTTACACTATGTCCAAAATCCCCCCCTATACCATTACATTTAATACATTTATGCATCGTTCGATGGCGTAGTCCCGGATTTCGTGGAAATTTGAAGGTGGCGGTCTCCTGACCCCGTTTGGTATAACGGGTTTAGAAAAATTCAGGAAGGGAGAACGCCACTATGAAATCAAGCGTACACGAAATTGCGTTGAAAGACCAGAAGCCGCGATCACTCGGTTAAAATCTAACCGAAAGGGGGTTAGATCACTCAAGTCGAAATCGAACCGAAGGAATCGTTGTGCGTATGTCCTTGCAGAGCCGTAGAGAGTACCTGACCAGCATGGGTGAACGCTACGCTAAGGCCAAGACGAAATCCCAGAAATCCCAGATTATAGACGAGGTCGTCACCACGCTCGGTTATGCTAGAAAGCATGCCATTACTGTACTGCGGCATCCTCCAAATACGACCGCGCGCCGACCCGCCAAGCCTCGAAAACGTAAGTACGAGGCCGCCATGTCGGTCATTCAACTCGTCTGGGATGCCTTGGACTATCCCTGTGCTGAGCGTCTGCACCCAGTGTTGTTATCCACAGCAGAGCAGCTTGCCGCGCATGGCGAACTCATTCTCACCGATGAGGTGCGCAGTCAACTGGCCCAGATCAGCCGTGCCACCTTGGCTCGGCGCATGGCCTCATGGCGCAGCCCTGGCACGAAAAAGGTCCCAACGGCCACTAGAGCTATCTCGAAGATCCGTGCCGAGGTTCCTGTGGATACCTACCGCTGGAATGAGCAGCGACCTGGTGCGCTGGAGATTGACCTGGTCGAACACAACGGCGGCTCTTCTATCGGACATTTCGCCTACACCCTCTCCGTCGTCGACTTCGTGACGGGCTACAGCAGACGTCAAGCGGTTCTGGGCCGTAGTCAAAAGGCTGTCTTAGAAGCCTTACAGCACATCTTGGCCCAGTGGCTGGGACCTGTTTGGGGGCTCCATACCGACAACAGTTCAGAATTCTTGAATAACCATATCCTGAGGTTTACCAAGACACACGGCCTGCAATTCACGCGCAGCCGCCCCTACAAGAAGAACGACAACGCCCATGTAGAGCAGAAGAACCGTGTCTTGGTCCGTGAGGTCGTCGGTTACGAACGTTACGATACACCCCAACACGTGCAATGGCTGAACACGATATATGCATGGCTCGACGCATATGCGAACGCCTGTCTCCCGGGCCGTAAGACCATCCACAAGCAACGCCGCGGCAGCAAAGTCCACAAGACCTTTGACACAGCTCGGACACCGCTGCAGCGTCTGCTGGAAAGCAGTGTGTTGGACGAGCCCACACGGCGGGCTTGGGCTTCATGGGCGGCCAGCCTGAATCCCCTGCAAATCCATCGCCAACTGGAAACGCTATTAAGACTGGGACCAGACGCCTTGGCCACAGGGACCCAGCCGCAACCGGCTCCCCAACTCCCTTGGGTGCAGGGCGATATAGTTTGATTTTCTTTTGAGTGATCCCTACCCCTTCGGTTAGATTTTTTCGTGAGTTGACACGAATGATAGGGCCAATGCGACCGAAACAAAGGCGCGTACGCGACGCGCCTGTCGATTCACTGTGGGCAGGCTCAGCGGACAATCGTTTGCCGACGGTCAGGCCCGACGGAGATAAACCGGATGGGCACACCGACCAGGGTTTCAATCCGCTGAATCAAGCCTTTCGCCTCCTCCGGCAAATCTTCAAAACGACGACAGTCGGACAGGTCCTCTTGCCATCCGTCGTGCCATTCGTACACCGGGGTCACCCGCTCCAACTGGTAGGACGGCAGAGGATAGTCGTAGCGCTGACCGTCCAGTTCATAGGCAACACATAATGCCACCTGCGGGAGACCAGAGAGGACGTCCAGTTTCATCACGGCCAGCTCCGTGTACCCATTGATAAAGGCGCCGTAACGCAGCGTCGGGATGTCGAGCCACCCGCAATCACGTCGACGGCCGGTGGTGGCGCCGTATTCATGCCCTTTGTCCTGTAGGTGCCTGCCGAATTCGTCGTTCAGCGCAGTGGGGAATGGACCCGCTCCAACCGCCGTCGTGTAGGCCTTTGTGATGCCGGTCACGCGTGTTACAGCTTGCGGAGGAAGGCCGCACCCGGCCGGGACGCCGCCAGCGATGGGCGACGAAGAGGTGACAAACGGATAGACGCCCCAATCCAGGTCCCGCATGATCCCGAGCTGGCCTTCGAGCAGCACGTATTTCCCGGAGGATACCGCCGCTTGCAGGATGGGCAGCGTGTCGTGAATGTGGGGCAGTAGGTGTTCACGCGCCTCCACCAATTCGCTCCAGATATCGGAAAATGGCTGGGCAAACGCGGCCATACCTGGCATGCGTTCCATCTTCGCCTGGTAGGCCTGTTCAACTCGGCTGCGGAAATGTCCAAGGTCGCGCATCTCGCCGATTTGAATGCCGAAGCGGCCAACTTTGTCCTGGTACGCTGGCCCGATGCCCTGTCGAGTCGTTCCGACTTTCCGTGATCGCGCGAGTTCCTCGTATTCGTCTTGCCAAATGTGATACGGCAGTACCAGGTGGGCGCGTTCAGAGATGATCAGGTTGTCCGTGGAGATTCCAGCGTCGTTAAGCGATTTCAATTCGTGGACGAGGTTCATCGGGTGGATGACCACACCGGCTCCCAGCACCGCCTTGGTGTCAGGATTGAAGATACCCGAGGGCACCAAGTGCAGGGCAAATCGGCCGTGTTCATTGACAATCGTGTGGCCCGCGTTGCCACCCCCCTGGTAGCGAATCACCATGTCGGCATCGACGGCGAAATAGTCGACCATCTTCCCCTTTCCTTCATCTCCGTACTGGGCGCCTACCACCGCGTGCACCATATCCGTCGCCTCCGTGTTCAGCAAAATCGGGCTGTGGCTTCGGCGCCTGCTGCGCCGACGCGACCGTTCGACCAAACCGCGGTCATGGAGCCAGCAGACCGTTCGTGCACCTCCCAGTCTACGGTCGATTGTGTTATGTGTAAAATTCATTTACCGTATACTTTGTATACGGATTTCGTATAATAGCAGGCCGCGCCATCAATCGAATGAAGGTGAGGGATATGGTTTGGATGCTTGGTTGCGCACGTTGATTGCCGTGGTGGAATCGTCGAGCCTGGTGCAGGCAGCCGAACAGCTGCACCTAACCCAACCCACCGTGACGCGGCAGCTGCAGCAGTTGGAGGAGCGCTTGGGCGTCAAGTTGTTTGACCGGATGGGCAAGCGGCTGGTCCTCAACCGCGCCGGCACCGTGGTCTATCGCTACGCCAAGAGCCATCAGGGCCTGCATGACAAGATGCGAGACGAATTGAGCGCCCTCGCAGACGCTGACGTGGGAACGGTCTACCTGGGGGCCGGGTTGACCCCGTCCATTTATCTGCTGCCGCCCGTCTTGGCTGCCTACCGTCGCCAGCACCCGCGTGTGCAGTTTCAGGTGACGAGCGGATCGTCCAAGGAGATTGCCGCGGCCCTGCAGCGGCGGGAGATTGACCTGGGCGTGGTGACCACAGTGGGCGAGGACATGGTGGATTGTTGGACCATCCCGCTGCTGCGCGATGAGCTGTTGTTGGTGGCGGCGCCTGGGCATCCGTTGGCCGAGCGCGGTCGAGCTTCGCGCAGCGAGTGGATGAGTGAGCCGCTGGTGCTGATGCGCAGGGGATCCGGCCTGCGCCGCATCGTGGATGACCTGGCCCGTTCAGCCGGTGTGTCCCTCACGGTCGCCATGGAGACAGACAGTCTGGAGAGCATCAGTCGCCTGGTCCAATTGGGGGTAGGTCTGTCCTGCCTGCCTCGCTCCTGTGTCGCGGACGATGTCGCAGAGGGGCGGCTACGGGTCATACAACCGGTGGACAAAGAACTGGGGGCGCGCACCATCACACTCATCGGCCGGCGGGAGGGCAATATGCCGGCGTGCGCCGGTCAGTTTGCCTCCGTCTTGGCGTCGTGGTGGCGCACGTCCGGGGAGCCACGCTAGAAGTTCTAGAAGTTCCAGAAAGCTGTAGTCTTTCTTCATGAACGGAAGTCTGTAAAAAACTACGGCTTGAGCCGTTCGACAAATCTCGTTACACTAGCGACAAAACCTCTCAATATATCAATCCTACGAGTCCCATTGCGAGATACGAACGGGGGAGCCACCTTCGAACGATGCTGGCTTTGTCGGCCAGATTCCCGGATGTGGTAATGACCCTCGCAAAACAACACAAGGAGTTGATGAAGTGAAACACCGCAAGCGACACCGCAGACAGCCGCGTCATCTCCGTCGTTCGTCGGTACGGCGAACGCGGTTTGGCCGCAGCATGTTGGGGATTGTCGTGGGCAGCGCGTTGGCAGGGACGGTCGGTGTAACCAGCGCCTGGGCCGCCACCACGTACACGGTCAAGCCGGGAGACAGTGTCTGGTCCATCGCCCGCAGACACGGTCTCACGGTTTCTCAACTGGTGGCGTACAACCACTTGGCCAACCCCAATCTCATCTATCCTAACCAGGTCCTCCGTTTGTCGGGTGATGCGTCCTCGACCGCCGCGACCTCTGTCGGTACGTCCTCAAACAGTGCCAGAGCGTATGTCGTACGCAAGGGCGATACGCTGTGGTCGATTGCCCAACGCTACCAGGTCAGCGTGGCGAATTTAGTTGCCTGGAATTCGATTGCCAACCCGAATCTGATCTATCCGGGCATGTCCCTGCGCCTCTCCGGCACCGCTTCTGCCTCGGTTACACAAAGCCCGGCCGAGTCGGCCAACAGCGGCGGAACGTCGCTATCCTCGCGCGGCGGACTGCCGCCGAAGACGGTGACCCAGGCGGTGAGCGGGCAGGCGGTCGTGAATTACGCAAAGCAGTTCCTGGGCGATCCGTACCTGTACGGCGGGGAATCGACCAGTGGATGGGACTGTTCCGGGCTGGTGCAGACCGTGTACGCGCACTTTGGCATCAAGCTGCCGCGTGACGCGGCGGGACAGGCACAGGTCGGCCAGAAAATCTCCGTCTCAGAGCTGCAGCCTGGAGACCTCGTCTTTTTCAACACCACGGGAGATGTGTATTCACACGTTGGCATCTGGGCCGGCGGCGGCCAGTTCATCTCCGCCACCGTCCATGGAGGCGTGTGCTACCAGTCGCTGGACACGTCTTACTGGGAACCGAAATTGACCAAATGCACACGGGTGCTCGATTGAGCGTACGGTCGTCATACATCTTTCCAGCCCCGGCCGCATGGAGGTGCGCCGGGGCGCTTTTTTCGCGATCAAGCTCGATTTGGTATAGTGGTAGCCGGCAGATGGTCACGGATGGGGGAGGCCGGTGGGCATGTTGACGACGGACGAACGCAGCTTGTTGCCCGAGACGGTGGAATTCAGTTTCCTCGAAGCCTTAGAGGATGGGCAGTACAACGCCGATCTGGAGATGCAGCTGGGGCAGGCGGTGGCAAGAGGTGAATCCCCGCCGCTCATTCGCTTGTGGCGATCCGCCCATAACCCGGGCATCGCGGTCAGCCGCAGGGACGTCGCCGGCGACCGTGGGCAGGCGGCCGCCCAGGCGCTGCGGGACAAGGGGCTGGACGTCATTGTCCGCCAGACGGGCGGCACCGCGGTCCCGCAGGGGGATGGCGTACTTCACCTGTCCTTCATCCTCCCACGTACGCACGCGGCGGCAACGACGGACGCCTATTACCGCTTGCTGTGCCGGCCGCTGTTGGCCTGGCTGGCTGACCACAATGTTTCCGCGGCGACGGGGGAACTCCCCGGTAGCTACTGCGATGGATCCTACAACGTGCTGGCAGGCGGGCGCAAACTGATTGGGACCGCCCAGGCCTGGCGCGGCGGGTTGGCTGGTATGGCTTCGCGCCACCCGGGATTTGTGTTGGCCCATGCCTGCATCACGGTGGACATCGCCCTGAGGCCGGCGCTCGGTTGGATTAACGAGTTTTACACCATCGCCGGACAAGACTACCGGGTGCAACCGGATACGGCGGTGACCTTGCGTGATCTCCTGCCGCATCATCCGTGGGAGGAGGATGCTGCCGCCAACGCGAAAGCGGCGGCGCTGGAGCTGGCCGACGTCATCCACCGCTTGTACCAGGTATGAGCGTAGTGCGGGGGCTCAGCCTTTCTCGCCTTTGGCCGGGGCGTCGCTCCCGCGTGCAGCCAGCGGCAGCTGCACGCTGACCGTGGTGCCTTTGCCCTCCACACTATCCACCCGAATTCGCCCCTTATGGGCCTCGACAATCCACTGGGCCATGGACAGACCGAGTCCGGCGCCGGTCGTCTCCTCGTGCTGCCGGGCGGGATCGGCCCGGAAAAAGCGTTCGAACACCCTGGGCAGGTCTGCTTCCGGGATGCCGATGCCGGTGTCCTCCACATGAAACAGCGCCCAGTTGCGGCTCGCGCGGACGCGCACCGAAACCTGTCCACCGGGACGGTTGTACTTGATGGCGTTGTCAATCAGGATGACGAACAGCTGGTGGAGTCGGTCGCCATCCCCCAAGATCATGACGCCAGGCTCCACGTCCGCTGAAAGATGAACGTTCCGGGCGTCGGCCAGGGGTAGGAATAATTCAATCAGACGGTGCACGAGCGCGTTCGTGTCCACCCTGTCGCGGCGTAGTAAGGCCTTGTCGGCATCTTGTCGGGCCAAGGTCAGCAGGTCTTCCACCAGTTTCGTGAGGCGTCGGGCCTCGCCGCGGGCGTTCTGAATCCATTCCAGGTTGTCGACCACCGATTGGTCGCTGTGGTTGAGGACAATATCCAGGTTGGACTGTATCACCGCCAACGGCGTGCGCAGTTCGTGCGAGGCGTCGGCGACGAACTCGGTCTGCCGCTGGTACGCTTTGCGGATGGGCAGCAGCGCGCGGGCGGCCAGCCAGAAACCGAGCACCGCCGCGGCCAGCGCGCCGCTGGCGCCCACCCACCAAAGCACGGCCCGCAGCTGGTTCAGCACCGCCCATTCGCGGTTGACGTTCTGCGCCAAGAGGATGTAGAAGACCTGGCCGCCAGCGTCGAGGAATGGTTGGTAATAGATCCTGTACACCGTTCCATTGGGTCCGTGTATGTCCGCCACAATGCTCTCGTCGGGGTCCTGGTGTTGCAGCCAGTTTTGCAGGAACCTGACAAGCTGATAGCTGGCGTTGGTGTTAACCAAGGGTCCCTCGCGCACGATGCAGTAGGTGTTGGGGGGAAGGTCCGCCATGCGGTTTGGATTGCCCTCGAACTGGTGGATGGCGTACACCAGCTGGGAATCAACATTGTGCAATACAGCGCGATGCACGATGGAAAAGATGGCGTACGCGGAGAGCGCGTACAGGACCGCAAACAGGGTGACCGTGAGTGCGGTCAATTGCAACCGAACACGATTGAACACAGGAACTCGCCCTTGTCATTCAGGGATTTTAAAAACATAGCCTACGCCGCGCACCGTCTCAATATAGGAAGGCTGTCCCGGCTGGTCAATCTTCTTGCGCAGGAAGTGAACGTAATTTTCCACCGCATTGGCGATTACGTCCGCATCCGGCCCCCAAACCCGGTCCAAAATGAGGTCCTTGGCCAGGACTTTGCCGTGGTTGCGAATGAACAGTTCTAACAACTGGAACTCTTTGGCAGTCAGGTTGAGCGGCTGTCCATTCCGAGTCGCCTCGCGGCTCGCCAGGTCTATCCGAAACGGGCCGGCGGCGATGGCGTCCGTACCCACCAGTGCGGCCGGACGACGAGCCAGGGCGCGAATGCGGGCCAGCAGTTCTTCGTTGGCAAAGGGTTTGACGAGATAATCGTCGGCACCCGCGTCAAGCCCGGCTACTCGGTCGCTGACCGCGTCGCGGGCCGTCAACAACAAAATGGGCACGTCCAACTTCTGTGCGCGCACCTGACGGACAATCTCCAATCCGTTCATCTCGGGCAGCATTACGTCCAGGATGAGGATGTCATAGCTGTTCGTGCTCGCCAGGTCCCATCCAGTCATGCCGTCGTAGGCGACATCGGCCGCGTAGTTGTGCTCTTTGAACAACTGCAGGAGCGCCGCCGCCAGGCGCTTTTCGTCTTCGACGAGGAGGATGCGCATGCTGTCACCTCCTGGGATGTGCGTACAGTCGGCGGGTGCGTCCCGGCGCCTCCCAGCACACGTGCATGGATTGCTGTTCTCAGTATACCAGCCGTCGCTGGCGGATGCAGAGATTGAACTTTCTGTCATTTATCCGCGAAGGTACCTGCTATCCATCGCAGCGCCAGCGCGCGTTCTTGGTACAGGGAATGAGTGATGCTGGAATTCAAGATTGCGGGGGGACATTTTCTGAAATAGAATAGATTTCAACAGTTCTCCAGGTCGGAATTCCATGCTTGCGCGACTTCCGTCAATTTGATGCTACTTGAGTTGACAGGACTTATTTGCGACTGAATTCAGTCGAGAATATAATTGTCTAAATAAAGGGAAGGCGATTCGGTCACACAAGGCCACTGGATTGATGGGCGGCATGCGGCTTCTATATCTACGAAATTATGACATATTTGTGTTGCCGTGGATGGGGGATCAGCAGGACCGCCTGCCTGTTGCATGAGGAGGTTGGGTGGCAGTGGAGCCGTTGCTTGCCATTGAAGACCTTAGGACGTACTTCATCAACAAAGATGTGCAGGTGCGCGCGGTGGATGGCATCGATCTCACAGTGTATCCACGGCAGATCGTGTGTATTGTGGGGGAATCGGGATGCGGCAAGAGTATGACGTCCTTGTCCATCATGCGTCTCGTTCCTAAGCCCCGTGGACAGATTGTCAGCGGCAAGATCAAATTTGCGGGCAAGGATCTGGTTCAACTCACAGAACAACAGATGTCCGATATCCGGGGAAACGAGATTTCCATGATCTTTCAGGAACCCATGACGGCGCTCAATCCTGTGTTACGGGTTGGCGAGCAAATTACTGAGGTATTGATTCGGCACAGGAAAATCGGCAAGCGGGAGGCCATGAAGCGAGCTGTGGAAATGCTGCGGGTTGTCGGCGTCCCGCGAGCAGACGAAATCGTCTCTGAGTATCCGCATCAGCTGTCGGGAGGAATGCGTCAGCGCGTGATGATTGCCATGGCGATGGTCTGTGACCCGAAGCTGCTCATCGCCGACGAACCGACCACCGCGTTGGACGTGACAGTCCAGGCACAGGTACTGGAGCTCATGAAACGCATGCGAGACGATTTTGGCACGGCTATCATCCTGATCACTCACGATCTGGGGGTGGTGGCAGAAATGGCAGACCATGTAGTCGTCATGTATGCGGGACAGGTCGTGGAGTCGGTCGGGGCGGACGAGTTGTTTGCTCATCCGTTGCATCCGTACACGAAGGGGCTCATGGCGTCAATCCCGTCTTTGGACGATGAGGCGGAGAAACTGTATTCCATTCCCGGTACGGTACCCGATGCACGCGAATTTCCGGTAGGATGTCGGTTTGCCGACCGGTGTCCGCTGGTTCAGACGAGTTGCCGCGAACGGCCGCCCGAATTACGTGAAATCCGTCCCGGACATCTGGTCCGCTGTGGCCTTGTGTAAGGAGAATGCCGCATGGAAAAGGTCGTGAGCGCACCGCAGGTCTCTTCCGGAGATAGCAAGAGCACGGGGAATGTGTTGCTGCAGGTGGTGGATCTCAAGAAACACTTTCCCATCACGTCGGGACTCTTAAGACGCACGGTCGGTCATGTGAGAGCCGTCGACGGAGTGTCTTTCACCGTACAGGAGAAGGAAACTCTCGGCATCGTGGGCGAATCAGGCTGCGGGAAATCGACTGTGGCGCGCATGGTGATGAGGTTGGTGGAACCAACCTCCGGGCGAATCATCTTTGACGGTCAGGACATCACGCGCCTGCGTGGCCGAGAATTACGCCGAATCCGCTCCAATCTGCAGATGATCTTTCAAGACCCTTATTCCTCCCTCAATCCAAGAATGGCGGTACAAAGCATCATTGCTGAGCCATTAGTGGTGAACACACAGATGACGGGCAAGCAGGTCGTGGAGCGCGTATGTGAACTTCTGGAGACTGTGGGCCTGCACGCGGACGACCGGTTGCGGTATCCGCATGAATTTTCGGGTGGTCAGAGGCAACGAATCGGTATTGCCCGAGCCCTCGCTCTCAACCCTAAACTGATTGTCGCGGACGAGGCCGTATCGGCTTTGGATGTATCCATTCAAGCTCAGATATTGAACCTGATGGCCGATCTTCGAAACGAATTCAACCTCTCTTATATTTTCATCTCGCACAATCTTGCGGTCGTCCGCCACATCAGTGATCGAGTGGGGGTCATGTACTTAGGGAACTTGGTGGAGTTAACCAGTAAGAGGGAGCTCTATACAAACCCGCTGCATCCGTACACGGTGGCCTTGCTGTCGGCGGCTCCGGAGCCCAAACGCCGGGGGAGGAGAGAGAGAATCATCTTACAGGGGGATGTACCGAGCCCATCCAATCCTCCTGCAGGCTGTCCATTCCATACCCGATGCCCTCGGGTGATGGATGAGTGCAGAATTCAACGTCCCGAGATGCGGGAAGTCCGGCCGGGGCACTTTGTAGCGTGCCACCTGCATGCCTGAGGCGGGTGCGTTGCGGGCGAGGGGCCCTAGTCTTTTCTACATGAACCAGTGATGGGGCGTTGAAGATATATTGTGGTTTTTTGAATGTAAAGGGGGACAAGGAATGAAATCGCTAGGGAAAGCTTCGCTGGCAACAATGGCCATGGCCGCATCACTCACTGTGTGCATTTCCGGCTGCGCAAGCGGCAGCGGCGGAGGAAACACCTCAACCGGCAGCTCCAACAACAAGCCTGTGAACGGAGGAACACTGACTTTAGGGGAAACGACCAAGTGGGAGGATATGTGGGTCCCATTGATGAACGATGCAAGCCCCACCTTCGCGATGTGGGGTCTGTCGTTTGACAGCCTGATGACTTGGGATAACAATCTAAGCGTCAAACCCCAGATAGCTCAATCTTGGAAATACACGGACAGCACGCACAAGACGTTGGACGTCAAACTGAATCCCAAGGCGCACTGGTCGGATGGGAAACCTATTACTTCCGACGATGTCTTGTTGTTCTTGAACTTTATTGGCTCTAAGGCCTATCAGGACCAATTCCAGGGCGAATACGGTTACCTCGTCAGTCCGTTGAAGGGGTCCGACCAAGTCCTCAAGGGCACTGTGAAATCGTTCGCCGACACGGGCGGGTTCAAGAAGATCAGCGATCAAGAATTCCAGGTCACCGTGTCGAAGCCGGATCCGGCGTTTATTGCGAACTACGTCGCGAATTGGATACCATTTCCATCCCACGTATGGGGCAAAACGCCATTTGACCAGTGGCAGGATGCCAGTTTCGACAAGAAGCCGACCGTGGTTTCTGGTCCGTATGTCCCCACACAGGTGAACGGGCAGAGCAATGTTGAATACAAAGCAAATGAAAATTATTACAAAGGGAAACCGCACATCTCAAAGATCGTGCTTAAGTATGTAAGCGAGAACGTGCTGCCTACTCTGCTTGAGAACGGGCAGATAGACATGAACATCGAGGGTAACAATCTTGACTTTGACTCCTTTGTAAAAATGAAACAAGATCCTAATTTAGGAACCCATGCGCAGCCGGCATTGAGTTATGGTTATGTCGGTTTGCGAATGGATAAGCCGAAGTTCCAAAATGTCAAGCTGCGCCAGGCGATGGAATACGCGATTAATAGAGAGGCCATCTGCCAGGGGGTGTACAAGGGACTGGCAAAGCCGGCCTACGGTCCGCTACTGCCCAATACCTGGGCGAGCGCGACGCCGCAGGAGGGCATGAACACCTACAAGTATGACCCGAAAAAGGCGGAGCAGCTCCTGGACGAAGCCGGGTTCAAATTGCCTAAGGGGCAGAAATGGAGAATTGATCCCGAGACCGGCCAGGCTGAGACGTACCATTTGGTTTTCTCCAGTGGCAGCCCGCAAGTTCAAGCCATTTGCGATGAAGTCGCCAGCGATTTGCAGAAGGTCGGCCTGCACGTGGTGACCGATACACCGCTTGACTTCAACACGATGCTGAAGAGAATGAGCACGAAGGACCCGAAACTCGATATGTTCTTCTTGGCCAATTCTCTCACGGTTGATCCGGATCCGCGCGGCGTATGGATGTCGAACGATGCCCAGAACTTCGACCAGTGGAAGGATCCCCACAATGACGCGCTGATTGAAAAGACGTTCAGCGAAAAGGCGTTCAACAAGAACTATCGCAGGCAGGCCTTTGTGAATTGGCAGCTGTACGTAAATCAACAGCTCCCGATGCTGTTCATCTACAACCGCGACGACATCTGGGCGTACAATAAAAGAGTCCATATTCCTCAAAGCGATTGGTTGATAGGGGCGACCCCAAGCGGGCAGACGGACATCCAGGATTGGTGGATTTCGCAGTAGCGGCTGTGTTTGTTGCTGCTCGCTCGGTAGCGGGCAGGGCGGGGCCCAGGCCCCGCCCAACTGACTTCAGGGAGGGGACCCTATGGGAGCCTATATTTTACGTCGGCTCCTCGGCATGATTCCGATGCTGTTTGCCATCACCGTATTCGTCTTTTTGCTGATGCACGCAGCTCCTGGAAACGCGATAGACGGGATGCTCAATCCCCGCATTCAGAACATCGATCAGCTCAAACAGCATTTGCGCGAGATCAACGGACTCAACAAGCCACTCTGGCAGCAATATGTAATCTGGTTGCGGAATTTCGTGCAAGGCAATTGGGGTTATAGCTTTTCTCAACATGTGCCTGTTCGCGATGTAATCGGTCCCGCATTGGTTAATACCCTGCTCTTGGCCGCCATGGCTGAGGTTTTTATCCTCATCATCGGGGTTCCGCTCGGTATTTATCAATCACGGAATCCGTACGGCGGTTTTGATAACACGGCTTCCGTCGTCAACCTGATATTGTTTTCCATACCTTACTATATTGTAGGTATTTTTGCCATTTATCTGTTGGCTATCAAGTTGCCGATATTTCCGTCTCAGAATGCGGTGGGGACCGGACCAGACGCTGGGACGCTGATGGATCACATTTATCATGCGCTGTTGCCGGCACTGAGCGTGGCCCTGACATCCAGCGCCGTGTACAGTCGCTACACTCGCGGCAGCATGCTCGATGTGGCCAGGCGCGATTTCACACGCACGGCCTACGCGAAAGGACTGCGGGAGGGCGAGGTCTTTCGCAAGCATGTCTTTCGCAACGGCATGATTCCTATCGTCACCCAGTTTGGCTTTGACATCGGCGGTCTAATTGGCGGGGCGGTCATTGTGGAGAACCTGTTTGCGTATCAGGGGATGGGGTATGTGACGCTGCAAGCGGCCACCACACAAGACTACAACGTCATCATGGCCACGACGTTGTTGATTGCGATCGGGGTGTTGATTGGCAATTTGATTGCGGACATTCTCTACGCGGTGGTGGATCCACGGATCCGTTACGATTGATTGGGGGGCTCGGCATGGCGACGAATATGTTGATTCCGGAAACATCCACCGACCCCGGAAAGCTGAATGCACGACGTTCCAGTAAAAGCCCCAACCGCCTGGCCATGGAACGGTTTATGAAAAACAAGATGGCTGTAGCCAGCGTAATTGTGCTACTCCTAATCGTAGCGATGAGCCTGGCGGCTCCTCTGCTCACCCACTGGAATCCCCGTCAGGTCAACTTGATGATAGCGGACCAACCTCCATCTGCGCAGCACCTTCTCGGCACGGATGACCAGGGAATTGACTACCTGGCGCGCGACTTGTATGGAGGTCGGGCGGATTTGCTGATTGGATTCGTGGACATGGTGTTCGTCATGGTCATCGGCATCGTGCTGGGAGGCCTGGCCGGCTACTACGGCGGTTGGATAGACTCGATAATCATGCGCTTTTGTGACTTCATGTTCAATTTCCCTTTCATCCTGCTCATCATCGTGATTGTGGCGGTCTTCAACTTCTCGAACATATGGTTGCTGATATGTGTCATTGCCTTCACATCGTGGCCTGCCATCGCTCGCCTGGTGCGAGGACTGTTCCTCAGCCTGCGTGAGAGTGAATATGTGTTGGCGGCGCAAACCGTTGGAGCCGGGGTGTGGAGGATTATACTGAAGCACATGCTGCCTAACAGTATCGGACCCCTGGTGGTCAACGCGACCTTGCTAATGTCGAATCTCATTGGTGCGGAGGCCGCCCTGGCGATTGTCGGATTTGGCGTGAAGCAGCCGTCACCGTCGTGGGGCAATGTACTCAGTGGGGCGCTCAACTTCTTGGTCTTGCAATCGGAACCCTGGGCGTGGATTCCGCCGGCGTTCCTCATAACCCTAACCATCCTGTGCATGAACTTCATCGGGGATGGATTGCGGGATGCCTTCGATCCTACATTTGAGAAATAGCTTTGCGTACTCTGTTCACCTGCTTGCTTCAGGCGCTCTAGTCGTCCATCGAATTTGGCAGGTCGACGGCGTTATGCGCCCAGTGTGTGCCGTGGTCCACGGCCAACTTTACGACCGTGCTGCCGAGGGATAGAATTCACAGTATGGTGGTCGAGGAGGTTGGGAGATGCACAAACGCACCTGGGCTGTGACGGTCAGCGCGGCAACGGCTGTGTTGCTCACCCTGGCTGTGGGTGGGTGCAGCAGGGGGACGAAAGCGAGTTTGGCCACGCAGTCCTCGACCAGCGGCAGACCAGACACGCTGACCTACGGATCGCTTACGGATATCACTACCTTGAATCCGGTTTATATCACGGATGCCGTCTCTCGAGGGGCGGCGACGCTCGTATATGCCCCGCTCTATGATTTCGACCGCCAGGGCCGTCGCACGGTAGAACCTTGGGACCTGGCGGCCGCGCCGCTGGAAATCAGCAAAGATGGCAGGACGTACACCGTCAAGCTGAAGACCAACGCGAGATGGAGCGACGGCAAGCCGGTGACAGCGGATGACCTCATCTTTACCATTGAGATGATTAGGAACTCCAAGGTTGGTTCTCCGGATCGTACAGAGTTTGACAAGGTGAAGAGCCTCCACAAAGTGGATGCGCACACGGTGCGCATCACGTTGGACAGCGTGTACGCCCCGTTTGGCGACTATTTGGCCGAGCTGATGCCGATTCCCGAACATGTGTTGAAAGGTGTGCCCGCGAGCCGTTTGCGAGAGGCGGCGTTCGGTATGGATCCGAGCCATACGGTGTCCGATGGACCGTGGCGGTGGAAAGCTTGGAAGCCGAAGCAGTATCTTGAATTTGACCAAAGTCCCAACTATTGGGGTCCAAAGCCGCGCATCAAGAAGGTCGTCTACAAGATCTATGCCTCCGGGAACGCGTTGACCGAGGCGTTGATGCGGGGCGATGTGGACATGGATACGACCATCCCGTGGGACCAGCTTGGCACGGTGCGGCAGAGTGGCAACGTCCGGGTTCTCGCCAAACCGGGTCCGCAGTACGAGTTCATAGCTTTTAACTTCAACGCGACCAATTTCCCAGGTGATTTTGATCCGTTCGCCGACCCGACAACACGTCAAGCCATCTATTACGCCCTGGATCGCAAGGCGATGGTGCGGTCCATTCTCGAGGGTGACGGCGCGGTCATCGATTCGCCGTTTCTGCCGCATACGTGGTACGACGTGGACAACCAAGCCACACACTACACCTACAACTCGGCTAAGGCGAAGCGCCTGCTCAAAGCCGCCGGGTGGGAGCCGGGGCCGGGTGGCGTGCTGGAGAAGGATGGCCATCCGTTCCGCTTCGAGCTGCAGTACAACGCCGGGGACACGCGGCGTGAACAGACGGTTGCGGTGGTGAAACGGGAACTGAAGGCGGTCGGGATTGAGGTCATTCCGAAAGCTGTCGATTTTTCGGATTGGATGAATCAGAACCTCAAGCCGGGCAAGTTTCAGGCCGTATTGCTGGCTTGGTCTCTGGACACACCGGACCCGGACCAGGAATCGATTTTCAGTTCCAAATACTTTCCGCCCTACGGAAACAACATAGGATGGTACAAAAACCCTCAAACCGATCAACTGTGGATAGCCGGGAATGGCACCGTGAACGAGCAGGATCGGGAGCGGGTGTATGGGCAAATTGCGAAGGACTTCTCCGAGGACCCTCCGTATGTGTTCCTGTATCAGTACGGGACGCCGATGGGCTACTCGTCGCGGGTGCATTGGCGGGCTGCCGATGCGCCGGAACCGAGTTTGGCGCAAGGGTCTTTGTACCACATCGAGAATTGGTGGCTGTCCAGCCCCTGAATTGGCATGGACTTCTCCTATGGCCTCGGTTACGGTAAATTCGAAAGAGGCTGTAGGTTGTGGGAGGCTGCTGCCCTTGATCTCAACATCCGCATCCTCGCGTGCGCGGGTTCGACGCAACCGCCTGTTGCTCCTGTCGGGAGGCTTGATTGTCGTCCTGTTTGCCGTGGCCTTTGCGGTCATGACCAGACAAGCATTGCGCCTGCGGGCGGAACATTCCTCGGAGTTTGCTGCCTATGTCCTCTCGCACCACCTCGGACGGGCTGAGATCACCACCGACGCGACCGGGTTCCAGACCGACTTTTGTGTGCTGCAGTTGAATCAGCCGCCCAAGGGGGGGAACCTCCGCCAGGACGTGGTGAAGTGGATGCATGTCTACGCGGAACTGGACGGGGGCACCAACCTTACGGTGGTCTATCATGATCCCAAATTGGCCCGCACCGTTACAGAGGCGGACGCCGTGTATCGCCCGGCCACCCATCGTGTCTACGTGACGATTCATGCAGGGCCGCAGGCCGGCAGTTATGAGCAGCGGGTCCATTGGGCCATCCCTGTTGGCTGAGCATCCGCCGGTGGTGGAGACTTCTCTCACTGTGGTTCATTGATGGGCGTTTCGGAATTCCTTGGGAGATTGTCCCGTCCACCGTGCAGGCAATCAGGTGATGCCTGCACCGCATGATTTTGCCTGCGCGTGGCACCTTATGCACGGTGAGGTTCCACGTGGGAGGGACGCATCGTGCATGCGAGCATCTGGTCTGCTGTGCCGTTTCTGGTCGTCATCCCGGTTGCCCTGGTGACGCGCCAGGTTTTGCCCGGGCTGATGCTCGGGCTGTTGACAGGAGCATACATGCTCCACCCGGCCCCCTTGGCCGGCATACAGGCCTTGCTGTCGTACATTGTTAAGGAGATTGCGGTTCCGGACAACCTGCGCCTGCTGGTGTTTCTGTATGGGTTTGGCGCCTTCGTAGGTTTGGTGCGCGTCACAGGCGGAGTGACCGGCTTCGCCGAGTGGATGAGCCAGCGCGTGCGAACGGAGCGGGGCGCCTTTGCGGTGACGTGGCTCTCTTCTTTGGTGACCTTTATGGCTCCCGATTTTCGTATTATCACCGTAGCGCCTGTGATGGAAAGGGTGTTCTCGCGGCTCAAGGTGGCCACGCAAAAGGTGGCCTTCGTGATTGACGCGACCTCCACTCCGGTCTGCGCCTTGATTCCGATTGGCACCGCGTTCGTCGGCTACATGGTCGGGCTCATCGCCACCGCCGGCCGGCACCAGGCGGTCGCAGGCTCTCCGTACCGGCTCTACCTCATGAGCATTCCCTTGAATTTTTTTGCCATCGCCATGATCTTCTTCGCGCTCTACCGGACCTTTTTTGTGCGTGAGCCCCGCGCCGCGGCGGCGAACGAGGCCGATTCCCAAGACAGGGCAACTCTTGATTCGCAACAGCACGGCGGGAATGGCCGCATGCGCCTGCGTGTCGCCCCTCAGGTAGCGTACCTGGAAGCCGCCGGGGAACTGGCTCCGCCTGTGCGTGCGGGTGTCAGGCAGGCTGCTGGGGCTCCGGCCGGCGCTCTGTCCACAGCGGACAGGGAGGCTGAAGATTCCTATCCGGATGTGATGGAGTTGGTGGCTGAGCGGGTGCCGCCGGACACCTTCAATCTCGTCCTGCCGCTCGGTCTCTTATTGGGGTTGACGCTGTTTCTCACTTGGTGGGACGGTCACGCGCGAGCTCCTGGCTTGTGGGCGGCGTTGGCTCAGGCCAACGCGGCCAGGGCGATGTTGGAGGCGCTCCTGCTGACGCTGCTCGTCAGCACGGTCTGGTACGCGGCGCGCAGGCAACCGGTGGACCGGATTTTGTTCGGCGTGCTGCAGGGCGGCAATGAGATGATGGGTGTCAACGTACTCTTGGTGTTGGTCTGGGCCGTGTCGGCGGTGTCCACCGACCTGGGCTTCAACACGTACGTGGAGCGGACGATAGGCCACCTGGTGCCCACCAGCCTGATAGCGCCGGTCCTGTTCCTATTTGGATCCGCGATCTCGTACGTCATCGGATCGTCCTTCGGCACCTGGGGCATCCTGTTGCCGCTCGGTTTCAGCCTCGCGGCCACCACGCACACGGCGTTGCCGCTGATTGTCGGCGCGGTGTTTGCGAGCGGCACGTTTGGCGGCTTTGCCTCGCCGCTGAGCGACAACACGGTGGCGATGGCGACCGTCATGCGCCTGCCTGTGATGGACTACGCGCGCATGAAACTGCGCGCCGCCCTCTGGGTGGCCGCTGCTTGCACGCTGGCCTACGCGGCGGCGGGCGTGGTTCTGCGCTGACGCACCAGGGCTTCCGCCAAGCGCGACATGCGCGTGGGGCGGGCGCCTGTGCGGGCGAGGCCACAGGAGCTTGTTATCGTTTGCCGGGATTGGTAGAGTGATAGCTGGCGATCACGCTAGGAGAGGGAGTGCAGACAGACATGGTTCAGCTGGATCTGAGGTTTGTCGGCGGTGCCGCGGCGGAGCACGAATGGCTGCAGCTGCAGCCGATGGTGGATGCGTGGCACAGTCGCCTGCACCAGGGACAGGTTCCGGGCGGCGATTTTTTAGGCTGGCTTCACTTACCCTCTCAAACTCTCAACTCTGGCCTGGACAGCCTGCTGGAAACCGCGGCGCAAATTCGGGAACAGTCGGATGCCGTGGTGGTCATCGGCATTGGCGGATCGTACCTGGGGGCCAGGGCCGCGTTTGAGTGGTGTCAACCGGAGTATTACAATCAGCTTCCGGCCGCCGTACGCAAGGGGCCGGAATTGTATTTCGCCGGCAACCACCTGAGCGCCGATGCGCTGAACGACCTTTTGCGCGTGCTCGAGGGCAAGCGGGTGACGCTCAACGTCATTTCGAAGTCGGGAACGACCACGGAGCCGGCGGTGGCTTTCCGCGTTCTGCGCGCCTGGCTGCTGAAGCGCGCGGGGAAAGAGGAGGCTCGCCAGCGTATCGTGGCGACCACCGACCGAGCCAAGGGGGCGTTGCGTCAGTTGGCCGAGGAGGAGGGATATCGGACATTCGTCGTTCCCGATGACGTCGGCGGTCGCTACTCGGTCCTGACTCCTGTCGGCCTGTTGCCACTTGCCTCGGTCGGCATCGATGTTCGTGAGCTGCTTACAGGTGCGGCGGAGATGGAAGAGGCGCTCAACACCCCGTCTTTGGCGGACAACGCCGCGTACCGCTATGCCGCGGTCCGCAACGTCCTATACCGGCGCGGCAAGACGACAGAGGTGCTGGCGGTGTACGAACCGGCCCTGCGCCAGTTCGCGGAATGGTGGAAGCAGTTGTTCGGGGAAAGCGAAGGCAAGGACGGAAAGGGCATTTATCCGTCTTCCCTCGGCTTCACGACCGACTTGCACTCGCTGGGCCAGTACGTGCAGGAGGGCCTGCGCACTTTGTTTGAGACGGTTGTGCAGATTGAGCGTTCCGCAAGTGAAGTGCAGGTGCCGTCGGACCCGACGCTGGACGACGGGTTGGAATACCTGGCCGGCCGCGGGATCTCCTGGGTCAACGACCAGGCGCGGCTGGCGACAGCGCTGGCGCACGCGGACGGCGGTGTCCCCAACCTCTTGGTATCGGTACCCGACCGGAGCGCCCGCGCCCTCGGCGGACTGTTCTACTTCTTTGAACTGGCCTGCGCCATGAGTGGCCTGCTGCTTGGTGTCAACCCGTTTGATCAGCCCGGTGTCGAGGCCTACAAGAAGAACATGTTCGCTCTGCTCGGCAAGCCGGGTTTTGAGGCCCAACAAAAGACCATCCAGGAGCGGATTTCCCGCTACGGCGAGGCTTGAACCGGCGCACGGACACCGCTGGCCGGCCGGGGGCGCGATGGCGTAGAGGATCCGAAATAGGTACGTCGAGGATTCGGAACAGGTACCAAAGGGTCGTCCGAGCTGGTCGCCAGGAGGCCGGCATACAGGGCATACAGGGCTGCACGGGGTTTCCCGGGCAGCCCTGCCGGCCTTTGGGCGGCGGCGCCGGCGTGCCTTCGTTCTCCTTTATGAGGTAAACTATCTGTGGTACGTAATATTCGCCGATGGAAGCGGCCCTGTTCAGTCGTAGGCGGATGATTTCGACCGCGTTGGGGGGTGGAACTTATCGACGACCCAAAGTCTCTGCTGCGCAGCTTTCTGTGGTCCAAAAAGTGGGCCTACGGGCTGTCCAGCCTGTCCATCATTGCGTCGGAAATCGTTACCGTACAGTTTCCGTACGTCTTGGGTAATTTCACGGACGCGCTGCAGGCCAGACGGCTGACGGGGCACAGCATTGCGATGTACAGCCTCACCCTGCTCGCCATCGGCGCTCTCTATATGGTCTTGTACGGCATCGGCCAGTTGATGAACGGGCACTTGGGGCGCGCCTTTGAATACCAGCTGCGGGAGCGGATGTTCCTGCACTGGGAGCGGCTGTCGGCCGCCTATTTCCACAGGCGCAGCACCGGCGATCTGCTGAATCACGCGCTCAATGACGTGCGCGCTGTCCGGGATGCTTTGTCCGGCGGTATGAACATCCTGTTCAACGCCGTCTTCCTGCTGTTGTCGGCCTTGTACATGACCTTTCGTACGGTCAGTGTCAAGTTGACCCTGGTGGCCATTATTCCTATTTTGTTTGTCCCCTTGTTTGTCGTCTTCCTCGGCCCGCGCCTGCGCGACGCTTCGCGCCAGGTACAGGAGGCTCTGTCGGACGTCGCGGACCTGGCCGAGGAGAGCCTGTCGGCCATCCGCGTCGTGAAAGCAACGTCCAACGAGGCCGTCGAGGCCCGCCGCTTCCGGACCCGCCTGGACGCCATTGTGGTACGGCAGATGGCGATGTTTCGTCGCAGCGCCACGTTTCAGTCACTCATTCCTTTGATGGGTTCCATCAGCTTTGCCATTGCCCTGCTCTATGGCGGCTACCTGACCGTCTCTGGGCGCATCCACCTGGGCGAGTTCGTGGCTTTCACGCTGTACCTGACGATGATGATCCAGCCGCTGCAGCAGTTGGGCTCTGTGTTTAACAATTTCCAGCGCGCTTCCGCTTCTCTGCGGCGCTTGACCGTGCTGCTGACGGAAGAGCCGGACATTGCCGATGCGCCTAAGCCGGTTCAGCCCGGGCACATCAAGGGCGAGGTCGAGGTGCGCCTTCCCGAGTACCGCTATCCGGGAGGGAACCGGGCCGTGCTGCGCCAGGTTCAATTTCACATCCCGGCCGGACAGACCCTGGGCATCATCGGGCGCACCGGCAGCGGCAAGACCACGCTGGTCAATCTCTTGCCACGCATCTTTGATCCGCCCCCGGGTACGGTCTTTATTGACGGCATTGACGTCCGCGACCTGGCGCTGGCCGATCTTCGCCAGGCGATAGCCTACGTGCCACAGGACGGGTTCTTGTTTTCGACGAGCATAGGCGAGAACATCGGCTTTTCCCGCGAGACGGCGACCCAGGGGGAGATTGAGGAGGCGGCGCGGCTGGCCTCCATTCATGACGAAATTGTCGATTTCCCGCAGGGCTACGACACTCTGGTCGGCGAACGCGGCATCACGCTGTCGGGCGGTCAGCGGCAGCGGGCGGCGATTGCCCGTGCCCTGCTCAAACAGGCGCCCATCCTTATCCTGGACGACAGCCTGTCGGCGGTGGACATGAACACGGAAAAGCGTATTTTGGAGAATTTGCGGCGTGTCCGGCGCGGACGGACAACGATTGTCATCTCTCACCGGTTGTCCGCCGTGCGCCATGCGGATCGGATTCTTGTTCTGGATGACGGAGAGGTTGTGGAACGCGGTACCCACGATGAACTGGTGGCCAAAGGCGGCGTGTACGCGTCCATCTACGCGATGCAGGAAGGGGGAGCAGTCGGGTGAATCGGGACCCCCACGCACCCGCCGCGGGTTCTGGCGCGGGCGCCGGCATGCACAGCCTGACACGGCTCCTGCCTTACGCGCGCCCGTACATCTGGAACTTTCTTGCCGTTATGGGGCTGGTGGTGATTTTCAACACCGCCTCCGTCCTTCAACCGTACCTGGTGAAAATCGCGATTGACGACGACATTTCCGTCTCCCGTCCGAACATGCACGGGGTCTTGGTCATCAGCCTGGTGTACATTGGCGTCGTGGTGGTCGGGGTGGTGGCCAATTACCTACAGATCCAGCTGCTACAGTACACCGGGCAGAGCATCGTCCAGCGCATCCGCCAGGACCTCTTTGAACACATCGAACGCCAGTCGATGTCGTTTTTCGATGAACGCGCACTCGGGCGTCTCGTCACCAACGTGTCCAGCGACACGGAGACGGTTAGCCAGTTTTTCACCCAGTTCTTTCTCAGTCTTATTCGCGACGGCTTGTCGGTTGTGATGATTGTGGTGGCGATGTTTCAACTCGATGCCCGCATCGCCCTCGAATGCATGATAGTCATTCCTGTTATTTTTTCCATTTCGCTATTGTTTCGGCGCCGGTTGCGGCAGCGCTACCAAACCACCCGGACCCGCCTCTCGAACATAGTCGCTTTTCTCGCGGAGAATCTGGCCGGCATGCGTATCATCCAGATCTTTCGCCAGGAGGACCGGCAGGCCCGCGCGTTTGCCGACCTCAATGGCCTGCATTACCGGGCCAACGTCGCCGAGTACCGGCTGTCGGTGATGTTCAACCGCTCGCTGGAGTTGCTTGGCAATGTGGCCGTGGCCTTGATGGCCTGGGTGGGTGGTACGGCGGTGCTGCACCATGCCATCTTGTTCGGCACTCTGTACGCTTTCATCAGTTACATCCGGCAGTTCTTTCAGCCCATCAACTCCATCACGCAGCAATGGAACACCCTGCAATCGTCGATGGTGGCCGCCGAGCGCATCGGCGGCGTGCTGCGGGTGCAACCCGCGATTGTCGATCCTGTGCAGCCGGTGCGAATCCAGGCAAGCCAGGTGCGGGGACGGGTGGAGTTCGACCACGTGTGGTTTGGCTATCGGGATGGCCAACCGGTGCTCAAAGACATCGATTTCACTGTGGAACCGGGCCAGTTCGTCGGCGTCGTCGGGGCGACCGGGGCGGGCAAGAGCTCCATCATGAACCTGCTGCTGCGCTTTTATGATCCGTCCCGCGGTTCCATCCGGATTGACGGGGTGGATATCCGCACCATGGCGCAAGCGGACCTGCACCGCTTGGTCGGCATGGTGCAGCAGGATGTTCACCTGTTCACCGGCACCGTGCTCGACAACATTCGTCTGTTCCGCGACGACATCGACGAGGCGCAGGCCATCCGCGCCGCCCGCACGGTCGGCGCACACCGGGTGATTGAGCGGCTGCCGGACGGTTACCAAACCCAGCTTTTCGCCAAGGGGGCCAATTTGTCCATGGGCGAGCGTCAGCTCATCGCGTTTGCCCGCATCGTGGCTTTGAACCCGCGCGTGCTGGTGCTGGACGAGGCGACCGCCAATTTGGACAGCCGGACGGAGGAGTGGGTGCAGCGAGGGCTGGCCGCGGTGGCTGAAAACCGCACGACGCTGGTGATTGCCCATCGGCTGTCGACAATCCGCGAGGCGGACCGCATCCTTGTACTCGACCGGGGGCGGATTGTCGAGTCCGGGCGGCACGAGGAGCTGTTGCGTCTGGACGGTTACTACGCACAGTTGCACCGCAAGTCGGGCATTGAGGACGGCATAGAGGCGCACGGGCAGGGGCGCCGGATGCAACGCGGCATCCGGTAGTTCCTTGGGCCCGGCGCGCGTATGTTATGATAGGAAGGATGCGAGAGGATTGGGAGGATGATTGGTGGCTGGTTCCTGGAACGAATTTGAGGTGCGCAAGGTGCGCGTGGGGGCGGTTTTATCCGCGACCTGGGCCCAGTATCGGGCCCATGTTCGCTACTGGCTCACCGCGTCGGTGTGCATCCTAGTGCCGTATTTAGTCCTTCTTGGCATTTTTGACTACCACGCCGTAAGTCAATGGACCGACGTCTTTCAGTCCATCTTAAACCATAACAAGTCGCTTGAGCAGTGGCTCAACGCAACCCAGGCGGACACGGCGGAAGCAGACAACACGGCGGTGGTTGCGGTGCTCGGGTTGCTGCGCGCGTTGGTCGTGATGCCGCTGTTGTTCGGGATGGTGCTGCGCCTGCCCTTGAGTCTGTCGGCCACCGGCGACACCCCGGCTTTGGACGATGCCCTGTCCACATCAGCCCGCCGCCTCCTGGCGGTGGCGGTGACCACGGTTTTATGGTGGTTCCTGTGGCTGGCTGTGGTGACGGCCCTCGTCTTTGTCGCCGGACTGATTATGTCGTTCGCATTTGCTTTGATTGGTCCGGTTTCTGTCGTGGTTGCCCTGGCCGCGGCCGTGATTGGAGTTTGGATTGCGGTGCGCTTTTCCCAGGTTTCCCCCATCGTCTTTGCGGAGCCGTTGCTGCTGTGGGCCGCCATTCGCAGGTCGTGGGTGTTGACCCGCAAGCAAGGCTGGCGGGTCTTCTGGGTATTTGTCATCACCTACTTTTTCATTACGCTCGTGCAGGCGGTGATTGGCGCCCTCATGGCCGGGTTGGTCCACAACTCGACGGCCATCCTCGTAGTCAACGGCATTGTCCTTGTGTTCACGTCCCCGTTCACCATGCTTGCCCAGGCCAACCTGTACGTTCATCTGCGCGACGGGCGCGGTTGATTGGGGACGACCCTATCGTCCGCAGCGCCGCACCCGGGCGCCGCTGCCGGTTCAAGGAGGTGATGGGATGCCCTGGATGGGACGCTGGCTGCGTCTGCCGCATGCCGTCCTGTGCGGCTGGATTGCGTGGTTTGCCGTCTATGCGATGCGCCCGCTTTCCGATCCGGACACTCCCTGGCACCTGGCAGCCGGCCGTTACATCCTGGATCGGCATGAGGTGCCCACCACGGATCCGTTCTCCTGGACAATGCACGGTCACCCTTGGGTGACCCACGAGTGGCTGTTTGAGGTCGTCCTGGCGGCGTTGGTGGGACACTTTCAATTCTTCGGGGCATGGCTGCTGTACGCCGGCCTGCACGCGTTCACGGTGCTGGTCCTGTATCGCTTGGGAATCCGCGTTTCCCGGGGCGCTCGTCTGAGCAGTGCTCTGGCGGCCTGTGCGGCGACTTGGGTGGCGCTCGACTTCTGGACCCTGCGCCCGCAGTTGGTCTCGTATCTCTTGTTTGCTGTCTTCCTCTGGTTGTTCAGCCACGTCCGGGAAGGCCACTGGGGGGCGGTGTGTCTCATACCGCCCCTGTTGTGGCTGTGGGCCAACGCCCACGCGTCGGCCAGCATCGGTGTGGTCATGATTGGCTTGGAGGTCCTGCTGAGCTTTGTCCCTTCCCTGGGCCGGCTGCAGGGGTTTTCTCTGTCCTGGCCGGCCCGTCTGCAGTTGGTCGGGGCGGGTGGGATTGGCTTTGTCCTCGGGCTGTTCAATCCGAACCACCTGCAGACGTTCACCTATGGGCTGTTATCCACCAACAAGGACTTGGTGGACAACATCATGGAGTGGCACTCGCCCGACTTTCACACCCAATCCTTCCAACAGGTCGTGCTGCCGTTTCTTATCGTTGTGTTTTTGCTGCTGCTCGCGCGCCGGCGCCAGCTGCCGCTGCGCGAAACCCTGTTTTTTGGCGGCTCTTTCGCGGTGACGCTCATCTACCAGCGTTTCCTGCCTTACACGACCATCTGCGCTGTTCCGCTCATCGCCGCGGTCCTGTCCGACTGGGAGGAGTCCCTTCGCGACTTGTTGGCTTGGCCATGGCTGCGCCTCGGGGAGAGCGTTCTCACCGCCGCGGGGGTGGCCGCGTCCATCGTGTTCTGTGTCGAGCATGGGAACCAGGTCCGGGGCCCCGTGGACAAACACTTCAGCACCAGCGCCTATCCCGTGGCGGCCGTCAACTACCTGCTTCAGCATGGGTTAACGCACCGTCTGCTCAACGCCTACGACTGGGGCGGGTATCTGATTTACCGCGGCATTCCGACGTTTGTTGATGGCAGGACGGATGTGTTTTTGGCCAGCGGGGTGTTCGATGATTACTTGGCCCTGCAGAACATATGGTGGCAGTGTCCAGAGCTTTTGGACAAGTACCGTTTTGAAACCGCCCTGTTCCCTCCGGGAGATCCCATCGTCACCTACCTGGAAAGCCAACCGGATTGGCGCATCGCCTACCAGGACACAACGGCGGTCGTGCTGGTGCACCAATCTTCCCATTCTCCGGCCAAGGGTTGAGGACCGCCCCTGTGATTCTGGGTCGCTCAACTCGGCACACGCCCATGGCCGCTCGTGCATAGGGTAAGCGAGGGTATGCCATGCGTATGGAAGGGCGGAATGGAGGATGTTCATCTATACGGTCAAGCCGGGCGACAGCATCAGTTCCATTGCCAATCAGTTGGGTGTCTCAACCCGGCGCATCATACGCTTGAACGAACTGGGTCAACGGGACCGGTTGACCCCTGGTCTGCACCTTTTGCTGCCCGCTCGAGACCGCTACATGGCGCAGCCGTACCAGGTCCGGGCGGGCGACACACTGGCGCAGATTGCGCGTCGCGTCGGGGTGAGCGACCAATTGCTGCGGGCGTGGCTCAGCCAACGGGAAGTCGAGGCGCTGCAAGCCGGGACGACATTATATGTGCCCAAACCGGTCCCGCAAAAGCGCACGATTGAAGTGAACGCCTATCTGCTGCCAGAGGGGAGCGCCAGTGACGCAAACGTGGTCAGGGAAATCCAAAACCTCACCTACCTGTCCATCTTCAGCTACCAGGCGCGGGCGGACGGATCTCTTGAGCCGCAGCGGGACGAACAGGCGTTGCGAGCCGCCCGCCAATTGGGGATACAGCCGCTCATGACGATGACCAATTTTGACGGTAACACGTTTAACACCGAACTCGCGCATACCATCCTCAGCAACGCTTCGCTGCGCGGGCGCCTCCTCAACAACGCCATGGAGACAGCCCGTAGCAAGGGATTCTCCGGTTTGAACATCGACTTCGAACACCTGCGTCCCGGCGACAGGCAGTTGTACAACCAGTTTGTCCGCGAGGCGGCGGCCGCGTTGCGCAGCCAGCGAATGTCCGTCTCCATTGCCTTGGGCCCGAAGACCCAGGACATGCCGACGGCCTCCTGGATGGGCGCCTTTGACTACCGCGCCCTGGGCGAAGCGGTGGATTTCCTGATGCTGATGACGTATGAGTGGGGGTGGGTCGGTGGCCCGCCGATGGCGGTGGCTCCGATTGACCAAGTGCGAGCCGTGTTGAATTACGCGACCTCGCAGATGGACTCGCGCAAGATCTTGATGGGCATGGCGCTGTACGGCTACGATTGGACGCTGCCCTGGCGCCCCGGCGAACGAGCCTCCGGGTTGTCCTGTGAAGCGGCGATGGAGTTGGCCATCGAGCGGGAGTCCGAGGTGCTGTGGGACACGCGCGCCGCATCTCCGTATTTCCACTACACGGACGGGGAGCGCCGGCAGCACGTGGTGTGGTTTGAGGATGCCCTGAGTGTGGCTGCGAAGTTCAGCCTGGTCGAGTCGTACAATCTGCGCGGCCTGAGCTACTGGGTACTGCCCAACAGCTTCGCGCAGAATTGGTATTTGCTTGACGACGTGTTCGACGTCCGGCGTGGGCAGCCCGTTCCTACACCGCAGCCGGGGGCGTCCGCCCAGGGCCGCCGCAGGCGCCGCCGGTGACGGGCCATCCGGGCGCTTGGGCTGATGCCACCGCGAGGACACGCAGAATGTACGGGATCTGGAAAGCCAGGAAGTCGCCTCTGGGCCGCGCGGGTGCAGGCCCGCGCGTCGCCCAGTCGGTCTTCAGCCGGGTGTCGTGGCTTTGAGCATGGAATCGGGCAGCAGTTCCTTGACAGATTGAGGCAACGCGAAGGCCGCCCTGTGCAGTTCCGCGTTGTACCACCGCGTGTTCCAGGGCAGACGGTGGCGAGGGACGCTCAGATCCAGTCCCTTGCTGCCGGCGGTGAAGGTGAACAGGCCGCCCGGGTAGGTCGGTATGGTCGTCCAGTACACCTGGCAGGACGGGAAACGGTCCGCCACGTCGCGGCTGACGCTGCGGAGCACGTCCGGATCGTAAAACGGGGTGCCCGAGTGCTGCACGTAGGCACCGCCTGGTTTGAGCGCGCGCAAAACGGAGGCGTGAAACTCGGGTGTATACAGCCACTGGCCGGAGCTGGTGTCTGGATCGGTCGAATCGACCAGGATTAGGTCGTACGACTCGGGACGGACGTGTTCCAAGAACTGGGCTCCGTCCTGGTAGGTGATGGCCAGCCTGGGATCCTGCAGGCTGCGCGTGTGTCGGGGCAGGTAGGTGCAGGAGAGGCTGACCACTTCCTCGTCAATCTCCACCATACGCAGCTCCTGCACGCGCGGGTCCTGCAGCACCGTCGAAGCCAATCCGCAGTCCCCGCCGCCGAGAATCAGCACTCGTTGCGGGTTCTCGTGGGCCGCCAGCGGGACACCGGCGAGCATCTCGTGGTAGATGTATTCATCTCCGGACGTGGTCTGCATGACGCCGTCGAGCACGAGCGCCGTACCAAACTCTTCCGTTTCGACAAACTCGATCCGCTGGTAACGAGACTGCCCCGAGTACAGCATTCGGTTCACTTTCCAGCCCAAGAAGTGTCCCGGGGCTGCAGGCTCGTGAAACCAAAACGGCAACGCCCATCTCCTCCTTGCGACATGACTTCCCTATCAGTTTAGCAGACTTGCGGAATCGATGCCGGCGGGCAGCCTCGCGGTATGTCGGAGAAATGACACCACAGCCCGCGCGCGACAAGGTACAATGGGATTGGCGCCCTGGACGATACGGGCGGCTGGATTGAGAAACATGCAATGCTAGGAGGGCGTCCCTCGTGATGGACATGGACCGCAAAGACATCCTGGCAACGAACATTCGGGAACTGTTGATTCCGGTGCAAAACGTGGCCTGCGTACAGCCATTCAACAACCTGGAGCACGCGCTCTTGGTCCTGGTCAAGAGCGGGTATTCCGCGATTCCAGTACTGGATACACGGTCGCGGGTCCGGGGCATCATCAGCAAGACGATGATTCTCGATTCCATCCTGGGCAACGAGCGTATCGAGTTTGAACGACTGTCGGAAGCAACAGTGGAGCAGGTGATGAAGACGGAGGCGCCGTGCATCCAGGCGACGGAATCGTTTTTAAGAGCACTGGAGTTGTCCATCAACCGGCCGTTCCTGTGCGTGACCAACGAAGACGGAGAACTGCTGGGGCTCCTGACGCGTCGGGCATTGCTGGTCCTGTTGTACAAACACGTGCGGGAGAGGAGAGATTAGAGGCCTCCTCGATCACTGCAGGGATGGCGTGGGAACCTGGGTGGCTGGGGGCGCCCGGCAGCGGACGGAGTCTGAATGGTGGGATTCAGGCTTGCGGGACCGTGAGGTCTCGACGCCCATCCTTGCTGTCGAGTTTCGCAAAAATTTTTAGTTGCCACAGCAGGACTTTCGAGCAGAGTGTCGAATAAGCATCTATAAAGTCGCACTAATTTGATGGTAGAGACATCGAAACCGCTTTCTGCGAGGTAGGGAAGGGTGCCGTGTGACGACCATATACGACATTGCCAAGCGAGCGGGTGTCTCGGCCGCCACGGTGTCCAAAGTTCTCAATGGGTACCGAGATGTCAGTCTGGCAACTCGCCTGAAAGTACAGCGGATAACCGAGGAGCTTGGTTATCGACCCAACGCCATCGCCAGGAGCTTGGCGACCAAACGCACGATGTGCATTGGGGTGTTCTTTGAGGACTACGTCAATGTAGGATTGCGGCACCCGTTTTTCAGCGACCTGATTTCCGCATTCCAGGATGTGGTCGGGCGTCAGGGCTACGATGTGCTGTTCTTTGCGGACCGGCAGCTGGAGCAAGCGGTCAGCGGCTTTGAAGCCCGCGCTAGGCATCGCGAGGTCGATGGGGTGCTTGTGTTTGGCGTTCCCCGGCGCGACCCGGGGTTGCCGGAGCTGGCCAACAGCCAGATCCCGTGCGTGTTTGTGGACCTGGACTTGATTGGCTCACGGGCAAGTTACCTGACGTCGGACAATGTCGGCGGAGCGGTGGCTGCCGTCCGCTATCTGGCAGACTGTGGGCACAGGGAAATCGCTTTCCTCGGAGACCAGCTGGCGACAAAGCCGGGCCAAGACCGATTGATTGGGTACCAGCAGGAGTTGCGCAGACGCAATCTTCCGTTTCATCCAGAGTGGGTTTTGAAAGGCGATTTTATGGAGGAAAGTGGCTATCAGGCTGCCTGTCGTCTGCTTGACTGCGCACATCGTCCAACCGCCGTGTTCTGTGTGAGTGACCTCATGGCGATTGGCGCCATCCGCGCCTTTCGTGACCACGGGCTGGAAGTGGCGCGCGACATTTCGGTGATAGGTTTTGACGATATCACATTGGCGCGTTATGTGACTCCCGGTTTGACCACTATCCGCCAGCAACGGGAGGAGATGGGGAGAAAGGCGGCGGCGGAATTGCTTGGGTTGATAGCGGACCCGAGCAAGCTGCCCTCCATCATCACCGTTCCGACGGAATTGGTCGTGCGGGAGACGGTGGGACCCCCAATTCACTTAGGATAGAAGGGCCAGGAACGCATGGGCGAAAGGGCAGGCTCGCCAAGTCGGCCGCCCTGTCCTGTATCTGCCCGTACAGAGAAAGGGGGAGGGGCGGATGTGGTGCCGCGCACCTACACCTTGAAAACGCATTCAAGCGACGGCCCGTGCGCACCGGCTGCCGTGGGAGCGATGGTGTGCAAGTACTCCATGGGTGTTCAAGTACGATGCTTTTGTGGACATGTAAAGGAGGTCGAGTGTAGAGATGACAAGGGCCTGGAAAATGGGAAGCGCAGCGGCGGTAGCGATAGCGCTTTCGGCAGCGGCCGCTGGGTGTGGAAGCAGCTCCGGCGGCAACAGCAGCGGCAACTCTTCCGGGAAGGCCAACACGACCCAGTCGCAGGGCAGCACCCAGGGTCAACCCATCGTCATGGTGCCCGCGCCGTATGGCAGCTTTCAGCGCAACTTCAATCCGTTTCAATCGACGTCCAACCCGGGGACGGACGGCTTCATCTATGAACCGCTGTATTACTACAACCTTGTGGGACCCGAGAAGTACGGCATCCTGGGCAAGGACATGGCGTGGAGCAATGGCAACAAGACCCTCACGGTGACGCTGCGGGATAACGTCAAGTGGTCGGACGGTAAGAGGTTCACCTCGCAGGACGTGGTATACACGTTCAATCTGCTGAAGAAGAACCCTGGGCTCGATACCAGCGGAGTCTGGCAGGAACTGGCCGACGTGAAGGCGGACGGCGACAACAAGGTCGTGTTTGACTTCAAGAAGCCGGACGTGCCGTTTGCCATGTACGTGCTCGAAACGTACATCGTGCCGGAGCACATCTGGAAAAACATATCGGACCCAAGAAAGACCAACAACGAGAATCCGGTCGGCACCGGTCCGTACGTACTGGACACCTTCACCTCCCAAGACTACAAGTTCAAGGCCAACCCGAACTACTACCTGGGTAAGCCGCCCGTGCCGGAAATTGAAATCCCGTCCTACAACAGCAACGACTCGGCCAACCTGGCGCTGGCCAAGGGAGAAGCCGACTGGTCAAGCCAGTTCATCCCGAACATCAAGAACGTGTACACTTCCAAGAGTCCGAACAATCATTACTGGTTCCCGCCCAACAACAATGTTCAGGTGATTCCGAACCTAAAGAACCCGATTCTCAGCAATTTGACCGTGAGAAAGGCCATCAGCCTGGCGATTGATCGCAACGCGCTCATCCAGAAGGCAGAGTATGGGTACCCGCAGGCCTCCAATCCGACCGGGGTGCTGATGCCCATCATGAAGGATTGGCTGGATCCCAACCTGCCGAAACAGGACACCGAGTTCACGTACAACCAGCAGCAGGCTGTCAAGCTCCTGCAGGACGCGGGCTTCAAGAAGAACTCAAGCGGCATCTTTGAGACGCCGGACGGCAAGCCGTTGTCATTCACGATGCAGGTGGTCGCCGGCTGGACCGACTGGGATATGTCCGCTCAGCTGATTGCCCAGGATCTGCAGAAAGTCGGCATCAAGGTGCAGGTCCAGCAGCAGCAGTACGGCGGGTATATTTCGATGCTGCAGAACCACAAGTTCGACTTAGCAATTTATTCCTCTGGCACCGGTCCGAATCCGTACTATATTTACAAGACCACCTACGGCACCGGCGGCCCGCAGAATTATGAACAGTTCAGCAACGCGGAGGTTGACAAGGCCCTGCAGGCGTTCTCGACGACTACCGACGAGAACACCCAGAAGCAGGCGGTCTACAAGATTGAGAAGATTGTTGCCGAAAACCTGCCCACCATCCCGTTGTTTGAAGGGCCGACCTGGTACGAGTACAACGACAGCAAGTACACCGGTTGGCCGGACGCGTCCAATCCGTACGTGACGCCAGCCGCCTGGGCGTGGCCAGCGCCGGAGATTGTGGTCATGCACCTCAAGCCGCGGTCTTAATCGCCTGTTCACGGCTGACACAGCCGCTGTCGGCCGACGTGGCGCGACTGCCTATCCGGGCAGAAGGATGTCCAGTCCTTCTGCCCGGCGTATGTACAGACGAGTTGA
>NZ_BCRP01000027.1 GCF_001552655.1 Alicyclobacillus kakegawensis NBRC 103104 | reverse complement strand
TCCTGTCTGGGTTGACTCTGGGGCAAGTATGCGGCTAATGCATGAGGCTCAATGAAATTCATGTCGGCTTGTTTTTGAGTCTTCAAAGGGTATGTCAATAGTTTTGTGCAAACTCCGTGACTTGGGCTTAACCTCGTGTAAAAGAGGAATGTAGAAAGTCCACATGTGCTTGCATGCTCGGACGTTGATGGGTATAATTGAGGCGAGTTCAAACTGAATTGGTGATGGAGCTCACCATAACTGCCCACATAGACGGGATAATGGCTCCTGCGAATCTCACATTCGCAGGAGCCATTTTCTGTGGATTGAAGGGGGGATCCCGTGAACCTCATGGCCATTGCATTCGGAGGACTCGTCGGAGGATTTCTGAGATGGGTCATCGAGATCCTAATTCCGACGCCCGGTTCTTTTCCTCTGTCCACACTCGTCATCAATCTTTCGGGGGCGTTCGTACTCGGATTTTTTTATCGCATCGCTGACGAGAACGGACTTCGATCATGGATTCGATCCGGGGTCGGTACAGGGTTGATTGGATCCTTTACTACATTTTCGACATTCTGTTTTGAAACCTCTAGCCTTATCACGTCGAACATTGTGTTGGCCGTCTTATACGGGCTTGGCAGCCTGATTAGCGGTTTGGCATTGGCCTACTTAGGTAATCAAATTGCAATTTTCCTGATCAAGCACGAACATCGAACCAGGGAGACCGTCTCATGACTATGTTAACTCCACTACTGGTGAGCATTGGGGCTGCTATCGGTTCACTCTCAAGATATGGGATTGGTCATGTCGTTGATCAACGTACACAAAGTGAATTTCCTTGGGGAACATGGACTGTCAATCTTCTGGGAACCCTATTGCTAGGAGTGTTCTTCGAAGAACTTGAGAAGGTACATCATGCACCCGACTGGTGGACGCTTCTGGGTACTGGATTCTGCGGGGGATTCACCACCTTTTCCACGATGGTCTTTGAGGCCATGGAACGGTTGAAATCAAGGCCCGTAATGACAGGCGTCTATTTGGGGAGCTCCTTCTTGGGTGGATTGTTGCTCGTTTGGTCGATTCAGCATGTGGGGTGAATGCGTTGGGACAAGGAAGATTATTGCAGATTCTACTTCATGAGAGTGACAGAAAGGGGTTGTTTGGCCGACTGGTCTACGAAGACGTGGTTCAATACCTCTGGCGGTCTGGGGCTCCGGGCGTCACCGTTTACCGTAGTGAAGAAGGTCTGGACAAGCAGGGCCACATCCAGAATATTCATTCCGAATATATGTCGGAGCAACTCCCAGTCAAGATGGAAGTCGTTGCAACTGAAAAGGAGCTTCAAGACATCCTTGAACACCTTCTTGAAGAAATTCAGGGTGCTCATGGACAAGCCATTGTGATGCCGGAAGTGATGGACGTCGAACAAGGCGGATGGAGAGGAGAGAACCCCGAAATGCAGAGCGATTCCCTTCTCAAGGTCTTTATGAAAGAGGAGGACGACTACAACGGGACTCCACTGTACCACGCATTTATGCGGGAATTGCAGAAGCTTGATGTTCAATGGGTGAATGTGATTCGTGCCCTTGAAGGGTTTGGTCAAGACCACGTGATTCGGAAGACCAAAATCTTTCAGTTTGCAAACCATTCCCCGGTCGTCCTTGAGGCCGTCCTTCCCGCATCGCAGGTTGGCTACATATTGGAGAGATTAAAGCTTTTCATACAGGCGGCGTCGGGTCCGGCGATCTTGTTGAGCGGACAACTCGTTTCGGCTCCAACAAGCAGGGAGTAAAAATCTACTGGGCACCGTTTTGATCTGGGGAAGTAGCAAATTAAGTTTTGATCGACAGGAAAAATGAAACCTATGGATTCATTTGATTTGGCTATGTATCGCATTCACGCAATTGATTCCCCATGTGACTGATGACTCTTTCCTATTTGGTCCGTACACTCGGCGACAGGACATGGTATAAGTTGTCCATCCAGTAGTTTATGAATTGCTTCATCCGCCTGTCGAGCGGTTTCAGCGGTTCACTTCCCGTGTGGAACGTAGTTCTGAGGTCAAGAAGAGGGAATACAAGGGGGAGGATGCCCTCGCACAGTTGAACCTGTTAACAGCAATCGTCATCCCCACAGCCACAGGCGTCTTCTTTGCCCCGTGCCTCTTGAATTGCTTCCCATCCCTCTTTGACGACGAAGTAGACCAATGCCAGGGCAGCGATAGAGTCAACCCACCACCACCCGAACAGGGCAATCAAAATCACACCGGCAAGAACCGTCCAAGCCATGTACGCACAGACGATGCTACAGGATCCATCGGCTCGAAGAGCTTTACTCCCGATTTCAGCTCCGATGCGCTTCTTGGCCCATGACAAAAAAGGCATGACGATTCCGGAAACGATAGCCAAGCCAATCCCCAGGTAGTTGGACTCCGCGCCTTGATGCGTCCACAACTTGTCAGCGGATGCGACAACGATATAAACGGCTAATAACAGCAAGGCGATGCCAACCACCCAGGATGACACCTTTTCGGCTTGTTTTACTCGGTCTAAGCTCGCACCATTTGCTTCAATGGTCAATCGCCACAACAAGACTGCGCCGGCAATCAGTTCGATGATACCGTCTGCCCCAAAGGCTACCAGTGCCAAGGAATGAGCAACCAGTCCAGCCCCGATAGCGACACTCGTTTCGATAATCATCCACAAGATGGATACCGATTCAATCGAGATGCCCTTTTTGACCGAAACCGCATGCATCGACACTTAATTTCCCCCTTTCACTGGTTCCTTTACGTCATCAGCACAGTAATTGACGCACCTAGCGACAACATATTCATATGTCGATATAACGATAGTACCATATGACGTGAATGTCCCAGCTACGCTTGAGACAGAATGATGGCGCCCATAATTTTTTGGTACCTTGAACATATGACGGCATGCCATCCACTCTTTTCAGAGCCCGACATGTGCATTCCGTCAATGAGACCGCCGTCGAATTATGAGTAGGTTTATAATGAGTCCCATGACGAGTATGAACAAGGTAATCGCAAGGTGTGATAATGAAAATGAAAAGGAAACATTGTCACCTATGAGTTTCCCCACGGGTGTCTCCTCAACAATCAATCCAGCGGCCGCCCATGCCATCATTCCCGAACCAAGTATTCGAATCCAATGGTGTCTTTCACATCGATCCGATAGAAAGAGTGAAGTAACGATAAAGATTGGAATGGTTATCAATGAAAAACAAATGAGCCACAAGTATTGTCCTTCTAGTTCCGAACCCAGCCAGATTATGTTGTCGAAGTTTCCAAGTGTTGTATACACGAACACCTTCCACATCACGCTGATCTTGGTGTAGGAGCGACTTGCCTGCGGTATCAGCGTCCGGATTGATATCCATATCAGCACCAGGATGACAAGGACGCGGAAGATTCCGTTCGAGAGGAATTGGTCCACCCATATCGTCAAAATAATCTGCGTAATACCGAGGGCAATACCCACTACGATCATGATTTCTTGTTTATGCTGTCGAGAGGTCCAAGGTAGAACCATTCCTGCGAGTAATGCACTGTCGATGGCGACAACGAGACTAGTTATTCCTAATCCAAGAAGTTGGTTTGACATCGGTTCCCCTCCATAAAAACGGGCACCTACCGAGCTGACGAAGCCATCACGGTAGGAGCCATCAGTCCAAGCGCATAGACGGTTATGGCGAGCCCCATCGCCTATAATCTTAATTTCGACAATGCATGTCTATGTGATGGATGGGACATGTATGAATATCGACGCTTGAAGGGAGTTAACGGAGTTTCCAATCGGGCATTCTGAAAGAGCTTCAAGGGGAGGCACACACCAAGGCGCACTGTTAACTTTTTACCAGCCACCCGACGTACAAGCGATACCTTAAGCAGGGCAAATGAAGCAATCCACGCCTTACCCTGGAGGCCGTCTGGCAAGCAGCCACTTGGATGGCAAGTACCTCATTCGACGTCGGATGGCACGTTACCAGTGAATGGTGTAGCGTGGGGATACAAGAAATTGCTGACAGTAGAATCGGCCTTCCGGACGCTGAAGACGACGCTAGAGCTGCGGCCCCTATACCACCACAAGGACGAGCGGATCCGTTCCCACGTACTGCTGTGCTGGTTAGCCCTGTTGCTGGTGCGGATGGTCGGTATCAAACCGGCCGGACATGGCTGGACATCCGCTCGCTCGCGTATGCAGGCGATGCATAAAATGACGAGGCGAACGCTGGAGAGGTTAGTGATGCAGCGCACAGAAACAACCGACGTGCAGCGGGAGATCCTCAGCGCGTTGCGGATAGCGTTATTCTCTTTGATCAGACGGGATATGGATTGCGATCTGTTGCTTAACTTTATTGCCACGAAATTATGACAGTTTTCGGTGTGAACTGGATATGCACATCTGAATTTAATATTATTCTAGAGTGAATACTGAACGGGCTCTACTGATATCGGTCACAAGCGCTGCCTATGAACTCGCGGTTGATTCAGAGTTGAATATTGAGGTTAGAAAAAGGCGGATAGGTACATGGAAGCTCAAATGCAAGAGACTTGGAATGAGGATGAGGCTATTCTCCATTCGCTACAAGATGACATCGTTGTCACGGATGTAAACGGCATTATTTTAAAAGCCAGCAAGGCTACTGGTGAAATATATGGGGTGGATTACACGGAACTTCTCGGTAAGTCTGTGTACGCCCTCGAAGAGCAAGGGTTGTTTACACCGATTTTGACTCCCAAGGTCGTACAAGACAGGAAAAAGGTTACGCTTATTCAGAAGACGGCGCAAGGGAATAAGCTTCTTGTCACAGGGATACCGGTATTTGACAACCGCGGGGAACTGGTACGTATCGTGAGTTATTCGCACGATGTCACCGAGCTGATGCGACTTAAGGAATACTTGAAAACAATGGAAGAGGACATGCGGCGTGTCAAAAGTGAACTCGATTGGCTGCGGCACAAGCACGTGCACATAGTAGATGGCATCATCGCACAAAGTCGGGCGATGAAGATGACGCTAGATGTCGCTATGCGAGCAGCTGAGACTGACGCAAACGTATTGATCCTCGGGGAATCAGGAGTCGGTAAGTCTCATTTGGCAAAGTTTATACACAGTCGAAGTTCCCGCTGCAATGGTCCATTTATCGAAGTGAATTGCGGTGCGATTCCTGAGTCTCTTTTTGAGGCCGAATTCTTCGGGTATGAACCAGGAGCGTTTACAGGTGCCAATCGGAAGGGAAAGGTTGGCCTGGCCGAGTTGGCGGCCGGAGGAACATTATTTCTGGATGAAGTGGCGGAACTAACACCGACACACCAAATCAAACTACTTAATTTTATTCAGGACAAGCAGTTTTATCGCGTGGGTGGGACGGCACGTCGTCAAGTTGATGTTCGCTTTATCGCCGCAACAAACCAGAATATTTCTGAAATGATCATAAATGGGAGGTTTAGACAGGACCTGTATTTCCGTTTGAATGTCATCCCAATCACAATCCCTCCATTACGTGAACGGGCAGAAGATATCCCTCCTCTAATTGAGCATTTTCTGGGAGTATTCACAAAGAAGCATCGACGCTCGCGTGAGTTCGATAGATCGGCGCTTGAGTGTCTCACTTCTCATTCCTGGAGAGGCAATGTCCGTGAATTGATGAACGTGATAGAACAATTGGTGGTCATCTCTCCTTTACCGATAATCGAAATGGAACACCTGCCGAGTCACATCCGGAATAGTCTCCCTGTATATTGCGAGAACATGTATGGAACATTGCCGGACATATTGGACAGGGTTGAAAAGCAAGTTCTCTTGGAAGCTAGACGAAAATATCGAACCATGGTGGAAATTGCGCGAGCGCTTGGGATCAGTCAACCTTCTGTGACCCGTAAGCTCAAAAAGCACAACATTCGTTAACGGTGGCATGAAACTTGCTTTCACTTCTTGGTGTATGACATCAAGGAGGGGAGCAATTTCGATGTCAAAAGATTGGATCGAACTGGTCGAGCGAATGTCTGATCGATTGGCACCAAGTATGGCGAAGGATCACCCCAACTTGCCAGTTGTGAAAGAGGAGGGGACTTATTACTACGGCGTCGACGGGAAAAGGTATTTAGATTTTACTTCCGGCATTGCTGTGACCAACACGGGCCACCGGCACCCGAGGGTGGTGCAAGCCATAAAAGATGCGGCAGACCAGTTGTTACACGGTCCGTCGGGTGTGATTATGTATGAACCATTGCTCCGGTTAGCCGAGGAATTGACCGAGATCATGCCGGACGGACTCGACTGCTTTTTCTTTTCCAATAGCGGAACTGAAGCCATCGAAGGCGCACTTAAATTAGCGAAGCATGTTACACAACGTCCATATGTAATTTCGTTTACTGGATGTTTTCACGGGCGATCACTGGGAGCACTCAGTGTTTCCACTTCGAAAAGTAAATATCGAAAATACTTGCAGCCCAACGGATTGACCTACCAACTTCCATATGCCGATCCACGGCAATGCCCATCTGATCAAGATCCCGAATCTTATTTTCCAGATAAGTTGGAACAAGATGTCATGGATCTATTCAGGCATCAAGTCACCCCGGACGAGGTCGCATGCATGATTCTCGAACCTGTACTCGGGGAAGGAGGATACATTGTTCCGCCACGGTCTTGGTTGCGGCGAGTTCGCGAGATTTGCGACAGATACGGCATTCTGTTGATCTTTGACGAGGTGCAAACCGGATTTGGCCGTACCGGGCAGTGGTTTGCCGCTCAGACATTCGGAGTGACGCCGGACATTATGGCCGTGGCGAAAGGAATCGCATCTGGGCTCCCCTTGAGTGCAACCGTTGCTTCGAAGGAATTGATGCAACAATGGCCGCTTGGCAGCCACGGGACCACGTTTGGAGGAAATCCGATTAGCTGTTCGGCAGCTCTGGCAACCTTACAGGTGTTCAAGGAGGAGCACCTTTTAGAAAACTGTCGGGCCATGGGGAATTATGCTCGAAAAAAACTAGACGAACTCCAAAGTCGACATCCAGTAATTGGGGATATCCGTTCCATTGGACTCATGATTGGGATTGAAATTGTCAATCCATTCACCCATGAGCCGAATGGGGAAGGGTTATTGAACATCTTGAACAGGTGCCTGGACAAGGGAGTGCTCTTTTACCTTTGCGGGAGTGCGGGTGAAGTGATTCGCATGATCCCGCCGCTTACTGTAACTCAGGAGCAGATTGATGAAGGTCTTAACCTTCTCGAAGAGGCACTGTACGAATACGAAGCCGAGATTGGTGTTTCCCACGCGAGCACAGTACCGGTGAAACGCCAAACCTGAGATTGTCAGGGGGCCTCACAACCTGACTGAGACTAGACTCATGGTGTGTGAATGTATAATATACGACTTATTATGTATGTATATTCGTATCCGATTATTTCCAGACAAATAAATGATAGGAGGTCGCACTATGCATTCACTAGATATCATTGTCTTAGTGCTCTATTTTGCAGTTATGATATTTGTCGGATTCTTAGGTGTGAAGAAAGTGGGTAATTCCGAAGAATACGCCTTAGCTGGCCGCAATTTAGGATTCTTTCGGTATGTCGGATGTCTCTCGGCGGTGGTCCTGGGTGGCGCATCCACCATTGGAACGGCTAGCTTAGGATATCAGTACGGGATTTCCGGGATGTGGCTTGTTGTGATGATAGGTTTAGGGATTGTCGCCATCGGGCTTATCTTCATAGGTCGGATTCGTCCCTTTCGTGTAGTAACCATCAGTGAGTTGCTCGCTAAGCGGTTTGATTCACAGTCTGGTTTGGTTGCGGCCATCGTCATCGCCATTTACGACCTTATGAATACAGTGACGCAGATCATTGCTATAGGGTCGATTGGGCACGTTCTCGCGGGATGGAATCTGACTGCTTCAATGATTATTGGTGGAGGCGTCGTGATTTTCTATACCCTCCTTGGAGGAATGTGGAGTGTGACGATGACAGATATTATTCAATTTGTCCTCATGACGGTCGGAATTTGCTTTATCATGCTGCCTATCAGTCTCTCCAATGCAGGAGGTTGGGGGGGACTCTTATCCCACCTTCCGCGTTCCGACTTTCATCTGACACACATTGGTGTTTGGCACATCGTCCAATATTTCTTCCTTTACACACTTGGCTTAGTGGTTTCTCAAGACGTCATGCAAAGAGTGTTCACGGCGAGGAACGGGGTGATACAAAAATTGGGCACCATCTCTGCGGGGATATACAGCATTTTGTATGCTATTGCCATAAGTATCATCGGTATGTGCGCCATCGTTGTTCTCCCTCATCTCAACGATGCACAAAGCACCTTCACAAGCCTCTCACTCACAATTCTCCCGACGGGCCTATTAGGGCTCTTGTTAGCTAGCTTATGTTCCGCCATCATGTCCACCGCCTCTGGTACCTTAATTGCTGCATCCACTCTCATATCCCATGACATCATCAATAAGCACCTGTTTCCAGGAATTACAGAACGAAAACTTGTACAGGTTTCGCGGATGATTACTCTAGCGCTCGGGGTGGTCGCAATCGCGTTTGCCGCATGGATTCAACAAGTGATTGTAGCCCTTGATGTTGCATACGCCATTTTAGCTGGTTCCATCTTTCTACCACTCGCTCTTGGCTTGTTTTGGAAGAAGGTCACTGCCAAAGCGGCCTTCTATTCCATCATTCTCTCTGCCGTGGTTGTTATCGTTTCTCTAGGAATCGATGGATTGAATGCGATAACACCGATTATTTACGGATTCATGGTCAGTTTAGTTTGTATTGTCGGGCTAACCCTCATAACCGGAAGAAGCGCGTCCTCAGTATCCTCCAGTCCATCCAGTGTCAATAAGACGACTTGAAGTTAACGATAGAATATTTATATAAAAATAAATATTATTATCTTTGGGCAGAGAGCGTGATGCGTACATGAAAGATGGACGATATTTAGTCTGGATCTTAGATGACGAATGGAAGGATCATCAATTGGAGGAAACCATTCTCCGTGCACACAACGTGGATGTTAAAGTTTCGCGATCGGAAGATCTACATGAAGATTTGATTCTCTATGGTCCGTACGCGGATGGTGTCATTGTTCAGGTCACTTTCTCCTGCGGTGTCGACATCATTAGCAGACTGAACTCTTGCAAAGTCATTGTTTCTTTGGGAGTTGGCTTTGACCAGATAGATGTTCCATACGCTTCACAGCATGGAATTGTAGTGGCTCATGTTCCAGATTACTGTGTGGAGGAGGTTTCCAATCACACGGTTGCACTGCTGCTCGCCGTGACTCGTCGAGTTCATATCTATAATCAGAGAGTCAAGACTGGCGTTTGGGATTCGTTCGATGCTCCACCGATTCCTCGCTTGAGTGAAAACACTGTTGGGTTGCTTGGTTTCGGCCAGATCGCCCGACAGGTTGCCAGCAAACTGAGGTCATTTGGTGTCCACATTCTTGCGTATGATGAATACGTTTCGAATAATGTCTTTGTTGAGCATCGAGTCGAACGCGTCTCGTTAGACGAGCTTTTATGTCGTTCCAACGTCCTGAGTTTACATGTGCCACTGACTTCTGAGACGAAGCATCTTCTGAATGCTGAACGACTGCAGATGTTGCCGCGAGGGGCGTTTTTGATCAATACGAGCCGGGGAGGAATCATCCGGGAACAAGACTTATGCCGGCTCATCAAAGACGGTCATCTCGCAGGCGCAGCACTTGACGTGTTTGAAATAGAACCGCCTACACCCAGCCATCCATTATTAAGCATGGAAGAAGTCTTAGTGACACCTCATGCGGCTTATTTGTCTAGAGAATCCGTAATTGAGTTAAAGCGAATGGCATGCGAAAGTGTCATCAATGGCATCATTGGAAGACCAGTACCACACGCTGTAAATAAGGACACTAGATATGTTTTGTGACAAGACCACATCTTGTTAGCTACGGTCCTTGTCAGGTGAAACTTGGCGCGATCCAATGCGGATCGCGCATTGGTTATGCAAAAGTTGATCCCATACGATTTTGGTGGCAACGTCAAATAAATCATGCTGTCTCTCCTTACTGGATGGGGCGACCTTTTACGGGCGTCGGCAACGAGACCGACGCCCCTTTTGGAGTTCATCGACGTTACCTCGCGCAATAGGAAGTGGATCCCGGCTGGAGCACAGCGCGCGTTCCAGCATCCTTGTAGTACGCTGATTGTGGGTAAAATTCAGCGGTGGTTGTGCGACATCAAATTTCGTATGAGGTGAACTCGGACCGGTTCCAGGCAAAAAAGCGCGGTAGAATGCGAGCGACTGTTCAACGTCGTTCACATTTCTAGCCATACGGGGTTTCAAGATATACTATTATATGTAATTCATGTTTGTTGTATCCGTTTACATGCTGTGTAAACTTGATCACATACATTCCATAGGTGTAGATTTGGGAAGCGCACACATCTGCATGGCGGTGTCCCATGAAAGCGCACATGCTGCGATAGTCGCAACCCTGATCAACGCCCAAGAGGGAGCGCAATGGTTAAACCCGTCAGCATAGGAGTGACATTCATTGCAACATCAGCTTAGTCAAGGCAGCACAATCCGCGTTCGACAGTTCGCCAATTTGTTTGTGATCCTGATTTCCTCCGCCGCAGCCCTGGGGGGATTGCTCTACGGCTACGATACGGCTGTGATTTCCGGAGCGATTGGATTTTTGGGAGAGTTCTACGGGCTGAGCACGTTCATGCAGGGATTTGTGACGGCGGCCATACTCATTGGCGGTATCATTGGGGTGCTGGTCTCAGGTTTCCTAAGCGACTGGCTAGGTCGTAAGAAAGTGCTTGCCATGGCCGCTGTCCTGTTTGCCCTCGCGGCGGTCGGGTCTGGTTTCACGAATACGGTGACGTGGCTCGTAGTAGCGCGTATTGTCGGTGGGATTGGGATTGGGATGGCCTCTGTACTGTCCACCACCTACATCTCCGAAGTGTCACCGCCGTACATCCGCGGGCGTTTGTCTTCGATTTATCAACTGGCGACGGTCATCGGCATCGCAGCGACGTTTTTCGTGAACGCGGCCGTGGCGGGTTCCGGGACACACGCCTGGGATGTCACCACGGGTTGGCGCTGGATGTTGTCCCTCGGCGCCATTCCCGCCATTGTCTTTTTTCTCGTCCTTTTCGTCGTGCCGGAGAGCCCACGCTGGCTGCAAAAATCCGGACGTGAGCAGGAAGCTTTTCAAGTGCTTGAGAAGATCAACGGTCGTGAGATTGCGGAGTATGAGCTCGGCGAGATCAAGCGTTCGCTGAGCCAAGAGAGGAACACTTCTTTTTCGCAGTTGTTCAAGCCCGGTCTGCGTGCGGCGCTCATGATTGGCATTATGCTCGCTATTTTCCAGCAATTTGTAGGCATCAACGCCATCATGTATTACGCGCCGACTATTTTTCAGTCGGCTGGCATGGGCCAGAATGCGCAATTTACGCAAACGGTCGTGGTGGGGATCATCAACTTCCTGTTTACACTTCTGGCTATCTGGCTGATCGACAAAATTGGGCGCAAGGCGTTGCTGCTGATTGGTGCGGGTTGCATGACCCTCTTCCTGTTGCTGATTGGCGGCACGTTTTACTTCCATGTTACGCATGGTCCGCTCATCCTAATTTTTATACTGGGCTATGTCGCATCGTTCGCAATTTCCATGGGCCCGGTTGTCTGGGTGATGATCCCAGAGATCTTCCCGAATCACAGCCGCGCTCGGGCGGCGTCGCTTGCGACGGTCTTCCTGTGGGCGGCGGACTGGGTCGTCACGCAGTTCTTCCCGACGATGCTCCACTCCATCGGAGGGGCTGTATCGTTCTGGATTTTCATGTTCCTGTGCATCGTTGCCTTTGTCTTCGTGCTGAAGTTTGTGCCTGAAACGAAGGACAAGTCGTTAGAAGAGATTGAGCGGTTCTGGCTGAAGAATTAGCGGGGATATTAACCTTTACGGGCGCCGGGAGCGAAACCGGCGCCCTTTCCATTGTTCAGGTGGCCATAGTGGATGTTTTCTTTACGTAATATATGAAATTTATTGTCTGATAGTGCATTACAGACTTATACTGCGGATAAGCACGCCTGATAGCGTGACCAGAGAGTTGCAGAGAGATGAATCATTGGGGGGAAGGGTATGGCTGTAAAATCTATTAAGGTCAAGTTGCGGTTGTCAGAGTGCCCAGACATCCTGGCTGGCATGTGGCAGCTCCACCGGGCGACAAACGCGGGGGTTCGATACTACACAGAATGGGTGAGCTTGATGCGCCAGGAGATCCTCTACTCGCGCGGGCCGGACGGCGGTCAGCAGTGCTACATGACCGCGGAGGATTGCCAACGCGAGCTGCTGCGGCGGCTGCGCAATCGCCAGCTCCATAATGGCCGCCAGGACCAGCCCGGTACAGATGCAGACCTACTGGCAATCAGTAGGAGACTCTATGAAATTCTGGTCCTGCAATCCATCGGCAAGAGGGGGGACGCCCAGCAGATAGCGAGCAGCTTCCTCAGCCCTCTGGTCGATCCGAACTCCAAAGGTGGGCGGGGTGAAGCCAAGTCCGGTCGAAAGCCTGCGTGGCAGAAGATGCGCGATCAAGGTGATCCTCGTTGGGTTGCGGCAAGGGAAAAGTACGAGCAACGCAAGGCGGTTGATCCATCTAAAGAAATCCTGAATTCATTGGACGCCCTGGGTCTCAGGCCGCTATTTGCGGTCTTCACGGAGACCTACAGGTCGGGAGTCGATTGGAAGCCGCTCGGCAAAAGCCAAGGTGTGCGCACATGGGACCGTGACATGTTCCAGCAGGCCCTCGAGCGCCTGATGTCCTGGGAGTCTTGGAACCGCCGCGTGGGCGAGGAGTACGCCCGTCTTTTCCAACAGAAGATGAAGTTCGAGCAGGAACACTTCGCGGAACAGTCTCATCTGGTTAAACTGGCGCGCGCGTTGGAGGCGGACATGCGCGCCGCTTCACAGGGCTTCGAAGCCAAACGCGGCACTGCGCACCAGATCACAAGACGGGCGCTGCGCGGGGCGGATCGGGTATTTGAGATATGGAAGAGTATTCCAGAGGAAGCTTTGTTCTCCCAATATGATGAAGTGATTCGACAGGTCCAGGCGGAGAAAAGACGGGACTTTGGGTCCCATGATCTGTTCGCCAAGTTGGCGGAACCGAAGTATCAGCCCCTGTGGCGCGCCGACGAGACCTTTTTGACGCGCTACGCCCTGTACAATGGAGTCTTGCGGGATTTAGAGAAAGCGAGACAGTTCGCCACGTTCACGCTGCCGGATGCCTGCGTCAATCCAATTTGGACGCGTTTTGAAAGCAGCCAGGGGAGCAATCTGCATAAATATGAATTTCTCTTTGACCACCTGGGACCCGGACGGCACGCGGTGCGTTTTCAGAGGCTGCTGGTGGTAGAGAGCGAAGGTGCGAAGGAGAGGGACTCGGTGGTGGTGCCAGTCGCGCCATCCGGGCAACTGGACAAGCTTGTCCTGCGTGAAGAAGAGAAATCAAGCGTTGCCTTACACCTTCATGACACAGCCCGGCCGGACGGTTTCATGGCAGAATGGGCGGGGGCGAAGCTGCAATATGAACGCAGTACCTTGGCACGCAAGGCGCGCCGTGATAAGCAAGGGATGCGGTCGTGGCGTAGGCAGCCGTCTATGCTGATGTCTGCGGCACAGATGTTGGAAGACGCAAAGCAAGCCGGAGACGTGTATCTGAACATCAGTGTGCGTGTGAAGAGCCCCAGTGAAGTCCGCGGCCAGAGGCGGCCTCCTTACGCGGCCCTGTTTCGGATAGACGATAAACAGCGGCGTGTGACCGTAAATTACAACAAACTGTCGGCTTACCTAGAGGAACATCCGGATAAACAGATTCCAGGCGCACCTGGGCTCCTTTCCGGTCTTCGGGTAATGAGCGTCGACCTTGGGTTGCGCACCTCCGCTTCCATCAGTGTGTTCCGTGTGGCAAAGAAGGAAGAGGTGGAAGCGCTGGGCGACGGTCGTCCCCCTCATTATTATCCCATCCATGGCACTGACGACCTGGTGGCGGTGCACGAGCGCTCACATTTGATTCAAATGCCAGGCGAAACCGAAACGAAACAGCTGCGCAAGTTGCGTGAGGAACGGCAGGCTGTCTTGCGTCCACTGTTCGCTCAACTGGCCCTGCTACGGTTGCTGGTCCGGTGTGGTGCAGCCGACGAGCGGATTCGTACACGCAGTTGGCAGCGCTTGACGAAGCAGGGGCGTGAGTTTACGAAGCGATTGACGCCGTCCTGGCGGGAGGCGTTGGAATTGGAGTTAACTCGCTTGGAGGCGTATTGCGGTAGGGTTCCAGACGACGAATGGAGCCGCATCGTTGATAGAACGGTAATCGCTTTGTGGCGTCGCATGGGAAAACAGGTGCGCGATTGGCGTAAACAGGTGAAATCCGGTGCGAAAGTCAAGGTCAAGGGGTACCAGCTGGATGTAGTCGGCGGCAACTCGCTGGCGCAAATCGATTATCTCGAACAGCAGTACAAGTTTCTGCGGCGCTGGAGCTTCTTTGCGCGGGCCAGCGGTCTGGTTGTGCGGGCGGATCGCGAATCGCATTTCGCAGTCGCTTTACGCCAGCACATTGAAAATGCCAAGCGGGATCGGCTGAAAAAGTTGGCGGACCGCATCCTGATGGAGGCGCTGGGCTACGTGTATGAAGCTTCCGGGCCGCGCGAAGGACAGTGGACGGCGCAGCATCCGCCGTGCCAGTTGATTATCTTGGAGGAATTAAGCGCGTACCGGTTCAGTGACGACCGTCCGCCGAGCGAGAACAGTAAATTGATGGCTTGGGGGCATCGGGGAATTTTGGAGGAGTTGGTCAACCAAGCACAGGTTCACGACGTGTTAGTGGGGACGGTGTACGCCGCTTTTTCGTCCCGCTTCGATGCCCGCACAGGCGCCCCTGGAGTGCGCTGCCGCCGGGTACCCGCACGTTTTGTCGGCGCGACGGTGGATGATTCACTGCCGCTTTGGCTCACAGAGTTTCTGGACAAGCACAGGCTGGATAAAAACCTCCTGCGGCCTGACGATGTGATTCCGACCGGAGAGGGTGAGTTTTTGGTTTCTCCGTGTGGCGAGGAAGCGGCTCGGGTTCGGCAGGTGCACGCCGACATCAACGCGGCGCAAAACCTGCAGCGGAGGCTGTGGCAGAATTTTGACATTACAGAGCTGCGTCTGCGCTGCGATGTGAAGATGGGTGGCGAAGGAACGGTGCTGGTACCAAGGGTCAACAACGCCCGCGCCAAACAACTGTTTGGAAAGAAGGTGTTGGTTTCGCAAGATGGCGTGACGTTCTTTGAACGCAGTCAAACAGGTGGGAAACCGCACAGCGAGAAGCAGACGGATTTGACCGACAAGGAACTAGAACTAATTGCGGAGGCGGACGAGGCGCGCGCCAAGTCGGTCGTCCTCTTTCGCGATCCGTCCGGGCACATCGGCAAGGGCCACTGGATTCGCCAAAGGGAGTTTTGGTCGTTGGTGAAGCAAAGGATTGAATCGCACACGGCGGAAAGGATACGGGTTCGCGGCGTCGGTAGCTCGCTGGATTGACAGCTGGTGTGCCGGACGTGGGCGTATAAAGCTCATTCCCCACAGCCAGACTTATGGATAGAGTTAGAAGACCAGCTTTCTGCGAAGCCTGGAGAGGGTGAGGACTTACATGCAGCCTGTGCCGATCCGCATGCTTAACGAATTAGCTTATTGTGAACGGTTGTATCACTTGATGCATGTGCAAGGCTTATTCGAGTCGTCAGCCGACACGGTGGAAGGCTCCATGCAGCATGAAAGGGCGGAGCGCCGGCGCCGGCCGTCCGACGTCGCCGACGACATGTGGCCGCGGGCACCGCAAAGTCTGTACTTGGGCGACGAGCAGCTTGGCATCGTTGGCAAGCTCGACGCGATACGGTTCAGTGAGCAGGGGCTATGGGAGCCGGTTGAGGCCAAGCACGCAAGCGCACCCAGGGAAGGACGGCCGTTTCACATCGGCGAATGGGAGTTGGATGGGGGCGCGTGGCCCAATGACCAGATCCAACTGTGCGCCCAAGGCTTGTTGTTGAGGACCAATGGCTTTCCGTCGGTGGCCGGACGCCTGTATTATCGGGGGAACAAAAAAACCGTGCGGGTTATCTTTTCGGACAGTCTGGTCGTCGCCACCAAGGCAGCGATTGCGCGTGCCCACGAGCTGGAACACAGTCCCATGCCGCCTCCGTTGCGGGCGTCTGACAAGTGTTTTCGTTGTTCATTGAACGCGGTATGCTTGCCGCACGAAACGCTTTTCTTAACTCATCGCGGCGACAATGCGGATGAAGAAACGGATGCTGTCCCTCCTAAAGTGCGCGATATTGTCCCCCGACGGGACGACCTTGGAATTGTCTATGTATCGGAGCCGGGATCTCGGGTCGGCAAGAGCGGCTATGAACTCATCCTTGCCGACCCGGATGGCAATCAAACGGAAATTCCACTGAAAGACGTGCGCCATATTTCGTTGTTCGGCAACGTCCAGATCTCGACGCAGTTGATTCACGAGTGCATGAAATTAGGTATTTCCATCAGTTATTTGAGCTCTTCCGGCCGTTTGGTCGCCGTGGTACATGAGGTGATGGGGAAGAATGTGAGCATTCGCCGTGAGCAATTCCGTAAGTTTGACGTTGAATCCATTTGTCTCTTGTTGGCTCGTGCGGTGGTCCACGCTAAAATCCTCAATCAACGCACACTCTTGCGGCGCAACGCACAAGGGTTGGACAAGGCGGTATTGCGTGAGTTGGCAGCCGACGCTCGCCGTGCGCTTTCGGCGTCGTCACTCGAATCGCTGCTAGGGATTGAGGGGATGGCGGCGAAAAAGTATATGCAATCGTTTCCGTTGATGCTAAAGGTAGGAGAAGCTCCCTCCGGCCAGACGATAATGCAAGGGCGAAACCGACGTCCTCCAAAAGACCCCGTCAATGCTTTATTATCCTTGGCATACTCGCTTCTAGAAAGAGATGTGTACGCTGCGCTGGCACAAGTCGGCTTGGACCCGATGTTCGGATTTTATCATCAGGTTGAGCCTGGCAGACCTTCACTGGTGTTGGACATGATGGAGCCGTTTCGAGCGCTTGTCGCCGATTCTACGGTTATCCGGACCTTGAACACGGGCGAGGTCACCTGGAATGATTTTTACCTTGGGCCCGAATCTTGCATGCTCAAGCCCGCTGGGCGCAAGCGGTTTTTTCTCGCCTTTGAGCGACGAATGCATGAGACGGTCACCCATCCTGTATTCCGGTACAAGTTGAGCTATCGCCGGATGTTGGAATTGGAAGCACGACTTTTGTCTCGCTATTTAATGGGTGAGCTGCCAGACTACCGTCCCATTGTCACGAGGTGAGCATCATGCGTCGATATGTACTCGTGAGCTACGATATCGGTGACCCTAAGCGTTGGCGACGGGTATACAAAATTATGCGTGGTTACGGCACCCATGTGCAGTACTCCGTGTTCCTCTGCCAGCTCACTGAGCAGGATGAGGTGGAGTTGCGGCAACTGCTGTTGGATGTCATCCATCACACTCAGGATCAGGTGCTGTTTGCCCGCCTGGGCAGTGTGCAGGCTAACGCTGTAAAGCGAAATATGGCCTGGATTGGTCGGGACTTGATCCCCTTGGATCTCAAGGGTCTCGTATTTTAGTTTTGGAGTATTGTCGGATACCCTGAGGCCGCGGTGAATGTAGCGGCATGCATCGACAACAGAGAAATGATCCTTAGGTGCGTGTGCTTGCAAAATAGAGAAGAATCATGATATAGTTTCTACAGTCGTCTATAGGACGGCGAGGACAACGGGAAGTGCCAATGTGCTCTTTCCAAGAGCAAACACCCCGTTGGCTTCAAGATGACCGCTCGCTCAGCGATCTGACTTCGAGCGCCTGCTGGGGACGAAATCCCCTGGAGGCGCTCGAATCGTAATAACGACGTGGCTTTTGAGTGAAAGAGCAGGGGGGTTACGATGGATTTGGGTATGGAATTTAGGGGATCGGCCGAAATGCTCGCACAGAGGTCCCAAAGCCATTGGCACACCTGCGATGCGAGCGTCCGCTAACGGATCGCTGAGCGAGCGGTCTGAGAAGTGGCACTACGGTGCCGCAAGGAAGGTTTCTCCTCCCCTATAACGGATCGCTGAGCGAGCGGTCTGAGAAGTGGCACTCGTTAAACTCGCTGATGCACTTGGCGTAACCGTGGAACGGATCGCTGAGCGAGCGGTCTGAGAAGTGGCACTTGTCTAATAGCCCGAGTTTGACGGCACGCAATAAGCAACGGATCGCTGAGCGAGCGGTCTGAGAAGTGGCACCATCAAATGTTGTTTGTGCGCCCGAAGTGATGTGAAACGGATCGCTGAGCGAGCGGTCTGAGAAGTGGCACCTTATGAATACTTGTATTTCCGTCATATTAGGTGTTGAACGGATCGCTGAGCGAGCGGTCTGAGAAGTGGCACCCAGGAGCGAGGAGAGAAAGTCCACGTCAACTATCGAACGGATCGCTGAGCGAGCGGTCTGAGAAGTGGCACGCGATGCTGTTCAAACTGATCGTTATCCATCCTGAACGGATCGCTGAGCGAGCGGTCTGAGAAGTGGCACTTGGCTCTGCGGCCGCACCGCTGGTTTTGACCTATAACGGATCGCTGAGCGAGCGGTCTGAGAAGTGGCACTGGTTTATACCGCGAGCAACGCGCCCCACGTTTGCAACGGATCGCTGAGCGAGCGGTCTGAGAAGTGGCACCTCGTAGTTTGCGTAACCCAGTTCAAAGTGTTCTGCAACGGATCGCTGAGCGAGCGGTCTGAGAAGTGGCACATGTTATAACACGTGATTACGATAAAATGTGGAATGAACGGATCGCTGAGCGAGCGGTCTGATGAGCGGCGCCACTCCACAGGGCAAATAGGGAATTTGCAAACCCCATGGCAACGGGAGCTTCGTTGCCTGGGGGTTTTTTATTGTATCTTTGGCATGGCGTAAACTTTTTCCCTCTGTTTCTCGTTGATATAGACGAAGGGAGGGGGCAGGACACTTTGATTTCATCTGACGAGGACCTAGTCCGGGAGGTTCAGCAAGGAAGCAATGCGGCGCTGGAAGTGTTGATTCGCCGGTATTACAGATTCGTGTTTGCTATCGTCTACCGAAAAACGGGTGATTACCACGCGGCATGCGACCTCACACAAGAGGTTTTCGTAAAAGTTGCCACGTCAATTCGCCGTTACCGGGCTGCGGGAAAGTTCAAGAGTTGGCTGACCTCCATTACGTACCATCACTGCATCGATTTTTATCGCCGCACGAAGAGTTCTCTCCACGATGCGGGAATGGGAGTCCATGAGCAGGTCCCGGATGAGTCTGCCAACGTATATCGGTTGTTGGAGTACAACGATGAGCGTCAGGCCATTCGCAGCGCGCTCATGGAGTTGCCGCTGGATCAGCGGGCCACCATCGTGCTGCACTACTTTGAGGGCATGAAGATCCGAGAGATAGCCGAGATTGCAGGCTGCAGTGAATCCACAGTCAAGTCGAGACTGTATCGAGGACTGAAGAAATTGGGACAGCAGCTTTCAGGAGGTGAGGATTTTGGCGGACACAGAGGCTACTCATGAGTGGGAACGGGTATTTCGTGAAAATGACGACGTGGCGGATTTCGAATTTTTAACTCGGGCATTGGACTCCTATACGGTTGAATTTCCTCCGGAGGATGTCGTTCAGAGCACAATTGACCGCGCCATTCAGGCGCTCCCGCCAACACGGAGTTCCCATGGCCGCCGTTCTTCGGTGGTATGGCTGCTGAGGAAGCTGTCCGTGCAAACGGTTTACGTGGGACAATGGTTTTGGCCGGCGAGTCTCTTGTTGTTCACAATTGGGTACCTCGCTGTCGCACACAGCGCGTTGAATCCCTATCAAGTCGTGCTGCTGTTGGCTCCCATGCCCTGCATCCTCGGTGTCGTCGAACTCTGTAAGGGAGTGGACAACGGCATGGTTGAAATCGAGTTGGCTTGCAAGATGTCGTGGCCAGAGGTGTTGATGGCCCGCATGGTCGTTATCGGCGTCTATAACGTCGTGCTGGATTCGCTCATCTCTCTGGCAATCTCATGGACGGCCGGGAGCGATCTGTGGCGCGTGGTGTTTTTCTGGCTGGTGCCGTTCACCTGGATGTCGAGCCTGATGCTGTTTTTGACCGCCAGGTTTCGCGGCCGGGTGGTGGCCCCTGTTGTCCTGTGTGCATGGGGGTTCGTGGTTGGCAGCGTGTTTACAAACCAGCAACTTCTGCCTTGGCTACTGTCCCTGAATGCCAGCCTGTTTGTATTGTTTGCGTGCGCGGGCTGCGCGCTGTTAGGCTGGCAGACGCGTTGCCTGTATCAGAGCGCACAAGGAGGCGTGTGGCTTGAAGCTGCAGATTGACAGCGTGTCCAAGGTGTATCGGGGGCAGGCCGCTCTCTCCCAAATCGACGTGACGTTCAGTAAAGGAGTGCACAGCCTGTTGGGGCCTAACGGATCCGGCAAAAGCACGTTGATGAGGATCATGGCCGGGATGCTCAAACCGTCCTCCGGGCGCGTGCTGCTGGATGGGGAGGACATCGTTCAGATGGGGGAACGATATCGGGACATATTGGGCTATTTGCCACAGAGCTTCGGGCTGTATAAAAATTTTACGGCGGAGCGCTTCTTGTTGTACATCTCCGCATTGAAAGGATTGGACAAGGCGTTGGCGGCGGAGCGCATCGAGGAGGCCTTGCACGCAGTTCATTTGCAAGACGCGCGCCATCGCAAGATAAGGACGTTTTCTGGGGGTATGAAGCAGCGTCTTGGGATTGCCCAAGCCCTCTTGAATGATCCTCAGATTCTCATCCTCGACGAGCCGACGGCGGGGCTCGATCCGCAGGAACGCATTCGCTTCCGAAACCTCATCAGCAGGATGGCCCTCGACCGCATCGTCATCCTGTCCACTCATATTCTATCGGATGTGGAGTTCGTGTCCCAGCGCATTGTCCTGATACGGGCCGGTCGTCTGCTGGCCGAGGGCACAGCGGAAGGTCTGCGCAAACAGATGCGAGGAAAGGTTTGGACGTTGACCTGTTCACAGGCCGAGGCTCCGCTCCATCTGGAGCGCTTTCCGGTGCGCAGCGTGTCCCATACGGAGACGGGAGTGGAGTTGCGTGTTGTGGCCGATAACCAACCTGCGCCGGGCGCCAAGCCGGCCGCTCCGACACTGGAGGATATGTACCTTTACTATTTTGGGGAAGGAGCGGTTGGCGATGAGGTCTCTTTCCATCGTACGGTTTGAAGCGTACAAGTTGTTCTCGCACGCAAGCCTGTGGGTGTTCCTGGCCGTGATGGTGGCGGGCGTCTATCTGCCCCTGCAGGTCTTCACAGTCGCTGCGCATCACCCCATCGACTATTACCAAAACGCCCCGGTCACCGCCCAACAGGTGGCAAAGGCGAAGCGGGAAGCGGCCCGGTTGCAGAAGCAGATACAGGAGGTGCCGCCGGGCACGGCCGCGCATGACCATATATCCTACGAGATTGAACGCGATCAAGCCATCCTAGACTCCGCCTCGGGAAGCGTAGAGAAACCGGTCCTCCAGATGCTCCAGCACACCATCCACAAGCTGCAGAGAGAAGGAAGCACGGGCTTTGTATATCGGATGTACAACCTGGAGTACCACATGTATCGAAATCTGCCGTTTATCGGTGGCGGCGGGAACGTTACCAGCGGTGGCGCCATGGCGGCGGACTTTGTGAAGACCTATGGATTCGTCATCTACGGCGCCATGATCCTTGTCGGGCTCTCACCGGTTTTCTCCAAGGAATACGCTGCCGGCATGGCAGGGTTGCTTTTGCCGGCAAGGCGGGGCAGGGAGGCGTTGGTCACGGCCAAGGTGCTGGCGTCCATGCTGTACATCACAGTGATGCAGGGTGTCCTCTTCGGGGTCAACGTTCTTTCCAACTTTCTCCTCTTTGGTGCGCTAGGATTGGACTATCCTTTGCAGAGCATTCCTTTATACAGTGCGCCGTTTCACCTGTCCGTCTGGCAGTACCTTCTTGTATCGACCGGCATCCAATGGTTTGCTGGGATGGCGTTCGGTTTGCTTGTCCTTTGGCTGTCGTCCTTGTTCTCGAGTTCACTGACGACATTTTTCCTCGCATCGGGGATCTTGGTTCTCCCCGAACTGCTGAGGCAGTTCACACAGGCCGCCTGGGCCGATAAGGTGTTTCACTTTAGCTATACAGGGCTGCTGCAAGTCTCTGGATTGTTTGCGAAGTTCGAGGCTTACAATGTGTTTGGATATCCGGTGCTGTACCCGGTGCTCGTTCTCCTGTTGGCGGCTGTGATCTGCGTGCCGATTGTGCTGTTGACCTACCAATCCTTTTGTCGCCATCAATCGGCGTAATGTCTCGGGGCATGCGGCGGTCTTGCAAACCGGCGTATCCACAGGGCGTGCGCCCGAGGCCGCCCTACCGCAGGTGGGGCTCAGTTTTCGGGCTCAGCTTTCCCTATCGATGTCCGCCCCGTTCCCGGGTGCGCTCTTCCGCTGCCCCTGGGGCAATCTACCATGCGACCGAGCTGCGTCGCGCAAAAGGAATTCTATGTGCGCATTGACGCTCCTGAGTTCGTCTTCGGCCCAGCGCGCGATGATGTTGTACAGGTCCGGATCCAGTCGGAGCAAAAACTGCTTCTTCTTCGACATGAAGGGCCATCCCTAGTACAGTGTGCTCGCGTTGATGATGGGTTGGGCCGCCCGCTCCGATGTGATGGACACCATCAAATTGTTGATCATATTGGCCTTGCGTTCCTCATCCAATTCGATAAACCCGTCTTGCTCCAGCTTGGCAATTGCCATTTGCACCATGCCCACGGCTCCCTCGACGATCCGTTCCCGCGCGGAAACAATGGCGGCCGCCTGTTGTCTTTGCAGCATGACGCCGGCAATTTCAGGCGCGTAGGCGAGATGGGTGAGGCGAGCTTCCATCACCTGCACACCTGCGATGGCCAGTCGGTCCTGCAGTTCGCGGGCCAGTTCAGCCGCGACCTCCTCCCCGTTGCCGCGCAGGGAATGGGCGCCCTCGTGCATGGAATCGTACGGGTAGCGGCTGGCCACATGCCGCAACGCCGTTTCACTTTGAATCTCGACGAACTGTTCATAGTCTTCAACTTCAAACAGGGCCTTGGCGGAATCTACCACTCGGTACACGACCACCGCAGCGATTTCCACCGGGTTCCCTTCACTGTCGTTCACCTTCAACGTGTCGCTGTTGAAATTTCTCACACGCAGGGTCACCGTGCGGCGTGCCGCCAGTGGAATGGTCAGCCAAATGCCACTGTCTTTGACGGTGCCGAGATAGCGGCCGAAAAAGACGATGGCGCAGCCCGCGTTGGGCTGTACCACAAGGAGGCCGCTCGCCAAAAGGAGGAAGATGAGCAGCAGGATGACACCGATGGGAACGTGACCCGTTACCAACGACACGATGCCGAACACAAGCAGGACGGCCAAAACGAGGAGGGCGACGTATCCGTTCAATGCGACTGCAGTTCGTTCTTTCACATGGACCTCCATTGAGAAAGGTTATATCGTAATGATATCATCATGATATGTGATGTCAATGGGCCGATGGAGACAAAGCTGCATGCATGTGGCCGTTTCCGGTTGTGGTATGATTTACGAAAGCCGGGATCACGGAATGGAGTGTCCAAAATCACAGCCAGGCGTCTCGACAGAGCTTCTTCGACACCGTTGTATCAACAGATCATGAACATTCTGCTGGAAGAGTACATATCGCGCGGAGAAGGCATGCAAATTCCGACCGAGATCGAATTGGCGAATCGATTCCAGGTCAGTCGGATGACCGTACGGCAGGCCGTGCAGGAGCTCATTCGCCAAGGCGTTCTCGTCCGCTATCGCGGAAGAGGGACCTTCGTGGCTCCGAGTCGGATTCGGCACAGCATTCACTCGCACGAGGTCCTCAGTCTGTTCGAGGACCTCAATCTATCCGGGAAGATTTTGCATTCTATAATCCTGCTGAGAGAGTTGGTGGATGCGCCGACCTATCTCAAGAGTCTGCGGGTTGTGGATGAAAACGAGAAGGTCGTGGAACTGGTTAGACTGCGTACCCTGAACGACCGTCCCCTGGTGTACCAGGTGTCTTATTTCCCAGCCGAGTTTTATCCTGTAATATCCACGGCCGATTTGGCCAAGGTTTCGCTGCTGCGCGTGCTTGAGCAGCACTTCCACACACGGCCTGTGAAGGCGCAGTTCTCCGTCCGGGCCACCGCCGCGGATGCCACGGTCTGCCAAAAGCTCTCCATTCGCCCCGGGGATCCGTTGCTGCGTGTGGAGAAGCTGAGTTTTGGGGAGCAAGAGAAATGGTTTGAACACGCTGTCCTCTACTGTCCTCCAGACGAGTTTGAGATTACATTTTCTTCCGAGTACAATGCCCGCGTCCGGACCTGATGACGGGGGATTCGATGTCGAGCCTGTCCGGATCGCCATAGATGCGTATTCGCTCCTGTTTCCCGGCAGACTCTGCTTCGGCAAATGTGGCTCCAGGGGGATGTGAAGCTTTGAAAGACTATATTGTCTAGACAATATAGATATATCTATGGTACAATGCGCGTCGAAAGCCAAGACGGGCGGTCAATGGCTGCAGGCGTTGGCTGGGTTCCCCAATGCATCGGCGTATCACATCATTTTTGATGGGATAGGTGCTATGCTGTTGGTAGCCGTGGTGGTTCGTCTGATTGGCAAGGAGACCAACCCGCTCCGCCGAAGTGGTGCGGTGCGTCCTGAGCGAAGCGCCGGGTTGGAATGACACCGATTTCATTGCAAGGGGAGAATAGGAAATGGCCTCAAACATCACTCCGACTATGAAGGCTGTGGTCGTTCACGCGCCTCATCGGGCTTCCGTAGAAACCGTCCCGTACCCTGTTCCTGGGCCTGGCGAGGTGACCATCCAGGTCAAAGCCTGTGGAATTTGCGGCACAGATTATCACATTTTCGAAGGGGAGTTTTTATCTCCTTATCCTATCATCCCGGGGCATGAGTTCTCTGGAGTCGTGCACGAATTGGGGGATGGGGTCAGCGAGTTGGCAGTGGGCGACAGAGTCACGGTGGACCCCACCCTGTATTGCGGATCTTGCGATCGGTGCTTGACCAATCGCTTCAACCAGTGCAGGAATTGGGGGGCGCTCGGCAACACGACGGACGGGGCCATGGCCGAGTTCGTCAAAGTACCGGTGAAGAACGTGGTGAAAATCCCGGATACCATGTCCTACGGGGAAGGCGCCTTCATCGAACCGGTCGCCTGCGTCGTCCATGGCATGAACCGGCTTCAGGTTCAAGTGGGAGACAGGATTTTGTTGTTTGGCGCCGGGGCCATGGGGCTGCAACTTGTACAAGCGCTCGCCCATGCGGGGGCATCGGAATTGGTTGTGGTGGATGTGGACCAGAAGAAGTTGGATCTCGCGCTGTCCATGGGCGCCACCCGGGGTGTGCTGGCGTCCGAGGCTCCCGCCATCCTGACCGAGGCCTATCCGGATGGCTTTGACGTGGTGGTTGACGTGACCGGCATTCCGCAAGTCATTGAACAGGAGTTCAACTACATGGGGCCCACCGCGAAATTTTTGCAGTTTGGGGTGGCTCCGCAAACCTCCGCAATCCAGGTGAATCCATTCCGGGTGTACAACAAGGACTGGACCATCATCGGCTCCATGGCGATTAACAACACCTTCATCCCGGCGTTCCGCTGGGTAAAAGAGGGGCGCATCCAGGTCAAACCGTTGATCACGCACACGGTTGCCTTGGAAGAGGTGCCCGCACTGTTGGCTCGGCCGAAAGACCCGAACGTGCTCAAGGCCCAAATCGTCTTGTAATGCGGGGCCGGATGCTGGGGGTAAGGGGATGGCCCTCAGGTCTATCAAGGTCAAGCTGCGGCTGTCGGCGTGCCCCGACATCAGGGCCGGGTTGTGGCGGCTGCGTGAACGTCAGCGGTACAACGGCCGTCACGACCTACCCAGGACGGATGCGGAGTTGCTCTCCCTGGCCAAACAGCTGTACGAGACCTTGGTGCCTCATCGCTGCCTGTGGAAAGACGCCGACGTCGGCCAACTGCGGCTGCACGGCGAGTTGAAGAGGGATGGCGCGGCAACAACGGAGGCGTTTCGCACTTCCGGCCACAGCGCCGAGCTGCCGCATGGCCGCAGGGTGTTGGTTTCCAAGGATGGTGTGACCTTTTTCTCCACCAGGCGTGTGGATGACGTCCCGTGGCCGTATGTGGTGCTTGAGCATCCATCGGCAGGGGGGATAGAGCAGATGACGGAGGTCGACGATACGCGCGATGGGTCCATCGTCCTCGTTCGCGATCCGTCCGGACAAATCAACAAGGGCCTCTGGACGCGTCAAGATGAGTTTTGGGTCCAGGTCGGCCGGCGAGTGGAATCGTACGCTGTCGCAACCCTACGCCGTTTTCATCCTCATCCGGCGATTGGGCCATAGTTGGGGTCTGGGCGGCACAAAAATCGGTTAGCGGCCGGATGTGGGGTACCCTAACCATAGGGGGAATGCGCCCATGGACAGGATGAAGGCCGGATGAACAAACGGGAGATTGTCCGCTGCTTGCGCTTGGCCAATGACCTGTGGGCCATCGAGGGCGCCAATCCGTTTCGCGTTCGCGCGCATGAGCGCGCCGCCGAGGCGATTCTTGAATCTCCGTTGGCGATAGAGGAAATTCTGGCGCTTCCGCCCGGCAGCATACGCGGGGTCGGGCGGGAGACCTTGGCGATGATACGTGAGCTTCAGGAGCATGGCATGAGCGGGCTGCTCGGTCGGATGCGCATCACAACGCCGGTCGACGCTGCGGAGCTGCTACGTCTGCCCGGCATTGGGCCGAAGACGGCGCGCCGACTCGTGCACGATATGGGGATCTGTTCTCCGATGGAGTTGAAGCAAGCGCTGGCATCCGGTGCCCTGCGCGAGGTGCCGGGACTGGGCGTCAGTCGCTTGGCGCGTCTGAGAAGAGAGTTGGACGTGCTGCTGGAGCGCAAGCTCTCCACTCCCATCGCTGCGGCGTGGCCGCTGGCGTGTCAGCTCGTGCAACAACTGGAAGCCTGTCCGTGCGTCCAGCGGGCTGCTGTGACGGGCGCTGCGCGCCGACTGGCGAGCATGATGCCGACCGTCGACCTGGTGGTGGCATGTACCGACACACGGTGGCTGACCCAGTGGGCGCAGTCCATGGGTGAGCTTGTGTCCCGGTCGGATGGGGGCGGCCCGGTGCGGCAAGGCCCCGCCGACGACGGACCGGATCGAAATCAAGATACGCCATCCGTCACGGTGGCATCTCAAGACCATCTCCACCGGTTGGAGGTCGCACTCCCCTGGGCAGGCGAGAGTGCGCGCGTGCGTCTGTACGCCGCCGACGCAACACGCTTCCCCCAGGTGTGGATGCGCACCACCGGCGACTCCACGCATCAGCAGGTGGTGGCCGCGCTGTTGGCGGAAAACGGAGTCGAGTGGACCGCCGACGACAGGCTCGTGCGCGGGGGGAAAGTGCTCACCGTCCGCGACGAGGCTGACCTGTACCGACTGGCCGGGCTGCCCTTTTACCCGCCCGAGGTGCGCGAAGGGCGGGGCGTTTTGTGCGACGTCGGGCGCCTCATTCAACAGACGGACATCCGTGGCGATTTGCACGTGCACACCAACTGGAGCGACGGGTTGCTGTCCATTTCGCAGGTCGTGGAAGCAGCCGAGGCGCGCGGGTACGAGTACGTGGCCATCACAGACCACTCCCGGTCGCTGACCATCGCCGGCGGACTGACGCCGGAGCGCGTGCGCCAGCAGGCGCGGGAAATCGCCCAGGTGCGCGCGCGCAGCCGGATCAAAATCCTGCACGGCATCGAGGTGGACATTCTGCCCGATGGGCGTCTCGACCTGCCCGACGGTGTGTTGATGGAGCTGGACCTGGTCATCGCGTCGGTGCACAGTGCCCTGCACCAACCCCGTGCCCAGTTGACCGAACGCGTGCTGGCGGCGATAGAACACCCGGCCGTGCACGTGATTGGCCACCTGACGGGTCGTCTCTTGGGCCGTCGATCCGCCTGTGACCTGGACACGGGCCGTCTTTTGCAGCGGGCTGTGGAACTCGGTGTGATGTTTGAACTAAACGCCAATCCCAATCGCCTGGACATCGCGGAGGACCTGCTGCGGGAGGCCAAATCGCAGGGCATGAAGGTGCCCATCAATACAGACGCGCACCATGAACCGGAGTTCAACCACATGGAGTATGGCGTCCGCATGGCCCGCCGCGGGTGGTTGTACAGGGAGGATGTGCTCAACACTCTGCCGTACGAGGAATTGATGGAGCGCCTGCGGACCAAGCGGCACCTGTAGGCGCCGCTTGGCGCTTCATAAAGTGTCGTAACCGACCTCTTCAATCGCCTGTTTCAACGTCTCGACGCTGATCTGGTTTGCATCGTAGGTGACGGTGGCACGCTCGCCGGCGAGGTCCACGTCTGCCTTTTGCACGCCGTCAATCGCCTGCAGGGCGCGCGTGACTGCGTGGACACAGCCGCTGCAGGTCATGCCTTTGACCATGATGGTGGCCGTCGCCATCGTCGTCATCTCCTCTGAGTGAATTTCGGTTCCACTCGCCATCCAGCATACCCCCATACGGTATCCGGCGTCAAGCGTGGCCGGCCTTGTCGCCAGGGACCGCCTGTCCAGCCTCAAATCTCCGGCGTAAGCGGCGGCGGGGCCTTGCTCTCGATTCTTCCGCCGGCCGGGTGAACCAAAAGTAAAAGGTGCCCAAAAATATGGCAGCCGCGTAGATGACCGGTTGTGGCACGCGGATGGCGGGTACCTTGTGCAGAAACATGTTGATCCCCCCTCATTCGAAGCCGCTTCTGGGTGCCGCCGCTAGGTTGGAAGGCGGCCCGTTGTTTAGGAACTCCCGTTGTATAAGGGCGCGGCCGAAATCGGCGAAGAATTCACGGGCGCGCGCACTGGTCTCGTTCGGGCTGGCGGCCACGGGCACGTTAGGGTTGCCAAAGGCCGGGCCGCTGAGCACCAGACTAAAGCAGCCAGATGAGATCCAGGGGCCGGTATTGGTGATTTGTCCAATCACCAACAGCAGCGCGATGATGATGTCAATGGCATCGAGTATCTGTCCGCCTGCGGTCGCGTTGGATTGTTGCCGAGTCCCGCCGAGCATAGGTCCAGAGAGGCTAAGCCATATCGCCCCCGAGGACAGATACACACCCGAGGTGGTCACCTGGCCCGTGAGCAGCAAGATGGCCGTCCATAGATCGATGGCGCGCAAAATGCCTGTCACGACGGCGCGTTTGCCAGCGGCGCGGCGGTGCTTCGGCTGCATCTGGCATCCACCATCCTCCTGGCCAGCCCCGACTGAGAATTCCTTGGATGTTTATCTTGGTTCAAACAGATTATGCTGTCGTCATTTCGGTGGTGTGGACGGTCTCTGTGCGCGGACAGGCGCGGCATGCCTTTCGCCCACACCGAGGATTGGGGGCTCAACAATTGTGGAAAAATCGAGAGAGTTTCGCGATGTTTGGTTGACAAAGACCAGAAACAGTGGTTAAGAACCTCGTCTTGCCGCCACAGGGTGCGTATAATGGCGGGCAGTGGACGCCCGGCTTGTTAGGCGTATAAAGAATTTTGTTTGGTTGAGGGGGTTCCGAAGATGCAACGGAATTGGAAATTTGGGGTCGCGTTGGGCACCGTTGCCGGAATTATGTTAGCGCTTGCAGGGTGCGCATCGAGCGGAAATCAAGGCGGCTCTGGGTCTGGCCAAAGCACCGCGGCCAGCGGCGGCAAAGCCGCAACGATGGTCATGGTGCCTTCTCCGTACGGCAGTTTCCAGCGCAATTTCAACCCATTTCAGAGCTCGGCCTGCAACGGGGGAACGATAGGGTTGATTTATGAACCGATGTTCTACTATAACCGGGTCGGGCCGCAGCGTTATCCGCTGCTGGGCAAGAGCACACAGTGGAGCCACGGTAATAAAACATTGACGGTCACACTGCGCTCGGGCGTGAAGTGGAGTGATGGGCAAAAGTTCAGCGCCAGCGACGTGGTGTACACGTTCAACCTGATAAAAAACAACCCGGCGTTGGACACCAGCGGTGTCTGGCAGGAGCTAAAAAACGTCAAGGCGCAGGGGGATGACAAGGTCATCTTCGACTTCAAGCGCGTGGACGTGCCGTTTGCGCTGTACATTCTCGAGACGCCGATTGTACCTGAACACATTTGGAAGAACATCAAAGACCCAAAGAAGGATAACAACCCGAACCCGGTCGGCACGGGGCCGTATGTGCTATCGTCGTTCTCTTCGCAATCGTACACGCTCAAGGCAAATCCGAATTACTATCTCGGCAAGCCAAAGGTGCCGGAGATTGAGTTCCCGGCCTACAGCAGCAACGACAGCCTGAACCTGGCTTTGGCGAACGGCCAGGTCACCTGGGCCAGCTGCTTCTTTGCCAACATCGACAAGGTCTACACGTCCAAGAGCCCGCACAACAAGTATTGGAGCGCGCCCAACAACGATGTGCAGCTGGTGCCGAACTTGAAAAACCCGTTGCTCAACAACCTCACTGTGCGCAAGGCCATCAGCATGGCCATCAACCGCAACGAGCTGATTCAAAAGGGTGAATACGGGTTGTATCCGCCGGCCAACCCGACGGGCGTGTTGATGCCGACGATGAAGTCATGGTTGGATCCGCATCTGCCGAATCAGGACAAGCAGTTCACCTATGATCCGCAAAAAGCCGTGAAGCTGTTGGAGCGGGCCGGGTTCAAGAAAAACAAGGCCGGCATCTTTGAGTCGCCGGACGGGAAACCCCTGTCTTTCTCGCTGCTGGTTGTGTCCGGCTGGACGGACTGGATTGCCGACTCGCAGCTCCTGATGCAGGACCTGCGCAAGATTGGGATTCAACTGCAGGTGCAGCAGCAACAATACGGCGGCTACATGTCGGCCCTGCAGAATCACAAGTTTGACCTCGCGCTGGTTTCCACTGGAAATGGGCCCAACCCGTATTACATCTACAAATCCTCGTTTGCCACGGGGGCGGTCAACAACTACGGCGGCTGGAGCGATCCAGCGACCGACCAAGCGCTGCGTCAGTTCGCCAGCACCACGGATGAGGCGGCGCAGAAACAGGCGCTGTACAAGGTGGAACGCATCATCGCGGAGAAGGTGCCGACCATTATCCTGTTTGAGGGGCCAGCTCTCTACGAGTACAACGACAGTGACTACACCGGCTGGCCGACCGCGTCCAATCCGTACGCGACCCCGGCCGCCTGGGCCTGGCCGGCTCCAGAAATTGTCCTGATGCACCTCAAACCTCGTTCCTAAGAACATCCCGCACCCTTGGTCCGGAGCGCTGGCGAGCTGGTGTTGCCGGGGTTCCGGACGGTCCTATTGGCTGGGTTGCCCGCTTCTCTGGTGTGTCCCTGTTTGCGTGTCAAGACACCCGTTAGCTCATTGTTATTGTGTTTGGCAAATCATAATATAAAAAGACTATAAATCTACTATTAACGTCTCATTTGATCCAAAAGACTGTATTATAATGTCTCCAAGAATGCACCCGAGCAATCGCTTTCACCACGTTTGCCAAACAACGCCTAACCACTCGGTTCGGCGTGATGACATCGGTTGCGTGTGTCCAGGAGGCTGGGATTCGGACGCCTTCTCCCGCAAATCAAAGGAAGTGGTGATATGGCGGTCTCCGCCCGGCAACTGCCGGTATGGGATGGCAACGGGATGGACGATACAAGGCAAACGGTGCCGTTTATGAGCCGCAAGGATGTTCTGTTTTCCGAGCCATGGCAGATTGACCTTTATGCGGTGGCGGAAGCGCTTGGCAAGGTGAATCCGTTGGCGGACGTGGCCGTGCTGGCGGTGCGCAGTCAGCAGCCGTTTCCCATCTATCCATTTTTGAACACCCTGCAAACGGCGCGCACGGAGGTGCTGCACGTACTGTGGCAAGGCAGCCGCAGCTTTGTGTTGACCCTGTCGGCTGCATCCATGGAGCCGCTGCGCCAAGTGATCGAAAAGCGGCTGCGCGAGTGCTGTGATGGCAACGTGTTGGCCGGATTGTGCGGGCCGCTGCCATTGGCCCGTTGGGAGGAGTGGCTTTTGGCGCTGGAGCAGGCGTTATGGTGTCTGAACCAGAACGTGCTGGAACGCCGGGGCGTGAGCGTGGCTGAGCCGCGAGTGTTTCGCGGCTCAGGGAACTGCGCGGGGGCTCTGGACAAGCTGCTGCAGGTGTGGCCGGAAGGCAGTGTGAGTGCGGTGATGTCGGTTCTGGACGAAGCGTTCGCGGTGATGCGGCAGGAGCACTGGTCGCTGCGGGAGGTGGCGGTGTACTGTGCGCAGGCGGTGGTGCTGGTGCAGGCGCACGCGCGCTGGCCGCGTGGGGGCACGTCGCGGATGTGGCGACGCCCGGAGGACTGGCAGGAATGGATAGCGGCGGAGTGTTGCAAGCTGGAGGCGTTGAAGGCGCGGTTGAAAGAGATTGTGAGCGGGTTGTTGGAGACGCCGCGGGACGCGACGGCTATGGGACGAAGTGTTCAGGTGCTGCGGGTGATGGAGTGGATAGAGGCGGAGTACGCGTCGGAGTTGGAACTGGAGAACTTGGCGGCGCGGGTCTACCTGAGCGCGGGGCACCTGAGCAAGCGGTTCAAGCAGGAGACAGGGATGACGGTGCATGAATACATCATTCGGACGCGTCTGGCCAAGGCGAAGGACCTGCTGCTGAACGATTTGAGTCTGAAGGTGTACGAGGTGGGAACGAGGGTCGGGTACGCGGACGCCACGTATTTCAACAAGCTGTTCAAGCGGCACGTTGGCGTCACCCCCAAGGAGTACCGCGAGCGGGGCGGTGTTTGACCGGTTTGCCGTCTCAAGGCTTTCGGTCTCTGTGAGCAAGCGCCTCCATGACGGTGCCAGCAAGTACACGAGTTGGCCGGACGAGAGTCATCCGTATGCCCCCCCTGCCTGGGCCTGGCAGGAAATCGACTTCATGCACTTGAAACCGCGGGCGTAATCCAGCGTGGGCGAAGTCCCTCCGCCCTTTGGGGCACGGCCGGCGCGGTGAG
>NZ_BCRP01000026.1 GCF_001552655.1 Alicyclobacillus kakegawensis NBRC 103104 | reverse complement strand
ATGTAATAATAAATACAATTCATCATTCGTGAACGATTAGCTAGGGGCAAGCCAGAACAAACGGAGGTGTGAAAGCGTTGTCATCAGATGCGGACGCGCATCTTCAGCCGCCGCATTGCTTAGGGGTCGAAGCACTGCGAGGACACCAATTTGCCGCATTGAATCGCGTCCTGATGGAAGCCAGGGAACACAATCCGTTCTACCTAGAGAAGCTGGCGGGCGTGAAACTGCCCCTGGAAGGATGGAGTGACCTGGTGCAGGTTCCGTTCACAACGAAGGCCGAATTAGTGGACGACCAACAGCGGTTTCCCCCTTTTGGCCGCAACCACTACTTGTCGGAACACGAGTATGTCCAGTACCACCAGACCTCCGGCACCAAGGGCAAACCCCTCAAGGTCCTGGACACGCCCGAGAGTTTGGCGTGGTGGCGGGACTGCTGGGTGGAGGTGCTGCAAGCCGCGGGGGTGACGAGGGAGGACCGTGTGTTTTTGGCCTTCTCCTTTGGCCCCTTCATCGGGTTCTGGGCCGCCTACGCAGCGGCGGAAGCCATTGGGGCGCTGGTGATTCCCGGGGGTGGCCAGACTTCGTTGGAGAGGTTGCGGCTCATCCTGGAGATGCGAGCCACCGTGCTCTTGTGTACGCCGAGCTACGCGCTGCACCTGGCCGAGGTCGCGGCGGAAAACGGGCTGGATCTGAAGTCCTCGGCGGTGCGTGTGCTCATCCACGCTGGTGAGCCGGGCGCTTCCATCCCTTCAGTGCAGGATCAGATTGACACCTTGTGGAACGCGCGCTGCTACGACCACTCCGGCATGACGGAGATGGGGGCGTACGCCTACGCGTGTCAGCTGCGGCGCGGATTGCACGTAAAGGAGCGGCAGTTTTTCGCCGAGATTATCGATCCCGTGAGCGGCGATGCGGTCCGTCCGGGGCAGACCGGAGAGCTGGTGTTGACCAATTTTGGTCGCCGAGGCTATCCGCTTACTCGGTACCGGACCGGGGACATCGTGGTGGCGGCGGACCAACCGTGCCCCTGCGGCCGTCCGTTCCGTTTTCTACCCGGTGGCGTGGTGGGGCGCAGCGACGACATGGTGGTCATTCGCGGCGTGAACATCTTTCCCCAGTCGATTGAGGCGATTGTCCGGGAGTTTTCCGACGTGCGGGAGTTCCGCATCGTGTACTACACCGAAGAGCAGATGCCGCAGATCAAGGTGCAGGTGGAAGCGGACACCCAGACTGTCGGCATCCTGGGCAGGTGTCTGCGGGAGGGCATCGGGCTGCGCATTGATGTCGAGCCGGTGGAGCCGGGGAGCCTGCCCCGGTTCGAAATGAAGGCGCGCCGCGTGCTGGATCTGCGCCCGCAAACTCAGGTTGCCGCGTCAGGTCTGCTGGCCCCTCAAGATGGGACGGATTGAGTGCAGGTCTCGTTTGCACTGACCGTTCGGGGCGGATGATTCCCCCGAGCGGGCGGATGACGCTGGTTCGCAGGACGGAAAGGAGAGTTCCAGTTGCCCAAACATGTACTCACCACGCGCGTCGAGTGGGGAGAGACCGATGCGGCTGGCATTGTCTATTATCCCAATTATTTCTGGTGGTTTGACAAGGCCAGCCATGAACTGCTCCGGTCTCTGGGTTTGCCGCCACGGGACCTGTCGGAGCGACAAGGCATCCTGTTGCCGATCCTGTCCGCACACTGCGATTTTCGTGCGCCTCTCCGGTACGACGATGCGTTGACGGTCACCTCTCGAATCGGCGAGGTCAAGCGGCGCTCGTTCCAAATTCTCCACACTGTGTGCACTGGGGATAGCGTGACCGGAGAAGGCTATGAGTGGCGGGCATGGGTGCGACAAGACGGAGCGGGGCTGCACGCGGTTATGATCCCTGAGCAGGTCCGCCAGCTGTTTGGGAATCGTGAGTGATAGGCCGGGCGGCCAGGCGTGTGGACTCCGCGAAGCTGAGGAAGTCTGTCGCCAGAGTTGCTCGAATCAGCGGATAGCCTGCCCGCATGTCTCCCTCCTATACTGGAAGTGCCAGCAGAGGGCCGCCCGGGTTACGCTGGGCTTTGCACAGGGACGGAGGCGAAACTATTGGCGGAACATTTGCAATTGCGAATTGAAGATGGGATAGCTTGGGTGGAGGTGGACAATCCGCCGGTCAATGCGTTCAGCCTGGCCGCCTTTGCTCAATTGGACGATGTTCTGACGCAGATTCAGGAGGACGAAGCAGTCCGGGTGGTCGTTCTGACCGCGAAGGGCGATAAAGCCTTTGTCGCCGGCATCGACATCAAGGAGGTGGCCGCGCACGGGCAGGCGGAGATGGCTACGTTCAACTGCGTGTCTCGGGCCGTATTGGGGAAACTGGCAACCCTCCCAAAGCCGGTGATTGCAGCGGTGTCGGGAGCGGCGTACGGGGCCGGCTTTGAACTGGCACTCGCCTGTGACTTTCGGATCGCGGCGGCGCACGCGGTCTTCGCCCTGCCGGAGTTGACACTGGGCATCATCCCAGGCGGAGGTGGCACACAACGCTTGACCCGGTTGGTGGGCGAGGCGCGCGCGAAGGAAGTCATCCTCCTCGGCCGCCCCTTGACGGCCGACGAAGCGAAGGATTGGGGACTGGTGTGCGAGGTGCACGAAGCGCAGAACCTGCTGGACGGGGCCCGCGATCTCGCCCGTCGGCTCAGCGAGCGACCTGCCCTGGCGCTGGGGGAAGCCAAGCGCGTGATTCATGCGGCTTTCGACAACCCCCTGAGCCACGGACTGGACTTGGAAAACGAGGCGTTCTTGAAGGTGTTTGCGAGCCAAGACGCGCGCGAGGGGATTACCGCCTTCCGGGAGAAACGCAGGCCCGCGTTCATCGGCCGCTGACAGGGGGGAAGGGTAGTGGCGGCGGATTTTCTTTTGGTGGGTGCGGCACGCACCGCGTTTGGCAAGTTCAACGGAGCCTTCGCAGATACGCCCGCGGTCGATCTCGCTGTCGCGGCCAGCCGGGAGGCGCTGCGGCGGGCCGGTGTGGCAGCGGAAGAGGTGGACAATGTCGTCATCGGGAACGTCCATCAGTCCAGCTCCCCGGAGGGCATTCTCACCGCCCGCCACATCGGCTTGAAAACAGGCACACGTATCGAATGTCCGGCGATCACCATTAATCGCGTATGTGGATCCGGAATGCAGTCGGTGGTCTCGGCCGCCTTGTCGATCGCGTACGGGGAGTCGGAGGTCGCGCTGGTTGGCGGCACGGAGAACATGAGCCAGGTGCCGTTTGTCGTCCGTGGTGCCCGCAGGGGGGTGCCGCTGGGCGGGGGAAAGCTGGAGGATGCCTTGTGGGAAGCGTTGATGGATTCGTACGGCGGCTGCACCATGGCCGGCACCGCGGAAAACATCGCGAGGAAGCATCGCATCCCGCGTGACGAGGTGGACGCGTTCGCGGCTGCCAGCCATGCACGGGCCTTGTCCGCCATGGAAGCGGGGTACTTCGAGGAGGAGATTGTGCCCGTCGAGGTGGCGGAAAAACGCGGAATGCGGGTTGTGGACCAGGACGAGGTCCCGCGCCCGACGACTCCAGCCACACTGGCTAAACTGCCTCCCCGGTTTGTGACGGATGGCGTGGTCACCGCCGGCAACGCCAGTGCCCTGTCCGATGGGGCGGCGGCGGGCGTGTTGGTGTCTTCCCGGTTTGCCGAGCGGCGGGGACTGCGCCCGCTTGGCCGCTTGGTGGCCTGGGGCATCGCGGGAGTGGAGCCGAGCCTGATGGGGCTGGGGCCGGTGGCCGCTATCCGCCAGGCCCTGGAGAAAGCGGGGATGACGCTCGGGCAGATGGACCTGGTGGAGATCAATGAGGCGTTTGCGGCTCAGGTCCTGGGCTGCCAGCGGGAGCTGGATTTGGACCTGGCCATCACGAACGTCAACGGTGGCGCCGTGGCACTCGGCCATCCACTCGGCGCCAGCGGCATGCGGCTCATTCAGACCCTGCTGCTGGAGTTACGGCGCCGCGGCAAGAAATACGGAGTCGCCTCACTCTGCATTGGAGGGGGTCAGGGCATTGCAACCATTTGGGAAGCCCTCTGAACACTCCGCTTGGACGATGATGGGGAAGCGAACCATTTATGACATTCTCCTGGATGCGGTCAACAGCCACCCCCACAAGCCGGCTATTGTCCAGGCCGAGTCAGACGTCCGCCTGACGTACGCGCAGTTTCACGAGCGGGTCCGGGCGTTGGCCACTGGACTGCGACGCATGGGTCTGCGGGCGGGGGACCGGGTTGTCGCCTGTCTGCCCAACTGGCCGGAGTTTGCCATCATCTTGTTTGCCTGCGCCCAGTCCGGATTGATCTTGGTCCCGGTGAACCCGCGGCTGCGTCAACAGGAGATTGAGTTTGTTGTCAACAACGCCGATCCGCGGGCCGCGGTAATTGGGGATGAACACGAGGATGCCCAGCACTACGGCCTGTTTGTACGGGCGCAGCAGGTTCATCCCGAACTTGAGCACCTGATTACGGTCGGTCCGGCCGGGCAGGACCTAAGCGTGGGCACCCCGTTCTCCACCGTGTTGGAGTTGGGGCGCATGTTTGAAAACGCTGTCAATAAGGCCGGTGCGGCCTCCGACAGTGCAGATACCTGCCCGGGCACCGCGTCTGCGCCGGTGGACGCCGAGGACATCGCGGCGATAGTCTACACCTCGGGTACCACGGGCACCCCCAAAGGCGCCATGCTGTCGCACCGCAACCTGTTGTTTTCCGGAGACCGCATGAATGAGGCTTTGGAAAACGGGGAGCGGGACGTGGTCCTGATTGTGGTGCCGGTCTGCCACGTGTTTGGACTCGCGGTCACCATCATGACGGTGGCCACCCGTTCGACCATGGTGCTGATGAACGAGTTCCATCCGGAAACGGTGTTTCAGGTGATTGAACGGGAGCACGTGACGGTGCATCACGGGGTCTCGACCATGTTTGTGCTGGAGCTGAATCACCCGAGTCGTCCGCAGTACAATCTGTCCTCTCTGCGAACCGGCATCGTCGCCGCCACACCCTGCCCCTACGAGGTCGTCGAACGCATCCGCGCGGAGCTGGGGCTCAGTCCCATTCTGTCCTATGGCATGACCGAGTGTTCCCCCGCCTTGACCGCTTCCCACTTCGAGACCGAAGCGTGGGTGTATGCCACGGTCGGCCGGGTCCTGCCTGGGGTCGAGCTGCGGGTGGTCGATGAAGCGGGCCGGGTTCTCCCGACCGGCGAGGTAGGCGAGTTGGTGGTCAAGTCGCCCGGGTTGATGCGCGGTTACTACCGCAACGAGGAGGCGACGAGGCAAGCCATCGACGCGGAAGGTTGGTTTCACACCGGCGACTTGGGCCACTTGGACGAGCAAGGGTATGTGACGGTAGTCGGACGGATCAAGGAGATGATCAATCGCGCCGGGCTTAAGATTTACCCGCGCGAGGTGGAGGACGTCCTCTATGAGCACCCGGCCGTCCAGGAGGCAGCGCTGGTCCCAGTGCCCGATCCGGTGCTCGGCGAGCGCTCGTGCGCGTGCGTCACGGTGAAGCCTGGATGCCAGCTTTCAGCCGAGGACGTCCGGGAGTTCTGCCGTGAGCGACTGGCGGACTACAAGGTGCCGGACATTGTCGAAATCCTTCCTGAACTGCCCCTCAACAGCAGCAAGAAGATCTACAAGCTGGAGTTGGCGCGCATGATGCGGGAGAAACATCCGCCCGTCTTTCGAAAACAGGCATGAGGAGTGAGCCGTATGAGTCAGCAGTGGAGTTCCGAATTGCTCGCTTTTCACGATGAGGTGCGCCGGTACAACCTGGGGCCGTTGTGGGATGTCATCCACGAAATCATCACGCCCAAGCCGGACACGAGGGTAGAACCCTACCTGTGGAAGTGGCCGGTCATCCGGGAGCGGGTGATGAAGTCCGGGGAGCTCATCACACCCGAGCGCGGCGGTGAGCGGCGCGTGATTTTCTTGGAGAACCCGGGTCTGAAAGCCGCCGGACAACAGGCGGCGGTCACCCGCACCTTGTACGTCGGCATCCAGCTGTTGCTGCCGGGGGAAATCGCCCCTTCGCACCGACACTCTCAATCGGCCGTCCGGTTCATCATTGAGGGCGAAGGCGCGTACACGGCGGTGGAGGGCGAAAAAATCTTCATGCAGCGGGGCGATTACATCTTGACGCCGGCCTGGACCTGGCATGATCACGGTCATGAGGGAGACAAACCGATGATTTGGATGGACGGCCTGGACTCCCCGTTCATCCAAATCATCGACGCCTCTTTCTTTGAACCGCACAAGGAAAAGCGGCAACCCCTGTCGCTGCCGGACAACTACTCGGTGCGCCGTTACGGAAACGGGGCGTTGCGCCCGCTCGGTGACCGGCACCACGGTTATCCGTCGCCGCTCACCGTTTATCCGTGGCAGCACACGGTGGCCGCGATGGAGAGCCTGAAGTCGCTGCCGCCGGATCCCCATGACGGCTACGCGGTCGAATACATCAATCCGGCCAACGGTCAATCGGCCGATCCGCGCATCGGCGCCGTCATGCAAACGCTCACGCCAGGCATGCACACAAAGGCCCACCGGCACCTCAGCAGCGCCGTCTACCACGTGGTCGAGGGCCGCGGGCGCTCCGTCGTCAACGGCGTGCAGCTGGACTGGGAAAAGGGGGACTTTTTCACCGTGCCTCCCTGGGCCTGGCATGAGCATGCCAACACGGGGGATGGGGATGCCGTCCTGTTCTCCATCAACGACCGGCCGTTGATGGAGCTGTTGGAGTTGGAACGCACAGAAGCGTACTCGGAAGGCGACGGACACCAGGCGGTGCGCGAGGTGTTCGCCCCGTTGACCTGAATCCGTCAAGTTGCCTGAGCGCCCGCCGCCACGGCGGCCGGGACGCGGGTTATCAACCGTCGGGGCCGCGGGTGTCTACTCGTTCGTATACGGGCACGTTGGAGGTGAAAGCGGGATGCGGATATGGGATGAACGGGATACGACCATCGTGGACATTGTCGACGAAGCGGCCCGCCGGTTTGGCGGCCGGACCGCGTTTGTGGAGGGGGAAACACGCTTGACCTTCGTCGAGGTGCGGGATCTCTCCATCCGGCTCGCCAAACACTTTTTGGCATTGGGTATCGGGAAGGGAGACCGGGTGGCGGTGATGCTGCCCAATGATAGGTGGCATGTCCTGACGCACTTGGCGCTGTGCCGGGTGGGGGCCGTCTTGACCCCGCTCAACCTCGCCTATCGGCAGCAGGAACTGAGGTATATGTTGGCGCACAATCAGGTGCGGATGGTGGTTCTTACACCCGATTGGCAAGGGACGGACCTGCTCTCGGTGCTGTTGGACGTCTTGCCGGAGGTGGGGTGTGTCGAACACGTGCTGGTCAGTCGCGCGACCGATGATAAATCGGCGATTGTGGTCGACGACCTGCTCAAGCGGGACGCTGCGGTCTCGGACGCCGATTTGGCCAAGCACCGGCCGGGAGCCGACGACGCGTTTGCCATCCTGTTCACCTCGGGCACCCAATCCAATCCCAAGGCCACCCTGCACACTTATCGCACGTTTGTGCCCGGGCATATCGACCAGTCCGTCGAATACCAGTTCTCGTCCGAGGATGTGTTCCTCAGTCTGGGTTCCTTTGGGCACATGTTTTCCATTCCCATGATTTCCACCACGCTGCGCTGCGGCATGCGCCACGTGCTCCTGCCCGAGTACAGCCCGCAGGCGTTTCTGGCGGCGGCCCGGCGGGAAGGCGTGACGGTGGCCACCGGGGTGCCGACCCAGTGGCTGGACATCCTGCGCGCCGCCCGCGACGAGGGCATCCCACTGAAGATGCGGCTGGTGATTACGGGCGGATCGAAAATACCCCCGCACATGGTGCATCAGCTGCGAGATCAGTTTGGCTGCACCGTGGCGGCCCAGTGGGGGATGACCGAGGTGTGCGCAGGCGCGTACACCCGGCCCGGGGATCCCCCGGAAGCCTCGTGGCAGACGGTGGGCCGTGTTTGTCCGCGTGCCGAGGTGCGTGTGCTCGATCCGGCCGGTGACCAGGAACTCCCTGTCGGCGAAATCGGCGAACTGGCGTTTCGTGGTCCGTCCCTGTTTGTTGAATACCTAGGGAATCCGCAAGCCACAGCCGCAGTCATGACTCAGGATGGTTTTTTCCGCACTGGCGACCTGGTGTACCTGGATGAGCAGGGGTTCATCCACTTCGTCGGCCGTACCAAGGACATCATCAACCGCGGCGGGTTGAAGATCTACGCCCTGGAGATCGAAGACCTGCTGCTGGAGCACCCCAAGATCCGCCAGGCGGCGGTGGTCGCAATGCCGGACGAACGCTTGGGCGAGCGGGCGTGCGCCTTTGTGGCGCTCACCGAATCGTCTGCGCACGAAGGGGGGAATGTCCTGACACTAAACGATGTAACCGATTATCTGTTGGCGAAAGGGGTTGCCAAGTACAAACTGCCCGAACGGTTGGAAATCCGCAAGGAGCTGCCGAGCACTGCGTCGGGAAAGGTTCAAAAGGCGAAGCTGGCCGCCTGGGTGCGGGCGTCGGTCGGATGATCGGTCGACTGAGCTGAGGAAGTGTTGATTTTATGAGGAAAAGACGGGATGGAGGGTTGCGTATGCAGCGTCACATATGGGAGATAGGGAAACACTGGGAAGAGCCTCCGCCCGTCCACCACTCTGCGACGTGATAAGGAGGTATTCCTGATGCGTGAAGCCAGGGCTGGCTTTTGGCGCTACGAGAACTTCATCGTCACCGCTATGTTCTTTACTTACGGTTTTGTGATGATGGACAGACTCAGCATCACGTTCCTGTTTCCGTTCATGGCACCGGCACTCAAGCTGAGTGAGGCGCAAATGGGGTTGTCTGTGTCGATTCTGTCGATTTGTTGGGCCATCTCCAGCTGGTTGTTTTCCAGCTTGTCCGATCTGATGAATTCAAAGAAAAAATTCTTCATTGCCATCGTCATTGTGTTCTCCATCGCTTCGTTCTCGACCGGGCTGGCCACATCCTTGTCGATCCTGCTGCTGGCGCGGGGCTTGATGGGGGCAGCCGAAGGACCGGTGGTGACACTGGCGCAGGCGGCGGTGATTGCCGACTCCACGCCGCAACGCCGCGGTTTCAACATGGGGCTGGTGCAAAGTTCGACCGCGCTGTTGGGCAGCGTGGTGGCGCCGCTGCTTGTTGTCCGTATCGCCGAGAGCATGGGTTGGCAGTACGCCTTCTACATCCTGGCGGTCCCGGGTATTGTCGTCGCGCTGATCTTGATGAAATACATGAAAGAGCCAGCTCTCATCGGCGAGGCGGGGAGTCATGTGCACGTTCGTCCGAAGCTTTCCGATTATAAACTGGCGTTTCGGCACCGTAACATCTGGCTGGGCATGATCATATCGATCGGGTTTATGAGCTGGTTGTTTGCCTTTACCACGTTTGCCCCGACCTTCTTCACGACGGTCGATAAGTTCACACCGTCGCAGGTATCGCTGATCATGAGTGCGATGGGGATAGGCAGTTTCATCTGGGGATTGGTGCTTCCTTACTTGTCTGACCACGTTGGTCGCAAGCCGATCATGATCATCTTCGGATTCATTGCAGCGATTTCACCGGCGCTGGTAGCCACGTTGCACGTCGGGGTGGGCACCTTCATGATCCTAGCTTTCTTTCTGGCGGTTGCGCAAGGGTATGCGCCGGTGTTCATGTCCATCATTCCTGCAGAATCCATTCCCCGGGCCTTTGTTGCGACCGCCATGTCGTCGATCGTGCTGGTCGGCGAGCTGTTTGGTGGCACATTGGTGCCCACGATAGCCGGGACATTGGCCGATACGGTCAGTCCGGCAGCTCCGTTCTGGATGGCGGCTGGAGGTTCGTTCCTCGTATTTCTGGTCTCCTTCGGGCTGAAGGAGACCGCGCCACTGAAGCTGAAGAAAAAAGGGATTGTCTACGAGGTGCCTGAGGTCGAGGTTGTCGAAGCGTAGTCGTGCCATTGCCGAATTAAAATCCGTATAATAAAAGTAGCGTAAGAATTAGGATTTGGTTGGATGTGTGACATTTCTTTTTACGCGTTATGAGCAGAAAGGGGCGGTCAGCATGTCCGAAGCTTCCTTGTCCCATATCCTCGTTATCGGCGCCGGGCCGGTCGGCATGACGGCCGCGTTGGCGCTGCGCCACCGGGGTCTGCCGGTCATGGTGCTGGAGGCGGAACCCAAACAACGTGTTCGCCCGGGCAGCCGCGCCATCTTCATTCACAAGGCGTCGTTAAAGCATTTGGATGAGATTTTCCCGGGGTTGGCGGGCACTTTCGCTGCGGATGGCATCGTCTGGCCGGTAAAACGCACGTTTTGGCGCGGGAAGGAGGTCTATGTGCGGCGCTATCCCGCCCCCCAACCGAACGCCCTGCCTCCATTCACCAGCCTGCCGCAGGTGCGCGCCGAGGCCCACCTGTTCGCTGCCTGTGAGGCTGCGGGCGTGCAGTTTGTCTGGGAGGATGGGGCGACAAAGGTAGAGTCAAGCCCCGAGGGGGTCGCGGTGACAACACAATCGGGCAAGGTCTGGCATGCTCCTTACGTCATCGGCGCCGACGGGGCCCACTCGGTGGTGCGCAAACAGATAGGCGTGCAGATGAAGGGTACCCGGTCCGCGAACACGTTCATCGTGGTGGATATACAAGAGGACGAGGCAAATCCGTTGCCTCTGGAACGGGTGTTTCATTATCAGCACCCGGCGATGGACGGGCGCAACGTCCTGTTTGTTCCGTTCGCCGGCGGGTGGCGGGTGGACTTGCAGCTGTTTGAGACGGACAACGCCGACGACTACAACGGGGAGGAGGGTGTGCGGCGTTGGCTTCCGCGCGTGATGGACAAAAAGTACGCAGAGCGTATCACCTGGGTGTCCGCGTACCAGTTCCTGCAGGTGGTGGCGGAATCGTTCTGTGACGTGCACGCCCGCGTGCTGCTGGTTGGCGAGGCGGCACACCTGTTTGCGCCCTTCGGGGCGCGGGGGATGAATTCGGGGATTGCCGACGCGGTCGCCGCCGCCCAAGCGATCCGGCAGGCACTCGCCAGCGGCGGAGACGCGGCGAAGGCGGCCGTTCGGTCGTTTGAACAGGAGCGTCGGGCGGCAGCGGAGTACAACCGGGATGCGGCGGGCACGGCGCTGCACCACATCCAGGGCCGAGCCTTTCCCATCAACATCCAGCGGCGTCTGGCCGCCGCGATAGCCCCGTTGTTTCCCAAGGCCGGCCGCTGGTTGGACGAGGGGCCTTATGGGCCCAAAACGGGGCCCAGCCTGGCTAGCAAGTATTGAAGGCGGGACGGGGGCTGGTCGGTCTACGTGCAGCCGCGCAGTTGGTCGAGGGTGAGCGCCAGCTGCAGTTCGAAGCGCATGCGGCCCGAATCCAGGGAACAACCCAGCAGCTGCTCAATCCGCCGCAGCCGGTACTGCAGCGTGGTGCGGTGGATGTACAGCGTCTGCGCGGTCTCCGATACGTTCCCGTTATGCTCCAGATAGGCACAGAGGGTATGGAGAAGGTCCGACTCGTGGTCGGCGTCGTATCGTCGCAGCGGATCCAATCGCTCGCGGATGAACTGCTGCGCTGTATCGCTGGCGGCAATCGGCTGCAACACCCGCTCGGTGAGCACCTCCTCGGCGTGCAGAAGCGCATCGGGCGGCGAGTAGGTCGGTGCGAGACGGCAGGCGAGGCGGGCGGCGGCAAAACCCTCTATCAGCTCCGCTCGGGATGCGCATCGACCGCTGATGCCCATCCCGAGCACGGGCGGATGGGAGGGGGTCTGCCGGCTGGCGAGTGGTTCTCCCGCCTGATCCGCCGTCTTCTCCTCGGTCCCGCTGGTTGTGGATGGATGCGGGGCGAGGGCGGCCACGGTATGCAGCGTCTGCGTCAGCCAGCGGGCAAATCGCTGAGTGTCTTCCTCGGCCGGAAAGCGGTTGCAGGGCAGAAGCAAGATCAGGTCTGGTTGGCGCCGGGCCATCAGCACCTCCGGGTACTCCGCGGCCAGCCGCAGCCGCAGGGCATCGATCAGCGAGGCTGGTTCCGGATGCTGCAGATGGACAACCATGACATATTGGGGCGTGTTTGCATTGAACGACAGCAGCCGCGCCTCGTGCTCCTGAGCCGGGCCAAACGCCTCCGGCGCGTCGATGAGCAGGTTGAACAGTTCCTGAAACCGCTCGGCGCGCCGCTCAATCCCCAGGCCGCGGCGGTAAAAGTTGACCGCCAGCAGCGTGCTGGCTTGCTGCAGGGAGACGATGTCCAGGTCGTCGAGTTTTCCCACCTGCTCCCAGACGACCAGCCATCCCAGCGGCGTTGCACCCATCTGGACAGGCGCCAGGACAAAGGAGGAGTCACCTAGCTTATCGGTCCGTACCGGGAACGGATGATGCTGGCGGAGCACTGGGTGCTGCTCCACCCACCGGCGCAGCCTGCGGAGCGGTCTCGCCCACAGCCCCTCTTCCGGCGCCGCGTACAAAACTCCCAGGTACTCGTCCATAACCATCACCGGCTGGCGCAGAAGGCCGGACAGGGTGCGGGCAATCGCCGCCAAGTTGTCATCGGTCCACAGGGTGTTTGTCAACTGGAAATGGCTCATGAGCAGTCGACGCATGCGCCGCTGTTGGTACAGCGTCGGCACCTCCGGCTGATCGGGAGCCGCCTCGACGCGCTGGCGCAGTGGGGCAGGCAGGTGGCGCGCCATCAGATCGGCCACGTCGTGCGCGAACTCCCAGAGCACCTGCACCACGTCCTCGACCAGGTACTCGTGGTGGTAGTAGCCGACGACCATGATGCCGAGCAGCACACCGCGGCGCCGGATGGGCAGGGAGAACCAGGTCTTCAGCCCCAGTTCGGACAGCTGGCGGTACAACGCGCAGGCGCGGACAATCGGATCGATCTCGGCCGAAGGCCAGTGGTACGGCGCCTCCATGACGCGCTGGCTGAGCGCGGACAGCCGAAGCGGGCCGCAGTCTGCGACCCCCGAAGCGTCTTCTGTATGCGGAGCCACCGTCTGTCCGCTCACGTCGGTCAGGTAGATGAGGGTCACGTCGCTGTGAAACACCTGGTGCACCGTTTTCAGCAAGGTGCGGAGGAGTTGGGCCTGCGAGGGGGCATCCGCCAGGTCATGCACAATCTGGCGCAGATTGAGATGCAGCCGGTCCCGTCCGCGCAGCGGAAACGGGTGCTCGGCGGCGAGCGTCTCATGCATCACAGAGGACCTCTCCTTTCAGGCGGATCGACGTCATCCTCGTTTTAGAGGAATTATACCAATCTGATTGATTGAATGTACGTATTCCTGCGCGAATTCTCCAGGACTATCATGGGAGCGAGCAGGAAGAGACAGGAGGGGACGGGACATGACCCAGATGCGGACGATTGCAGTGGTGGGAGCCGGGAGCATGGGGGGCGGGATTGCCCACCTGGCGGCGCAAAGCGGCTTTTCGGTCGTCCTGACGGACACCCTGGAGCCGGCCTTGGAGCGGTCCCTGGAGCGGATTCGGCAGCTGCAGGAGAAGGCAGTCGGGAAGGGGAAGCTGACACCGGCGGAAGCGGAGGCGACGCTGGCGAGGCTGACGGTGACGCCACGCCTGGAAGACGTGCGCTCGGCAGACTTTGTCATTGAGGCCATCATCGAGGATGAGGGCGCCAAGCAGGCGTTGTTTCGGCAGTTGGATGAGCTGTGTCGTCCGGAGGTGGTACTGGCGACCAATACCTCCTCCATCCCCATCACCAGCATCGCGGCGGCCACAACGCGGGCGAAACAGGTGGTGGGGATGCACTTTTTCAACCCGCCCCAGGTGATGCGTCTGGTGGAAGTGGTGCGCGGGTACGACACGGATGACGCCACGGTGGCCCTGACCACGGATTTGGCCAGGCGGATGGGTAAGACGACAGTGGAAGTGAAGCGGGATACTCCCGGGTTTATCGTGAACCGAATCCTGGTGCCCCAGTTCATCGAGGCCATCCGGCTGGTCGAAGAAGGGGTGGCGAGCAAGGAGGACGTGGACACCGCCGTGAAGTTGGGGCTCAATTATCCGATGGGTCCCTTTGAACTGCAGGACTTTGCCGGCGTGGATATCGGCCTGCACGTGATGGACGTGTTTTTCCAGGAGACCAAGGACCCGCGCTATGCGGCGCCGCAATCCCTGCGGGCGCTGATTCGGGCCGGAAGGCTGGGTAAAAAGGTGAACAAAGGGTGGTATGACTACGAGTGACAAGAGAAGGCGCAGCGGGCGGCTGGGTGCGGAGCCATCTGGGGCGGGAAATCGGGTCTGGACGCGTGTAAACGTCCAGACCGACGGTTTCGCCGGATTCACTGAATCCGCAGCAGCAGCTCGGACTCGACCATCCCGGAGATGACGATGTCGCGGATGGCGCGCGCGACCATGCGCGGGTCTTCCAAAGGCAGAAAGTGCCCTGTGCCGGGGACGGTCATCAGCACGGAATCGGCGATCTCCGCGTGCAGGTGACTAGGGCCGTCCTGCGGCACGATATGGTCCTCCGCCCCGCAGAGGATGAGCGTGCGGGCGCCAATTTTGTGCACGTCGTGCGTCCTGTCGAAGCGGGCGGCGGCGAGGAAATCGTGATAGCTGGCTGTGATGGAAACAGCCTGATGTTTGAACAGCGACTGGCGCAGCCGCTCCGGAGCCCCGCTGGCGAATCCCCGGCCGAGGAAGTACTCTGCGTCGTATTGCCCTTTGGCCAAGCGCTGCAGAAATTCCTCGGGGACGGACAGCTTGGCCGCCGTGTTGAGCAGGATGAGCTTGTCCAGCCAGTCTGGCTGCGAGATGGCCAACTCCTGGCCGATGGCTCCGCCCATCGAGTGGCCCACATAGGTGATGCGTCCGCCCAGGTCTGGGTGCAGGCGGGTGATCACCTGGACAAACTCGTGCAGGAACTGGGCGTAGTCGGAAACGGACGTGCGCGCCTCGCCGGAGGAGCGGTAGTGGCCGGGCAGGTCGAGCAAGATGCCTTCCACCCCGCCCATCTGCCCCAGGCGCGCCATCACGGGCAGCCAGAACGAAGCGTAGCTACTGGCGCCGTGGACAAACAGCAACTTGTGCGTCGCCGTCCGGTCGCCCGCGCGGTCGTAGAAAATGCGTTCTCCCATGACTTCGCAATACATATGAAATCCACCTCTTTGTGGTCTAAACGTCTTGGCAGAATAAAAACTTCAATTTTTTACCTTACACCTTGCTGTTGCAACTGGCAAATCATGAAAGCGCCCTCGCATAGGTTTTCCGCAAATACGGCCGGATCAACACGATGTGGTCTGCCCGTTTTCTGAGTTTGGGCTGGGGCGCCGGCTTTCTGCACATGCTAGAATAGAGAGCGTTATACCGACACAGTCTGCGAGAGCGGGGGAAAGCGTGTGAGGCAGCCAATCCGCGTCACTGTCTGGAATGAATTCCGCCACGAGAAGACGGATGCGAAGGTGCGGGAGGTGTATCCGGAAGGGATTCATCATACTATCGCTCAGTTTTTGGCCGCAGACGGCCACCAGGTGCGCACGGCCACGCTGGATGAGCCCGAGCACGGGCTGACGGAGGGAGTCCTGGATCAAACCGACGTGTTGGTGTGGTGGGGACACATGGCTCACCAGGAGGTGGCGGACGCTGTCGTTGAGCGTGTAATCCAGCGTGTGTGGCAGGGGATGGGACTGATTGTCCTGCACTCGGGACACTTCTCGAAGGTGTTCAAGGCGCTGATGGGAACCTCGTGTGACCTGAAGTGGCGCGAAGCCGGCGAGCGTGAACGGCTGTGGGTGGTCAATCCGAGCCACCCGATAGTCCGCGGTTTGGGTGAATACTTCGAGCTCCCGCACGAGGAGATGTACGGAGAGCACTTTGACGTGCCGACACCGGACGAGGTGGTGTTTATCAGTTGGTTTCCAGGCGGAGAGGTGTTCCGCAGTGGCCTGACCTACCGCCGCGGCCGGGGCAAGGTATTCTACTTCCGGCCTGGACATGAGACCCATCCGACGTATTACGACGCGAACGTGCAGACGGTCATTCGCAATGCGGTCCGCTGGGCGGCGGACAACGGCGGCGTGGCGCCCACGTACGGCAATCACAAGCCCATCGAGTCGCTGTAGAGCGATGGATTCAGCCTCCTCGTGCTGTCTTTGCAGCCAGATGCGTAAGGACTTGACCAGATACGTCATTCTCATCCACGGCGGCTTGTGATTTAATCACAGGTGCGTGCGCCTGGGCAGAGCGTTCGCTGCAAGATGGTTGCGCTTTCCACAGCATGGACCGGAAAGGACGGCGGATCATGGCGAGACAAGTGGCTTTGCAATTGTATTCCGTGCGCGAGCCGGCGGCAGAGGATTTTGTCGGCACGCTGCGGCGGGTTGCTGAGATGGGTTATCAAGGCGTCGAGTTTGCCGAGTACGGCGGTTTATCGGCCGTGGACCTGCGGGCGGTGCTGGATGAGTTGGGGCTGACCGCGGTGGGAAGCCACATCAGTTTCGAAGCGCTGGACACCCGTTTGGCGGAAGAGGTGGCGTATCAGGAAGCTCTGGGCAGCCGTTACGCGGTCTGTCCGTATCTCGATCCCGCCTGTCGCTTCAATCCAAGTCAGCCAGAGGCGTGGCAGCACACCCTGACGGTGCTGGAACGGGCCGGTCGGGCGTTCCGGGACGTCGGCATTCGGTTTGGCTACCACAATCACTGGTTCGAGTTCGAGGAAAAGGTCGGCGATCAGTGGTTGTTTGATGCGCTGTTTGCGGCCACGGAGGCCGACTTGGTGTGTGTGGAGCTGGACACCTGCTGGGCCGAGCGGGCCGGTCAGAGTGCGAACGCTTATTTGGCACGCTACGCGGGCCGTGTACCGCTCATCCATCTCAAAGACATCCGCCGCGGAGCCGACGGGGAAGTCCAGACCGTGCCGCTGGGCGATGGCGACATACAGTTGCGCGCGGTCGTCGAGGCGGCGGACGCGGCCGGCGTGGAGTGGTTGATTGTCGAGCAGGATTACTCTGAGTCGGATCCGCTGGCCGATGTGGCCAAAAGCATGCAGTGGCTGCGCGAAAACGGAATCGTGACCGCCCGCTGAGCGTGGATGGAGACAGGAGGTCAACTGCAGATGGCGGACAAGTTGCGAGTAGGCGTCATAGGCGCGGGGGGAATCGCCCAGTCGATTCATCTGCCCAATTATCAGAAGCAGGCGGACAAGGTGGAATTGGTGGCCATTGCCGACGTGGCCCACGAACGGGCCCGGCAGGCGGCCGAGCAGTTTGGCATTCGGCACCACTATGCCGATTACGAACAGATGTTGCGCGAGGTGGAGTTGGACGCAGTCAGCGTCTGCACACCCAACAAGTTCCACGCGCCGGCCGCCATCGCGGCGCTGCAGGCGGGCTGTAACGTCCTGTGCGAGAAACCCCCGGCGATGACGGTGGCGGAGGCCGAGGCGATGGCGGAGGCGGCGGCTCGCTCCGGCAAGATACTGACCTATGGCTTGCACTACCGCTATACGCCGGAGGTGCTGGCGCTCAAACGGTTCATCGACGCGGGCGAATTGGGCGAGGTCTACGCCGCTCGTTCCCATGCGGTGCGCCGCCGCGGCATCCCCGGTTGGGGAGTGTTCACGAACAAGGAACTGCAGGGTGGCGGCGCTTTGATTGACATCGGTGTGCACATGCTGGATACGGCACTGCACCTGATGGGTTATCCGGAGCCCGAGCTGGTGATGGGCAGCACCTATCAGCGCCTCGGCACCCGCAAAGGTGTCGGCTTGCTTGGGCAATGGGACTGGCAGAACTTCACGGTGGAAGATATGGCCCGTGGTTTCATCCGCTTCAAAAACGGGGCCACACTGGTGCTGGAGGCCGCGTTTGCGGCGAACGTCGAGAAAGCGGACGTGATGCAGGTGCAGCTGATGGGCGTGGAGGGCGGAGCCGACGTCTTCCCGCTGAAGATCTACCAGGAGAAGCAAGACACCCTAATTGACGTGACTCCCGTGTACCTGCCGAAAAAAGGCGGCCATGAGGCCGAGGTCGAGGCGTTTGTGGCCGCATGCCTGGGCGGCCCCAAACCGCTGGCGACTCCGGAGCAGGGTGTGACCCTGCAGAAAATCATCAACGCCGTCTATCAATCGGCAGAAACCGGGGAAGCGGTGCGCATCGGTTAATCCACCCCGCGCCTGCCGACCGGAGGGAGCACCGCAGGCAGCCCGAGCGGCCCTGGCCGTCCGGGTTGCCTGCGCTTTACATGATGCTTGATCTCCACATGGCAGGACGGGTGGCGGGGCATCCAGACGGGCACCACGGAGTCGCCGAGGGGTGTGAGAGATGGGACAGGCCGAATACAGCCTCGGGATTGACATTGGGACCACCTCTGTCAAGGTGATAGCCTTTTTAGACGGCGCGCCGGCGGTGCGCGCCAGCCGCCGCGTGGCGATGCTGCCGGCGGACGTACAAGGAGCTCGCGAGCAGGACGTGCGCGCGGTACATGGAGCGGTCATGGAGGCGCTGGGTGAGGTGAGCGCGCAGCTCGTGGGCGGTCGTGTCCGCTGCGTCGGTTTCAGTGCGGCCATGCACAGTCTGCTCGCGGTGGATGCCGCGGGGCGCCCCTTGACCGGCGCGCTCACGTGGTTGGACACTCGGGCCACGCCCCAGGCCGACGCCATATGGGCAACTTCCCTCGGACGCGGGGTGTATGGGCGCACAGGCACGCCCATCCATCCGATGTCGCCGCTGCCGAAATTGGTCTGGCTGCGCGAGGAGCGGCCGGAAGTGTTCAACCAGGCCGCCCGGTTTGTCTCCATCAAGGAGTGGATCTGGCACCGTTGGTTTGGGGAGTGGGTGATTGACCATTCGATGGCCAGCGCCACCGGCTTGTTCGACATTCGCCGCCAGGTGTGGGACGAACAAGCGCTTACCCTAGCCGGTGTCGACGCCGACCGCTTGAGCCAACCGGTGCCCACATCCCACTCCCGTCATCCGGAAGCCGGGAGCGAACTGGCCGCGCTCGGTCTGGACGCGTCGGTCAGCATGAATATCGGCGCGTCGGATGGCGTCCTGGCCAACCTGGGCGTGGGCGTCGTGGACCACCGGGCGATGGTGTTGACCATTGGCACCAGTTGTGCGGTCCGTGTGGGCAGCGCCCGGCCCGTAGCCGATCCAGAGACACGTCTGTTTTCCTACATCTTAACTACGGGCCGGTACGTCGTGGGGGCGCCCAGCAACAGCGGCGGAGTGGTCCTGGACCATTTGCATCGGAGTCTGTTCAACGCGGCTGCAGCACCGCCTCTGCCGGAGCTGTTGGCCCAAGCGGGAGCGGTGGAGAGCGGTACTCTTGTTTATCTGCCGTATGTAGCGGGCGAACGGGCGCCCTTGTGGAATGCCGCAGCGACGGGGGCGTTGATAGGACTCACCACACAGCACCGCCCTGAGCACGTGGTGCGCGCGGCTGTCGAAGGGGTGTTGCTCAACGCCCGCTGGATGGCCGAGCGGCTGATGCAGGGGGTGGGGCAGCCAGAGCGTGTGGTGGCCTGCGGCAAGCTGTTTGCTCTGCCGTGGACGCGGCAATTGGCGGCGGATGTGTTCGGCGTGCCGGTGCAGACGGCCGAAGCCGCGGACGCTTCCACCCTGGGGGCCGTCCTGTGGGCGGAGATCTGTGCGCGATGGCGGACCTGGAATGACGTGGCGCCACCAGCGCCCGAGGAGTTGCACCAGCCTGACCCGCGCCGGCACACCCTGTGGACGGAGCGGCTGCGCCGGTTTCAACAGCTGGCAGGCGCTTTGGGCCTGACGACAGAGGATTCCCCCGTAACTGCGCAGGGACCGTAGCGGTCACCTGCGGCCGCCACGTCCCCCGCGCATGCCCATCCCTCCAATTCCACCGACGTGGGGGGAGACAAAGACCCGGGAACGCGATGGATAGACTGTTCCCATGGGTCCGCCGCCATTGTGGGAGAACAGGGGCAATACCATCGAGAGGACAATGACGAGCGCAATCAAAAAAGCGAGCATGTGTTCTTTCATGTAACACCTCGTTCCCGGTCGGCCGGCTCATCACCGCGCGGCTCTTGGCCGCAGGCGGCTTGAGTCTGTCCGGTACACGCGTCAGGGGCTGCGGCGCACATAATAGCCCAATCGTGTGGAGATCTCTCGTCCTACATCCAACAACTGGCGGGCCAACGTTCTCACCTTGTCGGGCGTGAAACGGTAGGTCGGCCCGACCACCGTGACCGCGCCCACCACCTTGCGCGTGTAGTCGCGCACCGGCACGGCCACCGACGATACCCCGTCCCGCAACTCTCCTTCACTGGTGGCAAAGCCTTGGCGGCGGATGTCCTCCAGTCGGAGCAAAAGCTGCTCCGGGTCGGTGATGGTGGTGCGTGTGTAGCGGGTGAGGCCGCGCCGGATGACCTCCTGGATCAACTCATCCTCTTGAAAGGCAAGGATGGCCTTGCCGGAGCTGGTACAGTGCAGCGGGTTCTTGCGGCCCAGGTGGGTCAGCATGGGCACCGGGTGTTTGGACTCTATCTTGCTCACGTAGACGGTTGACAGGCCTTCCAACACAGCCAGGTGGACGGTCTCATCAAATCGGTTTACGAAACTCTCCAACAGGTGCTGGCCCTCGCGGTAGATTTCCAGGTTGGACATCAGGATGCCGCCCAGGGTGAGCACCGACAGGCCGAGCCGATAGCGGCGGGTGGTTTCGTCTTTGCGCACGAAGCCGTTGCGCTCAAGAGTCGTCAAGATCCGGTGCACGGTGCTCTTGCCAACCCCCAATCGCAGCGCGATTTCGGTCACACCCAGTTCCGGCTCTTCCATGGAGAAACACTGCAGCACGCGCAGCGCCGTGGTCAGAGATCGGAGTGCAGGTTCCTGCCCGTCTGCGGGTGTCTGTCCCTGCATAGCCGCCACCACTCCCGGTAATGAATGCGCTTGCTTGCCCTCATTCTATCACGCTTGATTGGCGCCGGTATAGCCTGTGCCGGGCCTGGACAACCGCTCCGCCATCCAGTCCACCAGTGTCAATCCGTACTCGGTTCTCAGCTCGTCAATGTCGCGGATGTCCACCACGTGTCCGTCGGCCATCAGTACGGCGGTATCAAGCAGCGGTTCGATTTCCGCCACCTCGTGGGTGGACATGATGAGCGTTTGCCGGCTCAGGTCCACAAAGGACAAGAGCCCTTTGAGAATCGATTGCCGCACCAGCGGATCAAGACCGGAGAGCGGTTCGTCCATCAATACTAAGGGCGCCGTACGGGACAACGCCAGCACCATCTTCAGTCGTCCCAGGTTCCCTTTGGACAGATCTCCGGCCCGCTGGCCTGGCAGAAGGCGCATGAATGCGAGCATCTCGCGCGCCTTGGCGGCGTCAAAATCGGGGAACAAGCGCTCGTGGAACGTTATCAGTTCGGCCGCCGTGTAGAACCCGTACAGGGCATCCATATCCGACATATAGGAAACGCAGCGGCTCATCCGCCGCTCTGCCTGTTGACCGCAAACGTACACGCGGCCGCGGCTCGGGCGGATGAGTCCGGCCATCAGCTTGAGCGTCGTCGATTTGCCGCTGCCGTTGGCGCCAATCATGCCGATGATGCGCCCGGCTGGCAACGAGAAGGTGAGGTCCCGCACAGCGTACCGGAAGCGGTAGCGCTTCGACACCTGTTCAAATTGGACGATGGATGACGGCTTCACTCCGTTTTTCCTCCTTGTTGTGCAGCGTCCGGGCCGCGCTTTATGTGGGCCCGCACGCCCTCGACAATTTCCTCCTGGCGAAAGCCCATCTCCGTCATGTCCCTGACAAAGGAGGCGATCCGCTCGTGCATCAGTTCTTCGCGCAGTGTGCGCAACCTCGCTCCATCTTCTGTGACAAACGTCCCCTGTCCTCGCCGGGTCTGTGCCACCTGCATCCGCTCCAATTCCGCGTACACACGCTGCACGGTGTTGGGATTGACGCCCGCCGCCATCGCCATGTCGCGGACGGACGGCAGTTTGTCACCAGGCTTGCGGTCTCCGCGGACAATTTCCCGGCAGATTCTATCCGCCAGTTGCAGATAGATGGGCTGCGGCGAGCGAAAGTCATCACCCATGACTCACACCTCTACCTTTTTGTCCAACAACCAGGCGCAGACGGCGTAGACCACCGCCAGCAGCACGAGCGACCACAGCAGGTCTCCTGCATAAAAATGATACAGGGACAAAGTGTGCGGCCCATGTCCGGGCCATGTCCAGCGGTCGGGCACAGTGAGGGTGATGGGCCATCGGCCCCAATCCGACAGCCAATGGTACGGTCTGGAGTGCTCAAGGGCGCCGACACCCCAGGTGCCCAGCCCCACAATCCCCAAACCGACCAGCCAGCGCCAGCGGCCCAGTTGATGTCTGGTGGCCTGCATCACCAGCGAGACCAGGGCGGCCCAGATGGCCATGTAGATGGCGAGGGCGAACACGGCGGCCGTCAACAGGCACGCCAGTTGCAAGTCAAAGTAGAATATCTGCGCATCGGTGATGCGCGCAAGCGCTCTGAGGTGTGCATCGTCCACGGCGACAATCCAGACAGTGCCGAGACCGGTGACGCAAAAGGAGATCAGCATCTGAATCAGTCCGCTGGCAAACTTGGACGCCAACAGGGCCCATCCGGGCTGCGGCAGGTGCAGCCACAACGGCGACGTCTTGCGCCACTCGCGCGCGAGGCTCATGTACACGTAAATCGGCAGAAAGAACGCGTGCAGCAGCAAAAGGGACAGAGTCAGCGCCGTGGCGCCTCCGTCGTGTGTGCGATACGCCAGATACAGGAGAAGGCTTTCTATGACCACGATGCCGATGAGTGACACGAGGTCGTTGTTTCGGCTCAGGCGCAGGTCTTTGCGCAGGATGGTCAGCCAAGACGACATAGGCATCCTCCCTCGTGGTTGGCATGGCGGGGTGTCCGTCATCCATGCCCTAGAGAAATAGTGTACTAATACAATAGTACACTAGGACACTTCCTGTCAAACGGCTTATAGGGAGCCTGAGGGCGTCACAATCGCGTTGGCCTTGGCGCCTGTTCCGCAGACAGGAACAGCCCTGTAGTCTCTTCCTTCTATCGGTGCTACGATGGCTGAGAAAACGGATTCATATCGTGGCGCTGGGGAAGGACGGGGGCGGGCGCCGGGTCTTCCCATCCTTGCGGCGCCACTTGAAAAACGGGAGGGGACCATAGATGAGTCTCGAGTTGGCCATGATTTCGCCTCACACCCCGCGCATTTGCCACGAGGACAAGATCCCCGAGTTTCAGCGTCCGATGGTGGAGGCCATGCGCAAGACGGCCGAGATCATCGAGCAGGTGGAAGCGGACGTGATGGTGTTGGTGTCCTGCCACTGGATGTCCAGTTTCGAGCACTACGTGGACGCGGGCGCGCGCCACACGGGGGTGCTGACGGCCGTCGAATGTCCGGATCTTATCAGCGATGTCCCGTACGATTATCCAGGCCACCCTGAACTGGCCCAGCAACTCGTCGCGGCCGGGAAGGCACAAGGGCTGCCCATTGTCGGCATTGACGACCCCTCGTACATCTGGGATTACGGCACGGTGGTGCCGCTGCGCTATCTGTTGCCGCGGCGCAAGATTCCGGTGGTCGATCTGTCGGTCTGCTGGGCCGCCTCGCTGGCTGAAACGCAAGAGTGGGGGCGGGTCATCGGGCAGGTGCTGCGCGAATCGCCGCTGCGCACCGTGTTTGTGGCCAGCGGCGCCTTGGCCCACAACCTGCGCCGGGGAGCGCACAACTGGCCCAATCGGACGGAGCAGGCGCTGGACAAAGAGTTCTGCCAGCGCTTGGTGGAAGGGGACCTAGAAGCCGCGGGGGAGATGCTGCCCTCGTACGCGCGCGCCGCCACTTTGGAGGCGGGCGGTCGCCACGTCGCCATGTTGCTCGGCGTCCTCCAGGGCAAGTACAAAGGGGTGTTGCACGGGTACGGTCCTTCGTCCGGATCGGGAAATCCGGTGTTGACCCTGCACCCGGTGGCGTAGACCGCGCAAACAAGAGAATCCTGCCGGCGTGCGCGTGACAACTAGACTGGGAGATGGAGAGGAGAACTTGTGATGGAAAAGATCTTGCATTTCATCGACGGCCAGTTTGTGGAGTCGCAGTCTGGCCGCACGTTTGACAACGTCAACCCGGCCACCGGCGAGGTCATCAGCCAGGTGGCGGAAGGGGGCCGGGAGGAGATCAACCGTGCCGTGGCGGCGGCCCGAAACGCCTTCCGCAGCTGGGGCAAAACCCCAGCCCAGGAGCGGGCGGCCGTCTTGAACCGCATGGCCGACCTGATTGAACAGCGCCTGGACGAACTGGCCCGCCTGGAGACGCTGGACACGGGCAAACCTCTGTCCCTCTCGAAGACGCTCGACATCCCCCGTGCGGCGGCCAACTTTCGCTTCTTCGCCGATTTCGTCAAGGGGCTGGGCACCGAGTGTTTCGAGATGGACGGGGTGGCGCTCAACTACGCGCTGCGCCGGCCTGTCGGGGTGGCCGGGCTCATCTCGCCCTGGAACCTGCCGCTGTTGCTGTTGACCTGGAAGGTCGCCCCCTGTCTGGCGGCCGGCAACACGTGCGTCATCAAGCCAGCCGAGCTGACGCCGACGACGGCCGCCAAGTTGGCGGAAATCGCTAAGGAGGCCGGGCTCCCCGACGGGGTGTTGAACGTTGTGCACGGGTTTGGCCCGGACGCTGCGGGCTCCTTTTTGACCGAGCACCCGGACGTCAACCTGATCTCCCTGACCGGAGAGACCACCACCGGCAAGGCCGTGATGCGGGCCGCGGCCGGATCGCTCAAGCGGTTGTCGTTTGAGCTGGGAGGCAAGAACCCCAACATCATCTTTGCCGACGCTGACCTGGAGGACGCCCTTACCGTCAGCCTGCGTTCGTCGTTCAGCAACCAGGGCGAGGTCTGCTTGTGCGGATCGCGCATCTATGTGGAGAGGCCGCTGTATGAAGAGTTTGTGGCGAAGTTCGCCGACCGCGCGGCGAAGCTGCGCGTGGGCGATCCGTTCGATCCCGCGACGGATGTGGGCGCCCTCGTCAGCGAAGAGCACCTGGCGCGCGTGGAAGGCTTCATCGAGCGGGCGGTGGCGCAGGGGTGCCGGATTCTCCTCGGCGGCAAGCGGCCTGCGCACATGCAGCGCGGATACTATCTGGAACCGACCATCATCGTCGATGTGGACGAATCGTGCGAAATCGTGCGCCAAGAGGTGTTTGGCCCGGTGGTGACGATTCAACCGTTCGATACCGAGGAAGAGGTCATCGCCATCGCGAATGACACGCACTACGGTCTGAGCGCGACCATATGGACAACCAACTTGAAGCGGGCGCACCGCGTGGCCGGTGAGCTGGAGGCGGGTATCATCTGGATTAACACCTGGTTCCTGCGCGACTTGCGCACGCCTTTTGGCGGCATGAAGGAGAGCGGCATCGGACGCGAGGGCGGGGTCCACAGCTTCGAATTCTACTCCGAGTTGAAAAATGTCTGCGTCAAGCTTTGAAGCGGCGGGCGGCGCGCCCGCCCCGGAATCCAGGAGGTGGCGACAGATGTCGGATGCGAAGCTGGACGCGCTGACCGAGACGCTGGCCGATGCCCTCTGGGAGGCCGAGCAGTACGGCCGTCCCATCGCTCCCTTGACGGCGGAGCATCCGGACCTGACGCAGGAACAGGCGTACCAGATACAGATTCGTAACATCGAGCGCAAGCGCACCTATGGGGATGAGGTGGTCGGCTACAAGGTGGGGTTGACCAGCCGGCCGATGCAGGAGATGCTGGGCGTGCATCAGCCGGACTTTGGCCACCTGCTGCGCTCCATGCGCTACGGAACGGGGCAGGTGGTCGATTTTCCGTTGCTGCAGCCCAGGGTCGAAGCGGAATTGGCGTTTGTGCTTCGCTCGGACTTGGACGGGCGTGACGTGACGGTGCAGGACGTGCTGGCGGCCACCGAATACGTGCTGCCGGCGATTGAAATCATCGACAGCCGGATTGCCGACTGGCGGATTCAGCTGGCGGACACCATCGCCGACAACGCGTCCTCGGGGTGTTTTGCCCTGGGCGACACGGCGACGCCGGTAACGGGCCGCAATCTGGCGGGTGTCGGCGGGGTGCTCCGGGTCAACGGTGAGATTGTTCAGACCGGGGCGGGCGCCGCGGTGCTCGGACACCCGGCGCAAGCCGTGGCCTGGCTGGCCAACACGTTGACAAGCCTGGGCACCACCATGCGCGCCGGAGACGTGGTCCTGTCGGGGGCCATCAGCGCCGCGGTGCCGGTGCGGCCGGGGGACAGGGTGTCGGTTTCCTTTGGCCGGCTGGGCCGCGTCAACATCACCATCGGCGAGCCACAAGCGGCAGGACTCGCGCGGGTGGAAGCGAAGGGAGATGTGCTGCCATGAGCAAGTTGACGGCGGCGATTGTCGGTTCTGGCAACATCGGCACCGACTTGATGGTGAAATTGCTCCGCAGCGACTGGTTGGAGCCGCGTTGGATGATTGGAATAGACCCGGAGTCGGACGGACTGCGCCGGGCCCGTGACGCCGGCTTAGAGACCTCGGCCGAGGGGCTGAAGGCGGTGCTGGATGCGGGGGTGCGGCCGGACGTGGTGTTTGACGCCACCAGCGCCAAGGCGCACGTACGTCACGCCAAGCTCCTGCGCGAGGTGGGGATACAGGCCATCGACCTGACACCTGCGGCGCGCGGCCCGTACGTGATCGCCGCGGTCAACCTGGAGGAGCACCTGGACTCGCCCAACGTCAACATGGTTACCTGCGGCGGGCAGGCGACGGTGCCGATTGTCTACGCGGTCAGCCGTGTGATCGGGGTGGAGTATGCGGAGATTGTCGCGACCATCTCCAGCCGTTCCGCCGGTCCCGGAACACGTCAGAATATCGACGAATTTACGGAGACCACAGGGAAGGCGCTGGAGGTTATCGGGCAGGCGCGCAAGGGCAAGGCCATCATTATCCTCAATCCGGCCAATCCGCCCATCCTGATGCGCGACACCATCTATTGCGTGATTGACGATCCAGCCCCGGACGTGTTTGACCGCGTCCGCGAATCGATTGAAAGCATGGTCCGGCACGTGCAGACCTACGTTCCCGGTTATCGTTTGAACCGGGAGCCCATCCTCGACGGCCGCGTGGTCAGCGTGTCCATCGAAGTCGAAGGGCTGGGCGATTACCTGCCGGTGTATGCGGGCAATCTCGACATCATGACCGCGGCGGCCGTGAAGTTTGGCGAAGAATACGCCAAGCACCGGTTGTCTGTGGTGAAGGGGTGAGCCACGATGGCAGAGGTACAGCGCATCTCCGTGACGGACGTGACGCTGCGCGACGGGATGCACGCGGTGCGCCACCAGTTCAGCCTGGAGGACGCGAGGGCGATTGCCGGCGCCCTCGACAAGACGGGCGTGGCGCTGATTGAGGCGACTCACGGCGATGGACTCGGCGGCAGTTCGATTCAGTACGGGTTTTCCAAGGAAGACGAGGAGGCATACCTGCGGGCGGTCTGCGAAGCGGCTCCGCACACCAAGGTGGCGGCCCTGCTCCTGCCGGGGATTGGCACGGTCGAGCACCTCAAGCGCGCTGTCGCCTGCGGCATTCGGGCGGTGCGCGTGGCCACCCACTCGACAGAGGCGGATATCTCGGAGCAGCACATTCGGGAAGCGCGTTCGCTGGGATTGGACGTGGTCGGGTTCTTGATGCTCTCGCACATGACCGAGACACCGGTCTTGGTCGAGGAAGCGAAGAAGATGGCCAGTTACGGCGCGCACTGCGTCTACATCGTCGATTCGGCGGGCGCGATGCTGATGGACGAGGTGACGGAAAAGGTATCGGCCCTCCGCGACGCCCTGCCGAGCGAGGTGCAGGTCGGATTCCACGCGCATAACAACCTGGGCTGCTCCGTGGCCAATTCCCTGGCCGCGATTCGCGCTGGGGCGGTGCGTATCGACGCCAGTCTCGCCGGGCTGGGAGCGGGCGCGGGCAACACGCCGCTGGAGGTGTTCGTCGCGGCCTGCGAAAAGTCGGGCATCGACACCGGGGTCAATCTGTACGCCGCCATGGACGCGGCTGAGGACGTGCTGGGGCCGCGCATCAGCCGGCCGGTGCGCACCGACAGGGCCAGCCTGACGTTAGGCTACGCGGGCGTCTATTCGAGCTTCTTGCTGCACGCGGAGCGCGCCTCGCAGCGTTTTGGGGTCGACGCGCGCGACATCTTAGTGGAGTTGGGCAAGCGCAAGGTGGTCGGCGGCCAGGAGGACATGATTGTGGACGTGGCCGTGGAACTGGCTGCACACAAGTGAGTCCATCCACGCGCTCCGTTCGGGGGCGAAGCGGCCGGCTGGGCCGAAGCGCTTGCCGGCGCTGAGCGCGAATCCATCATAGGTAAGGGAGGGAAGGCGCGATGGACTTGCGGGCCATTGCCGAGGAAGTGTGGCGGCATCAAGTTGATGCCACGGAGATGCAGAAATTGACAGAACGGTACCCTGGCCTGACGGTCGCCGACGCGTACGAAATCCAGCGCCTGAATACGGACAGAGCCTTGTCCCAGGGCGACGTCCTGGCGGGCTGGAAAATGGGCCTGACCAGCCGCGCCAAGCAGGTGTCGGTCGGGGTTGAAGAACCGATATACGGCCGCCTGTTTCGCTCCCAGGAACTGACTGACGGCGAGCTGTCGCTGGCCGGACTCATCCATCCGCGCGTGGAGCCGGAGCTGGCGTTCGTGTTCAAACACCGTCTCGCCGGTCCGCAGGTGACCGCACGGGATGTGTGGCTGGCGACCGAGTGCGTGATGCCGGCGGTGGAAATCATCGACAGCCGCTACCGCGACTTCTCTTTCACTTTGGTCGATGTGATTGCAGACAACGCCTCGTTTGCCCGCTTTTGGCTGGCGGATCAGGCGTATTCTCCGTACCACTGCGCGTGGGACGAAGTCGGTGTGGCCGTTCGCCAAAACGGTGAGGTCAAGCAGACGGGGGCGGGCGCGGCGGTGCTTGGCCACCCCGTGCGGGCGGTGGTGCAGTTGGCGCGCATGCTGGCTCAAGTCGGGCAGGCCGTGGAACCGGGGATGGTGGTGCTGACCGGCGGCATTACCGAAGCCATTCACCTGCACCGTGGCGACGAGGTGGTTGTGGATTTTGACGGCTTGGGTGAGCTGCGCCTGAATATACGGGATTGAAACGAGGAGGGAGTCGCATGCCGCTCATCCAGTTGCACATTGTCGAGGGTCGATCCGAAGCTGTCAAGCGTCAATTGATCACCGAGGTGACCGAGGCGGTGCACCGGGCTTTGGGCAGCCCAAGCGAATCGATTCGGGTGCTGCTCTACGAACTGCCGAAACAGCACTGGGCGGTCGGCGGGAAACCGTTGTCGGAGCGAGAGCCGTGAGTACGGGAGGACTGGCCAGCTCGGCCGAGCGTGCGCCGTACGACGTACATACCCATTTCATCCCAGAGGCGGCAATGGAATGGCTGCGTGCCGAGCGGCGCGTAGGGACGCAGTGGGAACAACGCACTCCGGACAAAGCCCCATTTCTCACTGTCAACGGCAGGTGGGCGTTCGAATTGAAACCGGAGTTTGTCGAGGCCGGCCTGTACCTGGCCGCGCAGCGTGCGGCCGGGGTCGCGCACTCGCTCGTGTCGCCGGTGCCGCAGTTGTTTTTGTACGAGTCGGAGCCGGAGGTGACAGCCGAAGGGGCGCGGGTGTACAACGACGCCCTGGCCGCCTGGGTGCGCGAGCACCCGCAGGCGCTCAGCGCTCTGGCCACGGTGCCGCTCAACCGCCCCGAGTGGGCGGCTGCGGAATTGGAGCGGGCGATGGGCCGCGGATTGCTGGGGGCCATCATCGGGCCTGGGTGTGGGGAGAGGCTGCTCGGCGACGAGGCGTTTCGGCCCCTGTTGGAAGCGGCGGATGCCCACAAGGCGATTTTGTTTATCCATCCGCTGCTCAACATGGACCCGCGCATTCAGCGTCGGCGCATGCCGAACCTGATTGGGGTGCCGTGGGAGACGACCGTTTGCGCGGTTGACTTGATGCTTAGCGGCACCCTCGACAGGTACCCGCGCATCCGTTGGCTGTTGGCGCACGGTGGAGGCTATCTGCCGTACCAGATGGGCCGCTTGGAGCAAGGCTGGCAGGTCTGGCCGGGCGTGCGGAGCGAAATGTCGATGCGGCCGTCCGACTACCTGCGCAGGTTCTACTATGACAATGTCCTGTGGGATCAACGGGTCGCCCGGTTGCTGTTGGAAGTGGCGGGAGCCGAGCGCGTGTTGCCTGGCTCCGATTTTCCTTTCGACCTGTGCGCCTGGCCGCCGGCGGCTGCCCAGGCTGACGCGACCGCTTTTCTCGGGCTCGCGCACCGACCGTTTCGTACACAGGAGTGAGGATGGGGAGCACGTTTTTCAGGTGTCTGTTCATGCCCTTTGAATCGACTCCGGTATTTCGGCAAGAAGCGGTGGATAGACGCAATAATCGCAATAAACTCCATCAAGCGGGTGCAACCCTCGTCGCGCGGGCCCAAACTTCTCCGCGCGCGGCTTGCATCCGCTGTGCTGTTATCCCTATGATGTAAATTGGGTTTAGCACTCAAGTGTACAGAGTGCTAATAAACGATGGAATTGGAGGTTGGGGTATGAGCGCAACAGTCACCAAGCACTCGCTTCGCCCGCTTGCCGACCGGGTTGTGGTGCGCCCGGTGGAACGGGAGGAAAAGACGGCCAGCGGCATTGTGCTTCCGGATACGGCCAAGGAGAAGCCTCAGGAGGCCGAGGTGATTGCAGTGGGTCCCGGGCGTTTGGAAGATGGCAAACGAGTGGCGTTGGACGTCAAGGTCGGGGACCGGGTGTTGTATTCCAAGTACGCCGGCACCGAGGTGAAGGTGGACGGCGAAGAACTTCTCATCCTGCGCGAGAGCGACATTCTTGCGATTGTCCAGGCGTAACCCCGTCAGAGAAAATCATCCAGTCGATTGGCACACGCGTTTTCGGGAGGGACAAAGATGGCAAAAATCATCAGGTTCCAAGAGGATGCCAGGCGATCGATGATGCGCGGCGTCGATGCCCTCGCTGACGCCGTCAAGGTGACGCTGGGCCCGCGAGGCCGCAATGTGGTGCTTGAGAAAAAGTTCGGATCGCCGCTCATCACCAACGACGGTGTGACCATCGCCAAGGAAATTGAGCTGGAGGATCCGTACGAGAAAATGGGTGCCCAACTGGTCAAAGAGGTGGCCACCAAGACCAATGATGTCGCCGGTGACGGCACCACCACTGCCACCATTCTCGCCCAGGCGATGATTCGCGAGGGGCTGAAAAACGTGGCGGCCGGCGCCAATCCCATGGTGCTGAAGAAAGGCGTCGAGAAGGCGGTCGATGCGGCTGTCGCGGAGATCAAGAAAGTCGCCAAGCCGGTTGCGGGCCGCGCCAACATCGCCCAGGTGGCGGGGATTTCTGCCGGCGACGCGGAAATCGGCGAGATGATTGCCGACGCCATGGAAAAGGTCGGGAAGGACGGCGTTATCACGGTCGAAGAGTCGAAGGGCTTCACCACCGAGTTGGAGGTGGTTGAAGGCATGCAGTTCGACCGCGGCTACATCTCCCCCTACATGGTCAGCGACAAGGACAAGATGGAAGCCGTTTTGGAGGATCCGTACATCCTCATCACCGACAAGAAGGTGAGCAATATCCAGGAGATCCTGCCGGTGTTGGAGCGGGTGGTGCAGACCAGCAAACCGCTGCTGCTGATTGCCGAGGATGTGGAGGGTGAGGCTCTGGCTACCCTGGTCGTCAACAAGCTGCGCGGGGTCTTCAACGCGGTCGCTGTCAAGGCTCCCGGCTTCGGTGATCGGCGCAAAGCGATGCTGCAGGACATCGCCATCCTGACCGGTGGCCAGGTGATTTCGGAAGAACTGGGACTGGAGCTGAAGAATACGCAACTCGATCAGCTCGGACGGGCCCGCCAGGTCAAGGTCGACAAAGACAACACCATTATTGTCGACGGCGCCGGCCAAAAAGCGGACATCGATGCTCGCATTCAGCAGATCAAGGTGCAGATTGAGGAGACCACGTCCGATTTCGACCGCGAGAAGCTGCAGGAGCGACTGGCCAAACTCTCCGGCGGCGTTGCGGTTATCAAGGTAGGGGCCGCCACGGAGACGGAGTTGAAGGAGAAGAAGCTGCGCATGGAGGACGCGCTCAACGCGACCCGGGCGGCCGTCGAGGAAGGCATCGTCGCCGGCGGCGGGACGGCTTTGGTCAACGCCATCTCGGCGCTTGATGGCATCCAGGCGAAGGAGGACGAGTTGACCGGGGTCAACCTGGTCCGCAAAGCGCTGGAAGCCCCCGTCCGCCAGATTGCCGAAAACGCGGGTGTCGAGGGTTCGGTGGTTGTGGAACGCCTGAAGAAGGAGCCGAAGGGAGTCGGGTACAACGCTGCCACCGGTGAGTGGGTGGACATGATGCAAGCTGGCATTGTCGATCCGGCTAAAGTCACGCGTTCCGCCCTGCAAAACGCGGCCAGCGTCGCCGCGATGTTCCTGACCACCGAGGCAGTCGTGGCCGACAAACCGGAGAAGGAAAAGCCCGCACCCAGCAATCCCGGCGGCGGGATGGACGACTTCGATATGTGACCCATCCAACGGTAGTGTGGAAGCGGGCCCGCAGCGCGGCCATGGGGAAGGGAGGGCACGCATCCTTGTCCCCGGCGCTCGGGCCCGTTTTGTGTCTTCAATAAACAACTTCAATCGTGTTTGTGATCACGGGATGACACTGCAAGCCCCTCTATCCGCCGCATACATCGTACGCTCCATGTCCCACCGACGGATGAGGATATATTTTCACTGGCCCGGAGGTCAAAGAGATGTTTTATCAGCCGTTGTTTGAGAATGATGTCCCAACCCTTCGCGACTGAGCGAAGGAAATTCAACACGGGTTCCCTTCGCCAGTGGACATACCAGTCCTGCATATGACGGAGGGATAAATATGAAGTCACGCTATTTGGGCGGACTGTACATGGCACTTGCCGCAAGCATTTGGGGTGGTATGTACGTAGTCAGCAAGGTCCTGCTGAAAAACATCGAACCACTTGCGCTGGTGTGGATTCGATATGGAATAGCCCTTCTCACACTGGCAATCAGCATCCTCGCCACAAAACAATCTTGGAGGATTGGATGGCGGTATCTACCACATGTTACTGTAATTGGAATCGTCGGCTATGCGCTCTCCATTTGGACGCAGTTCCTTGGAACAAAGCTTTCGACAGCCCAGATGGGCGCGATGATTACATCGGCAACACCAGCGTTCATGGTTGTATTCGGTCGACTGATCTTGGGCGAGAAGATAACTTTCCGAAGAGCGCTTTCGGTCGGACTAGCGACCTTAGGTGTCTTCCTGATTGTCGGAATCGGCGGGTTCAGTCACTCCTACCAACTTGGAGGCGTCGTCTTATTCATCGCTGCTCTGACATGGGCTTTGATGTCCGTTGTCGTGAAATTGGTTCCCGAAAACTACTCACAACTGACTGTGACTTTCTACGCAATCTTGATTGCGACCTTATGCATCACGCCGACCGCGGTGGAGCCATTGATTCATGTGTCGCCGAGTACGTGGCTACAACCCAATCTATGGGGTGGCGTTCTATACTTAGGGGTTGTTTCCACAGCAGGCGCATTTTTCTTGTGGAATAAGGGTTTGCAGTTGGTTGATGCGTCATCTGGGGGACTGTACTTCTTTTTTCAGCCGCTTGTAGGGACATTTCTGGGATGGCTGATCCTTGGAGAAGTCGTTGGAGTTTCTTTTTGGGTTGGAGCGATACTGATTCTGTTCGGCGTTGCACTTGTTGTCAAAGAGTCTTGAACAGCCAGGTCTGTGTACGGAGCGGCAGACATGTCTGTCGC
>NZ_BCRP01000025.1 GCF_001552655.1 Alicyclobacillus kakegawensis NBRC 103104 | reverse complement strand
TTACCATTCTAAGGCCACGTTGGTTTCCGTCGGAGAGGGCCAGTTACCGCACATCGAGCAAACCCGAAGAATTGTCCGCCGCTTTAATGAGTCACATGCCCCTGTGCTGGCTGAGCTCAAGGCAATTGAGGTCCCATTTGTTTGCGGGCGTGGAGCGATCCGGAGCCATCGCGAAGGAGACGATGCGGGAAGTCCGAGAGACGATGGGGATCGACTGCCATCTTGAGTGTTCGGCAACTGAGTAGAGGAGGCAGCATAAGATGCGATTGATGCACGGAATTGTTCCCCACAATCACGCTCGCACGTTCATGGCCGTCACCTGCGCCGTGACGGCGGTAACGTTCAGCCAAGGGTTGATGATTCCCTGGATGGCCACTTTGGAAGCCGGGCACCTCACTCCTCTCCTGAATAGCTTGAGCACAAGCGACACGTACCTTGGCTTGCTTGTCGCCATGGTGTTTGTCGGTCGGGTTGCAAGGCGTATGAGCCTGCGCAGGCTGGTGACATGGGCGCTCGTTTGCGGCATCGTATCCATCGGCATGTTTGTGATTGTAGAGAATGCAAAGTGGTGGCTCCTGTTTCGGTTCATCTTTGGCTTATCCCTTGGTTCAATTCATTTTGCAACCCAGTCTTGGATTGGTCTCCTCACAACTCCCGAGCATCGGGGGAAACAGATGGCGTTTTATGGCTTGGCTGCTGGTATCGGATTTGCGATTGGTCCCTTGTTTCTCGGGGCCGGCACCTTGGCTCGTTGGCTTCCGTTTGTTCTGGCTGCTGCGACCTTTGCACTCTCGTTGGGGATGGTCATACGCTTGCCCAAAGTCGCTCTTCAGCATCAGCCAGCGGCGCGAAGCCTGCCAATCGGAATCGCACGGGTTTACCGAATCGCCCTGCCGGCATTGGCCTTGCCATTGGTGTTCGGATTCATGGAGTCGGCATTGAATGGGGACTTACCGCTGTTTGCTGCACGCATTCACGTGTCTTTCAGCGTGGTCTCGGCTTCCTTGGCGGCCTTCGTCCTGGGCAGCCTCGTGCTTCAGCTTCCGCTCGGCCATGTGAGTGACCGATGCGGGAGGCGAACCGTGCTGACAGGTTGCTCTGCTGTTGGGACGGTATTGTTCGGCGTTCTTCCATTGACTTCTGGATCCAATCTTGTATTTGTCACCTTGTTCTTTGTGGTTGGGGCTTTCTTGGGTACGTTGTTTAGTCTGAGCTTGGGCTACCTTGGCGATCTTGTTCAGCCAGCCAACTTGCCTTTCGCTAACCAGCTGGCGGTGGCCAACCTGGGTTTCGGTTTGATGGTCGGTCCGACGATTGGAGGACTGGCGATGAAGTGGCTTGGCCCGTCCGGAATGTTCTGGGCGATAGCGTTTTTGTACCTGTTGTATGTGGCGATCAGCGTGACGTGGACCGCAGTAAATGAAAGACACGAGTCGGCCGATGTTTCCCTTTAAAGGGTGTACTTCACTAAGTGAACGAATGGCTGTCGGTGCTAACGATAGGAGTTGACTGCGGGACTTACATGACCAGTTTTCCTAACATTTACAGTAAAGTGTGCAACCCATTAAGGAAGACCCGACATGCAAAGTAAATGAACAACACCGCAGATACGAGAGAAAGAAGGCGTATCACTTGTGTCCCCATGATCTTGCGAACTTGACCACTTATGTAGGCCACGACAAATGACCACAGTACTCCTGCACAAAAGAAAGCAATAAAAAATGCAACCAAAGTATCAATCTGGTAATGGTGAGCTGTTGCAGCGATGACACTTCCCCCTACGGCAGCAAACCACAGTATGGAAGACGGAGATGATAATGCCAAACCGACTCCAGTCAGGAATAGCTTTATCCTTGAATTGTCACTTCGCGCCAAACCGTCAGGGGTAACGTGAAGGTTCCTTGGTCGAACAGTTTCCTGAACCATGTTCAACGACAGATATAACAAAACCAGGGTTCCCCCAATCCACAGGATCCATCGAACCACGGAAAGTTGCATCAATAAGGACATACCTACCATCGAAAGTCCGGCGTAAATCAGATCACCGAACGATGAACCCAGACCTACCAAGAACGAAGGAACTAAGCCTCTCTCCAATCCAGTCTTTATCAGAGCAACATTTACGATTCCTAAATCGAGGCATAGCGACAAGGAGAGTAGAAAACCTGACATGCAGAGATCAATCATGATGTCTTATACTCCACTTGGACTATTATCATGTTCGGATACTATACTTGATATCTAAAAGCTAGTCAATCGAATGTGTCATTTTTTTATGACATTTTCTTTGGCTACATCAATGCTTGTTACAAGCCGATGGGAACAAATGCGTGAGCATGATTATCCCATATACTACAAATGTGTCGGTATCATATGGCCATGCTTGTGGATGCACCATTCGAAATTCCATCACCGCCCAGGAGAAAACGGATCAATGCTATAACGGTTTTTGTATAAATTAAATTATCCGCCGTTTTTGGTGTGCCCGTGAATAGAGGCCGTGGGTGTAATGGGGTATGATATTCCGTGTCCATCTGGACAGAGTTTCCTGAAACGAAGAGGTTGTCTGTTCCAGTCGGTGGTGATTACCTCCACAATTCCAAAGATGGTTGTGGCTATAGGAGGGTAGTGAGTCGATGAAAGTATTGAAAACCTTAAGCCGAATTTATCTTGATGCAGGCAAACTCGATGGAGAAATCATGTTTTATGAACGTCTTTTTAGCGAAAAGTGTCGCTTGCGTTTTACACACCCTAAACTGGGACTGGAATTGGCGCAGGTGGGCTCGGTTCTCCTCATAGCGGGACCTATGGACAATTTGGAGACAGTGAAGTTGACACAGATGACATTTTTGGTCGACTCGATACATGATTTTCGAGACACATTGGTTTCAGAAGGAGCGACAATTCTAGAAGGTCCTAATGAAGTCCCAACTGGCTTAAATATGCGTGTCCAACATCCAGATGGGGCAATTGTTGAATACGTTGAGCACCGTCAGAACAACGAGTTCTAGGAGCGGGGTCAAGCATTTTGGGTGCAAGAGTGACGGAGCATGAGCGAATATGGGATTTTATAGCCCAATTAGAGTTCTCGAAAACCGTGTTTCGGTATGAATAAGGCATAATTCAATAGCAGCATCATGTCTGAAATGACTCTACGTTGAGGGAGATACTGTTATGGCGGACCAACGGATTGAAGCGGTCATTTTCGACTTGGACGGCACATTGATTGATAGCGAACCCGTTTACTTGAAAGCAGAACGTAAATTACTGGCCGAATATGGAATTCATGACTTTGACGAATCCGTGAAGCGGCAGTATATCGGAATGAGTACCCGTGAAATGATGGAACGCATGGTTGAAAAATATGGGATCCGGGAATCCATTGATGTTCTGATTGAGAAGAAGAACCATTATTATATCGCGATCGCCAAGGAGCACACTTATGTGTTTCCGGAAATGAGGAAGTTCATGGAACTGTTGATGAGCTATGGGTACTCTTTGAGTCTAGCATCTGGATCATCAAGGATCGTTCTCGATAACCTTTTGCCGAGTGTAGGCTTGGCGCATTATTTTGACGTGATCCTTTCCGCTGACCAGGTACCACGAGGAAAACCCGCCCCCGATTTATTTTATGAAGCAGCCCATCGGTTAGGGGTAAAGGCTCAAAACTGCTTGGTCGTCGAGGACTCCGGTTACGGAATTGAGGCTGCAAAAAAGGCGTCCATGTTCTGCATGGCAGTCCATTGGAGAAAAGATTTGCCAATTCCCCATAATATCAGAGATGCTGATGTCGCGTTTATCGAGGGTGTAACCAACTTCGATGCCCGAAATGCATTCGATTGGGTGTTGGCGAGAAGATGAGAGGATTACCTTCTCAGGGTTACTATTGCGCGTGAAGCAGGAAAGGTCTCAGCGGCTCTTCCGGAGCCGTTTTTGCATTTTTTTGGGGCTTGATTCCCAGAATATAAACACTAGGTGAGTTAGGCGAGTGAATCTTTTCAGATACAACGGTCCAGTCTTCAGACAAAGGTTCTCACAGTGTTGTGGCACGTAACCGAGAGGAGTGATCACTCGTATGCACCATGAATGGCTTCATCCCATTTTGGTTGTGCTATCCATTGCTGCGTTGTGGTACGCAATCACCAATTTCGGGACCATTAAACGGGTGATTGTTGGTCGTCCGATGCGGACGAAGGAACTTGAGCAAGCACATACCAAACTTGTTTGGTGGATAGCCCTTCCTATTTTGGCGGCCGATCTCTACTCTTCGGTGGCTTATGGTCCTGAGGCAGGGATCACGGAACTCAGCGCTTTAGGTCCTGGCGTCAAGTGGTTCATTATTCCGATTACTGCTGCTGCCGTATGCCTGCTTGCCGTTTTGATCACTTCATACATCATGGGTGTGATTGCGTACCCCAGTGGCGGCGGTGCCTATGCTATCGCCAAGGATAACTTCCGAAAACCATGGATGTCCCTTGTGGCCGCCAGTGCTCTCTTGACCGATTACATATTGACTGTTGCGGTATCGGTGTCTGCGGGTATTGAAGCCATGGTCTCGGCGTATCCAAGATTGTTGCCTTATCAGACTACCCTGTCGATCGTTTGTATATTTGTCATTCTGTTAGTGAATCTTCGTGGTGTCTCCGAATCGGCGACTGTGTTCGCATGGCCAACTTTTATCTTTATGGGGCTCATGCTGATTCTGATCATCACCGGTTTTGTCGATGAACTGCACCACGGATTTGTTCAGAACAGCACTCCGCCGTTTGGCACGATACCTCATGGCCTGACTGTGCTGTTGTCGCTGAAGGCGTTCAGTTCCGCTTGCTCCTCCTTGACAGGATTGGAGACAATATCTAATTCTGTTCCAATCTTTCGTGATCGAAGCAATGGAGCAATTAAGGCATATATTGTGCTTGGAGTGCTTACCGGAGTCACTCTGTTGGGGTTTGCGTATCATATATATGTCAAAGGGGTGTCTGTCGATCCGCACAACACGATGTTGTCACAGTTGGCAGGCGTGTATTTTGGCCACGGGGTGATTTACCAGTTGCTCATTTGGTCTACGTTTGTAGTTCTGATTCTCGCGGCCAACTCGACGTTCACTGGATTTCCACAATTGGCTGCCTTGGTAGCGTCGGACGACTATTTTCCGCGAACCTTGCGCATACGCGGGGACCGGTTGGGGTACTCCAATGGAATGATTGTGTTGGCTGCGTTATCCGCCTTACTGATTGAGGCATTTCATGCCCAAACGAATGCGCTGATTCCCTTGTATGCGATTGGGGTATTTGTAGCCTTTACAGTTGCACAAATCGGATTGACACGTCGATGGATAAGGGTTAAAGGCCCGAAGTGGAGGATAAAGGTAACGATTAATACCATCGGGGCATTTGTCACCGCTGTTGTTGCCATCATATTTGCGATAACCAAATTCTTAGACGGCGCTTGGATTGTACTCATCGTTCTTCCGGCGTTGGTCATTGCGGAAATCGCTATTCGTCGGCATTATGACCAAATTGCTGAAGAATTGCGCATTGATCTGAAGAACATGCGACCAGGAAAACACCATGTAGTATCTTTGATATTGGTTTCAGGCATACATCGAGTAGTACTGAACACAGTGCAATTTGCCAAGAGCCTAAACTCTGATGTAATCGCCGTATACGTGGGGTTTGACGAGGAGTCCATTGAGAGGATGGAACGTAAGTGGGAAGAATGGGGGGCGCCTTGCCGGCTTGTCACCCTAAAGAGTGAATATCGGTCAGTTTTAGGACCTTTGTCTCGCTTTGTTCAACGGATACAGACGTGGGAAGGTGGGAAACCGGATCACATCAACATTTACATTGGTCAATTTATCCCCAAGAGATGGTGGCACTATATCCTGCACAACCAGACAGCATTTTTGTTGCGGACATGGTTATTGAAAAATAAAGATGTCGTGATCACCACGGTCCCGTATCATTTGCACCACTAGAGACGCTTCAAGGGTATAGTTGATTTGTCGTTTTGAGGATTTTGGAACGAGGAGCGACACGGTAGCACACCTGTAGTGGAGACGTGTTGGCAAAACATTTCCGTTTAGGATGAAGCAGTCGAAATCCATATGCATGGGATTGACATCCAGAACACGTCGGTTCGTCTCGTGATCCTGGTCTCGTTCTGTTCCGGCATGGACATAATCTCAGCACCGGGATTTACCGAAGTGGAACGACTCCAGGCTCTTTTCGGAAAGATTTTGGCTTTAGGTCATCATGCTGTTAGGAGTTCCATGTGATTGTGCCTATTTGTGCAATAACCAAAGAAAGCGAAACAACATTGCCTATAACAAGGCCGTGACAATGGCCGCCTTCTGTTGAATCTCTACTTTGTCCCGACAGCGATAAAGTCTGCCCGTTCGTAAGGTTTATGTTCTTTCACGTAAATGTCCTCAGAAACCATCCAGTTGTTTTCCCACATATCTCGAGCCTTTTCCCCGTCACGTTCCAAACCTCGCGAAAGTCGAATTTCTCTGGGACAATCAACCCAAATTGAAATATCGTATTTATACGATATTTCCCTGCGGAGGGAATAGACACCTTCGACAATAACAATGCCACCGATAGGGACGATGTGCCATTCAGCCAAATTATCCATTTCCCAATCGTATCTCTGATACCTTCCCTCTTTATCCTGGCTAACGGGCTCCAGCACTTGATTGAATAGCCGCTTCCAATCAAAATCTGCTCCTATTGGTTTTTGCTTTGGAGGGGCATCTACTCTTTGATTAGAAGGCAGGAAAAAATCATCCATATGAACGATCGTTACGTTATCATAAGCGTGTTGCAGTTCCTTTGCTAACGTGCTCTTTCCTGAACCTCCACAACCGTCGATTCCGACTAAGAGAGTAGACTGTTTTCGATGAGTTTTATCAAAGGACGATAGCAATTGATGCAAACAATCGAACTTATTACTCATGCCATCTCCCCCGAATCATTGGTCGTACTGACGTAAAGATGCGACCGCAGACAGCTCGCATATCCTCGAACTGTCATACCATTCACCCTCTCCGACATATCCCGTAGGATAGGCGATTGATCCAAGCTTTCAATGTTCCCCATACAATATGTGATACAATATGCCTTCAATGGGGACCCAGTTCTTTGGCCAGTCAGGATGATTTGCATACGGTGGAACAGGCTGCTACAAAATTCTTCAGCGCCCAGTACCAGCAGGTGTTAACACTGATCGGGCAGGTGCAACAAGCGACCACGCGGTAGATGCCGTAACTACCATCCTGTGGACACCGGCAACGTACTCTTAGCGAATTGATTTGATAACAGTTCCCTGAACGCCGACCAGGCGCATTTTTTATTTCCATTGAGGAGGTGAGGCCATGGCCAGACCGCTCATCGGCGATCTGCTCCTGGTGCGCTCCAGAGACTTACTCAGCCGTACCATCGAAGACGTGACGCACAGCCCCTACAGCCATGTGGCCGTGTTCACGGGCCCGGATGAGCTGGTCGAGGCGCGGGGATTTCACCGCGTTGGCTACCAAGACCCCGCCAAGTACCTGGGCAAGGCTGACCTGTTTCGCTGCGACAGCCTAACGCCCGACCAGCGCGTTCGGATCGCCTTGGCTGCCAAACAGCATATCGGTCAGCATTACGACTACCTGCTGCTGGGTGTGGAGTTTGTGCGGTATGTGTTCGGCGTGGTGCTGCCCTGGTACGAGCACGACACCGTGATCTGCAGCACGCTGGTTGCGGACGCGTATTGGGCTGCCGGAGTGGATCTCTGCCCGGGAGTCCGATACCCGGCGCCGGCGGATGTGGCAGAGTCCCGACTGCTGAGAAAAGTGGGCCCGTGGTGACAGCATAAGGTCGGGCAGCAGCACACCATTCCATATTTTTCCTCTATTCCTTCCGCGCAAACCCATCATATAGTCCCAGTCGTTGCCGAGGCATAATACCGTATACACATTCTTATCACATGACGTTCATCATAAATCAAGGTCTCTTCCCTACAGTTATGGATGGGTAGGGCGGCATGCGTGGCCGCCATGGTCATTGGCGAAGGTGGGGCCAATGACACCGGACTTATGATATCCTGTCGAGGTTTCGTGCGACAAAACTTTACCCACAAGTTACATCGAAAGATCGACAGGAGAATAGGGAGTTCCCAGCAGGATAGCTCGCCTTATAACTTGGAAAAATGTGTAACGTATCATGATCTTGTGATGGCTTGCCCTTGAATGTTAAAATACAAACATCTAAATAATAATAATGTTGAAGAGTTAAATTCATGTTTTTCCATAGTTGAGGAGGGATTTATTTGAAGGCGCTTGTCTATCGTGGTCCCGGAAAGAAGGAATGGGCGGACAAGCCAGTGCCGACCATTCAAGCGCCCACCGATGCGATTGTTAGAATCACGAAGACCACCATATGCGGTACGGACCTACACATCTTGAAAGGTGATGTGCCCGCGGTCGTTGAGGGGCGGACGCTTGGCCATGAAGGCGTCGGCATTATTGAGGAAGTCGGATCTGGCGTTCATAACTTCAAGGCTGGGGACAAGGTTTTGATTTCCTGCGTTACGTCCTGCGCCAAGTGTGACAACTGCAGGAAAGGCATGTACTCTCATTGTGAAGACGGCGGGTGGATTCTTGGTCATCTCATCGATGGAACACAGGCCGAGTATGTCCGCATTCCATATGCCGACACCAGTCTGTATCCGATACCAGACGGCGCCGATGAAGAGGCGCTCGTGATGCTAAGTGATATCCTTCCCACTGGATTTGAGGTAGGTGTCCTGAAGGGGAAAGTTCAGCCTGGAGATACTGTGGCACTTGTCGGCACCGGGCCTGTCGGGTTGGCGGCACTCCTTACGGCTCAGTTCTATTCTCCCGCTGAAATCATCGCGATTGACCTGGATGACAATCGACTGGAGGTCGCGCGGAAGTTTGGGGCCACGAAGACCATCAACAGTTCCAGTGACAACGCCGTGCAAGCTGTTCTGGACCTGACCAACGGCAAGGGTGTAGACGTTGCCATTGAAGCGGTCGGGGTGCCAGCCACGTTCGACATCTGTCAGGAGGTTGTGGCTGCGGGCGGCCGCATTGCCAACGTGGGCGTGCATGGAAAGAGCGTGGATCTGCACCTCGAGAAACTGTGGATTCAGAATATCACTTTAACCACTGGACTCGTGGATACCAATTCGACACCGATGCTGCTAAAAACCGTAGCTGCCGGAAAGATTGAGCCCAAGCTGCTTATCACGCACCGTTTTCCACTCTCCGATATCATGAAGGCGTACGATGTCTTCGCAAATGCCGCGAAAGAGAATGCATTGAAGGTCATCCTGTATCAGTGAGATCCTAGTCGTGGCGAGTTGTGACACAGCAGATCCCATGGAGCCCCCTTCTGATTGAAGGGGGGCTTTTCAATCTTAGCGGGGTTCGATTCCTAAGCTTTACGAAGATGACATATTGGTTATACCACCAGCGCATCCTTGCGGTGACTTCGTTCATACAATCGGGACAGCAATGAATTGGGAACAACACGGAGTACAGGATATAACGACATCACATGGGTCCTGAACGAGGGTCAAACAGGATCCGCGTGTACTCCTCCGCATCGATCTCTGTACCGTCCGCCAGCAGATCTCTGAATCGGGCAAACAGGGAGTCGATGAGCGGTTCCTTGTTCACCGATTTGATGGCGGTGTTGTAACTTTCTTCGTCAGGAAAGAAGTCAAGTTCTGTAATCTGATTGGGATCCTGATTGTTGCGCAAATATACAGCATGATAATCAATGAACCGCCGATACACGGCGCTGGCTTGGGCCTGAATGGCCACATACTCATCCCAGCAGTTTGGCCGAAGCCGATACCGATAGGCTTTAACAAACAATCTTGCGCCCTCCTGGAAGCCGATGTAGACGATACTGCGAACCGATGCCTTCAATTTTTAATGCAGTGCTGTTCATCTCTCGAACTGTACGAGTTCTAACACATTCCCAAATGGGTCCTTGAATGCAATCCAGTCACCAAAGGGTGAATATTGGGGTTCGTCGTGAAGAAGCTCGACATTTTTGTTGCGGAGTTCTGCAATATCTTTCCTGATATCGTCGGTTGGTATCGCAAGTGTTACCATGGAATCCGTCCAAAATGTGCTTTCTGTAGGTCGCTCTGCTTTATGTAGCAGAAGGATGATGCCTTCGTGTTTCAGCTGAGCGGCCAGCGGAGGCAAGTCTTGTGCCAATTCAAATCCAAGAATTTCGCAGTACCATAGCTTCGCTTGTTCCAGGTCACTGACGTAGATGTTGATCAGTCGAATCTGGGGCATGGATGACACCTCCATACATACAATAATCTGTCCCTCTTACCTTGATTTCTTCAAAGAAGCGCAGTCGATTTCCTTACGGATCCTCAAGTGTACACCACTTGACTGGTACATCCTCAAGGGATTGAATCTCTTCGATGTCTATCCTAAACTCCAGGCTCGATAAAACCGCATTCCGTCATCAAAATTGGCAACTCGAATTTGAATTGAGGTTTCCAGTACGTGCATTTTTGGATTCGTCCTTCCCCAATCCCGTCAATCAAAATTGCGAGTTGTACGGGAGGATTAACTATATTCTAATCGATCATACGATTGTGTGACATAGTTTGTCAGAAGCACCCCATTTCAGGAGCCGTACGCCTGCAGAATCATGAAGATACGTTTGAACCGGTTGAGAAAAACCGATCAATCAAAGATGCATAAGTTGATACAAACTTTGTCCATAAACAACCGCTGTGTTTGATGAGCTAACAGCACCTGTAGGGGCGATGCTTGCCCCTGGGGCCGACGAGCACACGATGTGGTACAAGCCTTGAAAACGGCGTGATGGAGACGTGAGCTTATTTGGAAAACATACTCCACGACCCGTCATTCGGTCAGACAATGGTCCTCATTTTGTCAGCCTTGCCTTTGAGAAAGCCTGTGAACAACTGGGGATCGAACATGAGCGTATACCTCCCAAAACGCCAAATCTCAACGCACACATCGAGTCGTTTGACAGGATTTTGGAGGACGAGTGACTTTCTGGCCAAGAATTCAACATGTACACTGAGGAATAGAAGCCGTCGACAAATACATCCGGTACTATAATCAACGCCGTCTCCATTCCAGTCTGAATGATTGGTCACTGGAAGGGTTTAACAAAAAGCATTGCTTGGGGCGGCTCAAACATACGAATGTTGTTAAAGTAGGGGTTAAGTCCAAACTACAGGGTTAATGGCCATCGTGGGACCGAGCAGTAGTACATGGCCGGGAAAGAAGGTCATTCATGTCTGGGATACAGTTGCTATGTGCCAATCAAAACTATCGAAACTTGTGGTTAGCCTCTGTAGGCAGCCAATTTGGCAACTGGTTCAACGAGGTAGCTTTGGCGCAGGTTACGTTGACATTGACGCACTCACCAGCATGGATGGGCCTCGTTCTTCTCTGTCGGTCACTACCTGCTGTCATCCTTGGGCCATTTGCGGGGCCCTTTGTCGATCGGTTTCCAAAGAAGCCATTTTTGGTTGTGACCGATCTGGTTCGTGCGGTGATTGCCTGCTCGCAATGCGGCAATGCCACTCATCGTTTCACGTACTGATTTGGCGACGGCTAATGGTTTAGACTCACAAGCGAGTGGGTTAATTCAAATCGTCGGTGCGGCGTGTGGCGGAATAGTTGCCGCAACGGTTGGACCCATCGTGTGTTTCATCATCAACGCCGCATCGTATCTGTGGTCAGCATTGCACATCCTGCGTTGCCATTGGGATGAGGCAGGCGATGTGAGGCGAAGTAGCACAACGTATTTTCAGTCCCTCAAGGCAGGCTTTGACGAAGCGCTTTACAACCGTGTGGCTCGAGCCATCATTCTCATCGGTATCAGTTGGGGGCTTGCTGGTGGCGGGTATTATATCCTGATTCCGGTGCTCGGTCAGCAGGTGTATCACATGGGCGGACTCGGCATCGGAATGTTGTACGTGATCGATGGAATTGGGGTGTTGGTTGGGGCGTATGCGGTAAACCGGTTTGTCGGGAAGAATCATCGCCGAGCCGTTATCTGGTACGGTGTGGCGTATCTGACACAGGCCCTTTTCTTTGGCGCCATGACCCAGTTTACCCTCTTCGCCTGGGGTGCCTTGATGCTCTTATTGATGCGTGTGAGTTCTGGGATTATTATTCCGCTTGATACCTACATGTTACAAACCTGCACCAGTCCGGATGTCCAAGGCAGGGTCTTTGCCCTACACGGTTCAACCTACGGCGGAGTCATGCAGTTGTCGTATGCCGTCATGGGATTCGCTCTTTCGAGATTCGGGATTCCAATGGTCGGTATTGTGATTGGGACGATGTCACTGTTGTGCGGAGCGTCCTGGTTGGCGCAGTTTGGAAGGCCACGCATTTTGAAAGGGATGCAATGAATGCACATGCTTGTGGTCGGTGGCACAGGTATGCTATCGGGCGTCACGGTTTGGTTGGCTGAGCAAGGACCCACGGTTTCTGTCGTCAGCAGGCGGCCGGGAAGCTTCTCCTCGTGTTCGGATCCGGGAAGGATTCACTTAATTGCAGTCGATTACCGAGAGTCAGACATCCTGCGCCGATGTATCGCTGAAGCGATTACCGTGCATGAGCCGATTGGACTAGCTGTATTCTGGATTCATAGCGATGCACCGGAAGCGTTTGAGGTCATTTCGGACGAAATTTCCAGCCATGCGAAAGAACCGTGGCTGTTGTGTGCGGTGGAGTGCGGCGTACCTGTATCCTGAGCAGCCACAAGTGACTATAAATTTCTTTTAAAGGATGCCAGAAAGGAAGTGTATCAGGTGCCAATCAATCACAAGGTGATTGGAGACGGATATCCGGTTGTTATGTTGCATGGTTGGACATTGGACCACCAGGCGATGTTACACTGTATGGAACCTGTATTCGAAAAAAGGAAGGGATGGAAGAGGATATATGTAGATCTGCCGGGAATGGGGCGTTCTGAGCCTCAGCACTCCATCCGGAACTCTGACGAGATGTTGGGAGCCGTTTTACACTTTCTTGATCATCTCATTCCGAATGAACGCTTCGTGGTTTGTGGGTATTCATACGGAGCGCTGATTGCCCGTGGTATAGCTCATTTGCGTAGAAATCTGGTTCGTGGGCTGTTGCTCTTTGCCCCGGTAATCGTGGCTGAACCGGCTGAAAGAGTCTTGCCCGAGCCGCAGATTTTAAGGAAAGATCCGGCCTTGATGTCCCGGTTGTCAGCAGAAGATGCTGCCGAGTTTGAATCGATAGCAGTCTTGCAAGGTGAACAGGAGTGGGAGAAGTTTCGTGAGGAAATCTTGATTCCATCCAAAAGTGCCAGTCACGAGTTTTTAGATCAAATTCGCCAAAACGGCTATGGATTTACGTTTGACATCGATCGCAATTCACCACCATTTGAGCATCCAACACTAGTCATTACTGGCCGGCAGGATCACGTTGTCGGGTTTCAGGATGCGTGGCGATTGATGGACTATTATCTAAGAGCAACTTTTGCTGTACTTGATATGGCTGGCCATAACCTGCAAATTGAGCGACCAAACATCTTTGAGGCATTGGTAAACGATTGGCTTGACAGACTTGAGTCGGGGCTCTGAGGGAGCAGCAATAAAATAAAAAATAAAGAGAGATCGTCTTCACTCTTCATTATCACCATTCGTAGGGGAAAACGATGAAAAGCTTCTTTAACAAGCAGTAGGGAAATCCGATGGTCACCTGGGTGTCATTGCGGGGAGAATGGTGGCGAACAGAAACGCATAGTTGAAACGGGTGTCGGGCAGATCATGTACATGTGTAAACTCCAGGGATGGAGACGAGCATAGGAGTTACTGATTCCTTTTTTTCTCATGTTGACGGGTGCACAAGTACAAGGGCCTTGTCGGGTGTCAAACGTGAGGGCGGAGCCAGTTGTGCGGTTGGCAGAAAATCGGTGTGTGATGTTGCTACTTGGACAGATTGAAGGCCGAGGATAAGCAACACAGTCTAGCCCCAGGTTTTTAGGTGACGCTCAAATGAACCGAACATGTAATTGGTTAACAACCATGGTCTATGAGGAGAAGAAGCAACTCAGTCATGGACAAGAACAGTATCCGAACAGAAGAAGACATTTGTCAGTTAATTTCTACGGATGACTGGATGATGGACGTCTTGGTGGCGGCACGTGCATTGCAATTGCCAGATTGGTGGGTATGTGCTGGTTTCATCCGCTCAAAAGTATGGGATACGTTGCACGGATACGTCCATCGCACCCCGTTACCGGATGTAGATGTGATTTATTATGACCCGATGAATGTCGACGAGACCTTTGAGAAGTCGTTGGAAGAGAAGTTGCGAAATCTGTTACCCGGGGCTCCATGGTCCGTAAAAAATCAGGCCCGCATGCATCTGATAAATGGCCAGGCTCCGTATGTCTCTTCCACCGACGCTATGTCCAAGTTTCCTGAGACTGCAACCGCAATGGGTGTCCAATTACTGGATGATAACCGGATCCAATTAGCCGCACCTTGGGGCGTACACGATCTCGTAGACCTCATTGTGAGGCCAACTCCCTTGTTTAGCAATCGAAATTCGGCCGAGGCAAGAATCTATGAAAACCGGGTCACCAAAAAGAAATGGGAACAGACTTGGCCTCTTGTCCACATTGTGCACCCAAGCTAGTCGAATGCATTGGTATGGTCCTGCTCTCATAGTGGGTCGTGCCATTTCCTGGGATGAGAGGCGAAATAATCGAAATATATCTAAAAAAACAAAAGTCCGTATCCATATAGAGATCCATATAGAGAAACTCACATACTTCTGTTTCAAATGTTGTGGAGATTGCAGTCGATCGTGGCCATGTCTATCGGCCTCCTGATGGGAAAAAAAGCAGGGTCGATGGCAAACTTATGGACGTTGCGACATTCGCTTTGATGAGAGCGGCGGTCACAAATTGACGAGCTCAAACGTCACAGATATTGGCAGAAGCATACAAAGATGCCTTTATTTTTGTTCTAACTTGACTTCCTACGCCCTTGTTCGTCCATTCAGGACAGCGCAGTGTTTGTTCCTGGTTCCTCCTCGAAAATGCTAGCTCACGCATAGCGTGCATCATGAACCGTCGAGGAAGAGTCTTGACGAGGTTTATTGACCTTCCTGCCTAATATGGAATCAAGTTATGTCCCACCTCGGATTGAAAAAGGTTGTTGATCGGATCTCGAACAGGGCACATGAACAAAGCATCAGGCTGAAGTCTTTCTCTCGGCTAAGGCTGAAGACCGCTTACCGATGCCCGTTTCAAAAACGTAAAAGACCCAGCACATTGCTGTACTGGATCCTTATCAGGACAAGGATGTTCAAGATCTGGAGCGGATGACGGGACTCGAACCCGCAACATTCAGCTTGGGAAGCTGACGCTCTGCCAATTGAACTACATCCGCACGGCTGTCTACAATGTGTAGTATAAACGCCTTCCTGGCGGAATGCAAGTGCTGTTGAAGCGAGAACTCTTCACCAGAAAGGACTGCCTATGTACACTCTTCGTGTCGGACCGGAACGCGCTGGACACATGATCAAAACCGTTCTACAATATGAACTTCGCATGTCCCGGAGGTTGCAACGGGCGCTTATCAAATCGGGCGGAGTCTACCGTAACGGCCAGCCGGCTCGCCTGATTGACCGGGTTGAGGCAGGGGATTGGCTGACGGTAGAGTTGCCGGCAGAAGCGTCCAACCTCGTTCCTGAACCCATGCCTTTGGACATCCGTTACGAGGATGCGGAAATTCTGGTCGTCAATAAGCCTCCTGGCGTCCTGGTCCATCCAAGCGCCCACGAGCGAAGCGGCTCCCTCTTGGCCGGGGTGTTGGATTACCTGCAACCGCACGGTCAGGTGGCGCACAGCGTGCACCGCTTGGACAGGGATACCTCCGGGCTTTTGATGTTCGCAAAAACCTCGCACAGTCACCATTTGTTTGACATCGCTTTGCGCGCGGGCGCCCTGCACCGGGCCTATTTTGCCATTGTCTATGGCTTGACGGAGGCGGCTTGTTCGTCAGCCTTCCCGGGTCCCTGGCAGACGATCTCGCTGCCGATTGGTCCCAATCCGTCCCGTCCGTCGCGCCGTATCATTTCCGCTGACGGGCAGCAGGCGATTACTCACTACCGCGTGGTGGGGCAGGCCGGTCGGCTGGCGGCTTTACAGCTCCACCTCGAGACCGGACGAACCCACCAAATCCGCCTGCATTGCGCAGCCATGGGTATGCCACTGGTAGGAGAGGCGGATTATACGGCGGACTACAGTATCTTGCCCGTCGCCAAGAACGAGCCGATTGCGTTTCCGAGGCAGGCATTGCACGCCTATCAACTGACCTGGACACACCCGGTGGACAATACGCGCAAACAGGTGCAGGCGGAGCCTCCTAAGGATATGCGACGCCTGTGGACGAGTGAAGGCGGCGACGATGCGTTGTGGGCGTGGGCCGCATCATTGCCCCTTGAGAAACCAGTTTGATAAGATGAGTTGAGTTGAGATGCTGGATTGCAGTGCCTTTCCTGCGCAGGGCGACGCTCGGAACGCCCATGGACGGGCTAAGGAACGAGGGGTGAAGGAGTGACCGACAACAACCATCGGGAGGACCTGCTGTGGATTCTCGAAGGTCATGGCGGACCCGGATTTGAGCAGGACGTGGCCCGTCGAATTGAACAAGTGTTTTTGCGTTACACCTCACAAATTCGGCGAGACGCGATGGGAAACTTGACGGCGGTGCTGCCGGGCGGAGGTGAGCGGCAGCGTCCGCGCGTGCTACTGGCCGCTCATATGGACGAGATCGCGTTGGTCGTGACCAAAGTCGAGAAAGGCGGCTTTTTGCGCGTATGGCAAGCTGGGGGATTTGATGCCCGGACACTGATTGGACAGGAAGTTGTTGTCCATGGAAAGCGAGCCCTGCCGGGAATTGTGGGCTCGAAGCCGCCTCACCTGACAACCGCCCGCGAGCGGAAACACGCACCGCCATTGGAAGACCTGTACGTGGATTTGGCGTTGCCCGAGTCCTCGGTGCGTGATCTGGTGACTGTCGGCGACCGCGTCACACTCTCGCGCGATCCGATGGAATTGCTGCATGATCGGCTTGCTGGCAGGGCGCTCGATAACCGCGCGAGCGTGGCGGTGCTCCTGGAGACGCTGCGTTTTTTGCGTCCCCTGCGGCATGAGGCGGATGTCTATGCGGTGGCCACGGTGCAGGAAGAGGTGGGGATCCGCGGCGCCGGGACAGCCGCCTATGGCTGGCGGCCGGATGTGGGTATCGCGATTGATGTCACCTTCGCTGAGTTCCCGGGCCAGGATCCGGACAGGAGCTTCAAGATGGGCAAGGGCCCGGCCATTTCCTTTGGTCCCAACATTCATCCCAAAGTGTTTCAGCGCTTGCGCGACACCGCGGAAGAGCACCGAATTCCGTACCAGGTCGAGCTGACTCAGGGTCCGACGGGCACCGACGCGAGGGCGATTCAAATTACCCGCGAGGGCGTGGCCACTGGCTTGGTCGGCGTTGCGGTCCGATACATGCACACATCGGTGGAGATGGCTGATTACCAGGACATCGTGGAGTGCGGAAGGCTCTTGGCGCACTTCATCGCGAACGTGGACATCGCCTACGTGGAGGGTCTGTCATGTTACTAAAAGAACTCACGGAAGCCATGGGGCCGTCAGGGTTTGAAGACGAAGTGCGCGACCTGATTCGGGAAGCCGCGCGTCCATACGCGGAGCGGATGTACACAGACGTGCTTGGAAATCTGATTGTGGAGCAAAACTCATCGGCTCCGGGCCCGCGCGTTCTCCTGGATGCCCACATGGACGAAGTCGGGTTGATGATTGTCCACGTGGAGGAGAGCGGTCTGCTCCGGTTTCGCGCCTTGGGCGGTATCGATCCGCGCGTCCTGGTCTCCAAACCGGTGCGTATCGGCGCGGAGAAACGGTACGGAGTGATTGGCTCCAAACCGATTCATTTACAGAAGGCGGAAGAGAGGAAGCGTCCCCTGTCGATGAACGAGTTGTACATAGACATCGGCGCCAAGGATCGGGACGACGCCTTGCGGGTGGTGAAACCAGGGGATGTGGCCGTGTTTGCCACCCGGTATGGTGAGATCGGTGAGGGCTGCGCCAAGGCCAAGTCGTTTGACGACCGGATAGGATGCGCCATCTTGCTCGACGTGCTTGCAGCCAGCGTTTCCGTTCCCCTGATTGCAGCCTTCACCGTGCAAGAGGAAATAGGCTTGCGCGGTGCCACCGTGGTGGGAGAACGAATTCGCCCAGACATCGCGATAGCCCTCGAGGGAACCGTGTGCTTTGACGTGGTGGACGCGCCGGGCCACGGGCAGTCGACGGTGATGGGAGCGGGCCCCGCCCTGACCGTGCAGGACGGGCGCACGATTGCAGATCAAAAGTTTCTCCAGTTCATGGTCTCGCTTGCGGAGAAACGCCACATCCCGTATCAGTTCCGGCGGGTAAAGGGCGGATCGAACGATTTCGGGGCGCTCCATCGTTCTGGAACCGGGGTGATTGGAGGCGGAATCTCGGTTCCGGTCCGGTATATTCACGCACCCGCCCAGATCATATCGCTGGAAGACTACCACAACACTGTCCGCTTGGTTCGTGCTTTGCTCGAAGAGATAGCGTCGGGAGCGTGGCCTCTTGGGAATCGTATCCAGACTGGCTGAGGAGGATGTTGGATGTCGGAACTGAAGGAGCAAATTGCGCGGCTGGCGGCGTTTGTGGCTCCGTCCGGCGCGGAGCGCGACCTCCAGGGGGCCCTGCTGGAGTTGGTGCGGGACGTGGCGGACGAGGCGTGGATTGATGCGCTGGGCAACGGCATTGCGCGAAAACGGGGTCTCGGTCCGCACGTGATGCTGGCGGCCCACGCGGATGAAACGGGTGTCATGGTGATTCATGTCGATGACGGAGGCTTCTTGCGTCTCATATCTGTCGGTGACGTGTCGGCCCGGGACATCATCGGGCGTCGGGTGGAATTCACGAATGGACTCCTCGGCCTTGTGCAGGCCGAGTCCGCTGTGGCTGTCGAGGACATCGGCTTTGAACACTTGTATGTGGACATCGGCGCGGACAGTCGTGAAGCGGCTCTGGAACGGGTTTCCATAGGTTTGTCCGGCGTCGTGGTCGATCCGGTCGTCCCTTTTACCCCGTACCGGCTGTCCGGTCGGGCGCTGGACAACCGGGTGGGCTGTGCTGTGGTGGCATCCGTGTTCCGCGCGGCTGCCGCAGAGGGGAAAAACGTGTCCGTGGTATTCACGGCGCAAGGCGCTGTGGGCGCGCGCGGCGCCAGGCCGGCGGTGGTACAGCTGGAACCCGACCTGGCCTTGGTGGTGGACGCAGCTCCTGCCGGGGACACTCCCGGGGCCAAGCGGATGGACATCAAACTGGGGCAAGGCCCGGCGATCAAGGTGATGGATGGAACCACCATCATTCCATTGGATATGAAGCGTCGATTGGAGCAGTGCGCGGCAGAGAACGGGGTGCCGATTCAGTACGAGGTTTGGCCGCGCGGCGCCTCCGATGCGGGCAGCGTACAGTTATCTATGGCAGGAATTCCCACCGCTGGCGTCAGCTACCCTGCCCGCTACGTGGGGGCAGGATCGACCGTGGTGGATCTGCGGGACGTGGAGGCTGCGGTGCGGTTGTTGACCGCAGTGGTGGCACAATCGTGAAGCCGCCGGCCCATGCCTTCGCGCGGAAACGTGCGAGGACTGTCCCGTCGGCCGGCCGCCAAAACAGGCGGATAACGGGAAAAGATGATATAATGTCCGCAACACTTTTCTGAGAGAAGAGACAGAGTGGAGTAGAGCGAGGAGCGTGACACCTGTGATTCGTTACTTGACGGCCGGAGAGTCGCATGGCCCCGAATTGACCGTCATTGTGGAAGGACTTCCGAGCCGCCTGCCGGTGGACAAGGCGGCCATCGACGAACAGCTGCGCCGCCGGCAACAGGGATACGGGCGCGGCCGGCGCATGCAGATTGAATCGGATGCGGTGGAAATCACGAGCGGCGTACGATTTGGGGAGACACTGGGCACGCCCGTCACGATGCACATTGTCAACCGCGACTTCAAGAATTGGCAGGAGCGCATGGCGGTGTACGGGAATCCGCCGGACAACTTGAAGGTCGTGGAACGACCGCGGCCGGGGCATGCGGACTTGGCCGGGGCCATCAAGTATGACCATGAAGACATCCGCAACGTGCTGGAACGGGCAAGCGCTCGCAACACAGCGACCATGGTGGCGGCGGGCGCATTGGCGCGGCAGCTTTTGGCGCAGTTTGGGATTGAAATCATCAGCCACGTGGTGGAATTGGGCGGGGTCTGTGTGGGCCGCCTGCCGGATGACCTGCAGCAGATTCGTGAGGCGGCCGAGAATTCTCCGGTGCGCTGTGCGGACGAGGAGGCCGCGGCGAACATGATGGCTCGCATTGACGAGGCCAAAGAGCGCGGCGATACGGTGGGCGGCGTGTTTGAGGTCCAGGTTGTCGGCTGTCCGGTGGGGCTGGGAAGCTACGTCCATCCGGATAGGAAGTTGGACGGACGACTGGCCGCAGCCGTCATGAGCATACAGGCCATCAAAGGTGTGGAGATTGGCTTGGGTTTCGAGGCGGCGCGACGGTTTGGATCGCAAGTGCATGATCCCATTGGGCACGATGGCCGGGGGTACGTGCGTCCGAGCAATGGAGCCGGTGGACTGGAGGGCGGCGTGACCAACGGACAACCGGTGGTCATTCGCGGCGCCATGAAACCCATCTCCACGCTGTACAAGCCGCTCAACAGCGTCAACATGCGGACCAAGGAAGTCGAGCCGGCAGCGGTGGAGCGCTCCGATTACTGCGCCGTCCCGGCAGCCGCCGTGGTGGCGGAAAACGTCGTCGCGTGGGTGATGGCGGACGCGTTTCTCGAGAAGTTCGGGAACGATTCCCTGCCGCAGATCAAGGCCCATCTGGAGGCTTACCAAGAGCGGGTGTCCGGCCGGTGACGACACGCCTGGACGTACACACACCCACGCGTACCTATCCGCTCGTTGTCGCTCCCGGCCTGCACAGGCGACTAGGAGACGAATTGAAACGGCTGGGTGTTTCCACAGATAGGTCCTTGTTTCTAATCACGGATGAAACGGTCGCCGGACTCGGGGTGTTGAACCGGGTCAGCGGGGCGTGCCAAGAAGCCGGTTATTCGGTCTCCAGTGCGGTTGTGCCTCCTGGAGACAGCAGCAAGTCGTGGGCCACGGCTTATCACCTCTACCAACAGATGTTGCAGGCGCGGGTGCGTCGTGACGGTGTCGTGATGGCGATAGGGGGCGGTATGGTCGGGGATCTCGCGGGATTTGTGGCGGCCACCTACTTGCGCGGTGTGTCGTTCATACAGGTTCCCACCACGCTTTTGGCGCACGACAGCAGCATCGGCGGCAAGGTGGGCGTCAATCTGCCAGAGGGGAAGAACCTGGTAGGGGCTTTCCACCAGCCGCTGGCGGTTCTTTATGACACGGAATGCCTCGCGTCTCTGCCGACCGATGAGTGGCGGGCGGGCATGGCCGAGGTCATCAAGCATGGCCTTATCGGCGATGCGGAGTTGTTCGCTCGCTTGGAGTCGTCTCCGGTTCCTCAATTCCCGGGAGCGGAACCGACGGAACGGCTGATTGCCCAAGCGGCGGCTGTCAAGATCCGCGTTGTCGAGGCGGACGAGCGGGAAAGTGGATTGAGAATGGTGCTGAACGTCGGGCATACGGTCGGGCATGCGGTGGAGCAGATCTCGGCTTATCGATTCAGTCACGGCGAAGCCGTGGCGATGGGCCTGTGCGTGGAGGCGGAGTTGTCCGTTTGGCGCGGCCTGCTGTCGAAACCGGGACGGGATCGCATCGTGAAGGTGCTCGAGCAGCACGGGCTTCCGACCCAAGTTCCGGATTATTCACTGGAGACGGTGATTTCGGTGCTTGATAGGGACAAGAAGAACCTGCACCACGGTTGGACCTTTGCCTTGCCTGTGGACATTGGACGGGTGGAGATTGTCCGCGGAATCGGACTGGACGACTTGAAAGCGGCGTGGAATGCGCGCTTGCACACGGCGTAGACGGCGTTGTGCAAAATATTTTTCCCAGGAGAATCAAGGAGGATGGGGCCATGGCCACGACCGTTCGAGGCATTCGGGGTGCCATCACCGTTGCGGAAGACTCCGCGGAGGCCATCCTGACGGCGACCCATGAACTGATGGCGGAGATCACCAAACGGAACGCCCTTGTGCCGGAAGACGTGGTCAGCGTTCTGCTGACCATGACCCCCGATCTGACTGCGTGCTTTCCCGCCCGGGCGGTGCGCAGCTTGCCGGGGTGGCAATGGGTGCCTTTGATGTGCGCGAGTGAAGTGGCCGTGGCCGGCGGGCTGGAGCGCTGCATCCGGGTACTCGTGCACGTCAATACGGAGAGGACTCAAGCCGAAATGGAACACGTCTATCTGGGGGCCGCGGTCCAACTGCGTCCCGACCTGGCTCAATAGGTCGGCGTGGACGTCCAAGCGGGCACTTGTTTGGTTGACGGAGAAACTGATAGCACATATCATATACACATCATTGATTGAGAGTTTCGCTATTGTCTGTCATGTAATATGAGGTTAGCTGTGGAGCGGAGTGGAGATGAGCTTGTTGGAGAACGGATGGGCATTTCGGATCCGATCCGGTTGACCGTCCTGACTTGCGCGCAGTCTCTGGAGGTTGTGTCCGCAGGTTGGCGAGCGACTGGCTCACTGCCTGCGGATTTGAGCATATCCAGGTACTGCGGACCCGATGGATTCTGGAATCGAGTCTGCGTGTGAGATCCGTCCAGCAGGCTTGCTCCCGGAGACGAGATGAGAGGAGACGAGTGAATATGAGTGAGTTGGTTCAAGGGGTCCTGAGGCAAGTGGCGGAAGGCCATACGCTGGATGCCGAAACGGCTGAACGTATGATGGATCAATTGATGCAAGGACAGCTGTCCCCGGTGCATACGGCGGCCTTGGTGTCGGCGATGGCAGCACGTGGGGAAACGGTGGACGAGATTGTCGGCTTCGCGCGCGCCATGCGCAGCCACAGCAACAGCCTGCGGGTGCCTTTTGATGTCGTGGACACTTGTGGCACTGGCGGCGACGGCGTGGGGACATTCAATATTTCTACAGCGTCGGCGGTGGTTGCCGCGGCCGCCGGGGCGCGGGTGGCCAAGCACGGCAACCGGGCGGTTTCCAGCCGCAGCGGCAGTGCCGATGTCCTGTCGGCGTTGGGTGCCCATGTGGACCTGAACGAAGCGGAGGCGCTGCGCTGTTTGGAAGTGAGCGGCCTGTGTTTTCTCTTTGCTCCCAGTTATCATCCGGCCCTCCGACACGCAGCCGAGACCCGTCGTGAGCTTGGTTTTCGTACCATTTTCAATATTCTCGGGCCGCTGACCAATCCAGCCGGAGCCAAACGGCAGGTCATTGGCGTCTTTCGTGCCGACCTGGTCGATAAAGTGGCACAGGCCTTGGTGGAGTTAGGCACTGAACATGCCTTGGTTGTCCACGGCGCCGGCGGATTGGACGAATTGTCCCTGGCCGGTGAGTCGTTGGTAGCCGAAGTCCGGCACGGGCAATGGCACCGATACACGCTGAATCCGGAGGACGTAGGCCTGACCCGCGCCCCGTTGGAGACGGTTATCGGCGGTGACGCCGCTGCAAACGCTGAGTTGATACGCGGCATTCTGTCGGGACAAGCGGGGCCGCCGCGGGATGTGGTCCTGTACAACACCGGGGCCGTTCTGTATATCGCCGGAATCGCGTCGAGTATTGGCGAAGGCGTGCGGATGGCCGCGCAATGTGTGGATGAGGGCGCGGCCACGGCCACCCTGGTTCGCTTTATTGGCGCCACCATGGCGTCCGAGGCGGAGGAGGTAGCCCAGTGACGACGTTTTTGGATCGCATACTTGAAACCAAAAGGGAAGAAGTCGCTGAACTGCGCCGCCGAAGCCGCCTCGGGCAAGCGCCCGACCTGGGTAGTCTGCCGCCATGCCGTGGATTTGCTGCAGCTCTGCAAGCGGGTGGCTCCCTGGCAGTGATTGCCGAAGTCAAGCAAGCAAGCCCGTCCAAAGGCAAAATCGCGGTGGATTTCAACCCAGTGGCTACTGCGAACCTATATGAACAGGCCGGTGCAGCCGCCGTGTCCGTTTTGACGGATGAGCGGTATTTTCAGGGTAGTATCGCGGATCTGCGGAGAGTCCACGATGCGGTGCGATTGCCCGTGCTGCGCAAAGACTTCATCATCGACGAAACCCAGATTGAACAAGCGCGCGCGGCTGGAGCAGATGCGGTGCTGTTGATTGTCGCCGCGTTGACAGCGGATCGTCTGCTGGAACTTTCCCAGTACGCAAAGGATTTGGGCCTGGATGTGCTGATTGAGGTGCATACAGATGAGGAACTGCCCGTGGCGCTGGCCGCTGGGCCGTCGGTGTTGGGCATTAACAACCGCAATCTGCACACGTTCGTCGTTGATTTGAACACTACGCTGCGTTTGGCCCAAGCGGTTCCACCCGAGATTCCGACGATTTCGGAAAGCGGCGTGAGCTGCCGCGAGGATGCGGAACGGTTGGCCGCCAGCGGGGTGTGCGGGGTGCTTGTGGGGGAATCGTTGATGCGGCAGTCAAGCGCCGAAGGTGTCCGGGAACTGATAGCTCAACTCCAGGTTCCTCGCCTTTCGTTGGCAAGGGACGGTGCCAGCCTGTGAACGTGCGGGTGAAAATATGTGGTATCCAGCCGGGCGACGACCTTTCCTTTACACATACTGAACGGATTGCTTATGTGGGGTTTATCTTTGTTCCGGCAAGCCGCCGCTATGTCCATCCCCGCCAGGTGCCCGCGCTGGTCCGGTCGTTGCCCGCTTCCTGCACCCCGGTAGGAGTGGTGGTCGACGAGGAGTTTGACGGCGTTCGACAGATCTGCGACGAAGCCCAGATCCGGCACGTGCAGCTCCACGGCCGCGAGACACCTGACTTTTGCCGGCGTCTGAAGAGTTGCGGGTATACCGTGTGGAAATCGTTCTCCGTACCGGAGACGGTCGATGGGGACGCGGCCACCGTCATAGCGGACCAGATTCGCCCCTATCTGCGGACGATTGACGGCATCTTATTGGACGCTGCCCCGCCCGCTGCTGCGGGTTCGGTCACCGGCGGGCACGGTCGCCGCTTTGATTGGAGCATGCTGCCGCGCTTGGCGGACGCCTTGGGCGCTCACGGCACGCGGCCACCGTTGTGGGTTGCTGGAGGCATCAGCCCTGAAAATGTCGAGCAATGCCTTGCGTGCTTTGTGCCCGACGGTTTGGACGTCTCGTCCGGCGTTGAGGTGAATGGGCGCAAGTCGCGCGCTCGTATCGATTCCCTGATGAAGGCGTTGCGATTGGCCGCGAGGCGACAGGGTTTGGTGCAGAATCTAAGCAGGCGGTGAACCAGTGATGACACAACAGACCGGTACGCAAGCGGCCAAAGACAGGATTGCACCGGCAACGGCGGCCCAGCCGGCGGCGGGCACGTCGCTTCCTGACGCAAACGGGCGGTTTGGCGATTATGGCGGGCGTTACGTTCCGGAGACCTTGATGACCGCACTGCATCAACTGGAGCAGGACTATGAACGGCTGATACAGGATCCAAGGTTTCAGGCGGATTTGTCCTATTATTTGCGCCAATACGCGGGTAGACCGACGCCTTTATACTATGCGGAACGGCTGACGGATCACCTCGGGGGGGCAAAGATTTACCTGAAACGCGAGGACCTGAACCACACGGGAGCCCACAAGATCAACAACACCATTGGCCAGGCGCTGCTGGCCGTGTATACGGGCAAGAAGCGTGTCATCGCGGAGACCGGCGCCGGCCAGCACGGTGTGGCTACGGCGACCGTGGCGGCCCGGTTTGGACTGCAGTGTACGGTGTTCATGGGCGAAGAGGATATGCAGAGGCAGGCCCTCAACGTCTTTCGTATGCGGATGCTGGGGGCCGAGGTGGTTCCGGCCTCCACCGGTACCCGGACCTTGAAGGATGCCACAAACGAGGCCATCCGTCATTGGGTCTCCCATGTGGAGGACACATATTACATCATCGGATCTGTGGTCGGACCGCATCCGTATCCGCGTATCGTCCGCGATTTTCAACGGATTATCGGAGATGAGACTCGCAGGCAGATTCTGGAATGTGAAGGCCGATTGCCAGACACGGTTGTCGCTTGTGTCGGGGGCGGAAGCAATGCTATGGGCATGTTCTACCCATTTATCCCGGATACAGGTGTGCGGCTTGTTGGCGTCGAAGCCGCGGGAAAGGGCGCCGACACCGGACTGCACGCGTTGAGCATTGGGCAAGGCCGCCCTGGCGTGTTGCACGGTTCTCGGACGTATCTTCTGCAGGATAAGTGGGGGCAGGTCACCCCTGCGCACTCGATTTCTGCCGGCCTGGATTACCCGGGCGTAGGTCCCGAGCATGCCTGGCTGCATGATGCAAGACGGGCTACCTACGTTCCCGTCACGGATGAAGAGGCGCTGAACGCATTTTACCTCTTGTCCAAGACGGAGGGCATCATCCCGGCCCTGGAGAGCGCCCACGCCGTGGCCCATGCCGCCCGCATAGCCCCGCAGCTTCCCAAAGACCACCTGTTGGTGGTGTGCTTATCCGGACGCGGGGATAAAGATGTGGAGCAGATTGCCAGACTGGAAAGGGAGGAGCGGCAGCATGGAGAGAATTGAACACGCCTTTCGTCAAGCATCGAAACAAGCCGCACTCATCCCGTTTCTCACAGCTGGCGATCCGGACTTGGAGACGTCGATTTGCGCTTTTGATGCAGTGATTGACGCTGGAGCGGATATAGTTGAAATTGGAATACCGTATTCCGATCCGCTGGCGGACGGACCTGTGATTCAAGCGGCGGCGGTCCGGAGTCTGCGCGGCGGGTTCCAATTGCCGGCCGCCTTTGATGTCTGCGCGACGCTGCGCAGACGACATGAGCAGACGGGACTTGTGTTGTTCAGCTACATCAACCCCGTCCTGCAGTACGGCCCAGATAAGTTTTTCCGGGATGCCCATGCCGCAGGCGCTGACGGTGTGATACTTCCCGACCTGCCGTTTGAAGAGAGTGCCGTGGTGCGGGAACTGGCGGACGCCGCTGGGCTGGCGCTGATACCGTTGGTCGCGCCGACCTCGGGAGAAGGGCGCGTGGCCCAGATCTGCGAATCGGCCCGGGGATTCGTCTACTGTGTTTCGTCTTTGGGCGTGACAGGGGAGCGAAAGCACCTGTCGACCCAGGTGCAGGAACTGGTGGCATCCGTACGCCGGCACACTCACCTTCCGGCTGCGGTCGGGTTTGGGGTGAGTACGCCGTTGCAGGCCCGGAAAGTCGGAGCGTATGCGGACGGGGTGATTGTCGGCAGCGCCTTTGTACGCCGCGTCGAGGAGGCCTTGGCGGAGACGCGAGGTGCGAGCGCCCCGACGGGACATCGACAGTCAGAAGCGGAGGGTGTCAGCACATCGAGCCGGGAGGCGATTGTCGGGCGCATCCGCTCATTCGCTGCGGAACTGGCGTCTGCTCTCGCGAGCCCAGATTTACATGCCGCGCAGGCACAGAGATAGGAGGGAGAGATATGATAGTCGTTATGAAAGAGGACGCAACCCAGTCTCAGATTGACGCGGTGGCTGGTTTGCTGAGAAGCAAAGGGTTGGGCGTACACCTGTCCCAAGGTGAGGAGAAGACTATCATCGGGATTATTGGACAACGGGAGCGAGTGCTGGAATTGCCTGTTGAATCCATGGAAGGCGTAGAAAAAGTGGTGACGGTAAGTAAGCCCTTCAAGCTGGCCAACCGCGCTTTTCACCCCCAGGACACCTTGGTGCAGGTAGGCAACCATGTGGTGGGCGGCGGCGAGTGTACCCTGATTGCCGGCCCGTGCTCCGTGGAGTCGAGAGATCAGATCATTGAGATTGCGCAGTTTGTCAAACAGGTCGGAGGACACATGCTGCGCGGCGGAGCTTTCAAGCCGCGTTCATCCCCATATTCGTTCCAAGGCCTTGGGGAGACCGGTCTCCGCTATTTGGCTGAGGCCCGTGAACAAACCGGGCTGCCGATTGTATCCGAAGTGATGGAAATTGCCCAAATCCCGATGTTTCTGGAATACGTGGATGTCCTTCAGATTGGCGCCCGCAACATGCAGAATTTTCCGCTGTTAAAGGCTGTCGGAAAGACCGATAAGCCGGTGCTGCTGAAGCGGGGATTGTCGGCAACGATTGAGGAATGGTTGATGTCCGCCGAATATATCCTGGCCGAAGGCAACCCGAATGTCATTCTCTGTGAACGTGGCATTCGGACGTTTGAAACCTACACCCGCAACACACTGGACTTGAATGCTGTACCGGTGGTGCAGCACCTGTCCCATCTGCCCATCCTGGTGGATCCCAGCCACGGCGTGGGGAACTGGCGCTATGTTACGGCGATGGCGCGGGCCGGCATCGCAGCGGGAGCGAATGGAGTGATTGTGGAGATTCACCCTAATCCCGCAGAGGCGTTGTCCGACGGCCCACAATCGCTGACCCTGGACCGGTTTGCGGGCATGGTCGCTGAGGTGCGCCGGATCGCTCAAGCGCTCAATCCAGCCCAGGAAGCCCTTGCGGGAAATGCTTGAACGGCAGGGAAACCGGATGGAAACAGGAGGCAGGCCTGCCCGTTGGCCTGTCTCCTTGTTGATTGTTGGTTGCGGGCTCATTGGGGCTTCCCTGGCCATGGCCTGGCGTCAGCTCCACCCAGATGCGCGTATCGTGGGCGTGGATACGAACGCGCAGCATCAAGAGCAGGCGCGTGAACTTGCCTGTTCCGCCGCCGGCCGGGAAGGCCACCTTGCCAGGGAGACGACTGGGTGCGCAACGCGTCTGGTTTTTGACGATGTGCTGCCATCGGTGCCGAACGAATCGTTCGATGTGGGTGTTCTCGCGGTGCCGGTCGAAGCAGCGTGCCGTTTGTTGGCCACGGTAGGTGAGAGGGCCGAATGCGTGATGGACGTCTGCAGCGTGAAAGAACCGGTGGTGGAAGCTGCCCAGCGGCTTGGCATCACCGAGCGTTTCGCTCCGACCCATCCGATGGCCGGAGCCGCGAGTTCGGGCCCGACGGCCGCCCGCCCAGATTTGTTCGACGGCGAGGCCTGGCTGGTGATGAGGGGATGGCCGGCGCTGGCGCGAATCGAGCCGATGCTGGCGGCTATGGGCGCGAACATCGTGGAGGTGCCTTCGGCCGTGGAACATGACCGCGCCATGGCCGCGGTGAGTCACGGTGTGCACCTCGCCTCGCTGGCTGTGATGGCGGCCTACGGACAGGCCGTTGTCGATAATGGGGCCAATCCCCGCCTGTGGTCCCGCTTGACCGGTCCCGGGTTCCGCGATGTCACGCGGCTGGCTGCGTCGCCGCCCACGTTTTGGGTTTCCACGCTGCTGTCCAATCGGACGGCGGTGCTCGCTCATCTTGAGCGTATCAGTGAAGCCTTGCGAGAATTTACAGCCGCTTTGACGGACGCCGACCCTGAACGGCTGACAGGGCTTCTGAAATCCGCCCAGGCTCAACATGAGCATTGGCACCATTGGCGCCGGAACACACAGGAATAAGTCTGGGCTGAGTAATCTAAAAGTGGCTATTGACAGCGTTTCCATACGGATGTATTCTAAGGGCGAAGGGTGTTTTGTTCTGAATTCTCTCCACTCCTAGCAGATTCTTATGAGGGACGCGTGAGCGTCCCGGTTTTTTGTCTAAGAAAGCGTTTGCATCTCTGGGAGCCATCCTCTTCATGGCGCGCCGTGAACCTGTCCGTGTATAAACCCGGTGATACATCATCATAATAAGAAAAGAATTCCAGTGGATTTCCGAATCCGCACCACATACGGCAGGTATCGGTCAGCCAAGGAGAGGACGGGTGTGTCCGGATTTTTGTACATCCACGCAGACGGTACTGTCATAGCGAGATCCGATGTCCCCGGCTATGAGTCGGTGCAGGCTACCTTGGGCCAGTTTGCAGAGATTTTCCAACAACTGGATCCCATTCATGTCTACCGATTGCATCCGCTGTCTCTTTGGCAAGCCGCGGCGCGCGGTCTGACGACCGATGAGGTGCTCCGATTCTTGCGCCGCCACGCTGTCCATCCCCTTCCTTTCCCGCTCCAATTGATGATTCAAAAAGAAATGAGCAAATGGGGACAATTGGAACTCGTCATGGGACAAGATGGCGATCACGTGATGCTGCATGGATCTGCCGGGTTATTGGCGGAACTGAGTCGTTCTGCCCTCTTTGCCGACTGCGCGATGACAAGGACACCACGGGGAATCCAGTTCCGCGCACAGCGGCGAGCGGATGTGAAGCGGGCACTGGCCCGACTCGGCTATCCTGTGCTGGATAGGGCCGGGTATCACATGGGTCCGCCCTTAGATATATCGGCGCGTGCCGGTTTGCGATTACGGGATTACCAGCAGGAAGCCGTCGCCGCCTTCTTTGCCGACGGGAGTGGGCAAAGCGGGATTATCGTTTTGCCGTGCGGGGCAGGCAAGACCGTCGTCGGCATCGCGATTTTGGCGCAGCTCAAGCGGCACGCCCTGATTTTGACCCCCGGTGAGGAAGCGGCCGACCAATGGGAGCGGGAGTTGAAACGCTGGACCGAGATCCGGGATGAAGCGGTTTCGATTTTCGACCCAAAACGAGGGCCATCACCGGTAACAATCACCACATATCAACGAGTGGCTGCCCGCAACAAAACCGGATTGCACAGGAATCTGGAGACTTTGACGCGCCACCCATGGGGACTCGTGGTCTACGACGAGGTGCATGTCCTTCCAGCCCCATTGTTTCGACTGGCTGCTGAATTGCAGGGTGTGCGCCGATTGGGACTCACGGCCACGCTCGTACGGGAAGACGGGTTGGCAGCCGATGTATTCAGTCTCATTGGGCCGAAGTTATACGAAGCACAGTGGAAGCCTCTGGAGCGGGACGGGTACTTAGCGCCTGTGACCTGTGTCGAGGTTGACGTTCCGTGGCATAGCCAGGATTACGAGCGTTATCGGGAGGCTGGCGTTCGCGAGCGACACCGGGTGGCAAGCGAGAACAGGGCAAAAGTCGCAGTCGTCTGCGAGCTTGTTCAGCGACACCCGGAAGCTAGCATCCTGATATTTGGCCATTATGTCGAATCTTTGTCCCTTATCTCTCGTGCTGTGGGCTGTCCCCTGATCACGGGGCGGACGCCTAAAACGCAACGGGAGGTCCTGTATGAATCGTTTCGTCAGGGGCGAGCCCGCGTTTTGGCGTTGTCTCGGGTCGCCAACATGGCCATTGACCTGCCGGCTGCCACAGTGGCCATTCAGGTCTCCGGGTTGTTTGGTTCACGCCAGGAAGAGGCGCAGCGTCTCGGCAGGTTGCTACGTCCTGCAGGCGGATCGGGTATGTTTTACACGTTGGTGACCGAGCAAAGCGTGGAACAGGAAAAGGCCCGCCACCGCCAGATGTTCTTGGTGGAACAAGGATACCGCTACGAGAAGGTGCACGCCGCAAATGTCAGTGGGTGGGAAGGGGTGTCCGTTCGTGCGCTTGATGGAGTGCTTGAATGACGCGGATGTGCTCACGCTGCGCAAGATTGTGGACCATTACGGATTTTCGTGCTCCCGTCATTCCAAAATGGATATGATTCAGGAAATTTCATTGACCTTCCGGAGTTCGCGGTTTCTTGGACAATACCTTCCGATGTGGACGGATGGACGCGAGTTTCCGTTGCTGAGGCTGTGCGTGAGCGCTGTGCGACCGCTGACGGGCGAGGAAATCGATGGTGTGTTTTGTGACGGGGACTCCAACATCCTGGACTCGGCCTTGCGCGAGGGCTGGCTGTTTTCGACCACGCGTATCGATGGGCGCCGCTTGTACGTGATGCCGGACGAATTGAAGCGGGTGATGCAAGAGCGCTTGACAGCCTGCGTTCTTGCGTCCGTCCAGCAGAGCGCAGAGGGGCCCGCGGTGTTCGCCGAAGAAGGATATGCTCTCAGCCATGATCTGGACGTGTTCCTGGAGTACGTGGACCACCATGATGTGTTGCTCACCCAGGGCGGATCCATGTACAAGCGCCACTTGGTGCAGGTGCTGCAAATTCTCGAAGTGGAAGAGGACGTACTTTCTGGCGGATGGCGCTTCGGCTATGGGCGAAGGTTTCACGATTATCCAGACCGGTTCGCTTTATTGTACGATTTTGCATACCATGCAGGATACCTGGAGGAGAGCGCAGATGGTCGTTTGCGCACCCGACCGGAGCGGGAAGAGTGGATGGCGATGAAACCAGCCCAAAGGCAGCGGGCATTTTTTCGTTTCTATCTGAGTTCGTATCGTCGTCCGATCTTGCGCTTGCCTGTCCTTACGCAGGTCATCGGTTGGGTTCCGCCAAGATGGATTCACAGTGATTCGATGTTCCAGGCATTAGAGCCCCTGATTAACGAATATTATTACGATACCAAGGAGCAGGTCTGGAAAACCCGCATCGTCAAGATGTTGACGCACCTGGGTATCTTGCGAACCGGTGAAGACGATCTCGGCCGACAGTGGTTTCAAATCACAAAACTTGGTCAAGAATTGCTAACACCAGACGCCATTCCAGCCGCGGAACCGCAAGAAGACGACAGCCGAAGGGTGCTTATCGTGCAGCCGAACTTCGATATCTTGGTCACAGCTGAAACCCCGCGTCTAGCCGCGGTGTTGGCACAGTTTGCTGACCTGAAGCAAAGTGGAACGCTGCGAGTGTACGGGATGTCGAAATCCAGCCTGGAACGGGGGATTCGAGAAGGAGGAACCATATCCGGATGGTTAGAATTCTTGACCCAATACTCGCAGACGCCTGTTCCGGGAAATGTGGAACGAACGTTGCGGGAATGGGAGCAGCCGCTGCAGGGAGGCGGCAACGGAGAAGAGATCCCGCTGGGACTGAAACCAATTGAGTTGGCGCGCGACCAGGATATCCAACAAAAGTCGGGCCAAGAGCGCTCGGGATGAGCAGGAAAATGCCGCATCCTTCGCGAATAGAATACACGAAGAATTCCTACTATTGGCGGCATGTGGGCGACCTCAATCGACAACGGAAAACTCCATCAGGGAGGAGACGACCATGGGTAGCACGGTCACAACTGCCGAGAAGAAACACTTCCTGCGCTGGTTTCTGGCGAACTATCAGCTGCAGAGTCGTGAGGCCGAGATGCTGATTCGGTATATGATGACGCGAGAGAACGTGCTCCGCAAGGTTCACTTTGTCGAGAATTTCAGGCAGTTGCCGAGGGTCATCGTGATGTCTACGACCTGCGTGCCGGTTGCGCCGTTCCGCTACTACCGACGCAACAAACCTGTATCCACCGATGTCGAGCAAGCGTTTCTGGACCTCTATCAGCACCCGGATGAGGACATCTATGTGGGCCTGTTCTTCAAGGACAGGACCACCAGTGCGGCGTATGCCGCGGTGCTTGAGGAGGTCCCCGCACATGACCTGGAACCGGCGGTGCGGGAGATGATCTCGCTTCAGGCGGACTTGATCATTGAGCAAGCCGTCCGCCGCTATCAGCGGGCGATGCTGATGGCCGATGTCGACCGCAGCCTTGATGAGGGGAATCGGGAGGCTTTCTATAAAGCCAGTCAACGGCTGATTGAATTCGACGAATCGAATCTCGGGCTCTAACTGGCGGTGTGTGCGGGATTGGCCTTGCGTCTACGACAGGTTTTCTCGTGACCTTGCCCCACTGGATGCCGCGGTTCCTTCCGTGGCTTTTTTGTTGTTCGCCGCCTGCGGATACAAGCCTCGTTGCCCACATAGAAGGAATTTCGTCATCAAGGCACATTCCCACCACATTCTATTTGATCTTTGCGCTGGCACGTGCTATAGTATTC
>NZ_BCRP01000024.1 GCF_001552655.1 Alicyclobacillus kakegawensis NBRC 103104 | reverse complement strand
TTACCTTATACGAACGCAAGTTGAAGACTGTCATGGAACGCTTCGGTGTTCCGGAAGAGGACTACGACTACAACTGGGATCGGCACGGCTGCTGGGTTCAGTTTCGGCTCAAAGGAGAGCTCTACCGATTCGAGCACAGCGTGAAGAAAGCTCAGGCCCGTGGAGTGAAGTTGCAATACGGCTCGGACGCATTCGCTCAGTTAGTGCTCTCGCTCGAAGACCTTGCCCGAATGGTCGAACGCGGAATCTACGAGCTACAGACCTGGGTAGCCGGAATGCGGTACCTACCTCCGGCCGTAGAGATTCCGAGCTTCTTCCGATACCTCGGATTCACGGAGATTCCAGCCAGGAAAGAGGATGTTCAGGAGCGTTGGCGCACCTTGGCCAAGCAAATGCACCCGGATTCTGGCGGCAGCACAGAGGACTTTGTGCGGCTGAAAACTGCCACGGAACAGGCGCTGGCCTACTTTGATGAAAGAAGCGTTTGATAGAAAGTCGGCTTTATGATTCGGTGTCTGAACTGTGGGACGGAAATGACCACAATCAGTCTTCTGATGGAATCATTCGATCCGTTCTTTCCACTATACGAACAAGCTGAGAAAGTCTTACAAGAGGCTGACGCTGTAGTCACGTGCGCCAAAAGCAATTGGACGCGGATTCCCTTTAGGCTACGGAAGGGAGTTGTTCATAATGAGTCTGAAACTAACCAGGCTACAGCGCAAGTGGATAGGCCAGAAGGCTGACCTAGACGCGGCAGCGCAACTAGCAGCTCACTTTGGTATTCATCAAGTCGTAGCTCGCATTCTTGCTACGAGACATTGCTCGCAAATCGTATCGGCAGAACGTTTCTTGTGTCCAGACCGAGCGCAACTGCTCGATCCATTGCTTATGCACCACATGAAACGAGCGGTGGCGCGTATCAAAGAAGCTGTGCGGCGCCATGAGAAGATTCTAGTGTATGGGGATTATGACGTCGATGGGACGGCGAGTGTGGCCATTCTGGTACGAGCACTGCGGTCCCTTGGCGCAGATCCGGCGTGGTTTGTTCCGTCGCGTTTCAAGGACGGATACGGGTTGCATGCAAATATAGTGCGGGCAGCTGCCAAAGACGGTGTAACCCTTATCATCACGGTAGACACCGGGATCACGGGATTTGAAGCAGCTGCCACGGCGAAAGAGCTTGGCGTGGATCTTATCATCACCGATCACCACCAGATTGGTGATATTCCAGATGCCTACGCTGTTGTGCATCCGGCGTATCCGAGGTCGATGTACTCGTTCCACAATCTTTGTGGCGCAGGTGTGGCGTTCAAGGTTGCCCAAGCTCTTCTTGGACGATTTCCGGAAGAGCTGCTTGAATTGGTCGGTCTTGCAACGATTGCGGATCAGGTGCCACTGGTGGGGGAGAACCGTGTGTTGGCACGCGAGGGTATAGCGCGCATGAACCTACGCCTTTCAGCCGGTATCACTGCGCTGATGGAAGTGGCAGGTATCAGTGAAGACGTATCCTCCACGGACGTGGCATTCCGGCTCGCACCACGTATCAACGCAGTCGGCCGACTTGCCCATGCCAAGCGGGCGGTAGAGCTATTCCTCGCAGAGGATGAACGTGAGGCACGGGCGATTGCCAAAGAACTTAATGCATACAACCAGCGTCGGCAACAAATACAAGACCAAATTGAGCAAGAAGCACTTCAACAAATCGAAGCGCACCCGAACTGGCTGGACAAGCCAGGCATAGTCGTGGCGGGACAATGGCACGAGGGTGTGATTGGCATTGTGGCCGGCCGACTCACGGAGCGTTTCCACAAGTCCACGCTCTGCATAAGTGTCGATGGCGACAAGGCAAAAGGGTCCGGCCGGGCCATTCCGAATTTCGACTTATACCGAACATTGGCGGATGTACAAGAACATATCCACGTTTTCACGCACTTCGGCGGGCATGAAGCGGCGGCCGGATTCAGTCTACATACCAAGGATCTCAATCGTCTGCAGCAATCGTTCTGGTACGCAATAGAAAGAAACTGGTTCGAGGATGTGGAGTTGGATCCACACGTTCTCTGTGACGCGCCATTAGCTATAGATGAGCTTTCGTACAAGCTGGTCGACGACCTACGGTTATTGGAGCCGTTTGGGCAAGGCAATCCAGAGCCGGTGTTCTTTGTGCGCGATGCCCAAATCGTCACCGCACAGGCAATCGGAGCCGAACGCAAGCACCTCAAAGTATGGGTTCGGGACTCTGTCGGCCGAACGTATCCAGTCCTGGCGTTTGGGTATGGAAATGAGGTAGACGAGTGGAGGACAGCGAGTCACCGTCATCTGCTCGTTAAAGTGGGAGACAACGAATGGAATGGGCAAAAAACGTTGCAGATGCAGCTAGTGGACGCAAAATAGGTAGCTCAACCGCCAATTTTCGCGGTGTTAAATGTGTATACTGCAAGTCGGGTAGGGCAGCAAGCGTGGCTGCCATCGCTGTCCGGCGAAGGCGGGGCCGGCGGCACGGACTCCTCTGTTTTTTCTTGAATCTCCTCTCCCAAAGACACGAAATCTGATAGACTTATGTCCAGGCACCTTATCCTTGGGGGTCACTCCCTGCCCGGCATACCGGGAAGGGGGTGGGGCCATGAGCGTAGCTACTGCGCTGTCGTTGATGATCCAATTCGGATCATTCATCGTGGCGCTATTGTCGCTCGTCGTGGCAGTGGTTCTTGCCATCGTAAAGCGCAAGTGACCGCCCCCATCGGTTGAGCGCCTGTGGGGCGGTCACTTGCCTAACGTTCAAGTCTGTTGGGCAGGGACAACGCTCAAGGCGTCGGTGCCCAGGAGTCGGAGGTCGCGCCCTCCGGCTCTCTTTTCATGTTTAGTTTAACACAGCGCGAATATACGTCAATGCAGACTTGGCTCTAGAAAGTCGCATCGAATTTGCGCTATCTGCCCTTCGTCAGCCTGTTATCGTATTTGTTGAAAGGGGCTGTTTGCAATATGTTTGGACGAACACACATGGCCGTTGGGGCCGTTACTTCCGTTGCAGTTGCGCCACTTATTCTGCACGCACACTGGGACACCTTACGCAACCTCGCGCAGGGCCGTGAATGGCAAGCGGCCTCCGGTGCGCTTGTTGCTCAAGCGTTGCTCGTCGTCACAGCTGTTGTCGGGAGTTTACTCCCGGATCTCGACCAGCGAAATTCGCTTGCTGCACGTAGGGTTGAGCGATTGGGGCAGGTTGTCGCGTTTGTGTTCATGGCCGCACTTCTTTTCCTCATGCATTGGCAGACGCATTTGGTCTTGTGGGCACTAGCTATAGTGGTGAGCTTCGCCCTGGGCACGAACAGCAATATCGCACGCAGGATTGGCCTTGGCATTACAGGTGCAGGACTTCTGTTTCTCGCGGTACATGGGGCGATTCCGATACTCGGGGCGATTCTGCTTGCGGTTTGGATCGTGGGTGCGATGTTCACCGAACACCGGACGTTCACGCACAGCTTGCTGGGCACGGCTTTGTTTGTCGCTGGAGCATTCACTGTGCTGAATGCTCTCAGCCAGGTGCATGGCGTCCCACTATCCGTCGCGGCGTGGGGGCTGACAGTGGGATACGTTCTGCACTTGGCGGCAGACAGCGTAGCCGGCGGCGTGCCGCTTCTGTGGCCGTGGAATGAACGTCAAGGGATACGTTTGATACGTACCGGTGGATTTATGGATTCTTTGATTGGAGTGGTTGCAGCTTGTTTGTGCATTGTCTTCGTTGTGGTTTAAGTTCGAGAAATACGCAGGTTAAAAGATGCATGTCGAATTTGGCCCAAAATGCGTCATTCAACTCGCCAAGCGTCCGGATATGCCCCGCCTCGACTTGTTCGTAGGCTTCGGGGATGAAGCTTGTGTCGAGAAACCGGAACAGGCGTTCTACTTTGCCCCACCCAGCAGGGCGGTAGGCTGTGCGATCGGTTCCGTACAGTTCCTCTGTGATTTTAGCCACCTTGCGGGTGGAGACGCCGTTCATCACCATCTCCATCAAGGCTAATACCAGGGCTTGTTCACTGCGCTGGTAGCGGGTGAACAGTTCCGTGGAGAACTGGCCGTTCCGAACCCGAGGCACACGTAGGACCAGTCGGCCGACACGGGTTGTCAGGGTATGGGGGAGTGTGCCGTTTCGGTAACCTTGGCGTGCTTCGGTGCGTTCATATGGAGCGGCCTTCAATTGTTCGGTAACCTGAGACTGCAGGATCTGGTTAAGCACCTGCTCTACCAACTTGGCCACACCGCCATCCTGCTGAAAGAGACCTTTCAAAATCTGGTCGTCCACGGTATTCTGATACTGAGCCATTTGCTCTTCCTCCCCTGTAGTGTGGTCTTGCCAATCTCACATTCTACCAGGGGGGCGAATGGCTCATTTTACATATCCAAGAGCACGAGCCTTTTTACACAGCATACCGGACACTACTAGGCGTAGTACACTGGGGTCCATAAATAAAGGCACTCCCCGCATGGTTAGAGAGTGTTGTTCAGGTTGGCGGTCTCGATTCCTCATAGCTTTGTCTAAAGGAAAATGCTCGTTTTACGTGAGTCGAGTGATTTTACCCGTGTGGACGTCGTAGATCGCGCCATAGATGGGAACATCCTTCGGAATCAGGGGGGAATCGCGAAGTACCTTGATGTCGTCACGGACGCTCTGCTCTAAATCACCGAATGGCAAAAAGTCTATTTTTGAAGCGGCTGTGGCAGAATCCGGGCCAAGACGCTGAGAAACCTTATCGTAAAGATCCTCATTTTTGAACGTCAGCATCCCGCAATCCGTGTGGTGAAGCACAAGGATTTCATTGGTCCCCAGCAGCTGTTCAGAAATCACGAGCGAGCGAATCGTATCCTCTGTCACGCGGCCCCCTGCATTTCGAATCACATGAATGTCCCCCAGTTCCGCACCCAGGGCTTGCAGGGGGTCAATTCTAGCATCCATGCAGGTGAGTACAGCGATTTTCTTCGTCGGGGGAATGGGCAATTCACCCTGGGAAAACCGTTCTGCGTACGCCTGATTCGCTTCCAGTAGCTTTTCCACTTGGGACATGTGAGCAGCCTCCTCGTTTAATGGACATAAAACCTATTTGTTTAATATATTTTGTGTATTTTCGTTCGGCTTGTCAACATCTCGTCAGAGGACAGCAACAGCATATTCATACCGGCCCTTTCAATCGTCTTCCATGTGTAGCAACGTTTTATATTTGGATAAGATACGGAAAATGGGAAAGGCCGCAAGGCCGCTTTCAACACGTGAACAGGCGTCTTTATCGGCTTACGACACGCCTGAATCAGCAGAATCCGTCGTTGCTGGGCTTTCCCCATCCCTTTATGCATCTCCAGGAATCGGAACCAGAACAGATAATTGCCTAAATATCTCGTCGCTACACCATTGAATCGTTCCATCCAGCTCTTCAACCTTCGATGGTAGGCGTTCACGTGCTGAATATGGTATATGCCCTTCTTCGTACGAATGCCTTTGTTGGCGTTCAGTCGATAATGCACCAGACCTTTCATTTGAGCGAATTTCTTATAGCTTGTGACCGAGTCCGTGCAAAGTGTCACGGTAGGAGAAATATACTGTCCCAGGACGTTGTTTATGTCAATCGCTGTGGGCCGGCCTCTTCCTGCAACCTGCGATACGATGCCGCCATTGCAGTCCAAGGCTACCAGTACACAAATCTGTTCGTGGCTAATCCCTTTGTACTGCGACTTTCCCCCACGTCTACGGGCCTGCCGGTGAGGAATGTGCTTCTTGCCTTTCATGGATTCCAGGAAGAACGTCTCATCAGATTCCACGATGCCCGAGAGCATATCAGAGCCCAGCGCTCGGATTGCATTCAGGATCTTATGCCGCCAATAGAAAGCGGTACTGACATGGATACCGAGCTTCTTCGGAATCTTGGGGAGGGAGAGCCCCTCCACCATGCACTCAAAGTAGCGTTGCCACAGCTCCGGATAGTGCGTACCAGCGATGGGGCTGGCGGTCAAGTAATTGAAGCTCTTACCGAATCCACGACACAAGTATCGCTGACGGGACCGATACTTTCCGTTGCACTTCACAGACCGACTATGGCAATGAGGACAGGTGATGGCTTGCGCAAACCGAGCTTCCCGGAGTTCGCCCACTAAGGCTGCGAGTGGTTGCGGGGTGTCCGGAAACAGAGCGCTTCGAATGGCCCGAAAGAGCTCCAGTTTTTGTTCGTGGTCGAGGTTCTCGAAGTCCTGGAAAACTGTCCGCCAATCCACATGAGAACCTCCTATCTCGCCTCTACGAGGCTACAATAGCAGGATGCCCATAAAAGAAACAAAAATTACAAAAGAGACTTTTTAATAGAAATTGTGTATCGGTGATTTACAACCAACGTTTTTTACCTGTATATTTCGTGTCCGCGCTGAATGATTCCTTCCCACGTTCGAGCAAGTTGTCGCTCACTTCGGCAGACCGGGCAGATGTCAGGTTGCATCGGCTCTGCTGCTTCAATCCAGAAGGGGTGGCCGTTTCTACAGACAAATCCCTTGAGCCATACCCGTTCCTCCCGCATGATTCGCTCCCACATCGCTTTCTTGAGTGGTTCGGGTGGATTGAGTCGATTCGAGAGATACTCCTTCATCGCCAAGACCAGAACCTGTGTCATGGGCCGGTTCTCCCGTTCGGCCAATAGACCTAGCATCTCCCGCTCTTCCTCGGTGAGGTACACCGTAAGTCGATGTGTCCGTTTTTCCTCGTCGCGTTTAGGTGGACGTGGCAATGGATACTCACTTCTTTCAAACGGTTATTTACCTGTATGATACGTCAACTTGCATCAAAATTGCATTTTCCGAGCTGAAGTCCACCTCAAAATGGACGTCGGAGGTGGGGCGTGATGGATATTCAAGAATTGGTCGAGTCGGTAGCCAAGCGAGTCCAGCAACAGGTGGAAGCGGACGCCTGGGACGCTCTGATGGAAAAGAGATTTTCCGGATTGTGCGAGGAGCTTTTCAACCAGATCGAACTTATCACCCATACAGTTGAGGAAAAACTGGCGTCGTATCCGGTGGAAAGCGTGGCCAAGGTCTGGGAGATCAGACGGGCGGATGGAGAGCTACACATTCGGTTTGGAGAGCGAGAACTGCACTTTGTTCCGGTGGGGAAGATGGCTACCCTGCCGGGAGATCGCTGGACCATGCAGATCACTCGGCGCGGGGAGGAACTGGTGGGGCGTTACTTTGTTCAACATGACGAGCGTACCAACATGCTTTACTTTGCCACGGCGGTAGAACCAGTGGGGCAATATCATCTGCTGGATTTGTTGGGTCGGGAGCTTATCGGGGACTGAGGGTGCGGACATGTCAAGTCCTTTGCCTTTTCCGCACCTGTCGTTTTCGTTGCAACCTTTTGTGTCACACCCGCTGCTTCTGTTGGTGCCCGCCCTGTTGATTCTACTGTTTGCTAGTTCCGCCTGGCGCGCCGGTAGGTGGCTGTTTCTGGCGGGACTATTGGGTGCGGCTGGGTACGGGATGTATGCCTTGTACCAAGGCGTCAATGACGTTATGGCAAAACACCCTCACCAAACGTGGGTGGTTATGCCGATGATGGATTCGCACCATCACGAATCGGCTCTACCGGTTCTGCCGGTGCATGGCCCTAACTATGGGCTGGTCGCAGTGTTGTTGGTCGTGGCTCTTATTGTACTGCTTGTTTGGGGCATGGTACGTGCCTCGGGTTATTCGTTCGGATACGCCTTAAACCGTCTGTGGGTCTCGCTCACGCAGCCCATTACGAAAGGCGGCGGTCGGGAAGACACCTATACCTTTCCGGATGTGACCATCGGGACGGTCATCGGCGAGGCGGAGCCTGGATTGCCGGACGCCGGGAAGGGTGCGGGTAAAAGAGTGGTCATTGGCGCGAAGGACCGGTTTCTCAACATGGGCATTATCGGCCCGATTGGTTCCGGCAAGACCTTCATGACGATGAAGCCGATGATCTATCAAGACCTCGAGGCCCTGGCCCGCGGGGTCATGGCTAATGTGGTCTGGATCTCGCCCCAGCCAGAACCAAGCATCGAGAGCTACGCAGAGAAGCTCGGCCTTACGGTGCGGCGGATCCACATCATTGATGGTCAGGTGGGAGAGGGAAAAACCACGAACATCCGGTTCAATCCTTTGGCTGGCAACGACATTGACGCGATCATCAACAACGTCAATGTGGTGCTGAACGAACAGACCGGCGATCGTGCCAAGGGAGAGGCGTTCTTCGACATTATGGCTGCTCAAGCGACGACGGATTCGCTGCAGCTGTACAAGTTCCTGCACGGCTTTGACGACGAGGGTAACCCGGTAGAGATCGACATGATCGGGTGGTATGACCGGTATCTCGTACAGATGGACGAGTTGTTCACGGAGGCGACGAGGGTTCAAATGGTTGCGGATCACGAGGCCCAGGGCGCGCTGGATCAGCCTCTGCCGGAACCACGGGCCGAATGGATCCGAACCGTGGTTTGGCCCAAGCTTACCGAACCCCAGCGAGTGATGTTACGCCGTGCAGCCGCCAGCATCATCAACGAGTTTGGCGGAAGTCTCACCGGCAAGAACGCGGAAGCGTACAAGAACATCATCCGGGGCCTCCGCGGAAAGGTTCGTGTGCTCATCTCCAGTCAGTACGTGCAGGAACTGTTGGGTACGGAAGTGGCGGCCTCGGCGGGACGGCCGAATTTTGACTTCGAGACCTGGATCGACCCGCCAGAGTGGGCCAGGCCGAAAGCCGAAGACCTGAAGGCCTGGAAACAAGGTGCCCCGCATGGCCGTAAAGGTGAGCTGCTTTCTGTCATCACCGGACAAACGGAAACCGGCAAGCTGGTGGGGCGCATGGTGCTGGTGTTCTTACAACAGGCGGTGTTGAACCGGCCTGGCAAGGATAACGACAAACCGCCAGTGTACACCTACGTGGACGAGTATCCATCGTATGCCACCCGGTCCATCAATGAGATTCGTACTCAAGGCCGCAAACACTGCCACTCGATGGTCATGGCTATGCAGTCGAGGGCACAAATGGAGCAAGTCGGGAAAGGTTACCTAGAGACAATGGAGGGGTCAACGCGCCACTGGGTGTATCTCTCGAACCTGGGCGCGGATGATGCCCAGGCCGTCTCCAAGTTATGCGGACGGATCAAACGGATTAAGACCAACACCTCTACCCGGCAGATCCGCATGGGGGGACTCGGCCGGGACCGGGGCGAACCTTTGGTCACCAAAACGGAACAAGAAGAGTGGGTAGACCGTTTTTCGCCCCATTTTATCCGCTACGGTCTCACGGAAAACGAAGTGATCTACATCGGCGTCAAGGAGCGGAAAGGCCAAAATCCGGTGCGCATGCGGATCACCGAGCCCGGAGAGAACCGCTCCCTCATGAAACAAGTCGCTGGCGGGACAGTGAAAAAATCCGTTCGGCAGCGACGCCCCAGGCCCGTGTCCGTATATCCCAAGGCTGACACGGTTGCGCGGGTCAAGTGGCCGTTGCTGACCTTGGGGAACCAGACCTTATACGTGTATCGGTGGGGGGTGTCATTGGGCAGGGACGTATATGCACCACGGAAGACGCGGGTGGATCACGCTAGGACGATAGACGTGGACCCACCTGGATTGCCGGGCGGGGAGAAAGTCCAAAAAGACTCGCTTGGGCACCACCCCGATGACACGAGGACGAACACCCATCCCGACGACGCGGAGCGGACAAACACACCGGCGGCAGAAAAGCCCAACGCATATGTTCGCCCCCAGCTCCGAATCCGCACGGACAGCTTGAGCTCAAAGTCCGTCTTCCGACAGGAACCAGGGCGCGCAAAGACATCGTCTCAACAGAGAACGCAGACCCGTGAATTCACCCGGCCACGTCTCACTCTGCGCCGTGAACAAGATTACTCCGAAAAGCTTCAACCTGCGCGCGTGGAGATCCCGTGGCAGGAACGAGAGCAATTGACCCGCCAATCCTTGCGCCGCTCCACGCAGGGTGCACCACCACGCCACGTCAAGGTGGGGGAGATCGACCCACATACCCACTGTCCATTGGACGGGGAACCCATGCAGCTGCGCATGTCGGGAAACCGCAAGGTGTGGGTCTGTACGGCCTGCGGGCACCGGGTGCGCGCCTAGCTGATCAAGTCCCCAAGCGGGCAAATCCACGCTCGTAAGGACAGGTTGTACCATGCCACAAGCACAATCAGAAACCTACAAGCGCAATGGAATTCCTATTGCAAAAATGACAAGCTAAAGGGGGAAGTTGAAGTGACCAGAGAAACTGCCGGGTCGAGTATGTTGCTAAAACTTGCTGCAGCTACAACTGCCGCGTGCCTACTGACCGGCAGCCTCGGTACAGAAGTGCACGCCAGTACGCTGAGTAAAAAGCAACAAGAGATGGTCCACCTGCAAAAGGTCGCCCATGAAAACGCGAAGAAACTCGCTCAAGAACGCAAGCAAGTGGAGCGTCTGAAGCAGCAAGTTCGCAAAACGCGCCAGGAGGTCTCTCAGCTCTCTCAACAAATCGACCAGAATCAATCGGACATCAAAACATTGCAGGAAAAAGTGGCACAGTTGTATGAACAGATGGCACGTACCCAGGACGAGTTGACGCACGCCCGAGAGAACGTCGCCTCCATGCTGCGGGCGACCTACGAATACGGCAATGTCCCTCTCATCGAGGTTCTCTTCGATGCGAGCAGTTGGTCCGATTTACTCAGCCGGATCCAAACCATTTCCGCAGTAACGGAGCAGGAACATAAGTCAGTTGTGGAAATACAGGCACTACAGCGGCAACTGCGAGCGGATGAAGCCCAGCAGCAGCAGAATGTCAATGCGTTGGTCCGAAAAGGGTGGAACTTGCTTCAAATGAAACAAGCTCAACTTCAACTCGAGCAGCGGCAGCAGAAGTCCTTGGTGCTAGCGAGTCGTGGAATCGCGTCGCTGGTGTCCAAGCAAAAACAGCTACAGGATGGGCTCAATCTGACAAACAGCCAGATTCAGCAGCTTGAAGCGCAAACCGAAGAGCAAGAACGAATCCTTGCTATACAGTTGGATGTCGGAGAACACGTGGTTCCCAAGAATCTTCGTTATCAGAATCTGCCCATTGATAAACTCTATGCCTATGTACGGCAGCAGGGATCCACATTCACCCGTAGCGACATTGCCACCATCTGTGCGGCTGCTCGGCGATACGATGTCAATCCGGCATTGCTCATCGCAATCACGGGTCAAGAGCAGGCGTTCGTTCCACCTGGCCCGGACGCCGACCTGATCCGCAATAATCCGTTCAATGTCTTCTACAGCTGGCAGGTGTACAACACGAATTTGGCGGATGCGGCCAATATCGCCGCTGACACTGTCCGGCACAAGCTGTCTGTGCCACCCCCGAAGGGAGAAGACGCCATTCTCTGGATCAACGATCCTCGAAATCCGTGGGGGATCTATGCTACAGATCCCCATTGGGCATTCGGGGTCAAGCGGTTCTTCAACGACATTATGGCGTATGTGCAATGATCTTGAGCGGGTTTTTCCACAAGTCAACATCGCCCGCTCATCCTCTATTTTCTTCTTGAACTGTACGTTCCAATATTCCTACTTCCCTTCGTCTTTATGCCGCCTTCCTTCTGTTTGCTCGTAAACGAGCTCCTTTCACATTGCATCGTTTTTGCATTTTTTCACGCCCGATGTTTGACATGCTGGAGATGCATCGCAAAACGAATGACGAGTTCAAAGAGGGGGAATACACGCATGATATTGCAGTCCTCCGAAGGAGAGGAACCAACATGATATCTCACGAGTGTTATTCACCTGTGATGCAGGCGATAGAGCTGCATTATCGCCACGCCAAAGGCGAAAATCTGCTTCTTGTAGCACCGCAATCCAATCCATACAAAATCGTGTGGGTTCGGAAGCAGATTGAGATGTTTGCTCGGCTGGGATGGAAATTCGTTCTGCTCGACCTGAGTGAAGGCTCGGATCTTGGCCCACCCCATCTTTTGGGCGGGAAATGGTCGATGGTTGAATTGAATGCCATGGCTAACTTGCGTGTACCAATCACAGTACGAGTTCCGTCGCTGAGTCATCTTCTGGAAACCTTGGACCTGATTTATGTGTTCAAAAAGACATCCAGGTTTCCGCATGTAGTTCTGGTGCATCTAGGAGACGTGCGGGTTCTGACCGACGCAGAAAAACACGCTTTGCAGAGCGCTCTGGAGCGCATGCGTGAGAACGGCGTGTGGCTCATCGCCGACCGTTTTCAGCCGCTTCAATGGGATAGAATGTCAAGCTTCTATGACACCCAAATTGTGTTGGCGGGTGTACCGAACGACGACGCATGGAACGAATGGGTTCGATTGAATCACTTGAGCGACGTAGACGTCGAGGATTTGGAGGAAGACGAAGGATACTTTTTATTTCGCGGACGCAGTGAAGGTGCCAGGCGTCTGCTGCAGGCCAGTTTACGAGAGGAGGCGGACTGATGACCTTATTCGACTTGAGTGGCATTGATGGATTTGAGGAGTTTCTCGCGCCTTTGGCCGAAAGTTTTCAGTTGGAGCTAGGTACTGCAGATGATCTCGCGACCCTTCCGCTGACGGGATTGTCTGAACACGCGGCGATTCTATCCGATAACCGTTTTTCAGAACAACAGACGGATAACGACATTATTGAGCAAATTCAAGGTCTCGTGAGTACCGGCCTGCACTTGTTGTACCTGGGAACGCCTCGTGGATATCTGAGCTTCTTAGAAACCTTAGAAGGTCTAGGCGTGCAGACCTTTTTCCGTGAGGAATTAGACCCCAAAGAACTGGAGGAGTGGCTCACGGAATGCCTATCGACCTGGCAGGCGAACGTGAAGGCTGTTCAAACGTCCTCCGAATCCGTAGCCGAAACGATCATGGAGGCTCCGGTTCACCCATCTTCAGGTCAAGGCCCTGGATGTCCTCGTTGCATCGTGATATCGGGCGCACCTGGGTGCGGGACGACGTTCGTAGGACTGAACCTTGCCAGTACCTTGGCTCAATCGGCAGCGGTGAACTATGTGGAAGCCGGACTCCGGCCGGCGCTCACAACCTGGCTTTGTGCCGAGAACGAGGAAGAAGCGGCTTCGCTGATTTCTCCTTTGAAGCCCGCTTTACTTCGCGAAGATTTGGCCGTGTACACCCGCAATCCGTTTGGAGATGAGACGGTGGATCTGCGTGAGGTGGCGGCGGCAGCGGCCCGGTTTGTTGACCCGGTGGTCATGGATATGGGTTTGCAGGATTATCTGTCCACTCTCGATCACGAGTTTGCCACAGAGACTCTGCGGGTGCTGGTGACCACGGCGGATATTCACCGTTGCCGGTACTTGGAGGGCGTGCCGGCGGACGTGGTCGTGATTAACCAAACGCCCAAGCGTCTCCCCTTTGATGAAGACGAGTTTCGAGTCTTCTGGCCAGAAGCGAAGTTGGTGTTTGTGCCCTACGAGGAAGAGCAGTGCGCAGCTGTGGCCCAGGGTCTTCCGGTCTTGACTTTCTCCGAACCGGTTCGTTCTGCCATGGAGCGCTTAAAAGATGCTTTGCTTGGAGGTGGAGACTTTGCAGATCGTGTTGCTGGATAATTCCCTGTCGGCTCAGGAGCGACTTGAGATGCTTGCCTCTTATCGTCCTGAGCACTATCGCTCCCTATTGGAACTCGCGGGTATTCACCCGGATTTGGTGATAGTAGATGAAGGACAGGGTCCAGATGTTGTGCGGGAGCTGCAGGAAGAATGGGGGATTCCTATCTGTGTCGTGGCCAAGCGTGTAACCCTGCAGCTGCGGCGGCGTTTTTCGCGGGTTCGAGATATGATTTCCGACGCGCAGTTGCTGGACTTTCTGAGGGAACAGGCGGAAAAACGGGAGCCGCAAGACGAACCGAGAGAGGCATTGCCTTCGGAAGAGATGTCTGCCTCTGTACAGGCGGACCCGAACCTGTCTGTGGAACGAGGCCCTGAAACGACGAGGGTTTCCAGCGCCAGAAAAGCGTTCACCCGTCCCGCTCTGTCCCTGCGCTCGCCAGGGAAGCCCCTCGCAGAAAGCTCGGGGACTCCAAAACCGAAACCGGCCATGACACTCTCACGAAGGTCCGCCCCGGCATTGACGCAGGTCAAGACAGAGGGAACCACTTCTCCGGCTTCTACCGTGTCAGCAGCATCGGCGTATTTCTCAACTCCATCGGGTTCGCCGGTTCCCTCGTTGCCACCGGAGCCCTCGAAACCTTCAACTCCAGATCCATCTCCGTCGCCGCGCCCCACTGTTCGGCAAGAGACTCGTGGTGGCCGTAGCCGGCGGGCGCGCATTTTCGCCGTTGGCCCATTACGTAACACGGGAGGCGGTGCGGGAAAAACGGGGTTTGTGTTCAACTTTGCCTCGTACGCCGCAAAACAGGGGTTCTCGGTATTGGTTGTAGATCTAGATCCGAACGGAGTATTTGGCACTTTGGCTGATGCCCAGGGTGAACTGAACGTTGCGCACTGGCAGCACCTGATGGAGCAGAATCCGGACGCGAATCTCACGGAGCGGGCGGTCTTAGACAGTGTGGAGCGTCATCCAGTCTTCGGGTTCTCTCTCATTGCAGCTGCGGCCAAGGTATCGGTCATATCGACAGAGGTTCTGTCGTGGATTCTCAATCAGACGGCGCCGTACTTCGATCTCATTCTTGTGGATATGCCAGCCATGTGGGCGGATCCCATTGTCACTATGATGCAGGAAGCCGATCGGTTGATTCTCATTGGCTTGCATGATGCGGCACAGTATCCGCACTACAAGGCCACGTTGGACCTGATTACCAATCCGGCCATGCGGATTGGAGTGCCTCGAGAGCGGATTCGTGTGATCATTAGCCGCGCATATCTGGGCAAGAACCGGGACGTAGAAATGGAGGAGATCAGCCGCCAGTTGAATATGCCCCTATCCCTCATCATTCCAGAGGACCAGCGATTCTACGAATATCGGGAAAATCACAAGCCCATTGTGCTGGAGAAGAGAAATGCCGAGTATACCAAGACGGTAATTCCATGGTTCGACACGCAATTAGCCGAACTGCGAGATGTGGCTCGTAACGTCCCCGTCCTTGCACAAGGTCTCGAAAAGCGGCGTGGTGGATTTTTTGCGCGTTTGTTTGGGGGCGGGAAAAAGACCGCTAAGATTGTCCACTCCTGATCTATAGGTCTGGGAGCGGTGAGAAAGGAGATGACACAGCTTGAATCAACCGAAAGTTATGCGCATGGCCGCCGTGGTCTTACTGGCCGCTGCGGCGGCCACCGGCAGTTTCGCAGTGTATCGCGCACAGCGAACGGAACCGGTGCTCGTGGCGACACATAACATCGCGCCTTACAGTTTTGTCACTTCGAAGGACTTTTCCGTCCAGTACATTCCAGCAGCTGCTGTGTCCTCAGACGCGGTCCACACAGCCAGCCAGGTGAACGGACGCATGACTACACTGGGGATTTTGGCGGGGTCACAAGTGCGGATGGGGATGTTTAGCCAGGCGAATTCGATGCAGGGAATGGTGGATGCCACATCTCAACCCGGCCAGGTCACATTTGGCCTATCCTACAAGCCTGGCTCGATAGATTCCTACGTCGCACCCGGGACTTACGTAGATTTGGCAGCACCCGGTCCCAATGGCAGTGTGCTACATGCAGACCACGTACATGTGCTCTCGAACACCGGTTATAACCAGACGGTGAACAATTCTGGTACAAGCAACAACCAGAATCAAAACGAGATGCTCATCATGACCATCTCCCAATCCCAGTACATGGCCATGGAACAAGCCATATCGGGAGGGAGTGTACAGGTGCTGATGGTTTCTCAACATCAGAAAGGCAACTCAGCCAATAGCAGTACGGCAAACGCGGAAGCTACGACAAATACATCATCCACTACAGGGGCTGGTAGCTCTTCGTCTTCAATCTCGCCAGAGGACGATGGAACAACCAACACAACAGGCCAGACATCGAGCCAAGCGACGAGTCAAACGTTGTCAAGCTCGAATACGTCCAATCCGTCGAATGCCAGTGCGGGAGGTGCAACACATTGAGCAGTAGCGCTTGGAGAAAAGATCAAGAGCCTGACCTCTTAGCTGAACTGCGCCGAAACAATCCCGTTGAACTGGACAAGCGTATTGAACAGGCGAGAACCATTCGTGAGCACTATCAGTCTAGCAAAAACGGCCACCAGGACCTGGCCTCACTGTTGGAGCGTCAACAGGAAATTCTGCTGGAGTACGCCTATCGAGACCTGGATTACCTGCGGACCAATCCGAGTGAGGATGAGATGCGGGCCCGGTTGACCAAGGCGATTCAGCAGGGTGACGTGGAGCGCCTACCGGTGAAGGCCCACGACGCCATTGAAGCAGTCATCCTTCAGATGTACCATCACGGGATCTTGCAGCCCGTGATGGACGAACACAACACGGACGTTACCGATATATGGGTGTTTGGTACCTACGGAGTGCTGTACCAGGAGAACGGTCAAAACAAGTGGCTGGTGGATGCCCGGGGGAATCGCGTACACTTCAAAACCGCCGAAGACCTGCGCCGTTACGTAGAACGCAAACTGGGGGCGGACTTCCAGCTCGATCTGTCAGCACCCAGCGTCAACGCGATTTTCCCGGACGGGTCCCGGATTTTCTACCGGGACAAGGCCTGTGGGTTTTCCACCTGGTGCGACGGCGAGTACGTGCTGTTTCGCAACGAACCCATTCTCGTGATTCGGCGTTTCGGACATCCTTGGACGCTCGACGAGCTTCAACAGACCGGTATGTTTACGCCCCGGATGCGGGATTACCTCGCGCTGATCCCTCAGGTTCGGGATTCCTTCTTGGTGGGTGGCACCACCGGAACAGGCAAGTCAACCTTGCAAAACGCGATGATGGCTTACATTCCGCAGGACGAACTGACTTGGGTATTGGAGGATACGCCGGATGCCAAGGTGCTCGGCGGCTTTTACGGGCGTATGTGGACTCAAGAGGCCAATGGGGAAGGCAAGGGCGAGATTACGATCGAGCGCAACTTGTTTGACCTCAAGCGCATGAATCCGCAGAACGCCATTGTCGGCGAGATGAGAGACGGCCCGGCGGCGATGCGGGCGACGGATGTGGCCATGATGACGTCTGGGCTGTTTTCTTCCACGATTCATGCAACGAGTCCTGAGAAGATGATCCAGGTGTACGTGAACATGCTCATGTCCTCTGGGGAAAACCCCAAATACGAGCGAGCGCTGGACCTTTTTGTAGCCTCCTTTCAGCAGTTGATTTCGGTCGAGCTGGTCAAGACCAAGCACCCCGACGGGTCGGTGCAGGCGAGACGGCTCGTGACAACCATTGGCGAAGTCGAGGAGGCGGATATCAACCGTGTGTACTGGCGGCCGGTATTTGAGCGCCAGTACCGAACTCGGAAAGTGGTGTTTCACGGGCTGTCTGACCGAATGCTGGACCGCGCGTACAAATACGGGATCGATATCCCGGAGAGCTTGTTAGAACCGGGAGAAGAAGACTTTTAACCGAAGGGAGGTGTTCATGGTGCCGACGGCGCTGGCAGTGGGAGCCCTAATCTTTTTGTCTGGCGTGTTTTGGTGGGGCGCAAGAGCTGCAGAGAAGCGTGCAGTCCTGCTTCGTACGCGACAGTTCTTCGGGGACTTGCTTCAGGTTCAGAAAAAGACTTCCTTTTGGCAACGGTACCTCACCACTCTTCAAACCGATCTGAATCGCATTGGCCTGAAGGTGGACGTCTACCGTTACGCGCGCTACGTACCCATCGCAGGACTGGTGTTCATCGGGATCAGCCGTCTGGCTTTTGGAGTGCCCCTATGGTTGGGACTTACAATGGTCGTCCTTCTCGTGCTTTTGCCTCGTCAGATTGTGGCGGAATTGTCCAATCGCTATGTGGTCAATTTGCGGAAGCGTCTCTTGATGGATGTCATAAACCCAGGTATCCACGTCCTGCACACAGGTTCCATTGAGGACGCCTGTGAGGAGATCGAGCGAGAAACGACATCCCCCATGATCCGTCGCGAGTTTAAGTATATCAACGAGCTGGGAAGGGCGCCGGGAGACATGAGTGTGGCAAAAGCGATGATGATTCGGGCGCAAGAATTGCACATTCCTGAATTTGAAACCTTGGCGGTGCTCACGTATGAAGGTCAACGTTATAATGCTTCACTTCCGGACCTGTGGCGAGATACCAGACAAGCATTAGCCGAAAAAATACAGACGCAAAATGCGATCCTTTCGGAGATATCTATCTATCGATTGATAGCCATTGGATTATTTCTCGCCATTGTCGCGGTGGCCACAGTGGGCTACCGGCCTCTGCACATCCACGGGATCATGCAAATTGGTCTTTTCATCACACTGATCTCGTCGTTTGTCGGGGTCTCCCAAGTGGCGAAAACGACCAATCTCGACGGATAGGTTGCATCGAAATTGCATTTTTTTGCGCTGAATTTCTGAGACGCTGGAGACGTGAAGTCTTGACGCAGATGAAAGGAGGGATATGTCCTGCAGACGGCGATTTTGGTGGGAGTGCTGATCTTCGCAGCCGGGCTGTTGTGGCTGTGGGAGAACCAATGGCAACGCCGGCGCATGCAGAGAAGAACCCGGGATGCGTTTGAAGCCCGCGGCCGGGCTCGGGATCGGCCCAGGAAATGGCCTTTGGCGTGGTTCCATCCCCGCTATGCCCGTTGGCTTGCACAGGCTGGTTCCAAGCGTACCCCGGAGAGACTCGAACAACAACAGTGGCTGTTCGGTGTGGGTACAGTTGCAGTCATCCGGGTGTTCACAGGAAGCTGGCTGCTGGCCCTGCTGTTAGGGATCATCGCGTTCTTGTACCCGGTTTTGCAGGTTCGGGCCAAGGCCAAGGCGGTGGCAAAGAGCATCGCGGCGGAAATGCGGTTGATGATTCTGCTGCTAAAAATCTATGTCAACGCCGGATTAAGCAATGTACAGGCCTTGCGTCTGGTGGAAAGCTACCTCAAAGGTCACCTACGTCGCATTGTCCACGATGCCCGATCTCTGATGAGCCAGATGACGTTCGAGGAGGCTATGCAGGTTGTTGCACAGCAGTCTCCGAGTGAGGAATTGGAGGTGGTGGCGAAAGCGCTCAAACAAGGCGCTAAGCACGGGGCCGAGATTTCCGAGACCCTAAATCAGGCGATTTCGGAGATCAATCATGAAGATGCTCTGCGTCTTGGGAGCAAGCAACGTAACACGAAAACGGCTGTGTACATGAAGTTCATGTTGTTTTTTGTCAGTCCGTTCATCCTGGATGTCATGCTCTTTGTATGGGGGTTGGTGAAAAATGCGGCCGGGCAAATGTGATTTCTATCACCTTCGGGCCACTTTCGAGGATATCACCGGAAGGGCCTGGTTGTTTTTGGCCATACTTGTGGCGATTGTCTTGGTTTTGGGCCCGGTCGCAATCCATGTGGTTCAAGGGGTTTTAGGTTCGAGTGTCGATACGGTTTCGTCTCGTTTCCAAATTCCCTAATGTAGGAGGAATTTACGTATGGTGCAAGCTATGAAGGGGTTTTTCTATCGTCAGGTATTCCGGTGGGTTGTCTGTGAGGGACGGTTGCCTGCCAGCCTTGAGGACATGACGGGTAAGGCCTGGATTTTCGTGGCTGTCATCGCAGCGGTGCTCTTGGTGTTTGGTCCTGAGGCCATCAGTTTGGTCAAGGGTGCTGTTGGCTCCAGCTTGAACACAGTGTCCCAAAATTTCAGCTTCCCGACGAATTAACGCATCAAAGGGGACCAAGAGATTGGGACCGGCCGGGAATCCCCCGGGATTTCGCCGGGGGACCTCGGAGAGGGTTGGTGCACATGGACGACGATTTTCTGACCAAGATGCTGACGTTAGGCTTGTGGTTAGTGGTGGTGGTCCTGGTCTTTGTCATCGGTGTCCCGTTGGCGCACGCGGTATCCGTGGTGGATACCGCGTGTTTTCAGGCAACACAAATGGCCCAAACCGGATCGGAATCCGCGGACGTGGTACAAGAAGCCCAGACTGTCATCGAAAGTCAGATGCCGACTCAACTCGATGGGACGGTGCTGTTCGACCCAGCGCAAGATATCCAGGTGGTGGACTTGGGGCAGGGGCAGGAGAAAATCTCCGTTATCTATGAAGTTCCGGTGTTTGGGCCTATTGTCCGTATGTTTGGGTTCGCCGGACCGACCCTTCCTGTAACGGACACCAAGACCGTGACCGTGAGCAGCGTGGCGGATGAATGGGTGCCGTATTCCCAATGATAGAAGGGTGGTGAAAAACCGTGAATACCCTGCTCACACGCGTGTTTTGGACGTTCGTGACCCTTTTGGGGTTAGTCGGGGTCTTGTTTTTGCTCATGTTTGAGCACACCGCCAACGTGGTGGAAGCCGCGGCTTTCGCAGGCCTGTCAACGGCCGCGATTACCAGCGACACTGACGCCGTAAAACAAGCCGTGGTGCAGAACATCGAGGCAGCCCTCCCCTCAGCCGGGGGGCTGTTTGATCCCAATTCGGACGTCTCGGTGACAAAGGCGGATCAAAACCAGGAAGTGAACGTAGCGGTCACCTATCATATGCCCGTCTTTGGCGCGATGGAAAGGAACTTCGGGCTGAATCTCACGATACCGATCACCCGTGGTGGGGTTCAGGCGCTCGACTACGCTCACAATGGTCTGCATGCGGTGTTGACCGATTCACCTCCCGGCAAAATCGGAATCACGAGCGTTACTTTGCAGGTTTCCGGGCAGGATCTGACGATGGACATCCAAGGCCAGGGATTCGGTTCTCCGCCGGCCGGGGTTCCTGGGACCACTATGGGCGACTTTCTCACCTTTCAGGACGATACCCAGGGATGGCAGGCGGGCCCGGTAACCAGCGGACTTGCGATCACCTACAGCAGCTGGCAGGACAACGAAATCAAGATCTCGGGCATTCAGAACTTTGATAAAGGCACCGAGGTCATCCGTCCCGGTGACAACTGTGAGATCACCGTGAATACGGCGAACGGATTCACGACGTACTATTTTGTGGCCAATCCGTCCGGCACAACCCAATACAGCGTGCAATTAGGCTGGGAACAAAGTGGACAAAGCGATGTCAACTACACTTCTGCTGTCAACCCGACTCGAACTTCCATCCTGCTGGTTGCCAGCAGCTCGATCCCGGGAGACGGAACCAATGGAGTGGGAATCTACGATGCAACGGATGATCAGTATCTGACTTGGACAGGATCCGGAGATACCGCATCTTTTCAGGTCAACAGTGGAACTCCCGATTCTCACAGCTATATTGCCTATTACGGTCCGGAGGGCCAAATCGACCAGGCGATCGCGCTGAGCAACAATCTCAGCGTAACGTGGTCAGATGACACTCAACATCTCCAAGCTGTCATGTATTCCACTGCGGACGGTGGCCAGTTCATTGATATCTTCGGGAAAGACTTGACCAACTGCGTGGTGACAGGCACAGGGCTCTCCAATCAAACACAGATTTCTGCCAACGAGGTGCAGGTGCAGGCTGCTAGTGCCGACGACACAAGCGGGGTGGTGACGCTCAGTGACGGGACACAAGTGCCGTTTACGGCTGAAGCATATTAGGAGCTATACGAAGGGAAAGAGACTTCGCGGGGATCTGGAGGACACAGTAGTCTACACACTGTTCTCCATCCCCTTGACCCTGTTTGCGATCTGGTTTGCCGTGGATACCTATCAAATGGTACATGTGCACAATTTGGTATACGACGCAGCAAAAGCGGCAGCAGTCAGTGCTGCCACACAGGCACAGTACAGTACCGTGTCGGAACAAAACGGAATCGGGTTCACTTCTGACGTCAATGTGAGTCAGGCAACTACCATAGCGAATCAAGTATTTCAGGACCAGGAACAAAAAGCTGGTTTGGATCAAGTCATTCAGGTGCAAAGCGCTGAGGTGTCCTTTCCTTCCCCGGCTCATGCTCAGTACACCGTCACGGTATCGTACACCCCGCAAGGTATTTATGCAGCGACAGATTTGATAGTCGATCTATTGGGTCACACTGCGTTTCCGGATCCGCCACCCATTACGTGGACTGTGTCACCGGTGGCTGGACTCCAGGGGCAAACAGTGAGTTAGAAAAAGAGGTGTCCGCGATGTACAAGTCAACCGCTTCACGGTTAAAGCAAGGGAATCTCATCGCCGAAGCCCAATGGTTCGACAGGCTGACCCGCTGGTTGTCGCTTCTGTTTAGTGTGTACAGCCCCTTGTACAACGTCATGGCTTTTTTGGAATGGTTGATGTTGCGCGTTCGCGGACGAGTCGTACTTTTGCTAACTGTGCCAGTCCTCGAGGGTGTCTCATTGTTCGTGCCGTCGACCGTCCAAGAACCAATCCTCGCAAGTATGGGAGTGATGCTTCTCCTGGCTTTCATGCTTCAGGTGGCATGGGCACGGGCCATGGAACATTACACGCTATCCCTATTGGCGTGCTATCCTCTGCATCCGGCCTTGCGTTCCCGCGTATGCCGATTCACAGGGTACACCCCCGGGGGCGATCTCTATGAGGTGCATGTATCACCAAAAGCGTTCAAGGCCATTGAGTCCGATCATCGTGAGATCATACGTCGGACACAACGGGATGCTGAAAGGATCACACTTCATTGTGCCGAGCGCTCCCGGCAGTTCGCTATTTCCGGTGTCACCTACACGGGCGGTTTTGGGCGGGTAGGTTACCATGCCGTGCAACACCTGTTGCAAGAGGCTTGGTGTGGTCGGTTCCCTCCCCGCTTCGGCCAGCGGTTGTTGTATCCCGGGAAGAGCTGGTCTGGGTTTGTCTGGGTCAACCGGTGAGGAGCAGCACGACGAATCCTGCATCGATTTTGCATTTTTCCTCTCCGTCGCTTTGCGATACTGGGCTTGACAAGGAGTTCGACGGAGAGGAGATGCAAAGGAATGCGCAAGGAAACCAAGATTGCTACTCTGGCCGGGATGGCCGTCCTGCTATTGGGTGGGGGCACGGTGCTCGGATTTACCGCCGGTGGCAGTCACAAACCGGCCCCGGCACCGCCTCAAATGAAAGCACAGCCCACTTCATCTGCTTCGTCCACTTCAAAAAGCCCAAAACCGTGGCCTCTGAAAAAACGGGAACGCATCTTAAAGTCTGGATCGGCTAAGAAATACTATGCGGTTCCTGTTCGAGATCTCAATGGCAAGTCCTTGAGACTTAGCGTTAAAGACCATCCAATCGTGTTCGTTTCCGACTGGGATACGGACATCCTCTCTCAACTGTCAGCTCAACACAATTATGCGAATCCGCCTGATGTCGTGGTGACTTGGCCGCAGAAGGGCGAGTCGCTCCAAACAGCCGGCCAAAAGGTCCAGCAAGTCATGAAAAAACTTGGCCTGACTGAACCTGTGTACACCTTGGTGTCGTCTCAGACCAGCCAGCCAGCAGACCAATGGATCACGGGAGTACCGGACACGTACGTCTTGAACAGTAAAGGCCAGGTGGTAGAGATTCCGGGGCCACTTCCACAAAACCAAGTCAAGGATTGGAGTCAGGTATTCAGCAAGAATTGGAGGGGATAAAACCATGAAGATCGCAGTGGACTTGGGCAATCGGTACGTGAAGGCCATGTCAGAGACAGGAGATAAGGTGATGTTCCGGTCTGTAGTGGCCAACGGCCGCCGCCGGACTGTGTACTCTCTTTCCGGCAAGCCGTCAAAACCTGAGGATGTCCTTCAAGTGAGGTTATTTGAAGACGATAAGACGAGAGATGTGTACGTCGGCAAGATGGCGGAGCGATTTGGAGCTTTGCCGGAGTACGTATTCGGACGAGACCGGTTTGCTAGTGAATCTGCGGAGGTGCTGGTATGGGCGGCGCTGGGATTCCTCGCCCGACCGGAAGAACCGGTGGACCTGGTGATTGACTTCCCGTACTCCCAATATCCTGTCGTCCAGTCGGACTTCGCCGCGCGACTCCAGGGGGCGCAAAAGGATCTCGAGATCGTGGATGGAGAACGAAAACACCTCACGATCCGATCGGTGAAGACCTATCCCCAGAGCTTGGTGGCCGCTTACGCCTTGGCGCCGGAACATCCAGAGTTCGCAGACGAGGACGGATACATCGCCGTGGTCGACATCGGCGGAGACACCACAGACGTGGTGGTGATCGAGGTATCGGGCTCAGAGATGCTGATTCATGAAGAACTCTCCGGCACTCTCCCTCATGGCACCAGGGACTTGACGGTGGCCATTCGTCGGGCCTTTGAAACGAAGACCGGAGAGATGCTGGAGCCGGATCTGGCCGACCGGGCGTTGGAGCGAGGTTCCATTTTTTACAACAACCGGACGTGGAGCTTCGAGGACGAAGTGACCGAAGCGAGACTGGCCCTCGCTCGCAGTATTCAGTCCCAAGTAGCTGACTTGTGGGGCTCGAAACGCAACCGAGTGCGCGCCGTGTTTTGGATCGGGGGTGGGGCACAGGCGCTCGGTCAGGCATTGGCCGGATTTCACCCCCATGAGGTGTTCGTGAAGGACGCACAGTGGGCCAATGCCAGAGGATGTTTGAAGGCCGTTACGGTTCACATCGCTGACGAGAGCCGGAATCTGGACAGACAGCCTGTAACATCTTCTTCACTACAGGCCAAGGTTCATCCCGAGACGGGGACGGATCACAGTTTGGCCAAGCCAGACGCATCCTCATCTGCCCCAGAGCCGCCTGTACAAGGATCTGAGGAGCGGACCCAGGAACCTACTAAGGCCGCGGAAAAACCGACACTGGCGAATGCCTCGGTGTTCGATTCCAAACCGAAGGTGGAACCGCAAAAAGCGGAGGAAACCATCGCGATAGGAGCCGGCGGGCACACGTCCCATAATAAACCACACATCCCGGCTCGTTTTCGAGAAGGGCGTGCCGCATGGTAAGTCGTCCGTTGAGAAGAGCTGCCTTTGGGGCGGCTCTTTTGGCCCTATTCGTGGGATGGTACAACATTCCCTTTTCCATCGAGGATCCGATTTGGTCGAATCTCATCGGAGAGTGGATCGTTGTACACCATCAGATTCCCCACCAGGATTATTGGACTTGGACCGCCTATGGACAAGCATGGACGCCGCAAGAGTGGGGGTGCGAGGTACTACTCTACCTAGCTGACCATTGGCTCGGGATTCGCGGTGTCGTTGGCATGATGGCACTCATCTCCACAGGCACCTGGTGGACATTGGCGGAGCTATTGGAACGTCACCGCGCGGCGTATCCGCGTGTCATCGCCTTTGTACTGGCAGTTCTCTCCCTGCCTTGGGATCAGATTCGAGCGGAAACGTTCTCCTATCTGCTGTTTGCGCTGTTTGTGATGCAGGTGGAACGGTTCCGCGACGATGCAAAGGTACGCCATCTCGTTTGGTTGTTGCCAATGATGCTCGCATGGGTGAACCTACATGGCTCGTTCATTCTTGGCATTGGGTTGGTCGTGTGGGCCGGTGTGGCCGATCTCATACCGGACTGGGACTGGGGATGGATTCGTCATCGGCCGCAAAGGAGACAAGCTCGACCCCTGCTGATAACCGCTGTGGGGCTGATTGTGGTGAGCCTGTTCAACCCGCAGGACTGGCACTTGTACTCCTTTACAGTCTGGTTGTCAGTAAGGTCCCATGTCTCTCAATACATCATGGAATGGCAACCACCCGTAGCGACTGAGTGGTATACCGCCGCGGCCATCGTCGCACTGGGTACGGGTATTGTCGCCCGGTTGTCTTCCAAGGAGCCTGTGAGCTTCTTCCGGACTGTGTGGTCTGTGGGCATTCTCGTGATGTTCTTACACGCCGTTCGTTTCGGCTCGTATTTCCTGATCGCCTTGCCTTGGTTTTTGGCTCCAAGCGCATCGTTTCCGAGGCTCCCCTTTCAGGCTTGGAGTCGGCCATTGGCTTTCGGATTGGTGCTTGGGATGACTGGCTTTTTTGTGCGGGAAGGTCTTACTGTGCATGGCACCCTGCGTTCGCATGCGGCGCCGGTGTTATATCCAAAAGCTGTACAGGTTGTTGAAGAACTCCACCGAGAACACCCAAGCTGGCGGTTGTGGAACGACTATGACCTCGGAGGCACGCTCGAAGCTGCAGGTGTGCCAGCCAGTGTGGACGGACGAACCGAATTATATCTGTCAAATGGGGTCATGAAGACTTACTACGATTCGGAATACGCGAGGCCCGGGACGCTTAGGGACCTGCGGGCGAAGGGAGTCGATTACATTCTGATGAACAAAAGCGCGCCGCTGGTGGAGCTGTTGATGGCCTCACCAGACTGGAAGACGGTATATCAAGGCCATCACTACGACGTGTTCGTCCGAAAGGAAGCTCTCGCTCATGCTTAGGTTTATGCTTACCGTGCTTGTAGGCCTAATCGTGTTGGCCGTCGCCGCCGTGGAAGACCGGAGGAGTTTTACCGTTTCTTTACCCGTTGTCATGGTTGGCTGGTTGAGCGGGATGGTATTGGCGGTGGTGTTCGGTGGCTGGCGTGGGTTGTGCTGGTCCTTGGCCGGGATTGCCTTAGGGCTCTTTTTGGGGGCGACCTTCTCTGTGCTCCTTCGCATGGGATGGGGAGACACTCTTTTATACGGCATGATTGGGGCAACATTTGGTCCTGTTGTGGTTCTGCTTGCCTTCGCTATCACCAACTCACTCGTGCTCATGCGTTTTCTGTTACCTGTAATCAGACGACAGAGAGCAAGGATAGCGGTGGCACCGTATATTCTACTGGGTACTCTGGGTGCCGTGGCATGGTCGCACATGTTGTAGGAGAAACTTGCATCGTTTTTGCATTTTTGGGCGGAAACATTGGGCGGACAATGAGCTTGCACAGCGCACTAGAAAGGGGGCGTTAGTCCTGGAGAGGACGGAGCAAGAGGAGCTACGAATCTTGCGCCGAGTGGTTGCTCACAAACAGGCAAAAGTCACGAAAAACCCCGTGGTTCGGGTGGAATCAAGAATGGACGGTGTGCGAGCGGAATATCGGGTCACCCTGATCCTCTACGAGGTACCGCCGCCAGATGGAGTACAAGCAAAGGAACTGGCAAACGTGGCAAACGTGGCGCTTCGTCGGGCGCAAGATCACTGTCGAAAATTAGGGTACTCAAAGGTGCTAGGTGTGCGGTTCAACGGGAAGACATGGGAAGCCAAATTGCAAGTTTGAGCAGAGGGGGAAATGAATATGGATGGAATTCCAGTTTATCTGAACATCACTGCAGAAGGAGCGCGGATCAATCCCCAGCAGTTTGATAGCGACGAACACGCTCTGATGATGTTTATGTCCTGGCGTAGCAACGATACGGTTGTACAAGCCCTCGTAACCGGTTCCGAACGGATCAAGTATTACTTGAATAAGGCGGATGGGCAAGAATGGCATGAGGAAGAATCGCTGATGATTCGGTTTGGACCTCTAATTGGCCATGTCCCGCTTTCAGAGTCGGGTTTACCAAGCGCAGATCGATTCACCCGTTATTACAATCGGTACATTGCAGTCATGCCGGACAGATTTAATCCGGGTACCGGGGAACGGCCCATTCTGCTGTTTTCACGGCAGAGAGCCCAAGAAGCCATGCAGAATGCGAATGTGTCGAAAATCACGCCAGGAACAACCTGGACAGGGGTGATTTACAGACGATTACCTCGCGGATACATGGTAAATGTAGGAGGTTTCCCGACATGGTTGCCGCTTTCGTTGGTGGATTTTAATGTCGTCAAACCTCGAGAGTTGCAGATCGGAGAAATGGTCACTGTTAAAGTTACGGATCAGCGTTCCGGAAATACCATTGTCGTTTCTCGGAAAGACGCAATGGAAAATCCGTATGATCTGCACAAAGGGAAATACGTTCGTGGAGGCAATGTGCTTGCTCAAGTTCGCGTTTTGCGTGGCCCAAATGGGTATGCCGTACTACATGACGGCGTAAATGTCCGGTTCCGGCGGGGTGGGGAACGTGAAATGCTAAGAACAGGGACTTGGATAAATCTTCGTATTACGGGGCATAACGACGAAGAAAAAGTTCTCGTTGGAACAGTGCTCGATGTGGTGCCAGAACCGGTTGCTTAACTACATCTCATTGTCCAAGAAGGCCCTGTTTAGGGCCTGTTTCTATTTTATGGGGAGTGCATCAATGTGCATATGGTTGTTTTTGGCATCTTGGAATCAATCAATACCGTCGTCCGTTTTTTGTGGTCAATCGGGTTTGCGGCAGGTGTTCTGATTTGCGTTCTTGTAGCCGATAGTTAGCTGCAACACGTATGCCTGCGCCATCCTCCCCGGAGAGGATGGATTAAAATGTTGCAATCGAAACGATTGGGAGGTAAGATGATAGTGTATTGGAAAGGTATTTGAAGGCACACTTGAAGCCCCTAAGTGGGTGAGTGCCGGAGTTCTGGAGCTCACTAGGTGAGAGGTGTGGAAGTTCGCGCCGATTTCCATAGCCAACTCCAGGAACTGCTGCGTTGAGGCGTTCTGGTTGTGTCGGTTTAGTCTTTGGCTACAACACCATTTTCCTATCGCTTGTCTTGATAGGATTACCTGAATATGAGTCGGTCTCACAAATCGAGACGGTATTCAGGGACAGATGTTCAATCTCCCCTGTCAGCTTTCCGTAAATGCAAGCGCGGCCGGTGACAGGGCGCAGTAAGTCGCGCAACCGTTGAAATGCGACTCGCTCACAATCTAACGCTAGTTGGATTGGCAACGAGCACGCAACGAGAACTACTTAGAAGTAAGAAGGGAATCCTGCCATAGGGTATTTATGCTCTAGGGCAGTTAAGAGGCAAACGCTCAAAGCGTCTGGAACTTGGATTGACCAATGTTCGAGAGGCTTGCGTTTGCCTTTTTTGATCCCGAATCCCCTGCCGCGGGGAGAAAACACTTCTCCCCGGCGGCCTTAGCGGGGAGAATATCGGGAGAGAGATCGAAATGCCAAAGTCCATGAAACCACGCAACGTCTCGGAGCTCATTCGTGCACTGAGCGACGGAGACAATCCCCACAGAGAGCACCTCGCAAAGATAACTGTCCAACAAGCCCTCGAAATGACCGCAACTGCCGAAAAACCTCCTTTAGAATCACAGACAGATTTGCGCACAGCACGTACAGTCTGAGTTTCTTGGGGGGGTAGTCGTGTCGGTTGGGTCTGAGATTCGTCATCACGTGTCAAGCAGGTCCGGATTGATCAGCATCGAGGAAGTTGCTTCACGCAACAACCTCCAGTTGTTCAAGACGTACCGCCCAGGCCAGTGGAAGGCCCACTGTCCAGTATGCGGCGATACGAACAGGCAGTTTCACCTGTACGTATCCTCCGTTAAAGACACGTTCTTTTGTCACAAATGTGGCGCAAAAGGCGGCGTGATAGCGTTCCACGCGTGGCTTCGAGGAATCAGCTTCGAGGCTGCGAAGGCGGAACTCTACCCGCAGAGTGGAAAGCGAGCCAAACGCCGGCTGCACCCTGCTGAAACCCTCACCAAAGCCCAACTGGCTGAGCTTGGATTCACACTCCGTACGCCGCGGCGCATTGCACCTGGCGGTATTGATCCCGTGCAATGGCGGCGTCATCGGAAAGCCGAGCTCGACTGGATTTGGCGCGAGTGGAAGCAACACGAAAGGCTTAAAAGAGAACAGATCGAGCGTCTGCAACAGATGCTTGAACAGGCTGAAACACAGTCAGTTGAGAGGTGAAAGCTGGAACCATGTCGACGATATCGGATATACTTCGTGCTAAAGGAAACAGCACGGAGGTGTTCGACTTGAAAAGGATTTTCTCCGTCGTGTTAACGCCTGATCCAGACGACGGCGGGTATGTCGTGACTGTTCCTGGTCTTCCGGGATGCGTTACGGAAGGCGATACATTTGAAGAAGCCGTGTCGAACGCGCGAGATGCAATCGCCCTGTACCTTCAGTACATGAAGGACAAGGGAGAGACTGTTGAAGATGTGCCACCTTCCACCTTGACTACAATCGAGGTGGACTAAGTGCCAAAGCTTCCACAACTGTCTGCCCGCGAGGTTCTGGCAGCGCTAAAGAAGGCCGGATTTGAAGTAAAACGCCAATCCGGTTCTCATGTGATCTTGGAAAACGCAAATGGGCACGTCGTTGTCGTCCCCAATCATAACCCCATTAAACGTGGGACCTTACAAGAGATCTTGCATCAAGCAAGTCTGACATCCGATCAACTTCTCGACTACCTCAAATAAAAGCACCATAAAATTTTTGACACCCCAACGGGTGAAGAAACGCCAACGAGAACAGTGTGTTCTGCATGCACGCTGGCTTCGTATTGGCGTTTTTTGCTTCCCTGGCGAAAGGAGGAAGAAGACCATGCCGATCAAAGGCTTCAGCGATGTCCAGCGCATTCCACGGGTTGGCAAGATCCATCTAGGCGTGCGCAAGACCAATGACAATGGCAAGGATTACCCAACCGCCGTCGATTACTTCGTCGTTAAACCCGACGCTTCCACTTCCAAGGCGGCGGCCAAAGCATTCCATGACGTGTATGGCGACAAGCCGAAGGAGATCACCATTGCCTTCCCGTCCAACGACCCGGAACAGTTCTTTCCGCAGTGGCTATCCTCCTATCGAGGCGGAAACGGCCGGTATGAACTGTATTGCCAGGGGGATGGGGAAGTTGCACGTCGCTCCGATGGAGAAGGCGGAAAGGTACAGATTCAGTGTCTGTATCGTGACTGCCCAATCTATCAGGCAGGGAAGTGCAAGGAGCTTGGTCGACTTCAATTCTTTTTGCCGGACGTACCGGGAATTGGGGTCTGGCAGATTGACACCACAAGCTTCCACACCACGGTGAATCTCAACGGAAGCATTCAAATGATCCGAGCGTTAACGGGTGGGCGCATCGCGATGATCCCGCTCAAATTGCGGATCGTGCCAAAGGTCGTCAATCCAGATGGCAAATCCAAGACGGTGTATGTCCTAACGCTTGGAATCGACGATTTGCGCCTCACAGACTTTCTCAAGCAAACACCGCTTCTTGCGGCGAGCACGCCAAATGTTGAACCGATTCCTGAGAATGAACTCCCTGAGGATTTGTTCATCAATGCCAATTTGGTGGACGAGGAAGACGTGGGTGAGTCCACTGATCACGTGACTGACGAGGATACATCGTCAGCGCAATCTGATACGAATGTGTCCACCGACGAGGACATTGCGGCTGTGGCGAAAGTGGAATGCCGCCGCAATCAATCAAATAAAGAAGTTGCCAGGGCGAAGTTAGCCACGATAGACGGGCAGCTTCTCGAAGTCTTAACAGACGACCCGAAACTAATCCGTCAATTAAAACCGTTAAAAGAAGGCACCGCGATTCGATTCCGAACGGCTCCATCACAGAAATGGCAAAACCGTATGGAATTGATCGACTTCGCGATTGTGTCTTAAAGGGGAAAACTAAACATGCTGAATCGTGTTGTACTGATTGGCCGCCTGACGGCCGATCCCGTACTACGATACACACAAAGCGGTACGGCAGTCGGATCGTTTACCCTGGCCGTGAATCGCATGCACACTAACCAAAACGGGGAACAAGAGGCTGATTTTATCAACATTGTCACATGGGGTAAAACAGCCGAAAACTGCGCGCAGTATCTGCACAAGGGGCGCTTGGCCGCAGTGGACGGACGTTTGCAAATTCGCAGTTATGAGAATCGCGAAGGACAGCGTGTGCGCGTGGCCGAGGTTGTGGCACAGAGTGTCCGCTTCCTTGAACGCAGCCAGAAAAACGCACCACAGTCCCCAGGGAAAGATGGATCTAGCGGACACACCGCAAATGCAGGTAGCGGCGCGAACTCTTCGTATCCATACGACGATGATCCATTCGCGGATCCGTTTGCGGAGGATATACCGATTGGAACGGATAATGATGATTTTCCGTTGTGATAGAAGGAAGAAGACAAACTATGGCTACCTATCTCATCGCCACAAAATCGGAGACGGACGCCAAAAAGGCACGCCGCTTCTATGAGAGGCACGGGATCCCTTGCTGGATCGGGAAAAACAAGTCAACGTTCGTGCTTTTCACGATCGACGAGACGATGGCGTACATGGCGAAGCAACTGAAGTATTGCCAATTCGCCCGTATCGTCACCGGTGATCAAGACTCGAAAGGGGGATAGGCCCCTCTCGTTCAACAGTGCGAGAGGGGCAACCCTCTCGGCGGTGTTGGACGAAGGGCGTACGAAGTGAATCGTTTGACAGAAAAATAGTGCCCGCAAACCCACTACTTTAGTGGTGGGTAAGGGCGCTCATTCCGAGGTGAGAAGGTGTACAAAGTACGAAAACTGAGGCTTGAAAGAACTCAGCAGTTGGACGACCTCACCTTGGCGGCGGGAGCATTGTACAGTCGAACCGTCACGTCGTTTTGGCGGATTGTTCGACACAAGGGGCTTTGGTTGAAGCCGTCTAGCATGATGAGGTGGCATAACTCCAATAAACTTCATGCACACAGCGCAGATGCGGTGGTTCAATCATTTTATTCGTCTTTACGATCCTGGAGAGTACGGAGAAAAGACAATCCAGACGCAAAACCGCCGTTTAGACGGAAAAGGTTTTACAAGGTACAGTGGAAATCAAGTGCGATTCGTCTCAGAAACGGTAAGCTCATTCTTTCTAATGGTAAAGGCAACGATCCGCTCATCGTACCGTGGAGATGGGATTGCCCAAAACTCGTCGAGCTTGGCTGGAATGATGGGTACGAGTTGCGGGCTGTCTATGATATTCACTCCAACGAACAACCCCAAGGTGACAAGGTGGTGGGTATCGACTTAGGAGAAATCCATCCGGCGGTAGCACACGATGGGGAGAAGGCAATCATCCTGAACGGTCGCTTACTGCGTTCCAAACGACAGTATCAAAACAAATTGAAGGCAAAACTGTCTTCCATCCTAGACCGGAAGAAAAAGGGGTCTCGACGTTGGCGAAGACTTCAATGGAGCAAACAAAGGCAGCTTGCGAAAATCAACAACCAGATTCGAGATATCTTGCATAAGCAGACCACACGACTTGTCTCCATGCTCCACGAGAGAGGCGTGCAGACGTTGGTTGTTGGCGATGTGCGGGATATTCGTCAACGAGTAGATTACGGACATTCCGCAAACCAACGCATTCATCAGATGGTCACAGGAAAAACGCGCTGGATGCTCACGTACAAAGCCAAAGCCAAAGGCATGGATGTGGTGTTGCAGGATGAGAAGTACACGTCTCAGACCTGTCCGTCCTGCGGTACATGTCACAAGCCCAACGGCAGACAGTACGTGTGCAAGTGCGGATTCAGATACCACAGGGATGCGGTTGGTGCGTGGAATATTCGCCAAAAGTATCTGGGCTACGGCCCAGTAGTTGGGGCTATGGCGTCCCCCATCGGTGTGCGGTACTGGCCGCACATGTGGTGTAGCTCGCATTAAGCGAGAAAGAATCCCACGGCTTTAGCCGTGTGGAGAACGTCAAGAAAAGGGTACTCATACTGTGAGTACCCCTGGTGGGAACCAGAAAATGACCGTCGTCAACGAGCCTGGGTTGTATTCTTTGGTCCTCCGCAGCCGCAAACCGGAGGCCAAGCAGTTCAAGCGCTGGGTAGTCCATGAGGTGCTCCCTCAGATCCGCAAGACGGGGATGTACGTTAAGCCCGGAATGTACGTGGACGGGCGAAAGCTGCCGTCCAACTACCTCGAGGCACTAGAAGCGCTCGTTGACACGGAAAAGCAGCGACTTCGCTTGCAGGAGCAGGTCCAAGCGCTTGCGCCAAAGGCAGAAGCATATGGTGTGCTTCTGTCGGGCGAGAATGCTCAGACGATCGCCCAGGTTGCAAAAGCTCTGGGAACGGGTCGGAACCGGCTGTTTAAGTTCCTACGAGAGAAGAAGGTGCTCATGAAACACAACCTGCCGTATCAGGAGTATCTGGATCGCGGCTATTTCAAAGTCCGCGAAGTCAGTACCACTCGAAAGGACAAAGTCGTCAACGTCACGCAAACGTTAGTTACGGCCAAGGGGATCGGTTTCATCTATGACCTTTGGCATGACGAAATGTCCTTGGTAACGATCTGAGCAACAAGAAACCTCTCGGAAAAGCATCTGAACCTCCTGCACGCGTGTGCGGGGCATGTCACACAAGCCCCGGCACCGTCCGTGGGTTTGTGTGGCTACAAATCCACGGAAAGGACGGATGACGATGCATATCAAGACGATTACCCTCGAAAATTTCCGCTGCTATGAGAAGCAAACGTTCGAATTTGGCCCTGTGACCGCCATTTACGGCCACAATGGCGCAGGCAAGTCCACGTTGGCTGAGGCTGTGGTGTGGTGTCTTTACGGCACCAACATCCTGGGCAAGTCCAAGCAGGACGAAAGCCTGATGCGCCTGGGAGCTAAGGATATGGCGGTCGTGGTCACATTCGTGGACGCTGCGGGCAAGGAAATCATACTCGCGCGGACGCGAACCGGAAAGAAAGCCTCCGTGCTCACGGTGAACGGCCGGCGGCCTAAGGCCGGGGAGATCGAAGGGATGTTTGGAACGG
>NZ_BCRP01000023.1 GCF_001552655.1 Alicyclobacillus kakegawensis NBRC 103104 | reverse complement strand
TCATGCGCATGCGGACGACCGGGGCACCCCAGTCGTCCGCTGTCCAGACATAGGAGAGTATTGCCTCATTTCGGGCAGGGCTCGGCACCCACCCCGCACAGGGGGATCACCGGACACCGAGCAACAGTTCAACCACCAACTGGTCGAGTTTTTCGTACTTGTGTCCCTTCTGCCCGTACGCCACCCGATCGAATGGCTTCTCCCGCAGGCTGTGCAGCGCCTCGCCCGAATACGTGATGGGCTGTCCGTCGTCCTCCGCCTGAATCTCTCGCAGCAATCCCTGAATCTCCTCATCCCGGCGGAAACGTTCCACCTTCTCGCGCAAAATGAGATAGTTGCGGATGCACCCGCGGGCAAAATCCCGCACGCCTTCCAGGTCCTCGCTTCGGTAGGCGTGCGCGTCAAAGTGCCGCATCCCTTGATAACCCGCATCCTCCAGCAGTTTGACCAAATAGAAGGTCGCTTTCAAATTCTCCGATCCGAACCGCAGATCCTGGTCGAAGCGGCCGATTTTCTGGTCGTTCAGGTCGATGTGGAACAGCTTGCCCGCCGCCAACGCCTGGGCCACCTGGTGGTGGAAGACCAAGCCCGCCATCTGCTCGTGCGCCACCTCCGGGTTGACACCGACCATCTCGGGGTGCGCCAGCGTGGCGATAAAGGCCAGCATCGCTCCGGTCGTCGGCAGGAACAAGTCGGCCCGCGGTTCGTTCGGCTTCGCCTCCAGCGCGAACTTCAGCCCGTAGTTTTTGTCCAGCACGTACTCGCACAAAAAGTTGACCGCTTCCTGGTACCGCTTGAGCGCGTCGCGTGCGTCCTTCGAGGCGTCGACCTCGACGCCCTCGCGGCCGCCCCACAATACGAAAACCTCGGCGCCCAGCTCGTGCGCCACGTCGATGGCGTCAAGCGTCTTACGAATGGCGTATTCCCGCACCGGCTTACGGTTGGAGGTGAACGCCCCGTCGCGGAACACCGGATCTGTGAACAGGTTGACTGTCATCATCGGCACTTTGAGACCGAGCGCCTGCGCCTTGTCTTTGAACTTGGCGACAAATTGATCGCGCTCGGCCGGCGTGGCGTCAATCGGAATCAGGTCGTTGTCGTGCAGGGTGACGCCGTAGGCGCCCACTTCGGCCATCAGCTCCAGGTTGTCGAGCGGGTCCAGCTGCGGGCGTACCTCGACTCCGAACGGATCGCGCCCGCGATTGCCCGTGGTCCACAACCCAAACGTAAAGTGGTCTTCAGGACGGGGGGTAAATGAACTCATCAGGTCATCCAGCTCCTTCATCCGATGTGAAATGTCGGTACTCGCCGCATCCCGGGCGGCCGTGCCGACCGGCCCGCACCGGTTTAGGCTTGGGTCTCTCCGGCCAGCGCCCGCAGCGCCGGAAAAACCGGCTTGAGGGCTTGATACGCCTGCTGATATAAACCGTACTGGCGGTCGTAAAGGGATTGCCAGGCGGGGTTAGGCCCTACCACATCCGCCACTTCTATCCAATCGGCAATCCCCTGCGGCTGAACGACACCAGCCCCGACGGCGGCGAGAATCGCCGCTCCAAAGGCCGGGCCCTCTATGCCGTGGACAATCTGTATCGGCCGCCCCAAGACAGAGGCGAGGATTTCCACCCACAAGCGCCCTTTGGCGCCGCCGCCGGAAACCCGCCAGGTGTCGGCCCCGAGACCGCTCTCGGCCAGGCAGGACCAGCACTCGCGCAGGCTGAAGGCGACACCTTCCAGGACCGCGCGCACCATCTCGGGACGGCCGTGGCGCCAATCCAGGCCCACCCAACTCCCGCGCGCATCGGCGTCCAAATGCGGCGTGCGTTCGCCCAACAGGTAAGGCAGGAACAGCACGCCTCCCGCGCCCACCGGCGCTTGCGCCGCCTCGCGGGTGAGCAGGTCGTACACGTCCTGCCCAGAGAGCGCGGCGGCCGCATCCTCCAGCTGCGCCAATTGGCGCCGATACCACTGCAACGATCCGCCCGCGGCTTGCGTCACGCCCATCGTGAACCACTGCCCGGGCACCGCGTGGCAGAACGTGTGCACGCGCCCGAGCGGATCGCGAACGGGACGGGCGGAGGGAGTGAGCACCACACCCGAGGTGCCGAGAACCACCGAAACGGTGCCGGGGTTGACAATGCCGAGCCCGACGGCGCCCGCTCCTTGGTCGCCAGCGCCGGCGACGACCGGGATCCCGGCGGGAATACCCAGCAAATCGGCCGCCGCCGGCGTGACACGCCCTGTGACCTCCCCGGACTCAAACACCTGCGGCAGCCACGCCAGGGGGATGTCGAGCGCACGGCACATCTCCTCTGACCAGGTGCGATGCGCCACGTCAAACAAAAGCGTACCCGACGCGTCGCAGACGTCCGTGGCCCGCACACCGGTCAAGCGGTACCCGATGTAATCCTTGGGCAATAAGAACGACGCGATGCGCGCGTAGGCTTCCGGTTCATGCTCGCGCATCCACAACAGCCGCGTGGCCGTAAAATTCGCCAGCGGCGGGTTCTCAGTCAGGGCAATCACCTGTTCGCGCCCCAACTCCCGCTCAATCCACTCAGCCTGCTCGACCGTGCGCAGGTCACACCAGATGATGGCCGGGCGGACTGGCCCTCCGTCATTGTCCAACGGGACGAGCCCGTGCATTTGTCCAGACAGCCCTATGGCCAGGATGTCCACACCGCCCTCGGCGGCCTGCAGCTTCGCGGTCAGGTCGCGCACCGCCGTTATGGTGGCCTGCCACCAATCCTCTGGGTGCTGCTCGGCGTAGCCCGACTTGGGCGCGTAGAGTTCATATGCCGCGCCGGACGCGGCCAAGAGTCGTCCGTCCGTTGAGACGGCCACCACCTTGACTCCGCTCGTTCCGACATCGATTCCTATCAACGCGGAAGGCGCTTTCTCATTCACAGCCCTTCCCTCACTTTCCGCGGAAATCCGCCGTTCAAAACACTGCTGCTCGATTCCCTATTAGTTTATTGGATAACCAAATGAAGATCAATGGACAATCTCAGATTGAGCTAGTCTTTGCGTCTCCTGCTTGCCGCACAGGCGGTTCATGCGGCGACGGGTGCTCGCTCATGGGCGTCTTTCGTGGTATCTGTTGTAATTAAGAAACCGACAAAAATAAGAAACCGACAAATCGTTATGGGAGGAGACGCGATGGAAGTACACACTCATTCCGTTGGCCAGGGGACACGGGTTTTGGCTCTCACGTTTGACGACGGCCCTGATGGCGAGTACACGCCGTTCATTATGGATACCCTGAACCACTACCGAATCCCGGCGACATTCTTTTGTATGGGGCAACAGATTGAAAAATACCCGGACGTCCTGCGCCGGATGGCGAGCACCGGTCATACAGTCGGCAACCACTCCTGGAGCCACCCGGATCTCGCCAAACTGAGTACCGACGACGTTCGCTCTGAACTCCTGGACACCGACGCGGTAATCCGGGAATGCCTTGGGGTCTCGCCGCGATTTGTTCGACCGCCTTACGGCAGCACGAACGAGGCGCTGGACTCGTACATTCGCAGTCTGGGCTTCGAGGTGGTACTGTGGGATATCGACTCCCGCGATTGGACAGGAATTCCCGGTCCGGAGATTGCGCGCCATGTTGTCCCGCAGCTGCAGCCTGGAGCCATCATCCTGCAACACTGCTCGGGTCGTGTTCAGGGCACCACGGAGGCCCTGCCCTATATCATCGAGATTGCGCTCGGCATGGGATACACCTTCACAAGCCTTGAACATATCACCGGATCATCACCCTATCGATATTGAGCCCAGTTTCACCGGCATCCAACAGACCCCCGGTTGTCTTGGCAACCCGTTTTCGCGCATACTAGTTGTACGGGGGACGCTAGGCGCGGATGAAAAGGGATTCATGCGGTTCAAGATTGCGAATAGGATGTGGAAACCGTGTTTCAGTTGGACGGATTCCTCTATCGGGCGTGCAAGTGGATTTACAACCTGTTCCTCCTGAATCTACTGGTGCTGGTTAATTGCATCCTGATCATCACAGTCTACCCGGCAACGGCGGCGGGGTTTGCCATCGTCCGGCAGTGGTTGAAAGGGAACGATCCGCCTGTGCTCCGCACCTATTATCGATATTACCGGGAGAACTTCAAGCAGAGTCTCATCACAGGGTTGGTGATGACCGCGGTTGGCGTGATTTTGTATGTGGACCTTCGCATCGCGGTCCACATACAGTCCACGTTCAGCCTGATTGTCGTCCTGTTTTTCGGCATTCTCACTGTGATCTACGGTGCCGCCGTACTGAGCCTGTTTCCGCTCATGGTCCACGGATACTATACGCATTGGAGGCTGCTCGTCACCAGCCTCAAACTGGGCCTGTACAAGTTCCACCTGACGTTCCTCAACCTGGTCTGCATCGCCGCCCTGCTGTTCGTGTCCTTGCGCTTCACGTTTCTCCTGTTTTTCTTCTTCGTGAGCGTCTGCATCTTTACCACATACTGGTTTGCGGAGCGGAAGTTTTCGCAACTGTGGGCGGCCCAACAACAGACAGCGGACAGCCACAGCGCATAACTGGCGGCTGTTATATCGAGACGAACGATGCAGGGAGAATTGTGCCTCAGAACCGCCAGAAGCTGGCACAATAACGCCCCAACAAAGGTTGACCTTTGCCGGGGCCGAATGACTTTAGCCAGGCGTCTCCTGGGCGAATCACATGGTCACATCTTGAACTGACCGACCAACGTCTGCAATTGCTCCGCCATCCGATTCAAAGACTGGGCTGAAGCCGAAATTTCCTCCATCGACGCCAATTGTTCCTCGGTGGACGCGAACACCGTCTGCATCCCGGCCGAGGTCGAGTCGGTGACGGTGGATACGTTACCCATCAGTGTCTGCAGCTGCTCCGCCCGATCGGTCAATTGCCGTACCGACGTAAACACCTCTTCGAACTGCCGTACCACTTCCGAGACCGATTCACCAATTTGCCCAAATGATTCGCCCGCGTCGTGAACGGCGTGGAGTCCGGCGTTGACCTCGGACGTGCTAGCCTCCATCGATTGCACGGCAGCCTGACTCTCCTGTTGAATGCTGGAAATCAAATCGGCAATCTGCTGCGCCGACTGACTGGAGTGCTCCGCCAGCTTGCGTACCTCTCCGGCGACGACGGCGAAGCTCCGCCCATGCTCTCCGGCTCGCGCGGCCTCAATGGCGGCATTCAGCGCCAACAGGTTGGTCTGCTCCGCAATGTCGGTGATGACTTCAACAATCCGGCCGATCTCCTGCGACCGCTCACCGAGACCTCTGACGACGACAGCCGCCTGATCGACAATTTCCTGGATGGAATTCATCTGCACGTGCACAGACTGTATAGAATCATTCCCCAACTTGGAGATTTCGACCGCCTTCGCAGCCGATGCAGACGCCTCCTGCGCATTGCGGGCAATCTGTTCCATGGCGCCTGCGATGTGGTTTACGGCGTTTGCCCCTTCTCCAACGGTGTGTACCTGCCGCTCCGCGCCCGCGGCTACATCCTGTGCCGTCTGTGTCACCTGTTCCGTCGCCCGCATGTTCTCCTCCGCGCTTGCAGACAGTTCTTCTGCAGATGCCGCCAGTTGCTCGGAAGTTTCGCTGATGTTCTTAATCAGGTCACGCAGGTGATTCATCATGCGGGAAAAACCAACCGCCAGACGAGAAATTTCGTCATTGCCGCGCTTGACCAGAGGCTCCACACTCAAGTCTCCCGCGGCGACACGCTCCACCTGGTGCGCCATTTTGGTAATCGGCTTCGCGATCCGCCCGGCGAGCCACACACTCACCAGAGCACCTAGGATGACTTCCAGCACCAGGACAATCACCAACATGTGCAGCACCTGGTTGGCAGGAGCCTCAAAATCCGCCATATACGACCCGGCGGCCACGTTCCAACCCCAATCCGGGTCTTTCTGAACGTAGACAATCTTCTTGGCCACGCCCTTGGAATTCGGCAGCGGCCACATGTACGTCAGATACCCGCCGCCTTTGTCAGCCAACCGAACCATCTCCCGCCCCGACATGACACCGTCGACGGTCTTCTGGTTCCAGTTGTCCTGCCCCTCCACCAGAGGATTCATCAGGCTGACGGCATGATCATTGATGGCGATGATGTATCCGTTGGACCCTATCTTAAACCTGGGATTGATAGGCCGATGCCCCTGCTTATCCTTTGGGCCCAGAACCTCTTCCTTCACCATTTCCTGAGCGGCCGCCAAGGTCATCCTACCGGCCTTCACCTGTATGTTGGCTTCGTCAATCAACGCGAACACATGCAGGACATCCTGTTTCAACTGCTGCTCACCGGCAGCCTCCAGTTGCTTCTTCGTGATCTCATAGGTTACGAGGCCAATCACCAGGCTTGGAATCATCAGCATAGCCAGCGACATGGCCAGGAGTTTGATACGCAGCGACGAGAAGAAGACGCCCAGTCTGAGGTTGTTCATGAATGCAATCCCCCTACCACCATGGATCTTCTTTATTGTCTAGTCCCCAAGTGCCGAGCGTCAGATGCAGCAAAAAAGCAACCTGCGCATAGACGTACGGTTGCCTGGCCGATCATCTGAGATTGTCTGGATGATGTGGCAACCCGGCCGCCATAGACATACGTCCGTAGACCCGTGGCTTTGCGTCCCAACGTTTCCGCTGGTTTGCCCTGTTCACAATCTGTAAAATATGGATTTTCCCATCGGAGAACTCAGTCTCGACAGTGAACTTGCCGATCCGTTCTTTCTTCCGCCGACCTACACCCTGAACCCATCACTTTGATATGTAAATCCAGGTCTTCATAGCAGGAATGCAGGTACGGTTTCAGATACTGATTTCAATCTTCAAGCGCCACAGCTCCAGATACAGGCTTCTCCAACGCCTCCACCTCGTACGTACGCTCCACCCTGCCCAGCAGAATGACGTAGGCGAGTGCGCCCAACAGCGCTACAGCCCCGGTGATAATGAGTGGGATCCGGAAACTGTGAAACGTGCCGTACAGCGCACCGGTGAGGAGGGGTGCGAACGATGCACCCATATTGCCACCGAAGTTCTGCAACGAGCTGACCGAGGAGACCACCTTGGGCGGAGCCAAGTCCATGGGCAGGGAGTTCACGCTCCCGGTCACGAGCCCCATCGCAGCCATGGTGAGTACCAAAAACACCACCGTCATCGTTGACGAAGTGCTGTAAGCGGCAATCAGCACGCAGACAGTGCTGAGCACAAGACCGCCACCGATGATCGTCTTGCGTACCACGGTCCGGTTCCCGCCACGGTTCACCCAGGCGTCTGCCAACCATCCACCGAGAATGGTCGTGACGATGGATACAATAAAGGGCAGCGCACTGAGGGAGCCACTCTGACCGATGCTCAGATGTTCTTGCAAAACCAGAATTCCCGGCAGCCAGGTCAAGAACACATACAGCACGTACAGATACCCAAATTGACCGATGATCATCGCCCACGTGTTTCGATATGCAAACAGTCGACCCCAGGAGACGTTTGCCCTTTCCACAGGCGAGTCCGATGAAGGCTGGATTCCCTTGTCTTTTCGATAGATGAGCAACCAGACTATCGCCCATATCAGGCTAAGGGCGCCTGTAACGAAGAACACCTGCCGCCAACCAAGCCATACTAAGACGGCGGCTGCGAGGGGAAGCCCGAGCGTCGGGCCCAATTTGTTCCCCGTGAAATAGAGGCTGATAGCCTTGCTGCGGTCGCGCGCTGGAATGTTTTCAATGACAATCCGCGGCGCGGAGGGTAGCAGGGCCGACTCGCCGATACCGAGCAAGGCTCGAAATGCCGCCAGTACGGGTATCTTTAGAGTGATGGCGGACAGCCAGGTTGCCACTGTCCACAGGACCATTCCGATGGGGAGGACTCGGCGCGGGTGAAAGCGATCGGCGATAGGCCCCGCGGCCAACAGGAACAGGGTCAACGACCAACTGAAGATGGACTGTAGCAGACCCAGTTGCTGAGAGGTAATGATGTGGTGCTTAACCCAATAGGCTCCGACGATAGAAATGTTGACTCGATCGATAGCCGAGATGACCAACGCCGCGAGAAGCATCAATACAACGGCCCACTCATACACAGACCAAGTGGAACCGCGAGACTCAGGCCTCTCCATAACGTACACGTCCCTTCCATGGTTCCCGGTTATTTTCCGTGCTGAACGAGACTTCACTCGTCATTACACGGATGTCAAATCCTCCATCATGAGGCAGAGTGGCGCCAGCATCAGAACGTCCTCTCACAGCGCCAGGACGTCACGCCACTTGGCTCTCACCTCGTCTTGCAGGCGAGCACTGACCTGTGCCACCGGTGGAAAGTCCTGCAGGTGATCAAATGGGCGGCAGGCGTCGATAATGGCTCGCGAGCTGAACATCGCCTTGGACGTGTATGCGATGGACATCGGATCGTTCTTCGAGCCCATCGCGTTTTGAATGATGTCGATATCTCTGGCCGGGTCTGTACGAGTAGCGACTGCCCACATGACTTCGGACAGATTGGACGGATCGATGTCGTCATCCACCACGACCGAGTAGCGTCCCATGTACGCCCCGACCCCGCACTGGCTGAGGACATGGCCACACTGGCGAGCGTGACCGGCGTACCGCTGTTTGATGCTGGCCACAGTGAACATCCGCGCTCCGCCGATTTCGTGCGCCCACACTGACTCAACGCCAGGCACACCGGCTGCCACCAGGGCATCAAACAGCAAGGCCGAGCGCATCACGGCCTTGGAGTACGAGTAGTCATTGGGCGGTTTGGCCGGCGGGCTGCCGACAATGATAGGATGGGACCGGTAGTACACGCGTTCCACCGTCACAACCGGCGCCGACTTTGCCCCAGCCTGGTAATACCCATGAAACTCTCCAAACGGACCTTCCAATCGTTCGTCGCCGGGGTAAATCCACCCCTCGAGGACGATCTCTGCGGCAGCCGGGAACGGCAGTCCCGTCAGTTCTCCGTGTACCACCTCCACCGGTTCGTTCAGAATGGCTCCGATATAGTTGAACTCGCACATCCCGTACGGCACCTCGATGCCGGAGATGAGGTAACACAGCGGATGGGCACCAATCACAATGCACACCGGAAATGGCTTGCCCGCCGCCGCATGCTTCTGAAATTGGATATGCCCGTGCTTTCCGGAGACCATATCCAGACCCACGTGAGTCGAGTCGTGCACCATAACCCGATACGTGCCCACGTTTATCCAGTCCGAATCGTAGTCCTTCGTCACGACCGCACAGCCGGTGCCAATGTAACGGCCCCCATCTCCCTCGTGCCAAAGAGGAGACGGGAACTTCAATACATCGACCGCGCCATCTCTGTCCACGTGCTCGAAAACCGGCCCATCCTTCACCGAGACGAAACCAAAGTCGCGGGCTCGTGACTCCCACTCCTTCGGTTTACCCCGCAGCCAACGAACCAGTTCGTTGTGGTCACGAGTGAGCGGTGCACGAAGGAGGGAAGCCAGGCGAAACGGGCTGCTGGTGGTGCACGTCAGAACCCGGAATCCCCGGGGATAACCCCGGATGTCGTCGAACAGCAGCGCTTTGTTGCCGTCACGCCGTACGTTCAATTCACTGATGGCTCCGAGTTCCAGTTCCCAATTGGCGCCCTGGACCACCTGGAGCTCTTCACGCGCCTGCATATCATCCAACCATGCTCTCAGATCCAACGGATTTCCGTGCGACATGTAACCTCGTCCCTTCTTGGGCTGGGTCCGCGGCGGAAAAGACGGCTACGCGGACACTTGCTTCCCCGAAAATCTCCACAACCTTCTCCGCTGAGGCGATGCCCTATAGGATGGCGGTCATTACCCAAGTGCGTCTGTCACATCGCCTACGTGTGATGGTGCATCACTGCGGCGGCAACCGCGCCCTCACCTCTCTCACCTCCCTGTCAGGTTACACGTCCGTAGGATGCTCATGAGCCACTCTGGTTGAACAATCCCAATAAGGAAATTAATGGGACCAGGAGCGCGTCGGATCACCAAATGAGCGAGAGCTGTTCCGAGAGGATATCGGCCGCTTTCATCGCTCGCGACTTCACTGCATCAATCCTCTCCTCCGTTGCCTCATACATCGGCAGAGTTACCACCACGGCGGCCCGCACCATCCCCTTTCGGTCATGTACAGGGACGGCCAGGCCAAACACGGTTGGATTGACCTCTTCCCGGGATACGGCATACCCTTGCTCACGCACCTGTGCCAGCTCGCGTAGCAATGCGTTCAGATCCGTGATGGTATGTTCGGTCACGGCCTCCATGCCGCGTTCCTTCATCAACGCCACAACTTCCTCTTTGGGCAGACTGGCCAACCATACCTTCCCCGCCGCAGTGGCGTGCAGAGGAGCGCTCAATCCGAGCATCGACGCCACTCGCAGGGGTTTGGTACCATCCATCCGCTCCACATAAATCAGTTCGCGATTTTGCTCCACCGCAAACTGCACACTCTCTCCGGTCTGACGGACCAACTCCGCGAGCACTGGCTGCACGATGTCCTCCAACTCTGTGTGATCCTTGTACCGCAACGCCATCGCCACAAACTTGAATGAAACGGTGAATCGGCCTGTCCGCTCGTCCTGGATGACATACCCCATGTCTTGGAGCGTGGAGAGAATTCTCGACACATCCGCCTTGTGAATCTTCAAGGCATTCGCCAGCTCCATCACGCCCATGCCATCCGGCGCCTGGACCAGCGCGTCCAACAGTTGCATCGTGCGAATCACCGCCAGCAATCGACCATCCCCATTCCGGTTAGATTTTGGTTCCGCGTCACCATAGATTGCAGACTCGCCACCCTCCGTACCTAATCCGCTTTCCACCGTTTTATCAGGTTGGACTCTATTCCAAACTGATCGAGTGCTCGGGCCACGATGTGATTCACGATGTCATCGACACTCGTAGGTCGATTGTAAAATGCCGGCATGGGCGGCACAATGGACACCCCAATCTCCGCCAAGCGGAGCATGTTCTCCAAGTGAATGGCACTAACAGGCGTCTCGCGCGGAACAAGCACTAGTTTCCGAGACTCCTTGATGGTGACGTCGGCGGCCCGCATAATCAGATTGTCCGCGAGCCCCATACGTATGCTGGCGAGTGTTTTCATACTGCACGGGACCACAATCATCCCGTCAACGGGAAACGAGCCGCTCGACACGGCCGCAGCCTGGTCGGCAGCTGAATATACATGGGTGGCCAGCTGCTTGACATCGGACAGAGACCAGTCGGTCTCCTGATGAATGGTAGCTTCCGCCCACTTGCTCAGAATCAAGTACGACTCAATATGTAAAGCTCGCAAAACTTCAAGGGTGCGAATCCCCAGGATGGCCCCGGAGGCACCAGTGATTCCCACGATTATACGCATATCACCGCTCCCACACACTTCCACGCTTTCGCGCGTTTATGGTCTCCACGCTTCCATCGACCCCCACCAACATGCCGCGCGAACTATGCCGGTGATGATGCGCACTCGAAACAGATACCTGTAGCTTCGGTATCAACAGTGACACCGAGAGCGATACCGTTCTTCACGGTCATACGTGCAACCAAGTTGATGCAACTTAGTTACAATTATATTAGCAAGACAGAATTGAAGATGCAACGGACTTTTCCAACTTGCCTAAGCAGTAAGAGGTTATGGCGTCAACCGCTGCCGTATGGATGTGGAAAATAACGAGGTGTCAAAGGTAAAGGGCTACCACATGGGCAGCCCTTTGTCCCCACGAATAACTAATGTTTTGTCTGGTCATGGCTACTTCTGTTGCTTCGCGTAGGCTTCCGCATACTCCTTGGCGATTTGGTCACCGCCTTCCTCATGCCATTTTTTGACCTGCGCCTTCCACTGCTGTACTGTGATCTTGCCGAGCAAGAACTGCGTGTTGGCATCGGTCAGCAATTTGTCGAGCTGCGCGCCGCGCTGTTGGTAGGTGGGCGAGGTCAGGGTATAGGTTGGGTCCACAACAGCATACTTGTCGTTCTCTTCGACAAGCTTGTTGGTCAGTTTGTCAATGGCGCTCAGATTGGCGGCCGGTATTGCATAGGTGGTTGGATCCACCACGCCCAATGTGTAACGATACGGATATCCAACCGTGTCCATGTAGTCGGAGTTGGGATTGATGACTGCCTTGCCGTTCTTCACGGTATAATCCTTGCCTTCGATTCCATAGGCGAGCAGGTTGGCCATCGGGCGTTCGTCAAGTTTTTCAAAGAAGTCCAGGATCTGCTTGAGTTGTGCCTCAGTCTTCACGGACGACTTCGGAAACATGAGCTCCCCATTGTAGCCAGGACCGGCGGGTACGCGGATCTTTCCATTTGGAGCCTTAAGCGCGCTGAACGCGGTAATCTCCGCCTTGGGGTTATTCTGTTTGAGGCTGGCCAGGTACGCGTCGCCCGTGTTCGACGTGTTACCGATGGATCCCGCCTTCCCGTCGAAGAAATACCCTTCCCACTGGGGCCGCTGGATGACTGCCGAATCGGAGTTAACCAAGTGCTCGTCGTACATTTTCTTCTCAAATTCCAATCCCTGCAGATACTGCGGAGTGTCCACGTCCTTGATGAACTTCCCGTTGACGACTTCCCAATTGTTCGGCGCTCCGAAGGCGACGGCGAACGAGTCGACGGTGGTCGCAAATGCGGTCGTCACCGACGCACCAAACGTGTCATTCTTTCCATCCTTGTCCGGGTCGTCGTGGGTGAACTTTCTAAGCATATCCAGGTATTGATTAAGTGTTTTCGGTACCTGGAGACCGAGATTTTTCAACCAGTCGGCGCGCACAAAGGTGACGTTCCGTGCCAACGGACGCACCCGCGGCAGCCCGTACAGGTGACCGTTCACCTCCGCGTTCTTCAGGATGACCGGATTGATGTTGAACAACTTCGGGTACTGCTTGATGTACGGAGTGAGATCCCAAAATTGGCCCTGCTGAATGGCATTGAGCAGCCAGGATGAACCTTGCGCGTGCGGATCGCCGGCGATGACGTCAGGTAAATCCCCGGAGGCGACCATCACTGGGATCTTCTGAGCGTACGTCGTGCTGGGAAGCGCCTGAATATTCAACTTCGTATTGGTGTACTTCTCAATGGCCCTTTGGACCTCGTTACCCGCCTTCGGAAACTCCTTGCCGGCAAAGTCATAGATCATGGAAATGGTGACCGGACCCTGCGATTTGGAGCCCGAAGCGGCCCCGCTGTTGCTGGTGTTTCCGCCGGAAGAGCCCCCGCAACCGCTTACAACAGTTGTCAACAACAACGCCCCTGCCGCAACCGCACTACCTGCCATCATCGACCTCTTCTTTGCTTCCATTCCATCTTCGACCTCCCTATTCTTCTGTCAGCTCAGCCTTTGACTGAACCTAATAACATACCTTTCGCAAAATGTTTTTGCAGGAAAGGATATATTATCAAAATGGGAATGGTGGATATGACAATGACGGCCATGCGCACCCCTTGTCCAAAAATCTGGACCGTGTCGGCTGAACCGGAGGCGTTGCCGAAGCCGCCTGAGGCTAGCACCACGATCTGTTGCAGCAACACTTGTATGGGCCACTTGGTCTGATCATTGATATAAAGAATGGCATTAAAGTATTGGTTCCAGATGCCAACCGCATAGAACAGCCCAAACGCGGCCAACACGGGCAACGAGAGCGGCAACACCACCCGGAACAGAACGCCCAATTCGGTACACCCGTCTATCCGCGCCGCTTCTTTCAAGTCCTCTGGGATTTCGAGGAAGAAGTTTTTCATGATAATGAGATAGAAGCTACTGATGAGCCCTGGAATCATCAGCGACCACAGGGTGTTGATCATTCCCAGGTCTTTCACCACGAAATAGGTGGGAATCATCCCTCCGTTGAACAGCATGGTGAACAAGACCAGCAAGAGGAAGAACCTGCGGCCTGGCAGTTTCCGGTGTGAGAGGGCGTAGGCGGATAACGCCGTCGCAACCAAACTGAGCACCGTGCCGACGACCGTGATGTAAATGGATATACCCAGACTGCGCACAAACGTGTCAGTCGAGAACAGGTATCGGTAGGCGCTGAGCGTAAACGATTTTGGGATAATGTCGTCCGTCGCGGAAAACGAGGCGACGACCACATAGACAAACGGGAGCAATGTAGCCAGCGACACCAACGTGAGCACGGCAACGTTGACCGTATCGAACACTCGTCCAGCAAAGGTGCGTTGATTCATACACTTCCCCCCCTCAATAAATGCCTTCCTCGCCGAACAACTTCGCAACTTTATTGGCACCAAGCACCAAGATCAAACCCACGACCGACTTGAACAGCCCGATGGCGGCACTGTAGCTGAATTGCCCCTGCTGCAGGCCGAGAGTATACACGTAGGTATCGAAGACCTCGCCCACGTCTCGGTTCATGGCGTTGAGCATCAGCCATATCTGCTCAAACCCGACATCCAGAAAGCTGCCCAGACGAAGTATGAACATGATGATGATGACGCCGCGGATAGCGGGCAGTGTCACATGCCAAAGCTGCTGCAGCCGGTTGGCTCCATCAATGCGAGCGGCTTCGTACAACTCCACGTTCACCCCGGCCAACGCGGCGAGAAAGATGATAGTGCCCCAACCGGTTTCCTTCCAAATGTCCTGGATCACGATGAGCGGCCGGAACCAGGCGCTGCTCTCCAAAAAGTTCACCTGGTGCAATCCCACCATATTGAGCAACTCATTGACCAAGCCTCCTTGCGTCGTCAACAGCATGTACGTGATGCCGACTACGACGGTCCAGGAAAAGAAGTGCGGGATATAAATAAGCGTTTGCACAGAGCTTTTGAACCAGTGAATCCTCAGTTCGTTCAGGAGCAAAGCCACAATAATCGTGCACGGAAAGAAGAACACAATGTTGTAGACCGCCAGAATGAACGTGTTGCGAAACAGTTGCCAAAAGGCCGGATCGGAAAAGAAGCGTTGAAAATTTTCCAATCCGACCCACTGGCTGCCTAGCACCCCCTGAAACGGTTGATAGTTTTCAAACGCCATGATCACGCCCCACATCGGCCAATATTTGAAGATGATGAAATAGGCAAAACCGGGGAGGAACAGGGCGTATATCCAGCGTTCCTTCCAAACGCGCCGCCACAACTCGTGTACTGGACGAGACTTCGTCTTAGGCACCGGCTGTTCGGAAATCGCTTGCCCTGTCATCACGTCGCTCATGCAAGCCATCACCTCCATACTAGTATGTAAGAAGACATTTGTACGTCGAGCTGCACAGATCTCTCATCGGCACCCGAACCAACTCCGCAAAACCGCTGGGCTGATGTTCCCAGGTGCTCAACCGGAGGACTCGGCCAATCCGACGAATTGCCTGAAGTTCCCCGAGAACAGCTGCTCGACATCGCGGCGGATGACGTCTTCGGTCACCAGCCAGCCGGATGACTGCAGGTTCTCGTACTTATCGGCCAAGACACGCGTGAGCACGCGTCTCGCCCTCTGCCACTTGTAAATCAGGTGCTCCAACACCCGGGCGTCCGAGTGCTGCGCAATGAAAGTCGGGCCGAGAAGCTCGAGACGCATGCGGATAATTTCCTCCACCAGGGTGTCGGTATTGACAAACCACCAGCAGCCAAACGGCATCAGGTTGTGAAACTTGCGTGCGGCTACGACCAGGGCGTGCTGGTTCTCGCGCGCCAACATGCTGACCAGAAACCGGTTGTCCGGGTAATCCGCACACAGCGACTCCAACGGCCGTACAGGCGCATTGGCCAGGCTGTCCCCCGCAGCGCGAAGCGCCGGATTCACCTGTCGCCGGGCGCCCATCATCAAGGACAGCGGGAGTCCCCGTTCCCGGCAGAACGGCAACACCACCTCCTTCAGGATGCGCCCGCGCACCCCGTCTGGCTCCGGATAGACAAAGTCATCCGCCGTGGAGAACGCCACGTATAGCGGGTGCACGGCGTCTGCGCAGTCCTCCAGGAACCGCCTCAGTTCCACAACGGAGCGGCCGGACAAGGACTCGTCCACCTCGTAACCTTTGGCAATCAACACAGGCACCACCGAGGAGTACTGGTTCATCAACTTATCCAGCCTAAGCGAGGCGAGAAACCTCTTGTCCATCCCCCCCATCTCGCTCCAGAAGGCGGTTTCTTGGTCATCGAACGGATCGTTCGTCATGACGATGTGCGTGACGTTGGCCAGGTTCATGATGCGGGAAATATACTCAGCCGTGGGCACGTCAGACAGCGCCTCGCGCAGAGCGGTCAGCGTCAGTCGGCCGGTATCACAGCCCATCGCCCGCGCAATCTCGACGACGCCGGACGCGGCCTCGCTGACGGGTGAGGTATCGCGAAACAGCGAATTCCAGACCACCTCGGCCCGCTGCGCCTTGGAAAGCCCCCAAAACTCGTGATAGGGCATATGGTGGACGCGAAACGATTCGGACACCAAATAGTGAAAGTTTAAGGCTTCGTCCGCCCCGCACAACAGCAGGGATCCCATCTCCGGAGCAAAAAGGTGGGTATGCATATCGAACGCTGGGGTCTCATCGACCACACGCGCTACCAGTGACGCCAAATCCGCATCCGCCATGGTCATCTTCTCCTTTCCTCCGAGGCTCCGGCTATATGTAGCCGTTTGCAAGCACGCCGCCGTCGACAATCAGCGTGGTGCCGGTCACGTAATCACTGTCTGAAGATGCCAGGAACACGGCTGGCCCGGCGATGTCTTCCACCCGCCCCATCCTTCCCGCGGGAATGCGCGCCTCCAGCTTTTCTGGCTGGTGCACTCCCTGCTCGACGAAGCGGCGGAAGATCTCGGTATAAATGTAGCCGGGGGTGATAGAGTTGACCTGGATGTTATGTTTACCCCATTCGACGGCCAAGTTCTGCGTCAACTGCTTGACCCCGCCCTTGCTGGCCGCGTAGGCAGCTCGTCCGGGAATGGCGGCGTGGGCGACCACCGACGTGATGTTGATGATCTTGCCTCCCTGCCCGCGCTCAATCATGTGCCGGCCCACCTCTTGACAATAAAGGAACGTCCCGTCCAAGTTGATGTCCAGGCACTCCTTCCACTGCTCAAACGACAGTTCCTCGGACGCGTCAGCCACCGAGATGCCGGCGCAGTTGACCAGGATGTCAATCTTGCCGAACGCCTCCAACGCCGTCCGCACCGTTTGCCGGACATCCTCGGGCCGGCGGACATCCGCGGTCGCCGGCAAGGCGCGGCGCCCTGTGTTCTCTTCAATCCATCGCGCCTGTTCCTCCAGCTCGCTGAACGTGCGGCTGACCAAACAGACGTCCGCTCCTTCATCGGCCATCCGTCGGGCAATCGCGGCGCCGATACCGCGTCCGCCGCCTGTAACCAACGCCACACGGTGTTGCAGCCGCATGTTCATCCCTCCTTGACGGCCATGCGCCCGTATTCTTCGTTCGGATCGGCCCACCGGTCGTTCGGAATCAGCGGAAACCAGCCGGGACGAGCGGGATCGCGATCATACGGGTAGCCGCCGAGCCGTTTATATTCCTCCGCGTACTGGCCGAATTTGTCGGGATCCAGCGTCACACCCAGCCCCGGGCCGTCGGGGACCTCGATGCAACCGTCCACATACGCAAACTTGCCGCCGGCGATGATGTCGTCTCGCAGGTGATGATAGTGGGCGTCAGCGCTGAACGTCAGGTTGGGAAGCACCGCCCCCAGATGCAACATGGTGGCGAGCTGGATGCCCAATTCCCCCGACGAGTGCACGCCGATGGACATCTGAAACGTCTCGCAAACCCCGGCTGCCTTGATACAAGGGCGAATGCCGCCCCAGAACGTGGTGTCCAGAAGCACCACATCGACGGCTGGGTTGAGGACGTTCTCAGCCAGCTGTTCGAAGTTGACGACCACCGTGTTGGTGGCAAGCGGCAACCCGACCATGCCGCGTACGCGGCGATTGCCGTTCAAGCCCCAGGTGGGGTCTTCCAGGTAGTCGTTGTTCAGGTGGACGATGGCCTTACCGAAGCGAATCGCCTCCTCGACACTCAGCGCTGCGTTTGGATCATACCGGAGAGTATCCTCGGGAAAGGCGTCCGCCAGGGCCTGGTAGCACTCCAATTCATAGTCGGGCGGAAACACGCCGCCTTTCAACTTGTGCGAGCGGAAGCCGCAGCGCTGGCGGAGATCGCGGGCGTACTCAACCAATTGGTCAACGGTGCGTACCTCCCCCTCTCCCGATGCGTCATCGGGCAGCCGGAAGAACAGGTAGCTGGCAAACGGAACCCGATCCCGCAGTTTTCCCCCGAGCAGTTGGTACACCGGCACCCCCAGGGCCTTGCCCATGATGTCGAGGCAAGCAAATTCGATGGCCGCCAGGACCTGCGTCCGGTTGTTGTAGAGACTGGCGGTTGGATTGGCGATTTTGAACCGCAGCTCCTCTAGAAAAAACGGGTTATGCCCAATCAGGTACGGACGGAGGGCCCGAAACATCTGCTCGGCGCTCTCGCCACCGCCACCCATTTCCCCGAGGCCGATGATCCCCTCGTCGGTCTCCACCTGGACAACGGTCCGCACAAACCGGCCCCAATGGGCGCCGTTGCTGTGGCGCAGCGGAGCTTCCAATGGTACGCTGACGGTTGTCGCGCGGATGTCTGAGATACGCATCCAAATCCACCTCTTTGCTGTGTCCCTTCTGCCCGAAAACTTCTCTAGTCGCGAAAGTACAGAGGGTATTGGCTCCGCACGACGGCCACGTCCTGTTGCAGCCGGCGCAGGTGGCGCGTCAACAAACTGACCGCTCGCTCCTCGTCGCCGGCTGCAAGCACGGACACGAGTTGCTCGTGTTCTTCAATCAGGGTCTGCACATTCTTCAACTCTTGCAGCGACAGGGTGCGCACGCGGTTGAGATGGGCCCGCATCTGGGCGACAATCGAGACCAGGGTCCGGTTGTCCGCCGCGGCCATCAGCAGTCGGTGAAACCGTTCGTCTGCCTCCAGAAATCCCAACACGTCGCCAGTCTGAGCCGACTTTCGCTGGGCGTGCAGAGCCGCTTGCACCTCGTCCCGCAGCCGCATGCCCCAGTCGGCGTTCGTGTGCCAGCGTGCGATAGCCGCCCTGAGCGCGCTAACCTCCAGGCTTTCGCGGACGAAGCGGGCCTCTTCCACCTTCTTCTCGGAGATGAGCGCCACCTTCATCCCGCGCTGCGGCAGCACCTCTATCAATTCTTCGACGAGGAGGGTCCGCACCGCCTCTCGCACCGGCGTCCGACTCATGTTCAGCATGGTGGCCAGCTCGTTCTCATACACCGCGCGGCCCGGCTCCAATCGGAGCGACAAAATCGCCTCGCGGATTGCCTCGTACGCCTGTTCACTGAGGGAGCGGCGGTCGGTCTCCATTCCAAACGGATTGGCCACGCTCAGCCCTCCAGGCGGACGGCTTGCAGCTGGGCGAGCACCGCCAGCTCCGCCGCCCTCAGGGCATGCTCTTGGCTCATCGCCCTCTCCGTTCGCTCCAAGCAATCCAAAATGAGCTCTCCAAAGAACGGATACCCGACACGCCCGGAAACCGGGATGTGATGCTCCCCTTCATCGTTGACCAGGTAGACGTGGTCACCCTCAGCGTCGCGGCCGACGTCGATGTACTTGCGCAGCTCGATGTACCCGTGCGTGCCAAGGATGAACGTGCGGCCGTCTCCCCACGTGCGCAATCCGTCCGGCGTGAACCAGTCGACGCGGAAGTATCCCGTGGCCCCGTTGCCCAGGTTCAACGCGCAATCTCCGAAGTCCTGAAACTCCGGGAATTCCTTGTACCGGTAGTTGGCCACCCGGCTTTGCGCGATGACCGCGTCGTCGCATCCGGTGTAAAAGAGGACTTGTTCAATCTGGTGACTGCCGATGTCGCACAGGATACCGCCATAGCGCTCGGGCTTGAAGAACCAATCCGGTCGCCCCCCGAGGCCGATTCGGTGCGGGCCCATGCCGATGACCTGCACCACGCGGCCAATCGCACCGTCCGCAATGAGCTGCCCGGCAAAGACCGCGCTCTCCACGTGCAGCCGCTCGCTGTAATACACCGCGTACTTGCGCCCCGTCTCCGCCACCGCCTCGCGCACCTGCCGGACCTGGTCCAGGGTGGTCAGCGGCGGCTTGTCGGTGAAATAGTCTTTGCCATGGCGCATCACCTGGATCCCGAGCGGCGCCCGGTCCGCGGGCACCTTAGCGCTGGCGACCAGGTGTACGCTCGCATCCTGCAGGACCTCCTGCACGGACCTTGCCGCCCGGGCGGATGGGTACGTCCGCTGAAACGCCTGCACTTTTTCCTCGTCTTCGTCATACACCCACTTAAGCTCTCCACCAGCCTCCAAGAGCCCGTTGCACATGCCGTAGATGTGGCCGTGATCCAGCCCCACGGCGGCAAACACAAAGTCCCCCTTTTCGCAAACCGGGTTGGGTTTCCCCTTCGGGGCGTAGTTCATCCCGTCCGCTTTCGACATGGTGACGCCTCCTACCTGACCTGCGCGTTGCGCCCGTAGGTGCCGCTGGTCGTGATCTCGTTGTCCGCAAAGGAAACGACAGAACTCGTCTTCTCATAGAAGTGGGGCGCCCGCGCAAGCAGTCCGTCGCGGGTATAGAATTCATCATCTGCGGCGAGCGGCAGTGTTGTCGGTTCTCCGGTGATGGCCGACTTGTAGATGGCGGTGATGAGCTCCAGGGTTCGCCGCCCCTGAACCCCGTCAATGAGCACAGGCTGCCCGGTCTCCAGCGCCGTCAACACGTTGTCGATCTGCCCTGTGTGACCTTCGTAGCAAAGCTCCGGCAGCAAGTCGTAGAAGCCCTGGATATCCCGTTCGACATCTACAGCCCGCTCGGGGAATCCGTTTTCACGCGAGACAGAGGCGTACAATCGCCATGGCATCGCCACCATCGCCTTTTCCGCCTGGAACACGAGCTGCTGCTCCTCGCCGTGGTGGACGACCGAACTGGTGATGTGCGCCAGAGCACCGTTGCCAAACCGCAGCAGCGCCAGCGAGATATCCTCAACCTCCGCATTGTCGTGGGCCAGGTTGGCCATCACCGCCTGCACCTGTGCCGGCATCCCCATCATCCACTGCAGGGCGTCGATGTGGTGCACGGCGTGATTCAAGGTGCACCCGCCGCCCTCGCTCGCCCAGGTGCCCCGCCACCACAGGTCATAGTAGCTGTGCCCCCGCCACCAGTGCGAATCCACCTGTGCGTGCAACACCTTGCCGGCCACCCCGGCCTCCAGGACTTGCTTGAGTTTCATCATCGGCGTGCGGAAACGGTTTTGCGCCACCACCGACAACACCTTTTGCGCCCTTTCGGCCGCTCGCAGCATTTGATCGCACTCCGCCAGAGACGCGGCCATCGGTTTCTCGACCAACACGTGCTTTCCCGCCTGGAGAAAGGCGCAGGTGATCTCCGCGTGCGTTCCCGGCGGCGTGCACACCGAGACCAGTTGAATCTCCGGATTGCCCAAGAGCTCACGGTAGTCTTTGACCGCCCGCGCGTTCAGGTTGTAGCGCGCGATTTGCTGTTCCGCCTTCTCCGGGTACACATCCGATACAGCCACAATTTCAGCTCTACCTGGAAACGTGAGGTATGCCTGGATATGTCTGCTAGAAATCGCCCCGGCGCCAATGACGGCCACCTTGACCATGCCAACGCCTCCTCGCTGTATGTAAACTCGCATCTCTCGCCCAAGCCGAAAGAGACGGAATCCTTTCACCCCGGATTCTATTGTATACTTGTATTCAAGTCAAGAGAGAATTCTCGACCGCCCGGCAACGCTGCTGCAGCCCGGGACGCCGGACTCTTAGCCAGCGCGGCAGACGGTCGATCTTCTCGCGCTTGTCCAGATAGCATTCGTTATAGTCGGTCACAGCATGACCAGGGTTTTCACATGGTTCTTGTACGATCCGGTGCGCAGACAACGAGGCAGCTCCGCCAGCGCAATCTTGTGCCCCGTGAAGACCGGTAACACGTCGCGGCGCCGCCGCAGGAGTTCAATCGCCGCCGGGAACGTGTTGGCATAGCGGAACACGCCCTGCACCGACACCTCGCGCAGGCACAGGTCCAAACCGTCGAGCTGCACGGCCCCGGCCGCCCCCATCCCGACCAAGACCATGCGCCCGCCGGGCCGCACCACTCGCTGCCCCCAGGCTACCGCCTGACCACTGCCGCTGCAGTCGATGACCGCGTCGTACACACCATCCCGCTGGGCGTCGAAGACCAAGGTCGAGAACCCGAACTGCTCCGCGACCTTCAACCTGTCGACTTGCACGTCGCACAATGTCACCACCGCCCCTTCGGCGTCGGCCGCAAGGGCGGTCAGTAGGCCCACAGGGCCGGCTCCCAGGATGAGCACCCGCTCCCCTAGATGCAGCGCCGCCTTGCGCACCGCGGCAATCCCTACCGACAATGGCTCCGCCAGGCTGGCCTCCTCTGGGGTCAAGCCGTCGGCGGGATGGGTGAACGCAGCCGGGTGGTTGATCCGCTCCGTCATCGCTCCGTCCACAGGCGGCGTGGCAAAAAACCGCACGTCCGGGCACAGATTGTAACGACCCTGCCGACACTGGGGACACTTCCCGCAGGGGATGCCGGGCTCCATCCTGGAGAGAATGGGACAACCCGGCTGCGCCCACACACAGCCCGCAGCAAAAGATGAACCGAATTCAATGGACGGACGGGTGGACCTGCACGCGGGTGGTGAACACCTTTTCGTCTTCCACCCTAGCCGTCTCGCCGGTCAGCGTGAAGACGCCCTGAAGCCGGATGTCTTCACTGGAGGCGCCCACCATCACCTCGATTTCGCCCGGTTCCACGACAAACTCCATGGCTCGGTTGTAAAACCCAAACTGATGGGCGGACAGGGTGAACGTCACCCGCGCCGACTCACCGGCTGCCAAGTGGATGCGGGCGAAACCTTTCAGCTCCTTCACCGGACGGGTGACGTCCGCCTGCGGATCGCGAATGTAAAGCTGGACCACCTCGTCGCCGTCGCGATTTCCGACGTTTTGCACCGTGCAGGCAATCTCGACCTGCCCGTGCACATCCACCCGCGGGCTCGAGAAGGCAAGGTCCCGATACTCAAAACGAGTGTAGCTGAGTCCATGCCCGAACGGGAAGAGCGGTTTGGTGCTCTCATCCACATAGTTGCCAGTCCAGTGCGAACGCCCGCCGGAGAGCTTGTGCCCGTAGTACACCGGCACCTGTCCGACCGAGCGGGGCACGCTGATGGGCAAGCGACCCGCGGGGTTGACGTCGCCAAACAGGACATCGACTACCGCCTCGGCCCCCTCCTCGCCCGGGAGCCACGCCTCGACAATCGCCGGAATGTGTTCGGCAAGCCAGGGGATGGCGAGCGGGCGGCCGCTGATCAGGACCACGACTGTCGGCGTGCCGGTGGCGGCCACCTCCTGAACCAACCGTTCCTGGTCACCCAGAAGTCCGAGCGTCGCCCGATCCCGCGATTCCCCGGTCGTGCACCCCGCGGTCAGACCCGCGCGGTCTCCGACCACGACCACCGCCACCTCCGCGTCTCTGGCGGCCGCGATGGCCTCGGAAAAGTCGGCGCCCGTCTCCAGCACGTCGCAGCCTTTGACGTAGCGGACCTCGGTTTCGGGCCCGACCTTCGCCCGCAGCGCCTGCAGGATGCTATTCATGCGCACAAACTGGTCCACCGTATCGACATTTTCCGGCAGCGGGGTATGGAACACGTTGTCGTCATCCCGCATCTCCAGCAGCGACTCGATGTGGCACGGGTACGCGTAGTCGCCGACCATGTTGCGTACGCTGTCGGCGTTGGGCCCGATCAGGGCAATCCGCGAAACCTCGCGCGAGAGCGGCAGCACGCCGTCGTTCTTCAACAGCACAATGGACTTCTCCGCCGCCTCGCGCGCCAGTCCGCGCTGCTCGGCGTTGTCAAACACGGTGATGGCCTGGCCCTCGTCCACAAACGGGTGCTCAAACAGGCCGAGCCGCATCTTCATGGTCAAGACCCTGCGCACCAGCGCGTCCACCTCGGCCGCCTCAAGGCGCCCTGAGGCCACGGCGTCTATCAGCGGCTGGGCGTACACGTCACGGCTCGGCAACTCCACGTCCACACCTGCCTTGACCGCGAACTCAGCTGCCTGAACCTTGTCTTTGGCCACCCGGTGGTACTCGAAGAGCTGGTTGATAGCGAAGTAGTCGGAGACGACAATCCCGTCAAATCCCCAGCGGCCGCGCAGGGTTTCCGCCAACAGTTCATGCGAGTAGTGGCACGGGACCCCGTCCAGCTCGTGGTAGCCGGGCATGATGGCGGCGAGACGCGCCTCGCGCACCACCGCCTCGAACGGATGCAGGTATACCTCCCGCAGCTCCCGCTCCGGGATGTGCGCGGGCGCCCAGTTCATCCCGCCTTCCGAAGCCCCGTACCCGACAAAGTGCTTGCCCGTGGCAACAACACCCTCGCGCAGGCTATCGCCCTGCAAACCGCGCACATAAGCGATCCCCATCTGCGCGACGAGGTACGGGTCTTCCCCGAACGTCTCTTCCACCCGGCCCCAGCGCGGATCCCGCGTCACATCCAGGAGCGGCGCCAGCGCCTGATGTGCGCCCGCCGCCCGCATCTGGGCACGTATCACCTCGCCCACCCGGCGCACCACGTCCACGTCCCAAGTGCTCGCGATGCCAATCGTCTGCGGGAAACAAGTCGCCCCTTGCGCCATGTAGCCGCTGCACGACTCCTCGTGCACCATGGCCGGGATTTTCAGGCGCGTGTGCTGGAGAAGATAGGATTGGATCTGATTGGCCAACCGCGCAGTCTCCACCGGGCCCAAATTGGTGGCGCCGCCGATGCGGGTAACCTGGCCGATGCCGTGGTGCATCAGGCGCTCAGCCTTCGACTCGGAAAAGGTCAAACCGTCCAACACCTCGTAGGCCCAGAACGAGGTGAGCTGGGCGACTTTTTCCTCAAGGGTCATTTGAGCGAGGAGATCGTCCACACGCTCATCGATGGGCCGAGCAGCGTCGAGATAAGGTGTCATGTTACCATTCCTCCCTCAGTATTCCTGCAAGAAACCGGATTCACAGTCTAGCAGGCTGTGTGGCCATATACCGACAAGCAAGTCAGATGGAATGTACCTTGTGACCCAGTTGTAACCTAGATTTCTATTAGTTTAGATAGGCAACAAACTATTTTAATTGCTATATTCGAGAGACTTGGCCCGATTCCTTCAAGACCCGCAGAATTTTTATGTCTTAATGGATGTAGCCCTTGAGGTGATAATGGACTATTCCAACCGAGGATGGAAGAAACTGGTCCCCGGCTTGTCTCGGGACGATGTGCGTGAGTATATGTAAGTATATATCATCGATACGATGAACTAGGTGTTCGCGAGCACCCGCATCGATTCCGTCAAGCACATAGACCGGAACGAACTGGACATCGGCAATTGAGCGAGTCTGACAAGCAGGAGATCCGTGAACAGGTGAGGAAATACAAGAGAATTCCCAGACACCGATTTTCAAAGCGGAACGTCGCACCTGCGCACATGTGGCGCGTAAGCGGAGCGCTGTCCGGATGATTTCAATAGTTGACTGAACAAACTATTTGTGGTTTGCTGACAAAAGGCGCCGATCATATGCAAAACGCATGTTGGGATGGCGATTTGGAACTGGTTGTGGCATTGCTTTTTCTAATGTAAGAATGAATTTCATGATAGAGGACGATAGCAGCATGAAACGAACAGGTGATCAAGCCTTCATCAAGGAGTTGAACAAGTCGATTGTTCTTAACCTCCTACGCTTCCACAGTCCTATCTCGCGGACGCAGATTTCCGTTCAGACGGGCCTGAACAAGGCGACAGTATCGAGCATTGTAGAAGAATTGATTCACGAAGACCTGGTGCTGGAGATTGGCCACGGACGCGCCCGTGTAGGGCGGCGGCCAGTCTTGCTTTTGTTCAACTCCCGAGCTGGCTATGTTGTCGGAGTAGATTTGGGCGTGGATTATGTCCGCATCATCGTGAGCGACCTGTCCGGAGAAATTGTGGCTGTCCGCGAATTTCCCCTGGCGGACAACAAGAGCCCCCAACAGATGGTGGAATCCATTGTGCACGCGGTGGATGACCTCAAAGCGGAGCTTCCGTCTTCGTCGCTCGGTGTCATTGGTATGGGCGTTGGCGTTCCGGGACTGGTGGACTATTCCCACGGCATCGTGCTCAACGCGCCCAACCTGGCGTGGCGCGACGTGCACCTCAGCGCGCTCCTGGAGAACTACCTCAACCTACCGGTCTACGTGGATAATGAGGCCAACACGGGCGCACTCGGCGAGAAGTTGTTTGGTGTCGGCAAAGAGGTGTCGGATCTCATCTACATAAGCGCTGGCACGGGTATCGGCACGGGCATCATCGTCAACAACGAGTTGGTACGCGGCAGCCAAGGTATCGCTGGCGAGTTCGGACACATGACGATTGAGGCGCAGGGGCTCAAATGCTCCTGTGGAAATCATGGCTGTCTGGAGATGTATGCGTCGGAGCGCGCGCTCGTGCAGAAGTACCGTCAATTGACCGGATTGGCCTGCAGCAGTGAAGACATCCTGGCACGTCTGGATGCTGGGGATGCGGACGCGTTGCGGGCCATTCAAACGGTGGGTCAGTACCTGGGCATCGGGGTGGCCAACCTGGTGGGGGGACTGAATCCTTCGCTGATCCTCATTGGCAACCGTTTGTCCGCAGCCGGAGAGTGGCTGCTGCGCCCACTGGAGCAGGCCGTGCAGAACCGGTGCTTCACCGTTCCTTATACGCAGTTGCGCATCCAGACCTCGTCCCTCGGCCGCAACGCGTGCGCCGTCGGTGCCGCGTCCCTGGTGCTGCACGAATACTTCGCCGGCCCCCAGACGGCCGCGTGAGTGGTTGAGTATATCCTATAGATTTGCGGGCTGAGAGCGGCCAAATGGCCGCTCGAAACGCCCGCTTTGCTTCACCATCATTCCCGCACTAGGCTCACTTCAAACTGATACCTGCTGGAGGCATAGCGCACTTCGGAAAATTCCACCGGGGTGCCGGTCTGATCCGATGTTACACGTCGAATCATGAGAACCGGCTCGTCGCTGCGGATGCCCAGCTCCAACATGTCTTCGTACACGGAACGCGTCGCGGAAATCTGTTGACTGCCAAAAGATATCCTCACACCATGCTGTTCAAAAAAACCATAGATATGGTTGTACGCGTCCACATGCTGTTGGAGCTCGTCCAAAGCCGCCTTGGGCGGAGGAATTAAATAGGAGGTTTCTCGAAACACGGGCTCATTTTCGACCCAAGCAATACGACGAATCTGAATCACCTGGGCAGGCTGTTGAATGCGCAGATGGTCAGCCACAATCTGGGGATACGTCGTCATCATGCGTACCCCTCTAACGTCCATTTTGACCTGCCACCCACGTGCCCGCAGCTCCTCGGCGAAACCACGAAGCTTCGACGCCGTCAGAGATTCTTTATGTCGCAGTAGAAACGTCCCTTTGCCCTGCCGTTTAGCTAGGTATCCGAGCGACACGAGATCAGCGATGGCCTGGCGGACCGTTATCCGGCTTACACCCATTTCCTGCGCCAATTCTGTTTCCGAGGGAATTTGATCACCTGGGCGCCACCTTCCGGCCTGAATGTCGCGCAAAATTTCAGCCTTGAGGTGTTGGTAAAGCGGAACGCCCGTCTTCACACGCGAGCCCCCTCTGCAGTGGCCATTCCATATTTGAGAAAGTCAGATGGACCCAGGATGTATGGGAAGAGTTGATAACATTATAAAGTAATCCTCTTGGTAAAGTCAATTTTCTGCCTTCAGGGGGTGGTGTCTGGCCCGTAGACCTCAAGAGTAATACCCGGGCTCTGGCCACTCCCGGTTTACAAACCAATTCCCAACGTTCCGCAGCTTGAACTCTGCAGGGTTGTGCAATGTATGCGTGCGCACATTGCGCCAGAAGCGGTCGAACCCATAACGGGAAGCTGTCGAACGAGCGCCCATCACCTCGAAAATCCGCGAAGTGATATCAAGCGCTGTGTTGCCCGCTTGGACGTTGGCGGCTGCCACCAGCACTGCACATTCCCCTCGCTCCTCATCCGTGAGCGACACGCCTTTCTCCCACGTTTCGTCCAGCTTCACAGCCGCTTTCTCGACGAGGCTGAGTGCTGCCTGGTAATTTGTCCACATCTGTCCGTACCGACTTAGCGTCGATGGCTCGTCGGACGCGTTTTCAACCCCTGATCGGTACCAGGCCCGTGCCTCCGTCTTCGTATATTGCCGAGCTTCCTCCAGGGCGCCCAGTGCACTGCCGACGAATACCGACGCGAGAATGCTCTGGGAAAGAATGGGAGTCAACGTGGAAAATGCGTTGTCCTCCATATAAGCTCGTTCCAGGATCTCGGATGAATGCAGCTTCAGATTGTGAAAAGATACTGTCCCGCTGCCTGTCTGCCTCTGTCCCATGCAATCCCAGTCGTCATGCACGATCACCCCCGGACGGTCAGTTGGTACAATGCCTTTGCGCAATTCCCTGGTTTCTTGATCTTTCCATGCAATAACCAGCATATCCGAGTCTGGAGACCCAGAGCTGAATGACTTCCTTCCGTTCACAATCACGCCATCGCACGTTCTCTCTCCGAACGTACGGTTGTCAAGAGGGTTCACAGAATTCCCCCAAAAATAGTTATATTTGGCTGTCTCCGTGTAGTAGTACCGCTGTTGTTCCTCTGTTCCAGCAAGATGTACGGATGAAAGGCTGAGAAAATGGTATCCGTACACATGAGCCAGGGCTGCGTCGGTGCGGGCGAACTCCCGTACAACCCGCAGGACCGCGGACCAGGGCAGACCGAAACCGCCGTAACTCCTGGGAATCAACAGTTTCAACAACCCGCTTTCGCGTATCCAGTCCCGCTGCTCTTTTGGGGTGCCACCCACTTTATCGCGTTCCACGGCATCTTCGCGAAACCGTCTTGCCAATCGGGCTGCCTTCTCCATATAATCGATGCTTTCCTTGATAGCTTCAGATGGCATGCCAATACCCTCCTTTTCCAGTGAAACGGTTACGGTCAGTTGGGCCCTCCGCGCAAACTCCGGTGCTACCAAATCAAGACGGTCACGACGTAGACGATACCTACCCAGAAGAAGGGTACGATGGTGTAGCCCATAATCTGGCGGACGCTTAGACGAGCCAGCGTTAAGATGGGAATCAGCCAAAAGGGTTGCACTAAGTCGTTCCATGAGCAGCCCATCTGCACGGCCATACTGGTTCTCGCCACATCGGCCCCCAGGCTTTTGGCTGCTTCAATCATAAATGGTCCCTGAATCGCCCAATGCCCCCCTGAAGAAGGAGCAAAGAAATTGATGAGAAAAGAGCTCAAAAGTCCAAACAGAGGCAGGGTGTGCACAGTCGAGATATCAACCATCCACTTGGAAATGGCGACCGCCAGTCCTGAGGATTTCATCATGCCCATAATGCCGGCGTAAAACGGAAACTGGAGCACAATGCCGCCAATGCTTCGAACGCCTTCTGACACAGCGCGAACATAGGCTGCCGGAGTGCCATGAAACAACAACCCACAAAAGAGGAAGATAGCGTTCAATGTGTCAATGTCCAAAGACCCACCGGAGGAAAAATGATAGCCCAGGAAGCCGGCTCCCATGAGCACCATGATGACATTCAGCAGCCGCATCCTCTCCAACTTCTCGGCCGGCGTCCTGGCCGCCGGCACGCTGTCCTGTCTATCCGTCGTTTCCCATGAAGACGGATTGATATCGAACACGGCGTCACGCTTCGGGTGAATGAGGATATTGAGTATGGGCAGGGTGACCATCAGGACGACTGCATCCACCACAACAGCCGGAAGAAACACAGTTTGCCGCAAGGAGATTAATCCGCCAATCGACGCCGCGAACGGATTGCCAGCCGTGGCCAGGGTGATAGGAATGGTCGCGGACACCCCGAGGCCGTACACAATCCATCCTGAATAGGCGCTCGCAATCAACAGCGGATAGTGAATACCACGAATCCGCTTCGCGAGTTGCTGCGCCATCAAAGTCCCGGCAATCAACCCGAATCCCCAATTGATGTAGGAAGCGATGCACGAGACCACGGTCGCGCACACAATCGCCCCAAGGGGACTATGGACACGGGAGGCACACCAGTTCAAAAGTTTGGCGACTGGCGGAGATACTGCCAAGGCGTATCCCGTCACCACCACCAACGCGACCTGCATGGAAAACTCCAAAAACCCCCAAAAACCGTTCGACCAATCCCGTACCATCGCCGGCAAACTCTGATGAGAAACCGTGATGCCTAAAAGGAGCATCACCAGGGTCAGCATCATCACAAGCACAAACGGATCCGGCAGATATCTCTCCATGACTGCCGCGAAGAACTGGGTCGTGCGTTGCAAGGGATTCATTCGTACAACGGGTTGTTGTTTCAAGACGACGTTGGACTGCACCATTATGCCTCCTTCCGGACACCCGCGGCCTTATGCATGCCCCGTTGCCCTTGGACAGCAAGGGAGTAAAAAGGGGCACCGCTTCGCTTGGCCTCTCCTCCCAAAAAGCGCTAGTTTCTCACCTGCACTTGTCTCCCGGGATGGTCGTCAGGCAAGTACGGACGACCGCCGTACAGGTTGCCCCGCAGCGTGTCGAACGCATAATCGTTCCATACGAGCCCCCTCCTCTGGAGCGTGGGGACGACCATGTCGACAAAATCCACAAACGTCCCGGGTATGACGGCATACGCGACATTGAATCCGTCCACGCCCGCTTCGTCCACCCAGGCTTTCATCTCGTCGGCAATCCGGTCGGCAGTGCCCACGAACACAGGTCCCCGGCCGCCAATTCCGATAAACCGGGCGATTTCCTCCACGGTCCACTGACGGTCCGGATCCATTTTCGTAAAGACTTCCACCGCTGAGTGAATGGCGTCACTGCGGACATATTGCAGTGGCTCCGACGGCCCGTATTTGGAAAGGTCCAGACCGCTCCATCCCCCGTACAGGGCGAGCGCCCCCTCGTAGCTTGCGTGTTGGATGTAATCCAGGTACTTTTCTTCCGCCTCCGCCTGGGTCCGGCCAACAATGGGTGTGAACATGGAAAAAACGCGGATTTGCGACGGGTCTCGGCCAATCTTTTCTGCCTCCGCCCGGATAGACTGCACATAGGTCTTGGCCATGGCCAAGGTCGGTGCAATGATGAACACACACTCTGCGTGGCGTGCCGCGAACGCGCGCCCGCGCCTGGACACCCCCGCCTGGTACAACACCGGCGTGCGCTGGGGAGAGGGCTCGCAAAGATGGATTCCGGGAACAGTGAAATAGGTGCCATGGTGTCCAATGGCATGCACCTTATCGGGTTCCGCGTAGACCCCCCGCCTGCGATCCCGCACGACAGCATCGTCTTCCCAGCTGCCTTCCCAGAGCTTGTAGCAAACCTCAAGGTATTCCTCGGCGATGTCATAACGGGCATCGTGATCCATCTGTCGCTGGAGGCCCAGGTTGCGCGCTGCACTGTCCAAGTAGGAAGTCACGATATTCCAGCCCACTCGCCCCTTGGTCAAGTGATCCAGCGTGGACATCCGGCGTGCGAATAGATAAGGAGGCTCATAACTGACTGATGCCGTGACACCAAAACCTAAACGGGTTGTGACCTGCGCCATGACCGGCACAATCAGCATCGGATCATTGAGCGGGACCTGAGCGGCATGCCGAACTGCTGCATCCCGCGAGCCTTGATAGACGTCATACACTCCCAGTACGTCCGCCAAAAACACGGCGTCAAACCGACCGCGCTCCAATGTCTGGGCCAATTCGGCCCAGAAATCGATATCCGTATAGCGGTATCCTTGGTCCGACGGATGCGTCCAGAGCCCTGGAGATTGGTGACTTACGCAATTCATCACAAAGGCGTTGAGATAGATCCTGTCGTGCTTCATCCCTGTGCTCACTCCTTGCCGGACGGGAACCAGTCGACCGTCGTTGCTGCGGAGCCGTCGACCTGGACCGGCCCTCACGCCTCAGACTGGCGGATGAGATCCCACACCGGCTGGGTGTATGGCCGCTTGTCCGCATGAAGGTACTGATTGGCATACATGCGTACCGGATCACCCGCGTAGTACCGTTCATACAGCTGGTGCCGAGCACCCAGCTGACTGCCGATAAGGTCCCACCCAAGTTGAAATAGCTTGATCTTGGCACTCGCGGGCACAGTAGCTCCAGCGAAGTACTTGTCAATCAGATCAGACACCGTTCCTTCGTAAGCAGAGGCGCGTGATGGCACCTGCATGAATCCGCCGGCTCCGACTTGCTGCAAAATCTCGATTGCACGCGGATAGTATCGACTGTTAAGGTTGCGGGCTGTTTCCAGATACCCGATGGCCGGAATCTGGTTGCCAAATTCATCGAGATAGGAGTACACTTCAGAAGCCGTGACGAGAGCCTGCAGGGTGTCAACCTGGGTCAACAGCTCCCCCAGTTTCTCCTGGACGTGGAGAAATCCGTTGACCCCAATCGCCTCCGCCACGGCGCAGGCGACCCCCGTCACAAACCGGAGTTTGGCCACCGCCCGAACAACGGTTTGATGGAATGCCAGAGCGTTCGCCGAAGTGTTTTGCCTAAGCCGCCACACTGCGTCTGGGTTGTTCTTCAGCAACACGCGCTCCCACGGTACCAGGACGTCGTCAAAGATCAGCACGGCGTCCATCTCGTCATATCGACTGCTGAGCGGATGCTGTTCCGTGTCCGCCGACGCGAATGACTCCCTGCAGACAATATGAAGGCCCTGAAGGTTGGCGGGCACAATGAGGGCATGCGCGTATTCAGGATGGGCCGCATCCACGTGGTAAAAAGGGAAGATCAAAAAGTCGTGCGTATAAGGCGCGGCCGTAGCAATCATTTTGGCCCCACGGACAACCACGCCATCCGAATTCTCCCGTACAATACGCAACACCGCATCGGGATTCTCGTCGTCGATTCGCTTGGCTCGATTGATTTGGGGATCGAGCAGGGCGGTGGTCAAGAACCGGTCTTCGTCTCTGGCCGTTTCGTAGTACCGGGTGATTTTCTCGACAAAGTGCGGATCATCCGCGGCGAACGCCTCGCGTACTGCATACCATCCGGTCACCATCGACCTGGCATAGTCGGACAAGCGGCTCATTACACCTTGGGTTTGCTCGGCCCAATGTGCAAACGCCGCCGTGCGGCGGCCCAAATCTTCCTGGCTTTTGGGCACCAGAAACGCGTTGTGAACATAACTCCCCGACCGCGGACTCACGAATCCAATCTGCTCTTGAATACCTGGGGTATCCAAGGTATTGAACAAGCGTGAAATGGTACGAAGCGTTCCCGTGAAAGCCGGATGCTTTGTGACATCCGGCACCCGTTGACCGTCCAGCCAAACGTTTCGGCCGTCGCGCAGACTGGCCAGAAAGCGCTGTCCCCTGTCCATGGCGATTTACATTCCTCCAGACGTTGTATTCGACGGGATAGGTTCCGAAACGGTCAGAGACGAACCTGTGGACTGGGGTGCGGTTCGACTCTGCCTGGATGCCAGACTGGCCCCCTGCAACTTCAAAATATTGAAGATAGATTTCTTCACGTCTGCCAGCGACTCCAGGTCTCGGGTGTGAAGCCTGTCCGCAGGCAGAGTGACCACCTCCGCCACACGCCCCGGTTGCCCTTGCATAACGACGATGGTGTTGCAGAGATAGAGCGCTTCGTCAATGTCATGGGTGACCAACAGCAACGTGCAGCGGTTCTCTGCCCAAATCTCCAATAACAGGTCTTGCAGCTGCATCCGCGTGAACGCATCCAACGCACTGAACGGCTCATCCAACAGCAAAATGTCCGGGGACGCGACCAAGGCCCTGGCAATCGCAACGCGTTGCGCCATCCCACCGGATAACTGGCGAGGGTAAAACAATTCATACCCCCGCAAGCCTACTTTTTCCAAAATTGCCGAAGCTTCTTGATGCCTGGTTTTCCTCGAAGCCTGGAGACCGAATGAAACATTGTCCAAGACCGTCAACCATGGCATGAGCCTCGGCTCCTGGAAAATCACGCCCACCGCATCTTGGATTTGGCTGCCCGCCTGCTGGCCGTAAAAACTCACTACTCCCGATTCGGCCTGCTCCAAGCCCGCGATGACACGTAGCAACGTGCTCTTCCCGCACCCACTTGGCCCCAGGATGCCGACAATGTCCCCAGGCCCGACGCGGAAAGATATGTCCTCAAAGGCAACCTTCCCGTTCTTGAATACTTTGGTCAACTCACGAATTTCCAGCATGCACCATCCCCCTAGTGCCCTGGTGCTTGCGTGTCCAGCGAACCCCGTGTCTGCGGCCATCCAGTCTCGCGGTTGCCAAAGCTGTCATGCCAGTGCAACAACCTTCGCTCCAAAACACGCAAAATGCCGTCCGAGACCTTGCCCAGAATGGCAAAGAGAACGATGCTGCCCACTATCAACTCCGGGGCATACGTGTTTTGTCCGGTCTCCAATAAGTAGCCCAATCCCTGACTGGCCCCCATCAGTTCCGCCGCGACCACAAACATCCACCCGAGCCCTAACCCCGCCCGAAGCCCGGTGAAAATAGCCGGCAAACTGCTGGGAATGGTGATGCGCCAAATCAATTTCCACCGGGGAAACCGAAACACTTGACCGACTTCAAGCAGTTTCCTGTCCACGTATCGAATGCCGTTCATCGTGGCTAAATACACGGGAAAAAAGACACCTACGGCAATCAGCGTGATCTTTGAGCCCTCACCAATGCCCATCCAAAGGATGAACAAGGGGACCCATGCAAGCGATGGGACGGATCGCACGGATTGGATCATCGGGTCAATCAGCCATTCGAGCGTTTCGAAAAAACCGACCAATGCGCCCAGAACAAGCCCCGCCAAAGCACCAAACACAAACCCTAGGACGAGCCGGACACATGTCGCATCCACATCAGCCCAAAGAGTTCCGTTGCTGCCCATGGCCACGAATGCCTGGCAAATGGCACTGGGTGCCGGCAGCAGATCGGACGGGAACACACCGTGTTGACAGAGAACTTGCCACAGAACCACGACCACAACGGGAATCACAATGCCGACCAGAATTCTCTGCACCAGTCTCCGGGCGGATGGTGAAACCGACATACGAGCCCTCCCCCATCCAATAGCTCCCATCTCATCCTCACTTGACGACCTGCTGCGCAAACTGAGGCTGAAGATACTTGGCAACCACCTGTTTAACGTCTGCGCTCTTCGGAATGATGTTCGACTGCTGGAGAACTTGTCCCGTCTCCACCAAGGTCTGACGCTCCGCCTCTGATGGGACTGGATCTATAAAATCATTCCGGTCCATAACCACCTTGGCCACAGAAGGCTGCAGATTGGCGTCCTGTTCCACGATCTTCAACGCCTGTTGCGGATGGGATTTTGTCCATGTCCTGGCCCTTTCATACAACTCCAAGACTTGCCGCACGGCGTCAGGATACGTCTTGGCGAAATTGTCCCGCACGTTCAAAACGCAGTAGGAATTATAATTTGGGTTGCGATAGATCAATTTCGCTCCGTCCTGGACTTGCAGCTTGGCCATGTAGGGATCCAGTCCTGCCCAAGCATCCACCTGGTGCCTCAACAATGCGTCGGCGCCATTGTTGTGTTGGAGATTCACAATCTTTACGTCATTCACGGATAGCCCGGCTTGTTTAAGGGCCCGGACCAGAAAAATGTATGGATCCGTCCCCAGCGTGGCAGCCACGGTCTTCCCCTTTAAGTCGGCAACGCTATGAATGTCTGAGTCTTTATTGACCACCAAGGCCGTCCATTCCGGCTTGGAGGCCACGTATACCCCTTCAATCGGTGATCCCTTGGCGGCCGCCACCACAGCCGCTCCTCCTGCGGTCGTTCCGAAATCAATGCTGTTGCTGTCCAGATACTGAATCGCTGTATTGCTCCCCTGGTCCAAAACCCATTGCACCTTGATTCCTTCCTTGGCAAACGTTTGGTCTGCCCAGCCCTGGCTCTTCAGCACCAAGCTCAAAGGAGAGTAGTAAGCGTAATCCAGCCGGATCACCTTCGGAAGGTGCTTATTTTGTGCGGATGTCTGGGTACTGTTGCCTGTGTTGCTTGGAGAGCAAGCGGCGGTTGCCAGCGCCGTCATCAGAACGACTGCAGCCGTCCGCACAACGTCTTTCCGTATTCTCATCCATTCTCCCCCTCGTTGGACGCCCGGTTACACCATTTCCCAGACTTGTTCTCTCTGATTACAGGGACCTTATGAGGTCGCCGACCCGGAGGCGACGGAATCGCGCGAATCCGGAATCAACTCATTGGCAATCATTTCGCCAAACGGACTGATATAGGAACGCTCATCCGCGCTGCGGCTTTTCTCAACGGGGAGCAGAGGGAACAACAGTTCGGCCACCCGGTATGCTTCCTCCAGGTGTGGATAACCGGAGAGGATGAAGGTCTCAATACCAAGCTCTTGATACTCCTTGATGCGCGCCGCCACCGTTTCCGGATCACCGACGAGCGCCGTGCCCGCGCCTCCCCTGACCAATCCTACGCCCGCCCACAAGTTTGGACTGATCTCGAGGTGCGACCTGTCTCCTTTATGCAGCTGACTCATGCGCTGCTGACCCACGGAATCCATGCGGGCAAATATTTGTTGTGCCGCTGCAATCGTGTCGTCATCCAGGTATTGGATGAGTTCATCTGCAGCTTTCCAGGCCGCATCCGCGGTTTCCCGAACAATCACGTGCAGCCGGATGCCGAACCGCAGTTTCCGTCCCTGCTCTTCCGCTAGCTTGCGCACCTTGGATATTTTTTCTTCCACTTGGGAAGGTGGCTCTCCCCAGGTGAGATATACATCGACATGCCGGGCTGCAACTTCCATCGCCGCAGGTGATGAACCGCCAAAATACAATGGCGGATAAGGCTTTTGCACCGGTGGATAGAGTACCTCACCGCCCTCAATGCGCAGACGTTCGCCTGCATAATCTACCTTGCCTTCTTGGGACAGGAGGCGTCTCCATACCGACAGGAACTCGTCGGTCAGGGCGTACCGCTCGTCGTGTGGCAGAAACAGGCCGTCCCCGGCGTTTTCTACCGGATCTCCGCCGGTCACCACATTGATGAGCAGCCTGCCGTCGGAAAACCGATCCAACGTGGCCGCCATACGTGCCGCCAACGTCGGTGACATCAACCCTGGGCGAACCGCCACGAGAAACTTCAAGCGCTTGGTGAACGGCGCAATGGTAGACGCCACAATCCAGGCATCCTCGCACGACTTACCGGTCGGCAACAACACACCGGAAAACCCAACTTCGTCTGCAGCCTGTGCAATTTGGCGGCAATACGCGTGATTCACAGCCCGCGCGCCTTGGCGGGTTCCCAGATAACGACCGTCGCCGTGTGTGGGGATAAACCAAAACAACTCCATAAACACATCCACCTCCGTCGCTCCTGCTTGGCTCAATGTCCTCCGTGCTGCTCTTGGCGCGAACTCACGACAAGCGCAAAGCTACCGGATCGAATCTCTTTAGGAGAGCTTGCACAGCCTCGGACAGCCGTTCCTGCAGGTCTGGCGCGATATCATATCCGCCGGGCGATTCATTGCGTATAAACTGCGTGTCCAACCCGAAAACACTCTTCTCCAAAGCTGTGGCTCCCAGCACGGACAAAACCGGCTTCAGCGCGTATTCCAAGGCCAACAAATGGGCGATGGTGCCGCCGACAGCCACCGGCAGAACGGGCTTGTTCTCCAGCGCCCCGGTTGGCAGTAAATCTAAGTAAGCCTTGAGCACTCCGGTATACGACGCCTTATAGATTGGAGTTCCGATGACCACCGCATCCGCATCCAAAATGATCTGGTTCACTCGGGAAATCGTTGCGCTCTGGGTTCTGGCAAGCAACAAGTCCTCAGGCGGCAGATCCCGAACCAGGATGGTTTGCGTGTCAATGCCGTGGGCTTCGAAATGTTCACTGAGCCATTTCAGCGCGGCCGCGAGTCGGGATGGCTCCGATGGGCTTCCAGAAACCAGAGCAATACGGGTCATTCGGCATCCTCCTCATCTCTCCGATGCAATTCATGAATTCCATAAACTCCGATGAGCTAAGTTGAGTATATGTGGGGCTTACTCGCTTCTCAATAAAATGTTGATGATTTCGAGGTGAATAATCTGTATTCGATATAACGTTATGACGGGTGAGCAATGGACAATGGGCGACAGAGCACGACCACCGCGAATCTAGGTGTTATTGAGGGACAGGTGTTTCACCTTTTGGCCCGTCGAATGATGCGACATGGAACACGGTGGAGTGTATCCGGAGTGGACCCCTTGGGTCGCATGATGACGGTTTGAGTTAATGAGGAGGACTTTCGTACCGGTACAGGTGTCACCCAGCAAAAGCGTACGAATTGGGTGGCAGCCGCGCAGAGTGTCTCCCACGGGCACGACATTGCCATGCGCAAGCAGTGGGCAGCAGAAGAGTGGCTGCAGGTGCACTTACCTGCGCTCAAGGGCCCATGCGGCCAGGCCTTGGGTCAAGTACGTCCTGCGTCAATGGGTCCACTCTCCATTCACGATCGCCTAATGCCTACAGTGAGATGTCTCACTTATTGGAACCTGACCCGGACTGAAATGATGAGCGTGTAAAGTTTCAGTAGGGGCTTTTCCCCGGGAGGAAGGGGGAAGGC
>NZ_BCRP01000022.1 GCF_001552655.1 Alicyclobacillus kakegawensis NBRC 103104 | reverse complement strand
TATTGGGACGCTCCTCCATTATGTGTATTTCGAATGCGTTAAACTGTTTCGTATGCCCATGTTCTCCGTTCCCACGATGCTATTTCCTGTTCTGTTCTTTGCCATGTTTGGCATGCCATATGTCAAGGATCAAATGGCGGGCATCAATGCCGGATGCTACATGATGTCGTCCTTTGGAACCTACGCCGTAATGTCCATGGCCATGTCTTCGTTCAGTGCGTCGGTCGCAAGCGAAAGAGGAAGCGGTTGGTATCGGCTTCTGCGCACCACGCCCGTCACTACCAGAACCTACTTCATCGGCAAATTCACCATGGCGATAGTGTTTGAATTGATTACATTGACCGCACTCTTTACTTTCGGTGCCTTCGTCGCCCATATTCATATGCCAATCAGTAAATCGCTCGAAGTGCTCGGTGTATTGTTATGTGGAACTTTTCCATTCATTGTATTAGGCTTTCTACTGGGTCTCATAACCGGTCCAAACTCGGCTACCATTGTCGCTAATCTCATCTTCTTTCCTATGTCGTTTGCGTCAGGACTGTTTATGCCGCTTCCGTTGCTTCCGAAGTTCATTCAGGAACTCGCTCCCTATCTGCCTTCATACAACCTAGCGGAGTGGGGCTGGACAACGCTTGGTGCTAAGGGCGGACATGACATCTGGACCAATATTGCTTGGATCACAGGTTATACAGTGGGATTTTTAGTATTAGCGATCATCGCGTATCATCGTGATGAGTACCTTACATCGAGTTAAGCACGACCCAAGGAGGTTGTCGAGGGTGCTCTATAGGGGGGCAACGCAGCACCTCTTCGATCATACACAGCAGCATCATCAGTCCGTCAGACAACGAATATCCACTTCACTTACGTCCTATTTTGGCCTTCCGCCGATTTTGGAACGAACTTTTATCGCAATGTGGCTTCTGTTTCTCTACCTTCCCGTGCGGAACTTGCTGATCTCTCAAGAGGGGACAGTTCCTACCATCACGGGCTTAGTTGTTGCCATTTCGTATTCAGCGCTATACGTGTACCTCATCTGGAATCCCCACGGTAAGGGGCGACGAAACCTGTACAAGCTGACGTTGCTCCTCAGCTTGATCACGGCGATGGCGGTGGGTAGCACGCTGCTCTGGCGATCGAATTGGTTAGAACTGTTTTTCTTCGCAGCTAGTGGTGCAGGCCTCGTACTCCCAGCTAAGTTAGCCGTCCGAGCGGTATTGGCGACAATGGTAACGGCCATTGCGACCGGCCTCACCGTTAGAGTCGGCTGGGTGAACATCGGCATTACTGTCGTAGTCATGTGTGGACTCGGGCTCGGCATGATCGGGTTTGTCCGTATGGGAGCGACAATTCACGAGTTGCGTGCTGCGCGAATGAAGATCGCACGCCTTGCCGTAGCGGAGGCCATCGCCAATGAACGCCTGCGGTTTGCCCGAGACCTTCACGATTTGCTTGGCCGCAGTCTCTCCCTCATGGCGCTCAAGAGTGAATTGGCACATCGACTTCTCCCTCTCGATCCAGAGCGAGCCAGTGCTGAGATTCAAGATGTTGAAAATGTTGCTCGCGAGGCCCTGAAAGAGGTCCGGCAGGCCGTAATGAATTATCGTAAGCCCACACTCACTGAGGAATTGGAAAACGCACGGGAGATGCTGCTCGCTGCGGGCATTGCATGCAATATCGATTGCTCAGTTGCCAGCCTACCTCCACAAATCGATTCGGTTCTGGCTTGGACAATACGTGAAGCCATAACCAATGTGATTCGACACAGTAGAGCTGGGCAGTGTGAGATTACAATTTGGGGAGACCGTGAGAATGTACACGCGAAAGTCTGGAACGACGGTTGCAGCCAGGAGGGGACGACTGTCAAACCCGGGAACCTTTTCGTAGCCGGTTCAGGATTGTCTGGGATTGCCGAACGAGTCCGCGCGGTACAAGGACAGCTTGAAGCAGGTCCGGATGGCGCAGGCAGCTTTCTGTTCCGAGTACACTTGCCCGTTTGAAATCTGTAAAAGTGTAAAAGGATGGTTAATCTATCGTGGGGAACACGGATAACGTCATTCGCGTTCTGCTTGCGGAAGATCAGGCCATGGTCCGAGGTGCGCTTCGAGCACTACTGTCTCTGGAACACGATATTCTAGTGGTGGCCGAGGCATCGCGTGGTGACGAGGTGCTGTCAGCCGCACTCGCCACAAATCCTGATGTCGCGCTTATCGACATCGAAATGCCGGGCAGTGACGGATTAACAGCAGCGGCCGAACTGCATAAGCATCTTCCGGATTGTCGTATCCTCATTTTGACGCCCTTTGGACGTCCGGGGTATCTACGCCAAGCATTGGACGGCGGTGCAATCGGTTTTATGGTCAAAGATGCTCCGGCCTCGGAATTGGCGGTAGCTATTCGCAGGGCCGTGGCGGGAGATCGAGTGATCGACCCACATTTGGCGGCATCGGCACTGAGCGTGGGGCCCAACCCTCTCACCGAACGGGAACGAATTGTGCTCGGGGCAGCCGCTGGGGGGGCTACCATTGCCGACATATCCCGGGCACTTCATTTATCCGAAGGGACGATTCGTAACTATCTGTCATCAGCGATTCAAAAGACTGGTGCTCGGAATCGTGTAGAAGCTGCGTACATTGCGGAACAGAATGGATGGTTGTCAGACAGATCGAATTGCCGGTGAACATGCTTTAGTACATCATCATCATCTGCGTCTGTTGAAGAGTTTTTGTCACGCGATCCTGAGCGTCTCCAACGAATTAAGGTTCAACTCAAGACACCACCATCTTTATCGGGAAACGGGAAGGCATGAATCCGTACCACGGCAGCCAGCTGAATCAACTCCTGGCGGAGATGGACGGGTTCGAGCCGCGGGATCGGGTCTTCGTCATGGAGGCCACCAACCGCTTGGAAGACTTCGATGAGGCACTAGTTCTCCCTGGGCGCTTGAGAACGAAGATCTACGTTCCTAACCCAGGCCAAGAGGACATTCGCATTATGTTCTGGCGCTGGACCGAAAAACAAGGTGTAAAGTTGTCTCCGGAAGTTAAGTCTGCTCTGCCTGTGTTATACCATTTGTACCCAAATCTGTGCATCTAGGTCATGAGCCACACAGCTAAAGCTGTGGGCTCATAGAACAGGCCGCATGATTTAATTTCTTACAGTATCTGTTGGGTTTCAATTAGTTTCGTGACCAACCTTTTCATCCACCTCTCCAATTGTGTTCCACAGGATTCTTGAGATTCCCTCCACTGTGTCGATTCCGTAGTCCTCACTGGCGTTGTGGAAGGTTAGAACGGCAATTACGTAATTGTGACCATGTCCATGAATGTAGCCAATGCTGTTAATGCGCCAATTTCCAGCAACATACGGAGACCAACCGTTTTTCAACGCAACGGTCGTTCCCGAAGGGACACCCTCCGACACTCCCCAGCGCTGCCCGCTCACGACATGTTCCATCAATCCTAGAGCATACTGTCGGTTCGTGTTGTCGATGATCGAGTTGGGATATGCCAGCAGTTTCAGAAGCGTTACCTGATCCAGTACGTTTGTCTCAGTCAGGCCCCAATAACCGTCGTTCCGCATTATCGTGTGGCTCATTCCGAATTTGCGAAGGTAAGGGGTTATCCCTTTCCCACGCCCTAATTGATTCCAAAGTTCTGATGCCATGTTGTTGTCGCTCTCTTCGATCATGGGGGTTAACAGTTTTTTCTGGGCGGCTGTCACTCCACGATGTGCGATCTGGTCTTTGTACAATAAAACGGTCATCAGGGCAACTTTCACGATGCTGGCCGTGCAATAGGTCGCATTCGGATTGTACGTGTACGTTTGCCCTGTATTCGCATCATAGACAGCTACAGAAACGGTGTCGTGGCGGTCTTCCAGGTAATCCTTAAAAGCGCCGTCGAACACAATCGAATTTTGTTGCTCCCATGAAAGTTTGACGGTACTCTTCGTAGAGTTCGCAGGATGCGTAGAAAAGGAGGCTCCAGTCGAGCTAAACAACGCATCCCAGGTTTGCGGGCCCACGATCCCATCGATGGCGAGGTGATGTGCCTGTTGAAAAGCTTTCACTGCACTCACCGTTTTTGGACCGAAAATCCCGTCAGCAGTACCCGCTGAATAGCCGAGCTTGTTCAGTCGCTCTTGGATTTCCTTGACATAGGTTCCCCTAGACCCAATCTGAATCAAGTGTCCCGGGTACGCGATAGATGTGGATGTGGATGTGGAGGCCATAGCCGTCGTCGGGGGAACAAAGATAGAACCGGTAGACAATGCAGTGATTGTTGATAGAGCCAGGATTGTTTTTCTCACCAAAATGCCTCCAATGCAAGGTCGAATATGTAATGTGTTCCTTTCTATTACTCTAACATGTTGGCTTCTCCGCGATCGCTGTGCTGCCTACTGAAATGAGGCGAGCCGGCATCATAAACAAATCCCAGTTAGGCGTGTCGCGAGGACTACCATAGGCATCATCAAGGATTCAGTAGGCCTGTGCGAAATCATCATGTTCATATGCAACAGACGAAATCCTTTGAAATCCTTTTTGTGGGTCTTTTTAGTTTACTATACTGCTTGTAGATACCAATAAGGAGGAATCTTGATGAAGAGGACGATGTTGGCGCTCTCTGCTTTGGGTATTTTGTCAGCGGGGACAGTTGGAGGAGTTCTGCCAACTACGGCATATGCAGCGACCTCATCACACAGCACGACGGCTGTCACATACCCAGGGCACTTGATAGAAATGGGGAGTCGGGGAACGTACGTGAAAGAAGTTCAGCAACAATTAAACAAGCTCGGTTATTCTTGTGGTACAGCGGACGGCATTTTTGGATCAAAGACATTGAAGGCCGTAAAAGCCTTCCAGAAAGCTCACCACTTGACGGTCGATGGAGTGGTTGGTCTGGCAACATGGAATGCTTTGTTTGGATTCTCTCCCGAATCTTCGACGAAACCGAAGACAATCGTCAATCCCTATCAAACCTATACATATAATAAGATGGTTCAAGACATCCAATCCTTAACCCGCAAGTACCCAGATCTGGTGCATTCGGAGATAGTCGGACGAACTGTTTACGGTCGCAGCATTTACGCTGTGTCGATCGGCAAGGGAAAACCAACGGCGTTCATCAACGGCTCCCACCATGCCCGGGAATGGATCACGACCGTCTTAAACATGTACATGATCGAGCAATACGCTCAGGCGTACGAGAAAGGTCAATCCATTGGCGGATACAACGTGCGGAATGTGTTGAACAACGCGACAATCTGGTTTATCCCGATGGTCAACCCGGACGGCGTTACACTTGAACAATTCGGTTTGTCTGCCTTCCCTCAAAGCAGTTGGGCGAACCTGACGCGTTGGAATGGCGGAAGCAGCAATTTCAAACGCTGGAAAGCCAACGCACAGGGCATCGATCCGAACCTCCAATACGACGGAGGCTGGGCGGACCTTCGGTACGATCTTGTAAACCATCCGTGGTACGAAAATTACAAAGGGCCCGCGCCGTATTACATTAATGAAGTCAAAGCTGTGCTGAAATTAATCAATCAAATCAATCCGCAGGACGAAGTCGCGTATCATTCTTCAGGCGGAGTCATTTACTGGGGCTACAAATTGACCCACACTCAAGAGAGCACTGACAATTGGTACGCGACGAAAGTTCGAAGCATGACAGGGTACTCCATTGAGCCCATAGGGGCCTCTGACGGTGGCGGATTGACGGATTGGTGGACGCACAATGTCGGTCGCCCCGGACTGACGGTTGAAGTAGGAACATACGTAGGGAATCAGCCCGTTCCGCTCGATCAATTTTCGACCATCTGGAACCAAAACAAAGCTGTCGGCTTGTTTATGGCCCAACAGGCGATTAGCCTTTATAAACAGCATCCGGACAGCGTTGTGCGCGTGAATTATTGAGCAGAACCGATGAGTAAACTACCGAATGGGCAGTGTGTGTGGCTGCCATCCCCGTCCGGCGAAGGCAGGGCCCGCGGCACGTACCCTTCTATTGGGACTTTCGATAACATCCGCCCGTAGATGTGGTTCCAGCCGACAAAGTAGCCTCTATGAAAGCAGAGTCTGAAAAACGTTTTGCGGGAAGGGCAAGGCTCTTCCCGCATTGAACTCATCTCAATTTCGGAATGCGAACTCCTATCCTCATAGGATATCCCTGGGTGCTACGAATCCACGTCTTACCATATCTCTCATTCTCCATCGTCTCAACATGGTGTCGTCAAATCGAGCTTGAGAACTCTACACCCAATAAGTCGGATATTGTCTTTCTTTTCTTAGATTATTTACGATTAATGCCATAAGAACAATCACAATAGAGCCTAGCAGAACTGGAGATAACAGAAAGATCCATGTGTTCCCATCCAGTATAACAACCAGGGGATCCGCACCAGCTGGCGGATGGGTTGTTTTTGTCAGCATCATAGATGCAATGGCAACCCCTACTCCTAACGCTAACGTCCAAGGTTGATCTCCAAAAAGGTGGTAGATTACTAAGCCTACGAGTGTGGAAACAAAATGCCCTCCAATAATGTTTCTGGGCTGTGACAACGGAGCTTGCCAGGCGGCAAAGGCCAAAACGCAGCTGGCACCAAACGGGGCCATTAGCCAGGGGAACGATGAATAATGTGCTAGAACAACAAGGATAAGAATAGTCAAAAATCCGCCGATAAACCCTGTCGCACTGTCCATTACATTGATCTTCAGCGGACTACGCCCTTGCCCCCTCATTTTCCTGATATAAGACATTCTGACTGTGGACACGTTTGATGTCACGGTACGGATACAGTCTTGTGGTTGCATCAGTCTCACCTCGTTTGCGCTAGGTCTGTCACGAAAACACGGCTGAAAAAAGTATATCCTTCTGCAAACTAACCAGTCAATAATTTATTCTAGGTTAGTTAAACCTGTGCGTATATAGATGGTGTGATGAAAATTGTTTTAACATAAGATTTTCACGTCGGGCTCCCAGCTTAACTTGGGAGTTGCTGTACGAGTGAAAAGTCTTATGTGACAAGGCTTTTAAACATCACCATGCGGATCCCTTGATTCAGGTAAGTACAGCCTGATGCCTGTGTTCCCCCTGGCATCATCTGCTAGTACCCTCACATCTCGTCCCCAAGACGAGCCACATCTCCGCCCAATGAGAGAGCACCGTGCAAAAGTGAGTCATCTAAGTTAATCTGATGAAGAGTCATTGTTGCTCTCCTCTTCATGATGGTTTGGTCAGTTTTTTCTTACGAAGGGATACGAAATGCTCACTTTGCTACTCGCAGTCAATGGACGTTGAAGGGAAGGCAGGAACATGTCCGCAAAAAAACAGGCATTCCCACTAATATCAGGTTCTCTCTCTATGGACCTTGTAAATACAGAAGTCATCAAACGAGGAGTTCGACATGATCTGTTGAAATCAACAGACGATCTTAAGCTGTGGATTAAAACCATGACATGTGCGAAGGCGTTGGATCCCATGCAGTTATCTTTGGAAGTAGACGAAGAATGGACAACAAACGATCTGGAGAAAATCCGATCGTTTCGAGCTGTTCTACGTACCAACTTCGAACATATTGCGGCCGGAAACTCACCTGATGAAGATTGGATAGAGGAACTCGAGGAACGAATAAGGAACACACCTTTTTCTTACAAATTAGTTGCAGATCAACTTCTACCTTTCCCTCTCGGGACACCTGGAGATTCACTTCTATCACTGGTGGCGTTTGATGCTCTACAGCTTCTATCGGGAGAAAAGTTCAGGCATATACGTCGCTGCGAAAATCCTGATTGTGTGTTGCTCTTTTGGGATTCGACTGGTAGACGTAAATGGTGTTCTATGAAGATATGTGGGAATAGAACCAAAGTTGCCAGATTCCAATCACGGCGGAAAAGCGAGATGCATACCTGAATGCGGTGGGGATTATGCAAGGCAATAACGTGGTTAGAAACAATGCTATCGCCTGCTCCATATGAGCCGGTGCGATGTCGCATAAATTACTTAAATCGTTCATCGTCGCATTGCTTCCGTTCGTCGTGGCTGTGGTTTTTGCCGTAAAACGCAAGGAACTACCCCATTGGTTGAGCGCCTTAACCCCGGGCTTGCCGCCTTTTGGCCTCGGCACCACATGGCTTCATCTGACGGGGCTGGACGCTACCGCTAACGGAGATTGGTATAAACAATTTATTGCCAATCCTTCCGCCTATCCACAATGGATTTGTAGAGTATATGGACGATGTTGGCATTTTCTTCCCTAAGCGTTTTCTCGGTTGGCATTCCCAGTATCATCCTACTAACAGGAGATTGTCTACTTTCTGTGGCTCCATTGATCTATGTCCACTAGAGGAGTAAATTTGTGCAATGTAATGTTATGCTTATTCAGATGATAAATGATCATCGATATGTAAGGCATCCAGATATTGAGTTGGACAATGTGCTGTATGTCAATGACGGCATGATATTAGGGAATATCAGGGTAGAAAATTAACCCACGTGACAGCTCTTCCGAGGGATCCACAAGGGTATCCAGAAAATTGGAATGTGGTGTAGTAAATGGTAAATTATATACGCAAGGTAAAAAATAAGACTATACACCCGTAACCTTATATTACACAAATGGTAAATAGACTCAGTTGATGAAGGAATCGAACGAGGCCGAGTTCGACGACGGAAACTTCTGGTACATTGATGCCTCATCCACTTTGGAAGAAGGCGAGAACGGTCCCCGACAAGGAGAACGGACACTATATCATGAGTCGGGAGGGTATCGCAGACAACGGAATAAAGATACCGCCTCTGGTCCACGAGGGAATGAACATTATCCTCATCTCACCTACGAAGAAGGTAACGCCCCCGTACCAGAGAAGCGGCTTATCAGACACTATGCAGAGACACCCTAAGGGCCTTGTTCAAAAACTTGGAGGTGTCATGGCCCAAATGGAACGACATGTTACAGACCCAGGATTTATGAACCGATGAGGAGTGGAAGAAGGGAATGAAATACTGTCCCCCTCATATAGACGGATTTCATGGGTATTGAGGCGAATGATGAGTTCTCCTTCCAGCACATAGCCGCATTCCTCACCGGCGTGCATAACAAGACCTTCTGGATCATGAGCTTTGCCGGGTTCGATCTCGACGAGAAGAAATTCGATTTGGCCATGCATGTTCGGAGTCAATAGCTGATAACGTACATGAGAGTCCGGAAAATGAATGATTTTGCGCTGATGTTTACGTACAACCAGATTCTCGTCGGTCTCTTGTTTTTGGAAAAAAGCATGCATAGGGATGTCGAGATAATTACATATCCTCCAAAAGACGGTAAGGGTCGGAACAACTCTTCCGCGTTCAACTTGACTGATCAGGCTGGTACTCACGCCGCAGGCGTCGGCGAGTTCTTTGATCGTATACCCCTTTTGTTGCCGAACCTCTCTTAATTTAGCATAGTCAAATTCCGACATTCGATTGGTTCCTCCAACAGACTGTTGACCGTTACGCCGGCTTTCTCTTTGATTAATAGAATAACTTACAATACATGCACCGTGCAAAACATGACGGCGAATCCTTGTAGTCATGTTTTGCACGGTGCGCGGATACCAATTTAAAGATTTTGGGCCTTCAATCCTCCGTCTTCAACTCATATGCAACGCTGTCGAAATTCTGCACTCCAGTTTCCGTTTCAATTTCTTTTTTGCGTTCCTTTAGCCTCAAATATGCAATCCAGTACAGGAATGCTACAACCACAATTACCGCAGTTTTAATGATGTCACCGGACGATTGTTGCGTCAGGGCTACGACGACGCCAAGTATCGCGATGATGGGAGGGAGGGGCCAAATGGGCATCCGGAATGGCCGTTCCTCCGAACGGGCTTTGAAGCGATTCACAATTGCGGAGATCGCAATCAGAAGATAGATGGTCACAATGATAACACCGGTGAACGTGATGAGGTTGTTCAATGATGTGAAGTAACACAGGATCGCGTTACCTAGACCGAGAAAGACGAACCCCCACTTCGGGACATTGCGTCGATTCATGCTGCCAAAGAAGCGATTGATAGGTTCCGGCCAGCTATCATTGCGCGCCGCATCCAAATAAATGCGGGCATACGCCAGATTTCCGCTTAATCCGGTGTCAAACATGGCGATGACGACCCCGATAATCAGTATGGTCGCACCTACGTGGCCTGCCACAGACTGTGCCACATAGGTAAGTGGCGCACTTGACTTCATGGCAGTGCCGAAGTCCGGGATAGCGAGCGTCGCAGACACAACAGCCAGTACTTCCACCACGACGGAAGTCAACACGGCAATCATGACCGCCCGTGGTAGATTGCGACGAGGTTCTATCGTCTCTTCCGCAAAATAGAGCGGCCAGTCGTAGCCATTAAAGGCGAACAATGCGGGCACCACTGCGGCCATCATGGAGGTCAATCCGACTCCGGTTAGAATACCATGCTCATTCAACGTAATCGGATGAAGAATGAATCCGATAGGGTGACTGACGCCTGTAAAGGAAACAGCGATAAATACCAGGATCACGACAAGCTCAATGACCAGCATGACCATGGCAACCCAACTCGCCGTACCGATACGTTCTAGTGAGAACCACGTGACAATCGCCATCATGGCCACGGCCGCCCAATTCACGGGGATTTGGGGTACAAGTGAATTCAGATATGTTGAAGAAGCCACCAGAATACTTGCCGTCACCACAACCCCCAGAACCAAAAACAAGAAAACTGCAACAAATCCGAGCGGTTTTCCCAGCGCGCGCCGGACGATTGTATAGGCTCCCCCTGCACCTGGGTATATGGACCCCAGTTCCGCGTAACAAAACGCCATAGAGATAGCGATGCACGCCCCGATGATGAATGCCCAAAATACACCGGTCCCTGCCGAATCCAAGCCAGCACCATAAACGAGAAATACGGACGTGGTGGGGGAAATGGCAGCAATGGCAATTGCGAGTACCTGGCGCAGTCCCATAACCGGTTTAAAACCGCCATGTATCTTCGATCCCTCAACCTTCACGCGCTCTCCTCCCTCTCCAAATAGATTTCAATAAAATAAAATTTTTACCCATTGAGTACATTATCTTAACTTATCCCTGTTTGTCAATGTACGAACGGATAAGTCGGACCGTTGTCGTTTAATATCATGTAAATTTATTTTTTGTTATTTAGGATATTGAAAACATCCATTCTCCATCTTATAATGCACGTGAAGCAGGAAGGGACCCATTGATGTTCGGCGGGGAGCACAAAGATTGGGGGGAGTTCGTTGTGTAACACATCCGGGTTGACAATCTTCGATTTCCATTCGGACATTCCCGCCGATATCGTAGCGAGACGGGCGAGCGGTGAACACGCCGTGTTTCAGAACCGGCATGCCAGGCGCCTGATGGATCATGGAGTGAAGGCAGCTATCCTCGCGCTTTGGGTAGAACCTGCCTACCGTGCCAACGCCGCTAGGCGGATCCTGCAGATTGCCGGCGCACTTCTCGCTGATCTCGCGGAATCCACAGCGTGCGTGCAATTGGTGACGGATGTGAATGAACTTTTGGATTGCATCGCATCCGGAAAATTCGCGGTGATGTTGGGCGTAGAAGGAATGACGTTCATTGAGCAATGGCCTGTCTTTCACGATGGGTGGAGACCCACGTCGCTCGGCCTGCAGTTCGACCAATTGCGGAATGAACAATGCGCCCAGTCGCTCGGCATTCTGAAAGCGCTGGGACTTCGCCACGCAATCCTCGTCTGGGGGGGACAGAACGAACTTGCAAGCGGCCCAGGTCAATTCTACGATCCAGATGCGAGACAGGGGTTGACGGACTTTGGCCGTGCTGTCGTTCAAGCGTGTGAGCGATCGAATATCGTGATCGATGTGTCGCATTTGGATGAAGCGTCCACGACAGATGTGCTTGAGGCTACAGAGGGAGTGGTCATCGCTTCCCATTCCAATGCACGTGCATTGTGCAATCATCCGCGCAATTTGTCCGACGCACACTTGCGCCGAATCGGCGAGCGGCAGGGAGTGGTGGGTATCAATTCGTATGCGCGCTTTGTGGACGCGGACCATGCGACTGTCGACCGTTTTATTGATCACATTGTCTATATAGCCGATCTGATTGGCATTGAGCACGTAGGATTGGGCTTTGACTTCATGGATTATCTGCCGGACAGCTTTGGGTTTCCAGAACGAACCGATGGACTGGCGCGCGTGGAGGATGTGCCTCGCCTGATTGAGCGGTTATATGCGAGGGGATTTAACGACGAGGAGATCGCGATGCTCACCTTCCGCAACGCGGCACGAGTGATGTCGCGGCCAAATGTACAGTAGGAGGAACATACGCATGTTGATTGGCATCCCAAAAGAAATCAAGCACAATGAGAACCGAGTCGCCGTCACCCCGACAGGTGTAAAGAGTTTTGTCGCGCAAGGTCACCAAGTTCTTGTCGAAGCGGGTGCGGGTCAGGGGTGCGGTTTCACTGACGAGGAATATCGAGCGGCGGGGGCACGGCTGGTCTCCCACGAAGATGCCTGGACAGAAGCGGATCTCGTCGTCAAGGTGAAAGAGCCACAGCCGTCAGAATACGCGTTTTTCCGGGAAGGTCTGACACTGTTTACCTATCTGCATCTTGCGGCAGAACCGGAACTCGCAAAACAACTGATGGAGTCCAGGACGACCGCGATCGCGTATGAAACCGTCCAAACCCAAAGTGGTGCACTGCCTCTACTAGCGCCCATGAGCGAGATTGCCGGAAGAATGGCGCCGCAAATCGGTGCCCAATTCCTCGAAAACCACTATGGGGGACCTGGCATTCTTATCGGTGGTGTCCCCGGCGTACGCGCGGCCTATGTGGTGATTGTCGGTGGGGGCACAGTCGGCACGAATGCGGCGAAAATCGCTGTGGGAATGGGTGCGCGCGTCACGGTTCTAGATAAGAGCGCTGAGCGCCTTGCATTTCTGGACGATTTGTTTGGGAATCGGGTTCAGACTATGGCTTCTAATCCCTACGACCTCGCTGCGTGCACCGCAGAGGCGGACCTGCTCATTGGGTCGGTCCTGATACCTGGCGCGAAGGCTCCGAAATTGGTGACCACCGAGATGGTGCAATCCATGAAACCTGGTTCCGTTATTGTAGATGTTGCGATAGACCAAGGCGGTTCAGTTGAGACCATCGACCACATCACGACCCATGAGAATCCCGTATACACAAAGTTCGGTGTGATTCATTACGCGGTTGCCAACATACCGGGTGCAGTGGCTCGAACCTCAACCATCGCACTGACCAACGCCACTCTCCCATTTGCACTGCAAATTGCAAACCTCGGGTGGGAGCAGGCTGCACGGCAAAACCCGGCGCTTCGGGGCGGGGTGAATGTCGCATACGGTGCAGTGACTCACAAAACGGTGGCTGAGGCCCTGGATATGCCATACCACGAATACGAATTTGTCGTTTCTTGACAGAGGGCACCAGGTCAGACTGAGGGTGATGACGACGAGTTTACAGGGCACCTACTACAGGGATACGTGGGTAGATGTAAACCTCGACGCAATTATCCACAATGTACGGGCGGTCCAAAAGCACGTCGGACCCGACGTTCAAATCATGGCGGTCGTCAAGGCAAATGCGTATGGACACGGGGCTTGTCAAGTCGCTGAGGCCGCACTGGAGGCGGGCGCCCGCTGCTTAGGCGTTGCGACGCTGGATGAGGCACTGCAACTGAGGCAATCCGGTATAGACGTGCCGATTCTGGTGCTCGGGCATGTTTCCCCACGTTATGCGGTCGTTGCAGCCCGCCATCAGATCGCGCTTACCGTGGTATCCGTGTGCCACGCTGAGCAGCTGGCTGCAAGTATGACAACGGCTCAAGGCCCACTCCTGGACGTTCATCTGAAGATTGACACAGGCATGGTCAGACTTGGTGTTCGTCACGCGGACGAGCTACTGCAGGCCGTGATGCTGATTGGGCGGCACCCATATATTCGGCTGACGGGTGCATTTACTCATCTGGCGCAATCGGACGCACGTGATCTTTCTTTTTCCATAGAACAACTGAAAAAAAGCCGCGCATTCTTTGAGCTATTGAAGCAGGCCATTCCAAATGAGGGTCCGTTGTTGTTCCATGCGGCGAACTCGGGAGGCATTCTGCAACTGCCAGACAGCTATTTCAATATGGTCCGGCTCGGCATTAGCCTGTATGGGGTGTATCCTTCCAAAAACCTGAAAAAGCATTCCGTAACGTTGATTCAGTCGCTTCGTCTGATGTCGCGGATTGTTATGCTCAAGGAAGTACCACCAGGGACGGCCATCGGCTACGGCGGTACGTTCGTGACAACCAGGACGACACGCGTGGCGACTATCCCGATTGGATACGGAGATGGACTCCCGCGCTCTCTTTCGAACCGAGGATACTTCCGCATTCACGGTGAACGGTGTCCCATCATCGGTCGCGTATGCATGGACCAAACCTTGGTGGATGTCACTTCGCTCTCAGACGTGCAGGAAGGAGATGAAGTGGTCATCTATGACAACCTGACCTTGATCGAACTGGCTGAACTCGCAAACACAATTCCTTACGAGCTCCTCTGCGCCATTGCTACCAGGGTGCCACGCCGCTATCGGCGTGGGGGGGGTCTATACGGTGAAAGTTCTGAGTAAAGATGGACGACAGCCCCCTCGCCAGTATCGTAGGGTGATGCGGCATCTCTTTGCCGGAGAACCGAGGGGCACGAGTTGCTATGGTGATTCCGTATTCAGTTGTGCGTCTCCTTTATTCATTCTCATTATACCTTGATTATTTTATCCTATCATCCCCTCTGACGCTGCAGTGAACGGTCGCTCACCCCCGGGCCTGCGGACCGCGTTACGGGTACCGGGAGGTGAGGCCTGTGGAGCGCAGGCTGCTGCTTGAACTGACGATACCGTTCTCGTTGTAGAACCGTGTTGCGATTCAGCTCGAGTTGGAAACGGTTCTATAAAATAAAAAGATTTACAGCCAATCCCACCAAGACTGGCCGGCCGCTGGATGAACTGTCCTCTGTGCAAAATCGGCCCGAGCGTTAGCGTCGATTCCACAGTTGGCCCTCATAGCACTAAACCTGCTTGCCCCTAAGTTTATTAGGAACGGCGCATACACGAAGATCTGGCTCTGGTACCTAAGCACGCAGGAACCTTTGAAACCTATGTGCGGCTCTCGCGTTGTGGACCATGTTGAACTACTTCTCAATATGTCGTACGTGAAGTGGAGAAAGTGCGCAATCCGCCTGTTCCGCCGGAGGTTAGGGGTTTGTTTCTTCAAGAACACTTTCAGAAATAGGAAAAAGCCGGTTGGAGGTACAATTCCAGGCGGCTTCTAATCTGTTCAATTTCTCTTGCTCTCGACCTTTTTATTGACATCTCTAATTGTGCTCCACAGGATACGCGAGATTTCCCCCATTGTGTCGATTCCGTAGTTTCTAGTCTCCTCTCTAAAGAAAAAAATCTGATAGACTATATCTAAGCACCGAAACCTTGGGGGTCACTCCCTGCCCGGCTTTTCGGGAAGGGGGTGGGGCCATGAGCGTAGCTACTGTGCTGTCGTTGATGATCCAATCTTTCATCGTGGCGCTTTTGTCGCTCGTCGTGGCAGTGGTTCTTGCCATAAAACGCAAGTAACCGCCCCCATTGGTTAGCGCCTGTGGGGCGGTTACTGCCTGACGTACAACTTGTTGGGCAGGGACAACGCCCAAGGCGTTGGTGCCCGGGAGTCGGAGGTTGCCCCCTCCGGCTCTCTTTTCATATTTAGTGTAACACAGCAAGAATATACGTCAATGCGGACGTGAGTCGTGAGAAGTCGCATCAAATTTGCGCCGATTGCGTCTGTTCTTTAGACGTGTAGAGAGCATCAGGCTATACTACCTGTAGACAATCCATGAGGAGGAATCTTCATGAAGAGGATGGTGTTGTAACTTTCCACCCTGAGCGTTTTCTCGGTCGGGGCCATCGGTGTTGTTCCAAAATTTCAGATCTACAAGTTGACATTGAACCCCCTGGAGCGGGTATGCACCGATTCTTTAATTTACAGAAATCCCGTGCGAAAGCCCACTCCTTTAGGGGTGGGATGAAGCGTGTTGTGGGTGGACGATATGCATAAAACCTTCCGCCTCTATCCAACAAAAGAAGAGGAATAACAAATCCTACGCACCATCGGGTGCCGCCGATTCGTGTTCAACCATTTTCTCACCTGTCGGAAGGAATCCTACGAACGGGGCAAGACCACGATGAACCAATACGCCTGCATGCGACAACTCCCCGCGTTGAAACAGCGATATCCCTGGCTTCGGGACGTAGACTCCACAGCCTTCCAACGGTCTGTTCAGCTTAATATTGCCATGTTCTCATTGCATCTGTGGGTGATGTGCCGGAAGAACGAAAAAATGTCCCTGATGTATTTCCCACACAAGGTACGTCGTCCTGATACCCGTTGCGCAGCTCCTCCGAATGTAGGCAGTCATACAGGGAGATATTAACAAACACCTAATGATTGACAGGACACCGATTAGTGTCCTAAAATAGGACACTGATCAGTATTGTTTTGGAAATTGTATTTATGGGGAGGGTGATGTTGACAGATAAAAGTCAAATGCGGGATGTTTATCACGCCATTGCCGATCCAACTCGGCGCAAATTGCTTCGTCTCTTGGCAGATGCAGAAGAATTGCCTCTGCATGCGTTAACGGTTCACTTTCAAATGGGTCGTACAGCGGTTTCCAAGCATTTGGCGGTCCTCAAAGATGCCGGTCTCGTAACCGAGCGAAGAGTCGGCAGGGAAACGCTGTATCGGCTGAATGCTGCTCCGTTAAGGCAAATTCAAGATTGGGTATCTTATTACGAGAAATTCTGGAAAGAAAGAATGATCGTTTTAAATCATTTACTACAGGAGGAACAAAAAATGAAATCCCTCTCACTGGATTTTCACTTTAAGAGTCCAATCGAGAAGGTGTGGTTCGCTTTAACGGATTCGAATACTCTTTCGAAATGGATGATGTTCAGGGAGAATGATTTTAAACCGGTTGTTGGACATAAATTTCAGTTTCGGATGGAGCCGACAGGAGGGTGGAACGGCATTATAGAGGGTGAAGTCCTCGAAGTGGACGAGCCTCATCGGTTATCTTACACATGGGTAAGCGCTGGGGAAAGCAATACGGTTACTTGGACGTTGAAACAGGATGAGGATGGAACTACTCATGTGCATCTCGATCAAACCGGTATCAGTTCGGAGCAAGCATTAAGTGGAGCGAAATATGGTTGGCAGAGCATGGCTAAACAGCTCGAAAACGTGTTAACAGAACTGTAACACGAATTTTCTACATGTAGGTCAATCTCTTTTCTGACGGGGTAGGCAATACGATCCGGACTCCCTTTAATCCTAACTGGCCGAGACCGTTTTAGTCGACAGAGTGGTCTATTATCAGACAGAAAACGCCGTTTTGTGCGGCGTTTTCGTTATGTAAGGGAGTCACATATGGAGGAGATAAGAAACACGTCTCAGAATGGAATCTGAAGGCCGTTTCAGTCGACAGACTGTCCGTTATTGGACTAGCCATTTTTGTTTTTGACTATATATCGGAACCTCAAATGCTCAAGGACTCGAAGGCGCTAAGTATGGCTGGGGTAAATGGTGCGGCGAGCTTAAAAAGTTGAGTGATCTGTTTTTACACGTATGTTGGCTGTATCTGATTTCGGGACTGGAAATACCACTATATTCCATTGCGGGTGGTAACAGCTTCGCTGGTACTACCTCTATGAAGAATTCAGCTTTCGTTGAACGGAGGAAGGTACCATGAACCAACCTTATCAAGAGTTTATCGAAATTCGCGGGGCCAGGGAGAACAATCTTAAGAACGTATCCTTGCGCATTCCCAAGCGCAAAATCACCATTTTTACCGGTGTATCCGGTTCCGGCAAATCGTCGATCGTTTTCGATACCATCGCCGCCGAATCCCAGCGTCTGCTGAACGAAAACTTCAGTATGTTCGTCCGCAACTTTCTGCCGCGGATTCCGCAACCGGATGCAGACGCGATCGAAAATTTGAGCATGGCGGTTGTCGTCGACCAGAAACGTCTGGGCGGTGGATCGCACTCCACGGTAGGCACCATTACCGATATTTCCCCGTTGCTCCGCCTGCTGTTTTCCCGTTTGGGAGAACCGCATGTCGGACCGCCCCATTTGTTTTCCTTCAACGATCCGAACGGGATGTGCCCGGAATGCAACGGCATCGGCCGCAGGCTCGGCGTCGACCTCGACAAGGCGCTGGACAAGTCAAAGTCGTTGAATGAAGGGGCAATCCTGCTGCCGGGCTATACGGTGAACAGCATGGATTGGACGTATATCGTGCAGTCGGGGTTCTTCGATCCCGACAAGAAGCTGAGCGATTATTCGGATGAGGAGCTGGAGCAACTGCTGTACGGCAAGGCGAGGAAAGTGAAGATGCAGTTCGCCGGGAAGGCAGTGAATATTACAGTGGAAGGCATCATCGAGAAGTTCACCAACAAGTACATCAAGCGGGATGTGAAGACGCTGTCCGAACGCACACAACGAGCTGTTGCGCCGTACATCTCCGAGGGTCCCTGCCCCAGCTGCCGCGGCGCGAGACTCAATCAGGCCGCGCTCAGCTGCAGGATCAATGGACTCAACATTGCGGAGATGTCCTCCATGGAGGTCGGACAGCTCATCCGCGTCATTCGAGAGATTGACGATCCTGTCGCCGCGCCGGTCGTCAAGTCGCTGACGGAGCGGCTGCAGCATCTGGTGGATATCGGACTTGACTACTTGACGCTGGACCGTGAGACTGATACATTGTCCGGCGGCGAGTCGCAGCGCGTCAAGATGGTGAAGCACCTGAGCGGCAGTCTGGTGGATGTAACCTACATTTTTGACGAACCGAGTGTCGGGCTGCATCCCCGCGACGTGCACCGGCTCAACGAATTATTGCGCAAGCTGCGCGACAAGGGGAATACCGTCATCGTCGTCGAACACGACCCGGACGTCATTCAAGTGGCGGACCATATCGTCGATGTCGGCCCACATGCCGGCAGCCGCGGCGGTACGATCGTCTACGAAGGCAGTTATGAGGGCCTGCTCGAGGCCGATACACTTACAGGTAAACATTTGAGGAAGCCGCTCCCGTTCAAGGAGATATATCGCCAGCCGTCCGGCAAATTGTCCATCGTGGACGCCAATCTGCACAATTTGCGCAATGTCAGCGTCGACATTCCCGCGGGTGTACTGACGGTGGTGACAGGCGTCTCCGGCTCGGGCAAGAGCACTTTGATGGAGGTTTTCCTGCGCCAATATCCCGAGGCGATTGCGATCGACCAATCGGCCGTCGGCGTCTCGGCGCGCTCGAATCCGGCCACGTACACCGGCATTATGGACGACGTGCGCAAGGCGTTCGCGGCGGCGAACAAGGTGAGCCCGGGTCTGTTTAGCTTCAACTCCAAAGGTGCCTGCGAAAATTGCCAGGGTCTCGGCGTCACTTATACCGATCTGGCGTTCCTGGACAGCGTCAAGCTTCCTTGCGAAGTTTGCGGAGGCAAACGGTTCAAGGAAGAAGTGCTGGCATACAAGCTCAACGGCAAATCGATCGCCGACGTGCTGGCGATGACCGTCGAGCAGGCACTCGCCTTCTTCGAAAACAAGGACGTGCTCCGCAAACTTCAGGCATTGAGCGATGTGGGGCTCGATTATTTGACCCTCGGCCAGCCGCTCAGCACGCTATCGGGCGGCGAATGCCAGCGTATCAAACTGGCCAGCGAGCTGCACAAGAAAGGCAGCATCTACGTGATGGACGAACCGACGACCGGCTTGCACATGTCCGATATCGGCCATCTGCTGGCGATCATGAACCGGTTGGTCGATGCCGGCAACACCGTCATTGTGATCGAACACAATCTGGACGTGATCCGAAACGCCGATTGGATTATCGAAATGGGACCTGACGGCGGCACCCGGGGCGGGCAAGTGATCTTCGAAGGCACGCCCGGGCAAATCGTCGACGCCGAACATTCGATTACGGGCAAGTATTTGCGGGCAACGGCCGGTCGGTGAATAGACGGGAGGCCGACAGGGCCTGGTCGTGTCCCGGGCGTGGTCCCAGGCATGGCCCAGGTCTTGTTCCTCGTCACTCTCCCATAAATACACCAGTATAAGTATACGGTGACTTCATATTCTCGAGCTATGGCCGCAAAGTGTCATGATTGATTCGCTTATTGGATCGGTAGAATGGGGAGTTGAGAGTTGTATCACATCATTGTATGGGCTAAAAACCGTGGACGTAAAACACCTAGACACTTAGTTAACTTCAGATTGCCCTAGGCTCGGATTCGGAATATGCTGTACGGAGTGAGCGCGCAAATCGATTACGCTACGAGTGATTCCGGAAAGGCCCAGGGGGGCGTACAATTGCTCAACCTAGTTCGTAATGAGAACATGAAAATTTACTTCCGGCTGAGAACGTGGAGCCTGTTCTCACTTCTCGGTGTTGCTATCATATTGACCGCATTGTTTTTGTATAGCGGACAGAACATGATGAAAGCTCTGGGTCCGACCAGTTTGAACGCGTGGACATTTTCGTTACAAGCCACGAATGATCTCCAAACACTATTGTTTGCATTCGTGGCAGTCATCGGCGGAGATATTGTCGCTGGAGAGTTCAGCGCCGGAACCATCCATATGTTGTTGACAGAAAGTGTGTCAAGGTCGAAAATTCTAGCCTCAAAATACTTGGCCGCATTATTATTCTCACTGTTTATGACCCTGTCGATGTTGATCCTGTCTTGGGCTATTGGTGGCGTTTTTTTCGGGTTTGCAGGGGCCTCGGTACCTCAAACATACGTAGGCCCAAACCATACGTTTCACCAAATGGCTGTGTCATCGTATCTGTTTATGCAATACGGTTTCTTGTACATCGAGGTTACTGTGACAACGACTATCGCTATCATGATTTCAACCCTGTTCCGCAGCAGTGCGTTGGCTATAACCGTTGCCATTATGGCAACTCTAATGGGGCCCACACTTGCTGTTGCTGTCAGAAACTATTCTTGGGACAAATACCTTTTGTTTGTAAACGCCGATCTGTCTCAGTACGTGATTCGCGGACCTCTGCTTCATGGAATGAGACCCGGTTTTTCTATCTCAATGCTCATCGCGTACTTAATCGTCATGATTGGACTGGCCTGGATGACATTCGTGAAACGAGATGTGTCGCATACGTAAATGATGAATAATTGGGATTTCAAGTAAAGCGACCCTGCATATATTCAGCTAATGGGGCGTTAATGCAGTAATGCTTCGGAGTCGGTTCTAAATATACAGTAGTGCGTAGTCTTAAGTCTCTGGACTCTCGGGTAGGATACCACAAAAACAATTTCGTTTGATTTCGATTGAGTTATTGAAAAAATCGGGCCACTAAGGAAGACATGATGTTCTCGTTGCGTATCCGACACGTCGATGTTCAGGAGGTTAGTTCTTCATGGCAAAAGACATAGTGGTTGAAATTCGGAATCTCACCAAAAGAATCGGCAATAAGACCATTGTCGATAATTTATCGTTCGACATCCCAAAAGGAGAAGTATTCGGTTTGTTAGGTCCGAACGGAGCGGGGAAAACGACCACGATCCGGATGATGGTCGGACTGATGTCCATCACAAGCGGTGATGTCTTCATTGACGGGCTAAATATCCGGAGCGACTTCCGAGAAGCTATGAAACGGATCGGTTGCATCGTTGAAACCCCGGAAATGTATAAATTTCTCACCGGCTATCAAAACCTGCTGCACTTTGCCCGGATGTCATCCGATATCTCCCGAGAGCGGATCAACGAAGTCGTGGAACTCGTAGGATTGAAAAAGCGGATTAACGATAAGGTCAAAACCTATTCCCTCGGAATGCGTCAACGCCTGGGGTTAGCCAAAGCGCTTCTACACAAGCCTTCAGTACTCATTCTTGATGAACCTACAAACGGGCTCGATCCGGCTGGCATTCGGGAACTTCGAGATCATCTGCGCAAATTGGCTAACCAGGAAGGTCTAACGGTCATCGTGTCGAGTCACTTGCTTTCCGAAATGGAGTTGATGTGTGACAGGGTGGCAGTTCTTCAGCATGGGAGGCTTATCAGCGTAAAGCGAGTCCATGACATGGTCAGTGGTACTAACGAACAAATCACGGTGTTCGATGTGAATCAACTGGACCACGCCGAGAAAGTGATCTCCGCCACTGTGAATCGACCGGCTGAAACAACAAACCATGGTTTGGCGGTGCGTGTTACTCGTGAGGAAACATCGCAGGTTGTCGAAGCCCTCGTGGCTGCAGGCATTAAAGTGTATTGGGTCAACGTGCGAACCAAGACATTGGAAGAGTCCTTCTTGGAACTGACAGGAGATAGTGATCTCGTTTAACCTGATTTTAAATGAAAATATACCGGAGACCGCGCACATGGATGCCTGTCTCTGTTCTGATTGTCTGTGATTTATCATTACAACAACATCAGAGGGACTATTGTCGCGATTCTCCTTTGTCAGCGTTCATTGCGCTTACGGCTGTGGTCACTTTAGATGTGCTGCGCGGCCATGATCGCACTCAAGTCGTGTCATGCTGATATAATGAAAGTCACCTATGATTGCATCACAGATGACTTCGGCGAGTCCACGGCTGGACTCTACAAGTGGTTTGAATCCGCTAATTGTGTTTTACAGTCAACCATTCATGATTTTTTCACAAGATCGGATAATGCGGTAATTATTCTATTCGGATGTTGACAAAGTTAACAAAGAAGGTGCGCTATGGCTATTCGCTCATAGGAAGAGAGGACTAACCTATGCGAAAAAAGCATTCCAGAAGCTACGATCCAATTCAACATGAACTTCAGGAACTTAGTGAAGTGGTTCGCCATGTGCGACGGTGGCCTTTTTCCATCGCTGTATTGGTCATTGGCATGCTGGTTAGTGTTTTATCGGGGAATCTCACACCGGGACCAAACTGGGGCCTGCTCGTGTTTATCGGATGTTTGTTGATACCACTTTATGTTGCGATACTTCGCGGTCACCATGTATGGACGCGAAGAATAGGGATCCTTATCACATTCATTGTCACGGTCGGGGTACTTATTAGTGTGATTCTACTCGTCATCGCATTGTTTCATCACACCGAAGGCGCACTCGCTTTGTTCCGTGACGCGGCTATACTTTGGTCAGCGAATGTCCTTGTGTTCGCGGTTTGGTACTGGGAGGTAGATCAAGGCGGTCCAATCCGTCGGCATGCCCATCAACCTGAGTTACGTGACTTTCTTTTTCCACAGATGACATCCAATCTGCCTGAATGGGAAAGCTGGACCCCCAATTTCATCGACTATCTATTCCTAGCGTTCAACACCAGTACAGCGTTCAGTCCGACAGACACGATGGTTATGTCGCGTCGCTGCAAAGTACTGATGATGGCCCAGTCTTCTATATCGCTGATGATTATCGCAGTATTAGCCGCGAGGGCCATCAATATTGCGTAACCGTAGGGCAGTATAATCGGGTTATCAAATCAAAATATTCCATATTTCCTTCGCCTCGCGACAGCGCCCCATTCCATCTAACTGTTCATCGTTGTAGAAAAGGGGGACAATAACGTTTCTGGATATCTGGAACTCACTATCCGTTCGCTTAAAATGTGCCTTTTTGAGGCTGGACGGACTCGCTCATATCAGCCTGAATGACCTTGTGTCGTTGACACTGGACTGTAACATCAATATAATCTTATAAATGATAATTAATAAAATAGGTGGTGCCGGATATTAACAGAACGTTATCTCAAATTGCTTACACTAGCTTGAAAGAGCAATTTATAAAGGGAAAATACTTGCCAGGCACAAGGCTGTATGAGGAAAAAATCTCCGCTGAGTTTGAAATGTCCTTGACACCTGTAAGGGAAGCCATGAAACAGTTTGAATCGGACGGTATTGTTGTACGAAAGGAGCATCGCGCCTTATTTGTACGTAATTTTTCCTGGGAAGAGGCGAAAAATGTATATGACCTGCGCAGGGTGCTAGAACCGTGCTCTATAGAATTGGCTGAATACCGTGTTGATCCAACTGTTCTGCGGATGTTAGACAGCTTGATCCATGACCAGGAATCGGCGCTGCGACGGGGAGACCATGAGCAATTGCAATTTCTTAATTATAAATTTCACGTGACATTAGCGAAATTGAGCAAGAATGAGCTCATGGAAAACATGGTTGAACGACTGTGGATGATGGTTCCGCTTCTGCGAGCAGTAGCTTGGACGCACAGTCAGGAACGACCAATTGAGGTTTTACAAGAACACCGGATTATCGTGGATACTTTGACGGAGGATCCGTTTCAGGCGGTGGAAGCAGTGAGAACCCACGTCAATCACAGCTGGGATCAAGTTAGAAATGCTCTAAAAAAAGTCTTGCGCTAGTCGGAAGTATGTGGAGGGGGTGAGGCCTGAAATTGAATGCAAGTGCTTTTACTGAGGAGGTGATATTATAATTTATAAATTATAGAGTAGAGCGCTGCAGATACGAGCCACAAATGGGGGAGTCTATCGATCAAAATATAAAATCAATGGGAGAGTGGGTTCAGTGGCTGAATTTGAGTATGAATCTGTTGTTCAGCGACGGCTTGATAGCGCTCACATTTCATCCATTCACACAAAGATCAATGTGTTAATCGCGGCTGGAATGTTTATCGACGGCATTAATTTATATATGCTGAGTCCGATTCTGGCCCTCTTTGTGGTGTCAGGATTTTCGAATGTAAATCAGAATGCGAATATATTGTTCTATAATTTCTTGGGTTTAGCGATAGGTTCCATTGCCTCGGGGTTGGTCGCTGATCTTCTCGGACGTCAGAAGATGTACCAAATTAATCTGTTTGTGTTCGGCACTGCCTCCATACTGGCTGCGTTGATGCCGAATGTCGTGTGGTTCACAGTGTTTCGCTTTATCATTGGCCTGGCATTGGGCGGTGAGATCATCACGGGATACTCAACCCTGGCTGAGTTTGTTCCTCCCCAGCGCCGAGGGGTGAATAACAACCTGCTCAATGCCGTTGTCAGCATCGGTCAGCCCGTTTCTGCGTTCGTAGGGCTTGCCTTATTGCCTACCATCGGATGGCGTTGGATGTTCGCGTCTGTCGGAATCATGGGGCTGATTGTGTGGGCGCTTCGAAAAACGTTGCCTGAATCTCCGCGTTGGCTGGAGAAAAAGGGTTATGTCACGATCGCGAACGCAATTGCAGAGGGAATCAGCAAGGGCGAATACTTGCGGAAAATTCGAGAGAAAGTGGAGAGTTTAGGAGAAGCAAACAGAACAAAGACTAAATTGTCTTTGACCAAAAAAGACCTGGGGTTCGTGAAGTTGTTCAGTCCACGGTTGATAAGAAGGACTATCATTGCAATTTTATTGCAATGTGTGCAGCTCTGTGTTGTCTTTGGCTTCGTCTCTTGGGTCCCCACGATGTTCGTTTCTGCCCATTTCACACTGGCGCATTCCTTGTATTATACAGCTGTAATGGGGATCGGGCTGCCATTGGGAGGTTTGATAGGTGTCTTCTTTAGTGATTCCGTGGGGCGGAAATCTGTCATGATTGGGGCTGGAGTTTTAGGGTGTGTCTTTGGAATTTTGTATGGAGTTACATTGACTCATGGCGGAAATCCTGTTGTCATCCTATTGATGGGATTCCTGACCGAGGTCATGATTATGGCGTTTGGCGGGGTCAGTATTTCGACGTATTTGCCGGAGTTATTCCCAACTGAAGTGAGAGTCACTGGAGTGGGGCTAGCTGTCGCCATTGGTCGGGTTGCAAGCGCTGTATTTCCATATGCGGTGGTGTTTGTTTTACACAAATACGGTGTCGAGTGGGTCTTCGCCATGATTGCGGCCGTGTTGGGCGTCGGCGTCGTTACAGCGGCCTTTGGAGAAGAAACAAATAAAAAGTCATTGGAGGATATCGAAGGGAGAGTCGTCTCGGGGTAAGGATGCCAATGGGCATCTAGCGACAAACGGAATCGCACCCATTTCGAATAGAAGGATGATTTTTCCACAGGTTTTGAGGGTGATGACGCAGTGTCCAGTAATTCGGGAACTGTCGAGAATGCACAAGAGAATGAGATCATCGTTTCGAGATTATAAGTTATAATTGTGAGCGGATGTTTCGACGAAGAAGCCAAGTGGCCGATTTGCGTGTTGACGAGCAGGCCGCAAGCGGGGGACGCGTATCTGATACTGTTCTTAAATCTATTGTCCGACAGATTGCGTCTCCCATGCCTGCACGTTCATTGTTCTTTACGTCCTCCCAACTGACACGAAATGAACCAACATCAGAACAGAAAGGGTTGCTGAAAAACGGTGGAGAGAAGTGTACATGCGCTTGAGCAACTGTCACGGTGGGCATTAAGTGTGAAGAGCGAAGACATTCCGTGCGAAGTCATAGAACACGCCAAAAAGTCACTGGCCAATTGGATTGCAGTGACGTGGGCTGGCCAGGAGACGGATGAGGGGCGAATCTTCTGTGGCGATACGGCTCCGGGATGGTCTTTTGGGCCGGGAACCGCGATTGCGATTGGCGTTCGTGACCGTGTCAGTCCGATGAATGCTGCTTTCATCAATGGTGCGAACGCTCATGTTTTAGACTTTGACGACACGCATCTTGCAACCGTCATTCATCCCAGTGCGCCGGTTTTTGCTGCGCTGTTGTCGGTCATTCGCGAAGACTCTACAGCAAGCGGGCTGGATGTTCTTAGCGCTTTTTCGGTTGCATGCGAATTGTTCATTCGCATAGGAATTGCTGTGAATCCCAAACATTACGATGCCGGTTGGCATATCACTGCAAGCCTCGGTGGATTCGGCGGGGCATTCGCAATAGCGAAGCTGATGAGTTTTTCTCTCAAACAGACCGTGAACGCAGCCGCGTTGGCGGGTTTGGGGACAAGTGGATTTCGCGCTGCGTTTGGCACTATGGGCAAGCCATATCAGGTTGGATTGGCAGCGAGCAATTCAGTGTTGGCGGCTGAAATGGCCAAAATGGGTGCCGATGGTCCTGCGAATTTTCTTGAGAGTGACCGGGGATTGGCCATCACTACAGATCGAATAGACTATTCGGTCTTTAATGATCTCAATGAGAGATGGCACTTTATGGATAACAGCTTCAAGCCATATCCGTGCGGTGTCGTCACTCATCCCATTATTGACGGGGGAATTGAGATTCATAACCTTGGCATTTCGGCGGATAGCATTGAAGAAATCGTTGGACTCGTGCATCCACTTGTCAACGAGTTGACCGCCATTAAGCACCCGTCGGAGGGCTTGGATGGGAAGTTTAGTGCGACCTATCTGTTATCCCTGGCGATTATTGACGGGTTTGTTGTGCCTTCGCAGTTTTCCAAGGCGTGTATTGGGCGAAGTGAGATTCGGAATTTGATGGACAAGATAACGTTGCGGAGTTCCTCTCATGTTGCCAGGGACGCGGCGGAGTTGAAAGTTCAACTGAAAGACGGGAGCGAACGTGTTGTTCGCATTGACCACGCGTCCGGGAGTATCGATAATCCGCTAACTTGGGTGCAGGTGGAGGATAAATTTCGTCGCTTAACTGGAGCGTGGGGGAACACAAAGCAGAATGAGGTTTGGTCTCTCTTGAAAGATTTTGATTCTGTTCCGAAGGCATGGACTTTGCTGGAACTTATAGGGGAACTGTCTAGGAACTGAGACAGCTGGCGGCTATCGCTGCACGGAAGCCTTGTCATGAATCCACACAGATTTCCACAAATAAGGGGGCTGTCCCGGGGCGTTTGGCACCTTTGGGACAGCCCCCTGACGCTGGCTGTACAGATGTACAATCCCTTCTACGCTGACGGTCGACCTGATTATTGCTCGTCTTGGAACAGCGCAGTGGACAGATACCGTTCACCCGTGTCCGGCAGAATGGCGACAATCGTTTTCCCCCGGTTCTCAGGCCGGCTCGCTACCACAGAAGCCGCGTGCAGCGCGGCGCCAGACGAGATGCCGACGAGAATGCCTTCTTCCCGGGCCAACTTGCGGGCTGCCTGGAACGCCTCGTCATTGGAAACCTGCACCACGTCGTCATAGATTTTCGTGTTCAAAACATCAGGGACGAAGCCGGCTCCGATGCCTTGGATTTTGTGCGGACCAGGCTTGCCACCGGAGAGAACGGGAGAATCCGTGGGCTCCACGGCCACAGCTTGGAAGGACGGCTTGCGCTGTTTGATGACCTCGGCAACTCCCGTGATGGTGCCGCCGGTCCCGATGCCGCTGACCAGGATGTCCACTTTGCCGTCGGTATCCGCCCAGATTTCCTCCGCTGTCGTCTGACGGTGGATCTCCGGATTGGCAGGGTTTTTAAATTGTTGCGGCATGAAGGCGTTGGGCGTGCTCTTCACCAACTCTTCTGCCTTTTGGATGGCGCCGCTCATGCCTTTGGCCCCTTCGGTCAAGACGAGTTCGGCGCCAAGCGCCTTCAGCAGTTTGCGGCGCTCTATACTCATGGTCTCCGGCATGCACAAGATGCACCGGTAACCCTTGGCCGCGCATACGAACGCCAGGGCAATACCTGTGTTGCCGCTTGTGGGTTCAATGATAACGCTGTCCTTGTTGATCAAGCCCTGCTGTTCGGCCGCGGTGATCATGGCATAGCCGATACGGTCCTTGACACTCCCGAGCGGGTTGAAGTACTCCAGCTTGGCCAGCACCTCGGCGCCAGTGGCATCGCTGATCTGGTTGAGCCGGATGAGCGGGGTGTGTCCAATCAGCTCTGTAATGTTGCGGGCGATTTTTGGACGCTCCGGCGTCCCAAGCGACTTCGACATGACATCAACCTTCCTTTCTTGGGGACAAAACAACTGACTCGTACACATTATAACGAAATCATGGAGGTTTGACCTCAGTAATTCATTGTTTTTTGCCAGGGAAAGTATACAAAATGATTTAAGCGGGGGACAGACCTGGAAAGGCAAAAAAAGTCCCACTCTCGCGGAGTGGGAGTCATGGGAAGTGACGCATGGACGATTCGAGGGAGTAAAGCACGGGAGCGATGCTTACGCCCGTAGCTGAATCGTACCGCCAATGCTGCTCTGGATCAACTTAATTTGTAATAAAACATTACAAATATAAAGTGATCTGTAGGTCAAAGGTGCAGGTGTGACATGAAATGTGACGTTGGGGATCGGGCTCATGCGCCTGTGGCCAATTGGGTACCCTATGTTTCATCACAGTACGAGGAGACCGGACTCATGAATGCGAAACGTGTGGCGGCGATTGTCATCTTGATTGCGGTCATTTTCTTTCTGATGCTGGAGGCGCAGGAGTTTATTCACTTGGACATTTGGTCGCGCTGACGACAGAAGGCTTGATGGCAGCTGCTACGGGGGCCATCGCTGTGGAGATGTTCCCGTCGTGGTACTCTGCAGCGGTGTGCAGAGGGGGCTCCATCTTTCATTTCACGGAAACTCGGCCGCGCGCAAGCCGTGCGCAACATGTGAGATTCTTCGACCTGAAAAACCCTGTAGTAATGTAGAATGGGGAGAGAACACACAGGGTAAAGAGGCGATACGGCATGGAGACGTGGCGGCGGAACCTGGCGGTGTTGTGGATTGGGTGTTTGGTCACCTCGGCGAGCTTCTCTATGGTCATCCCGTTCCTCCCCCTGTTCCTCATTCAGATAGGCGTGCACACGCACACCGAAATGTGGTCAGGCCTGTTGTACAGCGCCGCCTTCGTGGCCGGTGCCATCGCTTCTCCGTTCTGGGGCTCCATGGCGGACAAGTACGGCCGCAAACCCATGATTGTCCGGGCGGGGTTTGCCTTGTTCGTTATCTACGTGCTCACCGCTTTCACCACAAACCCCTACGAGGTGTTGGCCCTGCGCATCCTGCAGGGGCTGTTGTCCGGATACATCCCAGGCGCGATTGCGCTGGTCGGCACCAACACGCCGGAGAATAAGGTGGGGTACGCTCTCTCGATGATTTCCGCCGCGACGGCCACCGGCGGCATCGTGGGGCCGCTTTTAGGCGGGGGCCTCTCCCACCTGTTCAGCAATCGGATCGCTTTCGCCAGTGCGGGCGTCCTGGTGTTTTGCTCGACACTCCTGGTCATCTTCTGGGTGACGGAGGACAGGTTTAAGCCGACTCAACAGCGCACGTCTGTGATCGCGTCGTTTCGGGACGCGTGGCACAACAAACCACTTTTGTCCGCTTTCGGGCTCAACGCCTTCACCGCCTTTTCCATCATGACCGTCGAGCCCGTACTGACGCTGTACGTCGCCCAGTTATCCGGTTCTGTGCGCAACGCCTCGCTGCTATCCGGGGTGGTGTTTTCCCTCGCGGGTATCGCTAGCGTGGTGTTTGCCCCACTGTGGGGCAAATTGGCGGACAGGACCACCTTTCGGCGCGTGTTGCTGATTGGCCTGATTGGTGGGGGCTTCTGGACCCTCGCCCAGATTCCGTTCCACCAGGTGTGGACGTTTGCCCTTGTTCGGTTTATCTACGGGGCGTTTTTCTGTGCGGTGTTTCCGGCTATCAACGGGCTCGTGGTGCGCTTCACCACGCCTGATTTTCGCGGGCGCGCGTTCGGGCTGAACCAGACCGCCAACCAAATTGGTAACACGGTCGGACCCTTGGTTGGCGGATGGATTGGCGGCGCCTACTCCATTCACAGCCTGTTTTGGTGTACCGGCGGGTTGTTGCTGATGGTTGCCGGGATGGCCTGGTTTGCGACCGGCCGCCAGGCGATGAAGAGGGTGAATAAAGCCAACGTTGGTATGTGAAGGTGCGCAGAGGCAGCCTGCGGAACGGCCGCATGAAATCGCCAAGATACTTGCAACAAGGAGGCACGCGTTTATGGCAGGACTATTCACGGAAAAAGTGGTATTGGTGACCGGGGCCGGGAGGGGCATCGGTCGGGCGGTGGCAACGGCATACGTGGAGGCGGGGGCGCGCGTCGTCTTCGCCGACCGAGACGCGCAGCTGCTGGACGAGGCGACTGCCCAACTATCTCCGGACTCTGTTACGACCGTGGTCTGTGACGTGCGTCAGGCCGAGGCCGTCACACGGCTGGCGGAAACCGCCGCCGCCCGGTTCGGGCGGATCGACATTCTCATCAACAACGCGGGCATTGGCATCTGGAAATCGCCGCTGGAACTGACTGTGGAGGAGTGGGACGCGGTGCTTGAGACCAACCTGCGGGGAGCGTTTTTGTGCGCGCGCGAGGTGGCAAAACGGATGCCGGAGACGGGGGGCGCCATCGTCAACATCGCGTCGACGCGGGCGTTGATGTCCGAGCCCAACAGTGAAGCCTACGCCGCGTCCAAGGGCGGGATTGTGGCACTCACCCACGCGCTGGCTGTTTCCCTCGGCTCGAAGCGCATTCGTGTCAACTGTATCAGTCCAGGGTGGATTGAGACAGGTGATTACGGCGCGCTGACTCAGGCGGATCATGCTCAGCACCCGGCGGGCCGGGTAGGTAGGCCAAGCGATGTGGCCCGGGCTTGCTTTTATCTGACCGACCCCGCGAACGACTTCTTAACAGGTGTCAACCTGGTGCTGGACGGTGGCATGACGCGCAAGATGATCTATATCGAATGACAAAAGGCCGCCCGGCACGGGCGGCCGATGCGGCTGAGACGAAAAGTTACTGATACGCGCGGCTGTTGTAATTCGCCTGGCTGGGGCCTCGGCGGTCGGTGGCTTGGTGATCCGCTTGCAGCACCTGCTGGACGCCGGGGTTGCCGTAATTCTGCCCATACGGCGCATTAGTCGGAGCGTTATAGTTGGCGTAGCTTGGGGCCTCGCGTCGGTCGGTGGCCTGGTGATCAGCCTGTAACACCTGCTGCACGCCCGTGTTGGAAGCGTAGCTGTGGCCAAACTGGGCGGTCGGCCGGGCATTGTAGTTGGTGTGGCTCGGTCCGCGCCAGTCGGTCGCCTGGTGGTCCGCCTGCAGCGCCTGCTGGACACCCGTGTTCGACGCGAAGTTTTGTCCGTATTGGGCGCCTGCAGCTTGGGAGCTGTAATGGGTGTAGCTTGGGGCCTCGCGCCGGTCGGTCGCAGTCCCCCGGTCCGCCTGCAGCACCTGTTGCACAGCGGCGGACGAATAGGTCTGCGGCTGGAGTTGATGGGACGGATTTTGTTGGGCAAACGGTGCATACCCCGCAAACTGGTTGGTTTGCAGACTGGACTGCTGAATCGATTGTGCAATCCGGTCGCACAGTTGGACACATTGCTGGAGCTGCTGTGCGGCTTGAGATTCTTTCGCCGCCATCGTCGCGCCCGTCGGCGACTGTTGGAGTATCTGCGCGTTGTGCTGTTCGTCGGCCGCCAGCTGCTGGCAAATCGAGCGGATTTGCTGCAGTTCTTGCAGAGCCTGGTGCATTTCCAGTCCTCCCCTTATTTTCGTGCGAGATCATGAGACCTCTCACCTAATCTGTGCTTGGCCGACAAAGTTATGCAAATCCAGCCACCTCGCAGCGTTCCATTTTTAACCAGATGGACGGGCCTAGGCCCTAATAATCTCCGCTTCTCCACTTTCCTTTCCTGAACCCACATGATTCCTGCTGTCCGGGAGCACGTTAGGTACGGACAGCCCTCACCCACCGTCTGCCCCTCTCTGGGGCGAAGCAGGGGTACAACCTGTTTGACGGCAAAAGGATGGGCAATGAAGGTGGTGCTCTTGCCATGACTCTCTTCAGTTTTGTCGCCAACCGGCGCGCCAGCTCTGAATTTGTTTGCGTTGACCCCGCCTTGCACCCCTCGTAGAGTAGACGTGTCACCAGATGGTATCTCAGCACTCATACATGAAGGGGGATTCATATATGGCGATTCCAGCCTCGGCCATGCCAGGCCCCAGCGGCGGGGCACGCACCGCCCTGCAGCGATTTGGTGGCTTCTTGGCCGGCATGGTGATGCCCAACATCGGCGCATTCATCGCGTGGGGACTGATTACCGCGTTTTTCATTCCTTCTGGCTGGTTGCCCAACCCGAAACTGGCGCAGCTGGTCAATCCGTTCGTGAACTTCCTCATCCCGCTGCTCATCGGTTACACCGGCGGCAAGCTTGTGCACGGAGAGCGCGGCGGCGTTGTCGGCGCCATCGCTACAGCCGGCGTGGCGGTCGGATCATCCGTACCTATGTTCATCGGCGCCATGATTCTGGGGCCGCTTGCCGGCTACTTGATGAAAACGTTCGACAGGGCGGTCAAAGACCGCATTCCGGCGGGGTTCGAAATGCTGGTCAACACGTTTTCGGCCGGCATCCTCGGCGGTATCCTCGCCATCCTGGCGTTTTTGGTTGTGGAACCGGCGATGACCGCCCTGTCGGCGGCGCTCGGCGCTGCGGCGCAGTGGATAACTTCGATTCACCTGCTGCCGTTGATTGCGATTTTCATTGAGCCCGGTAAGATTCTGTTCTTGAACAACGCCATCAACCACGGTATTCTCGATCCGCTCGGCCTCCAGCAAGCAAAGGAGACTGGAAAGTCCATCTTCTTCCTTCTGGAGACGGACCCAGGTCCCGGTTTGGGCGTCCTGTTGGCCTACTGGCTTTTTGGCAGAGGCAACGCGCGGCTGTCTGCTCCGGGTGCCATCTTGATTCAGTTCTTCGGCGGCATCCACGAGATTTATTTCCCGTACGTGCTGATGAAGCCGATTCTCGTGCTGGCGGTCATCGGCGGGGGTATCGCGGGCGACGCGACGTTCATGTGGACGGGCGCGGGCTTGGTCGCGACGGCTTCACCGGGGAGCATCATCGCGGAGATCATGATGTCGCCGCGCGGCGGCCTGTTCCCTGTGCTGTTGGGCATTTTCGTCGCGGCGGCGGTGTCGTTTGTGATTTCCAGCCTGCTCCTGCGCACGGGGCAAGGAGCGGAAGACAACCTGGACGAAGCGAAAGAGCGGGTGCGCGGCATGAAGCTGCAGAGCAAAGGTCTGGCCGCCTCAGCCCAGGCCGAGTCGGTTCCGGAGGCGGCAGACCGCTCCATCGCATCAGCGGAGCGCGCCATTGGGCAGGAGCCAACGGATACCCTCACCGAGGTACCCAATCGCGTGGTGTTCGCCTGTGAGGCGGGCATGGGTTCCAGCGCCATGGGAGCGTCCATCCTGAAAAAACGCCTGCAGGCCGGAGGATTCAACATGGACGTGACGCACGTCCCGGTCAACCAGATTCCCTCCGACGCGACGGTCGTTTTCACCCAGCAGAGCTTGGTGGGGCGCGCCCGGCAAGTGGCCCCGCACGCCAAAATCTACGTGGTCGACAATTTCTTGGACAAGGCGACGTACGACGCCTTTGTCGAGGACCTCAAGCGCATCTCGGAGTGAGCGGGGCTCGCGGGTGCGTTGAACATGCACGGGAGCGATACCTATGAACCGGCATCTTTCGGCCCGCCAAGCGTTCCTCCTGCGGGCCGCCGCGCGACCGCAGGGCGCTGACATGGTGGCATTGGCCGAGCAGCTGGGGGTCAGCCGTCGCACCCTGCAACGGGACCTGCGTGCGGTGGCAGCGTATCTGGACGGTTTTGGCGCTTCACTCGCCAGTGACGAGGCAGGCATATGGCGCTTGGCGGGTCCAGCCGCCGCCATCGATCAGGCCGTGCGTGGCGCCCCGCGAGCACGTTGGCCGCTGCCGCTGGGGCCGGCGGACCGGGCCTGGCTGGTCGCGGCGGAACTGCTGGCGGCGGGCGGACCGGTCAAGCTGGCCTACTTCAGTCGCCGTCTCGATCTGGCTCCGGCGAGCGTCAGCCACCTTCTGGACGGCCTGGAGGAGTGGTTTGCCCAGTACCACCTGCGTTTGGTACGCCGGCGCGGATACGGGGTGGAGGTGGCCGGAGAGGAGCGGCAGCGGCGGTTGGTTCTGGCGGAGTTGGTGCACGACCGGATTCGCCCGGAGGACCTCATGCTGTTCCTGCGCGACCCAGTTTCTCAGACATCCGCAGGCGCTGCCCATGCGGCGGGGGCGGAGATGCCCGACGCACGCCTCGATTTTCTCGTCCGCTTCTTTGGCCCCGAAGAGGTGAAACGGGTCTATCAGGTGGTTTCGGCAGAGCTGTCCGAGCTCGATCCGCCCCTTGACGAAGCCGGCTTTGCATCCTTCTTGCTGCATGTGCTGATTGCGCTCGCCCGGTTGCGCGAGGGCCGGAGCCTCGTCGACGCACCTGCCGATGAACCTGCTTTGCACCAGTCTGGAAGGGGTGCCCGTTCACATGCGCGTCCGAGGGAAAAGGGGAAAGCTGCCCGCGGCTCGCGCACGGAAGCGGGAGGGGCGAACAGCGTCCGGATCGGCGTGGACAGCTCCCGCCTTCAGGACGGTATCCGCCTGAAGGAGGAAACCCGCGATCGCAGGCTGGTCGGCCGCATCTTGGAGCAGCTTGCGCCGGATGCGGCCGGATTGGCATGGGAGGCCGAAGCCGCCGATTTGGTCACGCACCTGCGCGGCGCCAAGGTGCAACTGACCCAGCGGGACCAGCTGCTGCCCGCCAACGTGACTGCTCTCGAGTTTGCGCATCGTTTAGCCGAGTCCATCGGCCGACAGGTCGGTGTCCCGTTGCAGGCGGATCGGCAATTCACGACGGCCTTGGCTCAGCACCTGGAGCCGGCGATGCACCGGATGGCCGCCGGGTTGTCCATCCGGAATCCCCTGCTTGATGAGGTGCGCCGGCGCTATCCAGGAGTGTATGCGGCCACCCTCGCCGCCAGTCGCGAGGTGTTTGCCACAGCAAAGCTCGACGTTCCGGCGGAGGAGGTCGGATTTTTGGCCATGCACGTAGGGGCCGCGCTGGAGCGCCTGCGTGTGCAGCAGCGGCCGCGGGCGCGCATCGTCTGCCCCAACGGCATCAGTTCGGCGGAACTTCTAGCCAGCCGCGTGCGAGCCGAACTTCCGCAGCTGGAAATTGTCGGAGTGGGGGCGGCGGGACACGGGCAGGCCCTGGACTGCGACTTGATATTGAGCACCGTGCCTGCCGACGCCCAGGAGGTGGACGTGCCGGTTGTGGTGGTCTCCCCGTTTCTAACCCAGGAGGAGATTGACAGCGTCCGCGCCGCAATCAACGAATTGACGGCCCGGCCACAACGGACTGGAGTGGAGGGCGTGCCGCCGCCCAGCCTGCGCGCGGCCGGCCAACCGATGCAAGGAGCGACGCCCCGCCATCCTTCGCCGACGGCTCGCCGGTGGGCAGAACCCGGATTGGATGTGTGGTCGACCTCAGCCTCCTGCGTGGAAGACCTGGTCCAGCAAATTTCCCTGCGGGTGCAAGATTTGGCGGGCGCCTCTGCCGCCTTGGTGCGGGAGGCGCTGTGGCAGCGGGAGCGACAGGGCAGCGTGGTGCTGCCCGGTGCGGCTATGGCGCTTTTGCACGCACGCACCGTGGATCTGTGTGTTCCGTATATCGGCGTCGTCCGTCTGCGGGAGGCGGTCTTCATGCGCGCCCTGGGAGAGCATCCAGAGCCGGTGCGGACGGTGCTGGTTCTGTTGGCCCACCAAGACGAGCCGCCCGCGGTGCTGCAGCGGCTCGGCCGGTTGAGCCGAGCGCTGGTGGAAGACCCGCAGTGGGTCATTGATTTGCATGCAGCCGATGCCGAGGATTTGACGGCAAAGGCGCGGCGCATCATGGAGACACAGGAGTGAGAGAGATGAGGGAACTGACAGAACAAGACGTGCTGCTGCGCGTCCCGAGCGAGGACAAGTACGACGCAATTCGTCGCGTGGGGCAGAAACTAGTGGACAATGGCTACGTGGAGGCCGGCTACATCGACGGGATGATTGCCCGCGAACAGAGCATGACCACATACATCGGCAACGGAGTCGCGATCCCGCATGGAATGCCGGAATCGGTCCCTCTCATCCGTGAATCGGGCATTGTGATTGCACAATACCCGCAGGGTGTGGACTTTGGCGGCGGGAACGTGGCTCGGCTGGTGATTGGGATTGCTGGGCGCGGCGAAGAGCACGTCGAGGTACTCGGGAAGATCGCCACGGTGTGTATGGAGGAAGATAACGTCAAGGCCATGGTCAGCGCCGCCAATGCCGGTGAGATTCTCGACATCATCCGGCGGGAGGGCCTGTGATGAAGGCTGTCCACTTTGGCGCTGGCAACATCGGCCGCGGATTTATCGGGCAGTTGCTGCACCAATCCGGCTACGAATTGGTGTTTGCCGATGTGGCGGACACGCTCGTGGATGAGATCAACAGGCGTGGACGCTACCGCGTGTGCATCCTGGGAGAATCCATGCAAACCGAATCTGTTACAGGCGTGCGGGCGGTGCGCTTACATTCTTCCGAATGCGTGGATCACGTCGCCGATGCGGACGTGGTGACTACGGCCGTAGGTGTCGATAACCTGGACGCGGTGGCCGATGTCCTGGCAGAAGCCATCCGTCGGCGCGCCATGTCCGGCAGGGGCGGCTACCAAAACGTGCTTGCGTGCGAAAACGCGCTGTACGCCACCCATCAGCTGAAACAGTCCGTATGGGCGCGGTTGGACGAGTCGACGCAAAGCTTTGCCGAAGAACACATTGGGTTCGCCAATGTGGCGGTGGACCGGATTGCTCCCAATCACCGGCCGGAAGTGGGAGCCGAGCCGCTCGACGCGTTTGTCGAGTCCTTCTTTGAGTGGGACGTCGAACGCGGTGCGCTGAAAGGGGACGTAAAGATTCACGGAGTCCACCTGGTGGACGACTTGGGTCCGTACCTGGAGCGGAAACTGTTCTTGCTCAACGGCGCTCACGCCATCTTGGCCTATATCGGCTACTTGGCAGGATGCCGCACTATCGATGAGGCCACACACCACAGCCGAGCGGCAGACACAGCCCGTGGCGCACAGGCCGAGGTTGCGGCCGCCCTAGCGCGGAAGTATGAACAGACATTCACCGAAGCCGATCTGGCTGTGTATGCAGACCGAGTGTTTGAGCGGTTTCGAAATCCGTACCTGGGCGACGAGGTTGTCCGCGTCGGGCGCGACCCCGTACGGAAGCTGGGGCCCGAGGACAGGCTGGTTGCGCCGCTTCGACTGTGTCGCGCGTACGGCCTGCCCGCCGAGCACTTGGTCACCGGTATCGCCTCCGCATATCGGTTTGATTACCCAGGTGACGCCCAGGCACAGCGCCTGCAGGAGTCCATCCGGGAGCAAGGTATCGAGCGGATCGTGAGGTCCGTGAGTGGCTTGCAGGATAAGGCCCTCGTACGAGCAGTGGCGGTTGCTTATGACGAGTTGGCGAGATGACTAGAAGCATATAAGCCACCTGGTTGGGGTCCGATACCGCGCCACGGCGCGGTTCTTTCATGGATTCGACTCACTTTCCTATCGAAAAGGTAGGTCAAACTAGAGTCCTATCGAGATGGCCCGACCGTTAAAAGGCGTGGTATTGTCAGCCTTGGAAACATTAGTCAAATACTTGAAGTGGGGAGATGGAGCAGATGATCCGCCCCGTCAAGCCCTGGCTTTGTCCCGAAGCTGCTCAAATCCGACCGGTAGGAGTGACGTCAAGGGCGCCAGACCGAACGAGCGCAGCGACCCTTGACGGAACGACGACTTTCGATACCTTCTATGCCCCGAGAGGACAAAGCGATTACGTTCCATCTCGGTAATTGAAATGGGGATATCTTACTTACCGAATCCGGTCAACATACCACGGCGCAAGTATCGTCCGGCAAATATATACGCTAGGATAAGGGGCAGAGCCGAAAAAATAACGGCCGCCATTGTTACAGGGACGTCAATTGTATGCTCCCCTTGAAACTGCACAATAGCTAAGGGGAGGACTTGGACAGCTTTGTTCTGCGTAAGTACTAAGGGAAACAGGAAGTTATTCCACGATTGTATAAATTGATAAATCCCTACCGAAACAAGAGAGGGAATTGATAAAGGAGCTACCAGGTGCCAAACGGTCTGAAAATCGGAGGCACCGTCAAGCCCCATGGCCTCAAATAATTCCGTAGGTATATCACGTAGGAAATTTACCAAGATAAGCAGGGTCAACGGCAACCCGAACGCAACCATAGGAAAAATCATCCCAATCAACGTATCATACAACCCTAGCTTGAGGATTAACAGATAAACCGGGATGATGGCTGCCTGAATAGGCATGGCAAGCCCAACAAGAAAAATATTAAAAATCGTGTGTACTATTTTGCTCCTCGAACGGACAACCACGTAGGCTAGAAACAGAGCAAAGGTCACAATAAGAACCACGGCTGAGACAGATACTACGACGCTATTAAGGAAGTAATGAAAGAAACCGGCTTGGATCACTTGAACATAGTTATCGAGCGTCGGATGCAAGGGCGGTAACCATGGTTTCCCCATCAGGTAACCATTTTGTGTCCGGAGGCTGGTCATCAGCATATAAAGCAACGGATATACTGTTATAATCAGCCAAATAGTACCAAACGCAGTAAATGCAATCCCATAGCCGGATACCCTGTTGCGACGTTTATTATGCTTAACTTCCTGCTGGACGGTTACCATTGATGTAGACATGTCGGTCAGACACCCTCCATCTGACTTTCCATCTTGTTGAAACCGGTGAGCCTTAGAATGAGAATAGATAGTAGCAATCCGAAAGCGGCAAGGATGACAGCGATGACACTGCCCGCACCGATGTTCAGCTTCGTGAAGGCTTGTTTATACATATCCATGGCAAGGACCTGCGTCGCATCGCCCGGGCCGCCGTTTGTCACTACATAGATTAAATCGAAATACGTAAGCGTACCTGTGAGAATCAAAACAGTCGCCGTGATGATGGTGTACTTCAGTTGGGGCAGTGTGATGAAAAAGAACGCCTGAATCGGAGTCGCCCCATCCAACATTGCCGCCTCATAAAGCGACTCAGGGATTTGCCTGGCACCGCCTTGATACAACAGCGAATTAAAAGGTACAAACTGCCAGGCGATAATTAACGCAACAACGAACATCGCGATGTGTTGATTACCAAGCCAATTCTCAGAGCCATTCCCAATACCGAGGGCTTTCAGTAACGAGTCTAGCAATCCAAACTCGGGATCCAGAATGTATGACCACGTAATACCAATGGCCACAGACGAAAAAAGTAAGGGAATGAAATAGATGACCCCATACACAGCTCGGTGTCGTTGTTTTCCTGCCATAAATACACCAAGCACAAGACTTAGCGGGTTTTGGAACAGCCAACAAAGAATCATCAATTCAATCGTCAACCACAGAGAATGAAGCGCCTCTCCATTGCTGAAAGCATTTGCCCAATTAGCAAGACCAACCCATTGGGCCTGTCCGATACCGCTCCAATTTAGCCCGCTGTAATATACAGCAACACACATCGGAACGATGGCAAACACTCCGAAAAATACAATGGCAGGCAACGTCATCACCCAACGTTGCCAATTCATGCGTGTGCCAGGCATCCAATCACTCCTCACTGGAGATCATGACCAGGAAGGCGTGCCTTCCTGGTCGCTTGTTTAATCTTGCTTAATTCTGCTGGAGCTGCGTGTTCATGTCTGTCTCGAATTGACTAATCGACATCTGGCCTGCAAGTAGCTTTCCAAGGTCCGTGTCCAACTCGTTTCCTTCCGCGGCGGGAAGAGCCGTATCCCAGGATTGTTGGTAATATGGAGCGTTTTTCGCCAAGTTATAATAGAAGGTCTCATAAGACGCATCTTGCGACTGCTTCAACTGTGATTCAATCCCTTTCACTGCAGGAACATAACCTATAGCAAGGAGGTCTTTTACGTTATCCGAATCGAGATTGTAATTCTTAAGGAAGTTAATTGCAGCCTTGACCTGCTGTTGACTCGCGGACGTCGGGATAGAATAGTAGTCACTGGGGTTTCCGCAAACATCCGCGGGATTGCCTTTGCCACCCGGAACAGCAGGGAATGGGAACCATCCAAGTTGAGACATGAAGCTACTATCGCTGGTCTTAATTGCGCCATAGCCCCAACTGCCCATTAGCCACATAGCGGCCTTTCCGCTGTAAAGCAAAGCTGCATCAGATCCATCACCGGAACCGACGGAACTGAATCCCGGCTCAAAAGCGCCCGCCTTTACCAGTTGCTGCATCATAGTTAAGGCCTTTGTAATGACCGGATTGGACCAGGAACCCGCCTTGCCTGCGGCTATATCGTTGTATGGCTGTTGTCCACCTAAACGGTCTACAAGATATTCAAAGTACATGAGGTCAGGCCAGTTATCCTTTCCACCCAGAGCGATAGGGATGATACCCTTCGATTTGAAGAAGCGCACGTCAGAGAGAAGGTCATCCCATGTCTTTGGGGGCGTTAGATTATATTGCTGAAACAATTTTTTGTTATAGAAAAAGTTCACAGGCTGCATGTTCCCATATGGAATCCCGTAAATCTTCCCGTTAAATGTAACCGACTTCATTACCGACGGAAGGTACTTGTTCTTCCATGATGGGTCGGCGTTCAAATAAGGCGTCAAATTCAACACGTCGCCTGCCTTGATATAACTCTCAAGACGTCCTCCGCCCCAGTTCATGAAGATGGTTGGAGCTTTCTTAGCTCCCATTGCAATTTGGAACTTTTGCAGATACGGATTAGGCGCGATATACTGTGCCTGAATCTGTGCATTCGGGTTTGCCTTGTTGTAACGCGCTATTAATTTATTGTCTGTCTTTTCAGCCAATCCACTGTCAACACTCCAAAGTGTCAATGATGTGTGACTACTGCTACTACCGCTGCTGCTATTACTGCCATTAGAAGTGCCACCAGAACCGCACCCAACCGCAACAGTAGCCGCAATGGCAGCGCTTACGGCAACTAGAGACAGCCTCTTTGATCTGCTCACACTTTACACCCCTCAATATGTTTGGTTAACAAATAAACTATTTGAATTATAGATCTGTGACTTTCTCTTTTCAAGAAGAAAATCATTTGCGTCCGTGTCAAGTTCCGGTAGGTGAGACCTCACCGTCAGCATTCATGCAACCGTGAACGGAGACCGTACCAGCTCCCGCAGGACGTACTTGATCCACGGTCGGCTCGCGTGCGGTCCATCCAGCGCCGGCAGGTGTCCCTGCAGCCAGCTCTCTGCCGCCTGGCGCTTGCGCTCAGTCATTTTCCCACTGTCGAACACTTGTTTTAGTACTCGGGCCTGGCCCTCTTTCTTGGTGCCGTTGTCGGCCAAGTGATACGCCTCTCGA
>NZ_BCRP01000021.1 GCF_001552655.1 Alicyclobacillus kakegawensis NBRC 103104 | reverse complement strand
CATACATACGTTAAGTTCAATATAGTCAGTATGCGTTTTGACTGTCAACTACGCTCTGAGATGTGCTTGAATCTACTGGGGATTGTGGATTAAAGTAGAGACTGCGCGGTCTATCTGCCGCAAGTCCCACACCTGGGAGGTTGATGTCAATGGTAGCTCGTCATCTCGCAGACGCCACGGTGCTGCACAACGGTGTCCAGATGCCGTGGTTTGGGCTTGGTGTCTGGCAGGCCAAGGACGGCGAAGAAGTGGAACAGGCGGTGAAAGCCGCGCTTAGGCACGGGTACCGCCATGTGGATACAGCGGCCGTGTACGGCAACGAAACCGGCGTGGGCAAGGCCATCCGCGAGTCGGGTGTGGCGCGTGAGGAGGTGTTCGTCACCACAAAAGTCTGGAACTCGGACCAGGGTTACGACAGCACCCTGCGGGCCTTTGAGGCAAGCCGCCAGCGGCTCGGCTTCGAATATGTGGATTTGTACCTGATTCACTGGCCGGTCAAAGGGAAATACAAGGACACCTGGAAGGCGCTCGAGAAGCTCTACCAAGACGGGGTTGTCCGCGCCATCGGCGTGAGCAATTTTCAAATTCACCACCTGGAAGACCTGATGGCGGACAGCCAAATTGTCCCGATGGTCAACCAGGTGGAATACCATCCCCTCTTGACGCAAAAAGAGCTGCACGCGTTCTGCAAGCAGCACAACATCCAATTGGAAGCTTGGAGCCCCCTGATGCAGGGCAACTTGAATCAGCCGCTGCTGGCCGACCTGGCCCACAAGTACGGCAAGACCCCGGCGCAAATCGTGCTGCGCTGGGATTTGCAGAACGAGGTCGTGACCATTCCCAAGTCGGTGCATGAAAACCGCATTGTGGAAAACGCGGGCGTCTTCGACTTTGAACTGTCGGCAGAGGACATGCAAAAAATCGACGGACTGAACCAGAACCACCGTTTCGGGGCGGATCCAGACAACTTCAACTTCTGACCGTTGCGCTGTGGGAAATGTGAGGCGCCGGGGGCCCGTTCCCGCTGAAGGAAAGAAGAGGCGGCTGGCCCCACGGCTGGCCGCCCCCAGCGTTTATATCAAGACTTATCCAGTTGCATCGCTTGAAATTGTTCCCAGGCTTCCCCGGAGTCGAGACACTCCCTCACCCGTTCGATTCCCTCGCGGATGTCTTCGCACCGACCCACGTGCCACAGCCGAATTCCGGCGTTCAACACCACCATGGCCCGCCATGGGTGCTGTGGGTCTTGCAGTACGTCCGCAATCGCGCGCGCTTGGTCGGAAACAGACCACTCGACGCGTGGGCAGGGTGCCTGTACGCCCAAGTCGGCAGGGTTCACCAGCAATTTTTCTATCTTTCCGCCCTGAATCCGGCACACCTGTGAGACCCGGTGCGTCGGCACGTCTTCCGATCCGTCCACTCCCTGCACCACCAGCACGCTGCGCCCGTCCAGTCGCAGGGCGAGGTCGGCGGCCTTCTCGACGGCGGCGCCATGGAACACCCCAACCACCAGAAACTCCGCCTGACTCAGGTTCAGAAATTTCTCCGCCGTGTTGAGGGCTGTGCGAACCCCCAGCTGTTGACGCAGCGGCCGCAAGCGAGCGAGCGCCGGGCACCATCGCTCGGTATCCGCCAAGACCACGCGCGCCTCCGCCAGCTGTGCGGCCAGCCGGTCTGGGCTCGGAGTTTCATCCGCCACCGGGGACGCATGTGCGGGCGCCAGCCGCAGGGCGCGCCAAATGTCCAGCAGCGTCACCCCGTATTTGGGCGGCAGGGACGCCGACGCATGCAAGAACACCGGCACGCCGAGCGCGGCCAGGACAACCGCCACCGGCACGGTGGCCGCGAAGCTATGCGCCCGCCCGTCGTACGGGCCGGCGCAATCGAGCACGCCGGGTACCGCCGACAGCACCGGTCCGGAGCACGCTTCCATGCCCGCGGCAGCCGATCTTTCCCTGAGCGCCCGGGTCAAAGCGGCCAGCTCGTCCACACTCTCTCCCTTCAAGCGCAGGGCCACCAAAAAAGCCCCAATTTGCGCGTCTGTGGCCTGTCCGTCCAAAATCGCACAGGCCGCTTCGTAGGCTGCCTCCACCTCCAGGTCCCGTGCGCCCTTTGGCCCGCGCGCCACTTCGCGTAAGTAAGCCTGCATCTTTAGACCCTCCCCTGCGCTTCTCCTGGTACTCAGGATATAACGCACCGGGACCTGGACGCTAGCCCATCTGTTTGTCTCGCGGTGTCAGGCTCGCCAATCCGCTGTTATGGGAGCGCTGTTCAAACCCAAACGATTTGCCTCGATGTGCCAAGGCATCCGCGGTATAGTAAGAGAATGAAAACACGACTCTGACCCGGACAGGAGGAATTTTATGGAATCACCCAAAGCCAAGCGGATTCCCCATCCTCACCGCCTGCACGGCGACACGCGGCCTGATGATTACTACTGGCTGCGCAATCGGGAAAACCCGGACGTCATCGCTTACCTGGAAGCGGAGAACGCCTATTACCAGGAGCAGATGCGCCCGCTGGGGCCGCTTGTCGACGCGCTTTTCGCAGAGATGACAGAGCGCATCCCGGACGTCGAAGAGCAGGTCCCCGTTCAGGACGGGGAGTTTTTTTATTACGTGCGGGCGGAAAAGTCGAAGCAATACCCCATCTACGCACGCAAACGGGCCGCCTCGCGGGCGCATTTGCCTGAGGCTGACGAGGAAATCGTACTGGATGTCAACGAATTGGCCACCGACGGCGGCTACCTGAGTGTGACCACCCTGCGCGTCAGCCCGGACGGAAGGCGTCTGGCCTACCTGGTGAATCGCGACGGCACCGACAGGTGCACCCTGCACGTCCGCGACTTGTCCAGCGGCCAGGAGCTGCATGATAGCATCCCTAACGTGTTTCTGCACAACAGCGTGGAGTGGGATGCAACCGGCAGGTGGCTGTTCTACCTGACCGTGGATGACACGCAGCGCCCGTTCCGCCTGTGGCGTCACGAGGTGGGAGGAGACGCGGATGCAATGCTCTACGAAGAGGCCGACCCCACGTTCTCCCTCGATCTGGACAAGTCGCGGAGCGGACGATACCTGTTTCTCATTTCGGCGTCCAAAACCACCAGCGAGGTCCGCTACCTGCCGGCGGACGATCCGCTGGCGGAATGGACCCTCTTTCGGACGCGTGCCCCCGGCGTCGAATACACGCTCGAGCACTGGCAAGACCAGTTCCTCATCCTGACCAATGAGGAGGCGACCAACTTCCGCGTCCTCACCTGCCCGGTCGACCGTTCGACGGCTCCCCGGGACCTGTTCCCCTATGACGAACGGCGCTATCTGACAGGACTGCACCCGTTTCAGGATGCACTCTTCCTTAGCGGGCGGGAGGAGGGCCTGACCCAAGTCTGGGTCTACCGCGAGGGCGCTCTGCGGCGCCTGGAATGGGAGGAGCCCATTTACACTGTGCGCCTGGGAGCCAACCGCAGCTACCATACAACGGAGGTGCTGATTGAGTACCAATCCCTGCTGACCCCGCGCACCACTCTGGCGCTCGACACAAAAGCCCTCACTCGGACGGTCCTGCAACAGGCCGAAGTTCCGGGTGACTATGACCCAGCGGCCTACCACCAGGAGCGGCTGTGGGCGACAGCCGAGGACGGCACGATGGTACCGCTGGCCGTCGTGTACCGCCGTGACGCCAGAGCCGCCGGACCGGCGCCGTTGATTCTGAACGGGTACGGATCGTACGGTGTGAACACAGACCCTCACTTTCGGGCGACCCTGTTGCCGCTGCTCGACCGTGGGGTGATGCTGGCGTATGCACAGGTCCGGGGCGGATCGGAAATGGGCTGGCAGTGGTATGAGGACGGCAAATTGCTCTCCAAACGCAACACCTTCACCGACTTCGCCGCGGTGGCCCGGCACCTGATAGAGAACGGCTATACGGCGCCTGAACGTCTGGCCGCGTACGGCGGCAGCGCGGGCGGCCTGCTGATGGGTGCGGTGGCCAACCTGGAAGGAAGTCTGTTCTCAGCCATGGCCGCGTTGGTTCCGTTCGTCGACGTGATCACGACGATGCTCGATGAGACCATCCCGTTGACGACCCTGGAGTGGGACGAGTGGGGAAACCCAGCTGACAAGAGGTACTATGAATACATGAAATCATACAGCCCGTACGATAACGTGGAAGCCAAACCCTATCCGCACCTGTTTGTGACCGCCGGCCTGAATGACCCGCGCGTGGGCTATTGGGAACCGGCGAAATGGGTGGCGCGGCTGCGCGCCATGAAGACGGACGACCACGTATTGGTGCTCAAGACGCACATGGGGGCGGGCCACTTTGGCTCCTCCGGTCGGCTCAACCAGCTGCGCGAGTTAGCCGAGATGTACGCCTTCCTGTTGGACAAAATCGGCGCGGGCACGGCGTCAAACCTGGGAGTCCAGGCTGGACGGAGGGCGTAATGCGTCCGCCGTTCGCCTGTGCTGTCAATGCGAGCGGCGGATGCTTCAATTCGCCACGCGCACCAGCGTCCGGTACAACAGTTCCACGCCGATTGCGCAATCCTCCGGAGAACTCCACTCCTCCGGCTGGTGGCTGATGCCGTTTTTGGAGCGGACAAACAGCATCCCGATTGGACAAAGACCGGCCAACTGCATGCCGTCGTGGCCGGCGCCGCTGGGTAAGGACAGGGGCTGGATGCCCATCTCCCGGGCGCAGGTGGCCATCTCCTCCTGCAGCCAGGCCGAGCAGGACACCGGGGGCACCCGTTGCAATTCCTCTATTTCCAAGCGCAGCCCGCGCTGGGCGCAGATGGCCTCGGCCTGTTGGCGGATGTGGCGCTCCACTTCGTCTCGCACCCGCTCGTCCGTGTCACGCAGGTCGAGCGTAAACTCGGCGCATCCCGGGATGATGTTTACCCCACCCGGACTCACCGCCAACTGGCCCACCGTGGCCACGGTCCGCTCCTGTCCGGCAGCCGCCGTCTCCACCGCCGTCACTACCTGCGCTGCGGCGGCCAGCGCGTCCTTGCGCATCCGCATCGGTGTCGTTCCGGCATGGCCAGCCTCTCCCAAGACGCGAAACCGCAGCCATAACGGACCCGCGATGCCGGTGACGATGCCCGCCGGCAGATTCGCCGCCTCCAGCACACGCCCCTGTTCGATGTGCAACTCCACGTACGCCTTGACCGATCCGGCCGCCCGCGCGGCGGTGCGGACCTGGTCCGGAGACAGCCCGACAGACCGCATCGCCGCGGCTACCGTCACCCCGTCCGCATCCTGCGCCTGCAGATGATCCGCTGTCAACGTTCCCGCCAGGGCCCGGCTGCCAATCATCCCAAAGCGGAAGCGGGCGCCCTCTTCATCGGTAAAGGCGATGACCTCAATGGGGTGGATGTGGGATATGCCCTGTTCCCGGATTGTCTGGACCGCCTCCAAGGCTCCCAGCACACCCAGGGGCCCATCGAAGTTGCCGCCGTTTGGCACCGAATCGAGATGGGAACCCGCCAGCACCACAGGCGCGTCTGGATGGATACCGTCCAGCCGGCCAATCAAGTTGCCCACCGCGTCCTCCCGCACCGACAACCCCGCGTCCCGCATCCAGGCGGCGACCAGGTCCTTCGCCATGCGCTCTTCGCGCGTAAACGACATCCGCGTCACCCCGCCAGACGCCTGGCGGCCAATCTCAGCCAATCGCATCAAACGGGACCATAACCGTTCCTTATTGATAGAATTGATAGAGCCGCTTGCCACAGCGTAACCCCCCGCTGTCCTTTTCTTTCAGAGAAGCTTACACTTGAGTCTAGCACGGCGAGGCCCGTAAAGGCTGCCCGTGAGTGGCCGGTTACGCCTCGAAATTCCGTTTCTCACTAGGCGGCAACTGTGCGTCTTTTTTCGCTCCGACGAATCCGGCACGAGCTGCGCTCCACCACGCGCCGATGACCCCAGCCGTCATGCCTCCCATCTCCCCGCCCATGACGACATTAAAGATGGACATAAAGTCCATCGTATTAGGCATATGCATCTCCATATGATGCATGTATAAGACCCATCCAGCGGCGGCCACACCGGTCCCCACCGTGGCTCCGACAACTCCCCCTACCATGGCCCCCATCAAGGACCACATGGCCCCATGCTGTTTATGAATCTTTACGATATCCAACGGAGAGGTCAAGTGGCATATGGCATTCTCAATATCTTTCGATCCGACCCGAAATCCTACATGACTCCCCAAAACTGCGCCGAAGCCGGCGAGTAGGAAGGCGAGCAGCCCTGATGTACCGATGAACAAATCGAATATGCCACCAATGATAGACCCAGACATACTGCCCCAGGCGCAGCCCCATCCTGTTGTCCGATACAATCGATCCATACGATACCGCCTTCCGTCTATTACAATTTCTATGATAAATTTCCATCGTAAAGCCTTTAGATGAAGAACCCTCTAGCGATTGCCACCCGAATATCCTTCAAGATCAGAGAACATCCGGTCCGGTATTAAGAAACATCCATTTAGGTACACATAAACCCTATATTATCATTATACATTCATTATATAATCCAGAATACAGGAAACTTTGTCGAGTATGTCGAATTCACCTCCAGCGAAACCAAGGAGATGACGAACTGTGTCGAGGATCGATGAAGCACGTGACGTGTTCTCCCGAATGGAACAGGCCTGGTCGGATGGAGAACGGACGGCTCTGTTGACGATTACCCAAGTGAAAGGTTCCGCGTATCGCCTTCCCGGCGCCAAAATGATGATGACAGAAAAGGGCAAGATGCTCGGCACACTCAGCGGTGGTTGCCTAGAATCCGACCTTTATGGATGGGCGGAAAAGGCCATGGAAGAAGACGAACCCCGCCTTGTCAATTACGACCTCAGTGAAAACGAACTGTGGTCTCTCGGAATTGGCTGTAAAGGAACTCTCGAAGTCGCCATCTTTCCCATTCACGCTGAAGACCCATTTTGGCAATCTGTGCGAGAAGCCCTCGCAGAAGACCACGCCATCTCATTGGCCATCGAATTGCCGACCGGTGCTCGCGCCGTCTTTGACGGGACAAGTCCGATTTCCGGCGATATGGACAACCTGCCGGAAACTGTCGTGCAGCAGTTGACAAGCCGTGTTTGGAGCCGTACGAGGGCGGAAGTGGCCATTGTCGACGGCCGCCGCTTTTATATCGACACGATGCGGCCGAATGAACGGCTGATCCTGTGCGGTGCAGGCCACGACACTGTGCCGGTGGCAGCCCTCGCTGCCCAGTGCGGCTTTCGAGTGTCGGTTCTTGATCCCCGTAAAGAGTTTAATGGCGTTAAACGCTTCCCTAACGCCGAACACCTGGTCGTCGAGCCGGACCAAGCAGATCCCGCACAACTCACAAACAGCTGGTGGTTAATCATGAACCACCTGCAAGTGCGCGACGAAGCCGCGCTGCGCCTAGCCTTGCAAGCCCAACCCAAGTTCATCGGCGTGCTCGGCCCCTTGTCGCGAACGCTCGAGATGCTGGACCACATTGGCGCCAACATGAGCAGCGGGCCGATTCACGCCCCGGTTGGGCTGGACGTAGGCGCGGAAACGATTGACGAAGTCGCGGTATCCATCGTATCCGAATTGCTCGCGGCGCGCTCCGCACGGACGGGAGGGCCGCTCCACGGGCGGGAAAGCGTTCACTCTTGAGTTCTCAGGGCGCTGCGGATTGCAGTGCCCCGCTCAACACGGCCCTTTTCCAGGTTCTCACATCATGGACATCGACGAACGCGTCGAGGTACGGCAAGGCCATCGACATGCCGACCGATGTTGGTTCATATCCGGGTTCGCCAAGCAGCGGGTTCAACCAAACCACTTGGCCAACCCGGGCAGCCAAGTCGCGCATGGAGGTGTGCATTTGCTCCGGATGCCCGGCGTCAAATCCATCCGATACAATGAGTACACACGTATGCCGCTGCAACAGACCTGGATACCTGCGCAGGAGCTGCTCCAACGCACCGCCAATGCGGGTGCCTCCCCGCAACCCCGGCAACTCAGCGTGCGTGATGCCCGCAACCCCTTTTCGCGCGATGAGAGAAGTTACTCGCAGCAGGCGGGTTGAAAACAAGAAGATCTGGGTACGCGCCCGGGCCCGCGTGAATGACCAGGCGAGTGACGTGATAAACGGTGCGTACGGCTTCATGGAGCCGGATATGTCCATCACCAGGACAACGCGCGGCTTATCGGGACGGTGTCGACGCATCTTCAGCACAAACGGATCCCCTGCATGGCGCATAGCGTGGCGCATGGTCTGACGGAGGTCAAGTTTCTCTCTGCCTCGAGGCCGCCACTTGCGCCCGCGCGGCGCATCCATGGTGCGCACCGCCAAACGGGTCCACTGAACGACGTCCTTCAATACCTGTTCGTCCGCCCGCAACGCATAACGCTCGCCATCGTTGGGATGATACCCGGCGAGAAGGCCTTGCACAGTATCAACCGGAGGCCGCTCAGTCTGATCACCCCCGCTGCCCCCTTCGCGATCCTCCACATCATCCGGCTGCAGGCGGCGCTTTTGCTCCAGCTGAACTCCCCGACCGCAAAAGTATCGCTCGAACAGACTCGGAAAGGCGCCCCACTCTGCGGGTGTCCGCGAATAGATGGAGCGAAAGGCGCTGCAGACCGCGTCCATCCGGGTCAGGTCCAATTCCGCCAAGGCAGAAATGGCTGTCAACGTTTCCGGAACGCCGGCTCGAAATCCATGTTTTCTCAGCCAAGGCGCAAAATCGCTCACCTGCCGCACGATGTCGCCCGTCAAGCGGTTCATCCCGTCCGCCGTCAGGCGTTCCATAATACGTCGAGTCCCCTCTCCCGTACGAAGTTCAAATCCTCCTCTGTCTTCAGCAAACAGCCGAGCGTGAGTCGAACTCCTTCTTCGTCCAATTCCTGCGCCCCCAACTCATGCAGCGCCTGTGCGAAATCGAGGGACTCCGCCAATCCGGGGGGCTTGAGCAGCGAGAGCTTGCGCAGCCGTCGCATACCCCGCGCAATCTGTCTGGCAAGTTCCGATGCTATCTGCGGCACATGCAACGAAATGATGGCCGCCTCTTGCTCAGGAGACGGGTAATCAATCCAAACGTAGAGGCAACGCCGCCGCAAAGCGTCCGACAAATCGCGCGTACGATTGGACGTCAAGATGACAATCGGTGGCTCTTCGGCGCGAAAGGTTCCCATCTCAGGAATGGTAATTTGGAACTCCGAGAGGAATTCCAAGAGCAGCGCCTCGAATTCCTCGTCGGCCCTATCGACCTCGTCAATCAGCAGCACAGGCGCCGGTCTTTCGCGCAGCGCGCGCAAAAGCGGCCGTTCAATGAGAAACGGCTCACTGTACAGAGCCGCCTGATTCACGACACCCTCGGCAAACGCTGTGCGCGCCGTCAGCAACTGCTTTGGGTAATCCCAATCGTACAACGCCTGACTCGCATCTAAGCCTTCATAACACTGCAAGCGCACCAGGCTCACGGAACGAACGGTGGCAACCGCTTTCGCCAGCGCCGTTTTCCCTACGCCCGCAGGCCCCTCCAACAACAGAGGTCGGGCCAGCCGCTGTGCTAGATACAGTACAGTGGCTAACCCTTCCTCGACGACATAGTGAGCGCGATGCAATTCCTCCTGCAGTCGGCGCACCTGTTCATTCATCCGGACAGCCTCCACCTGACGCCCTTCAACCTTGCTGACGTCCTTCAACCTTGGTCCGCTGTTTTATCGGCTGCAGCGACCTCTTCATCCGGCAAGGCGAGCAAGGCGTTCTTCAGGTTCGCAAACACCTTCTCCGTAATCTTGCGGGCTTCGTTGTCAATCAGCCGTCCGCCTAGACTTGCGATAGGTCCGCTGATCACCGCGTCGCAACGCCATTTCAAGAGGGTCCCCCCTTCGACGTCGCTCAGTTCCATTTGCGCTTTCATATCGACCCCGCTGCCCATTCCTCCGCCGCGAATCGACAGGGAGGCCGCCTTGCCCGGTTCCGTCACGGTCAGTTCGCTGGTAAGGTCGAACTTGCCCCGCACCGGTCCCACGCCGACTTTGACGAGACTGCGAAAGCGGGTCTCACTTTCTACGTGCAATTCAATCAAGTCGGGAATACAAGTTCCCATTTGATGCGGATCTGTAACGAACGCCCAAATTTTCTCCCGCGGCTGCTCAATCGTAAATTCTCCTTCGTACGTACGCATGGTCGTGCCTCCTCTGTTGTTCATGCCAGTTTTCTAACGCCCGTCCAGCCGCCAACCACCGACGAGACGGAAGTGCTGTCCCCGTGCCCTTGGTGTGAGTACAGGTCCAGATCCGCATGGCGCGTTGTCAAGCGTAACTTTGCAGGTACTTGTCTGGCTCGCGGGCAAAGCGGTCCCGGCAGCCAGAACAGCAAAACCCATAGATGGTTCCGTCCAGTTCAAGGCGGTACGGAGTCTTCGTCAAGTCCACGGTCATGCCGCAGACCGGATCGACCACTTGTTGTGAAACCGTGACCTGGCTGTCATGAGTGGCCGGAGACGCAGACGCTGAACTGCCAGCATCGGACTGTCCCGGCCAGGATGCATTCGCTCCGCGGCGACGGCACTCTACGATTTGCGCCAGAATACTGAGGGCTATCTCATTGGGCCCCACAGACCCGATATCGAAACCCGCAGGCGCCGTGACAAAATCGATAAATTCCCTCGATGCACCGACCTGCGCGAGCTCGGCACGCACGGTCGCCCAGCGCTTGGGGCTGGTAACGAGGCCCGCATAACGGAGCGGCAATGAAGAGACTGCCACTAATCCATCGACATCGTACAACCCCATCGTGGCAACCACGGAGTACGCTGGCGCAGTCGCATGGATGGGAAGTTGGTTGCGCAATTTGACGACCGGATCTTCAGCGGGACCCGTGTCCATCGCCTTTTCCAACGCAATCCGGTACGGCTTGAGTGAAAACCGAGGCGCCAATTCTGCGAGAGCGTGCGCGATGGGGGAATCTCCCACGAGAACCAGCAGTGGCTCTACATTTTTGGGTTCCAAGAACAGCTCGACCGTTCCTTCGGATGCGCACGTCATCGGCAAGACAGTGACACCTTCCGTCACTTCGTCCGGCGGCTGCGACGTAACCAGCAAGAGCTTGCTCTCACCGCCGCTCAGACACTTCTTCGCTTGGCCAATGACCAGCTCCCGCGTGCACTGACCGCCGACGAAGCCTTTCATCTCCCCATCCGCCGTGACAATGGCCTTGTCGCCAACCGTCGCTGAGCTTGGGCGCACACGGCGGACGACTGTCACCATGACATACGGTTCCGAGCGTTCGTCCAGGTCCCTCGCGGCTTCCCAAAGATTATCCATCCGTTGGGCCCCGGCGGCCTCCGTGCCGCCGGGTCTTCCCTCCTCAATTCAGGTTGGCTACCGAATTACTCGGTGATACCGTGCTCCCTCAAGATGTTCCATACCTTCCATGGAAAAATCGGCATATCGATGTGTTCCACACCAAGCGGCGACAGGGCATCCACCACCGCGTTGACAAAGGCTGCGGGTGAGCCGACGTTCGGTGACTCACCAACGCCCTTGGCGCCGATTGGATGGTGAGGCGAAGGCGTAACCGTCCGATCCGTTTCCCAACGCGGAGTGTCCACCGACGTGGGGACCAGGTAGTCCATCAGGTTCGGTGCCAGACAGTTGCCATCCGCGTCATATGGGATGTCTTGCATGAACGCAATCGCAAAGCCTTCTGTGAGCCCGCCGTGCACTTGGCCTTCGACAATCATTGGGTTAATCACGTTGCCGCAGTCGTCGACCGCCAAAAACCGCCGCACCTTGACCGTGCCCGTTCCTTTGTCGATATCCACCACCGCGATGTAAGCCCCGTTGGGGAAGGTCAAGTTCGGCGGGTTGTAATAGTACGTCGCTTCCAGGCCCGGTTCCATGCCCTCAGGTACATTTGTGTAGGCGGCGAACGCCACGTCCTTCATCGACACGGCCCGACCTGGCAAGCCTTTTGCGGAGAAGGCGACCCCGTCCCAGACCACGTCGTCTTCGCCGACCTCCAGCAGATGGGCCGCGATTTTGCGAGCTTTCTCGCGAATCCTGCGCGCGCAGAGGGCCGCCGCGCCGCCGGCCGTCGGTGTGGAGCGGCTGGCGTACGTGCCCAACCCGTAGGGCGCCGTGTCGGTATCGCCTTCCTCAATCAACACGTCGTCCGCACTGAGCCCGAGTTCTTCAGCGATGATCTGGGCAAAGGTCGTCTCGTGTCCCTGGCCCTGGTGCCGCACACCCAGCCGCGCGATGACTTTACCGGTCGGATGGAAGCGAATCTGCGCGCTGTCAAACATCTTGATGCCAACGATGTCGAACTGATGAGCCGGTCCCGCGCCGACCACCTCGGTGAAGGTCGAGATGCCAATCCCCATCAACTCTCCGCGCGCCCGCTTTTCCGCCTGTTCCTTGCGCAGCTCTTCGTACCCAATGCGCTCCAGCGCGAGTTTCAGTGTTTTCTCATAGTCCCCGCTGTCGTAAACCCATCCGGTCGGCGAATGATACGGGAATTGCTCCTTGCGGATGAAGTTTTTCAGACGCAGTTCGGCCGGATCCATCTTCAGCCGCTGGGCCAAGATGTCCATGACGCGTTCGATGAGATACGCTGCCTCTGTGACACGGAAGGAACAGCGGTAGGCCACACCGCCCGGAGCTTTGTTCGTATACACCCCGTCTACCTCGACGAACGCGGCCTTAAAATCGTACGACCCCGTCACGATGCTGAACAATCCAGCCGGGAATTTGGACGGATCGGCAGCCGCGTCGAACGCGCCGTGATCAGCGACCGTCTTCACCCGCAGGGCGAGCACCGTACCGTCCTCACGCGCCGCAATCTCGGCCGTCATATGGTAGTCACGAGCAAAATGGCTGCTGGCGATGTTTTCGGTGCGGGTTTCAATCCACTTCACAGGCACGCCCAATTTCAAGGACGCAACCGTCGCCACCACATAACCAGAGTACACAGGGACCTTGTTGCCGAAACCGCCGCCAACATCGGGTGAAATGACATGAATTTGGTGTTCCGGGAGTCCAGATACCATCGCCAGTACCGTCCGGTGGACATGCGGCGCCTGCGACGTGACATACAGCGTCAACTTATTCCGGGCTGCATCCCAGTCCGACACGCACCCACAAGGTTCAAGGGGCGCAGGATGGACGCGCGGAAAACGCACATTCTGCTTGACGACGACAGGCGCCTCGCGGAACAGCGCTTCCGTTTCCTCTCTGTCGCCCGCCTCCCAGTGGAAGATGTGGTTCGACTTTTTCTCTTTGTCTTCGCGCAGTATCGGAGCGTCCGGCGCAAGTGCCTGGAACGGGTCCGCCACGACCGGTAACGGTTCGTAATCCACTTCAATCAGCTGCGCCGCGTCCTCTGCTTGAGCGCGCGTCTCAGCGACGACCGCCGCGACTTCCTGGTACTGAAACAGGACCTTGCCGGTGGCCATCACCATCTGCTGGTCTCCCGCCAGCGTCGGCATCCAGGCGAGGTTCATCTCGGCCAAGTCTTCTCCTGTAAGGACCAGCTTGACCCCCGGTGCGGCGAGCGCCGCGGAGGTATCAATCCGGCGAATGCGCGCATGCGCGTACGGACTGCGCACGATGCAGAGATAGAGCATATTCGGCAACATCACGTCATCCACGTAATGGCCCTTGCCCCGAATCAGGCGCGGGTCCTCCTTGCGCCCAATCGGTTTGCCCATGGGCCGCAACTCAGTCTGTCGAAGTGCCACTGACTGCCGCCTCCTCAATCACTTCTTGGTTTTCACCCGCCATCTGCCGAGCAGCATTTTGAACCGCTTTCACGATGTTCATATACCCTGTGCAGCGGCAGATATTTCCTGACAGCGCCTCGCGAATTTCTTCGTCAGTAGGTGCCGGATTCGTCTGTAACAACCCGTAGGCCGCCATCAGCATGCCAGGGGTGCAGTAGCCGCATTGCAGCGCATGATCCTCCCAAAACGCACTCTGCAACGGGTGCAATTGACCATTTGATTCAAGCCCTTCGACGGTCATCACCTCGTGGCCGTCCGCCTGCACAGCCAACACCGTGCACGACTTGATGGGCTTCCCGTCGAACAGCACCGTGCACGCACCGCAGGTGGTCGTGTCACAACCTATGTGCGTACCCGTCAGATTCAGTTGTTCACGCAGGAAATAAGCCAACAGCGTACGCGGTTCAACGTCCGCTTCGTACAGGCGTCCGTTGACCTTTACTCGGATGTTCATTCATTCCCCACCCTTCCATGCAACTCTTCCGCGATCTCGCGAAGCGCGCGCGCAGCGAAAACACGCAACAGGTCGCGCTTGTAGGCGGCACTGCCGCGCAGGTCATCCGCGGGATCGGCATCTTCCGGCACCAGCCGCGACACGGTCGCAATCGTCTCCTCTGTGATGGGTTGTCCGATGAGCGCCTCCTCCGCCTTGGTCGCCCGCAGAGGAATCGGTCCACAGGCGCCGATGCCGATACCGCCCTCGGCAACGCGGCCTTCACTGTCGAGCACAATGTGCACAGCCAGCGCGGCGATGGCGAAATCGCCGGCCCTGCGCTCAAGTTTCATGTAACGGGCGGCGACGGGCCCGCCAGGCGTCGGGACATGCACCGCGACCGCGAGTTCGTTTTCATTCAGCGATGTCGCAAACGTGTCTACGAAGAACTCGTCAATGGGAATCAGTCGGTTTCCCTCCGTCCCCTGCACCTCCACCTCGGCGCGCAGAGCTATCATCGCCGCGCCCCAATCCGAGCCTGGATCTGCGTGAACGAGTGAGCCGCAAACGGTGCCCCGGTTGCGAATTGGAGGGTCCGCAATCCAGCGGGCAGTGCGGGACAAAAGCGGATATTTGTCATCGAGTTCTGATGCATGTTCCAGTTCCGCGTGGCGCACCAAAGCTCCGATGCGCAGTTTCCCATCGGCCTCGCGCCAACCCTTCAAATCCTGGATGCCGTTCACATCGATGAGTACAGCCGGCGCCGCGATGCGAAGCTTCATCATCGGCAACAGGCTCTGGCCACCCGCCAACACCTTGCTGTCGTAACCGTACTCAGTCATGAGACGCACCGCCTCGTCGACTGATGTCGGTGCTTCGTACTTGAACGCATTGGGAAACACCATAAGGCCCCCTTTGTTGAGAAACGTGAGAATGACAGAGGTCGGTGGTCGGACCGCGATCCCGACGAACCCTCATTCTGAATGCGATTTCAAAACCAGGATAAAAGGTAGTTCACTGTTGTTGGATTTATTATAAAATAGCCGGTAGACACGCAATACACCCGATCGGGTGTTTTTCGATACCGGGTCCTCCCTTTACTATCCTTGGAAAGGACGGGAGACAGCGGATGAGCCAACCCACGACAAATCAAGCCGAAGTCTTGCGGATTTTGTCGGAAGCGCTGGAACGCCTGCAGCCGTGGATGGAGGAAGGCCTTGAACCGCTGTTGCAGGCTGTCGTGGACCACGCGCGTACATTGGTCAACGCTGCGTTTGCCGGGATCATCATCACGGATCCAAAGGATCCGTCCACCATTCGGTACTTTAAAGTTTCCGGATGGGACGGAAAGCCCGTGGAATTTCCGAAAGGACACGGAATGTACTTTATGCCCACGAAAACCGGTGCCTCGCTGCACGTTGAATCCATCTCCCGACACCCACTGGCCGTCGGCATGCCGGTGGGCCATCCACCCGTCGAAGCGTTGTTGACCATCCCACTGAAATACCATGGACAGGCGATTGGTTGCATCTTTTTCGGCCAGCCCCCTAAGTCCAGATCCTTCACCAAGACTGACGAAGACATGATGAACGGGTTTGCTTCGCTGTGTTCCATCTTTATCTCATGGTGTGACCAACAAAATGAAAGCTGTTTCCGTATCCTTACGGAAGAACGGCAACGAATCGCGGAAGAATTACACGATTCACTGTCGCAAACCCTGTTTGCCGTGGTACGCGAGATTGACCGGTTGGAACGACTGACGGGCGCACAGAAGGGAGAGCTGCAGGCGCGTACCGCCCGCTTGCGCGAATTGACGGAGCAATGCCAATCCGAACTTCGAGCCATTTTGTTTCGCCTCATGGACGATGAAGCACGACCCAACGTCACCGCTTTGACTCATCTCGTACAAGAATTTGAGCGCATCAGCGGGATTTCCACAAAACTCATCACGCACGGCGACTTCGGTCGACTGAGCCTCCCCATCCGTCAGACCATGCTCAAGATTGTCGCCGAATCCCTGACCAACGTGTTTCGTCACGCCAACAGCCCAGTTGCCATCGTCCACCTGCTTGTGGAAGCAGACCAAGCGACCATCACGGTACAGGACGCCGGGGACGGCATTTCAGACGAAGCCCTACGCCTCATCACTCATCCAACCGGGCACTTTGGCCTGCATTCGATAGCGCGTTCCGTCGCGATTCTGAATGGGCATGTGGACATCTTTCGCAACGAGGATGGAGGAACCACTGTGCGCTGCACGTTTCCCGTTCGCTAGGACTCGATGGAACCAGGGCATGAAATGACATCCAGTTCCGTTCATTTCGCCCCGATTCGACACCAGAGTACAGTCGACGATATGCAAAGGAGGGGCCGTCCTTGACAAAGGGCATCGTAATTGTCGACGACCATGAACTGGTTCGCATTGGTGTACAGACGCTGCTCAGCGAGCACGGATTAGACTTGATTGGACAGGCGAGCACGGGAGCGGAAGGTCTCGATCTCATTCAATCTCTGCAACCCGATCTCGCTCTGATTGACGTGCGGTTGCCGGACATGAGCGGCATCGAGTTGTGCAAGTCGGTACGGGAGACAAACACGTCCACCCGCCTCGCCATCCTCACCTCGTCGATGGACAAGAATGTCGTACACGCCTGTCTCCAGACAGGGGTTCAGGGCTACCTGCTGAAGGATATGCCCGGAGAAGAGTTGTTCAAATCCATACAGAATATCTTGAATGGCAAATCCGTCCTCGATCCGACCGTGACAGAGTACGTCCTCCATTGGATTGAATCACCGAAGGAAGGCGAATCCGGCAAAGATGCCCTCGACCTACGGGACGTGGAGATCCTGCGCCTCATGGCCCAGGGACGCACCAATCAAGAAATCGGCAAGCACCTGTACCTGTCAGAAAACACCGTCAAGTCCATTATCAATGAAATTTATCGCCGGCTCGGCGTCAAAAACCGCGTAGAAGCCGTAATGGAAGCACACCAGCGGCGGCTTCTATGATGGTCCGAGAATACAGATGGACAACAGTTACTAACTCAAGTTTCGCAGCCTTGATACCGGGAGAATCGACGTGGTACCCACTCGCCTGCACAGCCGAGAACCCGTTCCGGGAGTAAAACGCGACGCTGTTCTCGCTGGGCCATACGATGATGAAATCCAGCTTTTGCGCCGCCGCCCAGACCGTGATCTCACGCAGCAACCGTCTGCCGATCCCTTGCCCACGGTACTCCGGTACCGTGTAGACGTTGGTCAAATATCCGAACGGAGCCGAGTCGCCGCCTGGTCTGGGTACTTTTTCGACTAACTGCAAAAACATGCAAGCGGCCACACGGTCTCCCACCTCCGCGACCCAAATCTTCCACTTGGAGCCGTCCGCTATCGCTTCAAGCAAGAACGATTTGCAGGATTCTGAGAACGCCGGATAATCGTTCGCGGAAATCGACGCATCGTATTCCTGCACCAAGTCGAAGCGGATCTTGGTGAGAGCCTCAATATCCTGAGGTACAGCCATGCGAATGGTGGCCATCAACACCGTCCTCTACTCGTTTTTCTCTTCTCACAGGTCTGGCGTAAGCATGGTCCGTCTGCATTGTGCGGATTCACGATGGCAAAGCGCAATCTGTTCTGGTTTCGCTTCCTGGAGACGCATATAGGCATGGGAAAAACCGAACAACAACGGCTACTGCTCATTGAGTCATGTCGCAAGCCAGTGAAAACGCCTGTTCAAGTCTTGACACCTGCTTAGACAAGGTGGCAGAACTTATGTTAAAGCCCCGAAAGATGAACAATAGATACTACAATTGTAAAATTAACTCAAATGGTCTGAAATCTCCCGTCCGTTGACTGGCTGGCCTTAAATAAAACTCATTTTCACAGTTCCCTTTCCATTTCTCCAGGACACGGTGGAATAGGCTCCGTTGACCAGAGTGATTTGTGGAGGGATATGACCAATGTCTGTATCGTATAAAATTGGAATACCCAGATCCGCTAATCCACTTAAGGCGTCCGTGAGTGTAAAGCCCCCTGGTTCCGAGTACCCTGATGGTCTACCAAACAAAATACCGTTGGTGTTCTCAAACCAACCGTTCATGCGCATTTGCCACAGATGACGGTATATATCTGTAGACTTCATTTCAGCACTCTCAAGGAACCATATAACTCCACTGTCTTTACAGTAATTGTTTATAAAGTCTGTTACGGGCGCATATGGAGTGCCAATTAAAATTGACAATGTATCCATACAGCCGCCCAACAATCGCCCAGAAAACCGAACCTCATTTTCCTCTCCTTCAGTTGAGGTTAGGCATTTCCATTCGGTTGCTGTATCTAAATTAAACCCTTGTTGCATATTCCTGAAAACGCCATCCCACGACGACTGATAATATTTGGAAGAATACTGAGTTACGGATTCCCCGCATGAAGTTCCAAGAACGTCCGTCCATCTCGTAGTTGTTTCATCCCATTCTGTGGCAGACATCTCAAAGTAATTGGGCCCGTGCGCAGACGCATATCCCGTCAGCAATGTATATACAAATGCAAAGGTGCTCGAATCTGAATAGCCCATAAACCATTTAGGCTCAATACTACGCAGAACATCCCAATCTACGTGCGGGAGAATCTCCATGAGGAATTCACCACCCCACGGTGGGATGATGGCACGAATTGACTCATCTTGAAAAAGACTCATCAGTTCTGCCGTTCTTGTGGCTGCCGGTGCGCTAACCAGCTTTTCATTTGTCCAGATGGTCTCTCCCTCTGCCACTATGTACCCGCGTTTCTCAAGCATCATTCTTGACTGGTTTATGATTTGATGCATGGATTCTTGCACTCCACTCGACGGAGCGCAAACGCCTACTCTGTCACCTTTTTTCAACGGTTTCGGATACCGGATGCTATTCATAATTCCTCCCTATTTCAACCTTCCACTTCATATCCATCAACGAGCAGGATACCGGTCCCAGGAAACGCCGATAGGCTTCCCTGAGAATCGGCACCCCCGCCCCTGTGCCGTCCATCTTTTGCATTATCCCCGCGTTTTGCGCCAGCGCCGGAACGCCTCCAGCGTGGCCAGTTTGTGGGCGCGGGCAAACGATTCAATTTGGTCCGCCTCAGCCCCTTCGGCCATCAAGCGGATCAATTCCTCATGTTCTGCGATGGAATCGGTGGTGCGGTGCGGGATGAGCATAAACACAGTGGCCCGCACGGTATCCATCCGTTCCTGCACCGACCTGAGTTGGTTGACCAAGTAGGTGTTGGGGCATGCCTGCCAGATGCACTCATGGAACTGCTTGTTTAAAGCGCTGTACGCCTCCAGAGCAAACGAAACGCGCGCTTGTTCCATCTTGCTGTTGATGGTGCGCAGCGTGTCCAAATCGTCATCGGTCATGTGCGGAGCGGCCAGAGCCGTCGCGTATCCCTCCAAGAGAGCGAGCACCGACAGGGTTTCCACATAGACCTTTTCATCAATCCGGGTCACCCGGACGCCACTGAACCGCTCCACCTCGACGAGTCCTTCCGCTTCCAACCTGCGGACGGCTTCGCGAATCGGGATGGCGCTGATGCCCAACTCCCGCGCCAGCCTGTCAATCACCAGTCGATAGCCGGCGCCAAAGGTACCGTCCATGATGCGCGACTTGATCCACTCATACGCCTGTTCCTGCTTGTTCGGGGTTGCAGCCTGTGTTTTCATACATTTTATCATATAGGGACGCAAGGGTCCGGTCAATTCCGGTTGCCATCCGTTGGACGCCAACCCGATCTGGATCCGGCCCCCGCAAGCGACGACCCCCTGGGCGATGGAACGGGATGCCGTCGCCGGCTTGATGCCTTAGGACCCGGCATCCGGCTGCCCGATATCCACCGTCCCGTGGCCTTACGGCGATATCTCTTCCAAGGTGCGGTCCTTCGTTCGCGCCCCAAACAGCGCAATCACGGCCGCCACGAACAAGAACCCGCCGATGAACAGGAACCCTTTCAGCACGCCGAGCGGCGCCACCAGGGGCGCGATGGCCCAGATGCCGATGCCGGCTCCGATGTGGCCGACGCCGTCCACCAGCGCAAAGCCGCTGGTGCGAGCGCGGGCCGGGAAGTTCTCTGAGGTCCACGCGTAGGCGATGGGTACCCAGAAGTTTTCGCCCAGGAACAGAATCACAGCCCCCACCATCGCCAGCGTCAGATTGCTGCCGGCCAGACCGATCAGGATACCGCCTAGAATCGTCGTCAGAGCAGATAGTATCAACCACACCTTCCGCTCCAGGCGTTCCCCAAACCAGTACGCGAACACGGCGGACAAAACCATTCCGAACACACCCACGGCGGTAATCATTCCGGCCTCGCCCTCGTCGTAATGCAGGCCAACCAAGAGCGAAGTCATGCCGCCCGAGAAGCCGTACACAGTCACGTAGCTGAACAGCCACACGCAGAACAACAGCAAAACACGGCGCATGTACGTGCCATTGCTCAGGATGTCACCGTACGGATTGGCTGTCGCAGGGACCCAGTGCACGGAGACGGAGGCAGGTTGGGGCAGAGGCGCGTGCCGGGCGGCTGTCGCCTCCATCTCGGCCACCACGCGTTCCGCCTCCTCGCCACGGTCTACGGCAAGCAGCCAACGCGGCGACTCCGGCAGGCGGATGCGCATCAAGATGGCAATCAAGGCGAGGACGGCGCCAATCCAGTACATGATGCGCCACCCGTACGGAAGACTGGCGCCTAGGGCAAGCGGCAGCCCCGCCGGGAAGGGAGCTGCGGGCGTGGTCAGCCACAGACCAATCCACACCGCCAAGAGTGCTCCGAGCGCGGAGAAGATGAAAATGAGGGCGGTATACTTCGCTCGGGTTTTGGTCGGCGCCACTTCGGCGATGTAGGTGTTCACGACGGCCAGGTCAGCGCCGATGCCGATGCCGGTAATGCCTCGAAATACGACAAACGCCCAGTAACTCGTGGTGAACGCGGTGCACAATGAGCCCAATCCGGTGATGAGCATGGTGATGAGGAGCATGTTTCTGCGTCCGATTTTGTCCGAAACCGGGCTGAGCACCAGAGTGCCGACCACATAGCCAAGCAGGTTCATGAGTATCGGCATGCCCAGGTACTGCCCAGCCATCTCTGACTTGAAGCCTGGGATGATACTGGCGCACGTCTGAATAAATGATACGTTGCTGTCGAAGATGTCATAAAACGTGAACAAAAACCCCAGGCCAATCACCAGGATGAATTGATACGGCAGCGCCCATACCGGGATGCGCTCCAAACGCGCCACAGTTTGTCGCCATGTTTCTGTGTTCAGTCCAGCTTCCACGCCAATCACCTCTCCCTTTCCCAACGGAGATGAAGTTGAACGGGCCCGCGAAACACCCAGCCGCGGATGATGGGTGGCTGATCCAGGTCCAACCGCAGCCCCGGCAGGCGCTCAAACAGCGCCGGCAGGGCGGCGTGCGCCAATTCCTGCCGGGCCAGCCACGCCCCCAGGCAATAGTGTGGGCCCGTCCCAAACGCCAGGTGGCTGCGCGGCCGCGGGCGGGTGATGTCGTACTCGTCCGGGCGGGCAAAATGATGCTCGTCGCGATTCGCGGAAGCCACCAACACGGCCAGCTTGTCGCCCTTTTTCAGCGGCGTTCCAGCCAACACCGTGTCCACCGCCACTTCGCGCGGATACATCCCCAGCGGCGCCACCTTGCGCAGCGACTCCTCGACCGCGGCCGCAAACAGTTCAGGTTGCGCCCGGACCTGCGCCAATACGTCTGGGTGTGTCAGCAAGTCCCACACAGTCAACGAAATGCCGTCCCTCGGCTCGTTTAATCCGCCGCCGATGACGAGCTTGACGTTGGCGCGAATCTCCTCCTGCGTGATGGCCGGACCCTCGACCTCCGTGTGCACCATGCTCGAGATGATGGTCCCGTCTGGCTGCCTCTGCACGCGCTCCAGGGCCAGGTCCACCGCCTCGTCAATCTCAGCCGCTGATTTCTGCGCCCGCTCCCATACGGATGCATCGTCCGCATAGTTGGACGTCCCGTCCATCAGGTCGCGCGTCCAACGCTGCATGTCCCCATCGGTCGCCTCCCAGAGCCCCAGGACGTACTTCAGGCAGTGGGCCGCAAACGGATCGGCAAAAGCGCTGACCAACTCCACCTCCCCATCGCCGGCAAACCGATCAATCAACTCATGCGCCGTTTTCAGCAGGTGCGGTCGCCAGCGTTCAGCGACGGTACGCGGCTTGAGCGGCTCTTCGCAAGCCCGACGTAGGCGGGCGTGCGCGGCTCCGTCCAAGCGCAGCATGGTCACCCCCATCACTCGCGTCTGCAGGGAGGCGGTTTCACGCGCAGTGAACGTCTCGGGGTGGGTGTCCACATAGACGCAATCGTCATAGCGCGTGACAAACCAGCGACCCGCGCATGGCACGTAGCAGACTGGTGCTTCCTGCCGCAGCCGGCGGTAAGTCGGATAGGGATTGACGTTCAACTCATCCAGGGTGATGCTCGCTCCCCATTCCGCCGCGAGCGTTGTCACAGCCGCTCACCTCCAATTTAACTGTATTATCAGTCAATTATTCCGGTGACGCAAAAGATATATATTTGATATCATATAGGATCAGCTCCATGACAAAGGCAGTTGATACATCCCTGCCACCCCAGGCCAGGTGGGGGACGCGGGGGTCTCGTTATCCGCCCGGGCCTCCTCACCTCCCATCCGCCCCTACGGCGGCGACGCGCCGCGCAGCCGCTGGTGGATGTTGTTGTGTTTGTACGTTCCCTTGCCACCGAATTCGACGACCTCCATCGAGAGCGCCAGGTAGCGTCGGGCGTAAAGGTCGGCAAAGTGGTCCTTGATGACCGCGAACAATTCGTCCCCGACCTTTCGCTTCACCTCCTCCGGGCGCCCACCGCCCATCTTCAGGGTGGCATGCACGAACGCGTCATCGGCCGATCCGTCCGCAACCCGGTACTGGTGCAGCTCTATGGCGCGCGAGCGGATGCCGCCAGCAGGGAACACGTCAGAGTGGGCCAGCAACACTTCGTGCACCTTCTTCAGCAGACCCGCAATGTCCGCGTCGTCGCGGATGTTGTCCGTGTACTCGACAATGAAGTGCGGCACCTGATGGGCCTCCTCTCCTCACCCGTCCGCTGCGACGAAATTGACCAAGCGACCGACACCCTCAATCTCGGTCACCACCTCGTCCCCCACCTCGACGGGCGTCGCTCCCCGCGGCGTCCCGGTGAGAATGACGTCCCCAGGCCGAAGCGTCAGCCACTGGCTGATGTGGGAGACGAGGAACGGGATGTCAAAAATCATGTCCCTTGTGCACCCCTCCTGCCGCAACTCGCCGTTGACGTACGTGCGCAGATTGAGGTTCATCGCATCCGGTATGTCGTCCCTGTCCACCAGACAAGGCCCGATGGGAGTCGAGGCATCCCGGTTTTTCACGCGCAAGTTGGGACGGTAAAAGTTTTCCAGATAGTCGCGAAACGCGTAGTCGTTGGCGACCGTATAGCCGGCGATGTGGTCGTACGCCCGCTCGCGCGCGATGCGCTTGCCGCCGCGCCCGATGACCACCGCCAGCTCACACTCATAGTGCATGAACGTGACGTCCCTCGGCTTGACCGTCTGACCGCGGTGGCCGACCCAGGTGTTGGGCCCCTTCAAGAACACCAACGGCTCCTTGGGTGGCTCGAACGCCAGCTCTCCGGCGTGGTCTGCGTAATTCAGCCCGAGCGCAAACGCGGTGCCCGGCGTAAACGGCGGCAGCCAGACCACCTCCTCTTCTCTCACCAACCGCCCGTCGGCCAGGCGCAGGCGTCCTTCCTCCATGACAGCGTTGTGAATCGCCCCCTGGTAGGCCACACGCGCCCGTCTCACGGCGACCACTTCCCATCCGGTCTCAGGTCGAAGGCCTGAGGCTGCGCGACCGGCCCACTGTAGAGCGCCTCTGCCTGCGGCTCGGCCACCAGTGGGTTCTCCAGCGCACCCACCCCTTCGATGACCGCGCACACCCGCTGCCCCGCTCGTACCAGGGGCGCATCCGCCGGTACGCCCGCCAGCAGCACATCGCCTGGATAGAGCGTCATGAAGCTGGTTACATCACAGAGCAGCCGCGGTAGCGTACGCACGGCGCTGGCGGTCGAATAGGAGAGACACCGCTTCCCATCGACGTAAACCTCAACCCGCAGGCAGTTCGGGTGAGCCACCGCCGCCCGCTCCACAATCCACGGCCCAATCGGACAAAACCCGTCCCGGGCTTGCTCCGCCACCGCCGGGCGGTACCAATCCTGACGCGGGATGCTCACATCCATCACGACAGTGTACCCGAGCACGTACGACAAAGCCTCCCGCTCGTCGACGCGCGCGGCCGTCCGACCCAACACGGCGCCGAGCGCCGGGGCGGCTGACAACCACTCGACTCCGTCCGGTACCGGTATCGCTGCCCCCGGGCCGATCACCGCATTCGCCGGCTTGATGTACAGCACCGGCGCCTCAGGAGGCCGGTTGTACGGCGGGCGGTTGAACGCCCTATCCAGCCGGGCGAGGGACTCGGGGTCGTTCAACGCCACACCATACACCGTCCCAGTCACCGGGGCGGTCAAGGGCAGCTCAGACGCCTGGATGCGCCTACCCTGCCATACGAGATCCATCGTATCCGGAAACGCCTCCACTTCCTCGTTCCATACACACCCATGCCGTCTCAGCCACGCCTGCGTCACGCCGTCCCCTCCTCATGCCCCGCCCGGTCACTCTGCACCCAGACACGACCGTCCTCCACCTTTGTCCGGTATGTCGCCACCGGTCTCTTGGCCGGCGGGTTCAACACCTCTCCGGTACGCAGGTCAAACTCGCTGCCGTGGCACGGGCAAAGGATGGCGTACCCGTCCATCATCCCCTCCGACAGCGCGCAATCCGCGTGGGAACACCGGTTGTCCAGGGCGAACACCTGGTCGCCCACGGCGGCCAGCACGATGTCCCGTCCATCCACGCAGACGGCACACAGTCCCTGGCTCTGCACGTGATCAAACGCCAAACACTCCACCCAGCACGGCATGCCACCACCCCCTTTGTCGCACCACTGCCACCACGGTTTCTCGTTCGCCCCTAGAGCAGGCCATATCGCGTCAACACCACGCGCAACCGATCCTGCATGTCATCCCCCGGCAGCGCCAGGGGTGGGCGCACCACCGGGCGGATCTTCCCCTGCATGGCCAGACACGCCTTGAGCGGGCCCGGGTTCGTCTCCCAGAACAAGGCTTCGTTGAGTTCCAACAGCTGATAGTGCAGGTCCATGGCCCGCTTCCACTCGCCTCGCTCCACAAGGTTGTACAGCTCCGCCACCTCGCGCGGCATCAGATTCGCGGTGGCACTGACATGCCCAGCTCCACCCAAGGCCAGCATGGGGTAACACAACAGTTCAATGCCCGAGTAGACGAGGAAGTCTCGACCGCACTGATGCAGCACGTGGCTGACCTGCTCGAAGTCTTTGTTTGATTCCTTGACACCGATGATGTTGGGACAGTCGCGGCGAAGCCTGGCCATCGTCGCCGGCAGCATGTTCACTCCCGTGCGGCCGGGGATGTTGTAGATGATGATGGGGATGTGGACCGATTCCGCCACTGTCCGGAAGTGCCGGTACAGCCCCTCCTGGGACGGCTTGTTGTAATACGGGACAATCACCAGCGCGGCGTCCGCCCCGATGCGCTCCGCATGCTGGGTCAGGCGCAGCGTCTCCGCCTGGTTGGTCGATCCGCTCCCCAGTACGGTGGGCACACGCCCGCGTACGGCGTCGACGGTCACCTCCATCAGGTACTCCCGCTCTTCGGTCGTCAGAGAACTGGGTTCCCCGGTCGTCCCGCAGCAGGAGATGCCGTGGCTGCCGCTGTCAATCTGCCACTCAATCAGCTCTCGGTACGCCCGCTCGTCAATCTGTCCATCGTCCCGGAAGGGGGTCACCATGGGGACGATGGAACCGCGCAACTCTTTGGCCACAGTGTGCTCCTCCCTCGCTGTGCCGAGGACCGCGCTGCGCCGCAAGAGGTGCAGCCTCCGGCACCCGCGGCGCCGCCCGGTGCGTCTCCGACAGCCGCCGGATCCTCGGCGTTTGGTCATTCGCCTATCGAATAAATTCCTTCCACCGCGACGCCACAGAACTCGCAGGCTGGACGGACGCGCACCGGCCTGTGTCCGCGTCCATCACCGGCGAGGCTTCCCGCCACCAGCTGTCGGGGGTCCGGTGCCCCCACAGCGTCTGGCGCCTCGGGTCGGAAGCGCTCCAGCGAATCGGCTCCAAGTCCGGGTCTATCGTGAGATAGTCGCAGGTGTACAGCTCGATGCGGTGTCCGTCCGGATCGCGCAGGTACAGGAAAAACGCGTTGGAGATGCCGTGGCGGCCTGGGCCGCGCTCGATGTGCTCATGCATCGCGGCACCGCCCAAGATGTCGCAGACACGGATGATGCTCATCATGTCGTCCATCCAAAAGCCGAGGTGGTGCACCCGCGGCCCCGGGCCCTCCATGATGGCCACGTCGTGCACGTTCGGCTTCTTGTGCAACCACGCGGCCGTTTTGCGACGCGGGGCGTCGTCCGTCTCGACGTACTCGCTGAGGCGAAACCCGAGCCCTTCCGTCCACCAGGAGAACGCCTCGTCAAAGCTGGGCGCAAACAGATTAAAGTGGTCCATCCGCCGCACCGCGCCGCCTTTATGCAAGTGGTACAACTGGTGATGAGAGGGTGCCGCGTCCATGGCGGCGAAAAACTCGAGCGGAAAACCAGCCGGGTCCACCACGCGCAGAGCCCGACCCTGGCCCAACTCCTCCCCGGCTTCCAGCCATACCGTGCGCAGCCCTTGGTCCTGGCACTGCCGTGCGATGTGGTCCAGGTCCGCCTCCGACGCGACGCGGAAGCCCAGGTGGTGAACCGCAGCCACCTCCCCTTCCGTCAAGACCAGGCTGTGATGCACGCGTTCCTCCACCCCGCGCAGGTACAGCCGCCCCTTGCTTTCCGCCGTGACGACGAAGCCCAGCACGTCGACGTAGAACGGCTTCGCCTTGGCCAAGTCGGTCACGACCAGCTCCGCGTGGGCAGAACGCAGAATGTGAAACGGATGTTGACCCATGCGTCATCCCTCACTTTGCTTCCATAGTCGCGCGGGGCGTCGGTTCGCCCCGGTGCAGCAACTCCTCCACGCGCGCCAGCATCGCCGTTTTGTCGTACGTGTTGTAGTAGACACCGGCCATCCGGACGGGATCGCCAAAGAAGAAGCGTTCATAGAGCACCTGCCGCGATGCGAACGCGCTGAGGGACGCGTCCCAGGCCAGCCGGAACAACCGCAGCCGGTCTGCGGCCGGCAGATTGCGCGCCACCAGGTACTCGTCAATCTGCGGCCGAATGGGGCTTTCCAGGTCGGCCTCGCTCGGTATCGCCATCAGCCCGCTGGCGCCCAATTGCTGGATGATTTCCACCAGACGCGGATACGTCTTGGGGAAGATGTGCCGGGCGGCGTTGAGCGGCGCCCAATCGGGGCACATCACCCCCCACTCGTCCACGGCCGCGTCCGCCTCGGCCGCCTTTGTAAAGGCTTTCATCGTCTCGACGGCGAGGATAATCTCGGAAAGCTTCTCCTGCACGTGTTGGAACTGGCCGATGCCGATGGCCTGCACGATGCTCTCGGCGATGCCGAGCAGAAACTCGGCTTTGGCGATGTTTTTCTGGACCACCTGGTGGGTCATGTGGATAGTCGCGTGCGTAGCCATGTGCAGGTTGTTGCACAGATGTGCGTTCTCCAGCAGAAACACCCTGTCCCAAGGCACCAATACGTCGTCAAACACGACGACCGCGTCCATCTCTTCAAACCGGGAGCCCAGAGGGTGATCAAAGTGGCTCTTGCCGTAATCGAACGTCTCGCGGCAGATATAGCGCAACCCGGGCGTGGAGTTGGGGATGGCGACGGCGAACGAGTACGGGTTGTCTTCTTCGGTGCCCTTGAGCACGGTGGAAGGGAAAACCATGATCTCGTCCGCAATCGGTCCTTGCGTGGCCAGCAGCCGGGCGCCGCGGATGACCACCCCGCGCGGATTCTTCTCGACCACGTGCGCCGCCACGTGGGGATTGGCCTGCTTGGCCGTCGACAAGGAACGGTTGACCTGTGGGTTGATAAGCGTGTGCGTGATGGACAGATCGTGCTCCCGCACGTACTGGTAATAGGCGCGGATGTTCTCCCCATAAGCTGGGTTGTCCTGCGCAAAGTAGTCGGCCGCCTGGCTCATCGCCATCAGAGCGCTGTTCATGTAGTCGGGCGTGCGGCCCATCATGCCGCCGCTGTAGTCGGCCCAGCGTTTCATTGCGGTCCGCCGCCGCGCCAAATCGGCCCGCGTTCGCGGCACAAGGAACGAATTGCCGTAGCGGACGTCGTCCTCGACAAACGTCATCTCGTCCTCGGTCTCTGGGTCGTGCTGCATGTCGTAGAGCGCGGCCATGCTGGCGATGACGTTCTTGAACGCGGGGTGCTCCGCAATCGGCCCCTCCACGCGCTCCCCGCCAATCCATACATCCCGCGCTTCTCGGTTCAATCGGTCGATGTACTCCTGCCCGTTCCTGGCTCCCATGAGTACGCCCCCTTTTCCCGTTTATTGCCCGTGGCCAAACTTGGGAATCGGCTGTGTCCCCATCGAAACGTGGACCGTCTGCAATTCGGTATAAAACTCGAAGCTGTAGTGCCCGCCTTCGCGGCCGATGCCGCTCATCTTGGCGCCACCAAACGGTGTGCGCAGGTCGCGCACGTTCTGCGAATTGACCCAGACCATGCCCGACTGGATGCTCTGCGCCACCCGATGCGCGCGCGTCAGGTCGTTGGTCCATACGTACGCGGCCAATCCATATTTCACGCCGTTGGCCAAGCGTATGGCCTCTTCCTCCGTATCAAACGGGATAGAGACCAGCACCGGGCCGAAAATCTCCTCCTGGGCGATGCGCATCTCGTTTCTCACATCGACAAACAGGGTCGGCGGCACGAAGTTTCCGCCTGTCAGGTGCTTCGGCACCTCCGCCTGTGCGGCGATACGCGCCCCCTCGCGCACCCCCTGGTCAATGTAGGCAAGCACGCGGTCCCGATGCTCCGGGTGGATGAGGGCGCCCACCTCGGTCTCTGCATCCGCCGGATGGCCAACGCGGATGCTCTTCACCCGCTCTGCCAGCCGCGCTTCCAACTCAGGGCATATGGAGCGCTCCACCAACAGGCGCGATCCGGCCGTGCACCGCTCCCCGTTCAGCGAATAGACGCCGAAGATGACGGCGTCCACCGCCCTGTCCAGGTCGGCGTCCGCGAACACGATGACCGGCGACTTTCCGCCCAGCTCCATCGAAAACCGCTTGAGGCCGCCAGCCCCGGTGCGCATGATCTCCTGACCGGTCGTCGTTTCCCCGGTGAACGAGATGAGCGGCACATCCGGGTGGCGCACCAACGCGGCGCCCGCGGTCTCCCCGAAACCGTGCACGACGTTGAACACGCCGTCCGGCAGACCCGCCTCCTGCAGCAGCGCGGCCAGGCGCGTGGCGGTCAACGGCGACCACTCGGCCGGTTTGAGGACCGCCGTGTTGCCCGTCGCGAGACACGGGGCAATCTTCCAGGTGGCGAGCATGAGCGGGGTGTTCCACGGCGTGATCAGCCCAGCCACCCCCACGGGTCTGCGCACGGTATAGTTGAGGAACATGTCGTCCACAGGGTACGTCTCCCCGGTCAGGCGCGTCGCCATCTCGGCAAAGAAGCGAAAGTTGTCAGCCGCCCGCGCCGCCTGCCCGCGCGCCTGCGCAATCGGCAACCCGGTGTCGAGCACCTCCAGTTGGGCCAACTCATCTCCGTGCCGCTCGATGGTGTCCGCGATGCGGTGGAGCAGGCGGGCCCGGTCCTTCGCCTTCATGGTCCGCCAAGGGCCGGCCTCAAACGCTTGCTTGGCGGCCGACACCGCACGATCGATATCCTCCGCCTGCCCGTCTGCCACCGTGGTCAACACTTCGTTTGTCGCCGGATTGATGGTCGCAAACGTCCGTCCCGACACGCTGTCGCAAAACTTACCATTAATAAAGTGTTGGGCCGGTCTCACAGCAACTTGTGATGACTCTGTCATTGTCGTCCTCCTCACTGCTTCCCGTCCTAAAGCCTATCCGCTCTCACTAACCTATCTAAAATCATATATGATTTAAGATAAAATACGCAAGGCTTCTCGCTACACTCCGACAGCCGTCACCGGCAAGTACCCGCCCTTCCAGAACAACAGCGGACGCAGCGGTCGAGGTTCCACGTAGAGTCGCTGCACGCGCGCGAGGACAATCCCATGGTCTCCCCCTTCCATCACGTTTTCCACTTCGCAAGCCAGGGTGCACAGCGTTTCCTCCAGTCGGGGCACGCCCGCCCAATCACGAAACCTGAATTCGGGCTGCTCCCGGAGTCCACCGGCAAAGTACCTGGAAAGGGGCTCCTGCCCTGCCGCCAACACATTGACGCCAAACTGGACACCGGGCTGAAGCAGCGCACTCATCCGGCAACCGCGACTCAAACAGACGAGGATGAGCGGCGGCTCCAACGACACCGACGTAAAGGCGTTGGCCGTCATCGCGTGCGCCCGCCCGTCCAGCCAGGTGGACAACACCGTCACACCCGTCGCGAACATGCCCAGTGTTTCACGAAAGCGTTTACTTTCCGTCGGAGAGTATTCCATTTCCCAAGTAACCTCCTCTCAGCCCCGCTGGGTTCGAGCGGATCCGTGTGCTTTTGTTGCACACCCCCATCCCTGGGCAGCCCGTCCCGACGTGCGGGAGACTCATTCGCTCACAGAGTGAGCAAAAGAATTCGTTTTTTCTCTTGTGCCTTATCCTACGCGTGGTCTCCCCGTGTGTCAACCCATTTTCTGAATCTTCCTGTCCGCGCTCTGCATTGACGGTCACGGGAAGCGGTCTATCATGGAAACAGCAGGGTCCCGCGGCAGCCGAGGGACAGCGAAAGGAGCCACCGCATTGAGAGAGCTGCGCATGACATCGATACGAACGATTGACCGCGCCGTGGATGTCCTGAACGCGTTCCATCACCAGGCACCGGAGCGAAGCATGGATGAACTGTGCCACGAGGTCGGCCTGCCCCGGCCAACCGTGTATCGCATCCTCTACACCCTGGAGCGGCGAGGGCTTATCCTCTACAACCCGGAAACGCAGAAGTACCGGTTGGGATACCAGTTCCTGTACTACGGCGACCTGGTTGCCCACTCCCTGGATCTCCGCCGGGAAGCGGAAGACGTGCTGCTGGAATTGCACCGGCAGACCCAGCAAACCGTTCTTATGTCGGTGGCGCGGGGGGACACGCTGACGTATGTGTTCCGCAAAGAGGCGCCGGAAGGCCTGAAGGTTTCCACCTTTGAAGGCCCACGCCGGCCCATCACGTTTGGCGCCTTTGGGTGCGTCACCATGGCCTACATGGACACGGACAATTTGGAGAAGCTGCTCGCCCAACCGCTGCCCGCTTTCACACCGAGAACAGTGACGCAACCTGATCAAATCCGTCGGCGCCTGCAGCAGATTCGGGAGGAAAAGGTGTTCGTGGAGACGGGGGAAGGGTACGTCGGAGTGACCGGCATCGCGGCGCCCGTGTTTGATGCCCGCAATCATTTTGTTGCGGCTGTCGGCGTCAACGGTCCGACCGTGCACTTGACCGGAGAGCGCCTGTCCCAGGCCACCGCCGCAGTCCGAAATGCGGCCCTGCGGATATCGGGCCGTCTCGGCGCGGACCCGAGGCGTGGGTGAACCCAAGAGCGCAAGCAGGTACGGCTGTGCTCCATCCAGGCAGTATACATCCAGCATGGTCGTCACGGCGCGACGAATGCAAGACCGTGCCTGACCTCCATCCCCAGGTCAGCCACTGCCGCCGAGCAAGCGCGTGTGGATGCGCTCGCTCATGACCCTCACCAGTTCATCGTCCACACCCAGGTGGCGGCTGACGTGCACAGAAATTCCGAGGTGCCGCTCCCGCCAGGACTGCACCTGCGCGGGCAGTGCCTTGCTGAGCAGGCCGGTGAACCACAGGTACGGCACCACCGTGACCGACCTGGCCCCGATGTCGACCGCCGCATCGAGGGCGGCTTCGAGCCGGCTGCCCAAACCGGTCAGAGAAGCGGGAAGGACCGGGCGCACACCGCTGTGCTCCTCAACCCGCCGGGCCAGGTGAACCAAATCCCTCCAGGCATTCGGATCTCGGTTGCCGCGGGACAACAACACCGCCGCCCCGTCCGACCGATGGACGCCGGCCGACCAGGCGTCGTGGACACGGCGGGCTGCCACTTGGGCAAACCGCTCGTCGACGCCTACCGCCGGCATCACCTCAAATCGCAGGTGGGCCGCCAGGTGCTGTAGGCCTTGTTTGGCAGCGGCCAGCTGGGCGGGAATGTCCCGCTGCATGTGACCGGCTGTGAACAAGAACAGCGGGCAGACCAAAACGCGACGCACCCGCCGTTCAGCCAGGGCACGGACCGCCGCTCCGATGTCCGGCGAAGCCAGTTCCAGAAACGAGGGCTCAATGGAGAGCCATGGCCGCTGAAGCCGCAGGCGCTTGCCCACCGCCTCCATGAAACGGCGCGCCTCCGCCGCCCCTTCTGGATCCCGGGTTCCGTGCGCTATCAGCAGCACACCGGTTTCTGCCCGGACTCCCGACGCTCTCGCTCCCATCACCGCACCGCCCCCGTCGGCTGGCCGCTGCGCACAAGAAACTCCGCCACTTTCTGCGCATCTTCCAGCACGGGCTGCAGTGGGCCCGAGGTTTCATCCTCGCCGGCCGCAGGGCGCATCCACAGCACGGGCACCCCAGTTACCGGGATGCCCATCGCCTGCAGTGCGCGAAGGCAGCGACTGGACTCCACCCAGACCGCGTCCAGCGCCCATTCCGCCGTCTCCCTGCGCAGGGCCTCCCATAGCCCGTGCGTGGCAGCTTCACCCTTTGCCAAGGCGTCCTCAGCGACCGAAGTGGGAACATGCTCAAGCGAAGCCTCGTACACCTCGGCGCCCAGGTCTTCCAGGTCGTCCGCACAGTCGGTGGCCAGCTCACGCGTCTCCGCCATCACCAACAGCCGCCGTCCGAACAGCGGCAACCGCTCGGCCCAGGCCAACCGGGACCTCAACCCGACCGTCTCGCCGGCCACAACCACCGCGGGCGCACCTAAGCCGGCGGCCCGCACCTGGTCCACGATGTCAGCCAAGGTCCCGTCGACCACCTGTTGCTGCGCCCGCGTACCCCAGCTCACAACCGCAACCCGGGTGTTCGCCGGCCAGCCTGCGCCGAGCCAATTTTCCACCAACTGGGAAAGGTGGCCGACGCCCATCAGGGCCACCCGCGTGTGGTCGAAAGGAGAAGGAGGAGCACCGTCCGGGGCGGCGCAGGCAGTGCCCTCGGCCGGATCGCCGCGGTGTCCGGTCTCCACGGTGAACCCGGCCGACACGCGGCGATGGGTGACCGGAATGCCGGCATAGGCCGGAACGGAGACGGCAGACGTGACGCCGGGCACCAACTCCCAGTCGACCCCGGCCGCGGACAGAGCCAGCGCCTCCTCGCCCCCGCGGCCGAACACGAACGGATCGCCCCCTTTGAGGCGGACCACGGTGGCCCCGGCTTTGGCCAGGGCGATGAGCAGGCGCTGGATATCGGCCTGCGGCAGGGTGTGCAGGCTGGCCTGCTTGCCGACGTAGATGCACCTGCAGTCCGGCCGCGTCCAAGCCAGCAGGCGAGGGGAGAGAAGGCGGTCGTAAACCACGGCGTCGGCCCTAGCGAGTAACCGGCGGGCGCGCACCGTCAACAGCCCGGCCGCGCCCGGGCCCGCGCCGACCAGATAAACCTTGCCTTTACGTTGTGAGCCCACGCGGTCCCCCTCCTCGCGGCCAAAGCATTGGTGACGGAACCGCCGGGTCAGACCCCGGCCGGGGTGGAGTTCTCCACCCCAGAGCCGGACGCGGCCCAATCCGCCCGAACTTTCTCCAGGTACTCAAACCCGACGCGATAACAATAATTCCCAAATCGTTCTCCAGGAAGGCGCTCTTTCGCATACACCGCAATGAGCGGGCGCATCGCTTCGACCAATCCGTCCAACGGCACCAGCTCCAGGAAGCGTCGGTTGATGCGCGTCCCGAGCGAATCCGCACCCAGGAACACGTCGTATTTGCCAATGGCGCGGCCGACAAAGCCGATGTCGGCCAGGTAGGGACGGGCGCAACCGTTGGGACAGCCGGTCATGCGCACCGAGATCGGCTCGTTCTCCAGCCCGTACTCCGCGAACAGCGCCTCAAACTGGGGCAGGAGGCTCGGCATCGCACGCTCCGATTCGGCAATCGCCAGGCCACAGGTGGGAAGCGCCGGACAGGCCATGGCCACCAGGCGGGTCCGCGGTAGGTCTTCGGCCAGCTTGACACCCGCCGCGCGCAGGCGCGACTCGACGTCGGCACGGGCGTTCTGCGGCAGGTTGGAGAGAATCAGGTTTTGCTGCGTCGTCAGGTGAATCGTCGGCCGGTACTCAGACACAATCTCCCGCAGCACGGTGCGCAGCTTGAGCCCTTCCCTGTCGAGCAGGCGGCCGTTCTCAATATAAACGCCAAGGTAGGCTTTGTCCCCATGGACATGCCAGCCCAGGTGGTCCTCCGACGACTGCCAATTGAGCTGCCGCGGCGGGGTGAGCGACCGCCCAATGCGGGCCTCCACCTGCCCTTGGAACCACTCCAGCCCCCGCTCATCAATCAGGTACTTCATGCGCGCGAACCGGCGGTTGGAGCGATTGCCGTAATCCCGCTGCACCGTCAGGATGGCCTCGCAGACCTCCAGCAGCTCGCCGCGGGGCACAAACGCCAACGGCGTCGCCGCCCGCGGATAGGTGGTCGGGTCCCCGGCCGTGCGGCCCATGCCGCCACCGACGAGCACCGTGTACCCGACCAGTTGGTCTCCCTCGGCGTGCGCCACCAGCCCGATGTCGTTCGAGTACACGTCGCAGCAGTTGTCTCCTTCATAGGTCAGGCCAATCTTGAACTTACGCGGCAGATAGGTGCGGCCGTACAACGGCTCCTCGTCGTCGCTCCTGTCTGGATTGCGGCCGCCTTCGCCGCGGTCGCCGACGCCTGCTACCGCATCCGGCAGAGAGCCTGGGTCGCCGCCGTAGTTGGGGGTGATTTGCTCGCCATCCAGCCAGATTTCATGATACGCTTTCGTCCTGGCTCCAAACCGTGCGACCAACGCCAACTGATCCGCCCGCAATTGACGGGCGATAGAATCACTGCGGGGCTCGGAGCAACTGGTGATGTTGCGCACCTGATCGCCGCAGCCGCCCAAGGTGGTCACCAAGGCTTCGTTCAGGGAACGGATGGTCTCCTTCAAGTTTGCCTTCAGTATGCCGTGCATCTGAAACGTCTGCCGTGTCGTGATGCGCAGTGTCCCGTTTCCGTACTCGTCGGCCAACTGGTCAAAGCGCAGATACTGGTCCGCCGTCAGGACGCCGCCCGGAATGCGCGCACGCACCATCATCATGTAGTGGCGCTCTTTGCCTTCCTTTTTCAATTGTTTGCGCAGGTCCCGGTCATCCTGCTGGTAGACCCCGTGAAACTTCAACACCTGGACGTTCTCTTCGGAGAACGATGTCTTGCCATCCTGCAACGCCTCTGTAATGGTCCCGCGCAGGTGATGGCTGTCGCGCTTGATCGCTTCAATCTTGCTCTCGCCCGGTTGTCCCTGGAGCTCTCTCTGCGTGTCACTCATGTTGGCGCTTCACCCCCGATTGCCGCTATCGGCTTACCGAGACGCGTGGGAACTCGTCTCAAGCTCCGCCATGCCTTGAATCAATACGTCGGCCACTTCGGGCCGCGAAAACTTCGACGACAGCCGCTGGCCGCTGCGCAAAATCTCCCGCACTTTGGTCCCGGAGAGCATGATGCGGTCCTCGTCCCCGTGCGGGCAGGTCTTCGTTGAAGCCATGCCGTCACACTTCACACAATAAAAACTGTGTTCAAAGAACAACGGTGTAATGCCCAATTCCTCCGGCTTGAAGTTGCTGAAAATCTTCTGCGAATCGTACGTGCCATAGTAATCGCCGACACCGGCGTGATCCCGCCCGACAATGAAATGGGTGCAGCCGAAGTTTTTCCGCACCAATGCGTGCAGCACCGCCTCGCGCGGTCCCGCGTACCGCATCGCCGCCGGATAGACGGCGAAAAACACCCGGTCTTTGGGATAGTACTTATCCAGTAGCACTTGATAGCTGCGCATGCGTACGTGAGCCGGGATGTCATCCGCCTTGGTCTCGCCCACCAGCGGATTGAGGAACAGACCGTCCACAATCTCCAGTGCGCACTTTTGGATGTACTCGTGCGCCCGGTGCACCGGGTTGCGGGTCTGGAAGCCCACCACCGTGCGCCAACCGAGGCGTTCAAAGGCGGCCCGCGTCTCGGGCGGATCGAGATAATACTCAGCGAACTCGGCGGGTTGTGTCCGGTCCAACAGGGTGATGGGGCCGGCGACGTAAAAATCGTCACGCTCGTACAGCTTGCGCACGCCCGGATGCTCCTCGTCGGTCGTCCGGTAGACCGCCTCCGCCTCCCGGCGCTTGTCCGGCTGATACACTTCGGCCACCTCTATGGTGCCATATATCCGCCCGTCCTCGCCAACCAAGGCGGCTTTCTCGCCGATTTTCAGGGACAACGCGACCGACTCGGGAACGGCCAGCGTAATCGGAATCGTCCACACGGTGCCATCCGCCAGGCGCATGGTCTCGAGGATGCTTTCCCAGTCCCGCTCGCCCACAAACCCGGTCAGAGGCGAAAAGACACCAATTCCAATCATCTCCAAGTCCGACAGCGCCCAGTTGGTCAAGGGGATTTTCGGCAACGTGGCCGCTTCGGCCAGTGCCTCCTCGCGCTCGCGCCCCCGCAAGCGCCGATCGACCAACGCACCGCCATGTGCTGCAATCAGTTCCGACATGATGTACCTCCACGGGTAGAAGTGTTCGTCACTTGACCAGCAGATTCCAACTCGACCACCCGAGCATCACCAACAGGGCCGCCTGGATGGCCCTTTCCGGGATCCGCGCGGTCAAGCGACTGCCAATCAGGATGCCCGGAATGGAGCCGATGAGGATGCTGGCCGCCAAGCCAAAATCCACGTTGCCGAAGGCAAAGTGTACCAACGCCCCGACGGCCGTCACCAGCACGCCCTGAACGACATCGGTGCCGACCATTTTCGCCGCAACCATCGGGTACAACAGCCCCAGCATGGCGACGTAAATGGCCCCGCTGCCAATCGATGTGGCCCCAACGATGGCCCCCGCCACCAGGCCGAGCACGACCAACCGCACCGCAGGCGGCTTGCCCGCCTGCTCGCCGCCCCCCGTCCGAACCTGTCTGCGCGATTGCCACCAGCGCCAAATCATCACCGCAATCGCCAGGATGTAGACTGCGCCGAGGATGCGGCTCATCCATAAATCAAGCGCCGCCGTATCCAGGCGCCGCTCCATCAGCCCGATACCCAGCGATCCGATGGCCGCTCCGGGCACACTACCCAGCGCCAGCCACAGGACGACGGCGAAGTGGACTGTACGCTGGCGAATGTGCTGAACCGCGCCGACCAACTTGGTGACTGAGGCGTACAGGAGATCCGTCCCCACGGCGACCGTTGGGTGAACATTGAACAGGAAAATCAACATCGGCGTCATGAGGGAACCGCCCCCCATGCCGGTCAGGCCAATGAGGGCGCCGACCACGAAGCCGCCGACGGACACGCGTAGGTCCACTCGGATATCACTCCGCTCTCCTTGTGCCAGTGCAAAAAGCCACTCCGGCCACAACATACGCCAAAGAACCCGGCCGCGAGCGAGGAGATTTTCTCCACACCGGGCGACACCCTATGATGTGGCCGCGCGCTCTGGGAGGGCCATCCGCGCGAGGGAGCCGACTCTTACTTATGCAGCCCGCACTCCGTCTTCGCAAACCCCGCCCAGCGACCGCTGCGCGGGTCTTCCCCCGGCGCCACCGGCCGCGTGCAGTGCAGGCAGCCGATGCTGGGGTATCCCTGGTCGTGCAGCGGATTGTAAGGGACATCGTGTGCCCGAATGTAATCCCAGACCTCCTCGTTGGTCCAACGCACCAGCGGATTGACTTTCACCAAACCGAATTTCTGGTCCCATTCGAACACCTTTGCGCCTCTGCGCGTGGGCGCCTGTTCCCGACGAATGCCGGTAATCCAGCCTTCGTGCTGCGCCAACCACTCCGTCAGCGGCTGCACCTTGCGCAACGCGCAACACTGGTCCGGGTCTCGCTTCCACAGCTCATCTCCGTACTCACGCGCCTGCTCCTCCAGGCTCAGCTTGGAACGCACCTGGTGGAGGTTGGGGATTCCGTACCGCTCTTTCGACCGCTCCACCAGCTCGTACGTTTCTGGAAACAGCACATCCGTATCCAGGTAGAATACGGAAGCATTCGGATCAATCCCCATCAGCATGTCGAGCAGCACCATGTCCTCGGCGCCAAAGCTGCAGGCAAACGTCAGTCCATCAACCAGCCGAACGGCTTCGCGCAGAATCTTGTCCGCCGGGGCCGTCTCCAGTTCGTCAGCCAGGCGGACAATCTCTTCCTGCGATAATTTCGTCCTCTCCACGCCACGCACCTCTAATTCCGATACAAATAGTCTATCTTCCAATGCATTCAGTCTACGCGATCTTGGAGCCACCGTCAACAACGGATTTTCGCACGAAAATCCCCATCCTGCCCGTCTCAGCAGGATGGGGACCAGCAGTTAGACTCGGAGGACCCATATAAGGTAAGGAGGGCACCGTCGCACCGAAAGGCCACCTGCGGACCGATTGCGGTGGGCCCGAAGCTGTGCGCCAATGGCCTGACGTGCCAAGCGGCGCAACAGGCAGGCTCAGGCGGACACGCCGGTTGCCGCCCGAGGCCGCGCGTACGCTTGGCCGAGCGGCAGGACTGTCCGGCCAGCGGTGGTATTGATGACGGTGGCGGCCGACGTGTACAAGGCCAGCAGGCCGCACAGCTCGCCCATCCAGCCGCCGGGCGACGACGTTCCCAGTACACCAAAATCGTGCAGAGCCAATAGGGCAAAGGTTATCCATAGCGTAAGGAATACGAAAAACAGTGCGCGATTGAGGTAGAAAGTGCCAAACCACAAGTAGAAGGTGAGGAGGCCAAAGAACAACAGGAACACACCCATACCCGCTTTGGGGGCGGCCCGCGCGATAAAGTAAAACGCCAGCCAGAACGCCCCGTACGAAGAGAACGCCGTCGCGCCGAACGTGTTTCCGTTCCGAAACTCCCACATACCGGCCAGCAACTGGGCGCCGCCGCCATAGGCCAACGCCAGGCCCAACACAACCCCCATCGCATCCGCGCTGGTGACGCCGGCGTTGATCAGACTGAGGATGCACGTGGTCACACCAAATCCAGCCAGGCCCAGGGGGCCAGGATCCCCGATTTTCAGCCCATTCGCCACCATTCACACCTCCCTCTACTCTTTGTCCCGATAGAGTTCCTTGAGCTGCTCGACGACGGACGGATCGGCCAACGTGGTGGTGTCCCCGAGCACCCGTCCCTCGGCGATGTCGCGCAGCAGCCTGCGCATGATTTTGGCGCTGCGTGTCTTCGGCAGTTCAGCGGTAAAGACGATTTCCTCCGGCCGCGCCATGGCTCCGATTTTCTCCACCACGTGCTGCTTGAGCTCAGCCACCAGGTCGTCGCTGGTGGCGACACCCTCCTTGAGGGTGACAAAAGCGGTGATGGCCTGCCCTTTCACCTCGTGGCTGCGCCCGATGACGGCCGCTTCGGCGACGGCCTGGTGGTCCACCAGGGCGCTCTCCACCTCCATCGTGCCGATGCGGTGACCGGAGACGTTGATGACATCGTCGATTCTCCCCAGAATCCAGAAGTACCCCTGCTCATCCACGTGCGCGCCGTCGCCGGGCAGGTACACGCCCGGAAACTTGCCGAAATACGTCTTTCGGAACCGCTCGTTGTCGCCCCAGACGGAGCGCAGCATGGACGGCCATGGCTTGTCGATGACGAGGTACCCGCCATGGCCCGGGGCCACCTCCCGCCCGTCCTCGTCCACCACTTTCGCGGAGATGCCCGGCACCGGTCGCGTCGCTGACCCTGGTTTGGTCTCCACCAGGCCAGGCAGCGGGGCAATCATCGCGCACCCGGTCTCCGTCTGCCACCAGGTGTCGACAATCGGGCAGCGCCCGTTGCCGACGTGTTCATGAAACCACATCCAAGCTTCCGGATTGATGGGCTCGCCGACCGTCCCCAGCAGCCGCAGGGAGGTGAGGTCATGCTTTTCCGGATACTGCGGCCCCCACTTCATGAACGTCCGGATGAGCGTGGGCGCCGAGTAGAAAATGGTCACGCCGTACCGTTCAATCATCTCCCAGAACCGCTCGCGGGTTGGCCAGTCGGGTGCCCCCTCGTACATCACCACTGTGGCGCCCGCCGAGAGCGGCCCGTAGACGATGTATGTGTGGCCCGTCACCCAGCCGATGTCGGCGGTGCAAAAGTACACATCTTCGTCTTTGAGGTCAAAGACGCTGCGCAGGGAGGTATTGCAGCCCACCAGGTATCCTCCGGTCGTGTGCACGATGCCCTTGGGCTTGCCAGTCGTCCCGGAGGTGTACAGGAGATACAGGATATCTTCCGCGTCCATCGCTGCGGCGGGAAAAGGCGTGGTCGGAACGCTGTCCATCAATTCCTGCCAGGACACGTCCCGGCCGGGCTGCATCTTGGCTCCCGCCGCATCCCCGATGCGTTGGACCACCAGCACCTGTTTCACGCTGGTGCCCGCGACCGCTTTGTCGGCGTTGGCCTTGAGCGGCAAAAGGTTGCCGCGCCGCCAGCCACCGTCGGCGGTGATGAGCAGCTTCGCGTCGGCGTCCAAAATTCGGTCGCGCAAGGAATTCGCCGAAAAGCCCGCAAACACCACCGAGTGGATGGCCCCAATCTTGGCGCAAGCCAACATCGCTATCGGGAGTTCGGGAATCATCGGCAGGTAGATGGTCACCCGGTCACCCTTGCCCACCCCCAGCTGTTGGAGCATGTGCGCCGCCTTGTCGACTTCCCGGGCCAACATGTCATAGGTGAAGACCCGGACATCCCCGGGCTCTCCCTCCCAAATGAGGGCGGCCTTGTTTTTGCGCGGCCCCATCCGGTGCCGATCCACACAGTTGTAGGCCGCGTTCAGCTTGCCGCCAAGGAACCAGCGTGCGTGTGGGGGATTCCACTCAAGCACCGTGTGATACGGCTCAAACCAGTCGAGGTACCGCGCCTGCTCCGCCCAGTACCCCTCCGGGTCCGCCGCGGCTCGTTCGTAGACGGACGGATCGTTGAAATTGGCGTTGTCCCGGAACGATGGACTGGGGGCAAAGGTTCTCGTCTCCGCCAGCAGGGTGTCGAGGTTTTTCGGTTCGCCGCTCATGACCTATCCATTTCCCTCCTTGGTATGAAAAAATGAAGACGAAGTGAAGCCAACCCGATACGAATGCAAGCGGTTTCAAAATAGGATCTGGTGGGGTTATTTTCATAATACTCCACCGATCCTGGATTGCAAGGCGTTGTGATGCGGAATGGGAGTGCCTCAACCTGCATCTGGCCGCGAATGGGACTGCCCACCCCCCCGAGGGGGGCTTATCACGATACGCGAAGACTTCGGTCATATCTGGATCCTAGTTATTGTTGTTTGTTCGTAATATTTCATAATGCTACCTTAACTGTTTTTGACAAGAAACAGGACTCTCCCGCAGCCATCGTTGATGACTGTCGGGAAAGCCCCTAACGGACAGAAATTGGACGTGCGGGTCATTGCACCCGTTCGTCACGCCTATTCTCTCCAGCAAGCCCCTCTCGAACCCAGGTAACCGTCAGTGAGACAGCCGAATCGTCAAGGAGGAAGCACCGTCTTCGGGGACAATGCGCACCCCGCGCTCTGTCCTCTCCGCGTGGCCTCCCTCGACCTCATCGACGCTCTGCACTCCGTTTAGCAGCACGGTCCAGGGCTTCTCGGCCCCGACCACCCGGAAATCAATACGGTCCTCCCGCCGCTCGGCCACCGCCTGCACCGCCTGCAGGGTGTCCGGCGCGTACACGGTGGCTGCCGCCCTGCGCCCGTCCTCCAGGGCGAACACCTCGTAGCAGACGCCGTCGGCGTAGTCGTACTCGGCCGTGTCGGCGCGGGCACCGACCGCCACAATGCTGTTGCCGCGGACGAACAACGGCAAATTGAAGTAGTCGCAGTGCGCTTGCAGCCAGCGCCCGCCCACCACCTGCTCGCCGGTCAGGTAATGGGTCCACAAGCCGTCCGGCAGGTAGTAGTCGACTCGGCCGTTCTCCGAAAACACCGGCGCCACTAGGAGTGAATCCCCGAGCATGTACTGCCGGTCGAGCGTGTCACAGGCGGGATCACCTGGGAACTCGAGGAACATCGCGCGCATCATCGGAATGCCCTGTTTATGGGCGGTCACGGCTTGCCCGTACAAATACGGCATCAACTTCAGCTTCAGGGTCGTGAAGTGACGCAGGACATCGACCGCTTCCTCGTCGAATAGCCACGGGACGCGGTAAGACGAGCTGCCATGCAGGCGGCTGTGGCTGGAAAGCAAGCCGAACGCAATCCAGCGCTTGTACACGTCCGCCTTGGCGGTCTCCTCGAAGCCGCCGATGTCGTGGCTCCAGTAACCAAACCCGCACACTCCCAGCGACAAGCCACCGCGCAGGCTCTCGGCCATCGACTCATAGCGAGCATAGCAGTCCCCACCCCAGTGCACTGGGAACTTTTGCCCTCCAACGGTGGCCGAGCGGGCGAACACGACCGTCTCGCGTTCGCCGCGTTTCCTTTGCAGCAGCTCGAACACCGTCTGGTTGTAGAGATAGGTATAGTAGTTGTGCATCTTGACCGGATCGGCCCCGTCATGATACACCACATCGGTCGGGATCCGCTCGCCGAAGTCGGTTTTGAAGCAGTCCACCCCCATGTCCAGCAGCCTCTCGAGTTTGCCTTGGAACCACGCTCGGGCCTCTGGGTTGGTGAAATCGACCAAGCCCATGCCGGGTTGCCACAGGTCCCACTGCCAGACGTCCCCATTCGGTCGTTTCAGCAGGAAACCACGCGCCGCCGCCTCGTCAAAAAGCGGTGACTTCTGGCCGATATACGGATTTATCCAGACGCATATGTGCAGACCTCTTTCCTTTAGACGCCGGAGCATGCCCTCCGGGTCCGGGAATACCCGTTCGTCCCACTCGAAGTTGCACCACTCAAACTCCTTCATCCAGAAACAGTCGAAGTGGAACACGCTCAGGGGAATCCCGCGCTCCGCCATGCCGTCGACGAAGTGGTTGACCGTCTGCTCGTCGTAATCGGTGGTGAACGAGGTGCTCAGCCACAACCCGAACGACCAAGCGGGAGGCAGTGCAGGTTTGCCGGTCAGGTCAGTATAGCGGCGAATGACGTCTTTGGGGGAGGGGCCGTAGATGACGAAGTACTCCAGTGCCTCGCCCGTGACGGAAAATTGCACGCGCGAGACCTTTTCCGAGGCCACCTCAAAGCTGACCTTCTCGGGATGGTTGACCAAAACGCCGTAGCCACGATTGGTCAGATAGAACGGAATATTCTTGTAAGCCTGCTCCGACCCAGTGCCACCGTCCTCGTTCCAGATGTCGACCACCTGGCCATTCTTGACAAACGGTCCAAACCGCTCCCCGAGACCGTACACACACTCGCCGACTCCCAGGTCCAGCTCTTCCTTTACATAAGGCGTCTGATCGTCCATCCGGATGTAGGCCATCGCCTTGCCACCACTGCCTGTCAGGCGGCGGCCATCGCCGAAAAAGTCCATGCCAAAGCGCCGCTTGTCGATTTGGACGGTAAGAGAACCGGATGTGAGGCTGACCTTTTCATCCGTTTCCGCTACCGCCACCGGAGCTTCGCCGTCATGCAGTTGAAAGCGCGGCCCCACCTCCCGCGTTCCACGAAAATGCTCGATACGCACCCGAATCACGTTGGCCATGGGAGAGGATAGGTGAATGGTCAAAAGCGGCCCCTGTAAGGTGGCGCCGCGGTGCGCAATGTGCTGGCACGGCGCGTACACGGTGAGTGCATTGTCATGGCGGTCCAGCGCGTGCACTTCCGCCGGTAGGTGCATCGTGACGCCCGCTCTGTTGAGCCAGTTTCCGTTACTGAATTTCACAGATGTCGC
>NZ_BCRP01000020.1 GCF_001552655.1 Alicyclobacillus kakegawensis NBRC 103104 | reverse complement strand
ACCGGCCCATTCTTTCTATGGTATTGTCAAGATAAGCACTCTGGATGACGTACGCCCTGAGAGGGAGCGAGAAAGTGGAGCTTCAATGGTGGACACCGCACCAGTACCAGAAGATCCGGCCCTATGTGGACACTGTTTTGCTTGGCACCTGGCAACTGAAGCCTTTTGATGTGGCTATTCCATACGGTGCATCTCGCATCATCTGCCAGGAAATCGTCCGTCGCTTGTCAGAACGTTATCAGGGACGAATCGCCTCATTGGAGCTGGGAGCCACCCTTCATCTCCCGTCTGCGCCAGAGGCCCCAGCTGTACCCCAGTGGTTGGACAATGTGCTGCACGATTCGATAGACCCCAGTATCCGCTTTGGCATCATGATGGTCGACAGGCAATTACCCAGGGGATTCGAACGGCTGCAGAGCGGCGGCATGGAATGGCTTTTGTGTGATTGGTGGCAGTGGCTATCACGGCGAATACCGTCTGCCAGACATCTGGATGCCTGGATGTACCTGTGCATGACCTCGGTGGAATATCGGTCTCAGCCCGGGTTCCACAGCCTTGGTGTCTCACCGGCCACTGCCGAGTCCATGTACAGGGAGGGAGAGCGCATCATGGAGGCCTGGGTGCGAGTTGCCGCAGCGGCGGTGGAACGCATGTGGCAGGAAACGGCCCATGCTCAGGGACAGCGGCAAGCTCCGATTGGCGCAGACCAATCCCAACTTGACACGTGAAAGTTGCGAAAGATAAGATGAAAGCGTGCAGTAGGCGCTCGTTTACATACTCTCGTCGGCACTAGAGAGCTAGACTCTGCCACTATTTGCAGGAAAATTTCGTGTTGAAGGCTGAGTATGTAAAATTGAAACATCAAGACAGGGATATGGAAGCTCAGGGCAGGTGATGAAACAGAATGCTGAAAAAGGCGTATGATTGGATTGATGAGCGGTTGAATGTCACTCCGCTGTGGCGCGATGTCGCCGATCATGACGTGCCGCCTCATGTCAATCCAGCTATCAAGATGTCGGCTTTTATCTACTGCTTTGGCGGTCTCACCTTTCTAGTCATCACCACCCAGATTCTCTCCGGCATGTTCTTGGCCATGTATTACACGCCCGACATCAACAATGCCTGGTACAGTGTGAAGTACATCGACGACCAGGTGCTGCTCGGCCAAGTTGTACGGGGAATGCACTTCTGGGGGGCCAGCTTGGTCATTGTCATGATGTTCCTGCATATGCTGCGCGTGTTTTTCACGGGCGCCTACAAGAAACCCCGCGAGATGAACTGGGTAGTTGGGGTCCTCATCTTCTTTGTCGTGCTTGCCTTTGGATTTACCGGTTACCTGCTGCCGTGGGATCAAAAAGCCTATTGGGCGACCAGCGTGGGTGCACAGATTGCAGGATCCATCCCGTGGATTGGCCCTTGGATTCAAACCCTGCTGCTCGGGGGCCATTACGTCGGGGCTTTGACCCTGTCTCGCTTCTTCGCCATCCACGTCTTTTTCCTGCCCGCCGCTTTGCTTGTCCTGTTGGCCCTACACTTTATCATGATCCGGACCCAACACATTTCAGGGCCGCTGTGATGGCAAGGGGCAGGCGAGCCATCATCGAAACGTCGCAGCGCCGATTGTGCCTGAAAGCGAGGAGATACGGATATGGCTGAAGGCGAGCGCATTCCAGGTACCCCGAGGTACCGGCACAGTTTGCAGGTCCATTCAGGCTTTGAGCCGTTTTTTCCAAATTTCTTGCTCAAGGAATGGATAGTCGGTGCTGTATTCCTTTTTGCGTTCGCGCTGTGGATTGTGTTCAATCCGGTGGATTTAGGACCCAAGGCCAACCCGGATGACACAACGTTCATCCCGATTCCAGATTGGTATTTCCTCTTTCTCTACCAGATTCTAAAGTATTATCCGGGATCCCAGATTGTGGTGGGTGTCGTCCTCGTGCCGCTCATCGGGACGTTGCTTCTACTGTTCACGCCTTGGCTGGATGTTTCCACAGAACGGCACCCCTATAAACGCCCAATTGCCACAGCTGTCATGGTGCTCGTGACCTTTCTCGTCATCTGGCTGACCAACGAAGCGCGCGTTCAACACCTGGCGGAAACCGGGCAACTCAGCAGCAACGCCAATCTGCCGCAATTGAAACCGGTGTCCGCTTCGCAAATCAAGTTCAGCGACACCAACATGCCCGGATACAAGCTGTTTGAGTCCACATGCGCTACTTGCCACGGATCGAAAGGAGAGGGCCATATCGGGCCCCCGATTTACGCCATCGGTCACTTCTGGAATGAACAACAACTCAAGGACTTCGTTGAAAATCCAAGCGGCGGCATGCCGCCCAAGGGCGGACTGCCCAGCGACAAACAAGTTGACCAGGTGGTGGCTTGGCTCGTCAAGCAGAGCCACAGTGGCGGAGGGTATTGAGAGTTCGCACCGACAGCCAGATCCTCATGGGGGCGTGCGGCGCCCCTGTGCCCCTTCCCATGTACGGATTAGTCAAAAGTAAATCCTTCGCCCAGCACCTCATGCACATCATTAATGACGACAAACGCCCTTGGATCCGTTTCCGTCACGATTTGTTGAACCCGGGTAACCTCTTCCCTTGGCACCACACAGTAAACGACGGAGCGATCCTGTCCGGTGTAACCCCCTGTGGCCTTCAGGATGGTAGTTCCGCGTTCCAATCGCTCATGAATCGCGGATGCGATTTCCAGGTTGTGGTCCGAAATGATGGTCAACGCCTTGCCGGTCTTCACGCCTTCTATGACGAAATCAATCACTCGGCTGGCCACAAACAGAGCCACCAGCGAATACATCGCAACTTCGCGTCCCACCTCAATGACGACCAAACCGATGACACACAAATCGATGGCAAACAGGACTTTGCCCATGGCGATCCCGTACCTGTGGCGCACCAAACGGGCAATGATATCGGAGCCCCCCGTGGTTGCGCCGGATCGAAAAATCAATCCCAGGCCCAAGCCGGTCACGACTCCGGCGTACAGGGCCGCCAATAATGGGTCATGGGTGGGGACCTTGAGGTCACTGGTCAGCGAGGTGAACAATGAGACAGCTCCGACTCCGACCGCCGTCTTCACGATGAATCCGGCGCCGAAGACGCGGGCGCCCAGAAATAAAAGCGGGATATTGATGATGAAGAAGGTGAGCCCGACTGGCCAATGGAGCTTGTAATACAAGAGCAGTGAGATGCCGACAAAGCCGCCTTCAGCGAGATGATTGGCTACCAAAAACGCATTGAGTCCGAGTGAGTACATCAAGGAGCCGAGCAGGATTTGAAGCCATTTCCATATTTCTTTCCCGAGGTATTGCCGCCGCATCCAAAAACTCCTTTAACCGATAGTGAACACAAGTCGTCCAGAAGACGCATCATTCCCCATTTTAACCTCCATTATAGATTTTGGCAGTCATTGGGGCAAAATCGGTGCGGCCACATGAGCGCCAACAGCAAAAGCAGGCTGACCCAGCCAAACAGCGTGTAACCGAACGCCACCATGCGAGTAAAACCCACGCTGCTTAACGCCGCGGCCAACAGCAACAGGACCAGGTGGTAGAGGTCCTGAACCCAATCGGAGCGGGTCCATCGTCGGGGGATGGGTATCTGGCTGCCGATGGCGTACACGTTGCCCACCAACGTGGAATAAATCTCGCCCCACAAAATGAAGCTGAACAGCCATTGCAATAAGCCGCCGTACTGCGATGCGATGAACCCCATGGGAACCGCATAACGGACCGCCTGCGGGTGATGGGCCAAGAGCATAAACGTCACGGCAACCAGCATGAAACCGAGCGCCGCCGCACCAGACCGCGCGCCCGCCTGCAGCACGCGACGCTCCTGCACCTTGCTGCCAAGCGGTATCAGAACGCCGGCGGCCAGTCCGGTATTGAAGGCCACGTACAACACGGCGTACATGCCCGCCGTGAGGGGCTTGGGCGTCGAAAGGAGAAAACCGGCCTCCAGCGCGCGATGGATGCCGTTTGGGACGCAGGCGGACCGGATTGCGGTCGTCAGGATGACGGCAATCAAGACGGGTACGATGACGCTGTTGGCGCGCATCACGCCGGACATACCACGCAACAGGGTGAGAAAAGTGACAGCCAAGGTCACCCACACGCCGACTGCGAACGGCAAGCCGAGGCTCTCCCGCGCCAATTCACCGGTTCCAGCCATCATGGTGGCGCTCACGCCGAACAGCATCAACAGAAGAATCAGATTCACAGCGCCCCCCAGCCAACGGCCGAACAGGTGGATGGCCACATCGCGAAAAGATTGAGCCTGCAAGGAGGCCCCCAAGGCCATCATGCGATACCCAATCCAACTGAAAAAGGCCACAGAAGCCAGGATGGCCAATACCCCCCAGAATCCAAACCGGCCGTAAAACTGGTAGATCTCTCGCCCCGAGGCAAAGCCGGCCCCCACCACTGTGCCGATGTAGGTGCAGGCGACCTGGAAGGCGCGCACGCGCTGTGCACCGGTCATGGGACATCCCTCCCCCTTACACCATATGGCCGAGCCCGCGGGTTCAGACCGTGGACATGTTTGCCGAGACAAGCCATATACATAAAGCGATCCCGTTTAGGATGAAGCGAGGAGGGATGCCATGACCCATCTCCAAGCCGTTGTCTTGGGCGTTGTGCAGGGACTTACAGAGTTCCTGCCGATCAGCAGCTCAGGACACCTGGTTCTGTTGCAACGGATTTGGCACATCGGAAACGAGCAACTGTTGTTTGTGGTGTGCGTGCACGTGGGAACCTTGGTGGCAGTGTGTGCGGCCTTCCGGCGAGAGATCCGATGGCTCGTCCAACATCCCTGGTCGTGGACAGCGCGCATGTTGTACGCGGCGCTGATTCCCACAGCCGCAGCCGGCATCTTGTTGGAAGACTGGTTTGAGAACGTGTTTGCCCACGGTGGGACGGTGGGGCTGGAATTTGTCATTACCGGTGTCATCCTCTGGTGGATGGACAGTGCCCCCACGTTCGGCAAGCTGGAGGAAGACATGCAGGTTTGGGACGCCCTGTGCATTGGGGTCTTCCAGGCAGCCGCCATCCTGCCCGCATTATCCCGCTCCGGTCTGACCATAGCCGGCGGGTTGTGGCGAGGAATGGACCGGCAGGCGGCCGGACGCTTCTCCTTTCTGCTCTCCATACCTGCCATTCTGGGAGCGACGGCAGTTCAGCTGGAAGAGCTGATGGAAACCCCGTCGGTTCTCGCGCGCGTTGAATGGTCCAACCTCGGATTGGGTACGGCAGCGGCCGCAGCGAGTGGATACGTGGGCGTACGCGCCACCTTGTGGTTGTTGCGGAAGGCCCGCATGCGCGTGTTCGCCGTGTATGTATGGGCGCTGGCCGCCTGGATTCTTCTCGACCAAGTGACGTTTCATAGGTGGTTCCCGCCGCTGTTTTGATCCGCGCACCCAGCTAGCCGGCGAAATGCCTACAGATGTGGTTGTGGGCATTTCGCCGCTTGCCCCTTCTTCGCGTTGAAAAACCGGCGGCATGGAGCTAGAGGGTCATGCCCGAACGACCTGCCGAACGAAGTGGGGGCATCCAGCATTCAGACACAGCCGGTCTAAACGTGGCGAATCAGGGAGACATGGCGATGTTTCTGCAACTTCTTTTTTTAGGAGAAAACGAGGGGACATTGTCTGCCGTGATCGACTCGGGAGATGTCCACCTGGGCCATCCGCCGAGTGACCTTGCCGCGGCCTTAGCCTACAGTGTCTTGCCTGAGCGGGCGCGGGCCGTGTTTTGGCGTGTCTATGGCCGCGCTCCCGAAGCGAGGTACAGGCGCTGACTCGATTCGGCGCGTTGGGCGACATAACCTCAGGGCGAGCACAGATACGCCGTGCCCAGGCGCTCAACGCGCGCGTCTTACCAGCAGGCGCAGTCTCTGCATCAGGGTCCACACCAGCGACAGCGCAAGCAGACCGGCAATCAGCCAAGCCCAAGCCGTGACCCCGCGCCACATCGTCACTGCCCATGGCGCTCCGCTTGCCCCGCTTGCGGCAGCGGCAAACACGGGCACCTTATCGGCTAGCGCGTGCGCTACCGGTCTGCCCACACCCAGCAGCCAAAACAAGACGGTCAACCCTGCGGCCAAGACGGCATGCAGAAACCGGGCCACGAAGTAGGGCGTCATGCGGATATCCGTCTGGGTCAGGACGCTGGCGACCTGAGCGTGAACCGCCAAACCGCTCCAGGCAATAATGCCGCTGACCAGGGCAACTTTCTGCAGCATAGGTGCACTGGAGGCCGCAGCCTGGGCTGTGCCGATGTCAATCTCCAAGAGACCGGCCATTGTAGGGCTCATAAGACTAGGATGAACGCCCGACAGTTGATACAAAAAGGCCACTGGCGAACCGATGACACGCATCAAGCCGGACAAATTCAGGATCTCGATAAGCACGGCAAAAAACACGATGAAGCCGCAGATCATCAACAGCGTCTGCACCGACTCCGTGACAGCCGCGCCGAGCAATTTGCCGAACCCACGGCCATCTTCCTCCCGAGCTTTCAGCATCTCCCGATAGGCGCGGCGCAGGATATTCCCGCGTTCCCGAACCGGCTGCGAGCGAGTGACGTCGCTGCCGCGCCCCCAAAACTTAAAGGCTACGCCCACCAGGAAGGATGAAACGTAGTGTGCAACGGCAAGCAGGGCTCCCAGTTCTGGACTCTTGAACATCCCCACGGCCACGGCTCCAAACATGAACAATGGGTCTGCCGTATTGGTGAAGGCCAACAACCGCTCTCCTTCTACTTGTGTGCACATCCCCGTTTCACGAAAGCGCGCCGTGACCACGGCATCCATCGGATAGCCGGCCGCCAGCCCCATGGAGAGGGCGAAGGCGCCCACACCGGGCACGCTGAACAGGGGACGCATCAAGGGCTCCAGCAGGACGCCAAAGCCGCGTACAATCCCTAGGCCCAGCATCAGTTCCGACAGGATGAAAAATGGCAGCAAAGACGGGAACACGACATCCCAGAACAGCTTGAGCCCAACTAATCCCGCCTCCACGCTCTGCTTGGGATAGATCACCAAAGCTATCGTGAACACGACGACAGCTGTCCCAAGCAATAGAGTCGAGAGCTGGCCGCTTTTCCACCATCGCTTCAACCGCTTCATCTCCTTCATCGCGGCACCCGGCCACAGGTCCAAGACATTCACTAAAACATATGTCCAAGCCCAAGGTTTATGTTTTGCGGCCGCAGTTCGCTATAATAGCAGACAAAGGCAGGTCAGAAACGGGGGACGGACGTGACACTCAACGAGATGCAAAAACGCATCGATGCCTATATCAGCCAATTTCGCGAAGGCTACTTTTCCCCGATGACTTTGGTCGTGCGGCTTTCCGAAGAGCTGGGAGAACTTGCGCGCGAGGTCAACCACGCATACGGAGAAAAACCGAAAAAGCCAGACGAGCCAGAGGGCAGCATCGCCCTGGAGCTGGCCGACATGCTGTTTGTCATTGGCTGCCTGGCCAATCGCTTGGGGATTGATCTCGACGAAGCCTTCCAGTCCGTGATGCATAAGTTTGAGACACGGGACCACGACCGCTGGACCCGCATCTAACCTGCGCCGGCAGTCCGGCCCCGTGCCGACGGGTGAACCTGCGTGGGAGGTTGCGTTACATCCAAACAGCTAGCATGCTCGTCCGGTTGTTGCAGAGACAGCGCTGAGAGAAGCAGGAGGATATAAATGCCAGGTCCAATTCGAGTCGCGATTGCAGGTATTTACGGCAAAATGGGGCGCGAGGCAGCGCAGGCGCTGAGTGCCGACGAGCGTTTCTCCGTTGTGGGTGGGCTTGTGCGCAGCCGTGGACAAGCCCGCCAAGATTGGCCCGTGTTCCAGGACAAGTCGGAATTGTTAGCAGAAACCCGACCGGATGTATGGTTGGACCTGACCGATTCCACAAGCGTGGTCGAGAACATTGATTTCGCTATTGCCAACGGTGTTCGACCGGTGGTTGGGGCCACCGGCTACGGGGAAGCGGATGTCAAGCGGTGGCACGAGGCCTGTTTGGAGCGGGGAATCGGCGGGATCGCAGCCCCTAATTTCGCCATCGGGGCCTTGTTGATGATGCGGTTTGCCCGCGAGGCCGCTCGCTTCCTGCCAGCCGCAGAGATCATTGAATTGCATCACGATGGGAAGAAGGACGCCCCGTCCGGCACCGCGCGCAGAACCGCCGAACAGATGCAAGAGGAACTGGGGAGGGACGTGCCCATCCACAGCGTTCGCCTGCCGGGCTTGGTGGCGCATCAGGAGGTGTTGTTCGGCGGCGCCGGCGAGACATTGACCATTCGGCACGACTCGCTGTCACGGCAAAGCTTCATGCCGGGCATCTTGGTCGCGTGCGCAAAGGTCGGCCGTATTCGCGGCATGGTCCATGGTTTGGAACACATTCTCTGGTAACCGGACAGGAGTGGAACAAAATGAACATCGCACTCATTGCGCATGACGCGAAAAAGGAACAACTGGTCAATTTCGCCGTCGCTTACCAGCACATCTTTGCCCAGCACACCCTATTCGCCACGGGGACGACAGGGCGGCGCATCATGGACGCAACGGGTCTGCATATCCAGCGCGTCCTCTCCGGTCCATACGGCGGAGACCAACAGATAGGCGCGAAGATAGCGGAGGATGCGATGGACCTGGTCATCTTCCTGCGCGATCCGCTCACCGCCCAGCCGCATGAACCAGACATCACAGCTCTCCTGCGCTTGTGCGACGTCCACGACATTCCGGTGGCCACCAATCTGGCGACAGCAGAAGCGTTGATGCGAGCGCTTGAACGCGGTGACCTGAACTGGCGCAAGGCGGTGCACCCGAAGGAGTCGTAACGATGCGGATTGGCATCAGTTGTTACCCGACCATCGGAGGGTCTGGCGCTGTGGCGACCGAACTCGGCAAAGCCCTTGCCCGTCGCGGCCATCAGGTCCATTTCATCGTCACAGACGTGCCCTTTCGTCTAGGTGAGTTTCATCAAAACATTTACCTGCACGAAGCCGATACCATGACCTATCCGGTCCTGCGTACGCCGCCCCACGATTTCACTCTGGCGGCGCTGATGGCCGATGTGATCTTGCAGTACAATTTGGAGATCCTGCACGTCCATTACGCGCTCCCGTTCGCCGTTTCGGCCTTTCTCGCGCGGGAGATGCTGCCTGGCCACCCGGTGCGCGTGGTGACAACCCTGCACGGCACCGACGTCACCGTGCTCGCGCAGGACAAGAGCCTCTACCGCGTGATTCAGCTGGGACTGACCAAAAGCGACGTCGTGACCGCCGTCAGCCACAGCTTGGCCCGCCAGACGCATGAGTTGTTTCACATCGACACGCCGATTCAGTGTGTGCACAACTTTATCGATCCGAACGTGTTCCATCCGGCTGCGACGGACCTGCGTGAATGCTTTGCACGGCCCGGAGAGCGGATTTTGTTGCACATTTCGAATTTCCGCAAGGTCAAACGGGTGCTGGACCTGATTCAGGTGTTTCACCTGGTCAACCAGCGCATCCCGAGTCGGTTGTTGTTGGTAGGAGAAGGCCCGGAATTGAGCGCAGCGCGGGAGCTGGTGTCCGGATTGGGATTGGAAGGGAGGGTCCACTTCCTGGGCAAACAGGACGAAGTCGCGGAGCTCTATCGGGCCTCAGACCTGTTTCTGCTTGTATCCGAAAAGGAGAGCTTTGGTTTGGTCGCGCTCGAAGCCATGGCGAGCGGACTGCCCGTGGTTGGCACCACCGCCGGTGGCATCCCCGAGGTGGTGGCGGACGGCGAGACTGGCTTGCTGGCGCCAGTCGGGGACATTTCGCGGTTGGCTGAACTTGCGATGCGATTGTTGACGGACGAAGCCCTGCACCGGCGCATGGGGGAGGCGGGGCGAGCGCGGGCCATACAACGGTTCTGTCTGGAGGACAAGGTGGCCGAATACGAGCGACTGTACGAGCAGGCTCTTTGTCAGGGGAAAGCCACATGACCCCCCCATGTCCCCGCTTGCCGGAACTCCCCGACGACGTGGCCGGTGTCATGCGGACGTTGCTGCGACACGGGAGCCAGGCCTATCTGGTCGGCGGGTGCGTACGCGATGGATTGCGCGGGCAACCGGTCCACGATTACGACATCGCCACCGATGCACGTCCGGATCGTATCCAGCAGTGGTTTCCACGCACCTTTGCGACCGGCCTGCGGCACGGGACCGTCACGGTGTGGACAGGCAAGCGCCCGGTGGAAGTGACCACCTTTCGCACGGAATCGGCGTACAGCGACGGCCGCCGTCCGGACAGGGTGACGTTCACAGACGACCTCGCCCAGGACCTGGCTCGCCGCGATTTTACCGTCAATGCCATGGCGGCTGACGTCTCCGGCCGCATCATCGATCCGTTCGGCGGCTTGTCCGACCTGGCGCAAAAGTGCCTGCGAGCGGTGGGGGATGCCCGCCATCGCTTCGCCGAAGATGGCCTGCGCATTGTCCGAGCCCTGCGTTTCGTCAGCCAGCTCGGTTTTACGATTGAGCCACAAACATTGGACGCGATGCACCAAGAGGCGCGACGGCTGCGAAGCGTTTCCAGCGAACGCTTGGGACAAGAAATGCGCCGGATGGTGCAAACCCAGTGGTGGCTGGCCTGGCCCCTGTGCAGTGCCGGCCCGTGGCTGACCGTGTACCCGCATCCGTGGCCAAAGTGGCAGCGTGCAATGCGGGAACAGACCGCCGCCGTCGGAACGACCGAGGCTGCAAAAGCGCGCTTTGGCCAACGCTGGCAAACTGTTCTCTTGGACTTGGGCTGGCAACACCAGTGGGCGGCGGTCAGCGCATGGATGTTCTGGCTGAGCCGCCTGACGGGGGCGTCCGCCGACGAGACGGTCGAGGCCGTCCGCCGCTTCGCTTGGCCCAAGCAAGTGGGACGAGACGTCCAGGACATGATGTCCCTGGCCGCAGAGGATCCGGTCGATTGGTCCGATAGGGCCTGGCGTGAAGCCTTGTTTGGACGTCCGGCCGCCCTGGTCGGTTGGGTGTGCTTTGTGTGCGACGCGCTGTCGCCGGTCGCCGGAAACCGGCTAGCCATGTTCAGGGACCGGCTGCGCACCCAGCCCCTGCACCGGCTGTCGGAGTTGGCTGTGAACGGGCACGATGTGGCCGCTCTTGGTTTGCGTGGGGAGCAGGTGGGATCTGCGCTTCGCATGTTGGCGGAGGCCGTTTTGCAGGGTGAGATTGAGAACCAACGACGACCCTTGTTGCAATGGCTGACGCAGCGATTGCCAGACCTGCACGCTTCGCACCGCGAGGGAGGAAACCTAGGATGAGCATGGAATCCGCCCATTCTTCTAATCCGTGGGAAGTTCCTGTGCGCGATCAAATTCTTACGGCTTTTCTGGCCGCCAAGGAACACCGTGTCTCGGGCGCCCAGTTGAGCCGACAGCTGGGCCTGACGCGCGCTGCTATCTGGAAGCAAATCCATAGTTTAGAACAATTGGGGTTTCAATTTTCTGCCGCCACCCGTCGCGGTTATCAGCTGGAGAGGGTTCCAGACTTGCTGCTGGGCCCCATTCTGAGGCAGCACCTGCCCGAGCAGGTACGGTTTGGCCGCACCGTGGTCTGGCAACAGGAAGTCGATTCGACCAACGTCTTGGCGCTCCGCTTGGCCCAACAGGGTGCGCCACACGGGACTTTGGTCAACGCCCTGGTACAGACTGGGGGACGCGGTCGACGGGGCCGGAGGTGGGTATCCCCGTCCGGGGGGTTATGGATGTCGCTGATTCTGCGCCAATCGCTGCCCCTGGCGGTGGCGCACGAGTTGACCTTGGTGACTTCGGTGGCCGTATATCGTGCCATCCAAAAGCAAGCTGCATTTCCGCTCAGCATCAAGTGGCCCAACGACATCCTCTGCGACGGGCGGAAGGTCTGCGGCATTCTGGCTGAGATACGAAGCGACGGCGAGTCGGTGGATTACGCGGTGCTGGGCATCGGCATCAACACCAATGTGCAGCCGGGCGACCTGCCGACGGACCTGAACACCAAGGCTGTCTCGCTGGCCGCGTACTGCGGGAAGCCGATTTCCCATGTCGACCTGGCAGCGGACATCCTGACCGAATTGGAGCCGATGTACAACCGGCTGGTCGCGGGTCAGTCGGCCTTTTCGCAGGTGGCGGACGAGTGGAGGGCCCACAGCGCGACGCTGGGGCGGCGTGTGGAAGTGACTGTAGGCCACAACACCTATCGCGGACTGGCAGAATGGCTGGATGACGACGGGGTCCTCCAGCTGCGGCTCGACGACGGTGCCCGGCTGCCAATCCACAGCGGGGAAGTGCTGTGGGCTGAAGGCGAGTCCCATCCTTAGCCCAACCGATTTCCGGCCTGCTTCGGATGCCCCGCATCCACCCCGCCCAATCAGTCCATCCTAAGCTGAGAATGGGAGGGGGTCCTCATGCCGGGAGAAACGGAAAGGGTCCTACGCGCCCTGCAGGACATTGAATCCAGGCTGCAACATGGAGAGGCTGGTCCGCAATCCGGTTTGCTCACAAGTTTGGAGCGATTTTGGCGAATGGCCCAGGAGAGGATGCAGGAATGGTCAGATATCTGTGACCACATCCTGGACCTGGCCGCCCGCTGCGACGAAGTCAGGGAGCGTGCTGAGGATGAAAAAGCGGCGTCCCTGGGCCACTGGTTGTCCACAGTGCTGCCACCGCTTGATTCCGAGGACGCTGGATGGTTGGATTCCCTGCGCCGAGGGCTTGGCTATTTCGATCTCGCCATGTACGACGACGCCATCTCCTCGCTTGCCCAAGCGGTATCCTCTGCCCCGTATTCACTCCCCGCCCGTTTGCTTTTCGCTTCCGCCCTGCGCCTGGCCGGGCAACCGCAGGCGGCCTTGAACCAGGTCCGCTCGATTTTGGCCCAGCAGCCTGACCAGATTGAGTACTGCGCCGCCTGCGAGATTGCCGCACAGGTGTATTTTCAATCCGGTGAATTCACCAAGGCCGTTCGCTGCCTGAACGAAGTGGTGGCCGTCCTGCCCGATTACCCCGATACGTGGCATAATTTGGGGATCTGCTATGGAAAGATTGGCGACTGGCCAGCGGCGGCCGCCGCCTTCCAACAAGCGCTGGAGCTGGACCCAGGTCCGGACACGGAGACGGCCTGCCTTCTGGTGCAGGCACTGATGAATCTGGGCGAACACGAGGAAGCCAGACGGGTGGCACTCCAGGCCCTGCAAGAGCGCCCTCGGCATCCAGGGCTCCTGTCTTTGCTGTGGCGGCTGGCGGTCGAGTCTGACGACTGGCAACGGGCACAAGGCTACGCTTGCAAACTGGTGGAAGCCGCACCGGCCGATGCCGGCAGTTCCATTCGGCTGGCGTTCTCCCTGTGGCACACCGCCGGTCCGGGAACGGCCGTCGCCGCGTTGAAGAAAGCCATTGCGGTGAATCCCGGACAAGCGCGCCTGCTGTCTGCGTTGGCCATTCTTCACTGGCTGAAGGGAGACGTGGCCGCGGCTTGGCGCGTAATAGGGGCGTTGCCGGAGGCCGTTTTGCAGGGACCACTGATGCGGACGCTGGTATCTCGCATGAACCCGGATAGGGCGGATGCCGGTGTACCGCCCCACTGAGCCCCATTTTGGTACAATAGGGACAAGCCACAGGTAGGGGGCCCGCATCTGTGAAACTCGTGGTCATCGATGTTGAAACCACCGGTTTGTCTCCGGATGAAGACGAAATTATAGAAATCGGCGCGGTGGAGTGGACGGAAGACGGAATTGGGGAGCAATTCCACAGCTTGGTACGCCCGACTCGTCCGGTCCCTGATTCTGTACTGGAATTGACCGGCATTGCGATGGCTGAACTCGCATCGGCCCCCACCTTGGAAGAGGTGCTGCCGCGCTTTTTGGCCTTTATCGAAGGAAAACCGTTGGCTGGCCACAATGTTGATTTTGATATCGAATTTCTGACCCGCGCATGCGAGTCGGTTGGCTACGTGCTGCCGACGGCCGCGGATGGCTTGGATACGAGGGACCTCTCGCGCATCCTGTTTCCCTTTGCGGGCAGCCACCGTCTGCAGGACGCCGCTGCCCGGCTGGGCATACAAGTGGAGCAAAGTCATCGAGCGCCAGCGGACGCCCTGACCACCGCCCACGTCATCAGCGGTTTGTCGGAAAAAGTCTTGGCTTTGCCTCACCTCACGCTGCAGGCGTTGGTTCGCTTGGCCGGCTTGTATTCGGCCGTCACCGGGCAATGGTTGGCGGAACTGGCGGATCGGCAGGCCGCAGAAGCTCCCGACGCCTTGCCAGAAGGGTGCGAGACGATTGACCGGCTCGTCTTCCGCTCTGCCAGCCCGCGCCCAACCAGCAGGCCCAGCCAGACGCCAGCGAGTGAAGATTGGACGAGTGAATCAGAGCACCTGCTGGCGGCGGACAGCCCGTTGGCGGCCGCCTTGCCGGGGTTCGAGGTGCGGCCCGGCCAGCAGAAGATGGTCACTGCCGTGGCGGCCGCCTTGCAGCAGGATCAGCACCTGATTGCCGAGGCGGGTACCGGTACGGGCAAATCGTTGGCATACCTCATCCCGGCCGTGCTCTATGCCAGGCGCAACGACACGCGGGTGGTGATTTCCACCCATACGATAGCCTTGCAGGATCAGATCGCCGAGCGGGACTTTCCGACACTGCGGAGCGTCATTGCCGAACCCCTGAAACTCTCCGTGTTCAAGGGCCGAACCCACTATATTTGCATGCGAAAGCTGCGACACGAGTCGGAGCTTCTCGGTTGGACGCACGCGCCGGAGGAGGTGCGGGCGTACATGCGCCTGCTGGTCTGGCTGACAGAGACCGAGACGGGCGGCCGGGAAGAACTGGCCATGACCGGATCCGAGCAGCGGGTGTGGCCGCGAGTGCAAAGCGAGAGCGAAACCTGCATCAACAAGCGTTGCCCGTTCTTTAAGCCTTGCTTCTACTTTCGGGCGCGCGCCCAGGCTTACGACGCGGATGTCGTCGTCACAAACCACGCCCTGGTTATGACGGACCTCAAGGCCGAGAACCGGGTCCTTCCGCCGTACGAAAAGCTCATCGTCGACGAGGCCCATCACCTGGAGGAAGAGGCCACCCGACAGCTGGGGGAAGAGGTGCGCTACGGGCAGATACGCGCCCTTTTGGCACGATTAGTGCGTGATCACGGTCGGCAGGGTGTCCTCCCCGAACTGCACGAGCGGCTCACAGAACAGGGACGGACCAGCCTCGTGGCCGACGTATCCGAATTGATGGATATCTGTCAGGGGTTCGAGTCGCAGTTGAACTACGCGTTTTCCGCCCTGGCCAAACTCATCCCCTCGCATGTCAACGAGCTTCGGTTGACAGCGCAGGTACACAGCCACCCGGCGTGGTCCCAGTATTCCGGCGCCGTGGCAGAACTCAGCCAACTCTGGCAGCGGGCGCAGGGCAAACTGTCGCGTCTGGCCGACGCAGCCGCGGCCAGCGATGACGAACTGGCCGGGCGCATGCTGGATGCGGTCGGCTCCTTTCCCGCGGTGGAGGCCGCCATCGAAACGATGGACAAGGCGCGGGAGGAGACGCCGGAATGGGTGACGTGGATTGAAGCCGGCGCCGAAGTCCGAGGCATGCCCGGGGCGTCGCGGAGCGTGAATCTCTACCGGACACCGTTGGACATCGCGCCTATCCTTGAGGAGCAACTGTTCTCGAAGAAGAGTTCGGTTGTCTTGACGTCCGCCACACTCTCCGTCGAAGGGCGGTTCTCCTACGTTGCCCGCCGACTTGGCCTGGGCAACTTTGCTAAATCTGGACGATTGGCAGAAGTAAGAGTGCCGTCTCCGTTCCAACTGCGGCGTCAGGCTTTGCTCTGCGTGCCCAACGATGCGCCGGAGTTGGCCAAGATGGAGACCCATGATGCGGCTTTGTGGCTGGCCGGGTCGGTGTATCGACTGGCCATGGCCAGCCGCGGCCGAATGCTCGTGTTGTTCACCAGCCATCAACTGCTCAGGGCCACCGCTGCCCACGTGCGCGATAAGCTTGTCGGCGCTGGCTTTCAACTGTTTGCGCAAGGACTGGATGGGAACCGCTCGCGCCTTTTGCAGGCGTTCCGCCAACACCCGCATGGGGTGTTGTTCGGCGCACAATCGTTTTGGGAAGGCATCGACCTGCCGGGGGACCAGCTGCGCACCCTGGTCATCGTCCGGCTGCCGTTTGCGCCGCCGACGCATCCGGTCACCAGGGCGCGCCATGAGCAACTGGAACAGCGGGGGGAGAGCGCCTTTTGGCACGCCAGTCTGCCCGAGGCCGTGGTGCGGTTCCGCCAGGGATTCGGGCGGTTAATTCGTACGAGTTCGGATCGGGGCGCTGTCATTTGCTATGACCGGCGATTGGTCGAGAGTCGGTACGGCCGCGTCTTCGTCCGCTCCCTGGACGGTGTGGTGCCCATGTACGCGCCGGAATCGGAGATGATTGGCAAGGTTCAAGCGTTCTTCCAAGTGTCGGATACATGTTCACCCCAGCGCGCCGCACACTAACGGTACAGGATGGGTGACCGGAGGGAGGCGCTTGCCGTGCACACGATGTGGAAGGGAGCGGTCAGTTTTGGATTGGTCAACGTGCCGGTGCGGATGTTTGCAGCAACCGAATCGAAGGACATCAAGTTTCGGTACCTGCACAGGGAGTGCAAGACGCCGATTCAATACACGCGCACCTGCCCGCATTGCGATAGGCCCGTGGAGTGGAATGAGATTGTCCGCGGGTACGAATATGAACCGAACAAGTTCGTGATCTTCGACGAGGACGACTGGAAACAAGTTGAGAAATCCAGGTCGCACACGATTGATATTGTGGGTTTCGTGAATCTGGCCGAGATTGATCCGGTGTATTACGACAAGACGTATTACCTCGCGCCCGAGGCGGCCGGAGTCAAGGCGTACCAACTGTTGCAGCAGGCCATGCGGGAAACCGGCAAGGTGGCCGTGGCCAAAACCGTCCTGCGCAACTCGGAAACCCTGGCGTGCGTGCGCGTTTACGGCAGCGTGCTGGTGGTGGAGACCCTGTTCTGGCCGGCCGAGGTGCGGGGCACGCAGGAGTTACCCAACATCGACGCCCAACCCGCGGTGAGTGACCAAGAATTGAGTATGGCTGTCATGCTGATCAACCAATTGGCTGAGCCGTTCGATCCCGCCAAATACACCGACGAGCGGCGGGAGACGCTGCTGGGCATGATTGAGAAAAAGGTGCAGAACCAGGAGGTGGCCATAGCCCCGGCGGCGGAAGAGGCCGAGACCAATATCGTGGACCTGATGCAGGCGCTCCAGGAAAGCATTCGCCGCAGCGGGAACAAGCCAGATTCCGCCCTGACCGCCGCTCTGACAGAGGGTGTCAAGCCCAAACGAGGGCGCCGGAAGCGCAGCTCGTAACGGTTACGGCGCTGCAGACGTGGGCCATTGAATGGCTTCGACCACCGGATGGCGCAGGGCCCCGGCGTCCGTCCAATCGAGATAGCGGATGTGCAGGCGGATGCCGGGAGGGAGGGGACGCAGCTCCTGCGGTCGTGATGCGGTAAGGCCCGGTCCGGCGCTATCCCACAGTGCGGCCCAATCCTCCTGGCGAATCCCCGTCGCCACTGCACCGGCCGGGTGTTCCAAATCCGTCCATTCCCCAACCAAGACCGACGCGGGCCGGCCGTCGCGCACCGTGAGAAATAAAGCGTCAAGGGTGATATGGCGCCAACACTTGACCTTCTGCCAATCGGCCCGCTTTTCCCCCGGGTAGTAGCGGCTTCCCGCCCGTTTGCCGACCACGCCTTCCAAACCGTGGGCCTGCATGCGTTCATAGAGGTCACGCCCGTCACTATAGTTGTCACACACCTGGACAAGCCCCGGTTGGCTGACAGCCTCGCGCAGGGCTTCCTGGCGCAGCTCAAACGGGGTTTCTAACAACGGCTGTCCCGCTATCTGCAGGCAATCAAAAGCCATGTACACCACGGGGACCTCCAGCCGCGGCCGCCTGGCCAGGTCTCGCCGCAACACACGTCGAAAGTCGGGCCGCCCGTCCGCCCCCAGACTGACAACCTCGCCATCAATCACAAACGCATCCTGCGCCTGTTCCTTGGCCCACGCCACCAGTTCCGGATAGAGGTGGGTGCGCGCCTTGCCTTTGCGGTTCCACAACCTCACTTCGTTCCCGCGCCGCTGCATCAGCAACCGCACCCCATCCCACTTCACCTGGAAAATCACGCCCTTGTCCGCGCTGGGGGCGGACGCGAGCACCGGTTCCATTGGCAGCAGTCCCGACCAGTCGTCTGTCATCGCACTCTCCTGCCACAGATTGCTTGTATGCCTGCACCGTGTGTGCGCACACCTATAGCGAACGGAGGCGAGACACATGCGGACGCAGCGCGGCGAAATCCTGACCAATCCCCACAAACTCATGTGGCCCAAAGCGGGAGTGACGAAGCTGGATTACGCCCGTTACCTGCTGGCGTTGGCACCGTACATGCTGCCGCACCTGCGCCGGCGGCCGATCACGATGGTCCGCTATCCCGACGGGGTTGCAGGCCCATCGTTTTACCAACGGGATGTTCCGCCGGGAGCGCCCGATTGGGTGCGCACCGTACCTGTATGGTCGGATGAACGGCAGGCGCATATTCACTACGTGCTGGTGGAGAATCCAGAAACGCTGCTCTGGCTGGCCAATCTGGCCTGCCTTGAGTTGCACATTGGCTTCACGCGCGCCGGCAACGACCAGGAGCCTGTGGCCGTCGCCTTTGACCTCGATCCGTCCGTGCCCGGCTTTGAGCCTGTGCGCGAGGTGGCGATGCGGCTGCACGAGCTGTTGAGCGACCTGAACCTCCCGCACGTCGCCAAGACATCTGGCGCCACCGGGCTGCAGGTGTTCATTCCGTTGGTCCCAGGGCACACGTTTGCTGAAACCCGCACCTTCACCCGAAAAGTGGCTCATTACCTCGAGCAGCAGCTGCCTCGTTGGGTGACTCTGGAGCGGCGCAAGCGGGATCGCGGGGACAAGGTGTACGTGGATTATCCCCAGTTTGGCCGCCACCGAACCTTGATTGCGCCATACAGCGCGCGGGCGACGGAGCGGGCAACCGTATCGGCGCCGATAACCTGGGATGAGCTGGCGCGCGGAGCCTGTCCGGAGTGGTTTCGGATTGACAATATGGCGGAACGGGTCCAGCGGGTGGGCGACCTGATGACGCAACAGCCGCCTGCAGACCTGACTGAAGTGTTACGGCTTCTCGCGCGGACTGACAATTCCGCCCGCAATCCCGTATAATTTTGATCATCCCGCCAACCTCCGCAAGGGACTGGCAGGATGCATACATACCCAATACGGAAACAGGAGCGAATCGATGCAAGCACAATACGCCATCATCGGTGGCACCGGCGTATACGACCCGGCGCTGCTTGAACAACCGGAAACCCAGGTGGTTGACACACCGTTTGGAAGCGCCGAAGTTACGGTGGGACGCTTTCGCGGCAAAAACGTCGCGTTCATTCCGCGGCATGGGCGCGGGCATCAGGTGCCGCCGCACCGCATCAATTACTGTGCGAATATCTGGGCCTTGAAGCAGTTAGGCGTGGAGCAGGTGTTCGCCACCACGGCGGTCGGATCGCTGAAACCGGATATCCACCCCGGATCGTTTGTGATTGTGGACGATTTTTTGGATTTCACCCGTTCGCGGCCGCTCACGTTTTTCTCCGAAGGCCGCGTGGTGCACATCGACATGTCCGATCCGTACTGCGGCCGGTTGCGCGCGCGGCTGCGGGCAACCGCCGAGGAATTGGGCATCCCGGTGCATGACGGCGGAACGTACGTGTGTACGGACGGACCCAGGTTTGAAACCGCGGCTGAGATCCGCATGTACGCCAGCCTGGGCGGGGCCGTTGTCGGCATGACCAGCGTCCCGGAGGTGGTGCTGGCCAAGGAGTGTGAATTGTGCTACGCGACGGTGTGCATGGTCACCAATTACGGCACCGGCCTGTCGCCTACGCCGCTCACCCACAGCGAGGTGGTGGAGCAAATGGCCGTCAATGTCCCGCGCCTGCGCAACCTGTTCTTCACGGCCATTGATCAACTGGACGAATCCCGTACCTGCGCATGCCCGCACGCCGTCAGCGGACAGGGTCAGTTAACCAAGGAGGGGAAATGAGCTGAACGCACTGGAATGGACCGGGCGTACACTGCGCCTGCTGGACCAACGCCGGCTCCCTCACCAGACGGTGTGGGAGGAATACTCGGACGCTGACGAGGTGGCCGAGGCCATCACCGCCATGAAGGTGCGCGGAGCGCCTGCCATTGCCGCGGCCGCAGCCTACGGAACCGTGTTGGCCGCCATGCGGCTGACGAGCGGCGACGACGCCCGAGCACAACTGGAGCAGGTGCTGCAGACGATGGAACAAACCCGCCCCACCGCCGTCAATTTGTTCTTTGCGACGCAACGCATGCGCGAGGTTGTACAGAAGTGGGACGGTGCCAGCCTGAGCGCTCTGCAGCAGGCGCTCACCGATGAAGCCAACCGCATGGCGGAAGAAGATCTGCGCATCAATCGCGCCATTGGACGCCACGGAGCGGATTTGTTCCCGCAGGCAGCGCGGGTGACGCTGCTCACCCACTGCAACACGGGTGCGCTGGCGACCACGGGCTACGGCACGGCGCTCGGTATCGTCCGCACACTGCACGAGCGGGGTCAGGTGGCTCGCGTCTACGTGGATGAGACACGCCCGTATTTGCAAGGGGCGCGCTTGACCGCCTACGAATTGGATCAAGAGGGCATACCCCATACCCTGATCACGGACAGCATGGCCGCCTACTTCATGCAGCAAGGTGCCATTGACGCGGTGGTGGTGGGAGCCGACCGGATTGCGGCCAACGGCGACACCGCGAACAAAATCGGGACCTACGGGTTGGCAGTGCTGGCCGCCTACCACCACGTACCATTCTATGTGGCCGCGCCGGTATCCACCTTTGACCTCGATGTGGCGACCGGATCGCAGATCCCGATTGAACACCGGGGAAGCGAGGAGGTCACACACTTTCACGGGTTGCGGGTGGCTCCGGAGGGCACCTCCGCTGCGAATCCAGCCTTCGATGTTACCCCTCACGGGTTGATCACGGGTATCATTTGCGAACGAGGGGTTATCCGACATCCCAACGCGCAGCGGATAGCCGCCGCCATTTCGACAGGAACGGCCAAAACGGGAGCGAAGGACGGGAGAGGGCTGCATGAAAACCATTCTTGAAGTGGGTGCGGCTGTGTGCTCAGCGCAAGAGGTGTACAGCGAGCCTGTACGCATCGTCATCGAAGACGGCACTATCCAAGCGGTGGCGCCGCTGACACAGGTAGCGGCATCCGCCGACGGGGCAAGGACAGACTTCGAGCATGGGAAGGCGGGGGTACAGTACATACGCCGCCCCCGCACCGTGGCCATACCGGGCCTTGTAAACACACACGGGCACGCGGCGATGACCCTGCTCCGCGGGGCTGGAGACGACCTGCCGCTGATGCGTTGGTTGGAAGAAAAGGTGTACCCCATGGAAGCGAAGCTGACCCGGCGAGCGATTTACTGGGGAACCCAGCTGGCCTGTTGGGAAATGATTCGCTCAGGCACGACCTGCTACACCGACATGTACTTCCAGATGCACGACGCAGCCCAGGCGCTTCTGGAAAGCGGAATGCGCGGCGTGCTGAGCTGGGGCATCGTGGGACTGGACGACTCCGGACGCGCGGCGGGCGTGGCGAATTCGCGATCGTTCGTGAATCAGTGGAAAGAGGCCAGCAGCCGCCTTGTGGTCACTCTGGGGCCGCACGCCCCATACACGTGTCCGCCTGACTATTTGCGCGAAATCGCCGATCTCGCAGGGGAACTCGGGGTACCGCTGCAAATTCACCTGTCCGAAACCCGGGGCGAGGTGGAGCAAAGCCTGCAAACCTATGGGAAAACCCCGATTGCCCAGGTCGAGGCGTGCGGTCTCTTGCAACACCCGGTGTTAGCGGCCCACTGTGTGCACGTGAATGAAGACGATATGGACATTCTGGCCGCGCGAGGGGTGCACGTCGCGCACAGCCCGCAAAGCAACCTCAAACTGGGCTCCGGAGTTGCGCCTGTGGCCCGCATGCTTGAAAAGGGCATTGTCGTGGGATTGGGTACAGATGGAGCCGCGAGCAACAACAATCTGGACATGTTTGAGGAGATGCGGTTGGCGGCCACTCTGCATAAAGGCGTAACGATGGATGCAACGGCGGTGCCCGCCCCGGCCGCCTTTCGCATGGCGACCGAGGAGGGCGCCAAGTGTGCGTTCTTGCCGGCTGGGCACGGTACACTGACGGTCGGGGCGTGGGCCGACATCACCCTGTTGGACTTGGACAGCCCACACTTCGTGCCGAACTACGATTGGCTTTCCAATGTCGTCTACGCAGCGGGAGCGGACGACGTGACCGACGTGTTTGTGGCCGGGCGGCAACTATTGTCCAACCGCGAACCCTTGACGCTCGATGTCGAGCGCATTCGGTATGAAGCCCGGAGCCTCGAAGCACACTTGAAAGCACAGTGAATCCAACCGCTGCGGTGACCATCAGCGGACCCTCGGACAGGCCTGTCCATCCTGGGACAACGTCGCTCGCAAGGAACGCATCGTTTGCAAAGGGTCTGCTTCGTCTGAGTCCAAAATCGCCTCCAGCCACCAGCGGATATTCTCGGCAGGCCGCGAGGGTGGGTTCCCGCGCGGCCGTTTATCCAGGTTCTGGCGTTTTGGCATTCAGCACCCTCCTCTTGGCGCATGACCAGGCGGTGTTGTCGACGGTCCGCTTGTGTGGCACGTGCCCCTAGTATGAGCGAGGGGTTTGGACGTATGTGACGAGAAAGCTGGCAGGAGAGGAGACAACTCATGCGCATACTGGTTTGCAACGACGATGGTATCCAAGCGCCGGGGATCCGCGCGCTCGCACAGGCGTTGGCCGACCTGGGGGAGGTCACCGTGGTGGCGCCCGATGGTCAACGCTCGGCATCCAGCCACGCCATGTCTCTGCACGCAACCATCTGGACAGAGCGGCAGAGTCTGTCCATCCCCGGGGTTCAAGCGGCATACGCGGTCGCCGGCACGCCGGTGGACTGCGTGAAATGGGCCATAGCCGAGTTGGCCGCACAAACTCCGTTCGACCTGGTTGTCTCAGGGATTAACCAGGGCCCCAATCTCGCCACCGACGTCCTCTACTCGGGTACGGTCGCCGCTGCGGGAGAAGCGGCCGTACAAGGCATCCCGGCCGTGGCGCTGTCTCTAGACGGACCGCCGTTTCCGTTTGCGGAGGCGGCGGCAAAGGCGCTGCAGATCATAAGGGATTTGGATGGATTCGCATGGCCCGCGGATACGTTTTTGAGCGTGAACTTCCCGCCGAACGTCCATGCGGACACCAAGATCGCCGTGACTCAGTTGGGTGTCCGCGGTTTTCGCGATTCCTTTGTGGTCGCGGATGAGAACGGGGAGCGGACAGGCTACCGCTATACGGGCGAGGAGTTGCAGGAGCCGGGAGGAGAAGAGACGGATGTCGCGGCCGTACGGCGCGGCGAGGTGAGCGTGACGCCGCTGCGCTACCATTTTACAAATCACCAGATCATTGATAGTCTAAAGTTGTATTTTGCAGATGATGCGATAGGTTCAAGCGCGAGCCCCCCGCCTGTGGGCGCACGGGCGGCCGGGGCGCACGAGCGTGTCGTCATCGGTACGCACGCCTGTACACGAACCGATGATTTGTATCAATTGGTCGATTTCTTGAACCGCAACCTAAAGAATAAGGATGTCATCTTTGGCCTGTCGTTAGACAAACAGCAACCGGATAAAATGATTTTAACGTTGTATCGGGCGTGAACAGATGAACGCGAGTAAGATATGGGTGATTACAGGTACCCTCATCGTCTTGATGGCACTTATAGGCATAGGCATGACCCTGTGGAACGAAGTCCGCGAGGAGTGGGATGTCGAACAGTCTGCCGCCCAATACGCCCTCAATCATTCTCCGCTGGAGCGCATCGAAGGCCATGCACTCTCCACAGGCGCAGGCGTCCAGGAAGTGTTTTACGGGCGCGACATGTTCGGACGGTCGTGGTACACGTTTGTGACGGACAATCCTCGCCGCGCCTACGCAGTCCCGGCTTCGCAAGTGTTGGCCAAGAGCAAGGTGGAACAGCTGGCGGAGCGTGCTGGCGTCACGCCTATTGACGCGGAGCCTGCGTACGTTCCATCCTCCTTGGCGAAGACACTGCCAGCCAGCCGTCATGTGGTTTGGGAAGTCTACGGAAGACAGCGGAACAGTGGGCGATCGGAGTACATTTTTTATGACGCTGTAAACGGCAAACGCCTATGGCAATATGTGTTGTCAACATAACATGGGTTTGCGTGGTATACTCAGCATGTACCAGTCCGGTTCGGTTCCCATCTGCAGGCAAGCCCGGCTGGTGGTTCGGAAAGGGGCGAGGTAGGTGTCGCGAGTACGCCTCGTGCCAATCATCTTCATCGCCGTCATCACGCTCGCCATCCTCTTCGGCGGTTGGCAAGCGTACCTTCACTTCAACATGATTGGACCGCTGGAAAGCCATCTGTCCAGGATCTCCGGTGTTCGCTCAGCTGTGGTGCAGAGTGGTCAGCCGACCACGGTGCGCATCCAACTGGGTGACGTCGATGATTTGGAGACAACCTATCAGAAGATCTACGATCAGGTCTCCCAATCGCTGGGCAGCAGCGTTTCGATATCCATTGCGGATACGCGCGATGCGCGTTTGGTCAAGGAATATCAAAAGCTCACGCCCGCCCTGCTTGAGGGCTTGGCCAAGGGAAACTACACAGAAATGATTGCGGCCGTGGAAAAGCAGGCAGCCAAAGACGGGATTCAGGCCGTCATCACGATGGACAAAACGTACGTCTACGTGCAAATGGATGATGGGAAGCATCATCTCTATGACGTGTTTAAATATACCACGCGGCAAGGGGGTGCGGTGTCATGATGAAGGAGTGGCTGATAGGCATCGGGATCGCCCTGACGCTGTTCTTGTTGTACCTGCGAATCAATGTGCTCCCCCTGATCTTTTTGATTGGGTTGGGAGTGTTCATGTGGATGCTCCTGGAACGCCGCGGCCATCCACTGGCCAGTTCACGGGAGGCCCCGGTCAAGCATCCGGTCACGTTTGCAGACGTCGGCGGCCAGGAACACGCGAAGCAGGAGCTCATGGAGGCGCTGGATTTTCTGCGCTACCGCGACCGCATACAGTCCCTTGGCATTCGCCCCTTGAAGGGCATCCTGTTGACAGGACCGCCGGGCACCGGCAAGACGTTGATGGCCAAAGCGGCTGCGACGTACACCGACTCGGTGTTCTTGTCGGCAGCTGGATCGGAGTTTGTCGAAATGTATGTGGGCGTCGGCGCGCAGCGAGTGCGGGAACTGTTCCGCAGAGCTCGCACCATGGCGAAAAAGGAAAACAAAGACAGTGCCATCATCTTCATCGACGAGATTGACGTCCTGGGGGGCCGGCGCGGCCAGTACAGCCATCAGGAGTACGATCAGACGCTCAATCAGCTGCTGACCGAGATGGATGGCATGTCCACGACTCAATCTCCGTTGGTTCTGGTTATGGCCGCGACAAACCGAGCGGACATTCTGGATCCGGCTCTCCTGCGGCCAGGGCGGTTTGACCGGCAAATCCAGGTGGACCTACCGGACAAGGACGGGCGTCTGCACATTCTCCGCATCCAGACCAAAGGGAAGCCGCTGGCTCCCGATGTGGACCTGGAACACATCGCCAGGGAGACGTTCGGCTTCTCTGGAGCCCAGTTGGAAGCCTTGGTCAACGAGGCGGCCATCATGGCGCTGCGCCAGGACAAATCCGAAATCTCGCAGGAGATGTTTCGGGATGCGGTGGACAAGGTGCTGATGGGGGAAAAGACGGGACGCAAGCCGACGGAAGACGAGCTGCGCCGGGTCGCCGTGCACGAGTTGGGGCATGCCATCATCAGCGAATTGATGAAACCCGGTACGGTTTCTCACATCACCATTGCTCCACGCGGAAACGCGCTTGGGTTTGTGCGTCAAATTCCCGAGCATGACCGGTATTTGTACACGCGCGAACACTTGTTGCAGCAGATCAACGTGGCGCTGGCAGGGTGCCTGGCGGAAGAACTCCACTACGGAGACCGCAGCACCGGGGCTCAAAACGACTTTGTCCAAGCCTCCCAGTTGGCTCGCACCATGGTCAAGTGCGGGCTTTCGCGCATCGGCATCGTGGACGAGGAGCACCTCCCCGAGTCCGTCTTGGATACAGAGGTCCGGCATATCCTGGCGGAGCAGGAGCGTGTCACCCGGGACCTGCTGGCACCATTCAAGGCGGATATTGCGCAGTTTGCGTTCCACATCGTGGAGGTTGAAAGCATCGGGGGCGACGAGTTCCGGCGCTGGCTGCGCGGCGTGCAGAAGGCGCTGCCAGCCCCCAAGGAATCAATTGCGGTGTGCCCGCAACTCAGCCACGGCGTAACCATTGGGGTCTAGCTGGCTGCCAAACGGTGGCTGGTCGACCGTTTGCGAAGGCAATAAGTGACACCATGACCGTCTTAGGCGCGTAGATCCGTTGGGGGTTCCAGGTGCCGGAGGCGGTCGTTTGGTGTCGATGGAGGACGTTCACTGGCGACCTGCGGTTTTTGCTATAATCAAGTCATCGTTTCTGATGGACATGCGGAGCGGAGGGACTGGAGTCAGCATGCGCACTACCATTGGCCAAATTGGCAGCTTTGTTGGAGAAACGGTCACCCTGGAAGGGTGGCTATACAATAAACGCAGCAGCGGGAAAATCCTGTTTCTTCAGGTCCGTGATGGAACGGGCTTGATTCAGTGCGTGGTCGTACGCAGCGAAGTGGGAGACGAGGTGTTTGAGCGGTGCCGACGTCTCACCCAGGAGTCTTCCATTGTCGTGACTGGAGTGGTTCGTCGAGACGAGCGCAGCCAATCCGGGTACGAGCTTTCCGTCACGGATGTCACTGTGGTGCAGGAATCGGCCGACTACCCGATTACCTTGAAGGAACACGGAGTGGACTTTCTCCTTGATCACCGTCACCTATGGATTCGCACGCCTCGACAACGCGCCATCCTGAAGATCCGCTCCGAAGTTGAGCGGGCCATCTCTGAATTCCTGCATGAACAAGGTTTCACGCGTGTGGATCCGCCCATTCTGACCCCCTCTTCTTGCGAAGACACGACCGAATTGTTTCATACCCAGTACTTTGATGAGGAGGCCTATCTGACACAGAGCGGCCAGATGTACTGCGAGGCCGCGGCGATGGCGCTGGGCAAGGTATACTCCATGGGCCCGACGTTTCGCGCGGAGAAATCGAAGACACGACGCCACCTGATTGAGTTCTGGATGGTGGAACCGGAAATGGCGTTTTACCGACATGAAGACAATCTGGCGTTGCAGGAACAGTTCGTTTCTCACATCGTCCAGCACGTGTTGGAGTGTTGTTCCTACGAATTGGAGGTGCTGGGCCGGGATACGTCAAAACTGCTCCAGGTGCGTCCGCCGTTTCCGCGGCTTACCTATGACGAGGCCATTCGCTGGCTGCAGGACCACGGTCACGACATCCAATGGGGGGACGACTTTGGGGCGCCACACGAGACGGCGCTGGCTTCGCAGTACGACCGTCCGTTGTTCATCGAACGCTATCCAACGCAAATCAAGGCGTTCTACATGCAACCGGACCCGCAGCGACCGGAAGTGGTGCTCTGCGACGATCTCCTGGCCCCGGAAGGGTATGGGGAGATCATCGGCGGCAGTGAACGCATCCATGACTACGACCTGTTGCGGCAACGCTTTGAGGAGCATGACCTGCCGCTGGACGGCTATGGCTGGTACCTCGACCTGCGGCGCTACGGATCGGTACCGCATGCAGGCTTCGGCCTTGGGTTGGAACGGACGATTGCCTGGATCTGCGGACTTGAGCACGTGCGGGAAGCCATCCCATTCCCGCGTCTGTTGTACCGTTTGTATCCTTGAGTCCCGCCAAAGAAGGAATGTCCGCCATGAAACCTCCTGTTCGTTCTGCCGATAACGCCGATTTTTTGGCGCATCCGTTTGTGGCGGTCCCCATCGATCTGATTCGGCGCTGCGGCGACCTCGGTCTCTCGCCGGCGGAGTTTGTCGTACTGGTGCAGGTTATCGCCTCTGTACAGACGCAGGAAGAACGATTCCTCACGCCGGCGGACCTGGCGGCTCGCTGTGGCCTGAGCCCTCGGGAGGCCGGGGACACGGTGGCTCGGCTCGTCCAACGGAACCTGTTGTCCATCGGGGAACGCTTAGAATCAGATGGAACACGAACCAATTATTATGACCTGAGCCCGCTATGGCAAGCGTTGCGGGGCCGCCGGGAGTCGGCGGTCAAGCAACCGCAGGCAGGCCCGACAGACTTGTTCAGCCTGTTTGAACAAGAATTCGGCCGCCCCCTGTCAGAGTTTGAATTTGAGCAGATTCGTCACTGGTTGGATACAGACGGGCACCCGCAATGGCTGGTCATGGAGGCGTTGCGCGAAGCGGTTCTGGGCAACAAGTTCAGCTTCAAATACATCGACCGCATCTTGTACGATTGGCAGCGGCACCGCGTGCGGACGCGCCAGGAACTGGAGGCTTACCGGGAAAGTTACCGGGAACGCCAGCAGGGCCGGGAACAAGTGGCGGCCGCCAAGGCACGCCCGGTACAGCGGAGACGCGGCCAGAACCAAGCCCCAACCCGTGACGAACGGTATGAAGCATTTTATCATCTATTCCCTGATGCCTGAACCCAACCCGGTCACCCGAGTTTTTCCACTCATTGGAAAGCGATAACCATCCAATCGACCGATCTTCCTGCTGCACATGAACCAGGCGTCTGTCCGCACAGGCGCCTGTTTGCCGTGCAAGCGGGCCTCTGCCGCTGACCGCGGACCCAACAGCTACATGCAATGGGGGAGGAGGGATGAACAATGCCGAATATTGCGTACGACACGGCTCTCGCGTTCTGTGGCCTGCCACACGGATTGATCCGCCGCCCCATCGCCGGTCCCCCAGTTCCTCGATGGCCGTGGGGAACCATCGGACGGCCACAGCCGCTCCCGCTTCCACCGCGTTGGCCCAGGTGATGGCTATGCCATTGTGGCCAGCCGTGGTAGCCGCAGGGGTCTGCGCCCTGGCCATCCTGGCCGGCGGGGCCTGGGGGGTGAGGCAAGAGCGGCTGGCGGACATGTCTGGCAGCCGCATCTGGACCGTGTTTGGATTTGGAACGGGCGTGTTCTGCGCCTTGGTGGTCGTGGATTTTTTACCCGACGCCGTCCAGTCGAAAGCAGCGGGCATACCGTACGCGGTCTTGGCCGGAACGGTTTTCCTGTGGGCGCTCACTCACCTGATTGACCGGCGGTTTGATGCGGCAGAGCCGGCCCAGGCGCCAGCAGGAGCCGCCTCCGCTGCGCCCGCTCCCCGCATCCTCAGCCGGGCCAGCAGCATCGTGATCATGGTTTCGCTGGCCTTGCACAGTTTGCTGGAGGGAGGAGCGATGGCAGCCGCCGTCACGGCGGGCGAGAAGGAAGATTGGGTGTTTCTCTTGGGGATGGTCATCCACAAGCTCCCAGAAGGCGTTTTGTGGGCGCTCGCTCTGGTATCCGGATTCCCTTCGCTACTCGGGCAACGGCGCCGTGTGGTCAGTATGCTTTGTGTTCCCGGAATCGCTGGCATCATCGGATCAAGTGTGGGAATCGAAGTGTTGCCCCATATCATGGCCAGCCTGCAGTGGGTCATGGCCGTCCTCGCCGGGTGCTTGCTGTACATCGCGTTTTCGGAACTGCTGCCGGCCCTGCGCGGGAATGCGTCACGGGCCGTACTGGTGCCGTTCCTGTTCGGCATCCTCGTGATCTGCCTGCTGACGATGTGGGTGGACTAGGCTAAAATGGGGGATAGCAAGCTTGTTCCGCGAATGAGCGGATGGCGAGCATGATTCGACGAGAGGAGTCTCCGATGCGAATGGCGGACCAATCCGGCCACGACCGACTTGCCACATTCATCCCTATGGCCGCCTCCAAGTCAGACCCAGCAGCGGCTGACCTGGAGGCCCGCTCCCCGTGGGCTGCCCTATCCGGCATAGCTGCCGTGTCTTTGTCACCCCTGGAACGTCCCGTCGACGCCGAGATCGCAATCCCGGGAAGCAAGAGTTTTACCAACCGCGCCCTAGTGATGGCCGCGATGGCTGACGGCACCTCCGAAATCAACGGCATCTTGAAATCAGACGATTCGTATTGGTGCCTGGATGCGTTCAAGAAACTCGGAGTACACTGCCACGTGAACGGCGAGACCGTGCGCATTGAAGGTGCCAGTGGAGAGTGGCCGGTGCGCGAATGTGAATTGTACATCGGAGCCGCTGGCACCAGTGCCCGTTTTCTACCCGGGGCCTTGGCCGTAGCGCACTCCGGACAATGGCTGCTGCGGGGCAGCCGTAGGCTGAGTCAGCGCCCGCTGAGGCCGCTCCTGGACGCCTTGCATACTCTCGGAGCCGATATTCAATCGCTGCGCGAGCCAGGCCAATTGCCGCTGCGCATTCACGGGCGGGGACTGTCTGGGGGACGAGTTGAGATCTCAGGAAAAATCTCCAGTCAATTTCTCAGCGGACTGCTCATTGCCGCGCCATACGCCGAAGGTCCTGTGGAGATTGTGGTCAGCGACGAAATTGTCCAGCACGCGTATGTGAGAATCACACTCGACATGATGGCAGCCATGGGCGTGCCGGTTGAGGTGGATGACCGGTTTCGTCGGTTCTTCGTCCGTCCTGGCCGCTACCAAGGCCAGCCCCTGTCCTTGGAGGCAGACGCCTCGACCGCCTGCTACTTCTTTGCGCTGGCAGCAGTCACCGGCGGGCGCATGCGTGTCACGAATTTGTCGCGGGATACGCGTCAACCGGATGCCCGCTTTCCGGAGATCCTCGCCCGCATGGGCTGCCATGTCCAGTGGGGAGATACGTTCATTGAGGTCGCAGGTCCGCCGGTGCTCAAAGGTGGACTGGAAGTAGACATGAAGGAACTGTCGGACCAGGCCCTGACGTTGGCAGCGGTCGCTGCCTTTGCGGACGCGCCGGTGACGGTCACCGGAGTGGGGCACATCCGTCACCACGAGTCCAACCGTATCCAGGCGGTTTGCGAATCGTTGAACCGGTTGGGCATTGAGGCCCGGGAGCGGGAGGACGGATTTACGGTGGTGCCCGGCCCCATCCGTCCCGCTTGTTTGGCCTCCTACGACGACCACCGGGTGGCCATGTCGCTGTCTCTCATCGGCGCTCGGGTACCCGGTGTTCGCATTCTTGATCCCGGGTGCGTCAGCAAGACCTGTCCAGGCTACTTCACGATGCTGGAGACACTCGGAGTCGGAGTAGACTACCACGGAGAGTCCTAATCCTACACCATCATCTGGAAGAGGGACAGTATGCGGACAACGTTGCTGTTGGTGGATGACGAACCGAAAGTGATTGATGTCATGAAGCCCTTCCTGGAGGAGGAAGGGTTCGAGGTGCTGACCGCGTTCTCGGGACCGCAGGCGCTTGAGATGGTCGAGCAGGACAGGCCGCACCTGGTCATTTTGGATTGGATGCTGCCCGGAATGAGCGGCCTTGATGTGTGCCGGGAATTGAGGCGGCAATCGCAGGTGCCCATCATCATGGTCACGGCCAAAGGGGAAGAGACGGACCGCGTGGTTGGCCTGGAAGTCGGGGCCGATGATTACCTCGTCAAGCCGTTCAGCCTGCGCGAGTTGGTTGCCCGCATCCGGTCGGTTCTCCGGCGCACACAACCCCCGACGGAAGAGAGCGGTGTTCTGCGCTACGGGAACTTGACGATTGACGAAAATCAGTTTCGCGTCGTCAAAGATGATCAGGAGGTCGTGTTGACCCCAACGGAGTTTCAACTGCTCCTGACCCTGGCCCGCAAACCGGGTGTCGTGTACAGCCGCCTGCAGTTGCTCAAAGCCACCATGGGCGACGCCTACATGAACTACGAGCGCACCATTGACAGCCACATCAGCCACTTGCGGAGAAAGCTCGAGTCCGATCCGGCCAACCCCGTGTTCATTCAAACGGTTCACGGCGTCGGTTACCGGTTTGGAGGCGGCCAATGAAGGTCCGCAACAAGATTTTCCTCGGTATCGCCAGTCTCGTCCTGTTTCTGGCGGCGGTGGACCTGCTCATCTCGTACACCTACTTCGGCGGGCTGTTCCGCAAATACGCGCAGGCGGCCGAGCAAGGCACGGCCGCGCAATGGGCGCAATCGCTTGCCTACTACTATCACGCCAACCACGACTCGTGGACTGGTGTGGACCAGTACATATCAGGGATCTTTGAGCAGGGTGAGGGCATGCCCAGCGCGCGCCGGTTGGATCAACTCATTCTGCAGGATGCCAACAACCATGTCATTGTCTTCATCGGCCATCCTGACACCGACCATCGGCTGCTTCCCAGTCCACTTGGGGGCAATGGCGAGGTCGAGGTGCCGGTGACGGTGGGCAATCAGGTGGTGGGCCATCTGTGGATACGCGACCGCGGGTTGGACGCCCTTTACGCGCTGAAGCAAACGGTGGTTCATTCGATGACCATGGCCAGCGTTGTCGGCACGGGGTTGACAGTCGGCATCGCCCTGCTCATAGGGGCTTGGTTCTCGCGCCGGCTCACCCGCCCCTTGCACCAAATGATCAACGCTATCCACCGCATTGGTGCGGGGGACCTAGCCATCCAATTGCCGGTCGACACCCGAGACGAGTACGGGGAAGTGGCGCAAGCGTTCAACGACATGGCATCCCGTCTGCATAGGACCGAGGAGGCGCGCAAACACTTGGTGGCAGACGTGGCGCACGAGTTGCGCATCCCGTTGACCATTATGCAGGGGCAATTGGAGTTGATTCAGCAAAGAGTTCAACCCGCCGGCCCGGAGACTCTGTTGCCCATCCACGACGAGGTGATACGCCTGACGCGTTTGGTGCAGGACCTGCACCAACTCACCCTGGCCGAAGTGGGCCAGTTGCCCTTGCACATTCAATCCACTGAAATGAACGCGCTGCTCGCGCGTATCGTCGACAATTTCCAGGTCGAGGCAGAGGCCAATGGGGTGGATCTGTCCTTCCGCTCCCTTGTGCCGAGCGGCATACACGCGGCGGTCGATCCGGACCGCATTACACAGGTGTTTGTCAACCTGATTGGCAACGCCCTGCGCTACACCTCCGCCGGCGGCCGAGTGCAGGTCACCATGGATTTGGAAGCCGACACGATTGTGGTGTCGGTCCAGGACAGCGGTCCCGGAATCGCGCTTGAGCACTTGCCGCACGTCTTTGATCGCTTTTACCGTGGCCAGGAGGATAGGTCAAGGGAGAGTGGCGGTACAGGCCTGGGACTGGCCATCGCCAAAGAATTTGTGGAGGCACACCAAGGAACCATCAAGGCGCAATCGCGGCCCGGAGAGGGCACGACTTTCGTGGTGCGGCTGCCGCGCAGTCCCGCCGTTCCCGAGTCGTCGCCGGACACGGAATCGTAGGTTCCCTTCACAATTTCTCCACATAATCTCCACAAATCGTCCACCACTTTTCACCTTGTCCTTCCTAAAATTTGGTCAAGATCCGCCGTCAGACGCGGACACATGGGTTAAGCGGGAAGCACGTGGTGCGAAGGTTCCGGCCGCCCCGTAGAGGGAGGACGGTACCATGTCAGAGACATCGAATGCTCAACCACCAGAGACAAAACGACGATGGTGGGCACGGCCATGGCCATGGGTGGGTGCGGTCATCGTGGTGCTTGGAGGGGCCGGGTACATGGTCGTCGGTCATCGCCACACTGTGTCCGCCTCTGCGGTATCCATCCGCTGGACCACCGTACAGCGGGGGAATGTGGTCAACACGGTGAGCCTGACAGGCACTCTCACGCCGGCTCACGAGGCGACCATCACCACCAGTGGGACACTGACCTCCGTGTCTGTACAGGTAGGAGATAAGGTCAAGAAAGGCCAGGTCATCGCCCACGTGGACGATACCGACTACGAAAACCAGCTGCAGCAGGCGAAGGCCCAATTGGCGGAAGCCGAGGCGAAGCTGGCGCAGTCGGAAGAGGTCACCACTACGACCAACAGCCGTGGCCAAACCCAGACCCAGCAGCCGGACGCCAATGCAGTGGCGGAAGCGCAGGCCAATGTGGATGCCGCGCAGGCGAGCGTCGACCAAATCGAAGACGAGATAGCCGCTTGCACACTCAAGAGCCCCATCAGCGGCACTGTATTGCAAGTTGCAAGTGTGAACGGCGGGGAGACCTCAAACAGCAGTAGCTCCTCCGCATCGTCCAATTCATCTTCCAACTCCAGCGTTGGCAGCGGGAACACTGTCGCCGTCATCGCCAACCTGAGTTCTGACGAATTTTTAGTCTCCGCCAACGTAGCCCAAGCAGATATCGGGCAATTGAAGAAGGGGCAAAGTGCCACCATCTCGCTCGGTACAGGCGGTCCCGTGTTGACCGGCAAAGTAGATACCATAGGTTACCAGCCGCAGACAGAAAACGGGGTCACCCTGTACCCTGTGACCATCAAGGTGAACGCACCGGATAACCAAAATGTACAGCTCCTGCCTGGAGAGAGCGTGTCCGTCAACGTGACCGTGCAAAGCCGAAGCAACGTACTGACCGTGCCGACAGCGGCCATTGTGTCGCAGCGCGGTCAAACCGGCGTATACGTACAAGCGAGTCAAAACAATGGCGCAGAATCCAGCGGTACAACAGCGTCAGCGAACGAAGGCAGTGGATTTTCAGGAACCCGCATTCCAGAGGGGCTGACGTTTGTACCCGTCCAGGTGGGCCTGTATGGGGGCAACACGGTGGAGATTCGGAGCGGCCTCAAACAGGGTGAACGAGTGGCCATAGTCACTGTCGCCTCCTCCACCGCTGGACAGAACCAATCGAGCACGAACGCCGGCGGACTGAGGTCGTTTGTGGGTGGCTACGGCGGCAGGTTCTCCGGCGGAGCCATGGAGGGCTACGGCGGATCCGGCGCCACCGGGTTTAGCTTCCGCGGCAATTTCGGACAGGGCAGCAGCAGAGAGCCCGTCAGTAGTGGAGGTTTGGGCGGCGGAACTTCCACCGGATTCGGCGCATACTCCGGCGGGAACGGTGGGTATGGAACCGGCGGAGGTGGCCACTGATGGCTGTCCTGCGCTTGGAACACGTCAGTAAGCGCTATGGGGTCGGAGACCAAACTGTGCAGGCGGTCCGTGATGTCACGTTGAGCATTGATGCGGGAGAATTTGTGGCTATTGTCGGACCGTCCGGATCAGGAAAATCGACCCTGATGCACTTAATGGGCCTGCTGGACGTCCCGTCAACGGGTCATGTCCTCGTCGACAATGTAGAGGCATCGTCGCTGCGAGACAAAGACCTGGCGCGGCTGCGGAATGAAAAGATTGGCTTTGTATTTCAAAATTTCAATCTGTTGCCCCGCACCAGCGCGGTGGAAAATGTGGCTTTGCCGCTGTTCTATGCGGGGTACCGGACGCAGCCGGCTTTGGCCAAGGCGCGGGAAGCCTTGGCCCGAGTGGGGATTGATCCCCACCTGCGCGGCCACCACCACCCCAATCAACTCTCTGGCGGACAACAGCAGCGCGTGGCGATAGCCCGGGCGATTGTCAACCAGCCGCGGGTGGTCCTGGCGGACGAACCCACGGGCAACCTGGACAGCCAGGCGACGGACGACATCCTGGGCCTGTTTGCCTCCTTGAACCAAGAGGGAACGACCATTGTTCTGGTCACCCATGAGGACTATGTGGCTCGACACGCGCGCCGCATCGTGAGCGTCCGTGATGGTCTCATCGCGTCCGACGAAGCGGTGGTCCATTCAGCCGGCCCACAAGCGGGGGTGGAGGCATGAGACTGAACCGCATCCTCCGCACCGCGTTTTTGGGGTTGGGCCACAACCCGCTCCGCACAGCCCTGACCTTGCTGGGCATCATTATTGGCGTGGCGGCTGTGGTGGCGCTGCTGGGCGTCGGACAGGCGGCCACCGCCAGCGTGACCTCGCAGATTCAAGGGTTGGGCACGAATGTGCTGGTGATATCCCCAGGTCAGAGCACTGAGAATGGCTTCAGCCAGGGGCTCGGGAGTTCCGCGTCGTTGACAGACAGCGACGTGAAGGCGCTGCAGAAAGACAACGCCCTCGCCGCTGTGGCAGGAGACGTGACCACGCGTGCGCAGGTTGTCTATGGATCTGTCAACTACCAGACCCAAGTGGAGGGGACTACGCCCGATATACAAACCATTCGCAACCTGTCATTGGCGGCGGGACGCTTTTTCAACACCGTGGAAGCTAATCACGACGGCTATGTGGCGGTCATCGGGCCAACAGCCGCCGAGAACCTGTTTGGCACACAGTCACCGGTCGGGAAGACCATCTGGATTGACGGACTGGCGTTCGAGGTGGTGGGGGAGTTGGCTTCCGAAGGCAGCAGCGGAGCGACCAACAACGATGACCGCATCCTGATTCCTCTGCAAACCATGCAGGCCCACCTGCTGGGCGGGGATTCCCTGACCACCATCTACGCTTCAGCGCGCGATAGCCAGTCGATGACCCAAGCCCAGCTGCAAGTGGAGGCGACGCTCCGCCAAGCGCACGGCTTGCGATTTGGCGAAAGTGACGACTTCACCGTGACCAACCAGGCGACGCTGCTGTCCGCCCTGTCCAACGTCAGCCACACCCTGCAGGTGTTCTTGGGCGGCATCGCCGGCATCTCGCTGTTGGTGGGGGGCATCGGCATCATGAACATCATGCTGGTGACCGTTTCGGAGCGCACCCGAGAGATTGGCCTGCGCAAGTCCCTGGGGGCCACGCAAGGCTCCATCCTGGGCCAATTTCTTACCGAATCGGCCGTCGTCGGTCTATTGGGAGGATGCATCGGAATTGTCGTGGGCATCGTGGGGGCTCAAGGCATCGGCCGCTTTCTGCAGACCTCGGTTCCCATCAGCCCGTCGAGTGTCTGGATTTCGTTTGTGGTCGCAGTGGCCGTCGGACTGGTGTTCGGCGTGTACCCAGCCCTGCGCGCAGCCCGGATGTCCCCAATGAACGCTCTGCGCTACGAGTAGTCGCCCCGGGCCATGCATCATGGTCCGATCCGTACGCATTGCAGAGGAGCTGCCGCAAATCCAGGGTGTGCAGGATAAAGGGCGGCGGGCGCCGCGGGAGATCCGGCCGCCGCTCACCGCCCCCTGGTGCCATTAGGACGGGTAATCAGACTTGCTTGAGAAAGCGTCGACCTGAGAAGACGACGAGGATGGCTAGGCCGAGCGCCACGGCGCCAACATAGAAGGAAACGTGGGGATTGTACCACTCCGCCAGTTTGCCCGCCAGCCACGGCGCCACGGCCCCGCCGACAAAGCGCACGAAGCTGTATGCCGCAGAGGCCACCGGCCGCTCGAACGGCGACACTTCCATGACAGCGGTGGTGACCACCGTGTTGTTCACTCCTAAAAACGCTCCTGCCACGATGATGGCCACAATCACCACAGTCTGGGAGGTGGTGAACAAACCTATGGTCAACAGATCCAGGCCAAGCAGCAAAAAAACGATGATGAGAACGGGTGCCGTACCAAACCGCGCCTGCAGCTTGGGGGCCACAAATACCGAGGTGATGGCCAACAGAACCCCCCATCCGAAAAACACATAACCGAGACCGTAGATGTCCAGCGTCAAGACAAACGGCGAAAAGCCCAGCAACGTAAAGAATCCGAAGTTGTACAGCAGGGCCATGATGCCCATAGTCAAAAGACCTTTGTGTCGCAGCGCCATGGCGGGAGCCGCCAGCGAGTGCAGCAAGTTGTCGTGCGCCGGCTTCGGAACGCCACGCAGCAAGACGAGAATGAGAACAAAACCGATAGCCATGAGAAACGCCACGCCGTAAAACGGTCCGCGCCAGCTGATGTTGCCAAGCACTCCGCCGAGCAGCGGGCCGACCGAAATGCCAAGCCCCAGTGCGGCCTCGTACAGGATGATGGCGCCGGCGGTGCCGCTGCTCGCCACGCTGACAATCACGGCCAGGGCCGTCGCGATGAACAGCGCGTTGCCCAGTCCCCATCCGGCCCGGAATCCGACAATCTGCCAGATGGTTTGGGAAGAACCGGCCAAAGCCGCAAAAGCGACAATCAAAAACAATCCGGTCAAAAGAGTCCATTTGGGACCAATGAGGTGCGACACGAAGTTGGTGACCAACATCGCCACACCCGTCACGAGCATGTAACTGCTGAACAGGAGTTCGGTCTGACTCGGGGTCGCATGTAGCTGCGAAGCAATCGCCTTGAGAATTGGATCGACCAGTCCCAATCCCATGAAGGCGATGACGCAGGCAAACGCGACCGCCCAAACGGCCATGGGCTGACGCAGTAACTGAATCTTCTCATCACCAGCTCCGTGATGGCCCGACGACTGGTCTCTGTGCTTAGGAACCGATTGCGCCGCGGTATCACTCTGCATCCCCAAATCCCTCCACATCCGTTGTTTATACGGTAAAGCGCAGCGGGCCATCCTGAATTTACCCAAGATAATATATGTATTATACAACCGAAATAAAAATCGTCAAGAGAGCCTAAACCGTCAACTGGCTGCCTAACCCCGCGACTCCGGCAGGGTTCCAAAAAGCAGGACAGGTGACAGACCCAAAGACGAGAAGGTATGATAAGGATACTGCGGCGGGAACGGACAAGGGGGAGAACTTGTGGAAGAACCTTTTCCACCAATGGATGCGATTGACCTGATTCAACAACAGATCTCCATTCTCATCCGGCGCTCAGAGTCAGAACGTACGGCTAAACAAAACACAGACCGGCTGGACCGGTCAGCCTACCTGATGCTGGGCTTTCTCGTGAATGAAGGCACATTGACCGTGGGCCAGCTGGCGGAATTCTTGCAACTGGACATTTCCACGGCCAGCCGGCAGGTGCGCGCTTTGGAGGACAAGGGACTGGTCGCGCGTACCCCTGATCCACGCGACGGGCGCATCAGCCGCGTCTCCCTGACCGAAGAGGGACAACAGCGGTTTCTTGCGGCCAAGTCATCCCGCCTGCGCCGCTACCGCCAGTTGCTGAGCGACTGGTCAGAGCCGGATCTCGCGCAGTTTGGTGCCTATCTGGTGCGCCTCAACCAGGCGTATTACGAAGCCATCCACAATTCTTCCCCCGAACAGCCGGGCGAGCGCAAGGAAGCGGGCCGGTAATGGTCTTGGCCCCGTCCGCCCAGAAGGAATACCTCAACAGGGAGGTCCCGGTCACCCTCTTCTGTCATGCTTACCATTCTTAGTGAGTGAGCCTACGGTGGAATGCTGCCTGTACCCTTGCCCATGGACGGTCAGAAACGGCCGACGGCCACGAACAGATATACGTGAGGCCAAGTTTGGAACCGCGAAGGGGAGTGAAAGCACACCGTGCGAGTGACCGGAAAGCTGGCAGCGTCTGCAGCCGCCGTGTGTATCGTGAGTGGTTGGTGCAGCACGATGGCCGACGCCAGCAGCCTGAGCGACAAACAGCACGAGATGGCTCAACTGCAACAACGAGCCAGCCAAACGGAGCGACAATTGGAAGAACAGCGTAAGCAAGTCGGAAAGCTGCAGGGGCAAGTGGCGCAGACGCGTCAGCAAATCTCTCAACTCTCGCAGGAAATTGCACAGAACCAGACGGATATCCAGGGCCTCGAGCACAGGATTGCCGCGCTCAACGAACGGATTGTGCGTCAGCAACGGCAATTGGACCGGGACAAGCACAATGTCGAGTCGATGCTGAAAGCGACGTATGAATACGGGAACGTGCCGCTGCTGCAGGTTTTGTTCCAAGCGTCCGGATGGGCTGATTTGCTCAGCCGGGTTCAGACCCTCTCCGCCGTCACGGAAAGAGAGCATCGGCTGATGCAGGAAGTGGAACAACTGGAACACGATTTGCGGGCGGACAAACGTGAACAGGAGAACAACTTGCAAAGCCTGATTGCCAAGGGAAGAAACCTGGTGGCCTTAAAGCGCTCGCGGCTGGCCCTGGAACGACAGCAACAGTCCTCGCTGGAGCTCGCGAATCGCGGTATCTCCTCGTTGATGCAACAACGGCAGGAGTTAACATCGCGTATTCAGCTGACACGACAACAGATTGCTGAATTGAAACGCCAGGCGGCGCAACAGGAGCGTATCATTGCCACGCCGTCGGGGGATGTGACCGTTCCGATTCTGCGTTGGCACGACCTGTCCGTGGACAAACTGTATGCTTACGTGCAGCAACAGGGGTCCACGTTCTCCCGGGCGGACATCGAAACCATCTGTGCGGCGGCGCGGCGCTACGACGTAAACCCGGCCTTGCTGGTGGCGATAACGGGTCAGGAACAAGCGTTTGTGCCGCCTGGCCCGGATGCTGATTTGATTCGCAACAACCCGTTCAACGTGTTCTACAGTTGGCAGGTGTACAACACGACACTGGCGGACGCAGCGAACATCGCCGCCGACACGATTCGCCACAAATTGTCCACTCCGCCTCCGAAGGGAGAGGATGCAATCCTCTGGCTGAACGATCCTCATAACCCTTGGGGAATCTACGCCACCGATCCCAACTGGGCGTACGGTGTCCGACGCTACTTTAACAGCATCCTTTCGTTCGTCGGTTGAACTTGCTCTGTTTCGGGAAAACCGGCAGTCGGTCCGATGGGGAGCACCCTCTCTGCCGTGCCACCATGCGCAAATATGATAGCGCTGATACGGGCTCAATAAGAAATGCTTTTGGCCTCGGGGCCGCCCCCACCATGTGTGGAATGGTTCCGGGGTTGTGGTACCCGAGGCCATACCCAGGGCCCCAAGGTCAACCGGTCATGCCCGCGCCCAGGCTGCCCGCCGGTTCAGTAGGCCCCGCGAATGAAAGGTGCCACGTCACGCTCATAAAACTGGCGCAGGCGTTGCTGCTCTTCCGGATTGAATGCAGGTACATCGAGGGTGGCCAGGTTGTCTTCCACCTGCGCCACATTTTTGAACCCTGGAATCACGCAGCTCACCTCGCCATGGTCCAAAATCCAGCGCATCGCGGCGCGCGCCATGGTGCCGCGGCCTGCGGCAATCCAACGCAACTGGTCCGCCAATTCCACGCCCTTTTCGAACGGAAGTCCGGCAAACGTCTCCCCGACATTGAAGGCCTGGCCGTCACGGTTGAAATTGCGGTGATCATCTTCAGGAAAGGTATCAGTCTTTTTGAACTTCCCGGTCAAAAGCCCGCTGGCCAGTGGAAGACGCACAAGAATCCCGACACCTTGCGCTGCCGCCTGCGGGAACAGCTCCTCGGCCGGTTTTTGCCGGAATATGTTGAAAATCACCTGCAGCGCGCGAACGCCTGGGTACTGCAGAGCCGTCTGACCCTCGGCCACGGTCTCGACGCTCACTCCATAATAGCGGATCTTTCCCTCCTGCTGCAGCTTGTCCAATACTTCAAAGACCGCGCCCTGGCGAATGATGTCGTGAGGCGGGCAGTGCACCTGGTAGAGGTCTATCGTGTCCCGCTCCAACCGACGCAGGCTGGCTTCGCAAAAGGCGCGCACAGAGGCCTCCGAGTAGGTGGCCGGATCGTGAATATCACCGGCGCGACAGAACTTGGTGGCGATATAGATTTCGTGCTCACGGCCCTTGGTGGCTTTGGCCAAGAGGCGCTCGGCACGGCCGTCCCCGTACACGTCCGCCGTATCAAAGAAGTTGACACCCGCATCGATGGCGCGAGCCAGACCATTGAGGGCGTCGCTCTCCGCCACGGAACCCCAAGCCCCACCAATGGCCCAGGTACCGAAGCTGACTTCGCTGATTTGGAGTCCGGTGTTCCCCAGTTCACGATAACGCACACGATTCGCCCCCCTAGCTCGATAATTCGCTTTCATTTTATACTAAAGTGTATCCAGAGTGGGAGGAGTGTGAAGTGGAGTTGCCCAACCTTGCACATATCCTCCCGGACGACTTGACACAGAAGGTTCGGGGGTGGCAGATATGCGAAAATCAGACGGGCCATTCATCCAGCCAGGTGTACCGGCTCGTGCCCCCAACTGGAAAGGCCCTCTATTTGAAGGTGCAGAATGCCGCCACCGGGAGTCTGGAGCCGGAGCGACGACGGCTCGCTTGGCTGCAGGGAAAACTTCCGGTACCGAATGTCCTGGGCTTTTACGTCCATGGGTCCTATCAGTTTTTGCTCATGTCCGAGGTTCCAGGCCTGCCGGCTTCGGATCCGGCCTGTCTGCAAGCCCCCAATGAACTGGTGAAGCTCCTTGCCTTGGGTCTGCGCACCATTCACGCGTTGGCTGTGGACACGTGCCCTTTTCGACTGCAGGAGGACAAGGGCAGGGGAGAGCGGGATCTCGTGGTCTGTCACGGCGATTATTCGCTGCCCAACGTACTCATCTCGGACGGGGCCATCAGGGGATTTATCGACCTAGGACAATTGGGCGTGGGCGACCGATACTGGGACTTGGCCACAGTCCGCCGTTCCTTGCGCTACAATCGCCTGCCGGAAACGTGTTTCTCGGTGTTCAGCGAAGCATACAGGCTAAGCGCAGTGGATGAGGAGAAACTGGAATTTTATGAGCGTGCGATGGGGTAGTGGAGTCAGACGGACGGGTCTTGGGCCACGTGGGGTACCTGCCGGAAGCCATTGCAGCAAGCACCATATGGCTGGATAGGTTTGGAGTTGCCCACTACTGGGACAAACAGATGTCGTAATTATCCAAAGGTAATAAACAGAAGGTGCAATTCATCGCAGCGATCATACACAGTCCACAGCTCCTCATTCTTGACGACCCGTTCAGTGGACTGGACCCGGTTAACGTCTCTCTGTGCAAGGAGGTGTTCTTGGAGACAGTAATAGGGCTAGTTATGCTTGTTGCTTTCACCTTCCTGCCGTCATTGATGAACTGGTTGCAGCGTAACACAAAGACCGAGGTGCTGATTGCGGATCCACAGCAGATTGTAGCACCCACGCTGCAAAAGACGGTGGAGGCAGCCCCCGACCGGTTTGACTTCAGGTTATCCAGCACAAAAGCCGCCGGAGTCAGCAGGTTCAATCAGACACACATGCAGACATTCATGAGAGACCATCACGTCAGTCTGGTGGTTGCCGTCAACGGGGACAAGACGACTGACGCTTCGTTCGTCATTGAAGAAAACGGACCCATCGATCCGAGCATGTTACAGAGTCTGCAGACGCTGTTGCAACAGTCAGTGACCCAAGCGCGGATTTCCACGTTGCCGCAAGCCAGTCAAGCGACGCTCGGGGCACCGATTACAATCGACACGCATCAGTGGAAGAACGGTGCAAAGTCGACGGCACAGATTGTTCAATCAGAGATTGTTGTCTACTTTATGCTGATCCTGCTGTTTGTTACCGTAATGATGTACGGCAACTGGGTCGCGCAAGGAGTGGTGGAAGAAAAGTCGAACCGTATTATTGAAATGATGCTCATCACCTCGAAGCCATGGCAGATCTTGTTCGGAAAGGTGATTGGAATTGCGCTGGTCGGTTTGCTGCAGTACGCCATCTGGATGACGGTTGTCGGCTGTATACGGTTGATTTCCGGCAACATGGGCGGACGATGGTTACACAGTGTGCCCATCTCGACACTCGCCTGGTTCTCGGTGTTCTTCGTGATTGGATATTTTCTCTGGGCCATTGGCTATGGCGTCGCTGGATCTTTGGTCACTCGCGCAGAGGAGCAGCAAATGGCCGTTTCACCCGTGGCGCTCGCGACACTGATTGTCTTTTACTTGGAGCTGTTTGCGGTGCTGCCGCACCCTGATTCACTGTTCTCCAAGGTGCTCTCGTTCATTCCAATGGTCACCCCATTCTCCATGCCCGCGCGCCTCGCGCTTTCAGACGTACCGGTTTGGGAAGTCTGTGCGGCGATTCTGCTCAACATCGCCTGCGCCTGGCTGTTGGTTCGCATCGGCGCACACGTGTATAGTCGGTTCGCCTTGCGCACGTCGGGCCGCTTGAAGTGGCGAAATCTGTGGAGAGTGAAACAGGCTGATGTGTCAGAGTAGCTGATATGTCAGAGCAGAAGAAACAAGGGTATTACGGGCCATATCTATCGAATTGACATAACGGATACAAGGATTTTGAAACGGAGCCGGAAGCAATATCATCGTAACTCGGAGGAGATTCCGACACAACAAAGGTGTTTCATCCGTCAGGAGGATATATGATGTCCAAAGTGAACCATTGCGTCATGTGTGGACGACCAATTGAAGATAAGAATGATCTCATCGTATCCATCTACAGTCTACTATTTACTCCGAAACCCTTGCATAATGACTGTTATGCAGCGGCTGTACGAGGAAAAGAAGTTTTTTTGATGGGCAGGATGCCGGTCAACAGCCTCGGATTCAATGTGCTCTGCATAGTGGATCTGATCATAATGATCTGGCTTCTGTTTGAGTCTTTGTACATTTTATTGATAATTATGTTAATTTCGATTATTTTACGCATCTTCTCATGGTTTCTGTATGAGAGACAATACCGCGTATGAATTCTTGAGACGCCTTCCAAGGTGATTCATAATACTGCCAGGGCAGGCGCACATGTCGTTTCATATCTACGAGACCAAGGGCTGAACACAAAGAGGACTGTCCCCTCTTCCATCTGACGATGGGTCTTGGAACAGCCCCATTCTTAAAATTAATTTCCGTTAATCTCTGGCGTCTGTTTGGGAGTGTTTTCGGGATCTGCGACCGGCTCAATGGCCGTTTTAACTTCCAGTTTCGTGTTCGACAAGTCTTGGCTTCCACCCCCGTGGGAGTCTTTACCCAGGACGCCAGCCGTAATGCCACCAACGTGTTGCATCGTATCCAGTGTGGTAGCAGTTCCCTTTACCATGAACCGGCGCAAAGCGCTTCTGGCTTGAGGTGAGAGCACCAGGATCAGGCCTGCAACCGTAATTGCGATACCAAGCGGCGACGAGAAATCAATTTTCTTTCCCAAAATGACTTCCCTAATGCGAAGCTCCTTGAGGTATTAGGCCTGTCGGTACAAGGTTCTAGGCCATATCTTAAAGTCCTCAAGAATGCACTTGCTATCAAACAAGTTTATGGAGCTCATGTTCCAGGCGACAGCAGTAGATAGCAGCAGACACGAGACAGATTAAGCCATTTACGCCGATGTTTGAGTTCTACTTCCTGGTGACTAGTACCTTTATGGTACTTCCGGGCAGGTTCAGGTTAGTGACAGAAGCTCAGACCGTCACAAATGGAATAACGGCAGTTGGCTAGACGGGAAATTCATATAACTGGAGATTGGTTCGAAGTGGAAGAAAC
>NZ_BCRP01000019.1 GCF_001552655.1 Alicyclobacillus kakegawensis NBRC 103104 | reverse complement strand
GTCGCCACCTGGGTTCTGGCGTTCCTCTACGTCGTTGGACTCATCAACCGCTGTCCCTCCGTCAATGCACTGGCCACGTTCTTCAACACAGACGGCCTGTTACAACGCATGCTGGGCCTCGAAAGAGTGACCCAATCCGCCCTCAGCCGGTTCCTGACGGGATTTTCTCAATGGGACATGTTCAATCAAAAGCGCACTGCTCGTCTTCAGGAAGACCCGGATACGGCTCTGGCAGACGGAGACGTGCTTGCGCTCGACGATACGCATGCCCCACACCCATACGCCAAGGGGATCCCGTTTCTCTACTGGCTCTACGACAGTTCAAACAAAGTTTACACATGGGCGATGAACATCGTGGCGCTGCACGCCGTCCGGAGCAATGGGATTGAATACCCATGGTCCGTACGCCATCTGGACGAAACCTGAAAACGACACCGACAAGAAGCAGTCGAAGCTGGACCTGGCATGGAGGATGCTCTTGGCTGTCCGAAAACAGGTGACATGCCGCTTGTGGGTCGTCATGGACCGCTGGTACTTCAGCAAACCATTCCTGGCCCGGTGTGAATCGGAGAACTTTGACTGGGTCACAAAGGCCAAACGGAACACGCAGCTATTCCGCCGAATGATTGAGCCCGGCACCAGACGTGAACGCTTTGTCCCAATGCGTCCAAAGGACCTCATTCGAGAGGTCTATCCGCTGCTCATAGCGCAAGGCAATGTGGACGTCGCCTCCGTCGTCTGCGAAAACATCTACATGAAGATGCCGAAGGTCTCCGTGAATCGACGGGGCGAGCCGTGTACGAAAATGAAATACACACCGGTCGCCGCAGTAGTCGGCAAACGAATGAAGCCGGAAGACAACAAAGCCACCACGCAACCAACAGAACTGGTGAACTCGAATGAACCCGTGGAGACTGAAGAGCTGGCTGCAGAGTATAGAGGGGCCTACCTACTCATAAGTAACCGTCACGATGCGCCATCTGAAGTGATGGGGGCGTGGCTGAAGCGCTGGCGAATTGAAATCTTGTTCCGTACGGCAAAACAAGAACTCGGGATGCTCAATTGTCATTCGCCCAACCAAAACCACATACACGCTCATATGACGCTGCTATTCACGGCCGAAACGCTCGTTCGGTACCTCGTCTGGGAGCAACGAAAAACAGCGGACGAGGAAGATTGCACCCACGGCCAAGTGATCCGCAATCTGCTCTGCATCCGCTGTCATACCCGTCAAGCCGCTCGAACAGACGAGCCAGACTTGATCGTGATCGATCTTGACACAGCGGCAAGACATTGCGCAACCCTCATCGACAAATTTTGGCCAACACGATTGGAACTGGGGTGGGTGGTTTGACCCTGACAAGACCCAGTTATTGAGAGCAACTGCATAGCGCCTGTCTTTGGGTTGGAGAATCCATAAACGGGTACTGTAAAGTACGGGCACCCAATCATCATGTTAAAAGGAGTTAAACAGATATGAAGAAAGTTGCTTTCCTGCTGGCCAACGAATTCGAGGATTCGGAGATGCAAAAACCGTACGAAGCCATCAAAGGAGCGGGCCACGAAACGGTCATTGTCGGGCTGAAAAAAGGTGAACAGCTGACAGGCAAGAACAAACAGGCAACGTATGTAACCGATGCTTCCATCGACGAAGTAAAGGCGGATCAGTTTGACGCAGTCGTCGTTCCGGGCGGATCGTCACCGGAAAACCTACGTCTTAATAAGCAAATACAGCAGTTCGTCAAGGACATGGATAGTCAGGGCAAACTGATCTCGGCCATCTGCCATGGGCCTCAAATTCTGATTAGCGCAGGTCTTGCCAAAAGCAAGACGTTGACGTGTTTCCCTCCTTTGAAAGATGACCTTATCAACGCGGGCGCCAACTACGTCGATCAAGAAGTGGTCGTCGACGGCAACTACGTTTCGTCGCGGATGCCAGCCGACGAACCGGCGTTCATCCGGGAAACACTGAACAAACTAGGAACGCCCGTCGCTCAATCTTAATATTAATACGAACATGATAAAAAAGGGGATGTCTCAAAAGTGCCAAGCACACTGAGGGGGCATCCCCTTGTTTATGAGAATCTGTGTTTATAACGACGACGTGGCACGGGCACTCCCGGAGGTGTGTGAACACTCTGGTCCGCGATGCATTCTGCAGCAAGGAGCCTGCCGACTTGCGACTGTTTATAGCCCGGCACGCTCCGTTGCTTCGATTCACTACGGGGAATCCTTGATGGATACATTATTGCATCTCTTTTGGAATAGAAGGGACCGACAAGTAAGAAAATATATTCTTTTTGTGATATCTATTAAAAAAGATTATTTTGGTTAATCAGTTAAATGGGGCGGCATCACTGTTTATAGTTTTACCACAAAAATGCCAAGGCAAGGATCCAAGAAAATGCGAGCCACCACCACAACCAGCCGGCCCACCAGGCAGCATAACCGGGATAACCCCAAGCGACGACGCTGTAAGCACGCCATTGGGCGAGCGCAAGGTCGAGTTTCTTCTCGTCGTCGTTTTCGACCATTTGAGCATCGCTGACCAGACCCACGGGTGCATACTGACGGGGAACCCGGATTAAGACCGCACGGTTGTTCACATCAGTCACGATGCCACGATGAATTCCCCACGGGGTTCTGAATTGAACCCATTTCCCCAGATTGTTGACGCAATCCAGTCGACTGCACACGGTCACCCCTCCATTCTAAACACATGTGGCTCTACCTCACTAAGTCAAAGTGAGATGATACAATCGGTTGCGAACTTAACAGACGGGAGTTGTAGTGCAGATGGTTGTCACTGCCGAGTACCCCGGTACCAACAAGAAGAACAACACGAAGATAATCAGGAATACAACCGCCCAACGGGTATAGGCACCAAAGCATCCGCCATCATACATTTAAGATTCCTCCTACCGGGTTTCGTGTAGACATTTCCATGGCATCATACAAGGATTGACTACCCTAAGCTTGCGTCCATTAACACACTGGGCCTGCTGCAGTTGCGGCTGGAGCTGCATATCCAGGAATAAGCAAGAAGAACAGCACGAAGATAATCAAAAACACAACCGCCCAACGAGTAAACCCGCCAAACACTCCATACATCGTTCCACCTCCTCTCCAACAAGTCATGTACACTTTGAACATATGCGTCATAATTTGTCCGACAAAAAGGACATATAGCTTAGACAATTTGCCTCTTTCTCAGAAGGCCAAATAACATTTTTACTGTTTCAGCCACAATGAAGTGGCCGAAAGCTGACGGTATTGCCTGTCCGAAAATTGCTGAGTAAAATGGCCATATCCTAGGAAAGGAAAGACGCCCCTATTTACGTGGTGCTGGGCAAACAGCATCACAAGGGGCGTCCCATCACTCGAATATGGTCAGTATATCAAATTTTAAGCTTGTTGAAAGCCATACCACCGGTGTTTTTTGTCCAGAGTGCGGAGAATGTCCCTTGCCCTTGTTGCCAAGGTAAGCTTCGCGTCATCGGGAGTCGGAAAAGGACCTGGGTTCAGAGCTCCGGCGACAAGGTAAAACTCATCATCCGCCGACTGCGCTGCCGGGATTGTAACAAGATCCACCACGAACTGCCAAACTTTCTGGTTCCCTACCGCCGCCACGAGGCACAAGTCATTGAGGATGCTGTCACAGATAAGGCGACGCCTGCCTGCGTTGAGGAATCCACGCTGCGGCGCTGGTGCCAGTGGTTTGAGGACTTTGCCCCATATGCCGCCGGCTGCCTGGAGTCCATCGCTGAGCGCTTCCAGTGGACTGTGGAGAGTTCGTCCGCTCATCCGCAAACCGCACTCCATCGAATCGGACGGGTCGTGGGGCCTCATCCCGGTTGGCTGGCGCGTGCTGTCCGACCGCTTGCAAATCTGCATTTGTGGAGACATACCCGTTCGGCGTGTTGATCCGCGTCTGGTGGAAGTACGTTCATGCTGACCCTACCAAAATGGAGGTGGTTGGCATGAAAGATTCGAGGAAGGCGGAGGGAAATCGCCGCAAATCGGGTGCAGATGCTGTCTCGGTTGCTTGCAGACGGCCTGGATGCAGGCCGTGCGCGGCAGATCCGGGCCGAGATCTGCGCACAAACGGGTCTCTCCGAACGAACCATTCGTCGGTACCTGGCCCAGTACCGGAAGGAAGGATTCGAGGGCCTCAAGCCGAGACCCAAGGTGTATCCAAGACCAGAGGTCATCCCGGAGTCGCTCCTGGAACAGGCCATCTTGCTGCGACGGGAGGTTCCCACGCGCAGCATCTCCCAGATCATTCAGATCCTTGAGTGGGAGGGACATGCAAAGCCGGGCCAGATTAAGCGCAGCACCCTGCAGGAGAAGTTGGCGGAGCGTAGGTACAGCTCCCGTCAGATGCGGATGTATGCCGCAACCGGTGCGGCTGCCCGCCGGTTTCAGCGCCGGCATCGAAACGAATTATGGCATCTGCCCATCGGACCTGGCGGTGCAAGGAAACAGGTCTACCTCGTCGTGTTCCTGGACGACACCACGCGGTACGTACTTCATGCCGAGTTTTACCCCACCCTCGACCAGGCCATCGTGGAAGATGGTTTTCGCCAAGCCATCCAGAAATACGGCGCCCCGGATTCGGTGTACTTCGACAACGGAAAACAATATCGAACCCGTTGGATGGTCAGGACCTGTTCCAAGCTTGGGATACGGCTCCTCTACACCAAGCCGTACGCTGCCGAAAGTAAGGGCAAGGTGGAGAAATTCAATCGGACGGTCGATTCATTTCTCAGCGAGATTGTCCTGGACAAGCCACAGACCCTTGAGCAGCTGAATCAAAAATTCAACGTATGGCTGTCGGAATGTTACTAGAACAAACCGCACGCCGCGCTCTCCACAGACAATCAGTCCATAAGCCCAGAAACGGCGTACCGTAGTGACCACAAGGCGCTGCGATTTGTTGAACCGGAGGTCCTCGCAAATGCGTTCCTGCATGCCGAGACACGTAAAGTGGACAAGTCCGGATGCATCAGCTTCATGGACCGGAAGTATGAGGTAGGCTTGTCGTTCATCGGTTGCACAGTGGACGTCATTTACGACCCGGCAGACATCAGCGAGGTGACCATCGAGTACGAGGGATATGAACCGTGGAAAGCTCGCCCCATGGTCATCGGGGAGCGGGCTGGCAAACGCCCCAAGTTGCCGGAACACTTGGGGTCCCAACCAGCAGACGCGTCCAGGCTGCTGGGCGCTGCGCAGAAACAGCATGAGCAACGTCAACACAGACAGGCACGGGCCATCTCCTACACCTGTGCGTGGAACGAGGTGAAGGGAGATGTTTGAGCCATTCTACGGGTTTAGGCACACCCCGTTTGCCAGAAACATTCCGGCCGGCGAGCTCTACACATCGCTATCGTTGGAGGATACGCTTGGGCGGCTTTTCTACGCGGCACAGCGGCAACTGTTCTGTGTTGTCACCGGAAACTGCGGAACGGGAAAGACCACGACCATTCGCCGTTTTGCGGAGACACTGGATAGCGCCAAGTACCAAGTCCTCTACCTGTCCGACTCGAGACTCACGCCTCGCCACTTCTACAAAGGATTGTTGGAACAGCTCGGGTGTGAGTCCAAGTTCTACCGCGGAGACGCAAAGCGACAGTTGCATCGCGAGATAGAACTCATGCGCGGCATTCACCACGTGCAGCCCGTTTGCGTCGTAGACGAAGCTCATCTGCTGGATCGCGAGATGTTAGAGGAGGTGCGCTTCCTGCTCAACTTCCGCATGGACGCACAAAGCCCCATGGCGCTCATCCTGGTCGGGCAGAGCGAACTCTGGGAGCGTCTAAACCTCCAGGCGTACGCCGCCATCCGCCAACGAATCGACATACAATGCAAGCTCCCGTACTACGACCGGGCAGAGGTCGGCGAGTACATCCGACGTCACCTGGCTTATGCCGGGGCCGAGCACGAGATTTTCTCGGACAAGGCCATCGGCGAGATTTATCGATTCTCCAGTGGTGCAGCACGCATGATCAACAAGGTGTGCACGCACTGCCTCATGTACGGTGCCCAGACGAAGCACCGGATCATTGATGATCACATCGTGAATCTGGTCATACAGGGGGAGTTGTCATGACAAGTCGAATTGCAAAGCGCGGCACCCTTCGTTACGACAGACAGTTCGACCGATTCTGGGTGCAATGTGGGGACGGCTCCAAGTCTTTGCACTGTGGAGAAGTGATTGGTTTGCGAATTGGCAGGCAGTTTGTGTGGGGGCAACCGGAGATGGACATGTCGGGCAGTTGGTGCATCATCTTTCCCGGGTCGACGGATGGCCAATCAACGGTACTCACGTTAAGAACAGCGGGGACCCACGACGCCAAGGTCTATCTGTAAAAACTGCAGCTGCAACAGGGCAACTCACCCGAGTTGCCCCGTTTGCCTACTCTGGTCACCGAATCCGTCAGTTTCCGGACATCAAACACCGTCAACTTATGGCCATTATACGTTGGCTGTAACAGCCGTGCACCTGACCGAGAGTATCCAACACAGTGAATGCTCCAGCAACCAACAAGGCCGTGCCTAGTAAGCTGTGCGTGAACGTCCGGTGTTCGGTGAACATCGCGTCCAAGATCCAAACCGTAAGCAGAATCGCCCCATGTACCGCGAGAAACAGCAGTCCTGCACCTGTAATGCCAAGGCCAATCCTGCGTGCGATATTGCTGTTCGCGCCCAGGGCGAAGCTCACCACTATGGCCAGCGCCCACAATGCCCAGTGTGTCTGCCAATGCATGAGGAAAAGGAGCGCGGCCATGAGTACGAACGCCACGACCTGCCCCACCCGCTCCACTTTGCGCGCGGCGAGCGAATTTCGCTGGTCGAGGTCGGGGAGCAAACTCCCGACAACGGCTGTGACGACGAGCAATGCTTGGACAACAAGCGCACCGGAGGCCGCTTGCCATTCACGGCCCTGTGCGAAATTGCGTAAGGCGTCCCAAGGCGCATGCACAATGAATGGTGCGACTGCAACGGAAGCAACGGCCCCGATGGCCATGTGAGTTCTGCCGAGCATAACAGCACCCCTTTCGTCTGCTACCAACTACGATAGCAGGCGGAGCAGGGACAGTTAGCGCAAATTTGATGCAACTTTCTAGAACCAATTCTGCATTGACCCCACGTTTCGCGCACCTCTGTACCCACCCGGATGATTGACGTGCTGACCACGTACGTCAACGACTCTATCTTCCTGCTATCATCCGCGGCATCGAGTTGGAGCTGAGCGAGGCCGGCTATTCGGTGCTGTTGTTCAGTACATCCAACGACTTCTCCCGGAAGCGGGACGCCCTGCGGCGCATCTTGGAGACGCACGTGGACGGGTTGATTGTTGAACCGACGAAAAGCGCCCTGGCCACCCCGACTCTCGACTTGTATCTGCAGATTGTCGAGCGCAACATCTCGATGGTCATGCTCCACGCCTCGTATCTCGAACTGTGCACGCGGACCATTCGCATTGACGATGTAGGGGCTGCGCAGACCATTACCCAGCACCTGATGGAATTGGGGCACACCCGCATCGGCGGGCTGTTCAAATTCGGATGACGTCCAGGGCAAATTCCGCATGCGCGACTTCTTGAAGGCGCTGAAGGCGCAGGGCGTCCTGCCCGCCTCCCGCTTTATCGCGATGTACGAGACGGAGACGCGGCGCGAAGTCATCCCCAGAGCTTTGCTCAGCGCACTGCGTCGGCAGCGTCTGACGTACGGCCGGAGGCAGTGCTGTGCTACAATGATGAGGTCGCGTTTGAGCTGCTTGCGGCTCTAGGCGAGCGCGGCATTTGGGTGCCCGAAGATTTATCTATTGCCGGTTTCGATGATGCCCCCATAGCCAACATGGGGGAGGTACCGCTCACAACCATGACGCATCCGAAAACAGAGATGGGGGTCGTTGCTGCCGATTTGGTAGACGCCCTACAGAATGTAGGTTCGCTTGGCACGGGCAGCGACGGACGTGACCATGTCTTGAATTCCGAGCTGATTATTCGCAGGTCGACGAAGATCGCTGAGGATACTGAGGCAGTTTCAAGCGTCACTCCCAACCACGCAAACTGACTGAAGGTTTGGAGGTTATTCCAGGGAAGCGCCGGAAATTGACTCCAGGATTCAAGCGTCTGGTCGTTGAGCAGGCTATGGCCAAACCCCATCCACATTCCCTGGTCTGTCGCCGATGCCACTTGCCCAAAAAAAGAGGAACCACGCACATCTTTCAGATGTGCGTGGTCTCCCGTCTGCTGCGGTGTGAATCACAAAACAAAGGTTGACGCGGCCACAGTGCCATCGTAAATTCCGTGCGCGGTTTATGCTTCATCCATTTTCCTTGCCCAACTGAGGAAGTACGGTTCTCGCGATCTTTCCGTCCAGTGATTCAAACGCGTAGTACTGAATTGTTTCGTACAACTCTTCCCGCGTTTGCATGCTGGGCAAGCTGTCTTTCTGCGTCCCTTTCTCCATAATCTCCGTAAACACTCTTTCATAGGCTTTTGCAGCTACCCGTAGGGAGGTCACTGGGTAAATGACCATGCGGTATCCCCAGTCCTCGAATTGCTGTGCCGTAAAATAGGGTGTCTTCCCAAACTCCGTCATATTCGCCAGCAAGGGGACGTGGACTTCGTCGGCCACGTGCCGAAACTCGGCTTCACTCGTAAGCGCCTCAGGGAAAATGGCATCTGCGCCGGCGTCCACATAGGCACGAGCACGATTAATGCAAGCCTCGAGGCCTTCGACAGCCTTCGCATCCGTCCGCGCAACCACGGCCAATGTCGGGCTGACCTCTTTGATAACCTTGATTTTTTGCACCATTTCTTCGGTGGATACCAGGTCCTTCCCGTTAAGGTGCCCACATTTCTTAGGCAACGCCTGATCTTCGATTTGAACTGCCGCCACCCGGGCCTCTGTCATTTCGCGAGCGGCTCGAGCAACATTCAGAACGCCCCCATAGCCGGTGTCAATATCCACTAGGAGTGGGAGGTTGGTAGCTCGTATAATTTCCCTGGCCTTGGCCGCCACCTCGGAGGAGTGGATGATGCCGAGATCGGGCAGCCCCTGACTTGCCGTAAAGGCTGCTCCGGACAGGTACAAGGCTTGGAAACCAACGTTGCGGGCGATCAACCCTGCCATTCCGTCATGGACACCAGGTATTTTGAGAATCGACGTCCCGTTCATCAGAAATTTAAATTGCTCGGAAAGCTGGATCTGACTCACTTCTTGGTCCACTATCCACGTCACGCTGGAGCACCCCTAACTCGTCCGCAAAATTTCCAGAAAATACAGTATATACCATTAATGCGACTGTCAGTCGTTCGTTGGCCATCGATGTACCGCGCCAAGCATTGAGTGCATGACAGCACGACGGTGTTCACCGATAAATCATACTCGTCTTCTTCCAACGGTCAACGCCCAAGGCCGCTGTATCAATCTGGTCCACGTAAAACAGAATCCGTGCAATTAAACTTGGCGGAAACTGGGCACTGTCCGGCGTGTGGGTGAATATAGCCTGTACGACCGTATGCGGCAGCCCATATTGCAAAGCGAGATGTGCTGCATAGAACGCATGTTGGAACATGCTTCCCATTTCGGTGAACTCGTATCCGCCGTCCTCCGTCTTCCGGTATTCCACCAACTTGCTCGCGTCCTGCAAGAGCGCTGCGGCGATTAAGTCATCGCGATCGATCTTCACACCATGGATCTCTTCCAACACTTCCGCCACTCGAACCGCCATGTGGACCACTGCACGATTATGCGGAATGTGCGGGTACGTCGTACTCGGTACGACCGGCAGTTGATTGATATCAGTAAACGAACTTTCTTGCCACAATCGCTCCCAAATCAAGCAGACCTTTTTGCGGGTCTCAAGATCCGAAATCCAATTCACTTCCGGTAAAATATTCTCGATGTTCAACGGTTCTTTGTTCATGCAAGTGCTCCTTCGCAGTCATGGTCCTTCTCTAACTTGGCCTGTGTCATGTTTATTGTTTCAGATCGTCCAGGTCTCTGACAAGGGGTTGTCCCTGTGTGTCCCGGACAATGAATATGCAGATGAGCAACAGCACCGCCGACCCGATGGGAATCAACATAGCTGACATATATCCCATTCTGCTCACCAGAAGCCCCTGAATCCAGGGCACGAAACCTGCCACACCCCGGCCGAAGTTATACACGAATCCCTGTCCAGTCGCTCGGGCCGTGGTGGGAAACAATTCGGCAAACATAGCGCCAAAGGCAGAGATGTAGCCTGTGCCAAAAAATCCAACGACCGGAGCAAAGAGATAGGACAACCATTCGGCTCGCACCCAGCCGACAAAGATCCCAAGGAAGACCATCATGGCAATCAAATACAGCAACAGGGCTTTCTTTCGGCCTATACGGTCCGCAATCCAGCCGAAACAAATGTAACCTAGAAATGACCCTGCGTTGAACACCATGAGCCAACTCATTCCATGTACAAATCCAAGGCCTGCACCGCCTTTAGATTGCGGCGATTCCAGAAAGGCCGGAAGCCAAGAGTTGATTCCCCAATAGACGAATTGGTTAAACGTCGCGATGGCCATGGTAATGAGGGTAGTGGGCAACAGCACCGGGGACCATAACTGGAAGAAAGAGAAGGTCTTGTCCCGTTTAGATGCGCGTTGCGCCTTTCGCGTTTCTTCCCATACCTTGGACTCCGGCAGCCCAAACCGAATGTACAGGACAAACAGCGCAGGAATGGCCCCTGCCAAGAATACGGACCGAAATCCAAATGTGGGCAACAACAACAAGGTAACCAAGCTACCGACAAAGAAACCGATGGCCCAACCGCTTTGTGTTAATGCGCTGGCAACGGTTCTTTTATGAGCCGGCCATACCTCGGTTACCATCATCATGCTCGCTGTGTATTCACCAGAGAACCCAAATCCCACGAGTGCGCGTGAAACCATCAACTGACCGTAATTCTGTGCGACAGCAGACATTAAACTGAAGAAGGCGAACAGCAAGATGCTGATAATCATCACATTTCGTTTGCCCCAATAGTCCGAAAGGATGCCGAAGAACACGCCTCCCACCGCGGATGCAACCAGCGTCACTGTGCTAATCAATCCAGCCGCAGCCGGGGAAAGTTGAAATGCTACCATCACTGACGTAAGGACTAGGGAATAGATGATGGTTGCGTAACTATCTAGGCTGAAGCCTGCCCAGGCGGCGGCTAGCGTCCTTTTTTGTACAGGTGTCAATCTGTCATCCGTTTCTGTAGGCGTCTGTGTTGCAAAGGCACTCATCGTTGTACTCCTTTCTCCGCTTCGGTATGTGATCAGTAGACTGGTCGTGCGGACGATAATTGGAGGATCGAGGAAACGCTTTCACACACTACCCAAATCCGTGATTTCCCTTGCGTCACTAGTGCTTCTATGCTCATTTGGAACGAAGCACGGACTTGTACTTGAACATGTCTCCTCTGTACGAAGATTCGCCAACGAATATGCAACCGTGATGGTCCACCATCAGTTCGATGCGTCGGTAGAGAATCGGTGAACCGATCGGTACGGTTAACAACTCTGCGGTTTTCTCATCCGCTAGAGTAGCCTCAATCTCAATGGTTCCTTCTGAGAACTTCAGATTGAATTTCCGGAGGAAGATCTCCGAAAACGAATATCGAACCAGCTCCTCGTCGGATATTTTGTCCCCGAACTCCTTAAGCATGTAACGGTTGTCGACCACAACCGGAACTCCCTTGGACAACCTCCTTCTCTTCACCTGAATGACTTCCGACTCAGGTGTGAGTCCCAGCCGGCTGCAGTACTTGTCCGGACACGGAACCACTTGCTTGACCAACAGCTCCACACTGAAGTCCTGCTCCAAATACCAGCCTCGAAAAAATGTGTCCAGCCGCTCAATGTCAGTCTCCATCTTTTTCTTTTTAACAATGAACGTGCCCTTTCCCTGAATGCGTTCCAGAATCCCTTCGTCCACCAACACTTGAACGGCTTGGCGGATCGTCATGCGGGAGACACCGAACATGGCAATCAATTCGTCATCCGTGTAGAACTTTGTACGTCCTTCGACAAACTGTTGATCGGCCATTTGTTTCAGATGCTCCGCAATCTGAGCGTATACAGGCAGGGGAGAATCTCGGTCAATAAACTCTCTCAGCTGTCATCCCTCCCGTGACGTTACAGGTCTCATACACCGAATTGACGTGCAGAGGGGCCATCATCCGGCGAATTCCTAATATCATCTAGACGTATAGATAATATATGGGCATGATGTGAGCGCTGTCAAGTGCAGTGGCTCCAAGCCAAGAATATCACGACGGTATTTCCTATACTCCACGTTGACATTAGAACCAGCGAGGGTATTGCCGTTCCAGAACCGTAGATCCATTGCGACTGTGAAAGGCCAAGGGACTCTAGAACAGCATTTAAAAGTCCATATGAAGGATTAAATATCCATAGCCAAAGCATGATGCTTGCTGTAGCCACTCACGCTGTTTGGCGGTGAATTTCTCACCGCCATTGGCGTGAGAGTTGTACCGACATTCCGCCATCTTGGTGGTCGTTGGTCCGTCAGTCACTTCAGGTGTGTAGGAGCGGCCGGTTATCCAGCCGCCCCCCGTTGCCACTGCTGGTCCGCCAACACTCGCTGGATGTAGGCGTCCTCCACCACATCACTGTTCTTGGCCGCTGCATCGTACAGGACTTGCAAGCAGATTTGATGGACCACCCGTGGAATTCCTCGGCTTGCTCCATAAATCAGGTGCAAAGCGCTGTCCGTAAACAACGGCGCTGCCTTTCCGGTCAGCCGAATCTGGTGACGCACATAGTCTGCTGTCTCTTCCCTGGTCATTCCGGTCAGGTGGTACACCATCTCAATCCGTTGCGAAATGGCCTCGTATTTCTTCAGCCGCAGTTTCCGCCGTAACTCCGGTTGCCCAACCAAAATCAGCGGGAACGGGGACACGGTGTCCATCCTCTGGTTACGAACAAATCTCAACTCCTGCAACATCTCATCGGAGATATCCTGCGCCTCATCCATCACCACCACCCACCGTCTCTCGTCAGTAAGCCCGCCAGCCTGGACTCGTTCATTCCAGAGCTTCCTCGCCCGGTTGACGGAATAAGGACTCGCCTCCCCAAGATAGGAGAGAAGTTCTCCATAAAACTCCCTTGGTCGCAGGCCGGGTATACAAATGTAGATGGGAAGCCATTTCATCTCATCCAACCCGCCAATCAGTCGCCGGATGAGGGTGGATTTCCCACTGCCCACTTCACCGGTCAGTAAACCCAGTGCGTTTTGTTCAAGCACCCATTCCATACGAGCCAAGGCTTCCCGGTGTGCGGCTGTCTCGTAAAACTCATGCCCTTCCACGTCCCGTCGAAATGGTAGCTTTTCTAATCCCCACTTCTCCTGTGGCGTCATGAGTGCTCACCACGCTTTACATCCGAAAATCGCAGGGGGGATCCCTGAGCCGCCTGCCTGCGCCGGTTATCCGCTGCCTCGAAGAAGGAGACGTGGTCCGTACTTTCCTTGTCGCTTTTCACCGTCGAGGTAACCCGCGGTCATAACGTCGGGTCAAATCCACCGGCTTGGCGTCAGGCCATCTTTTACCCTCGCTCCAGACCTGGATCACCGTAAGATCGAACGGGTCATAGCGCAGCATCACTTTCCGCCTGGCCAGTTCAGGGTCCACCTCATAGGTGTTGCCCATCAGGGAGACACAGTTCGCCTTGTCGGCGGTACGCTCCTCCTCCCACAGGAAAATGTCTGTCAGTTCCGCTTCTGAAACCCGCTTGGGTGTACGGTTGCTCGCCGCTGCCCGTTCCTTGGGAGACTGTCCCGTGCTGCCATGTTTTCGCAGGTGGTAATACCCCTCGACCCAGGCCCAAAATGCGTCATTCAACTCGCCAAGCGTCCGGATATGCCCTGCCTCGACTTGTTCGTAGGCTTCGGGGATGAAGCTCGTGTCGAGAAACCGGAACAGGCGTTCTACTTTGCCCCGCCCAGCAGGGCGGTAGGGTTTGCTGTGCGAAAGGTGAATCCCAAGCTTTCCACAGATGCGCCGCAGGTGCTGGGATGAGAAAACCGCACCGTTGTCCACGTACAGTTGTTCGGGGATGCCATACCGCAGGATCGCTTTTTTCAAACTGTCTTCCAGGCGGGGCAACTGCTCGTCCCAATAAAACTGCCCGTGGACAATGAGTCTCGAGTAATCGTCCAGGATGGCGAATAGAACGGTCTTTTTCTTGCGCTGTGGATGATTCGGATCAGGGAGATACAGCGCATGCTTAAAATCTGCCTGCCACAGCACATGGACATCTTCTGCCTCAAAGCGCCGGTATCCCCGGTCGTCGGAGCGCAGCAGATCCTTGCGGCTTGCTCCAGCACGGAGTAAATGGCGAGCCAGGGTGCTCTGCGCCACCGTGCCCGGCGCCACAACCCCACTCTCCTCCAGCAAGAGAATGATCTGCTCCACACTGCGCTCGGGCCGCTCCCTGCGCAACGCCACGGCCTTTTGAATCACCTCGTCCGGCAGCCGGTGGCGGCCTTTATCGCTGCGGGTCTTGGGAAGCAAGGCGTCATACCCGCCCTTTCTGTACGCCGCAATCCACCGCTCCAAGGTCCGCACGCTGAGCGTCGTTCTTGTGGTGCCTGGGATCACATAGGACTGCTTCACCGCATGTTCGAGATACGCACGCAGTTCCCCTGGGGACAGCGGTGTCTGCCGGCTCACAATGGGAGCAATCGCCCCATATCGAAACGCCGCAATCTCCTCCGCACGCTTCCGGTCCATTCCACCATCTCCCTTCCAGAATGGGTACAACCCCATTCTCAGCCGAGAGGGCGAGAAGGCTCCATAGACATAAATTGTGGGATGGTTTAGACCATATAGGCTGCACACGACTGGCGAAGACGATACAAGCCATGGAAGAGTCGAACGTTCACTTTCTTTGGCACCAGCTGCATCCAAACCTTCTGCCAGTATTGCAGACGGCGGGTGGGCCGCTCCTGACCCCTCGGCATATGAAGAGCGGGATCGAGCGAAATCACGTATTCCCAGAACTGGCTCTCCAACTCGTTCATGTACGCCCGCCAACGCCTGAACCACCGCCACACTGTACGGGTACAAATCGGCCCGACCGGAGCGGGGACCGCCCTGCCCGCCTCCTCCATGGAGTGCTGTGTATCCACATTTGTGCACACCTGCTCCTGGACGTCCCAGACAAACCGCTCGTACCGTCCCACGAAACTAGGCAACACACTGCAGGTTCGCTTACACTCCGGATTCGCACAGCGGAACCGGAACACCAGGATACGCCACGACCGTTCCTTTGCCCACACGTTGCGCTTATAACTGCCGTGGCGATGCAAGACAGAATGTCCGCAATGACCACATCTCGGCGGGCGAAGCCGGTCCAGATCCGGATCCTCACAAAATTGCAGGTAGGACTCGACGTCGGGAAAGGGGATGGTATAAGATTGAGACATAACTCAGTTAGGGCACGGTGAGAACCGTGACCCAGCAGAAGAGAGACCGAGGCCGGCAAACCTTGAAGGTCTCTCTTCTTCTTTTATGCCCCCTGTCGATGATTGTCGGTACGATATGAATCGTCATACGACAATCAACGGGAAAACCCTCCGTCAACGAATGCAACAAAAAACCGCTCGTCTTCCGCCAAACAGCGTGAGCGGTTACACAAAAGGAGAGAGAGCGAGTGAAAGGTTAGATTTTTGAATGAGTGATTCACATCCCGTTCGGTAAGATTTATTCGTGAGTTGACACGGAGAGTCGGTACATCATTGCTCCTGGGGTGGCTTCACGAAAAGAGATAACGCCGTAAGCGAAGCGGCCCTTGCGCGGGTGAACACACCGCACCTGTGACCATGTCTAAGACAATTCTCCTGAATTTAGGGCAACATTTTCAGCGAAGGCTGATATCCACTTTTAGTAAACAAGGGAGGCTCATATCTTACGTTTATTCACCCAACCAAACGCGTTTTAATCCTGTCTCTTAGATCTTGAGATCATTGCTACCAAAAAGACGATCAATACCAATAAAGAAATTACCACAACAAGAATTAGATATATACTTCCAAGCCCATGTTGCTTTCCCAATGCGGTTCTCACGATACCCAGTTGCAACGCGAATAAAAAGGCGGATGACTCCAGAGCCATGATCGCCATAAGAAGTCTAGCGTAGCTGTATAGACGAATGGCATTGTGGGGAGTCACCGCCACTGGATAGTTCATCAACCAAGGAAACCTACGAAATACGATGAACAAAGCGTACAAGAGCAGGCTGATGATGGGCAACGGTATGACATTTCCCTTGCCGCCCCACTGATTTGGCTGTCCAGATACACTGAAGTGCATGGGAATTGTATTAGGAAGAAGCATCCATACATAACATGTATAAATGATATTTACAAGAACTATCGTCGCGCCAGCCGTGATGAACACGTAGTCCCACCAACGATTAGGTGGCACGATGTGAGGACGGGTAGAAGACACTTTATATACCTCCCTCAATGATTTTTTATTTTCTCCCGCATTCTCGCTCGTTCGTAGTTTTTCGCATTGGACAAAGAAGACTACCTTGCATTAGACCCTTATAGTGGCAATCTTCCGACATGGGTTGTGCAGCTCCAATAGGGGGTAGCCCTTTTTTTTAAAAATTTGGTCGCACAGCGGATCTCCACAAGTACCTTGCCCAAAGACGATCTGCTTCAGGTCCGGCCGATGGTCCTTCGAAAACCCCCGGTCAATGCGAAACTCCGTCTGGTCCAGATACTCGCCCGTGACCGAGAGCGAGGGGGTATCCGCATGAATGGGGATGAGGTCATCGGCATCGTCCATCACCCGCAGTTTCCGCAGGGTCTGCAAAGCCATGGTGGTATACAGCCGTTCCGGCCCAGCCTCGTAGAGAGCATCCAACGCACGCGCCAAGGCATCATCGTTGAGATCCTCGGCGGAAACGCCTTCGCCCAGCAGCACCTCTGTATCGTGCTGGGCATAGAACTCCTCTACACGGTACAGAGCCTCCCGGTTGGTCCCCACGTTTATGAGCAACGCCTTGGTGCGTAAGCCGACCGACAGTTTGCAGTCCGATCGGGACACTCCCTGGTCAATGATGTCGACCCACCCCAGCCAATCGATGAGACGAGCGAGTACAGGCGCGGGTCCCATGACAAACGTACGAATGCCGCCGAGCAACTGGAAATCCTCCCGTCCGAAGATGCAACGAGCTACTGGATTCCACACCGGCCGGCGAAATTCCTGTCAAAAATCGTGCGCGCTCGAAAAACGGGCGCGAAGGCCGCATACCACTTCGGGTGGACGCCCCATTCCTGGGTATTCACGGACTGTGGATGGTCGCAAGGTCAGTGATGAACAGATCAAGGAATGGATTATGGAATCCATTGCCGGTGACGGTTACGCATATGGGTACCGCAAGCTGACCCATATGCTCCGACAGGACCATACACTCGTGGTGAACGAGAAAAAGGTGTACCGCCTGTGTAAGGAACTGGATGTCCTGCGGCCACAACGGAAACTTCGCCAAAAAACCCCGAGGAAGTTGGCACAGAACCGCACCATCACAGGACCGAACCAGCTTTGGGAGGTGGATGTGAAGTACGGATACATCACGGGAGAGGATCGCTTCTTCTTTGTGCTGTCGTACATCGACGTGTATGACAGGCAGATTGTGGGATATCATATCGGTCTCACCTGCGAAGCCAGACATGCCGTTGAAGCTTTTCGGACAGCACTGTGGAAGCGTCGGATTCTTCAGCGTAATTTACCATTGCCCGTTATCCGTTCAGACAATGGCCCCCAGTTTGTGAGTCATGTGTTTGAATCGGAGTGTGAGCGATGGAATGTCCTACACGAGCGTATACCGCCCAAGACACCGAATATGAACGCATACATTGAGTCGTACCACAGGCTTCTCGAAGATGAGTGCTTGTCCATGTACGAGTTCGAGACCTACGCCGAGGCATATCAGGCGGTCGTGGAATTCGTGAGCCGGTACAACAACCGCCGATTGCATTCCGGCTTGCACTACCTGTCGCCGGCCGAGTTCTACCGCCGCCATCTCGAGACTGGGCTCCAGCCCAGACGTCCTGTAAGGGTGTGACGCACGTTGGTGCGTATCCAGGGCCTTTGCCCCTCACTACCCAAGGCCAGAGGGAGGAGGGGCGGTCAAGGGGAACCGGAGGTTCAGCGACAGCGGCCCTTGACGGACCGACGACTGATGGCAATTTATGGACCAGAGCAAAGGCCCGAAGAAAAACTGCGAAAGAGCTCAATATCGGGAGTATGTGTCCAATCTGCGGGTGTTAATCCGATCCAATAGTGACCCGTTGGTTCGACGCCAAACACGACGTTGTCGCAACTATGGTCCACCATGAGTGACTGAATCCACGTGAGAAGCCTTCCAAAACCGTGTCTTGTGTTGTCAAAAGTCAGTGGCTTCCCAAGTTCCACGCCCCGCACATCACTAGCACGAGCCACGTGGACCTTTTTAGCAATGTCAGCTCCGACAACCAAGGTTGAATCCGTGATCCTGCGAATCTTGCTGTTCTGCGTTATACTCATGTTGTCTTTACCTCCTGATAAGTGATGTGTTCTGTGCAAACCCAACACTATCAGGAGTTTTTCATTGTCTCAAACCCGATTTTGCTTTATTACAGGAATGCTCTCTCTTAAAAGGCCATCCCATCTGTCTTGACAAACTCGGGTTCAATACGATTCGAATGATCTTCGGCTTGAGCAGCTCTCGGAAATGGTCTATATCAGTCCCTTTCATTTGTCTTACGTTCAAGAGAGAGACAGGAATAAGTCCTATGCAGTTTTTGCGTGCCTATAGAATTGAGGTGGCGAAACGCCGCCTTCTCACGACACAGGACACAATTGGAGAAATACGGTCGGGTATCAAAGCGAGACGCATTTTGAGAACTCGTTCCGTCGTTACGTGGGCATCTCACCGGGCCGTTTTCGAAAGATTGGCATGCAGGATACCGGTCATCCTCGCGGCTGAACTGACCTGTTCACGAGGAGCTACAACGCTCGAGCACGAGTGCGAGTGCTCCTTTGAGACCAGCCAGGTGCCCGAGGGCAGGTGGCACGACGTAGTCATCGATTCTTTCAGTGATTTGAGGATGACACAAATAACCCTGGAGCAGATGAACGACCTGTGATCGGATTTTTGGCATCAGCTGAGGCTGATTCATTACACCGCCTCCCATGATCACCTTTTCGGGGGACAAGATGAGCATCAGGCTCACAACCGCTTGTGCCAGATAATAAGCTTCCATATCCCATGCGATACCGTGTTCAGCCAGATGTTCTCCTTTGACTCCCCAACGTTCTGCGAGTGCAGGTCCACTTGCGAGTCCTTCAAGACAATCCTGGTGAAACGGGCAGATCCCCTCAAACGAATCATTGGGATGTTTGCGCACCAAGAGGTGTCCGACCTCCGGATGTATCAGCCCATGAACAACGCGGCCCTCTGCGATAATTCCTGCTCCGACCCCCGTTCCTACCGTAATGTACACAGAGTTCCTAAATCCAACGGCGGCTCCCCAACGGGATTCTCCCAATGCGGCAGCGTTCACGTCGGTATCCACATAGACGGGTACGTCGAGCCGCTCACGAAGATGATGCACCCAATTGAACTGTTGCCACGGAATCTTAGGTGTCGTCGTCAACTGACCGTAGGTAGGACTAGTAAGATGGACATCCACAGGTCCAAACGATCCGACGCCAATACCTTCCACAGGATTACGTTTGAAGAATTCGCAAATCGATGACATCGCTGCCGCCGGAGTTGTGGTAATAATGGTCCTATAATCCAGAATTCTTCCGTTATCATCACCGACTCCGAACAAAATTTTGGTGCCGCCAGCCTCGATGGCTCCGTATACCATGATGACCATCCTTTCACGAAATGCCTTCAATTATCATTCTATGATTCCATCATTCCATAACCAGTTAGCGAAGTGACAGAGCATACGTCATATGAATTTTTTCTTCTAAAGTCATTGCATAATTACATAATCTAAAAAACTATGACCTTAAGCGTAGGGTCCGGGGTAGTTCTGTCGAACTCCTGTAGTCACCGTATCGGTGAACTTCTTCAGAAGACTGTCACTCCGGCGTGATGTATGCTATTTGAACGAAATCGGTGAACTCAATTGCAACCCAAACCACTTGATACTAAACCGTACGTTTACACGTGTCGGGGGTATTCAGCTGGTGCCGGAAACGAATCCTGCCTACTGCATCCAGACAATGACGCCTTTTAGTGCCGATAGCCCCCTATAGCACTCCATGACGCTGGGAATATCGTCGGGCGCAAAGCGATGGGAGACCAGGGGCACCATTTGAATCCGACCCTGCGCCGCCAACGCGACCGCCGCCCGATGGGTGTACGGGTTCACGAACGACCCAGCGATCGTCAGCTCCTTGGCGAACACCTGATACGGTCGGACCTGGATGACCGCGTCTGGATTAGCGACACCGAACAGAAGTATCTGTCCCCCGCGGCCCGCGGCCTCGACAGCGGCGTGCATGGTCTCCGCGCGGCCTACGCACTCGATGACGACATCGAACCCGGTTCCTGCATCCGCCGCAGGCACGCCGGCTGCGTGATCTGGAAGCGCATTCGGATTGATGGCAGAATCCGCGCCGAGCGACAGGGCCAGCTCGCGCTTGCGCGCCTCTGGCTCACTGACAACAATGTGGCCTGCACCGTACAGACGCAGCAGCTGTACCATCATGAGTCCAATGTAACCGGCACCGATGACAAGAGCGGACTGCCCCGGCCGCAGCGACAGCCGCTCGATTCCGTGTACGCAGCAGGCGAGCGGCTCTACCAGCGCGCCCTCCAGCATCCCCAGCCCGTCCGGTAGGCGGTGGCAATTCTTGGCCGGAACGACGCACAATTCGGCCATACCGCCGTTACGTGTGACTCCGATCGCCTGCAAATGCTCGCACATCTGGATGCGTCCGTCGCGGCAGAAGCGGCAGACGCCGCAGTACAGGTTCGGGTCGACCGACACTCGGTCTCCCACGCGCAGTTTCGTCACCCCCGTCCCAACGGCCAGCACCTCGCCGGCCAGTTCATGGCCGAGCACCACGGGTGGATGCACCTCGGCCGATCCCGGCTGACCCTGATAGATGTGCAGGTCCGTGCCGCAGATCCCACACACGGCGACACGAATCACGACCTCGTCTGGGCCTGGGACCGGGTCAGGCAGGGTCTCCACCCGCAGGTTTCCAACACCGTGTAATACCACTGCCTTCATTACGCGTTCCCCCTCTCGTTTAGCGCATGAATGTGAAGTGTGTCCCAGCGGAGCGGATCTCCTTCCAGCTGGCGGATTTCAATGGTGGTTCGTTCCCCGGCCGGAAGGTCGAAAAAGTTGTCCGAGCAGACTACGCCGGACTGTGCCAGCTCAATCTGCACAAAGCGAGCATGAACGTCCGTCTGCACTGTCACCGTCCGGCGCTCGTGGTCCACCTCCCAGCGCAGCTCCGCGGACGGCCAGCACAGCTCACGATGGTCACGGAGGTAGACGATCTGACGCGGTCCTCGCCCAGCGATAGGCGTCGAGATCACCACCACATGCCTCGGGTCTGCACCCCTCAGCACCTCCGCCTCTGACCAGCGTCGGAGTTGTCGAATCCCGTTCGCGGGAAGGCTGACCGAGACCTCCTCCTCCAACATCGTCTCACCATGGAAGGTGCGGACCTCCACCCGGACTCTCTCCTCCACAGGCCACCGCGTATCATTCACGCCCCACAATTCAATAACCTCACCGGGTATGACCCGCAGCGACCAGAGTATGGGGTGGTAGAACCGTCTGGCATAGTAGTACGACGCCTTGGGCAACAGGTGATAGTCGATCACGGACCAGCTCGTCCCTGGCCAACAGTCGTTCAACTGCCAGATCAGCGTGCCGCTCGTTTCAAACTTGCGTCGCCGATAGTGTTCGACTCCGAAGCGAAGACCCTCGGCTTGAGTCAACATCGAGTAGGCCAAGTAGGTCTCGAGATTGTGAGGCTCACCCGTATACCCTGCCATTAGCAGGTTGCCCTTAGGATGGTGGTAATCCTTGTTCCGATAGGCGAGTTCAGGACTGCCCCAGTACAGCGTGCCTTCTGGTAGCCAGCGCGCCAGCGTGTAGCGGTTGGCCGCGGCGTGCATCCCGAACTCGCTAACGAACCGCGCCTCGTCCTCTGCATAGTGTTTGAACGATACCCCGGCCACGCTGTAGTCGACCCGTTCCGGTTCGCCGAACCTGCGCGGGTACACATGGCCATGCCAGACCTGCCAGTTATGGCGATCTCCCGCCTCAGCACTGTTGTGGTCGTTGCCGCCATACGGTGAACTCGGCCAGTACGGCCGCGTCGAGTCGAGTTCCGCGAGAACCTTCGGAATCAGTTGATGGTAGATGCGTTCGCCGTAGAACGGGGTTTGAATGGTGCCGCTGGCCCGCAGCATCTCGTACAACCAGTCGTTTTCATTGTTTCCGCCCCACAGCGCCAGGCACGCGTGGTTGCGGAGCGCGCGAATCACGTGGCGCATCTCCGTCTCCACGTTGCGCATGAAGTCCATGTTGTAATCCGGGTACAACGCGCACGCGAACATGAAATCCTGCCAGACGAGGACGCCTTCGCGATCACACGTCTGATAGAACACATCCCGTTCGTAGATGCCACCGCCCCACACGCGGAGCATATTCATGTGGGCCTCCTTGGCGAGCCGGATCAGCTGCTGATAGCGCATATCCGATGCCGACGCAAAGAAGCTGTCAACAGGGATCCAGTTGGCACCCCTCGCGAACACAGGCACTCCGTTGAGGACGAAGGTGAAGACAGGGCGGCCTTGATCGTCCGCGGTTCGCAGTTCGATGGTGCGGATCCCGACTTCGGACGCGTGTTCGTCGACGACTTCCCCGTTCACGTACAGCCGAGTCTGAAGCTTATAGAGGTGCGGTTCTCCAAGGTCATGCGTCCACCACAGCCGCGGCTGCGGTATCTCCATCCGCAGCGAGCCGCGCCCCGCCCGCAGCGGCAGCTCATGCACCAGGCGGCCGGCGTCCGACGCCAACTCCACCTCTGCGACCACCTGCTCGGCGCTGTCCGCCCAGACTTGCGCCTCCACGTCGACGTCCAGCCACGCCCGGCTGTGGTCGGGCGTCAGCTTCGTCGTTCGCGCCCAGACCGAGGTCAAGCGGCCGGTACGACGGCGGAGCAGGTGTACAGGTTTCCAGATCCCGACCGTCACCAGCCGCGGACACCAGTCCCAGCCGAAGTTCATCTGTGCCTTGCGAACCCAAATCCGTTCCTTGCTGAAACCCGACCAATAGCGCATCTCTTTGTTCGCCACTCGGTACAGAATGGGGTCAAACTTGACTGCGATCACGTTACGTCCCCGTTGGATCTCGCGCGTCACGTCGAGTACGAGCGGCACGAACATGTTCTCAGAACGAGCCATCTCGAGACCGTTGAAGTAGACTGTGGCAAACGTATCGAGGCCCTCGAACACGAGTTCCACCCGGTCGTCGGGCTCCAGTACCTCGTCCCAGAACAGCTCGGTTCGATACCACCACACCTTGTCCTCGATCCAGCGGGCCTTCACGTCGTTGTGGCCGAAGAACGGGTGCTCGATGATACCTCGTTCGATAAGTGTTGTGTGTACATCGCCGGGGACGCGGGTTGGGATCCAAAAGTGGTCGATAAAGTCTGGTGAAGCCATAACCAAATCGCTGATCGCGCCTTCATCCATATGTTGAATTTTCCAGTTTGTGAGTTCGTTCACTCTGCGAGCCTCCTACTGGCTATCTACATCCATCTAGTTTCTCAAATCACTAGCAGAGCCTGATCATCACATCTGCTGAAATGAAAATCATTACCTTCTCAGGCGCGCACCACCTTGACACCCAACAGCGTCATCGAGACAGGGAATGGCAACCTCTCCGGGATTTCATCACTGCGTACACAGCACAAAGAAGCCCACCGCAAAATCATGCGACCTCCTGGGGTGAGGCAGAGTTCGAAAAGGAACTATGTGGCTTATCGCGTATATTTCAGCGCTCAAATCAAATACGTTGACACACTCCTAGGCTAGGACTTTACAGAAATATGCTCGCATTTTGCACCAACGTAACTACTAAATTTGCTACTCTTTTACGCCACCTGTGAGGCCGAACAAGAAATACTTTTGAACTAACAAAAATGCAACCATAACTGGAACAGTCACGGTTATGGACGATGCCATCAGCTGATTCCATTCGACTACAGTTTGGGTCGCATAACTTTGGAGTCCGATAGCAAGCGTTTGTGTCGTATCCGAAGTGAGAACACTAGCAAACAGCACTTCATTCCACGCGTTCAAGAAGGCGAAGACGGCTACAGCTATAATCCCTGGAATTGCCAAAGGAATAACAATTCGAGTTAAAACACCTATCCGAGAACAGCCATCAATCATAGCCGCTTCCTCCAGTGAAAGGGGAATGGTTTCAAAATAGCCGCGCATCATCCAAATTGCAAAAGGAAGTGCAAACGTCATATAAGTGATGACCAGCCCAAGATATGTCCCATTCAGTTGAATGCCCGTGTTATCCTGAATCTGAGTAAACATTACAAATATAGGTAACAAAAACAACATCCCGGGAAAGATTTGTGTTGCAAGAATCATTACACCGAAGAAAGACTTGCCTGGAAAGCGAAAACGACTGAATGCATACGCCGCACATATCGCAACGACAATGGAGAGCAAGGTCGAAATTCCAGAGACAACCAAACTATCTATGAAGTATCGTGCTAAAGGAAGTGTTGTCCACATGTCTCTGTATGCCTTCCAACTAAAGTGAAGCGGCAAGAAATGAAACTGTGTAGACTCAATGTCACGCAAAGGTTCAAATGAAGATTTTACCATTTCGTAAAGTGGCACAACAACAAACAGCGTGTACAAAGTCAGAAAGAAAGCTCGTGTAAGCGTCTGTAATTGTGACTTGCGCTTCACAGTTCATTCCTCCTCCCCAGCCGGAACATCCTGTTGAACAGTAAGATAATCAACCCCAGTGCCATCATCATGAGTACGGACATGGCAGCACCTGTACCGAAGTTCCAATCTTGAAATGAATTAGAGTAGATGTGCAGAGTTAACACATCCGCGCTCGGGGATGGGTTCTCACCCAACATCGAAAACGGAAGTGTAAAATCATTAAAAGTCCACAAGAAACTGAGTAAAATACCGATGGAAATGACGGGCCGCAAACCAGGAAGAGTAATGTGACGGAATTTCATCAATGTATTTGCACCATCCACCTCTGCAGCCTCATATTGGTCAGGCGGAATCGTTTGCAGGCCAGCCAGCGAAATCAAGAACAAGAATGGCCAATTTCTCCAAATTGATGCAATAACAATGGCTATGAACGCATGCGGTCCAATCAGCCAGAACGGTTTACTAGCGATAACATGAAACGCGTTGACAAGTAGTTGATTGACAAGTCCCCAATCCCTCATGAACATAAATCGCCACACAATCCCAACCACAAATACAGGCATTGCATAAGGTAATAGAAATATTGTGCGAAATACTGCTCGACCTGGAAAATGATGATTGACAAGCAGTGCTCCGCCCAATCCTAACAAAGTTGAAGCAATGACTGTAATCGCAGTGTAAGCTAAACTAATGAAGAATGACCAGAAGAACGCTGCCCCCAGAGGATTGGATGGGTTAAGACCAACTTTGTAATTCTCGAGTCCTATGAACGGCGCATGGAGCCAATCATGTAAGGTAAACGTCGTGAGATGGGTAAAGCTGATGTATAAACCAACAAGCATCGGCAGTATATGAATCAATAATTCCAAAACTAGTGCCGGTAACAGCATCCATAGTACGATAAGGTTCGGTTTTTTTTCTAACCAGGAATATTTATGCATGATATCCACCTACTTTCTAGATGCGTGTGTTAGTTAACGTATGGTTTGTACGCATACATCATTCATTTCATTGAAAATCCTTGCCTTCTTGGCGATGCGTACGTGGTGTTCTTCTACTCGTTACATCACTCAGGACTATAGAGAAGTATTCAAATTGTCGTGACTTGGTGCCGTTTGACTATGAGTGAGTAAGCTTAACAAACAGAAGATGGCCTTAGCATACCGAGGCATTAGGAGGTTTGGACACGATGAATCATCATTTCGATAAATAGATCACTGTGATGGCCGCACAGAAACAACTCAGCCACCTCCGCCACGAAAGATTTCGGTCCTCTGAAACGCGAAGAACCAAGCAATTCGATAACTCCCTCATATAATTCCCTCATGCGGTACAATTGCTACTTGCGTAACCTCTTGAACTTCTCCATAACCCCGGTGAGCAGTGCCTGTGCCAGCATACAATCAAGCCAATCACTTTGCGTTCTCTCTGGCTGCCTCACCTTCGTTTCACCATGAGTGTTTGCAACTATTCTCTGTTGAAGCGCTTGTACTCGATGAGTTCAGGATGAACAGGTGACGCCGAGGCAGCCACATGGCAGTCAAGCGAACTTTCTTCATCCTGGCAAAGCATCTTTTCACTTCAATAATTCCATCAATCCTGGACCATTTCCCTAGCTAACTATGTAACAATTGCGACAACCACTGAGTTGTTCCTTGACTCTTATGGTAATATCAATTTCTTAACTCAGTTTTCACACGTTTTGAATATCGGGAACACAGGAACCATCTTACGATGGTTCCTGTTCCCTCAGCACAAACGTTCTACTGAGAAATAGATGCCACTTCCTGATTGGCTTGGGAAAGTTCTTTCGTCACAGTATTTGGTTGAAGTTTATTTTGAGCTGCTGCAGAAAGAATGTTTTTGATATGGGTACCAATAATTTGCTCGACTTGACCATAGTTATTCACCAACGGAGTGGGCTTGGCATGATTCCTCAGGATATCTTCAAACACCTTAATTTTAGGCGATTGGAAAGCTGGATCTTTGTAGGCGTCCGGATTTACTGGCAACAGATTAAACGCTTTGCAGAGTGTAATTTGCGTCTGTGGATCCGTAATATACTTCAAAAACTTCAAATCCGCTTGCAGGTGCTTGGAAGATTTAAGTATGCCAACATCGATGCCCGCGACATGGCTACCAGTCATACTTCCACCTGCCGGGAGCTTAGTTAAACCATACGGAATCATCGGAATCGGAGCTACACCGTATTCGCTGTCGTTCATGCCATCCTGCTTGAGTTGAGTCATGTATCCATCTTGCATAATCATCATGGCAATCTTCTTATGAGCAAAAGCGGCTACCACATCACTATCGTTCCACTCGGCGGAGTCTGGCGCCATCACCTTGTATTTACTCCTCAAATCTGCGAAGAAGCTCGCAGCCTTTGTTGACGCGGTACTGGTCAATGCAGGCTTACCATTGTTATCGAAGAATGAACCTCCATTTTGGTTGAGCAAATCAAAGAAGATGTGTGCGTTATCGGTGACGGATGCTCCGTCCGTTCCAAAACCATACACACCGTTTTTCGTTAATTTTTGGGCATCAGCAACAAATTCACTCCAAGTAGTAGGGGGCTTCCCAATGCCAGCATCTTGGAACATTTGCTTGTTGTAGTACAACGCGTCCGCTTCAGCCAGATACGGCACGGCGATCGGTGAGTGTCCGGCTAGTCCTGTGACAACAAAGCACGCAGGTATAAACTTCGACGAACCACCAATCTGCTGTACCTTGTCTGGAGTCAATTGGACGAATCCGCCCGTAGCAGCCAATGTAGACGCCCAAGTGTTACCCATTGCAACGACGTCTGGTCCATTTCCGCTGGAGACGGCACCGAGAATCTTTTGCCAAAGATCCGACCACGGGATCATTTGATACTTCACAGTTATTCCAGTCTGTTGCTTGAATTTACCAAGAACTTTTTTCCAAACCTGTGCTTGGTAATTCTCAGGCGCCTCCTGGTCAGCCCAAAACGTAATAGTCTCGCCATTGGGACTTCCCGAATTGCTTTGCGCACTGTTGGTAGCATTCTGTGCCCCACACCCAGTTGCCAATATGGCTATCAACGACGCGCCGATGACTAACTTCGCTACGTTAGATTTCGTATGGGTACCCACGGCTTTCTCCCTCCATCTCTTTTCAATGGTCGATGAGCACAACCGTGACGAGTAATTCCGCGTGGTGAACCTACCATCAACCACATAGATCACAGATCACATGTGACATACGAAATATTCACCACCTGATTTGCACGCCTCCTACCTGCACAAGCCTAATAGTAATATTTTGTAATCCTACAAGAACTCCAACAAACATAGTTCTTCTCCCTCACTGCACTGAACTCACTTCACACCCCGCTTTAAGTTTATATTTGTTATATTTGTTAATTTGTAACAAAAGGAAGAGCTGAATAGACGTTCCCGCGTGTAAAAGCCCTTAACTTTGTTTCAACAACCGTGTATGGTCATAAACGTATTGCAACGCTAACGAAGCTGCCCCGACACATACGGCGTCAACGCCAAAGCCTGTGATTAAGATGTCTCGCTCTTCATTACCGAGCAACTGATTAACATGTTGCCGCACGAGATTGAATAGGTACATATCTTCATGCAGCATTGCTCGCCCACCAAGAACGATAACCGCAGGATCAATCATCTGAATTATGTTCACAATCGCAGCAGCGAGATACCGTGCAGCAGTCCGAATGACTTCAGCCTCGGGATTTATTCTTTCTTTCGCTCGTCGAATAATATCTGACCAAGTCGCATCTGCTCTACTGGCCTCTCGCGATCTTACAGCTTGTTCGATTGCGCGAAGAGAAGCATATGCGTTCAAACATCCAACTCTGCCACAGGAGCATTTAATACCTTGAACATCCACAATCATGTGGCTGATTTCACCGGAGAAATTATTGTGCCCATTCCATATAGACCCGTTTAGTACAACCCCAGCACCCAACCCAATGTCCGACAGCACAAACACAACACTGTCATAATCTTTGGCTTTTCCAAACCAGCTTTCTGCAAGCGCTGCTGCATTTGCATCATTTGACAAGTAACACGGAACATTCAGTCCATCCATCAGAACTTGAACAATAGGCGCACCAATCCATTCACTCGTGATGTCCTCTGGTACCATCAATACCCCCTTAGCCGCATCCAACGGTCCAGGAGCCGCAATACCAATACCTTCGATTTGGTCAATCGGCAGTTGATGCTCTTCAATAAATTCATAAACATACTTCAAAAGAGAAGAAGGCCCGGCAACCTCATTGATGGAACGCTCGTCAAGATATCGAACGTGTGCTCGAAGATCTGTGTATATTATACGGACAGAGCTTCTGCCAATCTCGATACCTACGGCACCCGTACTATTTTCCTTTAGCCGAAGTAGTGTTGGTGGTCTTCCGCCGCTGGAGGTGCCCACCCCTACGGTCTCAATCCATCCGCGTTCAAGAAAACTGTCAACAGCTCTTGAGACAGTAGGAAGTGCTAGGCCTAATTCACGAGCAATTTCTGCTCTTGAAATAGGGCCTTCCTGCCGAATTAAGTTGAGAATTTGTCGGTCGTTGAGTTTTCGTAGCAACTCAGGCTTACTATTTACCACATCTTTGACCCCTTACTTAATAACGGTTACTAAGTTTCTTGACTCTATTTTAAATCAATCATGAAATCGATGTCAACCCACATTTCGCGCCACCTTGGCACGGGCAGACTGGAAACAGGTCTGAATAGGGGAAATCCTTGTCGCTCGTTCGATAATATGGATAAAGGAGTCATTATGAAACCGCGATCTTTTTCTAAGAAATGATCGGAATTGGAAGTTCAGAACATGTTTGGGTTGTTCGAGTACCGGAATAACGGTCGGATTCAGATTAGGTAAATGCAAAAACGCCCCCATCTTTACCGATGAGGGCATTTTGAATGCTTACGAAGCAAGTGGCCCCACATAGCAGCCTATAAAATTGTAAAATTTACATATTTAATTTCGACAGTACTTCGACAGTACAAGGAGAAAAACGCAAGAAGTATGGGTTCTAACCCCCTGAAGAAGGACGGTCGGATAATGATCGCGTTTTCATAGAACCATATATCAGGAGATTCTGCCATCAACCGAACAATTTCTGCACCACTTTGTTCGTTTACCAGTTCACCGTACCGAGATGTAGCGCGGAATTTGTGCCTCAGGATAGCAGGACCGAGTTCATTATCAAACGGAATCTGCGAAGGTAAAGCCCCTAGGCCTGGCTCGTGACCGCCCAGCAGCACGGTATATGCCACGAGCCTCGGCCAGGCAAGAAAGTGTATCACGGTTCGCTGATGTGCCCAGTCAAGGGCCTGTCGGAACCCGTTCGGATGGTTTGCGAGGTCATCGAACGGACCACGACGACGAACAAACCCTGTTGGTCCCAGACATTGAGGTCGACGCCTACTGGACCTCCCTGCCCGACGACCCAGATGTGATCATTCGTCTGTACCATGACCACGCCGTGATGGAACAGTTCCACAGCGAAATCAAGACGGATTTTGACGCAGAACGGCTGCCGTCAGTCAAGTTCGCAACCAACTCGGTACTGCATTTTGTATGCATGACTTATAACTTGCTGAGGGTGGTTGGTCAGGAAAGCCTGAAACGCAACGATACCCCTGCGTAAGAAGGCAGAACGTCGCCGTATCCGGACGGCAATTCAGAACTTGATGACCTTGGTTGCGAAGCTAGTCCGACATGCAAGCAGACCAAACTGAAGCTGGGGCATGGAACCGATGGCTCCCTGTATTTCGCCATTTGTATTTGACCTTCGCATAACATGTGCCGTCTCTAGCCCGGGATTTGGAACCACGCGACCTGGAAACAAGGCCTGACGATGAACGGCCCGGGAAGCCATTCGCTTCTACGGATACTGGTGTTCCCTTACGGGTGAATTTCCGATGGAATCGCTTGACTCACCGATGTGTCCAAGCCCGTTCGATTCGTGATAAACGCCGCATGAGCAACCGACAGCTACCCTGTCACGGATTCAGCTATTACTATTACACGGACATTTTTGCTTAAATTATAATGGTTTCCCTGCAGTAACACCACCATCAACCGCTAGGCCGGCTCCCATCACGTAACTGGATTCATTAGAGGCTAAATAGACGGCAGCGGCTGCAACATCCTCCGGTTTACCTAGTTCCCCCCCTAATTGACGTTGTTTCAAAGATTCAATAGCTTTTGTTGGGTCATCATAAGACCGATTCAAATAATCTTCTACAAACGGTGTAAGTATCGTTCCCGGAAGCAACGCATTCACGCGAATATTATGCGGTGCATAGTCAACCTGCATCGACTTCGTCATTGAGAGGATAGCCCCCTTGGTCGCCGCATAGGCCGCGCGCCGAGCAAGTCCGATCTGTGCGATGCAAGAAGACATGTTGATGATGACGCCCTGATTTTGTTCAATCATCACTGGCAGCACCGCCCGTGAAACCAAATACACACCCGTCACGTTGACAGCCATTACCTTATCCCACAGATCCCGTGTCACTTCATGCAGTTGGCCAACAGCACTCACGCCCGCATTGTTGAACAGAACGTCGATCCGCTTGTGACGCTCAAGCACCTGCTTCACCCACGCGTCGACCGATTCACTGTTGGTTACATCGACAGCCGTGGCGAAGGCCAGTCTACCGGCAACATTGATCTCTTCTACAACGGAATTCGCAGACCGCATATCGACTTCGCCAATTTCAACGATGGCACCCTCCCGTGCAAACGCTTTTGCCGTTGCGGCACCAATCCCTTTTCCAGCTCCAGTAATCAGGCAAACCTTATTTTGCAGTCGCATATTATTACACCCTCTCTTTAACAGTGAACGTATTCGTTAATGAGCCGAGCTTTTCGATTTCAATTGTCACCGTGTCACCCGCTTTCAACCATTCCCGTTGATCCTCTGGATATCCAAGAATGACGCCTTCCGGCGTACCGGTCAAGATCAGGTCGCCCGGTTCGAGGACCATGTATTGTGAGAGATACTCGATGATTTCATCGACGTGGAAAATCATGTCCGAAGTGTTGGAGTCCTGGCGCTTTTCACCGTTGACGAAGGCACGGATGTCCAAGCTGTTCGGATCGCCGACTTCATCTTTGGTGACGAGAAACGGACCCATCGGGGCGAATTTCTCGCATGTCTTGCCAAGTAGCCATTGGTGAGTGCGCATCTGCAGATCTCGGGCGGATAAGTCATTCACGTTGCAATATCCGAAAACATAATCGAGCGCTTGCTCGCGGGAAACATCGACAGCACGCTTACCGATGACAACGCCCAGTTCCGCCTCGTAGTCGACCTCGGTGGATCTTTTAGGCAACGGTATCTCTTCAAGATGTGCTGCCGCTGTGTCGGAAAACTTGCTGAACACAATCGGAACAGTTGGAATCGGTGCGTTGGTTTCAATCGCATGGCGGCGATAGTTCAAGCCGATGCAGATGATTTTGCCGGGTCGCGGCACACACGGGGAAAACTGAATGGAGTCCTCTTGGACGAGACTGTGTTGGAGTTGATTATGATGTTTCTCCACCGCCTCATGCAGACGTTCGGTTAACATGGCATTCCCAATTAAGTCATGTACCGTAACCAAAGCAAGCTCACTGTCGCCGGAAACCTCTGCTATGCATGAAACAGGGATGATCCCGCCGTCCAATTTCACCCCAAGCAACTCTTGATTTTGCGACTTGTAGGTAACTAGTTTCATAGACATCAGCACTCCCATCGGAATTTTAGGTGCTAACCCGTTATTTCATGAAGCCATACTGCGCGACGTTCATCCATTGATTTATAGGCTGCAAATACCATTTGCAACGTTTCCAATCCGTCTCGGACACTGTTGACCGGTTCTCTATCTTCTTCGATGGCTATCATTAGCTCTCCCATAGTTCCTATGAATGCGTGAGGAAACCATCTGCCTGTCAACCGCGGGGTAAACCAATAGTCCTCATCTATCTCCCTGGAGATAAAGCTCATTGTATCCTCTCGTCCTGTCGGGTAATTATACAGCGCTCCATTTGTCCCTTTAATGACGCCTCGTGTACCTTCGAATCGGAACGCGGCATACCAATCATCCTGACCGCACCAGTTGTTATGATTATCGTAAATCAACGCTCGTCTTTCGTCCTCATATGCTATATGAATCAATGTCCTCGTCTCACCCGCGCACACCTGTCCTGGATACTTTGAACCATCCGCGAAGATGTATGATGGTGTGCCAAAGAGATACCTAATTGAATCCAAATAGTGAATACTATGATACATGACCTCGAGTGTTGGAATATCTCTCAGAAACGACCAACGTTCAAACCTTTGAAGAACGTTGACTTGAAAGCTCGCTTGAATCAGGTCCCCTAGCCAACCTCTTTTTATAATCGTGTGGCTAGCTTGGATACCTGGAGCCCACCGCATCTGGCAATTCACTGCACCTCTAACTCCTGCCTGTTCGCACATTGAAACAATACTTTGAGCGTTGGAAAACGTATCGGCCAGCGGCTTTTGACACAGCACATGTTTGCCGTGGTTTGTAGCAAGTTCAACAATGCTCGGCTGCACCTCGGCCGGGACTGCAATATCCACAATTTGAATGTCTGGATCGGCAACGAGTTCCTCTACCGTCTCATAGACTCTGGGTATCCCATATTGAACCGATAGGGCCTGTGCACGTGTTGTGTCCAGATCGGTTATCGATACAACGTTAAAACCTGCAATCTTATAGGCCGGGAGATGTGCCTCGCGAACAATCTCACCCGCTCCAACAATGCCGATTCCCATAGACATATCTTTAGGTAGTTTTGGCTTATACTCAAGATCTAAGATCTCATGTACTCGCGGCATTTTATGTCCCTCTTTCATGGCATCACAAACTGATATCAAGAATTTTATATCTTTTACTTAGTCTGTAAAATACGATTGATCTCATTCTCAGCCCAGTTGAGGCAGTCTTGAGCTGGAAGACCATTTAACGCCCGCACCATCATGTCGTTTAGGATGTCTGCAAGCAGCGGATATTCGGGTATGGACGGCGTTGACCTGACTTCTTTGTGAATATCTTCAATCACTTTGTAATACGGATATTGAGCTTGAACTTCGCTATCTCTCCAAGTGGACAAGCGCGTCCCATTCCCTCCAGCCATGGAGGTGACTTTATCCATTTCAGGACTCATACAATGTTGGATAAACTGCCAGGATGCATCCGGATTGCGCGCCGAACTCGGAATCGTCAAAACCCAGTAGACGTTTAGTGACACATGCTTTCCATGTGGACCGTCACCTCTGGGAATATGTGTACAAGCCACTTGGCCCTTCACTTTTGATGTTGGTGAGTCGGCTACCGCCGCAAACCCGCTCCAATTCCACATCATCGCAACATGGCCGGATGCGAAATACTCTCCAGAAGCAACACTATCCAAATCGCGAAAGTTTGGTGGAACAACCTTGTCATTGATTGCCAAATCTATATAGAACTTCAATGCCTCCAGACCGACTTCATCATTGAATGCTGCTTTCCGATCACGGAGAAATTCGCCACCCCGACTCCATAATTGAATTAAAAAATCATACACGATGTTGTGACTGTCCGGAAAGCCCGCCAGTAGCGTTCCCCATAACCCCTGCTCCGGTCTGGTGAAGAATTTCGCAATGTCAGCGAATTGCGACCATGTTTTGGGAACGGACAAGTCATATCCGTACACATCCTTGAATTTCTTTCGTTCGTTTGAATCGAAGAAAAGATCTTTTCGATACATGAACAGTTGCGGTCCATCATGGTACGGAACACCGAATGTTTTTTCATCAAATGTTTGTAAGGACAGCATGCTTGGTGACCAACCACTCGGCCAACCGATGCGCTCTGGAACGTTTTTTAGATAAGTATCAAGACACAGTATTTTCCTATCGCGTACGAGTGCAGGAAGCCAGTCTGTGTTGGCTAGAAGTACATCGTAGTCAACATTTCTATCTTCACCATACACCACTCGTCTCTCCAACTCGGAGATCTCTATAAAATCAACTTCTATTTCAACATCCTGATGCAACTCTTTGAATGTACGGATTTGCTCATTGAAGCTTCTCTCAAAACCATCGAAGGCACGCGACAACAATCTCAATTTCATAGCAATGTCACCTCTCGATGTTGAGTAGCATCTCGTCAAGTGGTGGAAATTCACCGTTTGCCCAGAGTGTGACAATCTAATATTACTACTTAAGATACAGAATCCGTCGCCAATACTGATATGGGTTCCGACTCCAGCTTCACCATGGACTCAATGCTGAAGTAGCAACGAGCTACCAGCTACTCTTCGTGTTGTTCCTGTAAGATGGCCCATCAAGCGGAGTACAGAGTCTCAATTTGGGAATATGCCCAGTACATTCAACCGCCGGCTCATCTCTCAATTCAACCACTCCATCGGATTCGTCGAGCAGAGTTGCCGCTGGTGCTCGACAACGTTCTCCGCCGTCTTCTCCAGTACCTCCATAGCCTTTGAAAAATTGCCCTTGAGTTCATTCGCCCACGGCACAACTGCTCCCCGGGGTCCTTCCTGAGTGAGCTGGGCAAATATAGCCCGGATAACGGGCGGTATCATCGAGTACTGCTTCATTGGACACCCTGGGGGTGGACGTTGCGGATGGTGTGCACCTTGCACCGCTGCCACATCACGCTTGTAAGCACCTCTGAAATGGCTCGTCGCGTCATTGGCATGCATCTCTAAAAGTCTTACACTTCAACCCCCATGCTCCCTCGACCCCTAAGAAATTCCGTTCAGAATGCTCCGTCCTCGCTCCTATGACGGTAAGAGAAGTTCTCCGTTGTTGAATTTCCAGTAGATCCGAAACTGCTGGAACAACGCCGGAGAATTTCCAGAGCCGCTCAAACCCCATCCATGTGAGACAGTTGCTCAGGAGGATGGGAAGTCAATGGGAGCTTCCCCATCCAAGCAGTCTAGCAGTCCGACTTGTACCGCAAGGCCTGATTTCACCAACTGATCGGGAGGTTCCCATCGACCCATAAGTGATTATCGTAAGTTCCATTACCGGACTTGTAGGACGCCCGATCCTTGAATTGACGCACCATTTTGTCAAGACTGCTTACACAGACGAGAGACCTCACTCTTTTTCAGATTTTAACTGCTGTTTCTGTTGCTGTTTGCGAGAATCGCAGAATGACAGATTCTTGACTGGGTCCGCTTTCATAAGAGTCAATTACCACTGCGGAGGATACTTATCAATATTGTCCTTTGTAACAACAGGTGTCGGTATATAATTTAACTTTTTATGGCTCTGGTGGTTTATAACCTCCAGCATCACTTTAATCGCATATGTTGCGTCCGTCACGGGCGATTGATCCGTCGTACCATACTGCAGCCCCGCCTTGATATTAGCCGCGCCGGTGGAGTTATCGCCAATACCGACGACAGTTACTTTACCTGCTTTCCCACTCTGTTGAAGCGCTTCAATTGCGCCAGCCGCGCTGTTATCGTCAACACAGATGATCCCGTTTAATCCGGGATGCGCAGTCAAGAGATTTTGAGCAGCAGTCAGCGAATCAGATTTTTGCCAATTACCTATCGCTGTACCTACAATCTTTATCCCCGGATATTTTGAGAATTCCTTTTTAAAACCTTTCAATCGATTCACGCTCGCAGAATCTCCGGGCATCCCGATAATGATACCGACCTGCCCCTTTTGGTGTAATGCCTTAACCATTAGAGAAGCTGCCTGTTCAGCTTGAGTCACATCGTCAGGTCCCGTAAATGCGCTAATGTATCGAAGACCGTCTGCTGCAACATTCATATTCCCGGTGTCGACCGGAATCCCGGCATTATGAGCAGCCTTAATAGCAGGTATCACCCCTTCTTGATCGACCGGGTTCACGATAATCCCATCGACACCCTTGGTAATTAGATCTTGAATCTCATTGGCTTGCCTTATAACAGAATTCTGGCCATCCAAGATAATCAATTTTACTCCGTATTTCTTTGCTACATTCTGTAAAGCAGTGGCATAGGGCTTGATATATGGATTGGAAAGACTTGATACAGTTACCCCGATGACAGGCGTCTTATTCGTGGCATGTGCATTACTCGAAGACGAAGAGGTGGATTGATTACCAGCATCATTGCCTGATGTTGTTGCACCACATCCGCTAACGAGGGCGATGGAAACTGCCACCATACTGCTCAAGATGATTGCAAGTTTCTTCATGGTTAATACCTCCTTAATTAGCTCGTTGTGGAATAAAATGTATACTTGTCAGACTGTCCTTTCATGATATGGGATTCAACATTATCACCTCCTTAACAGGGTTCCAAGCAGACTTCCTATGCACTCGCTACATGGCCTCTGCCATCGGATTTCGACTCCAAGTTCATCGGTCGATTTTCTTTCTTCAGTGCAGTCGCTGTGACAATTACGATGATTAGCACTACCCCGGAAATAATAGGTTGGACATAGCCATTTATCCCGAGCAAATCAGACCCGTTTGCTACGATTGTGAGGATAAAGACCCCCCAAAGGGTCTCTGCGATTTTTCCAGAACCGCCTGTCAGACTGATACCACCCAGTACAGCTGCTGTAATCGCAGTCAATTCATCATTTTGTCCAGACAGTGGAGAACCCGTATTTAACTGAGAAGCAACTAAAATGCCGCTGATCCCAGCCATAAAAGCTGATATCGTATAAGAAAGAAGGATTGTTCGCATGACGGGTATTCCAAACGCATGGGCTGTCTGCTCATCCCCTCCGATGGCATATAAGTTTCGACCAAAACGACTTCGGGAGAACAAGAACCACATAAACAGTATGCAAATTAAATAGATGATAAATTGAATGGGAACTTGCGATATGGAGATATTCAGTTTGGTGAGAGCCAGGTTCGTACCAATAACCGAAGTCTGATTGGTCAGCAGTAAATCGACACCAAACACAGCGGTCATGGTTCCTAACGTGGCAATGAGCGGACTCACTTTGAAATAGGTAACGACTACACCATTGATAGCGCCTACAATAATACTTGCAATAATCCCTACACAAATGGCCAAAACAAGGCCATGAGATTCAAGCATCACGGTAATGACACCGCTTAGTCCCATCACGGAACCGACAGATAGATCATAACCTCCACCAATCATTACACAACTCATTCCCAATGTAATAATCCCAATAGTACTCATTTGTAGCATTATTTGAGATATATTACGCACAGAAGAGAAATGCGGGATAAAAATTACCTCCACAATGTATAGAACTACCGCTACAAGAAATGGCAAGGATAGATGCCTCTTGATTCCCTGAAGATTGTTCTTCGAACTACTTAATAACCAAGTCAATTCACTCGCCCCCGACGGATGGCAACTGCCACCACAATGATGATCCCTTCAACGATTTCCTGATAGACAACGGGCAACTTTAAAAGCACAATCACGTTACTGATGACCGAGAAAATAAGCGCACCAACTAAGGCATTTGACATTCGACCCTCTGCACCGAACATGCTCGTACCCCCCAAAACCGCCGCAGCCAAAGCATTTAACTCCCAGCCAACGCCCGCCACAGGTGACGCGCTGTTAACCCATGAGCTTAATAAAATACCGCCTATGGATGCTAATAAAGCTGAAATCAAAAATACAGTGAAAATGACTCGTCTAGGCTTTATCCCAACCAATATAGAAGCTTTCGCATTGTCCCCGACAAAATAGATTTTTCGTCCGAACACTGTATGGCGAAGAACCAAGTGAGCAAGTATGGTCAGAATAATTGGATAAATTACTAATGTAGGGATGTGAGCCCAACTGCTTTGCGTTAGAGATGTAAATGCATGAGAATTACCCGATAAAGTCGCTCCATTGGTGTACAACAATGCTGCAGCCCCAACCACAGAGAGCATTCCTAAAGTTACAATGAGAGCGTCAGCGCCCAAAAAGCCAATCAGTACCCCATTGACTGCTCCGACAGCAAGTCCCACCAGCAATGTGACTAACAAACTCAGAGGCAACCCCATGAAAGATTGTAGTCCGATTGAAAGTACCCCCGTCAGAGATATTATCGAACCCACCGACAAATCAAACTTGCCAGCTATAAGAGCAATGGTCATGCCGAGAGTCACAACCGACAATACGGCTCCCTGCGCCATGATGTTAACTAAGTTGTGAAAAGTTAAGAAACCAGGAATGAAACTGAATACTATAATCATGGCCAACAGAATGGCTAGCATAAAGTTATTCTTGGCTAGGTCTTTACCCGTTACTGCAAACGGACACCACTTGCTTTCACTCGATTGAATTTGAGACACATTGCACACCCCATTCTTAAACCGCATACCCGATTGCCAAATCCATAACGGATTGTTCGGTCGCTTGGTTTCTCTCCAATTCACCGACAACATAACCTTCTCTCATGACCACAATACGGTCACTTAATCCCAGAACCTCGGGAAGCTCGGATGAAATGAGGATTATGCCCGTTCCCATCTCTGTTAGTTGATTCAACAATCTGTAGATTTCCTGTTTAGCCCCGACGTCAATCCCCCGTGTAGGCTCATCAAGGATTAAGACTTTCGGACGCAGTGCCAGAGCACGAGCCAGTATAATCTTTTGCTGCGTTCCTCCGCTTAACTGACCACCCTTCGTTTTCAAGCCGCCGAGCCGAAGACTATATGTTTCAACAATGTTTTCTGACAAATTTCTAGTTTTCTTTCGAGATATCACTCCTACAGAACTAACCTCACGTAACAAAATAGAACAAATATTATCAATTATATCTAGTTTTGTAAACATCCCCTCGCTCTTTCTGTCCTCAGGAAGATATATGAGTCCTTCATTAATGCTTCGAGCCACAGTAGGTTTGTCCCATGTACTACCATTAAATACAACTTCCCCGGAAGTATATTTGTCTAAACCAACAACCGCTCTCATTACTTCGGTTCTCCCGCTACCGATGAGTCCTGAGAACCCAAGTATTTCACCTGCTCTAAGAGAAAATGAAACGTTGTAGAAATACCCTCTTCGCGTGAGATCTCTGACCGCTAGCAATTCTTCACCGTGCCTCGCAGGTTGATTGCGCACATAAAAATTTTCTACTGGCCGTCCAACCATCAACTGGATAACTTCACCCGAGCTGATATCATCCTTTGATTTTGAGGTAATCATGTTCCCATCGCGAAGAACCGTGATTGTATTACATATGTCAAACACTTCTTTCATGCGATGGGATACATAAATGATCGACGTCCCTTCGTCTCGGAGAGACTCTAAGAGCCTAAGGAGAACTTCCGTTTCCACAGCGGTTAGAGATGAGGTTGGCTCGTCCAAAATCAAGAGACTCGCGTTTCTAGACACAGCTCGCGCAATTTCGATCATTTGCTGTTGAGCCACTGTCAGTTCCCCTGCCGGCTGTTTCGGATTAATATCATCCAGACCTAAGCGTCTGAGAATAGTCTGAGCCCGTTCGTACACTGAAGACCAGTTTACAAATCTCGGCACTTGACCGAGAAACAAATTTTCCGCTACGCTGAGTTCGGGCAAAATCATGAGTTCTTGATGGATGACCGCGATCCCCAACTCCTGAGATAGCTTAGGAGTTAGGTATTTATAATCTTTCCCACGTACTCTCAGCGTTCCACTGGACGGACGCTCCAATCCACCAAGGATCTTAATTATTGTTGATTTCCCAGCCCCGTTTTCCCCCACCAACGCGTGTATATCATTCGGGGTTATTGTGAAGGAAACTTTATTCAAGGCAACAACGCCAGGGTATTCCTTGGTAACGTTATCCAGTTGGATAAATGCGTTTTTTTCCAACTCATACTCACCCCACAATCGTAACAATGTCACAACTCAGCAAATAACCCCTTGACTAAACAGTTCTTTGATACTTTCCGAATCAAATCCTAATTCTTTTAAAATCTCTGCGGTGTGTTCTCCCGTCTTCGGAGCACCTGACCCAAGAGAAGCCGGCGTCTTACTATAGTGAATCGGATGTCCAATCACCTTTATTCTTCCATATCCCGGATGATCAATTTCTTGAATCATTCCATTATGAATCACTTGCGGATCGTGCAAGGCCTGCGGAAGTGACTGTACTTGAGCACACCAAATATCTTGCGCGAGCAATTCTTCAACGACGGATAAGTCTCTGTTATCAAGATTGGCTTGAATAATGCGTGCGATCTTATCCCGTTCCTTAAAAGCAATGTCCGGAGTGTCAAATTGATGTAGTTCTTCAATAGAAAGGATCTTACCTAATTTGGATAGATTGTTCATCGCCAGTGCGATGTATCCGTCCCGAACTCTATAGATTCCATAAGGAGCACTCGCCCATGGGCTGCCCGGAGCTACCGCGGGTCTCTCAAAATCTCCGCCCATATTTAACCACGCAGTCGCTTCTTCACATTGAACAGCTATCATCACATCTAAAAGATTGAGTTGCACTAGTTGACCCTCACCGGTACGTTGCTTGTGCTGGTAAGCGACAAGAATTGCGATGGCCAAATAGAGTGCTCCAAAGGTATCACTAATGGAAAGCGATGTTGGAATGGGAGGCCCACTTAATAGGCCACTGTTTGCCGCTACACCCGATACCGCCTGAACCAATAAATCTTGCCCAGGTCTCGCAACGTAAGGTCCGTCCGCTCCCCATCCACTCGCCTCAATTACGATAATGTCTGGTTTAATCGCTTTGAGCGACTCGTAATCCAAGCCAAGGCGCTGCATGACCCCTGGCCTGTAATTGCTGACAACAACATCACATGTGCTTACCAGACGTTTCACAATTTCGTGTGCACGGTGGTCCTTTAAATTAAGCACGATGCTACGCTTATTGCGATTCATACTGAGGAAAAATGGACTGGTATCTCCCAGCAACATGCCTTCATAGGTCAGTGTTCTCTCAAACTCTCCACCCGGTTTTTCGACCTTAATGATATCGGCACCCACATCGCCGAGAATTTGTGTAGCAAACGGCCCAAACTTCATTTGTGTAAAGTCTAAAATTCTTAACCCTTTTAACGCACCCACGCAAAGTCACCTCTTCTTGATGCAAGAATTACTCACGCTCCACCAGATCTACATGGAATTTTATTACACTTTTATTTGACCGCTAGTTTCTCTTTTCCACCATCAGTAAGTGGTCACAGGCAAAAACGGTCACCCCGTGTTGATTTATAGCCTCAACTCGCTCTACAACAATGCCGGCGGAGGAACGTTTTGGATGTGAACGCTTCTCGATAACGGTTATACGCGAATGCAAGGTATCCCCGATAAAAACCGGTTTGATGAAACGAATTCGGTCGTATCCGTACGTGAATGCCACTGAATTTATCTCACTGGCACCAAGACCAACCGTGACAGCAAACACTAAGGTACCATGCGCGATCCGTTGGCCAAACTCCTGGGTTTTGCACCATTCGGCATCCATATGATGCGGATAAAAATCTCCTGATTGTCCTGCATGCAAGACAACGTCAGTCTCGGTAATGGTTCGTCCATATGTTTCACGAGTTTCCCCAACCTCGTAATCCTGATAATATTTTTTCATCACTGACATCTCCAACCGATTTGGTATCCTTCGATGGCAATACATCCAACACGAGCATTAGCGTAGGCATTATATAGCGCACATCGTAAAAAACGCTTCATTCATGTGTTCAATGACAGATGACGCCGACCTGCCTTCTTGCAATCCGGTCAGCAGTATCTTGGAAGCAGTCTCTTGAAACGAAGGAAATCCAGGGAATCTTGGCCTCATGAAGGCTGTTTCCATCGTCTGTAACGTCTTTGTAAAAAAGTTATCCGTAGACAGATTCAATTCGGAACTCATCCATGCCGCTCGATGAGCGGGCTGTCCAAATGCCTTCCAGTACATTCCTGTCTGGCACTTTTCACCCGCTAGAAAAGCGGCAAATTCGGCCGCTATCTGCGGCACGGCTGTTCGCGCCGAAACCCCGATTCCGACTCCGCCCACGATGGCGGGAGAAAAGGCATGAGCCCGAATGGGTAAATCACGAAAATGCACCCGATTCGTGCCAACCCCCTCGCGAGAGTAGATGGAATACCCAAAAATCCAAGGAACAAAACAAGAATCCTTGGTCGAACTTATGTAGTCGAGAATACCTATTGGATCGTTCCTCTGTGAGAAGGGGCTAGCGTGTCTGACAATGAACCGTAACGTATGATAGGCTTCAGCACCACTGTGGCTCGAAATCGCCTCACCCAATGGCCAGAATGTGTTCCCCTCAATGTAATGCCCCAAGCCCAGAAACAACGACCATACATGAATCGGATGCAATGGGACTAAATATTCACCTCTAGTAGACCTCCTCTGCAGGAGACTCGTGACCCACTCCCGCCCTGAGTCCTCATCTAAATCATCTCCCGTAAAGGCCATCACCTGGCATGCGGCATCAACCGGAAGCCCCCATTGATGACCATTCCAAGCATAGCTTTCAAAGCTCCGTCCTACCGACCCTTTACGAATACCTTCCATCTCGTCTTCGGAAATCCATTCATCTAGCGGCAGAAACCACCTGCCTTTGGCTATGCTACCAACAAAGGGATGATCGAAAAGAATGATGTCGTAACGTCTGGCAAGTTCTTCAACAGGGTAGGACTCAAAGTCACTCAAAGGTCTAGTATCCCACCTTAAAGTTACAGAAGGATGGCTGGAGGTAAATGCTTCAGATGCCGCCAATACAGGACCCATAGCCCTAATATGATTCCAACCCATCCCTTTTAAGACAATTTCACTCATAACCGCTCACCTTCATTAGCACCGTCGTACCACGATAGGTATCTTCCGACGGATTTCCGTTTTAAGAGAGTGACGGGCAAACAAATTGATGCTGGCTCTACCTCGAAGTTGGACAATCTTCTCAACAGCAATCCCGCAGCCTCTCTACCAATTTGTCGTGGGTTTTGTTGCACCGTGGTCAATTGCACCGGCGTTAATCGTCCGGCCCAGCTGTCGTCAAAGCCAATGATGCTAATATCCCGAGGAACCGCTTTCCCAGCCATCCAATACGCTTCCATAACACCGAGGGCCATCGCATCCGTGACACAGAAGGCCGCAGTATAGCGTGTGTTAGCTCCTAGTAACACCTGCCCGACAGATAAGCCGCTTTCAAACGACAAATCTGTCCGGAAGACAGTGATGTCCCTGTTACCACCGGCGCGGAATCCTTTGATGAATCCATCCACACGATTGTCACTCGTTCTATATCCTTTCGGGCCGGCGATGATTGCGACACGTTCATGACCGGATTCACGAATGAAACTGCCAGCAAGCTTCCCGCCTTCATAGTTGTCGCTTTCGACCGTATCAAATCTATCAAGAACACCACTTGGCAGACGGTTTACAAATACCATCGGATAATCCGGAGTTGGATAATTCCATTCTCTCGCGACCGCTGCGAGCACTAATCCTACAGGCTTAAGCTCACTCACCAGTTCGAAAATTTGCTTCTCCACCGTAATGTCGTTCGTAGAATCGACAAGAAAAACAGTAATTCCTTTTGGTAATGCCAACTCCAGACCTCTTGCAAGTTCGGTAAAGAATTCATCGAACTGCGGAATCATCACAACAACAAAAGGCAGGTTGCCGGTGGCCAGACCACGGGCTATGGGGTTTGGACTATATTTCAACGATTCGATGGTAGACAGCACTTTCTCCCGAAGATCAGGGGAAACCGGTTTGCTACCATTTAGAACTCGTGACACCGTGCTAACAGACACATTGGCTTTCTTGGCTATATCTCTAATCGTTGGTTTGACCGGCTTTTCCCCCATATCGCTCCTTTCATACCTCCTCTATTCGATGTCTATTGTCATCGTTCTGAAAAGGATTATACGGGAAATCGGTTTCCTATTCAAGTATGTAACCTACTTTATTTAGGGTCTGCTGAACGGGAAAGACATGGTGAGTACCTTTCGCTCCACGAGCTTGCCGGGTTGTCCAACATAAGCCGTGCCAAAATCCACTTGCGCTTCGCCGCCGGGATGTTCAAGCCGCTCATAGCTCTCGGCACGTTCCAGCTTGAGTTCCTTCCGGCGCTTGGCCACGTATTCCTCAACGGTCCGCCGCCCGCCCTTAAACCCATACTCATCGCAGAGGCGATCAGAGGCGATCAAAGATTCGCTTCGCCGTGTACCGCTGTTTACGGGGCAACGCCTGCTCCACAGTCAACCAGGTATCGATGATGTCAAGGTACGGACCGAGAACGGGATATCGCCTCCTGCGCCGGCGCACGGGCTCATTCCAATCGTCCCTGGTGGCGTACTTCTTGGCTGTCCGCCAATTGATTCCCATGGCCCTGGCGATCTCTGAGATCGAATAATCCTCATTCTCGTAGAGAAACTTGATATACTGTTGCTGTGGCACTTTCAACATCCTCTCTCATCCCCCTTAGGTCTTCGGCAAACCCAAGGGTAGAATTGGCAGAGTGGTGTTGCAAGTGCCTATTCACTTTCCGCCCGTAAAACGCAGATTAACTCTGCAATTTTACGCTGCGGTTTTCTGCACTTTTATTATGCGGCATACAATGACGTATGGATTAGCGAGCCGAGATCACTACATACTCATCACAAATGAGCTTCCCTTTGTAGACACGCATATGTTCTTCATTTGAGCAGAAGATGCAGGATGGTTTGTACTTTTGGAGGACAATCCCCTCCTGATTTACGAAAATTTCTATATCCTCACGGTGGTGAATTTGAAACTCCTCTCGGAGTTCGACCGGAATAACGATACGACCTAAGTTGTCAACACGATAAACGTATCCAGTGGACTTCATCTTTTGTCTCCCTTTATATTTGTTGAATGAAGCATAATATACTCTGTTTTCCAACGTCAACTATTACTGGGAGAAAACATCTACATCAGTAAGTATCAGCTGTCCCGGACAAAGAATTTCACATGACTGACTTCATAGCCTAGTTCGTGAAGAATGTCGAGAAACTTGTTTACATAGTGTTGCTGACAATACGTAGCAGCCAGCTCATGTTCTGTTTCCACAAAGAGGATGCCATCTGAAATTCCCTCAACGCGTATATTACGGAACCAAGTATCGTAAGATGAAGATGAGAATTGTTGTCTGAGTTTTTCGCATAGATGTTCCGTTAATAAAGTAGGATCAGGTTTGTTATATTCTTTTGTTTGTTCAAATGATATATTCTGCGGAACTTCAGGTCCCAATTCGAGGACTTCAAGTTCCTGAACCGGTGGAACTTGAAGTCCGGTATTACCCGTCGGTACTTGAAGTTCCATCGGTATCTGAGGTTCCGCTGGAACTTCAGGTTCCACCGGCTGTCGATACTCGACGTCCCAGTCTTCCTTGGAGGCTGGCAGTGGCTTTTCGCCGACGAGCTTCAATGCGGCCTCGATGAGAGGTCGAAAGTTGTAGACGACGTTCCCGAATTGTTTGCTCTGCCGATTGCGACGCTGACCGATGAGAAGTAGACCTTTCTTTTCGAGGCTATCTGCCCATTTGCGGATCTGACGTGTACTACACTGAAGGTGTTCGGCTAATGTCTCCTGGCTCGGGTAAGGATCTCGACCGTCGTGTTTGTATGTGAGGACGGCGCAAATGAAACCGAACTCGCCATGTTCAATTCCGAGGCGACGGTAATTGCGGACGATGATATTGGGGATAGCGAGGAATCCCTCGTCAAGCAGTCGATGCCCCCAGATGGCTTCGAGCTTGTCATGCTCCATAGGTTCATCGAACAGCGGAAAGTGGTTGACTTTAACTAGCCGGTATGATAATCTCTTTTTGCGAGATTCATACCGAGAACCCGTAAGACCCCTCCGGCGGCCAACCTGAGGGTCTTTTCTTTTTGCCCAACCACGCCCTGTTCGACGGTCCTCCTTTCTATTGGGCTACTGGCGAAAAATAAAAGCGCATCTGACCAACCAGATGCGCGAGATTTGTCTCTATAGATACACTACGCCCAATACACTACGTCAAGAGTAGTGTCGGCGCATGTGTCCTGCGCTGGCTGGTCATTGAGAAGTATAGCATAATGTGCCATGAGAGAAAATAGTTTCGGTCGGTTTATGTCGAGCGAGGATCTAGTCGAGTTTGTGTCAACCACCCCACGGCAAAGCCGGGGGCTTGCGATGAGCAAGCCTGGGGTTGACCAGCCCGCATGAGAGGGAACAGCCCCTCATGCAGACGTTATCCCGGTCATGGCACCCTGGGGTGCGAGGCCAGCTCCGGGCCCTGCCGTCCGGCATTAAACAGGCATACGGGGTGGAAGCCAGTATGCCGGGCATGACAAGCCGGGATAACCGGGCGAGGCCAACGTGACCCCCAATCGGGGAGAAAGGCAGGTAACTGCCATGAGTAAGCAAAACCGTGTGTTTGTACTGGACAATCATCGAAACCCGCTGATGCCCTGTCACCCAGCACGGGCCAGACAGCTTCTGAAGAAGAGCAAAGCGGCCGTGTTTCGCCGTTATCCCTTCACCATCATTCTGACGGAGAGGGAAGGTGGTGGCGTCCAGCCCCTTCGCATAAAACTAGACCCCGGAGCTAAAGTCACTGGGATGGCACTAGTGGGCTCCTTCCAACAGGGCAATGTGGTGTTATGGGCTGCGGAACTGGAAAA
>NZ_BCRP01000018.1 GCF_001552655.1 Alicyclobacillus kakegawensis NBRC 103104 | reverse complement strand
TCATTTGTAGTGCGCGGTGTATCGCCTGCATCATGGCATCTTCATCCAACTCATACTTTTTGAGCAGGGCATCGCTCGGACCCGACTCCGAATTTTTGTCTTTCACGCCCACGCGGACTATCGGCACCGGCCATGTCTCGGCGACCGCTTCAGCCACCGCGCTGCCGAGGCCACCGATAATGTTGTGTTCTTCCGCCGTGACCATCGCGCCCGTCTTTTGCGCCGCAGAAACGATAGACGGGACATCCAACGGCTTGATACACGGCACATGCAGCACACCCACGGACAGCCCCTGATGCCGCGCCATGTTCGCGGCCGCCACCGCCCGGGGCGTCTGAATCCCGGTCGTCACCAGTGTCACGTCGGTCCCCTCACAAAGCCAGACCGCTTTTGCCACGTCATGGGCAGCACTCGACGGAAATACAATGGGCGACGGATCGCGGGCCAATCGGATGTAGACGGGGCCAGGGTGTTCATTCGCCCATCTCATCACGAGGCCTACTTCCACCGCGTCAGCTGGCGCCAAGATGGTCATGTTGGGAACCGCCCGCATCACGGCGATGTCCTCAAGCCCCTGATGCGATTTTCCGGTCTTCCCATTCAACAACCCGCTGTAAGCGCCCACGAGCTTGACGTCGAGTTGCGGCTGCGCCACCGAAACGAGCACTTGATCCAGTGCGCGCCTGGAAGTGAACGCCGCAAAACTGGTCACCCACGGCTGCAGGCCGACAGCCGCCAAGCCTGCTGCGACTCCCACCATGTTCTGTTCCGCAATCCCCATCTGCAGAAATTTATCCGGGTTTTCATGCGCGACCCGGTCCACTTTCGTTGAGTTCGCCAAATCCCCGTCTAACGCATAGACTCTCTCATCCGCTTGCGATAGAGAAAGCAGCGACTCCCCAAAAGCGTCCCGCATGGCCACGCATTCTTCGGTCAGATACAAGGTGTTCCCCCCAATTCCACGAGTGCGTCATTCAGTTCCTGAAGGGAAGGGACCTTCGCATGCCAGACATAGTCATTTTCCATAAAGCGAACCCCTTTGCCCTTCACCGTGTGGGCAATCCATATCGACGGACGTCCCGGTGCCGCCGGCGTGTGCAGCGCGGCCAACAGCTCGGCGATGTCGTTGCCATCGTTCACGACACCGACGTTCCACCCAAAAGCCGCCCACCGCTCTTTTGGATTGGCAACAGGGCTGGCGCGCAGACTTCCCTTTCCCCAGCCAAACTGCTGAAGTTTATTGAAGTCCATGATGACAACGAGATTATCCAGGCCATACTTGGCGGCGATATCTGCGGCCTCCCAGACCTGCCCCTCTTGCGATTCCCCGTCACCAATCAGGCAAAACACCCGAAACTTGCGGCCTTGGAGTTTGGCCCCCAGAGCCATCCCCACCGCGGCGGAGATCCCTTGCCCGAGCGATCCGGTCGACATGTCAACCCCCGGCAACAGCTTCATGTCCGGGTGGCCCTGGAGCCTGGAATCCATCGCATCGAACGTATCCAGCTCGGCAACCGGAAAGAACCCCCGCATCGCCAGGACCGTGTAAAGTGCAATCGCCGAGTGGCCTTTCGACAAAACGAATCGATCCCGATCCTCCCACGATGGGTTGTCCGGATTGACATTCATGACGTCGAAATACAAAGCCGTCAGAATGTCCACCGCAGACAAGGGGCCGCCGAGGTGTCCGGCTCCTGCCTTATGGATGGTGCGCACAATGTGTTGGCGCGCCGTGCGGGCGAGTTCTCTCAATTCTTCGATGTGCTCCACGTCCGTAACCGCCTTAGTCATAAAGGAATTCACCCCCTATGGATTGAATCAGGGCTTCCAAATACCGCTTGGAATGTCCGACAAACTCATACGGATTGTACAGAGCCGGATCCTGTTCTCCCTCAATCATCAGCCAGCCGGTGAAACCCGACTGACAGATGCTCTCCAAAATCGGTCTGAAGTCGATGCAGCCGTGCCCGGGTGTCGTGAACACACCTCTCCGAATCCGTTCTTTGAACGGCGATCCTTTTGTCCGCTCAGCGCGGTATACCTCTTCTCGCACGTCTTTGAGGTGAATGTAACCGACTCGGTGTGCGTACTTCTGGAACAAATCGAGCGGGTTGATCCCGGCGTTATACGCATGCCCCGTGTCGTACAACAGGTACACGAGATTGGGATCCGTCGATTCCATCAGCCGGTCAATCTCCTCCATCCGCTCTACCACCGTTCCGGCGTGGTGGTGGTATACCAGCTTCATCCCAAACGATTGACAAATCTCCCCAGCCGCGTGAAGCCCCTCGATGAGCCGCGCCCACCCGTCGTCATCCAACGGGGTCACAGTTGCGCCGGGCTGGGACGCATCCAACACGGAACCGCCAAGTTCGGCGGTGCTGACGACTTTCGAACCAAGCTGGCTCAACCTGTCCGCGTGGCGTTTATACGCTTCCAACTCGCTCCGTCGCGCATCCTTATCCGCACAATCCGCGCGGCTAAAGTACACGGACTTCCACTGGCTCACGACGTGCAGTCCTCGGGGACGTAGAACGGACTGCAAACCGGCCACGTCTCGGGGTAATTTCCGCACCACTTCGATGCCGTGAAAACCCAGGCTCTGAATCTCGTCCAGCACCTGTTCTGCCGTGTACCAATCCCCGTGTTCCAATACATCCTCGCCAATCCAATTGATAGGGTGCACGCCAAGCCACAGTTTTCGAGTCCCCATGCTTTCTCCTCATCCCCTTGGTTCCCAGTTGTATGTCCGGAAAGGGGGCGGGACTCCCCCTAAATCGGGCGCGCGTTTCTCGCCATCTCCTGCATCCTGACCGCCGCCGCCCGCACATCCTCGTCACAGGAGGTTTCCGCCACACCGAGCCGCCACCAGGAATCGTACCCCGCACTCCCGGACCGGGGAACTATCTTGACATCGATGAGCGTGGTCACATCCGTATCTCGGCTTGCCTGCAAGGCCTGCCGCAGCTCTTCGACAGTCTGAACCTGGAACGCGGCTGCCCCGAGGCTCCGCGCGTGGGCGGCGAAGTCTATCGGCAGATACTCTCCCGTCAAGCGACGCGTCTCCTCGGATTTATAGCGGAACTCGTTGCCGAAGCCCTTGCTTCCTTGGCTGCATTGCAGGCTGTGAATGCACTGGAATCCATGGTTGTCAAAGAGTATGATGGTAATCTTTCTGCCCTCTTGAATGCTGGTCACCAGTTCAGAATGCAGCATCAAGTAGCTGCCGTCCCCGACCAACGCATAGACGTCGCAATCCGGTACAGCCAGCTTGATGCCGAACGCACCACTGACCTCGTAGCCCATACAAGAAAACCCGTATTCCATGTGGTACGTTCCCGGCGATTTCGTACGCCACAGGCGGTGAAGGTCGCCGGGTAGGCTGCCAGCGGCACAGACGATGACGGCGGTCTCGTCGATAAACTGATTCACCTCGCCAATGACTTGGGTTTGCGTCAGTCCTTCCGGTTGTGACCGCGCAACAAGGCGTGTCACTTCGTCTTGCCATTTCTGCTTGAGTTCGGCCAAATCGGAAAGTGAATGTTCCGATTGGTACCCCCGTGCGGCCAAGGCCGTCTGCAGCTCGGTCAAGGCGGCCTTCGCATCCCCAATCAATGGAAAAGCCTGCAGTTTGTACGCATCCGCTCTCGAGACGTTGATGGACAGGAACTGGACATCGGGATTGGAAAATGCGGTCTTGGAGGAAGTCGTGAAATCCGTGAACCGGGTCCCCACACCAATGACCAAGTCAGCCTCGCGAGCGATCCGGTTGGCTGCCGCCGAACCGTTCACCCCTACGGCGCCGAGATTCAGGGAGAAATCGCTGACGACGGCACCCTTTCCCGCCTGCGTTTCGGCAACAGGGATACGGAACGCTTTCGCAAAGGCCTCTACAGTCTCCGCGGCTTCACTGTACCGCACACCCCCGCCCACGATGAGCAATGGCTTGCGCTTCCTGGAAATCATGTCAACGGCGATGGACAGGGAAGACTCGGCGGGGCGCAGGCGGTCAATGACGTGCACGCGCTTCGCCAAAAATTCCACCGGCCAATCGTAGGCCTCTGCTTGAACATCCTGCGGCAAGGCGAGGGTTACCGCGCCGGTCTCTGCCGGATCCGTCAGGACGCGCATGGCATTCAGCAGGGCCTGCATCAGTTGTTCTGGCCGATTGATCCGGTCCCAATATTTGCTCACCGGACGAAACGCGTCATTTGCCGTGACGGTATAGTCGTGAGCGGTTTCAATCTGCTGGAGCACCGGATCAGGCTGACGACAAGCAAACACATCCCCGGGCAGAAAGAGAACCGGAATCCGGTTGACCGTCGCCGTTCCGGCTGCGGTGACCATGTTCAGCGCACCGGGACCGATAGAGGAGGTGCAGGCGTAAATCGCGCGCCGATTCATCTGCTTGGCAAACGCAATGGCGGCGTGGGCCATGCCCTGTTCATTCTTGCCTTGAATGAATTCGAGAGATCCACGGTGATTTTCGATGGCCTCTCCCAGGCCCGTGACGTTGCCATGGCCAAAGATCCCCATGATGCCGCGGACAAACTTGGATTCCTTGCCATCCACCAAAACGTATTGGTTGTCGAGAAACTGCACAAGGGCTTGCGCGACGGTGAGTCGAACCGTATGCACCAGGCTCCCTCCCATTTCCGAGATGGTTTCATGAGACGGCGGCCGTCTGACGGACTTCCTCCACATAGACCCTGCGCCCTTCGTTCGCCGACAACGTGAAGGCCTCGGCCACGATAGAATCCTTCAGGGCTTCTTGCACGGTTATCATTCCGGGTGTCCCATCCACCATACTCTTCACCCAGGCCTTCACTTCCTCCACAAAGGCTCGGCCAAACACATCCAAATAATCGGTAAATCCTTGCCGAACAATCCCTTGCTTAGAGAGAAGGGCGAGGTCACGACGTTCATCCAGTTCCACGAAGACCGATCCGGTCTCCCCCCACACCTCTGTGCGGATGTCACATCCGTGATGGGCGGTACGGCTCGCCCCGACGTACCCTAAACCACCTGAGGCGAACTGCATCACGCCGAGGACATCCTCGAAGTCCTGCATTTCTTTTAGATACTCCGTGTCCCCATTCGTACCAAGGCCCTCGACCCATTCCACCTCGTCGTTCATGAACCAGCGAATCAGGTTAATGTCGTGGATGACCAAATCACGCCAGATGCCACCCGACGTTCGAATGTACCTTGCGTCTGGACAAACGCGGTCGCGACTGGTGCTAAGGCACACGAATACCCGACCGAGATCGCCGGACCTAACAACCGTATGGGCGCGCACATAATCGGGCAGAAAACGCCGCTGGTACCCGATGTGTACGGGCACTCCCGCTTCCTCAATCAAACGGCACATCTGGATGCAATCCGTCAGATTGCTGGCTAGCGGTTTTTCAAGCAGCAGCGGCTTTTTGGCTTCTAACAAGAGTTGCTCCACGACCGGTAGGTGTTGGTCTGTCGATATGGAGACGACCACCGCGTCCGCGTTCCGCACGCCATCCACAAGCGAGGTCGTGAAGGGGACCCCTAACTCTTCGGCTACGGCCGCGCCCCGCCGGGACCTCCCAATCATGGCCGACACACGAACACCTGACAACGACTGAAGGATCTCCGCGCGACGGCGGGCCAGCCCCCCGGCTCCGACAACCGCAACATTCAGCATACGCCTTCCCTTCTCTCTGCGATGTTCACCGCATGGTTGCGCCTCTGGGACTCGGCGGCTGCATACGCGACCCGTTCCGCCTCCAGCACACTCGCCACGTCGACTGGAAACGCGGCCCCTTTGCGCACGCAATCCAGGAAAACGGCAACCTCGCTGCGGTAGGCGTCTTCAAACCGATCCGGGAAGGAATGCATTTGCCGTACCATCCCCTCCGCCGTGAATCGGGTCGTCTTGTCCCGTGGCGCCTCCCCGATTTCCAGCGACCCCTCGGTTCCGAAAACCCGCATGCGGATGTCGTATCCGTATCGTACGGATCGGCTGAGGAGAACCTGGGCGATGGCACCCTCGTCAAGGTTGAGCAGAACCGCGCCCTCTTCCGGATCGCCAAGTGCTTGCATGTAAGCGTTCCGCCACAAACCGCCGCTGATGGAACGGACGCGCACGACACGTTGACCGGTCAGCCACTGAATCAGGTCGTAGTCATGTACGCCCATGTCAAAAAACAGACCGCCAGATTGTGGAACAAACTCCGGTGTCGGAGGGGTTTGATCCCGGCCAATCGCGATGACACTGAGGACCCGGCCAATTTTCCCCTCGGCAATGTACTGTTGCGCCGTCCGATACGCGCGGTCGAAGCGCCGCATGTATGCGGGCATAATCAGGTGCAGGTTGTTCATCGCCCGCAACTTTTCGAGATCCCCGGCTGAGAACGTGAGCGGCTTCTCGACCATGGCCGGGACCCCGTAGTGGAGTGCCATTTCAATGTAATCCAGGTGTGTACTTGTAGGAGTGGTGACGATGACGGCATCCGCTTCTTGAAACACCGATTCTGGATTCGAACCCACACGGCTTTGTAACTCTTGGGCAATCCGGGCGCTCCGTGCGGCATCTAAATCCCAGGCTGCGGACACCACACACCCAGGTGTTTCTGTGACATTCCGTGCATGGAGTTCTCCCATTCTGCCGGCCCCGATGATGCCTACCTTGAGCGGTTCCACGTTTCTCCTCCTATGCGTTCATAAATATCCCGAACCTTGATGGGTTTCTCTTCCTTCAACGAGCGCATGGCCGCGTGCGCGATACACTCTGCTTGGAATCCGTCGTGCCCTGTCACGAGCGGAGGAGTACCGTTGCGGATATAGTCAATGAAAGATCTCATTTCTTCGACATAGGCTTCGTTGTATCGGTCAAGAAAGAAGAATTTGGGCGCATCGCGATACACACCACCTCCCGTCCATAACTGGGCTGTATTCTGATAGTCGTTGTCCACCACCATACAGCCCTTGGATCCGAAAACCTCAACGCGCTGGTCATAGCCATAGACCGCCTTGCGACTGTTGTCGATGATTCCAATCGCCCCGTTGTCAAACTTCAAAACGGTGACTGCCGTGTCGACGTCGCCCAGCTCCCGGAACGTATCGTCGATAAGGACCTCTCCCCGGGCATACACCTCTTCGACTTCTCCGCCGACGAGATAGCGCGCGAGATCGAAATCGTGGATGGCCATGTCGAGAAAAATCCCGCCCGAAGTTTTGATATAATCGGCCGATGGAGGGTTAGGGTCCCGCGACGTGATTTTCAGGATATGGGTTTCGCCCACAGCCCCGTCAACAACCGCCTGTCTCAGCCGCTTGAAGTTATGATCAAACCTGCGGTTGAAACCGATTTGCAAGCAGATGCCGTTTGCCTGTGCGGTGTCGACGGCGCGACGCGTCTTCTCAAGCTCCATGCTGACCGGTTTCTCGCAGAATACGTGTTTCCCAATCCGGGCTGCTTCCTCAATGATCTGTGTATGCAGGTCTGTCGGCGCACAGATGAGAATGGCGTCAATCTCGGAATCGGAAAGGATATCCAGATAATCGTCGGTGACGTGCGGGATGCCCATATCCTTGGCCCACGTGCGAATCGCATCGACATAGATGTCGGAGACCGTTTTGATTCTCACCCCCTCAAGTCGGCGAATGTTCTCTCCGTGCAGCTTTCCAATCCGACCTACACCGATGATTCCAAGCGAGATTTCGCGCATGCGCCGCGCCCCCTCAGCCGCCGATTCCGGATTGAACCAGCTTCTCCATCTTCGATACGTTGTCCTTCGTCACGAACAACGTCCCCGTATTGACGTCCACGGGCGACATGCCGTATTTGGCCGTCAGGTAGAGCTCCACGACAGACATGTAAGCCTGGACAAAGGGTTGCTGGTCGACCGTCCCCAGGTCCATGCCCTGCTGAATGGCGTGCAGGGTGTTCGGATCAATGTCGAACGACGCGATTTTCACCTTGTCTTGCAGATTGGCTTGTTTCAGGAACTGGACAGCAGGTATCGTCTCCTGCGGCCCCAAACTGAAAATGAGTTTGACGTTTGGATGTTTGGCAAAGTAGCTCTGCAAGATGGAGATGGCTTGGTTCGCGTCGGTCCCGATGTTGAGCACATCTACCGAGACCCCCTTCGGTTTTAACACCTGCTCAATCCCCCGTTCTCGCCAGGTCAAATTCAGTGCTCCGGGCTGGCTGTTGAGAATCACGGTGTGATCACCAGAGTGGAGTTGATTGAGCACGTGACTCGCGAGGAAGTCGCCCGATTGCGTTTCATCTTGGCCGACATACCCTTTCACAGGAACGCTCTTCGAGAAATCCTGCGCATTGAACGAAATGACGGGTATTCCATTGGCCTGCGCCTGCTTGATGGATTCATTGAATGCTTTGGGATCCGGCAGGGTAACCGCTATCCCAGCCGGTTTTGCCGCAATCGCTGCATTGAGCAGGTTCACCTCGTCCGGAATGCTGAAGGTCTGTGGTCCCTCAAAAATCGCCTTCACACCCAGGTCTTTCGCCGCCGCCTGCACCCCTTTCTGTTCCACGGCCCAGAACGGATCGGAAGGTCCGCTGTGTGCGATGACGTAGAACGTGAGTTTCGAGTTCCCCGTGTGCTGAGCCGCGTTTGAACCGCTGGACAATTGGCTTGACCCCGAGGCGCCGGAGGATGCGTTCGCCGAGTTCGTGCTGGACGTGGAACACCCGACTGTGAACGTCAATGCCCCGAACGCACAGAACGAGGACGCAATGGCTTTTCTCCATAATCTCCTCATGAATTTGCCCCCTTACAAAACTTTATCGATATAGTTCCAATCATCCGATAACCACACGAACACTTGTGGTTGTCTGGAGTGTCGGAACCCCTTCAATGCACCCCGACCACCATTTGGGTAATGGCGTCCAACGTGGTTTGGTCCCTTGTGAAGTTGCCTATCTGGACGCCGCGTTCCAATACAACAAATCTATCTGCGACTTGGTAAACTTGGCCGAGATTGTGCATGATGAGAATCACCGATACCCCTTTGCGACTCACCTCCTTGACGATTTCAAAAACCCGCTCGGTTTCCTTGACGGATAACGCCGCTGTGGGTTCATCGAGAATCAGGAGTTTGGCCCCAAAATACGCGGCTCGCGCAATGGCGACGGCTTGCCGTTCGCCCCCGGACATGTGACCGACTTCTTCTCTCGTTGAGCGCAATCGAATCCCCATATCGGCCAAGGCTTCCATACAAGCCTCTTCCATCTCCTCGCGACGCAACACATTCAACCAGCCGGCACTCGTTCGTTCCTTTCCGAGAAAGAAGTTCCTCCACAGGCTTAAATTCTCAACCAAAGCGAGATCCTGATAGACCGTTTCAATACCCAGAGATCGCGCTTCGTTGGGAGATCTCAGGTGAACCTCTCGACCATCGAAAACCATCCTGCCTTCAGACGGGGCGTGATACCCGCTGATGATCTTGATGAGCGTCGATTTCCCGGCCCCGTTGTCGCCAATGAGTGCCACAATTTCGCCCTGGGCGATGGTAAAATTCACGTCCCTGAGCGCCTGGACGGTCCCAAACCGCTTCTGGATATTCGAGAGTTGCAAGATATCACCCACACTCACGCACCCCCTTACGCACCTCTAGATTTGCTGATCCTGCTGACGCGTACGTTGAACATGACGGCAATGATTAAGATGAGCCCGACAAACGATGTGTACCAATAACTTGGCGCCCCCATGAGGATCAACCCCGACGTAATCATGCCCATCAGAAGGGCACCGAGGCAGGAGCCGACCACACTCCCGATGCCCCCGGCAAGTGCCGTGCCGCCAATCACCGCAGCCACGATGACGGTGAGTTCTAAGCCTTGACCCTGTGCCGGGGAGACCGAATTCAGCCTTGCGAGGTCCATACACCCAACTAAGCCAGCCAACAAAGCGCTGATGCAGAAGTTCACAACCTTGACCCGCGTCACCGGAATCCCCATGGCGCGCGCAGCATCCGGTTTGCCACCGGAAGCAAAGCACCAGTTCCCAAATTTCGTCTTGTTGAGTACAAACCATCCGAGCACAGCGGCCACGACAAACCAGACCGCGGTAAAGTGCAGCCCCCCGGCAACCTCCCCTCCCAACACGTGCATCAATTTGGAACTGCCGAAGTACGAAATGGGATATCCTCCAGTCGCCACGAGAACGATGCCGCGCCACCACATCTGTGTGCCCAACGTGACAATGAATGAGTTGACATGGAATCGCGTCACGATGAGTCCATTGGCCAAACCGGTCAGTGCAGCGGGAATGAGGGCGCACACGAGGCTGAGCCAAATGTTCCAGTGTTGTTGGACAAAGAGATACGCCCAGATGGTGGGACACAATGCGTAGATGGAACCGACTGAGAGGTCAAACTCCCCACTTATCATGAGGATGGTGATGCCAATTGCGATGATGCCAATCTCCGCCGCGCTTGTAATAATGGAGGCGGCCTCCGTCATCGATAAAAACTGTGGATTCAAGACGGTAAATATGACTGCGGCTAGAACGATGCCCCCGATTACGCCGAGTTCCTTGACCGAAAAAAGGGTTCGACTCCACCTCAATCCCTTCGGCCCCGATAGAGTTTGTAGCTGAATTTTTCCGGTCATCTCCTTCACATACCTTTCGTCTTAAATTCTATTCTTTCATGTCCAACACGCGCTTGGCATGAAGTCTCATGCAGGTCAAGGTGGCCTTATACGATCCGTACCGGACACGTACATGCGTCAAACATCCGAAGTCGGCCGGATACAAGGAAACCGCTTTCCCAGCCGAAAACACCGAACTGTCCCAGTGAGATATTTTCTGAAGGAAACCGCTTACAATAAGGGTAGGAGAAACAAAAGTTTTTCTTTCAAACAGCCTCCAATGACTTCTTTACACTCTCAGTTTGCACCTCATTTGAGCCTAAGATTTGTCGTATTTTGCTCCTTCTTCCCCCTTTATCAAATCTTTGTACCCTGGTCTTGTTCATAGATCTGCATGTTCGCACAACGAAAACCTGAGTTGGTATCCCATACAGCGAATGAGATCTATAAAATATTTATTTTTATATTTTTATGTATACATATAAGCAAACCTCCATCCGAGAGAGTCTTTCGGTCGACCTCGTCACGGATGACATTAAGGATAGCGCTTTCTTTGCCTCATTATAATTGGGGCAGGCGTCCTTGTAAATACGTTTTTGAAAATTTATTGTTATCAGCCTCTGCCCACACAGCCTGTAAGTTGCATGGGGCCTCCCGACGCTTGCAAGTCGTCACCTCAAGTACGAATGCAACCGGAGTCATGCACCGCCACTGAATTATCAAGCCAAATGTGCCATGTTCCCTGAAATTCAACTTCCCTTCAAGGCGCTTCCTCTAACTTAAAGTATGGGGTGGGCCAATATGGTCAGGAAAATTCTTGGTTCTGTAGTCATCGCAGGAATCCTTGGTATCCTGATTTTTTTGCAGTACGGAATGCGAGCACGGCAAGCTGCGGCACAACGACCAAGTCAGGTCACGAAACCGGTAAGCCGTACGACGGAACCGACACAACACCGTCTGAATCTATTTGGAACCCAATTTCGCCAATTTATAAAAACACGTGACGACGATGTCTCTGTCGCGATCTACGATAAAAGGACGGGGAAAACATACAGTTTCCATCCGAATTCGGTATATTGTCCCGCAAGCACCATAAAAGTACTTATCCTGGCGGAGACGTTGAAAGAGAATGATGGAAATCTAACAGAGGAGCAGCAAGAACAATCGACGCGAATGATTGAAAATAGCGACAATGATGCCGCCACCGATTTATGGGAGGATGACGGCGGCACTGCGGCTATGCAGAGGTTCATGGATCAGCTGGGAATGTCCCACACCACCGCGAATGACCACTGGGGATTGACCACCACGACAGCGTCGGACATGTTAAAAGCCATGAAGCTATTCGCCTGCCCAAATGACATCCTAACCAATGAGGAACGTAAGTACGGACTTAATCTGATGGAACACGTGGAAGCGGATCAACAATGGGGAGTGAGTGCGGGAGTCGACACCAACGCGACAGTGGCCATTAAAGATGGATGGTCACCGAAGACCTGGTCCGATTGGCGGATCAACAGTTTAGGTTACGTGGACGGAGATGGGCGCAACTATGTCATCGCAGTGTACACCATCAACAACCCGACGGAGCAGTACGGCATCGACACCATAGACGACATCTCCAAAATGATTTGGAATGAACTTCAAACGAAGTGAATGATCCCACGCGAAGCCCACACATCACGCCCAGAGGTTCACAGTCTGTATTCGCTCCTGTCTCCGCACTCCTACACCCTCCAAAAACGGCGAAAGGGCTCGCCAGTATGCAACTCGGTGTACGGCGGGCCCATCCCACATTCCAAGTGGTTGCTTCGCAACATTCCTGCCCCTGTTCGACTCAACCTCTCGGCACCCGCTGCATGAATTTGGTCTCACGCCTGTGCCCTCAGGTTGTCCAACACCGCGCGGGTGACCTCCTCCGTGCTGTGCCTGCCGCCAATATCGCGCGTCTTTACGCCGGACGCCAACGTCTTCTCTATCGCCTTCAGCACGAGATCACCCAGCTCTTCGTACCCGAGAAAGTCGAGCATCATCTTCCCCGTCCAGATTTGACCCAACGGGTTCGCTATGCCCTGCCCAGCGATATCCGGCGCCGAACCATGCACGGGTTCAAACATCGACGGGTATTTCCGTTCGACATTCAAATTCGCGGCGGGCGCGATGCCGATGCTGCCCATGATGGCTCCGCCAAGATCGGTCAGAATGTCCCCAAACAGATTCGAAGCCACGATGACATCCAACGTCTCCGGTTTCATCACGAAGAAGGCGGACAGCGCGTCAATGTGTGTGCGCGAGGTCTGAATGTCGGGAAACTCCCTGCTCACCTCACCAAACACCCGATCCCAAAACGGCATTGTGTGCGTGATGCCATTCGATTTGGTCGCGCATGTCACGTGCCGCTTGCGCTTCGACGCCAACTCAAATGCGTACCGCATCACCCGTTCCGTGGCTTTTCGGGTGAAGACCGAGTTCTGAATCGCCATCTCGTCCTGTCCTTCGTGGATCCGTCCGCCAATCTCGGAGTACTCACCCTCGGAGTTCTCGCGAACCACCAGCAGATCAAAGCCGTTCGGGTGCCGCAGAGGGGATGGCAACCCCGGCAACAGCTTGGCAGGCCGTATGTTGACGGTCTGCTGCAGCTCTCTTCGAATTTTGATGAGCAATCCCCATAGGGACACGTGGTCCGGGACCACGCTCGGCATGCCAACCGCACCCAAGAATATCTGATCAAAGTTTTTCAGCGTCTCAATCCCTGTTTCCGGCATCATTTCGCCGTGCTCCAGATAATAATCGCAACTCCACGGGAACTCTGTCCAAGAGAACGCCAATCCTCCGTGGATCTCAGCAGCAGCATCCAGGACACGAATGGCCGCCGGAACCACTTCCTTACCGATTCCGTCGCCCGGTATCACGGCGATGTCAAACTTCTGCACAGGCTACCCCTCCTCAAGTATAAAGTAAAATATTCCAGCATCGCCTTGCCAATACCGACCAATGCGGCCTGGTGGAGTTGCTGACAGCCGTAGTCGGTTCCAGGCAGGCCATACCCGACGAGGTTATCTCCGTGTACCCATTGCCCGGCATGTACATCCGCGTGTCCCGCTGGATGCTCAGCGCGTCATATGTATGACGATTCCAATCAATATGGATAAGCAAGATGGAATCGGACTGCCCCGCCTTCTTCCCTCGACGCGCGTCCAATCCCGACGTCAATGGTGTATCAGAGAATTCTCCGCTTCATAAAGGGGGTATCCGCTTCTGCATTTCTGCGTCCAGACAAGTAATCTCCCTCACTGAGGAACTAACCCATCTACAGAATCCATATCCCACATTCGTCCCGGAAAAAGTCATTTGGCATTCTCATCACGTTGGAATATCCCAAAAATCAGCTTTTCGGGGCCTTGACAATATGCAACATAACCTCTCCCTGGAATCGGCATTTTTGGGTATACCGTCTCACCGCCATTCGCAGTAATTTTCACTAAATATTCGTCCACGTTATCAACCTCAATTGTGTTAATTACACGAGCTTGCCCATCAGGGGAGGGCAAAATTCCACCGGTAATGCCGGTGCCTTCTTCATCCGTGGTAATAAGCCAATAGCCTAAATCACCATGTTTTTCAATCTTCCACCCGAAGATGTTCCTATAAAACTCGACTGTTTGTTCCGTATTCGCTACTTGCATTTCAAAATGGGCTATACGATTCATGACATTTCCCCCTCATCATTCACTTGCATACTTGGTACGACCACATTAGTATCTGAAGCCATTGCATGTTCTACATTTTTACTCCATAGCACCAATCTTTCGGCATTTTCCGACCGGCAAGAACCCAGCCGAAGCAAGCGGCCCGTCATTGTTACTCCATACTCGCTCTACGGGAGTGATTCATTCCTGCCCCCAATTGCTCTTGAAATCTCCCCCGCTATCGAAGTTGGGTGGTACCATGGCTACATCCTCCATGTCCGAGTTAACACTAATCTACAGAAAGGCTAATTTTCAATCAAGCCATACCTGCGAGTATGTTGAGCTTCATCATCGATGGTTAGGCCTAACTTCTATGTCAAACATGGGACAGAAACTGCATGACTCCCAAACCGACTGCTACAACAAGAATCAGACCTAGCAATCCGTACAGCCAAAAGAGGGAATGAAGACTTGTGCGGTGACCATGAACGTTGATCTCCGCCCTTTTCTTGAAGTAGTGAACCGTGGCCAACACGGAGGCTAAAGCACCGGATAGCGTCAGGCCTTCAGCTACGATGCGGATTGGATACCATCTGGAGATATGGGTATCGATGGCGAGAGTAATTAACGCAAATCCCACACCGGATACAGATAGAATTGAGCGCAGCCAAGCCAGCACCGTTCGCTCATTGGCCAGGTGTTGCAAAACGCGTTTACTCTCATCAGTATCATTCATCTTCTACGTTGTTCCCTCCGGTACTTTCGGGGGCTGCCATACTGTTCTAACGGAACGCTAGTAGGCGAGGGCCATATAACACGCCATGGCAATCAAAACTGCGGCGACGGAAGAGCCGACGAAGATGACACAGATCCCGGTTGAATGAAACCCAGAATGATTAATCCCCTCTCGCTTCTGTAGATACGAAACAGCCGCGAAAACGGATGCCACAAAGCCAAATACAATTGTAAATAAGCCTATCAGCTTGATGAGCAGGTCAGCGTTTGAATGTAGTCGATTGCCGAATTCAAAATGAAGTGTGGTTGTTACGAAACCAACGCCTAAAATCGATATGATTGTACGAATCCACGCCAGAAATGTACGTTCGTTGGCGAGATGCTGCTGGACATATTTAGATTCATCCACGAAGACAGGCGGCCGTTCTAAACCCTGATGAACTTGTGTAGATTTCCTCCTGCTGATCATCATTTCCACCTTCGCCACCGCAGTCTGGTTTCAATCCCCAACAATTGCACATGCCCGGGCAGCGGATGACAACTTGCATCAGGCATCGGCAGCACACCGGAATCCCATGTGCCCGGTGGAACTGTCGGGCGTATTGGAGCTCCTGGCGGCAACACGATAACGATTGCAATAGGATTCATGACACAGATACGAACCGCCTCGAATGACTCGGTTTTGTCCTATCGGGGGCCCCTTCGGATCGACAGTTGGGCTGTTCATGTAATAATTCGGACTAAACCAATCCGCGCACCATTCCCATACATTTCCTGATACGTTGTACAAGCCAAAACCATTGGGTCGAAAACTCTTTGCGGGTGCTGTACTGACAAACCCGTCCTCCGCGGTGTTCCGGTATGGAAATTCCCCCTGCCATATATTACACTGGTGCTCTCCATCCTCTGAGAGCAACGAGTCCCCCCAGGGGTAACGTTTTTGAACCAATCCGCCCCTTGCCGCGTATTCCCACTCCGCCTCGGTCGGCAACCTTTTTCCGGCCCATGCGCAATAAGCAACTGCGTCGTTCCACGACACGTGGACCACGGGGTGATCCAGCCGGTTTGAGATGTCCGAATCGGGGCCCTCAGGATGTTGCCAATCAGCGCCCTCCACCACATACCACCAAGGCGCTGTGGGAACGACTTGCGTGACGGTCTTGGCGACCTGTTCGGAAACCAAACTGTGGAAAACAAAGGACCAGCCAAACTTCTCCGCATCCGTGACATAGCCGGTCTCTTGCACAAACAATTGAAACTCGGCGTTCGTGACTGTACAAGCGTCAATGTAGAATGGTTTCAAGGTCACTTTGTGGACCGGACCTTCCCCGTCATCGGGAAAGCCCTCGTTGGAGTCGGTCCCCATCAGGAAGTCTCCACCTGGTAGATAGATCATGTCAGAAGTGACGTCTTTCGTCTCACCGCCATGTGGAAACTGGACGCGACCCGATGACCCCTTTCGGCCCGGAGTGCAACACGAATGAGTTTGGAGGTTTTTCATTCGCAGATCCCCCCGTTTGAAATCATCAGGCACGTACTGGAGGTGATAAGTCCATCGAGAAATACCGCCTAGATGTATGGCATGAGTTCCCGTTCCAGATCTGGCAATCCGCCAACCAGCATGAAGTGGTAGATGCCCAAACTGCCTGCTCCCAGCACGCCAATCTCATGCACACCGTATGCGGACTTCTGGATTGTGACAGGCCCGGTAATGACTCTCTTGGTTAGGACATGTTTCAGTTCATTCCACACGACTTCACTGTCAAATATCCGGCCACAGGCAATCACATGCGGTACAGACAACACGTTCATCGTGTTGGTTAAGCCGATACCCAGGGAGGCTCCGACTTCTTGGAACACCTCCCGGATTTCGGGGACGTTTTCAAGCGCAATCAAGTCAGATATATCTATGTCCCCGTTCGCGAAATAATGGGGATACAATGATTTCACTTTTCTTAGAATGTTATCGGTGCCCGCGAACAGCTCCACGCATCCAACGCTTCCGCACCAGCATTCATCGGAGTCCTGGCGAATGGAAATGTGCCCCACATTCACAGGACCAAACCGATAGGGAACGCCATTGCTTATCAACCCAGCGCCCACACCCACATCGGCGTACAGGAAAAGCATATTGTTCAACGGTTTCCCGAGACCCATGAGTTTTTCCGCCAGTGACATCCCCACTACGTTGTTGTCCATCACCACGCGCGCGCCCGTTCGTCTCTGAACAAATTCCACCAAGGGTACATTGGCCCAGCGCTCATTAGGGCGCCGATTCACAGTGCCAGAAAAGAAATCCACCCATCCATTGACTCCCAGGGCAATTCCCAACACTTTTTCCTGGTTTACGGTTAGCTTGCGAACGAACGCCTCAATCAGCGCTACGGTCTCATCGACAGACTGGTCTTCCGAGAGATGGTCTTCTCTTTGCAGGATCTCACCCTTCAAATTAATCACACTGCAGCTAAGAATCTTTCTCCCGATGTGAACGCCGATGACGTATCGGCCATCCGCGTTCACATCAATCAAGATCTCTCTTCTGCCCACTCTGCTTTGAGAAGCCACCCGATCCGTTTCAACGAGAATTCCGTCGGAGATGAGCTCGGATGTGATGTTGGAGATGGTTGCCGCTGCCAAATGGGTGATCTTCGAAATCGCCAAGCGACTGATTGGCCCGTACTGATAAACCGTTTTTAAAACCAAGTAGCGATTCAGGTGCTTTGTACGGTTTACATTCTGGCCAATCATCGCAAGGGTCACCTCTTGTCTGTGAAGGCAGCTCCCCGGGTGGTTCTACGCGAAACTCAAGCGGGGCGGATACGGTCCTTCGAGCTGTCCATACATGTCTATCATGGCCTTCATCATTCGCAATACAACATCGGTGTAAGCCGGATCGTTGTATAAATTCACGAATTCGTGCGGATCCTCCTGCAAATCATACAGTTCTCCTTCATTGCGGCCCAGAAAATAGTTGAGCTTGTACCGCTCGTCAACGATGGTCTTGACATAAAACGCGGGTTCGGCACGATTCTCAATCAGGCAATAGTTCCGCACGGATTCATGCGGGTTCATCCAGGTGTGAAGCTGGCTCACACCTTGGACACTAGGTGCGTTCCCAATTTGGCACAAGTCACACAAGGTAGGTGCGAGATCGACCAGACTTTGCAAACTCTGACTCTGGACATTTTGCGGAATGTGCCCTGGCCAGCTTACGATAAACGGAACGCGTATCACGTCCTCGTAGTGAAGCGGGCCTTTTAACCACAGTCCGTGGTTACCCGCATAATCACCATGATCCGATGTGAAGATGACAACCGTATTTTCGGTCAGCCCGAGTCGATCAAGAGTCTGCATCAGTCGACCAATGTGATGATCAATCAGACTGATCATACCGTAATAGGCGGCCAGCCACCGTTTGGCGCGCGTTTCACCGATTTTGTCCGTCGTCGGCCCAAGACACTGTATGCCTTTCGTTGGATGGTTCGGATCGGCGGTGATTTCGACATCCATTTCATCCAGCCTGTCCTCAATGAGGCACTTGTGCAAAAGGGTCTTGTCGTCCATTTCACCGGGCCGCCGGATAAACTCGGGCAGATCCTCAATATCGTACATCTGGTCCCATGGTTCCGGCACCAAGAACGCGTTGTGGGGATCTTGGAAACTGCACCACACAAAGAATGGCTGATCCGTGTCGTGCTGCTCGAGGAACTCTATCGTTTGGTCAGCCGTCCACCTGGTATAGTGAAATTCCTCGGGGAGGTCCCACCTCCCCTCGCGATAGCCGCCATTCGGGCCGAAATACTTGTCAATATCGATGCCTTGATCCTCCAACCAGACGCCATAGTGCATGCCCGCAGAGGATATCTCGTCAGCGTGACCGTGGAGCATCTTGACTTTTTGAAAGCCGTAATACGGGCCATCCCAATGTCGCCAAAAATCTCTATCAAAAGTGTGCGGGCGCGCCTCAAAACTCCCCTCTGCCAGGACAGGCTGGAAGTGGGTCTTGCCGAACAGAGCTGTGCGATACCCCGCCGCGCTGAATGCATCGCTTATGCGCGGTCGGCCTTCATCTAATTTCACACCAATATTCCAGCATCCGTGCCGCGATGGATATTCACCTGTCAAGATAGAAGCTCGGCTTGGGGAACATACCGGATTGGTAACGTATGTCCTCCCAAAACTCACGCCACGTGCGGCTAAGGCGTCCAGATTCGGGGTCTTTATCACGGAGTTCCCCAATGCATGAATCGTGTTCGCGTGTTGTTGATCAGTCGTAATCAGCAGGACGTTTGGCCTCACTTGCGCCACTTCCATCTCTCCATTTCATCATTGCACCATGCGCACAGCACAGACAAAGCAACCCATCATTTGGAGATGTTCTTGTAGTATTTCTCATTCACAAACGTTGACGGATTAACCACCTTAGGCAGGGTTCCGCTCTGTACAAACTGCTCCTCCAAATTTTTCATCCACCCATCGACAGTCCCGTCGACCATGTAGGACCGAATTTGGGAGGAACTCAACCAATCCGTCGTGCCTGCTTGGGATTGCAGGGAAGCGGCTGGCGCGCCGGTGAAGGAAGCCGTCATTGAGACCGCCTGCTGGACATGGTTCATTCGCCAGTCATTCGCTTCGGCTAAAGCATTGACAAATTTTTGGACCAGGTCACTGTGAGACTTCTCAAAACTTGGGCTGGCTGTCCATACCTGCGGAAACGTAAATTCAGGCATGAATGTCCTGTCCGTCGCCAAGACCACTGTGTTCGGCATCTGCTTTTGTATCTCGGATGTGTAAGGATTCCATGTGGCCACAGCATCCACGTGCCCAGCCACAAAGCCGCTCACTTCACTGGACACATCCATATTCACGATTTTGACATCCGACGGGGTCAACCCTGCCTTTTTCAGGGCCAGGTTGAGGATCATCTCTCCTGACGTTCCTTTTGGCACACCGATGGTATGCCCCTTCAGGTCCGCCAGCGTTTTAATGCCCGACTTCGGATTCGCCAAAATCATGTCACCCACATTCAGGCTATCAACGGCAACAATGTCGGCCTTGCCTTCTGCGGCCAGGAAGATGGCGCCCGGCCCAATGTACGCGATATCAACTTGTCCTGCCGCCATCGCATCGATTTCGGGCGGCCCACTCGTGAATTTCACAGGCTGCACATCAATGCCCTGTTGCTTGAAGTACCCTTCCTTTTGGGCAATCGCCAGTGGAGCCGCCCCATGGATATCAGGCATGTACGCAACGCGAACGACAGGGAGCTTTCCAGATTCCTTGTCTTTCGAAGTCTGGGCGTTGGTTGAATTCTCACTGCTCGTGCCGCAACCAGCCAAAGCGACGACAGAAGCCAAAGAAATTGCACCAGCCAGCATCACACGTTTCATTGAAAAATCCCCCTTGAAATTGAAATTAGTGACGGTAGACATTCATCCACACTTCGTTCTTCAGATGTGTAAAACTATCCAGAAGCTTGGTTTCCTGATTTCTCGGGTATGGTAAGTCAACCTTCAACTCCTTCTTGATTCGCCCTGGATGGGCGTCCATCATGATGACGCGGTTGGCCAATATGACCGCTTCTTCCACGTCGTGCGTAATGAAGAAGACAGTCTTCTTCTCCTTTTCCCACGTTTTGAGAAGCTCTTCCTGCAATTGGCCGCGGGTTTGAGCATCCAAGGCCCCAAACGGCTCGTCCATGAGCAGGACCTCGGGATCGACCGCGTACGCCCTGGCGATGGCCACGCGTTGTTTCATGCCCCCGGACAGTTCCTTGGGATAGGCATCTTTAAACTTTGTGAGTCCAACTAGATCCAAATAATGAAGCGCTATTTCTGTTCTCTCACGTTTGGGTATCCCTTTGAGTTTTAATCCAAACTCCACATTTCCGAGAACAGTCTTCCACGGAAAGAGTGCGTATTGCTGAAAGATGACACCGCGACTGGGATGCGGGCCCTCGACAGGAACTCCTCTGTGCAAAACGGTTCCTCCGTCGGCCCTCTCCAGCCCGCCAAGAATGTTCAGCAGGGTGGTCTTCCCGCATCCAGAAGGACCGACCACACAGATGAAGTCCCCCTCGTTAATCTCCAAATTCACGTTGTCTAAGACCACATGGGTTCCCTTACCGGTCGCAAATGCCTTCGTCACGTTCTCTACTTTGATGACATGTTGAGAGCCTATTTCAATGTCTCCTGCCACCTCGTCAGCCTCCTTTCCATCCAGAGAACGCCCCGGTCCATGAGAAACCCGATGATGCCAATGATGAAAATCCCCATGACAATGACGGAGACCTGGTAGTACAACCCAGCCTGCTCAATCATGCTGCCGAGCCCATGCTGACTCGCGATAAGTTCTGCAGCCACCAAAGTGCTCCAAGCGCTCGCGAGACCCAGCCGGATGCCGACGAGAATGTATGGAAAAGAGGCGGGGATGACCACATCCCAAAACAGATTGAAGTCATTGGCCCCAAGCACTCTGGCCGCCTTCAACAGAGTGGTGTCCACGTTCTTCACGCCCTGATAGACGGAAATCACGATGGTTAAAAATGCGGCGGTCCAGATGACGAATATCTTCGCCGATTCACCGATGCCGAAAATAATCACGACCATTGGAATCAACGCTATGGGAGGCACGGTTCTAAAAAACTGGATCCAGGGTTCAAGCAATCCCTGGGCCCATCGGTACCACCCCATCAAGAACCCGATGGGAACCGCAAGAACCAACGCTATGGCAAAGCCAATGCCTACCCGCATCAAGCTCATGCCGATGTTCGTCCCCAGCCCCGCATGAAGTTGCTGGGGAACCGCCTGCAGCACCGCTATGGGTGTCGGCAACACCTTACTGAACGCAGGGATGAGTGCGAGTACCCACCACAAGGCAATTCCGCCGACAATTGAAATCGCAGGGTAAACCCTTCGCAATCGTTCTCACCGCCCATACACTGTCTTCACGAGATTCCCAATCAGGGGTCAATGGAAGGCTTGCGATCCGGCAAAACAAAATCCATCACGCGGCGGTGCTTCTCATAGGCCTCCATCGCCTGCTGGCCGTAGAGTTGAATTCCCGGCGGGCCGTACAGCGCGTTCACCTTCATGGGATCCGTCTCGCCGGCGACGCGCGATTCCCAATCCGTCAAGTAATCCATTAACTCCTTCACCACACTCCTGTGCTCATGCGCCACGGAGTGCTGTTCGAATACATCATGCTTCCGGTCAAAAAGTTGCACATTAGGGATATCCCACTGACCCGGATGATAGGTCCGGATTAATTTCCAATTTTCCGTTATGACGGCTCGTTGAGCCGTGTACAACCCATGTCCGCACACCAGGTGCGTTCGGCTGTCCCCGGAAAGCAGAGATTTCGCATCCCATTTCTCGGGAACGCGGACGCCAAACAAATCCAGTATTGTTGCGGACAAATCCATTTGGTAGACCAAGTCGTGCCTGACTCCCGATTGCTGCAAAGCTTTCGGAAGACGCACGATCAGCGGAACACGGTTTGTGCCATCATAGACACTCCAGTGCTCAATGTAGACCCCATGCTCGCCAAGTTCCTCACCATGATCGGCGGAAATGATGATGGCCGTGTCCTCGCTTATCCCTAACGAATCGAGTTTCTTCAGGACCTGACCGATGTGATAATCAACATATCGAATCTCAGCATCGTACAGGTCCACCACATGCTTGTACGTCTCGTAGGAATCAATCCCCATCATGCCGGCCGAATGCCAAAACACATCGTTCCGATGATTGTGAACCTGGTCCTTGGTCGGGTATTCTGGATAATCGTCCGATTTTACTGCGTCCACGCAGGACTCCGGCGGATTGTACACACTGTGGACGTCCCAGTACTGTACCCAGAGAAAGAAGTCGTCCTTTGCATGGTCATCCAGCCAATCCAAGGCGATCTCGTTGATCTTCCAAGCCGGAGTGGCCTGAAAGTGCCAACCTTTTGGATCGTAAAAATTTTCCCATCCGACATAAAACCACGGAGAAGGATGTCTTCCAAAGGTAGAGACGGCGGCAGTCGTGACCCCTGCGACGCGCAAGATGTTCGGTAAGGTATCGACTTTGAGATCCATGGTTTCGCCGCGTGATCCATGTGTCACAATACCTGTTCTCGTCCCCAACCGCCCACTAATCGTCGCCGCTCTGGAGGGCATGCAAGGGCTGTCTGACGTATAGCAGTTGGTAAACACGATTCCATCCCGAGCAACTTGATCAATATTGGGGGATGTCGGACGTTTATAGCCGTACACGCCCAGATGGTCAGGACGAAGACTATCGATGTCGAAATAGATGACTTTCAATGATCACCTCACCCCTTCTCTATTTAATTAATACATTTGATAAATTAATGATTGCACAGAATGATAACGTTGTCAATGTGGCTTGATGGAGTTTTAATAATCGCGCCTTTAGTAACTGTTGCAAAAGACGTTCTACACTACACACCCGGGTAGGCCACACGATGACATGGTGATGATTCGTAAACGCCGCTACGTAGATTCTCGTGAGCAATATCGAAGGGGTGTGTCTACCCTGGCAGCTCCTATCTTCGATGACATGTCCAATCGGGTGGTGGGATGGGTTTCATGGATACGTTGAGCGGCATCACGACCACCATTTCGCCAAGACGCGCGCGCACCGCTCAACGTATGAAAGGGTGATATAAGCACAGGAAATGTAGTCCAAACCAGGAGTGCGCATCCCTCCGACCCGATTTAGTCGACGAAGTGTCCGTTCGCCCGTCCGTCAAAGAAGATTCGGACAGGACTAGGAGTAGCCATTGCGTTTCACGCATTAAGTAAGATGGGTCGAGCCCCAAGCAAATGACGGAAGGCATGGAGAGAGTTGATCATTTCCTCCGCATGAATCCCCCTTAAAATGAATGTGATTCTGGTTTGGCGGTCATGGCCTGACCAATCTGATAAATGTTCGGGTGGATGGATGATATGTTGCACCCCATTTAAGACCACCGGTCCATCGTTACCAACGTCGAGTATTCCTTTTACCCGTAACACATGTTCTCCGCGAGCGAACAAGAGCATACTCATCCATACTCCGAACGCTGACCAGTCGATAGGACCATCAAATGAAATGGATACGGATTGCGTTTCAGTTTGATAAATATGTGAATTTTCAAGTTTTTTATCTACGGTAATCGCATGGGGCAGGATATTCCCACTTGTCTCGGCAGACCAATCCAGTGCAGCGAACAAGGCATTAAAATCCATATTTCCGTGTTCTGAAATAAAGATTTTTGCAGTCGGGTTCAACGCACGGATTCTGCCAAATACCTGTTCCTCCGTCACAGAATCAACGAGGTCGCGTTTCGTGACCACTATGACGTCTGCCAAAGAAATTTGTTTGGAGAGTTCCGGATGGTTGCCGGTTTGTCGAGGATAATTTACGCTGTCAACCGTTGTCAGAATGCCACCGATACGAAAATGGTGCTGCAACATAGGATCGGTAAGGATTGTGAATACCATGGGGGCCGGATCGGCAAGGCCTGTAGTTTCGATGACTACACCGGTGAGGATTTGAGAGTCTTTGCGGTTTATCAACTTAGACAATTCTCTCGCAAGGTCCTCACGCTTTTGACAACAAGCGCATCCACCACCGATGAGAGACAGTTCTTCAGCGGCAGCGTTTAATAGGTGATGGTCAATCGAAGCCTGACCAAATTCATTGACGATGAGAGCCGAGTTTCTCCATCTACCATGTCTCAGCATTTTCTGAAGCAATGTCGTTTTACCACTGCCCAGAAATCCGGTGACCACAAAAGCAGGAATCTTGTCCGTCTTCATTACCCCATATTCCCCTTGACGTCGCCGATAAGGCTGAGATGGTTCACCAGGCGTGAATCGGTAGGATCGACTGGCTGTCCAGCAAGGTTTTGGGCTTCTGTCCAAACTTCAGACAGGTTTGTGCATAGTACCGAGTTACCCTTACGATCCGATATCATATACCGATTTCCCGCCCAGTACCGCACATTCAATCCGTAAAATTCAAGAACCTCGTTTAAAATCTTTACCCGGTGATGATGATCTCGCGTGCGGGTACGCTGACTTGCGCCTCCGACAATGGTTGTAGATTGCTCATCCTCACCAGACAACTTATCCGTCCAATGAATCTGAGTAATCAACTCACCACATAACACACACATCGATGATTCAATCCTTCCTACAAACTTATGATTTGCTGCTGTTTATAACATCACGTCTCCGCAGTTTGGACCAAGAGTTTGCCCGGTATATAGACTTCCGTCTGGATCACTCGCGAGGAAAACTACGGTCGGGGCTACTTCCTCAACTGTCCCAAATCGAGGGATAGCCAATTCATTGCGCTTGGCTTGCTTCCAATCGTCATCCAATCCACGTATCAGCTCCGTTTCAATCGGACCTGGCGCCACACAATTCGCGGTGATTCCGTATTTTCCCAATTCCAAAGCTATAGATTTAGTGAATCCGATGACGCCGGCTTTCGCAGCGGCATAATGGCTTAAATCGACTCCACCTTTTTGTCCCAACTGCGATGCAATACTAATGATGCGACCGTACCGCTGCTTCATCATGTGTGGAACAGCGAATCTGGTAGTCAGAAAAACGCTCCGTAAATCTACCTCAATCATACGGTCCCATATCTCCACACTCATCTCATGAATCGGTGATTGCGTCAATATCCCCGCATTGTTGACAAGGATGTCGATTCCACCAAGTTTTTCAATTGCGGTCTCAATCACCGTGCGTGCCGTTTGTTCCAAGGAGACGTCACCCTGCACAAAGTGGGCTCGCCGACCTTGCCCTTCAATTTCCTCACGTAGACGGTCGATGGTGGATTCACTTTGACCCAGCCAGTTTACAACGATATCGGCACCTTCGGCCGCCATCCTAAGTGCTATTGCACGACCAATCCCACTACCTCCACCTGTAATAACGGCTCGTTTGCCTATCAACCGCACGTTTTGATACTCCCTTCACTCTTTGAATCGGGCGGGTGCCCCCACATTGGGGGCACCAATCACCACTCTCCATGTTTCAAAGAGAATCATTTATTGCGTGGAAACCTCTGCAGAAAGTCGTCAGCTATCTCATTGAACGTAACCCACCGCACACCCTCGTGCTGGTTAATGTACTCAATCAAGCGTTCATGCATCAGAAGGACTTGGGGACGTCCACTGACATCCGGGTGTATCGTCATCGGAAATACGGCATAGTCAAATTCGCGATACACCCAGTCAAACTGGTCACGCCACAGCTGCTCAATATCCCTTGGGCTTACGAATCCAAAACTGTTGGGTGATTTCTTGATGAACATCATCGGCGGCAGGTCATCCAGATACCAGTTCGCCGGGATTTCAACCAAGTCTGTCTCTATTCCTCTTTCAAGTGGCTTCATCCACTCGGACGCTTCTTTCGAATAATCAATCTTTGTCCATTTGTCGCCAACGCGTACGTAATATGGAGTAAAATCATTATGCATAAGACTGTGGTCATACTTAATTCCATGTTTAAGCAAAAGTTCATTTGTAATATTCGAGAATTCCCACCATGGGGCCACATAGCCAGTCGGTCGCTTACCAGACAACTGCTCAATTAATTCAATCGACCGAAGTAGGACTTCCTCTTCCTGCCGCTCAGTCATGGCTATTGGGTTTTCATGAGAATAGCCATGGGCCCCCACTTCGTGTCCCGCTTCTACAACCATTTTCATCTGCTCCGGAAATGTCTCAATGGAGTGCCCCGGTATGAACCATGTCGTCTTAATGTTATATTTATCAAAGAGTTTTAAGAGGCGCGGTGCACCAACTTCCCCAGCAAACATTCCACGGGAAATGTCATCTGGAGAATCTTCTCCTGCGTAAGAGCCCAGCCACCCCGCGACTGCATCGACGTCAACACCGTAAGCCACCAAAATCTCCTTCTTCGCCATAACGGAACCTCCTGTAAAGTTTTTATAGACTTTTCCGAACCCCCAGCCCAACCACCCGTATTGTCTAGGGTCGACTATACGCCTCTACGAATCTCCACATCTCTTGCCACCCTACGTTATTAGCTAGTAGTAGACCCAGTAAAATCCTTGCTTTTTCTCCAGCTAAATCCCCAGCAAACCATGCACCCGCGCGCTCCAGATCTCTTCCTCCCCCACCACCGTAGACCGGTCGGACAGCCCCGCGGATGCAACGGCTAGTCACGATAACGGGGACACCCTGTTGTACGAGCCGAGATATTTCACTGTGAATGCTTGGATGTGCGTTGCCACGCCCGAAAGCCTCCAAAACCACCCCCTTATACCCGGTGCACATCTGCTGAAATTCGGCACCCGTCATCCCCACTCCAAGTCGAACAAGAGCCACAGGCACAGGCACTTTTACATTCAAAACAGGCCTGCGGTCCGCCTGTCTCAGGACAATTACACGATCACCATCCATGCGGCCCACCGGTCCCCAACCCGGCGAATCAAAAGCCTCTAAGGCGCTCGTGTCCACCTTTCGCACTTCCCTGGCGGCATAGAGAAATCCAGCAAACGCGATGACAGTCCCAATATTGCGCGCTGACTCGGATTGCGCGATGCAAACGGCGTTCCGAAGATTGTTCGGACCGTCGCCGTGGGGGTTGGAAGCGTCTAGCTGGGCCCCCGTTAAAACGACCGGTTTCATGTAGTGGCCAGTAGTCAGAGACAAATAGAATGCGGTCTCCTCCATGGTATCCGTCCCATGCGTCAGGACGACACCCTGTACGTCCGGTGATTCGAGTGCCTCTATCACACGTTCGCCGATGAATGCAAGTGTTTCATAATTGAAGGCAAAGCTCCCCATAGTCGTTAGCGTGTCAACTTGCACGGACGCCATTCCCAGCCTTTGAACAAGTTCCTCCCCCGACAAAGACGCCGCCAAATCACCATTGTCTTGAGGGAGAGACGCTATCGTGCCCCCTGTTGTAATGATTCGCACGTGGGGATACCCGGTCACTTAACCAATCTCTCCTTCCTATTCCCGTCTAACTCATGGCCTCATTTGGATATGGACTCAAGAACTTGGCCAGGCCGGATTCGGCGAGCGCCTATCATCAATACACCGGAGAGCAGCATTGGTAATGCGCCAGCCACCAAGGCTCCAGAAGTCACCCCTGCCGTACCCGTGACCGCAGCAAAGACGGCTGAGCCCACGATCCCCCCTAGAGGTCCCATCGAGTTGACCACTGAGGCGGCCGTCCCTCGCATGCGGGTGGGAAAGGATTCGCTGATATACGACATCACCGCAGAATAGGAACCAATCAAGAAAAACAATCCTAAAGTGTAAGTTACGATTACGGCCAAGAAGCCATGGGCCAGGAACAGCATGATGGCGTAGAAAAGAGACCCTAGCACCCAGGACATGATGATGGTTTCGCGCCGGCCAATCTTGTCTCCAACATATCCGTGAGTCACGTATCCGATGTAAGCAACGGCGTTGGACAAGATGAGCATGAACAAAGAGCTCGTAAAGGAGATTCCCTTGCCTTCGACCAAAACCGTGGTGGACAGGACCGAAAACACCTGTATGGCCATCCAGTTGAGCAGGTAAGCGATACAAAGGAAAAGTGTGTGCTTGCGCGTGTCGCGGTCAAACATCTGTAGAAGAGAGGTCTTTGTCATCTTCTCGGAGTCTATCTCATAGACCTTGGCCAACTCGTGAGCTTCTTCGACACGATTTTTCCGAAGCAGCTGTCTGACCTGCTTCATTTGTTCAAACCTGGGCGACTCCTGAAGCTTCGACCACAGAATTACAATCACGATTGCAGGAAACGTTGCCACCAGGAACGTGCCTCGCCAACCAACGTGCGGCTCAAGCACAGCGGTCATCAAGGACGCAAACAGCACACCAATCGGCCATCCCCCTTGTACAAAGCTGTAGAGGAAACCTCGCCGCCCAGGCCCCATAATCTCCGTCAGATAGGTCGTATTGACCGCCTGCTCAGAGTAGCCCAAGCCGGACAGGGCACGGATAAAAATGAGATAAATCGGATTCATCGTAAGGGCGGTCAGCCCCGAGCTGATGGCAGCTCCAAACGTCGTGATCATGAGCGTATTTTTTCTGCCAAGATAGTCAGTCATGGGTCCTACGAGGAAGGACAGGATAAATGTTCCTACAGATACCCATGTGGCAATCTGCAAACTGAGAACGGTCGACCAATGAAAACTCTGCGCTATAACAGGTAGAAGAGTTCCAAACAAGATGTAGTCGTAAACCGAAAACATCCAGGCTAGAAATGAACAGACCAATGCATACGTCACTTGTTTGCTGGTCAGGGTGACCTGCCTAATTAGTCGAATTCCTTTCACGGATGTGGCCATTTCAATTTTCACCTCTCTTGGCTATAGTCGCTTCTTTCTCTCTTCTTTCTTCGATAACTTTCCTACTACAGCAGAACGAACATTCCGCAGCCTTCCATTGATATAATCCTGCGCAGCCTTCACCCCCAAACAAGCGCTTTCGCTTCTATGTTGTCTGCAATTTCTGTGCCAACAGAAAGACGCTTACCTTGTTGCCTAAACAGCCGGGCTATCAAAGAATTTTGCAGACAACCTTGGATGTGAAACTGATACAGGCGATTATTCTTGCACATTTGCATTGCACTTTGGCAATTTACATGCGATGATAAAGATAAAATATTGCATCAAGGGGGGAATGTTGATGGGAGAGCAGTTCAAGCGTCCAATCCATGAAACCGAGATTATCAACCTTGTTTTAAACGCTCTTCCGTTTTCGGGATGCTTGCTTTCCCCTACAGGAGAACTCCTGTTCGCAAATGAGTCCGGCCGCAGGGTGTATGAAGAAGTCCGGTCCTCCTTCTTATCTTCCCAATACTGGATGGACCTTCTGCAGTCAAAAACGATTGTTGGTCATACTTTCTCTGTCGGAGATTCCAAATATGTCCTATCCGGTGCTCCCGTCCGCCTTGCGGGAGAATTATTTGGGATCATGGCTGTTTTTGGTGATTATTCGGTTTACCGTTCGGTTTTTCATGATGAATTACAGTCCTACCAAACAACTATCCATGATCTGCAGACGATATTCGATAACTCGTATGACGTTCTGTATGTTTCAGACGGTGAAGGGCGAACACTTCGCGCCAGTAACGCCTGTGAAATTTTATGGGGAAAAAAACCGGAAGAGTTGGTCGGAAGGACAGTGTATGAACTCGAAAGGGAAGGTGTTTATCGCCCATCGGCGACGAGACTCGCATTAGAACGGGGAGAAAAAGTGCAGGTGATTCAGCAGACAAAGACCGGTCGCCGCCTAATGGTCGTCAGCACTCCTATCCGAGATGTTCATGGCAAAATCACACGGGTAGTCAATGCATCGAGAGACATAACTGAAATCCATGAATTAGAAGAGGAACTCAAGCAAATGAAAGCCCTGATCGAGGGCTATAGACAGCAATTGTACGAAGCTCAGAACAAGGAACGCAATCGACAACACAAGTTGGTATTTCATAGCAAGGTGATGTCAGATTTGAGTAGCACCCTCGTGAAAGTTGCGATGGTTGACTCCACTGTGTTAATCACAGGAGAATCTGGAGTCGGAAAGGAAGTAATCGCAAATTTTATCCATCAATACAGCCCGCGATCTTCGAATCCATTTATTAAAGTCAATTGTGCGGCCATACCGGAAAGCCTTTTAGAAAGTGAACTGTTCGGTTATGAGCAAGGTACATTTACCGGAGCAAACAGGCACGGAAAGGCCGGATTGTTCGAATTGGCGCACAAAGGGACCCTGTTTCTCGACGAAATTGGTGACATGCCTCTGAGTCTGCAGGCGAAACTTTTAAGGGTACTGCAAGACGGGGAGGTCAGACGTATCGGAGGTTCAAGTCCGAGACTGATTGATGTCCGCATCATCGCGGCAACAAACCAAAACTTAGAGCGCAGGATTCAGGAAGGCCTCTTCCGCAAGGACTTATACTATAGACTCAACGTCATCCCGATTTCTATACCTCCATTGCGGGACAGAGTAGAGGACATTTTTCCTTTGGTCCAACACTTTTCGGATTTATACTCACGCCAATTCCACAAACGGATAACCATCTCCAATGAAGTGATTCAGGTCTTTGAACGATACAATTGGCCGGGAAACGTGCGAGAACTGCAAAACGTGATTGAACGTATGATTGTTACCACTGAAGACAGTGAGATTCAGCCCAGACACATACCAAGCTATATCCTTTCAGGGGCCAGCGCACATTCAAGTACGAGCATTGACACCCATTCTTCTGGGGACGATATCACAGTAAGAAACATTGTGCCCCTAAAACGCGCGGTTCAAATCGTCGAATCGGAGTTACTTAAAATAGCGGTTCAAAAGTGTTCTACACTACAACAAGTGGCACGACTTCTCGAAGTCGATCCGTCTACAATATCCCGCAAATTATCCAAATATCAGTCGATGGGGATTGTGCAACTACCTGATTCCGAATGACTCATCTTGACCTGTGAACACGTTTTCGACCGTGTTTATGTTCTCTCGTAGTCCCTCCCGTTCATTCAATTCATTTGGTGGCTCATGTAGGCATCTGCACCAGCGGGGCCGGGGCCGTATCCAGAGTGTTGCTCGCCAGCATGACTTCGAATGCCTTCCCCGCCTTCCGGAGGCATGTGGTCTTCAATCGGCTGACCGAACGCCGACGCAAAGATTCCTTCGAAGATCCCGAAGAACACGCGCACAATTCCCAGGGCAAATGAGGGACCCGCCAACAGTGAGCGCCGTAAACACGGAACAAATCCTCATAGCATACATGACAGCAATGATGTCAGCCAACAGGCCCAATCGTCTTGACTGTGTGGAGACCCTTCCTTCGACCCAATCCATTTTCTCGACACCCATGTGCAGGTTCGACATGTGTCTAGATTATTCTCCCTGGTCCCTACTTATTATCTTTTTGTATATTTATTCATACGACACGTTTCCCTTATACGCACAAATGCTACTCCCTTGCAACCCTCGCTTCGACCACAACCTCCACGTGTCCCTTGAGCGCCCTTGTCACCGTGCAGCGAGACTCGACGAGGCGGACCAAATCCCGCACCCTCTCCATGTCCGCGTCGCTCGCGGTGGCCGGGAGCACGACGTACGGACGGTGCTCAATTGCGCTCGCAGTGCAAACCGCCTTCCTCGTTGAAGGCAGCGGTGGACGACACACTCAGGTCGATGTATGGTACCTTCCGGCTGGCAAGTGCAAAAGGCCAGGGCCAGGGTCATCATATAACAGGTGGCAGCCGCGCCGAGCAGCATCTCATCCGGGTTGGTGCCAATAGCCGGGCCGCCCCTCTGGGCGGGCGTGCTGACCACCGACCACCGGCCGCCGGGGCACGAGACCGGCGGCCGGTGAGCGGATGAGTGGCGTGCGTTCAAGGGCTGTGTCAACCCGTGTTGCGCAAGCCGGAGGCGATGCCGTTGATGGTGAACAGCACCTCCCGTTCCAGCTCGGGGGCGTCCTCGCCGCGGGCGCGCTGCTGGCGGAGATCGCGCAGCAGCAGGACCTGGAAGAAGGACAAGGGATCTACATACGGATTGCGCAAGTTGATGGACTCGCGGATGACGCGGAAGTCGGCGAGCACATCGTCGCGCTCAATGATGTCAAGCACCACCCTGCGGGTGCGGTCGTACTCCTCGCGGATGCCGGCAAAGATGCGCTGGCCGATGGACGCGTCCTCCACCAGCCGCACATACTCGGGCGCGATGCGCATGTCCGCTTTGGCCAGGGCCATTTGCAGGTTGTCTATCAGGGCCTTGAAAAACGGCCAGTGCCGGTACATGCGGCGCAAGGCCTGGAGAGTCTCGGGACGGCTTTCGACAACAGCGCCGACGGCGCTGCCAAAGCCGTACCAAGCGGGCAGGAGGTGCCGGTTCTGCGTCCACGAGAACACCCAGGGAATGGCCCGCAGGTCCTGTATGCGGGCGCTGCTCCTGCGCTTGCTCGGGCGCGATCCGATGTTCAACCGCCCTATCTCCTCTATCGGTGTGGCCTGCTGGAAGTAGGTGAGAAACTCCGGCTGGCCGTAGACAAAGCGCACGTACGCCTGGCGCGAGGCTTCCGAAAGCCCTTCGACACAGGCGGACCAATCGCGCTCTGTGGCCTGCATAGCTTCGGTCTGCACGTTGGCGGCGCCGACCAATATGGCGGAGACCGCCGCTTCGAGGGAACGCCGGGCGATGTCCGGGTGACCGTAGCGCTGCGAGATGATTTCGCCTTGTTCGGTGATCTTCACTTTGCCACGCAAGGCCTCGGGCGGCTGAGCGAGGATGCTGCGCTCCAAGGGTCCGCCCCCGCGCCCCAACGCGCCGCCGCGGCCGTGGAAAAACTTCAGCCGCACGCCGTGGCGCTCGGCCGTTTGCAGCAGCGCCTTTTGCGACTTGTACAGCTCCCAGTTGGACGTGAGATACCCGCCGTCTTTATTGCTGTCCGAGTACCCGAGCATGATCTCCTGCTCGCCGCCGCGGGCGGCCAGCTGCTGTCGATAGACCGGATGGGTGAACAACCGCTCGACAATCTGCGGTGCGCCGCGCAGGTCCTCAATCGTCTCGAACAAGGGCACGACGTTGAGCCGGCTGACGACGCTGCCGTCCGGCTTCCAGCGGAACAGACCGGCTTCCTTGGCGAGAATGAGCACCTCCAACACGTCGCTTACGTCAGCGGCCATGGAGATTAGGTAATCCTGGATGCACGCCTCGCCGAACAGGTCTTTGGCCCGGCGGACGACGTGGAACACTTTCAGTGTCTCGGCGGTCGCCTCGGAGAGGTCCTGATAGGGGCTGACCAGAGGGCGCGCATCCGCCAGGAGCTCGGTCAGCTTGTCCACCTTGTCCGCTTCTGGGAGGCCCCGGTAGTCGCCCAGGTGCGCCACCTGGAACAGCTCGTGCACTGCGTTTTCGTGCACCTCGCTGTGCTGGCGGATGTCGAGGGTGGCCATGTGAAACCCGAACAACTCGACCTGGCGCAAGAGCGGCCGCACGTGCACGGCGACGATGTCCTCGCCGCGGTGGGCCAACAGCGACGACTCCATCAGGCGCAAATCGGCCAGGAACTCGTCTGGGCTGGCGTACGGTTGTGCGGCGGACGCGTCCACCTCCGCGGCCGATCCGTGAAACCGCGCCTTGGTCGCCTCCAGGCGGCGCTGGATTTGCGAGATCTTCTCCCGATAAGGTTCATCGGGCGGATCGGCCACGGGAAGGGAAGCCAACAATTCCGGGCTGGCGCCGGTCAGCTCCAGCGATTGGCTGAGCTCCCGGCCCAGCTGTACGAGGCGCTCCTGATACTTGCGCATGGCCAGATCAAAGTGCAGGACCAGGGTCTGGAACGTGATGTCCGCGGTGACGAACGGATTGCCGTCTCGGTCCCCGCCCATCCAACTGCCGAAGCGAATGAAGGACGGCACACGCCAGCGCCGGTCTGGGTAGTGCTCGGCCAGCTGCTCCTCCAGCTGCATGTGCACATGCGGCAATACGTCGAACAGGATTTGATCCAGAAAGTACAGGCCGTTGCGCACCTCGTCCAGCACGGTGATGCGCTGCTTGCGCACGGGACTGGTCTGCCACAGGCCGACAATCTGGGCGCGCAGCGACTTCTCCAGTTGGCGCAGCTCGCGCGGGGTGAGCAAAGGATCATCCAGCTTTTGCAGGATGAAGGCAATCTGCTGGTGCTTGTCCAGCACAGTGCGGCGCGTGGCCTCGGTGGGGTGGGCGGTGAGCACCAGTTCCAATCCCAGGCGCTGCAGCAAATCGGCCACATCGTCCGCAGTGTAGCCGGCTTCTTTCAGCGTGTGCAGGGCGCTTTGGATGGTGGCGCGGCCGACCTTCTCGCCCTGCGCGTGCTCATACTCGCGGCGGCGGCGGATGCGGTGGTTCTGCTCCGCGATGTTGACCAGCTCGAAGTACAGGGAGAACGCGCGAATCACGTAGCGGCGCTGAGCCTTGGGCACTTGTTCAATCAGACGGGCGAACGAGGCGGCGCTTTCATCCTCCTCGGATTGGCGAAACTCCTTGGCGGCGGCGCGGATGCGCTCGACCCAGTCGAACACCTCCTGGCCGCACTGCTGGGTGACGACCTCGCCGAGCAGGTTGCCTAAGAGTCGAATATCGCGGTGCAAGGGTGCTTCGTTGGACACGCTGCGACCTCCTCCACTCCCCAGCCCGGCGCGTGACGCGTGGAACTGGCAGTGTTTGGTCTGGGAATGATAAGTCAGCGATTAGAAATGTGGCCGCGCCCCGGCCGCGGGACTTAGAACGGCCGACCGGGCCGTCTTTTGGCCCAAGGGACGGACAAGTGAAAACAAAAGGGCGTCCCAACTGGAAATCAAGCTGGAATCGTCCGGCAGGCTGATGAAAACGCCCCTTCTAGAACTTTCCGTTTCTCTTGAGCGATTGCGTATATACATATCAAGTATACATGGAAGAGGGTCCGGCGTCATGTTGGAGAGGAGAGGTTTCTGGCTGAAGGTTACTGGTTTTCTGCGCGCAGCTCTAGGCAGGCCTCAATCGCGTCAAGCCGGGCCGCCGCTTTGTCCTGGCGGCGCTCCAAGAGCGGAATCCGGCTGACATGTCGTTCAACGGCTTCCAGACGGAGTTCGAGGGCGTCTACACGCGCGATCAGGTTGTCCACGCTGACGCTGAGTTTGTCCACCCGCACGACAAGGTCGTCCACTTTTTTGGCCAGTAAGGCCACCTGCGTGTTGGTATTGGCGACGATACGTATTAGTTCTTCCGTCATCGACTCCATGCGTTCCAGGCGCTCTTCCCACCGAGGTTTCTCCAATGCATCTGACCCCCGTTTCCGATTGCATGGCTTCATGATTCGCCGGGTGGGCCCAGGATCCTGCCGGGATCGACAAAGATGGAGGAAGTTTCACAATAGGATTTCCGTTGCGATGAGACGAGAGCCCTGCTGCAACTTTCCGTTTCTCTTCGGCGATTGCGTATATACTAAGTATACGTGGAAGAGTGTCCGACATCTCGTCGAGAAGAGAGGAGCACGCTGGTTGGACAAGCCTCGGGTAACGGAAGGGATACGAACGGATGCGAACGGGCGAAACGGTGTGCGGGAGGGACGGCGTTTCATCCGCTACCTGTACGTGTACGTGGTGGTGACCGGAGCCTCCGTCATGGCGTTGGAACTGGCGGCGTCGCGGTTTTTGGCGCCGTACTTCGGCACGTCGATGATTGTCTGGGCCAACGTGATTGGCCTGATATTGCTGGCGCTGTCGGTTGGGTACGTGGTGGGCGGACGCGTGGCCGACAGGTGGCCGCGGGTGCGTCTGTTGATGGGATTGTCGCTGGCGGCGGGGCTGTGGATGGCGACACTGCCCTTGTGGGGGCAGCTGATCTTTCGCGGATTGTCACACGGCATCCTGAACACGCCGATTGCCACGATTGTCATCTCGTTCATCGCCATCTTGCTCGTGTTCGCGCCGCCGGTGTTTTTGCTGGCGATGGTCAGCCCATTCACCATTCGCCTGGCGACGGGCGCGAGAGCCGACGCAGGCCCCGGCGCGGGCGCGCAGGCCGACCAGAACGCGGGGTGGGACAATGCGTTACCTTCCCCCGGCCAGGCACTCGACGTGGGGCGCGTGGCAGGCAACTTGTACGCGTTCTCGACGCTGGGGAGTTTAGTGGGGACGTTTGGCACGGCGTTTGTCACCATCCCGTTTTGGGGCGTGCGGGAGACCATCTTCTTTTGGGCGGCGGTGCTGATGGCGGCGAGCCTGTGGGGATTGGTGCAGGCGGACATGCTGCGCATCGGCGCGTCACTGGTCTTGGTGCTGGTGATGCCGCCCGTGGCGTCCGGGGCGCTGCCCGGACCGGCGAGTCCGTACGGGCACGTGTTGTGGAGCCGGGACACCCTGTACCAGTATGTGCAGGTGGTGCGGGAGACGGACGGATCGATCGCGCTGATCTACAACGAGGGCGGCGGTGTGCAGTCGCTGCGCCGGCCGGGCGACGCGCTCAAAACCGGCGACTACTACGACGACTACCTGGCGCTGCCGTACCTGCGCAAAGGGGCATCGCGGGTGGTGGTGCTGGGATCCGCCGGTGGCACGATTCCCCACCTGCTGGCCAAGTACGTGCGGCCACAGCGGCCGGACTTGCGGGTCACGGGTGTGGAAATCGACGGCGACGTGATTCCATTGGACTTCCGCTACTTTGGGGTCAAGCCCGGCGACGCCCGGTTTGTCAACCAGGACGCGCGCGTGTTCGTCCGGCAGGCCCCGGCGCGGACGTACGACATCGCGATTGTCGACGCATATACGAACCAAATCTACATCCCGTACGAACTGACGACGGTGCAGTTTTTTCAGGAGCTGAAGTCCCGCTTGACGCCAGGCGGGCTGGTGGCGATGAACGTCAATGCGACGAGCCCACGCTCGCGGCTGCTGCTGTCGATGGAGCGGACGCTGCAGGTGGTGTACCCCTACGTGTACTGTATTAAGGCGCGCGGACTGTACAACTACATCCTGCTGGCCAGCGAGGACCCGGTTTCGACAGCGGGACTGGCGCGAATTCCGCGCGGCAGCGCGCTGGCCTCGGTGGCGGCGGATTGGCCGCGGCGGCTGGTGCCGCTCAGCGAAAAAGACACAGCGGGCGGCATGGTGCTGACCGACGACCGGGCGCCGGTGGAGATGCTGACAGATTCGATGATCTTTGGCGCAGCCAAAGAACGGTGAGAACGGGACAGCAGAAGAACGGGATAAAACAGGCGCGACCGTTTTCCACCTCACGGTGTCGCCTTGCTCCATCTCTCCTCGACACGAAACAGCTTCCAGAACCCGAACGACATCGCCCACACCAGGATGAACAGGGCGACCAGAAGAAAGCCCAGCCGTCCCAAATCCAGCTGTTGAACCCAGTCCCAGAGCGCGCTGTGCAAACCGAGTTGTGAAACCAGCGCCTGGGCCAGCTCAATCACGCCAATCAACAGCGCCGCCGCCACGCCCAGACCGGTTACGGAAAGATTGTAGTACACCTTCCGGAGCGGGGTGGACAAAGCCCACTTATAGGCGGTCGTCATAAAGACTCCATCCGCGGTATCCATCAGGCTCATGCTGGCCGCGAACAGCACGGGCAACGCTAAAACGCCCGGGAGGGGAACGGCATTTTTCACCGCCATGGCGGACATCGCCAGTAAGGCGACCTCGCTGGCCGTATCAAAGCCCAAACCGAACAGAAGCCCAATCGGATAAATGTGTGAGCTTTTCGTCACCAGCCGCAGCAAGGGACGCGCCAGGCGCGCCACCAGTCCGCGCGACAGCAACAATTCTTCCACGTGCTGTTCCAGATGCCCGCACGTGCGCATCTGGGAAAACAACCGATAGACATCAAACAGGATGAACAAATTCACCACACCGATGATCAGCAAGAATACCCCAGACACGACCGTTCCCACCATACCTCCGACGGTCTGCAGCTGGGGCAGGCGTCGTTCTACCACGTGCACGGATAGCACTGTGAACACCGTCATGCAGGCCACCACAGTCGAGTGTCCCAAGGAAAAAAAGAATCCCACGCCAATTGGATCCGCTCGTTGTTGCACGAGCTTTCGCACCGTGTTGTCGATAGCGGCAATGTGGTCGACGTCAAAGGCATGCCTCAATCCGAACGTGTAGGCCAAAAAAGCCATCCCGATGAGGCCGGGGTGACGGTGGGCAGCGACCACGAGCAACGTGACGCCCAGCGCATGCAATCCCCCAATCAGCACAGCGTATCGCAACCATCGGCGTGGATTCATGGATAGACTCCTTTCCGCTGCCTCCACATGTGTGTATGGGAAATATTCAATACGCTCTCAAAAAACTCCGACTCTCACTGCACCGGCGGATGCGTGGATGATGCGTGATCCCAGCCATCCCGCAATTGAAACACCAGCGATTTCACCGTGACGGGAACGACACCGGCCGGTTCTATTTTTCGGCCAATGTCCACGTAATCAAAATCGTGCAGGTGAATGCCGTCCAGGATTAACAGCGGACACTTCACGCCGAATTCCTCCTGGAGAAGGTGACCCACGGTTTTGGCGATGTCGCTGTCAAACAGCATGGTCACCTGCCGTCGCCCGCGAAACGAAGTCGGAAGTCCATGGCACAACCCTTCGCATAGGGCGTGCATGCGGTCATACGTCGGGAGGCCACCAAAGTGGAACGACAGCGCCACATCGGAATTTCCTTCTTCCAAGTCGAACCGGTGAAAGTGATCCAGGATCTGTTTTCCCATGGCCACCGGATTGATAGCGGAGTCCAAATCACACGGTGGATGCAGGACTGGCACGTTCCGCACCGGTAACACTCGCGGGCTCGACAGAAAAATCGTGTTGCCACTCACCTGCACGCTGTATTCGGACGCACCCACGACCGTGGCGCGCAGACATTCTCCGGCGCGGAGCACCGGCCCAAACTGCCCACGTTCAAACTGCCGGCGCACGGCCACTCCCAGAAAGCGACCGAGGTCGCCAAAGTCCTGGTCAGTGAGGCCGTACACGTATTCCCCCACGCCGCCCGAGAACACGACGCCATCGTAGGGCCCGCGCCGCTTGAGAGGGGGAGTGATGTACAACTCTTTTACGGTGTCCGGGAGCGGCTCCGGTGCCAAGGCCCGGGACAACTGCACGGCAAGCCATGCGGAAATCTTGTCCTTGACGGCTTGCGAGACCGCCTGCCCAATCTCCAGGTGAATGCCAAGCCCTTCTGCAATCCTTTGTCCGGCCGGCTCCAGTCGCGTCAGCCTTCCCGATGCGTCGGTCGCCATCAAGCGGCCCCCGATATGCAACGCGGCCGTTTCGACGACGCGTCCGGACTCGACCACGGAAAGCTTCGTGGTTCCCCCGCCGATGTCCACGTTCAACAAGCGGGATCGTTGTTGGTGCGAAAGACGCACGGTGCCCGAGCCATGCGCGGCCAGAGAGGCTTCCATGTTATGCCCGGCGATAGCACAGACAAACCGCCCGCCCTGGCGGGCCAGCATGTGGGCAATCGCCTCCGCGTTTTCCCGTCGAATCGCCTCTCCCGTCAGAATGACCGCCCCTGTATCCACACTCGCGTGCGGAATGCCGGCTTCCCGGTAAGCCTCAGCAATGTATTCTTCGAGCTTCGCCTCGTCGATTCGATGGGGTCCAGAATACGGGGTCAGCCAGATGGAGGAGCGGTAGACCGACTCCCGCTCCACCACCTGGTATCGGCTGGACAGGTCACTCCCCAACCGATGCAGCGTCAATCGAGAAAATGCCACCTGTGTGGAGGCGGATCCGATATCCATGCCCACGCTCATCAGTTCAAAATGGTCGGACAACCACAGGCCATCCGTCTCTGGAGACCAGTCCTCATCGTCGTGAAAGTGGTCGTCACCGGTCTCATGCATCCACAACATCGGAAGACCCCGCACGTCAGGAAATCGAACCGGTTCCACATTCATCGACTTAAGCCGTCCTTTTCGAGCTGAGCGAGTTCAGCCTCGTACACCGGCTGCATCTGCGACTGCAGGCCGTGTTTGGCCAGTTCGCTTTCAAACACCCTGCGAACCTGCGGATCCTCGTCGGCGTAATCAATTTGATCGCCGCCCAGGCGTTTGCTGATCCAGGCCTTGGGCACTCCCTGCTCGTTGCGAATCGCGGTGCCCTCATATTTCAAAGCCAGGTATCGTGCCGGTGTCGCCCCCGTATTAAAATGCTGATGGTACCAGCGATCCGGTGGCACAATCATGCTGCCTTCTTTCCAGTCGTATCGCCGCAACGGCGAGTTCTCCGGCCACATGAAACTGAACCCCTCGCCGCTGAGAATGATAACGTGCGCGCCCGGGCCATGCAGATGCGCCTTCTTGTAGGTCCCGACCGGAAATTCGGAGATGTGGCTGTTCATGGAACCCTTGGCTAAATTGAAACGTATGTGACCGCCGCCCGCCCCACGTTCTTTGGCGCTGATGAGCGGCAGGGAGCGGGTATCTGCCACAAAGTTGGTTTCCAGTAGAAACCCTTTCTGTGTGCCCTCGTCGGCAAAGTAGTCGGGCTCCCCGCGGAACCGGCTGCGGAAATCATACGCAGTGTTGAACACGAAGTCTGTCTCTCCGTACAGGTTGATGACCATGGGGGCATTCGTCACCGCGAGAAAGCGTACTTTTTCCAACCCGGAGCTGTTGAAATGCTGGTGCCAGCAGTTGAGGGGAATGGCGAACAGCGACCCAGCCTGCCACTCGAACGTCACCCTGGCCCCGGCGTCATTCCACACCGATGTCGAACCATGACCGTCGAGCACGTAGATCATTTCTTCGTACAACTGGCGCTGTGGCGCCAACTTCCCGCCGGGCGGAATATCGCATACGTAGCAATCATTGGATGTCCGCGAAGACTCGTGATTGATGAAAACACCCGCACCGCCCCGCCGCGGCCACGGCTTGACCTCCACGGTGTGCAAATCCGGTACATAGTGGGCCGCGATGATGTCCAACCCTTCCTCCCGCACCCAGGCCTCATACCTGGAGTCCTTTTCTGTGGCAAACCGTTTCGCCAACTCCTCCGACACCTTGGCCATCCCATTCACCTCCATGCATGTACGCCCAGTCAAAATTTTGCCGCCAGTTCTTCTTTCAAGCCTTCCTGCCAGGGAACACCCTTGGGCAGAATGCGGTCGCAACCCCGCACGTTGCGGTACGTGCGCGGATCGACCCCGCGTGGCGGCTTGCCGGACTCCACTTCGCGAGTCGCCTCCAGCAGCAACTGCCTGGCCACAATGATGGCAGCGTCGGCAGAACCCAGGCGCTCCTTTGAACGGTCGACAATGGGAAGCATTGTCTCCTGCAAGGCAAAGTCCTGAGTGTTGATTCCGGAGATGCCAGTGAACGTTTTCGTGCGCTGCACCTCACGGTCAATCAGGTAGTCGTTCGATTTGTTCCTCTTCAACCGGTAGCCAGGCAACATATCCTCCGGCCCACGCCCGAACAAGGCCTCGTGTTCCAAGCAGTATTTCCGGGGCAACGGCCGCTGTGGGTCGGCGGAATAAAACCAGTTGTAGACGCAGCAGTGCTCGTCGTCCACGGGAACCCAAATGTGGCCGTTCACCGACGGGTATCGCTCGGGTTCGCCGGTGCTCCAATTCGTCATATATCCCCGCATCTGCTGCGCCGGCATAATAAATTGATAGGCTCGGACGTAGTTTCCATCGCTCCCTAGGTCGCGGATGCCTACGTACGTGAATCCATAAGGCCGTTTATGCACTTCGAGTTTGGGCGCAGTGGCGCGGGTGCGTAAGGCCTTCTTGTCCTGCAGGTTATTATTGTGTGCGAAGGAAGAATGCGATGTATCGATGCCGCCTTCGAGCGCCTGCAAGTAATTGCAATCCTCAAATGTCTTGCTGACGAATCGATGGGTTTCCGGCGCGCGAATCCATTCGTAATCTGGATAGGGAGGCTGCTCGTCGCGTGGTCCCATGTACGTCCAGATGACGCCGCCTCCCTCCCAGCAGGGATAGGCGACCGTCTTGACCTTGTGTTTAAAGTTGCTCTCCGGTGGCTCGTTGGGCATATCCACACACTGCCCGGTCACGTCAAATTTCCACCCGTGATAGACGCAGCGAAGACCGCATTCCTCATTGCGCCCCCAGAACAGGTGCGCCCGCCGGTGTGGGCAGTAGGCGTCCAGAAGCCCCACGCGGCCATCACTGTCGCGGAATGCAACCAAGTCTTCCCCGAGCAGCCGGACGCGAACCGGGGGACAGTCAGGCTCCGGCAGTTCTTCGGACAAAAGCGCCGGGATCCAATACCTTCTGAACACTTCTCCCATGGGTGTGCCCGGACCGGTTCGTGTAATGCGTTCGTTGTCCTCTCGCTTCAGCATCGCCCTCACATCCCCTTCCATTCTTGTGTCAAGAGTCATTATAGGGATGGGTGCCGAGAGAACGGACCGTGGTTTCTGGTCTGTGGAACACTAATAGAAAATTTTTTGCGTGCGTCCATACGGGCGCCTAGGCCTCCAGACGGGCAGCTGAAACCGGTGAACGGTATGCGGTGGATATCATCCGTCGCCGTCGAGCTGTTCCGTGATCAACCGACTGTAGACACGCATTTCGCGCACATATTCCTGAACCTGATTGGGGAAGAACTCGGATTTCCCCGCAGTGACACTGAGCGCCGCAATCACTCGTCCCTCCTCCGTCGCCACTGGCACTGCGACGGAACAAGCTCCCTTCGTGGATTCTTCATACGTGGTGGCATACCCGTTTTTACGTATTGCCAGCAGCTGTTCCCGGATTATCTCTGGGTTCACGATGGTCCGCCTTGTATACGCTTTCAACGGTCTCCGAAGAACCCGTGCGATTTCCTCCTCGTCTTGATAAGCGAGCAACAGCTTGCCGACCGCGGTGCTGTGGCACGCCACTCGCTTGCCGATGCTGCTGAACTTGGTGGTCTCCTTGTCCTCTGGCAACTTGCACAGATACACGACCGCCCCCTGGTCGTAAACGGCCAGCCGCACCACCCGGCGCACCCGATGCATGAGATCAATCAGCAAAGGAAACGATTTGACACGGATCTCCATCCGCCGGTAAGGGATGGAACCCAGCACGAACAGCCCGAGCCCCAGACGGTATTTGTGGGAGCGTGCATCCTGATCCACCAATCGCATTTCGCTGAGCGTGTGCAAAAGCCGGTATACGGTGCTCTTGGCGATGCCGAGACGGGCGCTCAGTTCGCTGATCCCCAACTCCGGCTTTTCATCTGAAAATTCTTGAAGAATTCGGATAGCGTTGTGAACCGATGACAGATGTGCCGCTGCTCGAGCCACTTCATGTACCTCCTAAACACTCACGTGATCCGGGACACGGCGCTGCCATTTTACCGACTGCTATTTTCGATATTTGTAGCAAGTATTATATATCACAATATCACAGCGGCAGGTCGTTGTCGTCCGGACCGCTTGTGGAAAGTCACGATGAAGGATTCGAGTGCCTTCCTTTCTTCACCTGCGCCAAGCCGGGAGATACGGCCACCAATAGGGGATTCGGTTCACCCTCACCCCCAGCCGTCCGGAGCGCCAAATCCGTATCCTGGAGGCTGAAGTGGTGAGAGTTCAACAGATGTATGGGAAACCTACCATCCGCGATGCAGTCGATAGCCATTTCGACAGACCGGTGGCTATGACCACGCAACCCTTTCACGGTTACCGACTTCGCCACCACTTGATCGACGTCCCAAGCTGGAATTGTTTGGTGTTTGTAAGCGGCCAACGCGACGGTCCCACCGCGCCTCACGATGTCGAAGGATTGCTTGACCGGGTCGGATCCACCCGACGTCACATCAATGACCACATCTGCGAGGTCTCCTCCCGTAAAATCGAGCACCTTCTGGGACAAATCCTCATGCGTCACATTGACGATGGCGTCCGCGCCGAGCTGGCGAGCCAATTCAAGTCGATGGCGACTGCTTTGCCGGCCGACAACCATCACACTTGCCCCCAAGGATTTTGCGGCCAACAGACAGGCTAACCCCTGCTGCCCAGGCCCCTGGATGACCACTGTCTGACCGAACCTCACGCCACACTCCACATCCATCCACTCGAAACCATTCGCTATCGGCAATGTCATCGCAGCTTCCACAGACGGGACGTGTGCGGGCATGCGGTGCAAGACCGCATTGGGATGAAGGTAGAGGTATTCTGCAAACCCTCCCCACAACGCCGGCGGCACATCAATGGGCGTGTTTCCGTAGCGCAGCCCGCCGCGGCGTGAATCGGTGAAGGGGCAGGCACGGTACCTCCCCCGCCGGCACTCCTTGCATTGCCCGCACGGAATGTACTCCTCCATGGCCACTCGGTCTCCCTCATGGAGCCCCCATCGCCGCGAAGCCTCAGCGCCAAGTCCGGACACAAACCCGACAACATGATGCCCGAGGATGCGCGGTTCCCGCACGGTCGCGTAGTTGGCCACATCAGTCCCGCAGACGCCGACCGTTTCCACCTGCAACACGCCGCCATCCTGCGGTACTTCGGGCCGTAGAAATTCTCTCAGCTGTGTTTGTTTAGGAGCCCATGCTACGGCCGCCAAGACCTGGTTCACCATGAATGTGCACCTTCCCCGCGTTCGATTCGCACGTGACTCAAATCCTCGTCACGTAACGTCCGGAAATTACTCCGTGTTTTTCTTTTTCTTTTTTCTATAGAAGAGATGAATCGCCCGCTAGATCCGCTAGATGATGTAAGATTCCAGCGTTGCAGGCGCAAATAATTCCTCAACTGATAACGGTTGGCGAATCATCCCTTGTTCATACGAGTACGCAACGGCGGCTTCGAGGGTCGCCCGGTTTGCCGCCACCCCGTAGGGCCAAAAATCTTTTCCCATAATGGATTCGGTCCGTTCCACTTCGGCGGTCAACCACGGTAGTGTGACCTTCAGCGCAGCCGTCTGCCGAAACCCGTCGTACACTGCCTGTTTGGCCGCCACGAATGCTTTGTACAAGTTCATGGCCAGCCATGGGTGTTGCTGCAACACGTCGTCTCGTATTACAATGACATGCATTATGGGGAATATCTTGGTTCTCTCGAAATAGCGGCGTTCTTGCTGTTCATAGTCTGGGAAGAGCCGAGCCACGTTCGGAGACCCGTTCAAAAACGCGGACGGTGCGCGAGGACCTATAAACGCATCCAATTCTCCGGCATCCAACATCCGGTTCAAGGTTTCATTCGGCCCAATCGCATGAACATGGACATCTTTCGGGAGATCCAACGGGACCTTCTCAACACGCCCCGGAGTCTCCTCGCCGCCCACATACCACTCCACGTCGCTCGGATGTACACCATACTCGTGCTGAAGAATGCCGCGAATCCACAAACACGCGGTTAGTTGGTACTCCGGGAGCCCGATACGCTTCCCCCGCAGGTCTTGCGGCCGGGAAATTCCCGCTCGTTTATGGATAAAGATGCACCCATGGCGAAACGCCCGCGACGGAAATACTGGGATGGCCGTAAAACGCGGAAACCCCCGGTCACGAGCGATTAAATAGGAAGAGAGAGACAGTTCTGCCACGTCGAATTCCTGGTGCCGCATCATACGCCAGAACGTCTCCTCAACCTCCATCGACAAAGGATTCAGGTCCACCCCTTGTACAGTGACGGATCCATCAAAAAGCGCTGCCACCCGGTCATAATTCCAGCAGGCAAACGATAACTGCAACTTTCCCATAGAGCCCTCCTAGAAACGTGTCAGCCCTGTCACCACATCCGCCTTCCTGTGCGGGCGGATCTACCAGACTTGAATGATATCGGCCAAGCATGCAGCCTCTTCTGGGCTTCGTACGTTCTCGCCATCACGGCGGGCGACTTCCCATTCGTCTCGATCCTCTCGAATTCCGAAGATGACGGTAATGCCGTGTTTCCGCAACTCTTGTGCGTGCCATCTTCCATCCTCGCGATAGCCGAAAATCGCTATAACCTGCCTGGAATTTTGCTGGTCGGAATTCACACCCATCACTCCTGCCTGTTGTTCATTCCCACTTCCACCCATGACTTATGGGTCAACGCCGGAGCGCCTTCGTTACCCACTCCGCATGGATGCGTTGATTGGGCACATACTCAGGAGCGTTTTCCAGCTGCTCCAGGTCGTTCAACCCCGAATATTTGTAGATGCGGTTGACCGCAGAAATCAGCCGCGCGGGCTTTTCGGGATCTGAGTTGAAGTGCTGGTGAATCGTATTCGGAGGAATGTAGATGACATCGCCCGCCTTCCACTCGAACCGCTTCACCTCATCCTGCGACTTCCAATGATACGTATCTGTAATCTCCACGTCACAGTCCTGGTGAAGGTCGTATCCCCGACCTTCCAACACGTACAGGCATTCTTCCGCGAGATGACGGTGTTTCCCGGACCGACTGCCGGGTGGAATCACCTGCATGTAGGCGTCCACAGTCTCCATCCGGGTGTTCATTTGTTCGTTAATCATGTGTTTGAGGATGCCCTGTGGCGCCAGTTCCCACGGCATCTCCCAGGGATGAATGATCTTTTTCCGCATTTGATCACGCTGTGGTCGTTCTGCCGCATCATCCAGCGTATCCTGATAGAACCGCAGGGTGAGGTCACCCTGGTTCCACACCTTCGACTCGCCCCAAGCCATGTTTGTCCCTCCCGTTCCATTGCCTGTGCTGTCCCTGTCGGGAGCAGAAGTACGTTACACCTCGTCTTCCCGCGGCACGAAGCCAGCACCGTGTTCAGTCGGCTCTGTCGGACGCGGAATGACCGTTTTCTGAAACAACATGTTCATGAACATGTACATGGGCTTTGTCTTGATGACCAGTGCACGAGCCGGCTTGAAAGGGTCTGCGTTATTGTGCTGATGGACGCAGTTGTTGTGCACGATGGCCACATCGCCCGCCCGCCAGTTGTAGCGAACCCCGTCGTGGATCTCGTATCCGCTGCCGTCGAGAATGTAGAACGCTGCTTCGTTCACATGCCCATGTTTCTGCGACTTTCCTCCGGGCGCATATTCCTCCACGTGGATATGCAGCGTTTGCCCCAGTCCGTCGACGGGTTCCATGTAGTGCTTACTGAACGTCTGTGGCCCATCCATAAACTTGATTTCGTCACCGCGCCGGACACGGGGCAGAGACCGTAGGCGCTCCAGCTCCTGCTTCAGGCTGTATTCACCCTGAATTGCTCGTACGAACACCCGGTCTTTCTTGCTGTGATAGTGCGACTCGCCCCCCACTTAGATCCCTCCCTATCACTCTTTTCCGTGAAACGTGCAGGTCAGTGAACCGCTGTCCCCAATACCATCCGGATGCACTGGCCATCTTCGTCTCGTCTGGGAATGGAGCCCTTACTATCTTTCTTGGGGATAATATATATCCGGAATCGAATCGTTAGATAAATCGATTTCTTCTATACGGAACGCCCGCATGATAAACTTCGGTCTCGTACCTCAGGACGGCGGTTGGACGGAGGGAAAGACTCCGTATTGTAGGGAGTGAACTCGCCAAGCGCTCGCTAGGCGATATGTACGTGCCTGTCGAAAGGCTGTCGATGAGCGTCCAGACGAGATTTCACTTTCTTGTATATAGAACGGGGCATATCCTTCTGAGGCGAGGCCACCCTACAATCGAACTGCAGGGGGAAACCTTCGACGGATGAGATGAGTTCAGCGGCGCGGTAGCGTGCAACCGCGCTCTCTTGAATCGTCTCGTGGCGTCTCATTCGTCCGGAGACCATACGGACAAAGCCGGAAGGCGCGGAGGTGCGACTGATGATGACGATGGACAGGCAGGCTCGACTAGCTGTGGCCGTTCGACTCTTCGAGGCGCTGGATCTTTTCGACATGAACGGCCACGTGAGCGTTCGTGCAGAAGATGGCTTTTGGACCCACGGCCGACAAGCCGCTCGCGCTACCGTCACGGTCAAGGATCTCATTCTCGTGGATTGGGACGGAAAATTGAAGCAGGGTGATCAAGAACCGCCCAATGAGGTCTATCTTCACTCGGAAATCTATCGACTTCGACCGGATGTCCATGCGGTCGCGCACTTTCACGGTCACTGGAGCACCATCCTCAGCGTGACGGGTATTGGCCCGAGACCGGTCAGTTCTGTCACGTGCGTGCTGGGCAAGCACATTCCCATCTATGAAGATCCCGATTCCATCAGCCACGCGGAACGGGGGCGTGAAGTTGCCCGTTGTCTCGGCCCGCACAAAGTCTTGCTATTGCGCGGCCATGGCGTGGTGACAACCGGGAATTCCCTAGAAGAAGTATTGGTGCTCGCAAAATATATGGAAATCAATTCTCAACGACAGGTTTTCACCCATCTTCTCAATCCCAACGCTCATTTGCGGGATGACGAAATTGATCGCATCGGCCCGAGTCTGTGGACTGCTAAAAATATCCAAAAAACGTGGACGTATTATTACGAGAAAGCCGCGCGTGAGGGAAGATTCATCGGCATCCTGTAGAGCCGTTCCGCAGAAGCATGCCCGCTTTACAGCAAACGCACCTCGGGAATCGGGGAAGGGGCCGCTTTGCCCCCTATGGAACCCATTCCACCGTCAGGTGCGTTTGCAGGATTCACATCGTTTGCGTGCCCGTATTTGAAGCCGTTGGTGCCGACCAATTCCCCGTGACGTAAATCAGTCCACCGACCACGTACGACGCCGCGACCACCAGAAAGAAGGGAGTGAATCCCAAACGCTCGACCACAAGGGATAAGACCAAAGGCCACAGTGCTGAAGCACCATATGTGATCCCGAAAAACAAGCTGTAGGTGTTCGCGTGCTCTGCCTGAGACGTAATGTCTGAAACCAGGGTCTGCTCGATTGGGCTGTAACCATACACGAATATGCCGAAGGTAACCAGCAAGACAGCCAACAGCCAAACGTTGAAAGCCGCCATGAAAGCTAAACAAATGCCAAGAGACGCGGCGCCGAATAGCCAAAAACTGAGCACCTTGGAGCGGTTCAGCTTGTCCGAGAGACGCCCCGCCAGCACCGGACCGACCACGCTGGTGACCGTGAACAGGGTGAACAGGATGCCGGTGAATCCCTTGCTGAAGTGCATCTGATTGAGCAGGAACAGAGGTAGAAACGTCTGTAGAATGCCGAGCCCCTTCCCCCCCGCCGTCACGGACGCCGTGACGATAAGCCTCCGCACCCGCGGATTCTTCAATGGAGAAAAAAATCCGTCTCGAGAACGCACCGCGCCACGTTTGGATTGAGGAGCCGCCACCATTTCCGGAGGCAGGCACATAAACAACAGCACGGCCACCGCGAATGCAGGCAAGCTCAACCCATACAGGGTGTTCCTCCATCCAATCAGTGGAATCAATGCGGTGGCGATAAGCGGCGACACGACGGTGGCTATGTTGGCTACCGCAAAGTGAGTCGCTTGGGCCACACCCCTCCGTTCTCGGCTGAACCACTTGCTGAGCATGGAGCTGGCTACAGGATGGTGGGGGCTGGCCGCCACTTGGCCCAATGCGACGACTGTTGTCAGCTCGGCATAGTTGTGAACGAACCCACAGAGCCCTATCCCCAAACCGACGCCAATATTCTCATAGGCAATGATATTTCTACCTGACATGTATTTGGTCAGGAAACCCCCGGCACCTTGCAACAGGCCCCCAATCACTCGCGTGATGGTCAGCATCGTGCCCAGATCCACGTATCCAAATCCCATGGATTTCATTAACAATGGGTAGATCAAGGGCAATGCGGCGCCCGGCATATGCGTGATGGCATGGCCGGCACTCAATACACCCAACCGCAAATGCGCCTCACGCAGGTTGTCCTCGGACAAGTACGACGCAGCCACCTCCTGCATACGTGTGCACCTCCTCTCGTCGTTCCGCACAGCTCCCCACGCCTACCGGAATCGATCGGCGGCTGTTGTCCACCTCCTTGTAAGCCCATTCAGATATGCCTGCTTCAGTATAGTGGCCTGAAGGTGGCTGCGCAGGATGGGGATTCTTGCATATGAAACGTTTCCACGCCACCCTCGCGAACCGCTTGCCTGTTGTTCACTCTTCAAGAACGACGGGCTTCCCATCTGTGGTGGATGTCCCCAACAAGTTGTGTTCCATATGCAAGAAAATGCTATCTTCTCGCGCTATCTCACTGCCCTATACTGAGCCATGAATTGCTTATTCAAAGATTCAAAACATCGTTGTATTTCACCACAAGGCAGAATAAGCCATTCATAACTATGATTCCTTATTTGCAAAGGAGAGGATCCCATGAACAATCACAAGTGGTTGATCATTTCGGCCTCAGTGGTAGCGCTTTCTGTTCTCGCTGTGGGCTGTGGCACCAGTGGCAAGACCTCCAACTCCGGAGCAACAGGTGAAGGCGCTACAGGAAGTCAAAAGAACGTGTCGACATCCCACACCGAGTCAGCGACATCGGCTTCAGCTTTTTTCAAAGACAAGACGATGCAGATTCTGGTTCCGTACGGTCCGGGGGGCGGCTACGATCAATGGGCCCGGCTGATTGCTCCCTACCTGCAAGAGTATCTTGGCCTCGGCAAAGTTGAAGTCGTAAACGTCCCGGGGGGAGGGGGAATTGTAGGTACCAATCAGATCTACAGCGCAAAACCTGATGGTCTCACAATTGGTGATACAAACGCCGGTGGCGATGTATTCGACCAAATCGACAACACCCCGGGCGTGAATTTCGATGTCACGAAACTCACGTGGATTGGACGACCGGACGACGACCCGCATATCCTCGGCGTTCACACGAACGGCCCATACAAGTCTTTTACCGACTTAGAACATGCCCAGAAGACGATTAAGGCCCTGGCAACTGGCAAGGGAAGTTCCGACTACAATGCGGCAGTCATCACACTCAATGCGTTCAACATTCCCTACACGATGGTCGCGGCATTCAGTGGCAGCAAGGATGAAAAGGCTTCGTTCTTGAGCGGCAACGGCGACACCATTTCACTGTCGGCCTCCGACATCGCGGAGATACCTGATCAAGCCAAGGTTATACTCTTACAGTCGACAGAGCGCTTCAAGAAGTTGCCCAACGTGCCCACGGTCATCGAGCTGGCGCAACAAGCCGGACTGAACCAAGACAAGATCAACGCCCTGAAAGAAATGGCAAAGATCATGGATCTGGGCCACGCGTTCATCGCGCCTCCCGGCATCCCAGCGGATCGTGTAGCGGCGCTGCGGAAGGCATTTCAGAAGGCATTGTCCGATCCGTCGTTCATTGCCCAGGCAAAGAAAGAAAACCTTTACGTAGGTTACCTGTCAGGGAGCGAGTTAACGAACATCGCGGACAACGCCGTGGCCAATACGAGCCATTTAAAACCACTGCTGCAGGCCAAGTAAGTCTTTTTCCGGCAGTCTCCGAGGAGGTGTCCCTGTGTTTTCGGCTGTGTTGGCTGGTTTCTCTTCACTCCTGACGGTGCATGGACTGCTGCTCTTGTTGCTCGGCTCACTGCTCGGCACGTTGATTGGGACCATCCCGGGCTTGGGCGGAGCCGTTTTGCTCACCATGCTTCTTCCTTTTATCTATGGAATGCCTGTGATTCCAGCGCTTAGCCTGCTGTTGGCCGCGCACACAGGTATTTACTTCAGTGGTTCTATCACAGCTATTCTGTTGAACACTCCGGGCGCTCCCGAATCCGCCGCCACCACCTTTGACGGATACGCAATGACCCGCCAAGGGAAAGCAGCCAGGGCCCTGGGGGTCTCCGCCGTTTCCACGACAATCGGGGGCTGGATTGGCGTGCTTCTGTTGATGGCGGTCATCCCGTTGATGTATCAGCTGATTCAATTGTTTCAGCCGTCCGACTATCTGATGCTGGCCGTTTTGGCCATTATCCTGATTGGACAGATGCGGTCCGGATCGCTGACCAAAGGTTTGCTCTCCGGGCTGTTTGGTTTGATGGTATCGTTCGTCGGCTACGATCCGATTACTGGCGTACAGCGGTTCACGTTCAACCTGCTGTCACTTTACAACGGTTGCAGCATTACGGCGGTTGCACTGGGGTTGTTCGCGTTCGCGGAGATGTTTTCTCTGTACGCAAAAAACAGGGTGACGACCCAATCCACCAAGATTGGATTCAAGGGGAACGCCCCCGGCGCTCGAGTCACCGATGGGATTCGCGATGTGTTCCGACACTCCTGGCTGATGGTACGCTCCGCCATTCTCGGCACCCTGCTCGGGGTGGTTCCCGGTATTGGCGGGGTAGCGGCCAACTTTATCTCGTACGGGCAAGCGGTCAAGACTTCCAAACACCCGGAGAAATTCGGAACAGGCATCCCCGAAGGGATTATCGCCCCGGAATCGTCATCGATTTCCAAGGAGGCAGGCAACCTCATTCCGACAGTGGCGCTGGGCGTCCCGGGGGGCGTCGGAATGGCCGTTCTGATGAGTGGATTTACGATTTTAGGAGTGGTACCGGGCCCCTCCATGTTGAACCAGCATCTGGACGCGGTCTTCGCGATGGCTCTGGTCATCGCGATAGGAAGCCTGCTTTCAAGCGCAATGGGCCTAGCTATGGCTCCTTATCTCGCGAGACTGAGTCAGCTGCCCAGTCGGATTATCGTGCCCTTTATTCTAGCGCTCGGCGCGCTGGGGGTGTACGCTGCAGAACGGGACGTCGGCCAGATTGTCGTCATGCTGGGCTTCGGATTGGTTGGACTGATGATGAAGCGGTTCCAATACTCGATTCCCGCCGCGATGATTGGCTACATCCTTGGATCTGTGGCCGAGAAGAATCTCTACCTGGTGCAACAATTGCAGGGATGGAGGATGTTTGAACGTCCACTGACCGACCTCATGGTCGCCATTATTCTGGCATTGGTCATCGGCCCCTACGTTCGCCGCTTCAAAAAACGCGTTCCGACTCAAGAGCCAAAGGAGGCCAGTCTATGAAGATCTGGCGCGGAGAGCTGTTCATCGATTTCGCCTGGGTGGCGGTTGCAGTGTGGTATATTCGTGTCTCCATGAATTATCCACCGGCAGGACGACTGATTCCGATGGTCGTGGGCACAGCCGCCCTGGTGGTGGGATTGGTCCAGGTGATTGGGAATTTTGTGCCTGCTTTGCGTCCATTCACGCACCAGCGGAAGGCGCAGCCAGCAGCCGACGACCGGGTGGCCGTCTTGGCGAGACAAGTCGATGCCCGGACGAATTCGCCCACAGCCGAGGTGAGTGAACCCGTCGCTCCAATAGACTCCCCTCCACCGCCTGCTTCCCAAGCGGCGGAGATGCAACGAAGAGAGGATGTCCGCCAATGGGCGGCCATTCTCTGGTCCGCTGGGCTTGTGGGGGGCTTGCTTGTACTCGGATTCCTCGTCAGCATTCCTCTGTTCTTCTTACTCTACTTCATCTTGCAGAAGGGTCAGCGAAACTGGAAACTGGCCATTGCTTCCGCCATCGTGATGGGCGCGATAACGTTTGGCGTGTTCGACCAGTTGCTGGGGCTGCACCTGTACAACGGACTCGTATTCACGTCCCTGGCTGGATAGGGCGGGGCGGCCTCACCCCCCACTTTTGGCCCAATGCCGTAACCAGAAGTTGAACGACGTCGGCCCCTGATTTGGCCGCATGGGCGCCCGACCACCTCCATCTCCGGATGTGGCTGGACGAGGTTTTGAGGGGCCGGCATCCTTCGCACCCGGGTGGTATTGGGTCGCGCATCCGCTGGATTACGTGAAGGTAACCGACAGAAACAAATGGAACACGATGTAGAAGAAAGCACATGTTCCGATTGCGGATAGTAGGGCCTGCCACCTATGCATACGTCCCTCCAGCCAGGTGACCAGAAACACGAACACCCCGCTGGCAGCCAAATAGCCTATGATCTGTATGCCAATCGCAAACGCGGTCAGCCAACAAATCCACCGCAGCAGCCGCAGCCATTCCCGGGCTGGCAGGCCGGGGGTTTCCCGAGCAGGCGCAGCCGTAGACACGGATAGGCTGGAACCGGTCCCCTGGCGATGCACGAAGCCCAGGACTTGACGGAGACGCGGAAATAGGTCGGAGAGAAACAAGACAAAGACCAAAATGCACCCCGCAATCGCGATGGGCAAGGGGAGTTCGCGCGCCATGGGCTGGTACGTCCCCCCTACCGCGGCAAACACGATGAATACGGCCAGCAGCGTGAGATCAACGATTATGGTATCAATCGATGTTGTGAACTTCACTGACGGTATCCACCTTCCTGGCACTCATTTGCTTGTTCGAGCGGCCATGCCGAATCGAAAAGAGGAGTACAATCAAAACGACGCACAGCAGCCCGACGGAGATGGGGCGAGTGAAGAAGCCCCGCCACCCCATCGCCAGCAGGGTCTGGTGGAATGACGTTTCCATCAGGCTACCGACCATCAAGGGGATAACGAGGTTGATTTTGGGAAATTCGAACCGGTCCATGATGAAACCCAGCACACCGAACACCAGTGCGACAATCACGTCACCGATCAACCCGTTCAACGCGAAGGCTCCCACAACCGACAGCGCCATGATGATGGGGCCAAGAACGGGCCTGGGCACCAACACGAGCCGGGTCAGATAACCTCCGACAGCCAAAACGATGGCGGCGGTGAGAATATTTCCGGCCACCAAGGCATAAATGACCGTCAGCACCCGGTCTGGATCCGTCTGCACAAGCCGGGGACCGGGATCAATGCCCAAAACGGTCAGCGTCCCCAGGAGCACGGCCATCTCCACATGGCTCGGGATGCCAAATAGCAGCGTCGGGATGAATCCGCTTGCATCCTTGGAGTTGTTCGCTGCCTCGGGCGCAATGACGCCGCCGATTTCTCCCGTCCCGTAACGTTCCGGGTGCTTGCTGAACTGCACCGTCTGGCCATAGGCGATAATGGTCGTAATCGAACCGCCCACTCCCGGGATCATCCCCATCAGCGTCCCGACCAGATTGCCCCGGAAAAACGCACCGAAGTGCTGAAAGACCGATTTCATTCCGGCCCACACGCCGCTGAGCCGATTTCCGATCTTTTCCGTTTCGACCAACCTGTCGCCCTTCAGGGTCATGTCGATGGCTTGACTGATGGCAAACAGCCCAATCAAAGCGGGAACGATATCGATGCCGTTGTACAAATATAGGTTGCCGAACGTGAACCGGACCGTTCCTGTCACCGGATCCGATCCGATGAACGCGATCATCAGACCGAGTGCAACCGTTATCATGCCTTTCCAGATTGACCCCTTTTGGGAGATCACGGCTACCATGCTGAGACCTGCCAAGGCCATCATAAAAAACTCGGGATACGAAAAGGCCAGCACCACCCGCTCGCCCAGCGGTAGAATCAGCGTGAGCACGATAGCACCAATGACCGCGGCCAAGATGGCACTCATCGCGGAAGCACCGACTGCGTACCCGCCGCGGCCTTGACGCGTCAGCGGATACCCGTCAAAACTGGACGCAACACTCGGGGCATGGCCAGGAAGGTTGAGCAGAATCGCAGTGAGAGAACCGGATAACGGAATCGCACTCATCGCCCCAATCATCATGACAATCGCTGACGTGTGGTCCATTTTGTAGGTTATGGGCGTCAGCAATGCCAAAACCTGAGGTCCGCCCAAGCCCGGAAGGATGCCGAACAACATGCCCACAAGCACCCCAATCACCAAAAACAAGGGCGCTGGCCAAGCGAAGAATGCCCCGACGGCAGGTATAAGATGGGCAAACACAGGGAGCACTCCTTTCCGTCAGTGACTGATTTCGTCCTTAATCTCAGGAGCATATTTTCGCATCAGCTTTATGTCCCTTTGGACCGCCATCAGGGTGTCCTGCCCGTTCAAATATTGCGTCGACTCGTTGGCCGCCTTCATTTTCGAAACGAACCCCTGATCCTGAACCGCCTTCTTGAACGCACTCCGCAAGACAGCCAAATTCTCCTGGGAGACTCCTGGGGCTGTGCCCACCACACCTGCCAGTCTCGCGACCGTCGCCAGCTCCGGATGCCCCAACTGACCTATGGTCGGGACATTGGGCAAGCCCGGTAACCTTTGCGACGCGTTGACCCACAAGGGTTTTAACAGCCCGGCGGATATCTCTTGGCGCAATGCTGGATACGGAAATTGAACAAAATCGACCGTGCCTTGAGAGGCAGCGAGTACACTTTGTGAACTTCCGCCGCTCGGTATCGTCGTGGAGTTCTGCACGCCCAAGGACTTCAGGGTGATGAAGCTGATCAACCCCGCTGTCGTCGTAATGCCCGTCGTCCCCACTTTCAGGTGCGGATCTTTTTGTACGTCCTTCAGGCTGTTCAAGCCGGAATCCTTCGAAACCGCAGCCACATAAGGCATCGCGAATACCTGCCCAATCCAAGACACCTTCGTGAGGTCATAGTTCCCCTGCCCGATCAGCGGTCCGAGCGCGATCCCGGGGAGTGTGAAATATCCGATGGTGTATCCATCCGGTTTGGCATTTATCACTTGCATGTCCCCAATTACACTGTTCCCGCCTGGAACATTCTTGACAATCACCGCTGGGTGATGAGGGAGATACTTTGTCAGATAAGGTGCAAGGAGCCTTGCTGTGGTGTCAAAATCCCCGCCTGGGGCATACGGGACAATGAATGTTATGGTGTGTTGGGGATACGTTGAACCTTCTGTCTTTTTTGTTGAATTTGGGTTGCCTGAGGCCATGGAGCCACACCCCGCGGCAGTGGTCAGCATGCCCGCGAGTCCGACGACAGCCATCACCTTGCGCCCCCGACCCCATTTTGACTGTTTGACCTGATCCAAACTCAAACCACTCTCCTCCTGTATCGCGATCCGGAGTTCACGAGACCTTCCCTCGTCGAATCCGGAACCCGCGGAAAAATGGATCTATATTATCAGCATTATCAGCACCAACCTATTGAGTGTCTATGCCGCGTTTCATATAGAAGAAAGTACGGACGCGTAAGCGGCCAAGGCATCTTGCCGCCGCACCCGTCATAGAGTGATAGAGATGGACCCCTATTCAGGCTGTGTGGCAGGAGGTTTCGCTCATGAGATTTGTGCTTCCGATTATATCCGCTGTTGTCGCGGTAGTGAGTGGTTGGCAGGCGATGGCTCTCGCTGAGGTTGGAGTACAGCAGCAGATTCCGCAGTTGGAAGGCGATGGCGGCGCAGGCATGGTGTTTGCCCTGCTTTGCCTGGCCGGGGGTGTGACCGCCCTGTTTCGCCGCTGGCTGGGCTGCGCACTGTTCTTGTTGGCTGCGCTGGTGGGCGCGTGGGCCGGCGTGGTGTTCGCCGACCTTTTGACGGGACTGTGGTCCATCGCGCCGCTCGCGCTGGGGGCCGTGGCGTGGTGGAAGGGTGGTCGCGAGGGTCAACCCATTGCCCCATCTAGCCACACATGCTAGACTGATGGCGACAATTACACATAGCACGGGAGCTTGGTGGAACCAGGCTGAGAGGGTGGCTGTAAGCCGCCGACCGTAACACCTGATCTGGGTAATGCCAGCGTAGGGATTTGCTCAAGATACCTTGTGAGACTTGGGCCGCCGAGGCATTCGGCGGTTTTTTTCGTACCGTTTCTTCATCCTCATTCGCCATTTCTCGAATGGCATGCGCAGGTCTTTCCGGGCATGGTGCGCACGCGCCCCTCCCCTGGCCCTTCCGGCTCCCCCGCGCAAGGAGGAATATGCCCTATGCCTTTTTCCGCATTAGAGTCTGGCTACGGCGAGTGCTTCCCCAACAGCCGCAAGGTGTATGTAACGGGATCCCGCCCGGACGTCCGCGTCCCGTTCCGGGAGATTGTCCTCTCTCCGACCACAGGCCGGCTTGGAGAGCAGGAAAATCCGCCCCTCTGCGCATACGACACAAGCGGCCCATACACAGACCCGGCCGTGGCGACCGATGTGCGGCGTGGCTTGCCGCCGCTACGCCGCAATTGGATCTTGGAACGCGGCGACGTTGAAGTGTACGAAGGACGCGCCCTGCAGCCGGCAGATGATGGAGTGAGAGACGCGTCGCGTCTGGGCGAGAACATTCCGCCCGGTCTGCGCCGCAAGCCGCTGCGCGCGAAGCCGGGACGCACAGTGACGCAGCTGCATTACGCGCGTAAGGGCATCATCACACCCGAGATGGAGTTTGCCGCCATTCGCGAGGGGATGGATTCGGAGCTGGTACGCCAGGAAATCGCCGCTGGTCGTGCGATTCTGCCGGCCAACATCAACCACCCGGAGAGCGAACCGATGGTCATCGGACGCAAATTTCACGTGAAGATCAACGCGAACATCGGCAATTCAGCTGTGGCCTCCTCAATTGAGGAGGAGGTGGAAAAGATGCGCTGGGCGACGCTGTGGGGAGCGGATACGGTGATGGACCTGTCCACCGGAAAAAACATTCACACAACTCGCGAGTGGATTCTACGCAATTCCCCCGTCCCCATCGGCACGGTGCCGATCTACCAGGCGCTGGAGAAGGTTGGCGGCAGCGCGCCCGACCTGACCTGGGAAATCTTCCGCGACACGATCATCGAACAGGCGGAGCAGGGCGTGGACTACTTCACCATCCACGCCGGCGTACGGCTCGCGTACATCCCGCTGACCGCGAAGCGCGTGACCGGAATCGTGTCTAGGGGCGGATCGATCATGGCCGCTTGGTGCCTCGCTCATCACCAAGAAAACTTTCTTTACACCCACTTTGAGGAAATCTGCGAGATTCTAAAGGCCTACGATGTGGCGCTTTCGCTCGGCGACGGACTGCGGCCGGGGAGCATCGCGGACGCGAACGACGAGGCGCAGTTTGCGGAACTGGAGACGCTGGGGGAACTCACGCAAGTGGCTTGGCAGCACGACGTGCAGGTGATGATTGAAGGTCCGGGTCACATCCCGATGGACAAAATCCGCGAGAACGTGGAGCGCGAAATGGAAGTCTGCCACGAAGCGCCATTCTACACGCTGGGACCGCTGGTGACCGACATCGCGCCAGGATATGACCACATCACCTCGGCGATTGGGGCGGCGATGATTGGCTGGTTGGGCACCGCCATGCTCTGCTACGTGACACCGAAGGAGCATTTGGGCCTGCCGGATCGAGACGACGTCAAGGAGGGGGTTATCGCCTACAAGATTGCGGCCCACGCGGCCGACCTGGCAAAAGGCCACCCACGCGCGAGGGTCTGGGACGACGCGTTGTCGAAGGCGCGATTTGAGTTTCGTTGGCGCGACCAGTTCCATCTCTCGCTCGATCCGGTCCGCGCCCAGGCCTTTCACGACGAGACGCTGCCCGCGGAGCCGGCGAAGACGGCCCACTTCTGCTCTATGTGCGGGCCGAAGTTCTGCAGCATGCGCATCACCCAAGACATCCGCCGGTACGCGTCCGAGCGCGGGCTTTCCTGGCACGAAGCGGTGAGGGCTGGCATGCGGGAGAAGGCGCGCGATTTTGTCGACAGCGGCGGCACCCTGTACCGGTAGACAGGATGTCCGCCGGCAGATAGGCCGGCGAAGACGGACAGACTCAGGGTCCGACGGCTTGCCGTTCGGCCACCTCCGCCAGCGACTTTTCACCGTGATACGCGATCCCAAACTCGGGCAGGAGGTTGCGATGCACCGCTCCCCCGATGCAAAAACGGACGTTGGGGTGGCGGATGCGGCAGGCAATCCGGCCGTCGGCCTGCTTCACCTCCACCGCTCCGTCCAATCCGGTGGGGGTCCCAATCTCCCCGGCCTTCACAGCGGTTTGCGCAACCAGCCTCCCACCGCGCACAATGCCCCGCACGAGAATGGATTGGGCCTCGACTTCGCTCGCGTACACGCCCGCTCCGCGCACAGTGACGGTGCCGGTGGCCGATACACGGCTGACCGACAGGCTGTCGGCGACCACCGGGGCGGGCTCAGCGTCCTGCTGAACGCACAGGGCCCGCTCACACTCGGCCAGGGTAACAGCCAGTTTTTCCACGTCCGCGGGTCCCAAGCGGGTGCGAGCGATGCCGGTCCAGTGCTGGGCCACAAGATCGGCCAAACGGCGGTAAGCGGCCGGATATTCTCCAAGCGCACACCCCTTATCCGCCGCAACCTCTTCCAACACCTGCATCAGCTGCGCGTGCTTCTGGGTCAACAAAATGTGGCCGAGCAGTTGCAAGTTCGTACCGTTGACGCGAGGGTCCTGCAGCAGTGTCAAGTAGTTTCCGTGAAAGGGCGCGAACGCCTCCTGCAGGCGGCGGACCTTGGCCGCCAATTCGCTCGCATGGTCGGCACTAAATCCGGCCGCCACATCGGCGTTCACGATGCTGCCGCGCACCCCACACCCCCTCCCCCGCGTGGGCCGTGGATGCGACGACATCGCCATGCACCACGAGCTGGCCGCGCACCCGCAGGATGCTGCCCTCCAACACGGAGCCATGGATGGTGACATGCCCATCGAACTCAATCACGCCGTCGTTGCGGCCAATGTCGTGTTCGAGCGTCAGTTCGGGTATGACATCGATGCGCTCTGTATCCACCACCGGGCGGCCGCTTGCCACAGCCACGACCCTCCCGCCGACCTCCACGACATTCTGGCCGAGAGCCGGGAGGCGGGTAGGCACGTGGGCCGGAATGACACGGCCGAACACGTCGCGCCCGGGCACGCCGGGAACACCGGGCACCAAGTGGGCTAGGGTGGCGCCGGCCGGCACCGTCTGCAGGCGCTTGCGCCGGAGGAGCACATCATATTCGACGGGAAGGGTGACGGCTTCGTAGCGGGCGGGCTGTTCCAACTGGGCGGGACGACCGCGCAGGATGACGCGCTCCGTCGACGCCGCCGCCGAGGTGATCTCCAATATCGCCTGTTCATCGATGTCGCCCTGCAGACCCTTCTTGTCGATCATTTGCCGTATAACGTCCGGATGGTCCGGTGTGGGTGAGACCGGCCGCTCCTCGACCACCAACTGTACAATGTGTTGCGGCGGCTGATGGGGAATGTGCAAACACAGACCGGGCTCCACCTCCGCTTTGACAATCACGGCCAGATTGTCAGGGGTGATACTCAAGCGGTAGCTGCGCCGCCCCGGCTGGCGGCGGGTGACCAACTCAATGCGCTGAGATTGGTGGACAACGACGTCGCCCACCACGGGGCTCCCATCCACCAGCACCGACAACAGCGGGTGTTCCGGCACCTTCAGGATGGCAAAGTCGCCGCTCTCATCGGGGTCTTCGACCACAATGCGCCGCCCGGCCACAGACACACGGCCGTGACGGGGTCGTGAAGACTCCGGGGCGGTCTCGGCCTCAGCGAGGGTATGCCCCGCCCGCCAGGCGGGCGGCGGAGGCGCGCCTTGTACCGGGCCTGGCTGCGGCGGTTGGGGATGCGCCCTGTGGCGTGCGGTGCCTATGTGTGTCAATAGTGAACGACCCGTGCGGATGATTCTTTGTCTCAAGGTTTGCATATCCCTTCCCCCATAGGCGAGCTACGTGGTGTCACGCCTTGCACAGCTACGCCATCATAGCCCGTTGATACAGAACGATCAGGTCGTCCAGTCGCCGGCTCTGCTCCAGCACCTCAGCGTCCGTCAACTGCGTCGCCGCGTTGGCCACCTGCTCAAGCCGACGGCGCTCCCTTTCGATGTGAGCGATCAAGGCTTGGATCTGCTCACAGGCGAGCGGCGGCGACCAGTAGAAGCCTTGGCTCAGCTCCACTCCGGCCTCCGCCAGGGCGACCAGGTCTTCCCGCTCTTCCACGCCTTCGGCGATGACAGCGCGGCCGGACTCCATGAAGCGAACAAACGAAGCCAACAGCCGCTGACGGGTGCGCGAGCGGGCAAGCCCGCGCACAAGCGACCGGTCCACCTTGAGAAAATCGGGATCGAGCGCGACCAGGGTGTTGACCTCTGTCCGCCCCGCCCCGACGTCATCCACGGCAATCTTCACGCCCATGCGGCGCAGCGGCCGAATCTGTTTGGCCAGGCGGACAGGGTCAAACGCGATGGACTCGGTGATCTCGAGGACCACCTCGTGGGCAGGATGAGCAGTCAGGGATAACAGGTGTTCCAATTCGGAGACAAAACGAGTCGATAGGAGAGTTGTGGGCAGGACGTTGATAAACAAACGCCGCTCAACGTTCTGTCCCAGTTGGGGCTCCGATAACAACGCGCTGCGCATCGCCAAAAGGTCCGCGTCCAGGGCTCGACCGTGACGATGGGCGGCGAAAAACCATTCGTCGGGCGGAAACAGGGAACCATCCGTGGGATGGCGCGGGCGGCTGAGCGCCTCGTGAGCGAATACACGGTTTGCGGAGTGATGAACAATCGGTTGGTAGCAGGTGGTCAGCGATTGGCTCGCCAGCACCGCGTGGACCGCATCGGGGCTGAGACCGGCCGGGTTACCGGAAGGATCGGGAGTTGGAAAATTATACCCCCCCCCCCCCCCCC
>NZ_BCRP01000017.1 GCF_001552655.1 Alicyclobacillus kakegawensis NBRC 103104 | reverse complement strand
CCGGGCGAGGTCCGGCTTCCGAGCGGCGGGCCGGATTATCGCGGATGGACACCGTCATCAAGCGCGGACGGATGGGCCAAGAGGCCACGCAGAAACAGTTCACTGAACACTTGGGTGATTTCCTTTGCCCCCAGGGCTCCTTCCGGGCGATACCACCGGTACACCCAGTTGCACGCTCCCAGCAGGGCGAGCGCAGCAATCTTTGGCTCTTCGACGACAAACTCACCGCTCTTCTTGCCATCCAGCAAAATCTGCGTCCACAGGTTCAAATAGCGGTCTGTCAGGGCCTGAATCACCTGGTGCTGCGGTTCTCCGAGGGAAAACGTTTCGCGCAGCAACACCGTGGTCGTCTGGAGATTGGAAATCGAGACCGTGAGGTGGTTTTCGATGGCTTGTATGAGCTTGTCTTTCGCGGACATGTCGGAGGAGATCACTTGTTCCAGGCGCTGGTTGAAGTCGGTGATGGCCTGGTGCGCAATCTGCAGTAAAAGGTCCTCCTTAGAATGAATATAGTGATACAGACTGCCCTTTTGCAGCCCGACCTCATCCGCGATGTCCTGCACGGAGGTTGCGTGGTACCCCTTCTGTTCGAACAGTTTCACAGCCGCCAGCGCAATCTCCTTCTGCTTGTTGGATGCCACCAGAGGATCAACCTTTCTCCTATCGTCGTCCCGCTTTATAGAATCAGATCAACAGGCGATTTGCAGAAAAGTGTAGCGCCAAACGGGGCCATGGTCAACGACCGTTTGGTCGGGTGGCCGGGTGTGGCGGCACGCAGGCAAGCCGTGGGGAAACAAAACGGATCGTTTGACACGGCCGCAGAGCGGGCACTCTAAAAGGTGGACAGTTTTTTCTGCACCGGGTTGCATTTCTCAACGCAAGCGATATAATAAGGTCAAGGTTAGTCAAAGTCAAGGAAAGACAAAGTCAAACCGCGAAAACAACGGACGCAGACGTCCGGGTTGCATCTCGGTTTGACAGCGTGCTCGAAGTGAGGGGGAGTTCATTGGCGGGGAACATGTCCGACTACATCGAGCAGCACCTGAAGCGGATTTTGGAACAGAGTCCGTCCGGGATGGTCGAGCTGCAGCGCAGCGAATTGGCGGAGCTGTTCGAGTGCGTTCCGTCTCAGATCAACTACGTTATCAGCACCCGCTTCTCCGCGGAACAGGGCTACATTGTCGAGTCCAAGCGGGGAGGCGGCGGGTATATCCGCATCCGCCGGGTCCGTTTGGGCGGGGATCAGCCGCTGGTGCGGGCGGCTCAATCGATAGGTGACAGTCTCTCCCAGCGAGAAGCCGAGGGTCTTATTGAACGGCTTGAGCAGGAACGGCTGTTGAGCGCGCGCGAGGCTGCGCTCTTGAAGGCGGCGGTCAGCCGCGACGCGTTATATGTGGATCTGCCCTATCGGGATCAACTGCGCGCTCGTCTCGTCATCCGCATGTTGCTCGCGCTGGCGGCCGAGGCATAGCGATACAGGAGGTGGCAGCGGTGCTCTGCCAACGTTGTCAACAGCGACCGGCAACCGTGCAGTTCACCAAGATTGTCAACGGTCAAAAAAGCGTTCAGCACCTGTGCGAAAAGTGCGCGCGCGAACAGGGGACTTTCTTCACGGCGCCGATGCAGACGCTGGATTTCAACCATTTACTCAGCGGGCTGCTCAACATGGAGTCTTCGCCTGGTTTCAGTCCTACGCCGTCGCAGGCCCGCTGCAGCAACTGCGGGATGACCTACCAGCAGTTCACCGAGGTCGGTCGGCTGGGCTGCCCGCACTGTTACGAGAGCTTCGCCGGGCGGCTGGATCCGCTGCTGAAACGGATTCAAAACGGCACGGAGCACATGGGCAAGATCCCGGTGCACGCGGGCAAGCAGGTGCAGCTGCGCAAGCACCTGGAGCGGCTGCGCCAGGAGCTGAAACAGGCCGTCGCCTTCGAGCGGTTTGAGGAGGCCGCCCGCATCCGCGACCAAATCCGAAGCCTCGAAGAGCAGCTGGAATCCAATCGGGGGTGAGCCGATGTCTCTCAGTGATTTCCTCAAGCGTGCGACCAGCCGTTGGATGAAAGACGGCGGGCCGGAGGACGACATTGTGGTCACCAGCCGCGTGCGCATCGCCCGCAATCTGGATGACGTGCCGTTTCCGATTCTGCAGACCGACAGTCACGCCAACCAGGTGATTGATACGATGCGGCGCGCGATGGACACGCCTGAGTTCCGGGCGCTGGGTAAGTTCGACCTGCTGCGCTGTTCCGAAACCTCGCCGCTGGACCGGCAGGTCCTGGTGGAGAAGCACCTGATAAGCAAGGACCTGGCGGCGGCCGAGCGGCATGGTGCCGTCGCCCTGCGTGAGGACGAGCTGGTCAGCATCATGATCAACGAGGAGGACCATCTGCGCATCCAATGCATCCTGCCGGGGCTTCGGCTCAATGAGGCGTGGCAGTTGGCGAACAAGGTGGATGACGCCCTGGAGAGCCATATGGTTTACGCTTTCGACGAGCGCCTCGGGTATCTCACCGCCTGTCCCACCAATGTGGGCACCGGCATCCGCGCCTCCGTCATGATGCACGTGCCTGGACTGGTGCTGACCGGTCAGATTGAGCGGATGTTGGGCGCGGTGTCGCACGTGGGCCTGACCGTACGCGGGATTTACGGCGAGGGCAGCGAGTCGGCAGGAAATCTGTTCCAGGTGTCGAACCAGGTTACGTTGGGAGAGTCTGAGCAAGAGATCTTGCAAAACCTCAGTGGTGTTGTCCAGCAGCTGATTGACCATGAGCGATCCGCCCGTCGCTACCTGCTGTCGGAGATGCGTGAAGGCCTGGAGGACAGGGTCTGCCGCTCGTTTGGCATCCTCGCCTACGCCCGGCGCATGGATTCGAAGGAGACCCTGCAGCGGCTGTCCGACGTGCGCTTGGGGATAGACCTTGGCATCATCAAGGGCGTTTCGGCAGGTATCCTCAAGGAGTTGATGGTGATGAGTCAGCCGGCTTTTCTGCAGAAATATTATAATGAGGAGCTTTCGCCAGCGGAACGTGACATTCGCAGGGCTGCACTGATTCGCGAACGACTCAGAATGGACGATGCGGAGGTGCATTGAATATGTACGCTCGTTTTACAGAAAGGGCCCAGAAGGTGCTCGCATTGGCGCAAGAGGAAGCCGCCCGTTTACGCCATCCCGGCGTCGGCACAGAGCATATTTTGCTCGGGCTGGTGCGTGAAGGCGAAGGCATCGCCGCCAAGGCGTTGACCAGCCTTGGGGTCAGCGCCGACAAGGTGCAGGCGGAGGTGGAGAAGATCATCGGCCCCGGGCAGAGCCAGGTGGGACCGATGACCTACACCCCACGCGCCAAAAAGGTGATTGAGCTGTCGATTGACGAGGCCCGCAAGCTGAACCACACCTACGTGGGCACGGAGCACATCCTGCTCGGCTTGATTCGCGAAGGGGAGGGCGTGGCCGCCCGTGTCCTGGCCAACCTGGGTGTGAGCCTCAACAAGGCCCGTCAGCAGGTGCTGCAGCTGCTCGGTGGCGACGTGGTCGACGGCGGCCCGGACAAGGACGCGGCCGGCACGCCGACACTGGACAGCCTGGCCCGCGACCTGACGCAGATGGCCCGCGACGGCAAGCTCGATCCGGTCATCGGTCGCAACCTGGAGATTGAACGGGTCATCCAGGTGCTCTCGCGGCGGACCAAGAACAACCCGGTGCTGATTGGTGAGCCGGGCGTCGGCAAGACGGCAATCGCGGAGGGACTGGCGGAACGCATCGTCGCCGGCGAGATTCCGGAGACCCTGCGCAACAAGCGCGTGATGGTGCTCGACATGGGCACGGTGGTGGCCGGAACCAAATACCGCGGCGAGTTTGAGGATCGGTTGAAGAAGATCATGGAGGAGATCCGACAGGCCGGCAACGTCATCCTGTTCATTGACGAGTTGCACACGCTGATTGGCGCCGGCGGCGCGGAAGGGGCCATAGACGCGTCCAACATCCTCAAACCGGCCCTGGCGCGCGGCGAGCTGCAGTGCATCGGCGCGACCACGCTCGACGAGTACCGCAAGCACATCGAAAAGGACGCAGCTCTGGAGCGGCGCTTTCAGCCCATCATGGTGGACCAGCCGACGCCGGAGGAAGCGGTGCAGATTCTGCACGGGCTGCGCGACCGTTACGAGGCGCACCACCGCGTGAAGATCACAGATGAGGCGCTGGAGGCTGCGGTCAAGCTGTCCGACCGGTACATCACCGACCGCTTCCTGCCCGACAAGGCGATTGACCTGATTGACGAAGCGGCCTCGCGGGTGCGGTTGCGCACGCGCACGGCGCCGCCGAACCTGAAAGAGTTGGAGCAGAAGCTGGAACGGGTGCGCAACGAGAAAGACGCGGCCGTGCAGAGCCAAGAATTTGAGAAGGCGGCGGCGCTGCGCGACCAGGAGCAGAAGCTCAAGCAGGAACTGGAGGAGCGCAAAGAAGAGTGGAAGCGGGCTCAGAGTGATCACGACGTTCGCGTGACCGCCGAGGACATCGCCTACATCGTCTCGTCGTGGACCGGCATTCCGGTCAAACAGTTGGCCCAGGAAGAATCGGAGCGGCTGATGAACCTGGAGAAGATCCTGCACGAACGGGTGGTTGGCCAGGAGGAGGCGGTCACCGCTGTCGCCCGCGCCATTCGCCGTGCCCGCGCCGGGCTGAAGGACCCCAAGCGGCCCATCGGATCGTTCGTGTTCCTGGGGCCGACCGGTGTCGGCAAGACGGAGCTGGCCCGAGCGCTGGCCGAAGCGATGTTCGGCGACGAGGATGCGATGATTCGCATCGACATGTCCGAATTCATGGAGCGCCACTCGACGGCCCGCTTGGTCGGGGCCCCTCCCGGATACGTCGGCTACGAGGAGGGCGGTCAACTGACCGAGAAGGTGCGGCGCAAGCCGTATTCGGTGGTCCTGCTCGACGAGGTGGAAAAGGCGCACCCGGAGGTGTTCAACATCCTTTTGCAAGTGCTCGATGACGGGCGCTTGACGGACGGCAAAGGCCGCACGGTGGATTTCCGCAACACGGTCATCATCATGACCTCCAATGTCGGCGCGGAGATGATTCGCAAGGGCGGGACGCTCGGGTTCAAGCCGGATACGGCGCATGAGTATCAGGACATGAAGGATAAGGTGATGGACGAACTCAAGCGCACCTTCCGGCCGGAGTTTCTGAACCGGATTGACGAGATCATCGTCTTCCATCCGCTCGATGAAGCCGAGATTGCCCGCATTGTGGAGTTGATGGTGCGGGACCTGCAGAAGCGGCTGCAGGAGCAGGACATTGAGTTCACCCTGACCGATGCCGCCAAACAGTTCCTGGCCAAGGAAGGATTTGACCCTCAGTACGGCGCCCGCCCGCTCAAGCGCGCGATCCAGCGCCACATCGAAGACCGGCTGTCCGAGGCGCTGCTCAGCGGCGAAGTCAAGCGCGGCGACAAGGTGCGGCTGGATGTCGTGGACGGCGCCCTGAAGGTGGAGCCGGCTGTTGCCGAGACCACCTGAGGTGCTGAGGTTTCCAAGCGCCGGCCCCGGCCGCCGGCGCGTTTGCTCCTGTCGGCGGGGATTTTTCCCCGCCGTTTTTGCTCTTTCGCTCCCTCGTTGCGGTATGATGGGGGCGTATGGGGGCGGTGGCATGGCAAAAGTGAAGACTCGCTACGTGTGTCAGGCCTGCGGGCACGGGTCTGTGAAGTGGATTGGACACTGTCCGGGGTGCGGGCAGTGGAACACGCTGGTGGAAGAGAAATTGCAGCCTGTCTCGACGCGGCGGGCATCGTCCTGGCTGCCCGAGGACGGCGTGGTGCGCAAATTGGCCGCCGTGCCCATGCAGGAGAGCGGCCGTTTGGCCAGCGGCATCAGTGAGCTGGACCGAGTGCTGGGCGGCGGGGTGGTGGCCGGATCGCTCGTGTTGGTTGGGGGTGATCCAGGCATAGGCAAATCCACGCTGCTGCTGCAGGTCTCCCAGCAGTTGGCGCAGACGGGGGACGTGCTCTACGTCTCCGGCGAGGAGTCGGTGCAGCAGATCAAACTGCGGGCGGAGCGCTTGGGCGCGTTGGCGGACCGGCTGTACGTGTTGGGAGAGACCGAGATGGAGCGGGCGCTGGCGGTGGTCGAGGAAGTGGGGCCGCAGTTCTTGGTGGTGGACTCGATTCAGACCGTGTATGCCGCCGAGCTCTCTTCGGCTCCGGGCAGTGTGTCGCAGATCCGGGAGTGCACCGGCATGCTCCTGCAGGTGGCCAAGCGGCGCGGCATCGCCACGTTCATCGTCGGCCATGTGACCAAAGACGGGAGCCTCGCCGGTCCGCGCGTGCTCGAACACATGGTGGATGCGGTGCTTTACTTTGAAGGGGAACGGCATCATACTTATAGAATATTGAGGGCAGTGAAAAACCGCTTCGGTTCTACAAATGAGCTGGCCATTTTCGAGATGAAGGAGGATGGCCTGCGGGAGGTCGCCAACCCGTCGGAGTTGTTTCTGTCCGAGCGCAGCGGCAGCGCCCCAGGTTCGGCCGTGACGGCTGCCATGGAAGGATCCCGCCCGCTATTGGTCGAAGTGCAGGCGCTGATTGCCCCTTCCGGGTTTGCCAATCCGCGCCGGATGGTGACGGGTGCCGACTACAATCGCATGTGCTTGATGCTCGCGGTCCTGGAGCGGCGCTTGGGCTTGCGGCTGCAAAACGCGGACGCGTACGTCAACATCGCCGGCGGGGTCAAGGTGGATGAACCCGCCATCGATTTGGGCTTGGCCCTGGCACTCATTTCCAGTTACCGGGACCAAGCCCTGCCGGCAGGCGATGTGTACATGGGAGAAGTGGGCCTGACAGGCGAGGTCCGATCTGTCAGCCGCTTGGAACAACGCATCCGCGAAGCGGACAGACTGGGCTTTTCCCGTTGCCTGGTGCCGGCGCGCAGCATGCGCGGACTGAAGTTGAATCTGAACATCGAGGTTGTGGCGGTGGAAACCCTGCACGATGCATTGCGGCAGGTGATGTAGAGGTGTCTGATGCGGGACGATAGCAAGCGCGAAGCGACCATCAACAAGACGCTGAGAATGGTGGCGCCCGGCACTGTGTTGCGGGAAGGCATGGAAAACATCCTGCGGGCGAAGACGGGGGCCTTGATTGTGGTCGGGGCGACGGATGCGGTGGCCAGTCTGATGGACGGCGGTTTTTCCATCCAGTGCGACCTCACTCCCTCCAATCTGTACGAGTTGGCCAAGATGGACGGGGCCATTATTGTCAGCGAGGACCTGAAAAAGATTCATTACGCCAACACGAATCTCAATCCGGACCACCGGCTGCCCACGTCGGAGACCGGCACACGCCACCGCACCGCGGAGCGGGTGGCGCGTCAGACGGGCCAGTTGGTTATCTGCATTTCGCAGCGGCGTAACGTCATCACATTATACCAGGGCAATTTCAAATACTCCTTGAAGGATATCGGCGTCATCTTGACCAAGGCCAACCAAGCCATGCAGACGCTGGAGAAATACAAGGCGGTGCTGGACCAGGCGCTGACCAACCTGAGCGCCTTGGAGTTCGAGGAGCTGGTCACCCTGCAGGAAGTGACCACCGTCTTGCAGCGGTTCGAGCTGGTGTTGCGGATTAAGTCGGAAATTCGCCGGTACATCACGGAGTTGGGAAGCGAGGGGCGGCTTATCCGCATGCAATTGGAGGAACTGGTGTCGCGGGTGGACGAGGAGGCGTATCTCCTGGTCAAGGATTACATGGCGCCGGGCCAAGAGAAGACCCCGCACCAAATCCTGTCCGACATCCACGCGCTCGACTCGGAACAGCTGCTGGACGGCCTGGTGTTGGCACGTCTCCTCGGCTACCACGACGTGACCAATATCAGCGATGAGCCCCTCTCATCCAGGGGTTACCGGATCTTGAACAAGATTTCACGCCTGCCCCAGCCCATCATCGAGAATCTTGTGGGACACTTTACATCACTGAGCAACATCCTCTCGGCCAGCATCGAAGACCTGGACCAGGTAGATGGGATTGGCGCGGTGCGCGCCCGCACGACGCGAGAAGGCCTGAAGCGGATTCAGGAGCAGGTGTTTATTGACCGCCACATCTAAACGCGCGGGGACGCGGCAGGTGGGCGGTCGGGCGGATCGTCCAAGGAGGGTGTTCATTGTTTGTCAAAGCCATCCCAAGTCTGTTGACTGTTGGGAACTTAATTATCGGGTTTGTGGCCATGCTGGGCGCGGTCCGTGGCAACACCGCCGAGGCGGCCCTCCTTGTCATTGCTGGCATGGTCCTGGATGGATTAGATGGACGGGCCGCCCGTTGGCTGCGCGCTGAAAGCGCGTTTGGAAGGGAACTGGACTCATTATCTGATATTGTCACATTTGGAGTGGCTCCATCCTTCATCATGTACCAAGAGGTCCTGCAATATTTGGGTTGGGTCGGCACGCTGCTGGCCGTCCTGTTTCCGGTCTGCGGCGCTTTGCGTTTGGCGCGGTTCAACATCCAGGCCCGCTCGGCCGCTTGTTTTGTTGGTTTGCCCATCACCGCGGCTGGCGGCATCCTGGCGACCATGGCGCTATATGGGGATATCATCCGCCATTCGAAGGTGGCCCTGCCCATCGGCATGCTCATCCTCGCCTTGCTGATGGTCAGCCGTACACGGTACCCGAACTTCAAGCGGGTAGCTCTCCCGCGCTCCGCGGTGGTCGTGGTGCCGCTGTTGGTCGCCTGCGTGTATCTGTTGTTCCGTTACCACTATGCGGGGCTCAATCGGCTGATCTTTGTCCCGCTGGCCCTGTACGCGGTCTGCGGCTTCGGCTACGCGCTGCATCGGCGCCTGCACAGGGGCCGGCGCGATGCGGACATCAAACCGTACAAACCTGGGTTGAAGTGAAAGGCAGAACGGTCGGCCACCCCGTGTCCGCGGTGTTTCCTCGGGCGCGGGGTTTTGACGCATTCGGCGGGCGGGTGTTACACTAGGGGTGGCACCCCAATATTTTGCAGACGTCTGGGTTCATCGGCACGGATTCCTCGCCGCTTTATCCTTATTTTTACGGTTTTTCCGGCGGCCGGCCGGATTTTGAGCCCGGTTCAAGGATCATCCGTTAAGCTCAGATGCGTGCTGACGCGGGGCTGATGTGGTGCGAAAAAATGTGGTGCAAGAAAACTTTTCACATGCGTGTTCCATTCGGACCGGTTTGACCATCCGAATTTTGCCCATACTCGTATTGAGGAGGTGAAACATTCGTATGTTGAAGAGATTCGTCCATTTGTTCTTTGCGGTGATTGGCATAGTCCTCGGGTACACCTTTGCCCCAGACTTATTTACGCAAGTCTTCCATCTGTCCTCGCGGCCGTTCACGTCCCGGTTGTTCGGGGCAGCGCTCGGTGGCGCCATCTTGGTTTTGACAACCACTTGGCTGGTCAACTACCTGACCGCGCTCATTCGCTGGCTGGAAGACAAATTGCAAAAGACGCCACTGGCGGACATCATCAGCGGCACCATCGGGATGGTGATTGGACTCCTGGTCGCTTACCTGTTCACTTCGGCTTTGCGCACGATCCCGTTGGTCGGGCTGCCGATACAGTTCTTCGTCACGCTGCTGCTGGCGTACATCGGTTTGCGCATCGGTTTCACCAAACGGGAAGAAGTGGTGAGTGTTTTCGCGGGCAAGCTGCCGCACCGAGACCGGGATAAAGACAAAGACAAGGATCGGGACAAAAAGACCGGGTTTCGCCCCGGCGAAGCCAAGCTGCTCGATACGAGCGTGATCATCGACGGGCGCATCGCCGACCTGGTCGAAACCGGATTTCTCGACGGTGTGCTGGTCATCCCCTCGTTTGTGCTGGAGGAGTTGCAGCACATCGCCGATTCGTCGGATGTCCTCAAGCGCAACCGCGGCCGCCGCGGGCTCGACGTGTTGGGGCGGATCCAAAAGGATTCCAAGGTGCGCGTGCAGGTGTTGGAAAAGGACTTCGACGACATTCAAGAGGTGGACAGCAAGTTGGTGCGCCTCGCCAAGCAGATTCAGGGCAAGGTGGTCACCAACGATTTCAACCTCAACAAGGTGTGCGAACTGCAGGGCGTGCACGTGTTGAACATCAATGACCTGGCCAACGCGTTGAAGCCGATTGTGCTGCCGGGTGAAGAGTTGAACGTGCAGGTGATCAAGGACGGCAAAGAGCACAACCAGGGCGTGGCCTATTTGGACGACGGCACGATGATTGTCATCGAGGGGGGGCGCGAGTACATCGGCGGCCGTGTTGAGGTGCTGGTCACGAGTGTCTTGCAGACCTCGGCCGGGCGGATGATTTTCGCCAAACCGAAGCTGCTGGAAAAGGCGCTGTAGGCGTTTTTCCGGGCCCAGGTTGGTGTGCGGCGGGACAATGTGGTATATAATCAGGTACGTACGCAATGTGGGATGCAGATTGGGACCGGCGCTGTGTGTGCCGGTCCTTTCGTAGGTGAGGAGGCATTCGGGTGCGAATTGGCATCGGTTTTGATGTGCATCCGCTGGTGGAGGAGCGACCGCTCGTCCTCGGTGGCGTGGCCATCCCGTATGAACGCGGCCTGGACGGCCATTCCGACGCGGACGTGGTGCTGCACGCCGTCATGGACGCCATGCTCGGCGCCCTGGCGCTTGGGGACATCGGGCAACACTTTCCCAACACAGACCCGCGCTTTCGCGGTGCCGACAGCCGCCGGCTGGCGCGCGAGGTGTACGGGCAGGTGCGCGAGCGGGGTTACCGGCTGGGCAATCTGGATGTGATGGTGTTGTGCGAGCGCCCCAAGCTGGCTCCCCACATTCCGGCTATGCGGCAGGTCATGGCCGAATTGTTCCAGGTGCAGACGGGGCGCATCAGCGTCAAGGCCACGACGACCGAGCGGTTGGGCTTTGTCGGCCGCGAAGAAGGGATAGCGGCGCAGGCGGTGGCCCTGTTGGAACCCATGCTGGCGGATGGCGGCAGCGACGAGGCGGGGGATGGGGAACGATGACCGTCCGCGTACGCTATGCGCCCAGCCCAACCGGACACTTACATATCGGCGGGGTCCGCACAGCCCTGTTCAACTGGCTGTTTGCCCGCCACCACGGCGGCCAGTTTCTGCTGCGTATCGAGGATACCGATACGGAGCGGCACGTCGAAGGGGCGGAGGCCGAGATGCTGGACGGCTTCCGCTGGTTGGGCATCGATTGGGACGAAGGACCGGACATCGGCGGACCGCACGGTCCCTACCGATGCACCGAACGGTTGCCCAGGTATCAGGCCGCGCTGGCGCGCCTGGTCGAGACGGGCTGGGCGTACCCGTGTTTTTGCACAGCCGAGGAGTTGGAGGCGGACAGGCAAGCGGCGCTGCGCGAAGGGGTGGCCCCGCGTTACAGCGGGCGCTGCCGGCGCCTGCCGGAACGGGAGCGGCAGCGGCGCCTCGATGAAGGCCTGGCGCACACCTGGCGGTTGGCCGTGCCGAGCGGACAGACCTTGACTGTCACCGATGCGATTCGCGGCCGTGTGGAGTTTGCCAGTGATGACTTGGGCGACTTTGTCATTGTCAAGACGAACGGGATGCCGACCTACAACTTCCAGGTGGTCGTGGACGACGCCGAGATGGAGATCACGCACGTTATCCGTGGCGAAGAACACCTCTCCAACACGCCCAGACAGTTGTTGGTGTACCAGGCGCTCGGTTGGCCGGCGCCCGTATTCGCTCACCTGCCCCAGGTGCTCAACGAACACCGGAAGAAATTGAGCAAGCGCGATCCGGACGTGCTCCCGGTTCACGTCTACCGGCAGCAGGGCTACCTGCCGGAGGCGCTGGTCAACTTTCTCGCGTTGCTCGGTTGGTCGCCGGGGGACGAGCAGGAGATCCTGCCGTTGGCGGAGCTTTGCCGGCGCTTTGACCTCGACCGGGTGGGGGCCAGCGGTGCTGTTTTTGACGCGCAGAAGCTGCATTGGATGGCCAATCAGTACTTCAAGTCGGCCGATTTGGACCGGGTGTCAGACCTGATTGCGGCGCGGCTTCGCGAGCGCGGGGTGGCGTATCCGCCCGGCTGTGGCCGCGAGTGGTTAGCCGCGGTGGTGCGGCTCTACCAGGAGCAATTGGCGTGCGCGGACGAATTTGTCGATTTGGCGTCCGGGTTCTTTACGCAGAGGGTCGAACTCTCCGCAGAGGCGGAGGCCGTGCTCGCAGAGGAAAGCGCCAGGGCGGTGGCGCGTCGCTACCTGGAGTTGGTCCAATCCGGAGTGGAGCCTTGGACACCCGAGGGCAGCCACGCCCGTTTTCGCCGCATCCAGGAGGAAATGGGTGTGCGCGGCCGGGGATTGTACATGCCGGTGCGGGCGGCCCTGACCGGCACCGTGCACGGACCGGATTTGCAGCAGACGGTCAGCCTGCTGCCGCGGGAATGGGTGGAGGCACGACTGGCGGACGCACTGGCATAGGATGCTGTCGGGAGTGGGAGGAGGTCAGAATGTGGCGATTTGGCTATATAACAGCCTGACTCGCAACAAGGAGCCGTTGGAGACGCTGGAGCCGGGCAAGGTGAGGTTCTACGCCTGCGGCCCGACCGTATACAACCTGTTTCACATCGGCAATGCGCGGATGTTCGTCGTGTTTGATATGATTCGCCGCTATCTGGAGTACCGCGGGTACGAGGTGCGCTACGTGCAAAACTTCACAGATGTCGACGACCGTATCATCCAGCGCGCCAATGAGCTGGGAATCGGGGTGCGCGAGGTGGCCGACACGTACATCCGGGCCTACTTCGAAGACGCGGAGCGGCTCGGCATCCGCCGCGCCAGCGTGCACCCGCGGGTGACTGAGTGCATTCCCGAGATCATCCGCTTCATTGAGGACCTTGTCGCCAATGGGCACGCGTACGTGGAAGGCGGGGACGTCTACTTTGACACCTCCTCTTTTCCCGAGTACGGCAAGCTGTCGCACCAGTCGATTGACGAAATGCAGGCCGGGTTCCGCATTGAGATCAATGAGCGCAAGAAAAATCCCGCCGACTTCGCGCTCTGGAAGGCGGCCAAGCCGCACGAAGAGTTTTGGGACAGCCCGTGGGGCCCGGGGCGCCCCGGGTGGCACATTGAGTGTTCGGTGATGAACTACATCTATCTGGGGGAGCAGATTGACATTCACGCGGGCGGCCGGGATCTCGTCTTTCCCCACCATGAGAACGAGATCGCCCAGAGCGAGGCTCACAATCACAAGCCGTTTGCCCGCTACTGGCTGCACAACGGAACGCTCAACATCAACGGCGAGAAGATGTCCAAGTCGACCGGCAATTTCATCATGACGCGCGATCTATTGGAGCGCCGGCCGGGCTTGGCCATCCGGTTTTTCCTGCTGTCCGCCCAATACCGTCACCCGCTCAACTACACGGAAGAGGCGATGGACCAGGCGGAGCAGGCGCTGGAGCGCATCCGCCGTTGCCTGCGCAACCTCGACCACCGCGAGCAGGGATTGGCCAATCTGCCGCAGTATCTGGTCGTCAACCTGCCGGACGACGAGGCGGAGGTGGCCGCCCGGGCAGACGCCGTACGCAGCCAGTTCATCCGGGCCATGGACGACGACTTCAACTCGGCCGACGGCATCGCCGCGATTTTTGAGGGCGTCCGCCAGGCCAATCTCTACCTGGAGCAGGACTTGGTCTCATCCGCCGGCATTCGCCACTGGCGGAGGGTGCTCAAGGAACTGCTCGACGTGCTGGGCATAGCGCCTGATTTCGGGCCAGAACTGCTGGAGGCGGACATCGCGGCGCTGCTCGAGGAGAGGCGGGAGGCCCGCGCGCGCCGGGATTTCGCCCGCGCCGACGCTATCCGCGACAAACTGGCCGCCATGGGCGTGGCGATTGAAGATACGCCCCAGGGGACGCGGTGGTACCGGCGGTGAACGCGGACGTTCCGTGGCAGGAGCTGTCCCCCTTGGCGCTCGCCTATTTGGGTGACGCGGTCTGGGAGTTGATGGTGCGCCAGCACGTGATGGGCCGCGGCCGGCGTAAACCCGACGACCTACACAAGGCGGCCGTCCGCTACGTCCGCGCAGATACCCAGGCGCGCTTGGCGGAGGCGCTATGGCCGGAGTTGACGGATATGGAGCAGTCGTTCCTGCGCCGCGGCCGCAACGCCAAGGCCGGGCATGTGCGCAAGAGTGCGGACGCGCTGTCCTATCGCCACAGCACCGGGTTCGAGAGCCTGCTCGGCTACTTGTACGCCAGCGGCCAAGACGAGCGGCTGCACGCCGTATGCGAGCGGGCGCTGGCGCTGACCGATGAATGGGAGGTTGAGTGATGACCACGGACAAGCCGTCCCACCTACTGGCAGGCCGCCGTCCTGTGCTGGAGGCGCTCAAGGCCGGTCGGCCGATTTCCCGAATCGTCGTCGCCGAAGGGGCTGAGGGCGGCAGCCTGCAGGAGATCCTCGCCCGCGCTCGGCGGGCCGGGATTGTCGTGCAGCGGGCGCCCCGCGCGAGCCTGGCCCGTTTGGCAGGCGTCCAGCATCAAGGGGTGGTGGCCTACGCGGCCGCCCACACCTACGCGGAGTTCGACGAGGTACTGGCTCCGCGGCCGGGATCGACGCCGCTTCTGGTGCTGCTCGACGGTGTGGCCGATCCGCACAACCTCGGCGCCATCCTGCGCACAGCGGACGCAACCGGGGTACAGGGGGTGGTGGTCGCCAAGCGCCGCTCCGCTCCCCTGTCTGAAGTGGTGGCCAAAGCGGCAGCGGGGGCGCTTGAGTACGTGCCAGTGGCGCGCGTCAGCAATCTGGTGCAGGCGATGGAGCGGCTGAAGGCGGCCGGCTATTGGCTGGTGGGGACGGATGTGGCCGCGGCAACGGGATACACCCAGGTCGATTACACGGGGCCGACGGCGGTGGTCATCGGGGCGGAAGGCAAGGGGCTCAGTCGGCTGGTCAAGGAGCACTGTGACTACCTTGTGCGCCTGCCGATGCAAGGAAGTGTGCAGAGCCTGAATGCATCGGTCGCGGCGGGGGTGCTCCTGTATGAAGTCGTTCGGCAGCGCCAGGGCTAGCGCCCCTGGCCGGCGACACAGCACCTGCCTGATTGTCGACGGTTACAATGTCCTGGCGCGCCAGGCACAGCAGCCGTTGGGAGCTATTTCTAACCTGGAGGCGAAACGTGACGAGTTGGTCGCGGACCTGTCCGAATACGGGGCGTTTTCCGGGCAGCAGGTGGTGGTCGTGTTTGACGCGGGCCGCACGTCGGACAGGGCGGTGGACGAGCAGCACAGTTGGGGGCGCACTATCTACACCGCTCCTGGGGAGACCGCGGACGAGCGGATTGAGCGGCTGGTTTACGAGTTGCGTGACCAGTTTCACCACATCACGGTGGCGACCTCGGACGCGGCGGAACAGCAGGTCGCCTTCGGCGGGGGAGCCTTGCGCATCAGCGCGGGGGAGCTGCTCAAGCGCCTGCGCGAAGCCAAACAGCAGATTTCCCGCCGGGCGGCCGAGGTGCAGGCGGCTCCTCCGCGTTTGGATGAGGCTTTGAGTGCGGAAGTGGCAAAAAAGCTGGAAGACTGGCGGCGGCAGTAAGTCTAGCGTTGATTCTGCGAGATTACATAATGTATAATGTCCACACATCCAGAGCCGGATTCGGGGTGATTCGCTTTGTCTACGCAGGCGCACACGGGGCCGCTCAAACGCTACGAGGACATGACTGACGAGGAATTGGTCGCGGCCGTCCACCGAGGGGACAATGCAGCCCTGGAGTTTCTTGTCCACAAATACCGCAACTTCGTCCGGGCCAAAGCCCGATCTTACTTCCTCATCGGGGCCGACCGGGAAGACATCGTCCAGGAAGGCATGATAGGCCTGTTTAAGTCTGTGCGCGACTACCGGGAGGACAAGCTGACGTCGTTCAAGGCGTTCGCCGAACTGTGCATCACCCGTCAGATTATCACCGCTATTAAAACTGCGACAAGGCAGAAGCACATCCCTTTGAACTCCTATGTCTCCCTTGACAAGCCCATCTATGACGAGGATTCGGACAGAACGTTGCTGGATGTCCTCTCGACTGTGCGCGTTTCCGACCCGGAGGATATGGTCATTCACCAAGAGGAGTTCGACGCCATTGAGGTCACGATGTCGGAATTGCTCAGCGACTTGGAACGCAAGGTGTTGATGCTGTACTTGGACGGGCGTTCCTATCAGGAAATCGCGGTCGATCTCGATCGGCACGTGAAATCCATCGACAACGCGTTGCAGCGGGTGAAGCGGAAACTGGAAAAGTACCTCGCTTACCGCAATGTCTACGCTTGAGTGAACGGCTGCGCGGGCGAGCATCCACCTGGCGTCCAGCTGTCAGAACCGCTAAATCTGCCCTCTCGTTATGTTGACACTTGTCATCCCCTGTGCTAAGGTATTAAAAGTCTGCCAAGGTTCGTGTCTGCTTTACAGCGGTGCCGCCTGGCAACGTGTCGGCGAGGGAGGTGTCCCAAAGTGCGTGTCGTCATTACCCTGGCTTGCACCGACTGCAAGCAACGCAATTATACGACGGTGAAGAACAAAAAGAACGACCCGGACCGTCTGGAACTCCGGAAGTTTTGCCCATACTGCAAAGGTCACACGGTGCACCGCGAGACCCGCTGAGCGTTCTCGACGGCGCTCCAGTGTTCGGATGGCGGAAGCGGATGCCGCTGCGGGGCGAAGAGCATGTCGGCGAAGAGGGGTCTGACAGGTGGCGGAACAGCACATCACTCCGGAAAACGGAATCCAGCCCAAACGGCGCCGGACCGGCGTCATCTCGTTTTTTGCCGAATCGATTGCGGAACTAAAGCGGGTGCGCTGGCCGCGGCGCAACGAGGTTGTGGTCTACACGGCCGTCGCCTTGGCGACCTGTCTGGTGATGGGGCTGCTGGTCTGGCTCTTTGACATCCTCGTCGGCTGGGCGGCGTCCCGTGTCGGCATCCTCTGAGGGCCAGGCGCCATGTCGGCGGTCTGTGGAGTGCCGCCCGGACGAGTTGGAAACGACTTGGGATAGGGGGGTGCGGGGCGGTCCGCCCTCGCCATGGAGAATCTCGAGAAGCAGTGGTATGTGATTCACACCTACTCGGGTTACGAGAACAAGGTGAAGAATAACCTGGAGAGCCGCGTGCAGACGATGGGCATGGAGGATAAGATCTTCCGCATCGTCGTGCCGACCGAGGACGAGCTGGAGGTCAAGAACGGGAAACGCCGCGTTGTCCAGCGCAAGGTGTTTCCAGGCTACGTCCTGGTCGAGATGATTATGACCGACGACTCTTGGTACGTCGTGCGCAACACGCCGGGCGTCACCGGATTCGTCGGCTCCGCCGGCGGCGGCTCCAAGCCGGTGCCGCTCCTGCCGTCGGAGGTCAACGCCATTTTGGCGCAGATGGGAGCCGTGGAGGTCAAGCCGCGCGTGGATTACGAGATCGGCGAGGCGGTGCGCATCACCCACGGCCCGTTCGCGGACCTCGTGGGCACTGTGGAAGAGATCAACCTGGACCAAGAGAAGCTGCGTGTGCTGGTTTCCATGTTCGGGCGGGACACCCCACTGGAGCTGGATTTCACGCAGGTGGAAAAGCTCGTCTGAGTTCTGCGGACCTACGCTGGACAACTTCCTGGAGCCGAAATTAAGGCAGAAACAGGGTTCGCCCCGCGCACGTGCCGGGACGGCCCGTTCTGTGCTGCGGCACGCGTCAAGGCGCTGCCTGCGGCTGATAGATGTGGACCGTATGAGGGGTTTGCCCCGCTCCGTCACGGGCGGGTGGCCGTTTGGCCGGTCCACGTGGGAGGGCGGACGCCCGCATCACCACAGCATGTGGCAAAGGAGGTGGACAGGTTGCCGAAGAAGATTATCAAAGTTGTCAAGCTGCAGATTCCTGCAGGCAAGGCCACCCCGGCGCCGCCGGTCGGTCCGGCTCTCGGCCAGGCCCAGGTCGGCAACATCATGGGTTTTTGCAAAGAGTTCAATGCGCGTACCGCAGATCAGGTGGGGCTCATCATCCCGGTCGTGCTGTACGTGTATGAAGACCGCTCTTACACGTTCGAGCTGAAGACACCGCCGGCCGCGGTGCTGTTGAAGAAGGCGGCCGGAATTGAGTCCGGATCGTCCGAGCCGAACAAGAAGAAGGTCGCCACGCTCAAGCGCGCGAAAGTGCGCGAGATTGCGGAGCAGAAGATGCCGGACCTGAACGCTGCGTCGGTGGAAGCGGCAATGCGAATGGTCGAGGGCACGGCTCGCAGCATGGGAATTGTGATTGAAGATTGACGGGCAGCCGTCTCAGGCCGCCCCAACAGGCCTGGGGACTGCCCGTTCTCTGGCATAGCGGGCGCGGGGGCATCTCCGCGCGGGTTGGAGTTCCCTTGTGGGAGGTCTTGCACCGCATCACCACATGGAGGTGAAATGGATGGCTCGGAAATCGAAACGGTTCCAAGAGGCAGTCAAACGGGTGGATCGCACGCAAGAGTACGATCCGCGCGAGGCGATTGAGCTGTTGAAGCAGGTCGCCACTGCCAAGTTTGACGAGACGGTGGAGGCTGCGGTCCGGCTCGGCGTGGACCCGAAGAAGCAAGACCAGCAGATCCGTGGCGCCGTGGTCCTGCCGCACGGTACGGGCAAGACGGCGCGCGTGCTGGTGTTCGCCAAGGGCGAGAAGGCCAAGGAGGCCCAGGCTGCGGGTGCCGACTTTGTCGGTGACGACGACCTGATTCAACGGGTCTCCCAGGGGTGGATGGACTTCGATGTGGTCGTCGCGACGCCCGACATGATGGGGTCGGTCGGCCGGTTGGGCCGCATCCTCGGTCCTAAGGGCCTGATGCCGAATCCGAAGACCGGCACGGTTACGTTTGACGTGGCCCGCGCGGTCCAGGAGATCAAAGCCGGTAAGATTGAGTATCGGTTGGATAAGGCCGGGAACATCCACGTCCCGATTGGCAAGGTGTCGTTTGACGTGGAGCAGTTGCTCGGCAACCTGCGCACACTGGTCGACGCCCTGCAGAAGGCCAAGCCGGCCGCGTCGAAGGGGCAGTATTTCCGCAACCTGTCGGTCTCCAGCACGATGGGGCCTGGCATTAGGGTGAGCGTGCAGCGCTTGTCCGGGGCGGAGTAAGTGCGGGATCGGCCCGCGCGCGGGTTTGACCGTCGGGCGGCTGCCCGTTACTATGAGAACCAGGGTATACACAACGACATAACGGATGGACCGTAGACAGCAGGCCCGCTTGGGTGCGGCTAATGAAAGGCGCAGAGCCTTTCACCTGCCGAGGTTCGCGATTCGTTGGCTCCACATGGATGGGAATCGCGCCCTGCGTCTGCGGCGGCGCGTTTTTTATAGCTTGCGGCCGCGGGTCATCCGAATTCAACAAGGGAGGTGGGGTTGTCATGACGACAGTGCGCCAAGAGAAGGAACAGCTGGTGCAGGAGATTGCAGACAAGTTCAGCCGCAGCAAGGCGGTCATCGTGGCCGACTACCGCGGCTTGAACGTGGCCGAGTCGAATGAGCTGCGCAAACAGCTGCGCGAGGCCGGCGTCGAGTTCAAGGTGCTCAAAAACACCATGACGCGCCGGGCTGCCGAGAAGGCTGAGGTGCCGGGCCTGCAGGAGTTCTTCGTCGGGCCGTCGGCGCTCGCCTTCGGTTACGACGATCCGGTCGCGCCCGCGAAGGTGCTGCACGAGTTCGCGCGCAAACACAAGGCGCTGGAGCTGAAAGGCGGGCTGGTCGAGGGCCGCATCATTTCCGCGTCGGAAGTCGAGGGGCTGGCGAATCTGCCGTCCCGCGAAGGGCTGCTGGCGATGCTGCTCAGTGTCATGCAGGCGCCGCTACGCAACCTGGCGTACGCCGTGAAGCAGGTGGCGGAGCAGCAGGGCGGCGAAGCGGCGGCGGAATGAGCCGGCAAGCCGCAACCACCCATCTCTGTATACCAAGGAGGCGCTCAACAAGATGACGAAAGAGGAATTCATCGAAGCCCTGAAGGGCATGACGGTTTTAGAGCTGAACGATTTGGTCAAGGCTATTGAGGATGAGTTCGGCGTGACGGCTGCGGCGCCGGTCGCTGTGGTCGGCGGCCCGGCCGCCGGCGGTGCCGAAGAGGCGGCCGAACAGACCGAGTTCGATGTCATCCTGGCCAACGCCGGCGCGTCGAAGATCGGTGTCATCAAAGTGGTCCGCGAAATTACCGGTCTCGGCCTGAAAGAGGCGAAAGAGCTGGTGGACAACGCGCCGAAGCCGATCAAGGAAAAGGTCTCCAAAGAGGACGCCGAAGCCATCAAGGCGAAGTTGGAAGAGGCCGGGGCGACGGTCGAAATCAAGTAAGTCCGCCCGTCTGTCAATGGCGGTGGATAGGAGTGTGCGCGGTGGGCGTCAGCCGGATTCCCGGCGACGCCCACTCGGCGTCTCGGCCGTGGCGTTTGTCGCTGCGGCTCACTGAGGGGAGACAGGAGTGCTCGCTTTGAACGACCATTATTTTTCGACCCAGCCGAGCAGCCAGCACAGGCACCGCACCATCTCCGTCCGGGCGCGCGGCCAGGCGCTGCACCTGGTCACCGACAGTGGCGTCTTTTCCAAACGCGGTCTCGACTTTGGCACGCGCGTTCTGGTGGAAGCGGCCGTGCTGCCGGAGCACGGGCTGATGGTGGACCTGGGCTGTGGCTACGGGGCGGTGGCGGCAGTGCTGGCAAGGGTGTATCCGAAGACGCGCTGGCTGCTGCTGGATGTCAACCAACGGGCGCTGGATCTGGCGCGGCGCAACCTGGCATTTGCGGCGGACAGGGTCCAGGTGGTGGAGAGCGATGGTTTTGCAGGCGCAAAGGGGGTGCTGGCCGACGCGGTGCTGCTCAATCCGCCGGTGCGCGCCGGCAAGGCGACCGTGTACCGCTTGTTCCGCGAATCTTTTGATCACCTCAGCCAGGGTGGGCAGCTCTGGGTCGTCATTCAGAAGAAGCAGGGGGCTGACAGCGCCCGGGCCGAGCTGGGCCGGACCTTTCCACAGGTCGAGACGGTCGACAAATCGGGCGGATACCACGTGATTTGCTGCACGAAATATTGACATCCAGAATTGGCTATGATAAAGTCTTTTAATGCAAATTCTATCGTATGGACGGGGGATGTGTGACCATCAAACGTATCGACGATAGATGACCATAGATGAATAGCGCAGCGAAGAAAAATGTGGTTCAAAGCAACCTCATTTTATTTTTGTATTGTCTAGGGCATGTTGAAATCGGCATGAGAGGTGACGGCTTTGCGAGGACACATGGTCAAGTATGGGTGGCGCGAACGTCGGTCGTACGCCCGTATTCACGAGGTCTTGGATCTGCCGAATCTGATTGAGATTCAACAGAAGTCCTACCAGTGGTTCCTTGAAGAAGGGCTGCGCGAAATGTTCGCGGACATCTCTCCCATCCAGGATTTTACCGGCAATCTCGTGCTGGAGTTCATCGATTACAGCCTCGGCGAGCCCAAGTACGACGTGGAGGAGTCCAAGGAGCGTGACGTGACCTACGCGGCTCCGCTGCGGGTCAAGGTGCGCCTGCTCAACAAGGAGACGGGCGAGGTCAAGGAGCAGGAAGTGTTCATGGGCGACTTCCCGCTGATGACCGAGACCGGCACCTTCATCATCAACGGCGCCGAACGCGTGATTGTCAGTCAGCTTGTCCGTTCCCCCAGTGTCTATTTTAACAGCAAAATCGACAAAAACGGCAAGCAGACGTTTGCGGCGACCGTCATTCCAAACCGCGGCGCTTGGCTTGAGTTCGAGACCGACGCCAAGGACATCGTCTATGTCCGCATTGACCGCACCCGTAAACTGCCGATTACCGTCCTGCTGCGCGCGCTGGGCCTTGGCACCGACCAGGAGATCATCAACTTCCTCGGCGAGGACGAGTACCTGCGCAACACCCTGGACAAGGATACCACGGATTCGACCGAACGCGCGCTGATTGAAATTTACGAACGATTGCGGCCAGGCGAGCCGCCGACGATGGAGAACGCGCGGGCGCTTCTGGCCTCCCGGTTCTTTGACCCGAAGCGCTACGACTTGGCCAACGTCGGCCGCTACAAGATGAACAAAAAGCTGCACATCAAGAATCGCCTGCTCAACCAACGCTTAGCAGAGACCTTGGTGGACGCGGATACCAATGAAATCATCGCCGAGGCCGGCCAGATTCTCGACCGCCGTACGCTCGACAAGCTGCTGCCGCGCCTGGAGGGCAACGTCGGCCGCGTGCGCCTGCGGGCGACGCCGGAGTTGACCGACGAAGACGAGATCCCGGTGCAGGTGGTGAAGATCTTCGCCCCCAATGAGGACGGGCGCATCCTGCACGTGGTCGGCAACGGAGACGTGCCGAAAAACGTCAAGCACATCACGCCGGCGGATATCCTGTCCGCGGTCAGCTACTTCTTCAATCTGTTGCACGGTGTCGGCACCACCGACGACATCGACCACCTGGGCAACCGCCGCCTGCGCTCGGTCGGCGAGCTGCTGCAAAACCAGTTCCGCATCGGTCTCTCCCGCATGGAGCGGGTGGTGCGCGAGCGGATGTCCATCCAGGACGCCAGCGCCATCACGCCGCAGGCGCTCATCAACATCCGGCCGGTGATTGCGGCGATCAAGGAGTTTTTCGGGTCCAGCCAGCTGTCCCAGTTCATGGACCAGACTAACCCGCTGGCGGAGTTGACGCACAAGCGGCGCCTGTCGGCCCTGGGGCCGGGCGGCCTTACGCGCGAGCGCGCCGGCTATGAGGTGCGCGACGTACACTATTCGCACTATGGCCGCATGTGCCCGATTGAGACGCCGGAGGGGCCGAACATCGGGCTCATCAACTCGCTGTCGACGTACGCGCGGATCAACGAGTACGGGTTCATCGAGACGCCTTATCGCCGGGTCGATCCGGACACCGGCGTGGTCACGGACCACATCGACTACCTCACGGCCGATGAGGAAGAGAACTATGTCATCGCGCAGGCCAACGCGCCGCTGACGGAAGACGGCCGGTTTGCGGCGGACGAAGTGGTGGCCCGGTTCCGCGAGGACGTCATTACGGTGCCCTGGCAACGTGTCGATTATATGGACGTCTCGCCGAAGCAGGTGGTCTCGGTGGCGACGGCGTTGATTCCGTTCCTAGAGAACGACGACGCCAACCGCGCGCTGATGGGCTCCAACATGCAGCGGCAGGCCGTGCCGTTGCTGGTGACCGAGGCGCCGCTGGTCGGCACCGGCATGGAGCACCAGTCAGCCAAAGACTCGGGCGTGTGCGTGGTGGCCCGCCGCGGCGGTGTGGTCGAACGCGTGACGGCGCGCGAGATCTGGGTGCGGACGGAGCACATTGTGGACGGCAAACCGGTCGCCGGCGATTTGGATAAATACAAGCTGCTCAAGTACACGCGGTCCAACCAGAACACCTGCATCAACCAACGCCCAATCGTGCGCGAGGGGCAAAGGGTGGAGGCGGGCGATATCCTGGCGGATGGTCCCGCGACGGAGAATGGCGAACTGGCCCTGGGGCGCAACGTGCTGGTGGCGTTCATGACCTGGGAAGGCTACAACTACGAGGACGCGATCTTGCTGTCCGAGAAGGTGGCCAAGGAAGACATCTACACCTCGATTCACATTGAGGAGTACGAGCTGGAGGCGCGCGACACCAAGCTGGGTCCGGAGGAGATCACGCGCGACATCCCGAACGTCGGCGAGGATGCGCTGAAGAACCTGGACGAGCGCGGCATCATCCGCATTGGCGCCGAGATTCAGGCGGGCGACATCCTGGTCGGCAAGGTGACGCCCAAAGGCGTGACCGAACTGACGGCGGAAGAGCGGTTGTTGCACGCCATCTTCGGCGAGAAGGCGCGGGAGGTGCGCGACACGTCGCTGCGCGTGCCGCACGGCGGCGCCGGCATCGTGGTCGACGTCAAGGTGTTCACGCGCGAGAACGGGGACGAGCTTCCGGCTGGCGTTAACCAGCTGGTGCGGGTCTACATCGCCCAGAAGCGCAAGATCTCTGAAGGCGACAAGATGGCCGGCCGGCATGGGAACAAGGGTGTCGTGGCGCGCATCCTTCCGGAGGAAGACATGCCGTTCCTGGAGGACGGGACCCCGGTCGAAATCGTCCTCAACCCACTGGGCGTGCCCTCGCGCATGAACATCGGGCAGGTGCTGGAAACGCACCTGGGCATGGCGGCCAAGGCGCTCGGTGTGCACATCGCGACCCCGGTGTTCGATGGCGCGACCGCCGAAGACGTGTTCGATACCCTGGAGGAGGCCGGGTTTGCCCGCGACGGCAAGCAGGTGTTGTACGACGGGCGCACGGGTGAACCGTTCGACAACCGGGTCACGGTCGGTTACGTGTACATGCTGAAGCTGGCCCACCTGGTCGACGACAAGATTCACGCCCGCTCCACGGGTCCCTACTCGTTGGTTACGCAGCAGCCGCTCGGCGGCAAGGCCCAGTTTGGCGGGCAGCGTTTCGGCGAGATGGAGGTGTGGGCGCTGGAGGCTTACGGGGCCGCCTACACCCTGCAAGAGATACTCACCGTCAAGTCGGACGACGTGGTGGGCCGCGTGAAGACTTATGAAGCCATTGTCAAGGGCGAGAACGTGCCGGAGCCGGGTGTCCCAGAGTCGTTCAAGGTGCTCATCAAGGAGCTGCAGAGCCTGGGCATGGACGTGAAGATCCTCAGCGAGGACGAGCAGGAGATTGTCATCCGGGAGAGCGATGATGACGAAGACGCGGGTGAAAAGCTGAACCTCAACCTTGAGGTGCGCGAAGTCGGGGACTGACGTAACGCAGGCACCGGCGCGCCTGTCCGGCCGGGCCTGCGGCCGAATGTGCGCAACGACGAGTTTGCCGAAAGGGAGGATTCCCCTTTGTTAGACGTCAACAACTTCGAGTTTATGAAGATTGGTCTCGCCTCGCCGGAGAAGATCCGCTCCTGGTCGCATGGGGAAGTCAAAAAACCGGAGACCATCAACTACCGCACGCTGCGCCCGGAGAAGGAAGGGCTGTTCTGCGAAAAGATCTTCGGTCCCACCAAGGACTGGGAGTGCCACTGTGGCAAGTACAAGCGGGTTCGCTACAAGGGCGTCGTCTGCGACCGCTGCGGCGTCGAAGTGACGCGTTCCAAGGTGCGCCGCGAGCGCATGGGCCACATTGAGTTGGCCGCCCCTGTGTCGCACATCTGGTACTTCAAGGGCATTCCCAGCCGCATGGGCCTGGTGCTCGACATGTCGCCGCGGGCGCTCGAAGAGGTCATCTATTTCGCTTCCTACGTCGTCACCGATCCGGGCGATACCCCGCTGGAGAAGAAGCAGTTGCTCAGCGAGAAGGAGTATCGCTCCTACCGGGACAAATACGGCTACGCCTTTGAAGCCGGCATGGGCGCGGAGGCGATTAAGAAGCTGCTGGTCGAGATTGACCTCGACCGTGAGGTCGAGTCGCTGAAGGAAGAACTGCGCACCGCCCAGGGCCAGCGCCGGAACCGGGCTATCAAACGCCTGGAGGTGCTGGAGGCGTTCCGCAGTTCGGGCAACCGGCCGGAGTGGATGATTCTCGAGGCGCTGCCGGTCATCCCGCCCGACCTGCGGCCGATGGTGCAGCTGGATGGCGGACGGTTTGCCACGTCGGACCTGAACGACCTCTATCGGCGGGTTATCAACCGCAACAACCGGCTGAAGCGGCTGCTGGACCTGGGCGCTCCCGACATCATCGTCCAGAATGAGAAGCGGATGCTGCAGGAGGCGGTCGACGCCCTGATTGACAACGGCCGCCGCGGTCGTCCGGTGACCGGTCCCGGCAACCGCCCGCTCAAGTCGCTCTCGCACATGTTGAAGGGCAAGCAGGGCCGGTTCCGCCAGAATCTGCTCGGTAAGCGCGTCGACTACTCGGGCCGGTCCGTGATCGTCGTGGGACCGGAGCTGCGCATGTTCCAATGCGGCCTGCCGAAGGAAATGGCGCTGGAACTGTTCAAGCCGTTTGTGATGAAGGAACTGGTGGCCCGCGGCCTGGCGCACAACATCAAGAGCGCCAAGCGCAAGGTGGAGCGCGTCTCGCCGGAGGTCTGGGACGTGGTGGAGGACGTCATCAAGGAACACCCCGTTCTCCTCAACCGCGCCCCGACGCTGCACCGCCTGGGCATCCAGGCCTTTGAGCCGGTGCTCGTGGAGGGCCGCGCCATCAAGCTGCACCCGCTCGTGTGCACGGCTTACAACGCCGACTTCGACGGCGACCAGATGGCGGTGCACGTGCCGCTGTCGGCCGAGGCGCAGGCCGAGGCGCGCCTGCTCATGCTGGCTGCGCATAACATCCTGAGCCCAGCCTCCGGCAAGCCGGTTGTCACGCCGACGCAGGATATGGTCCTGGGGCCGTATTACCTGACCATCGAACTGCCCGGCGCCAAGGGTGAGGGCCGTGTCTTCGCGGACCCGGCCGAGGTGCAAATGGCCGTGCAGCAGCGAGAGGTCAGCCTGCACGCCCGGATTGTCCTGCCGGCCGCAAGCCTGGGAAAGGTGTGGCCGGACGAGCGTCAGCGGCAGGCGATGCTGATCACGACGCCCGGGAAGCTGATCTTCAACGAGATCTTCCCGAGCGACTTCCCGTATTTGCACTCGGGCGCCCGGTCCAACCTGATCGACGGGACGCCGGACGAGACGTTCGTCTTCGAAAAGGGCGTGAACCTGCGCGGAGCCGCGGTCCAGAGGCCCATAGCCAAGGCCATCATCAAGAAGGACCTGGGGAACATCCTGGCCGAGTGCTTCCGGCGCTACGGCACCACGACCACGTCGGAGATCCTGGACAAGGTCAAGCGGCTGGGCTTCCACCACTCGACCTTGGCCGGCATCACCATCTCGGTCGCGGACATCATCGTGCCGGAGGAGAAAAAGACCATCATCGCCGAGGCGGACGAGCGCCAGCACAAGCTGGAGGTGCAATACCGCCGCGGTCTGATCACGGACGACGAGAAGTACATCTCCTTCAGCCAGATCTGGACCGAGGCGAAGGAGCGGGTCACCGATACGCTGATGCGGAGCATGCACGAACTGAACCCGATTTACATGATGGCGACATCGGGGGCCCGCGGCAGCACGTCGCAGATCACACAGCTGGCCGGCATGCGCGGCCTGATGGCCAACCCGTCCGGCCGCATCATCGGGCTGCCCATCAAGTCCAATTTCCGCGAAGGACTGACGGTGCTGGAGTATTTCATGTCGACGCACGGTGCCCGCAAGGGCTTGGCCGACACGGCGCTACGCACGGCAGACTCCGGGTACCTCACGCGCCGCCTGGTGGATGTCGCGCAGGACGTCATCGTGCGCGAGGAGGACTGCGGCACCGACAAGGGGCTCAAGGTGATGGAGATCCGCGACGGCCGCGAGGTCATCGAGGAATTGCGGGACCGCCTGGATGGGCGCATTGCCTTCCAGGACGTGTACCATCCGGAGACGGGCGAGAAGCTGGTCGGCAAGAACGAGATGATTGACGCGGAGACCGCCACTCGCATCGAGGAGGCGGGCATCAAGGAGGTCGTCATCCGCTCCGTGCTGACCTGCCGCACCCGCCACGGCGTATGCGTGAAATGCTACGGCCGCAACCTGGCCACCGGCAAAGAAGTCGAGATTGGCGAGTCGGTCGGCATCATCGCGGCTCAGTCCATCGGCGAGCCGGGTACGCAGCTGACGATGCGCACGTTCCACACCGGCGGCGTGGCCGGCGACGACATCACCCAGGGTCTCCCTCGCGTGCAGGAACTGTTTGAGGCCCGCAATCCGAAGGGCCAGGCTGTCATCACCGAGTTTGACGGCAAGGTCGTCGACATCCGCGAGGGCAAGGACAAGCGCGAAATTGAGATTGAGGGCGAAAGCGAGACGAAGGTGTACGCCATTCCGTACGGATCGCGCATTCGCGTCAGTGTCGGTGAGACGCTGGCGGCCGGCGACGAGCTGACCGAAGGCTCGGTCGATCCGAAAGAAATGCTGCGGGTGCGCGGCCTGCAGGGCGTGCAGAACTATCTGCTGCGCGAGGTGCAGCGCGTCTATCGGATGCAGGGCGTGGACATCAACGACAAGCACGTGGAGGTCATGGTGCGGCAGATGCTGCGCAAGGTGCGCATCCTCGACGCGGGCGACACAGACCTGCTGCCCGGGACGTACGTGGACTTGCACGAGTTCGAACAGGCCAACCAAAAGGTTCTGCTGGAGGGCCGCGAGCCGGCCGTCGCCCGCCCGGCCTTGCTCGGCATTACGAAGGCCTCCCTGGAGACCGATTCGTTCCTGTCGGCGGCCTCGTTCCAGGAGACAACCCGGGTGTTGACTGAGGCGGCCATTAAGGGCAAGGTGGACCGGCTGCTCGGCCTGAAGGAGAACGTGATTATCGGCAAACTGATTCCGGCTGGCACCGGCATGGCCCGCTATCGCCGGCTGCGCGTGGAATCGGATGATGACGTGGCGCCGGCAGAATCGATGGAGGAGCAGGAAGCGACCACGGTCTCGGTCAGCGAGTGAGTGAAACGCGGGGCGCGGGCCGCCCCGCGAGTCCGCCTCGACCCGTCCGCCGCTTGTTGACAGCCCGCTTTTTGCGGTGATAGAATCGTTGAGTGTGCCTTGAGCATGGTCGTTATTTTGGGGGAGGCTTTGCCATGTCTCTCGAACGCATACGCCTCGCGAGGAAACGTATCATCGGGACCAACCAGACGACGAAGGCACTCCAGCAGCAACAGGTGGTACAGGTCTTTGTCGCGAAGGATGCGGAAGAACGGGTCACCCGTCCGGTGGTGACGCTGGCCCGTGAACGCGGAATTCCCGTAGAGTGGATTGAATCCATGAAGGAACTCGGCAAGGCTTGCGGTATCGAGGTGGGAGCGGCCACAGCAGCCATCCTCGAAGAGTGAAGAGAGCCTGTGGCTGCGGCTTGCAAAAAGCTTTGCGCCGTGCATCGCAGCGCAGGTGTCTGTCTGCGCGGACACGGACCACCAGGCACTGTGGACATGACAATCGCGTCTCGCGTCGCGGTTGGATCTTTGGAAGGAGGTGCAACGATGCCGACCATCAATCAATTGGTCCGGAAGGGCCGCAAAGTGATGGTGAAGAAATCGACCGCACCGGCGTTGCAGAAGGGGTACAACAGCTTTGAGAAGAAGCTGACCGACCTGCCTTCGCCGCAGAAGCGCGGGGTCTGCACCCGCGTGGGGACGATGACCCCCAAGAAGCCGAACTCGGCCCTGCGGAAGTATGCCCGTGTGCGTTTGACGAATACGTATGAGGTCACAGCCTACATCCCGGGTGAAGGCCACAACCTGCAGGAGCACTCCGTCGTGCTGGTCCGCGGCGGCCGTGTCAAGGACCTGCCGGGCGTGCGCTACCACATCATCCGCGGCGCCCTGGACACGGCAGGCGTCAAAGACCGCCAGCAGGGCCGTTCCAAGTACGGGGCGAAACGCGCCAAGAAGTAAGGAGAAGTCATTCTGATGCAACGCCAACACAGCGGACGGCGCAAGCCGGCGGGGTGGCGGAGTGAGTTGCGCCCTGGTTCGGTTGCGCGCGCAGATTGAGGAAGGGGGGCGCATGCATGCCACGGAAAGGTCCGGTTCCGAAACGGGACGTTATGCCGGATCCTGTTTACGGGAACAAAATGGTCACCCGTCTCATCAACAAAGTGATGGTGGACGGCAAGAAGGGCACAGCCCAGCGCATCGTCTACTCGGCGCTTGAGGGGGTGCGCGAGCGTACCGGGAGAGACCCGATGGAGGTCTTTGAGGAGGCGCTGCGCAACGTGATGCCGGTGCTCGAGGTCAAGGCGCGGCGCGTGGGCGGATCGAACTATCAAGTGCCGGTGGAGGTCCGCCCGGAACGGCGGATCACGCTCGGGCTGCGGTGGCTTGTTCAATACGCCCGCGAGCGTGGCGAGAAGACGATGATTGAACGCCTGCGCAACGAGCTGATGGACGCCGCCAACAACACGGGTGGGGCTGTCAAGAAGAAGGAAGACACGCACCGCATGGCGGAGGCCAACAAGGCGTTCGCACACTATCGTTGGTAAGAGCCTGAACGCCGCAAGCAAGAGAGCACAGAGGCGGAAGGAGGGTGTTCATTGGCTCGGCAGTTTCCTCTGGAAAAGACGCGCAACATCGGCATCATCGCGCACATCGACGCGGGCAAAACGACGACGACGGAGCGCGTGCTTTTCTACACTGGCCGCGTGCACAAGATCGGCGAAGTGCACGAGGGTGCCGCGACCATGGACTGGATGGCCCAGGAACAAGAGCGCGGCATTACGATTACGTCGGCCGCGACGACCTGTCAGTGGCTCGGCCACCGCATCAACATCATTGATACGCCAGGCCACGTAGACTTCACGGTCGAGGTGGAGCGCTCGCTGCGCGTCCTCGACGGAGCCGTCGGGGTGTTTGACGCGAAAGGTGGCGTCGAGCCCCAGTCCGAGACGGTCTGGCGGCAGGCGGACAAGTACCACGTGCCACGCATCGCGTACGTCAACAAGATGGACATCATCGGCGCAAACTTCCTGGATTGCGTCGAACAGATGAGGACGCGGCTGGGTGCCAACGCGGTGCCGATTCAACTGCCGATTGGCGCCGAGGACTCGTTCGTGGGGCTTGTGGACCTGGTCGAGAACCGGGCCATCATCTACACGGATGACCTGGGCACGACCTCGGAGACGCGCGAGATTCCCGATGACATGAAGGAGTTGGCGGCGGAGTACCGCACGAAGCTGATTGAGGCGGTCGCCGAGTTGGATGAGGACCTGATGATGAAGTACCTCGAGGGTGAGGAGATCACCGTCGAGGAGCTGAAGGCGGGTATCCGCAAGGGCACCTGCTCGGTGCAGCTGTTCCCGGTGTTGTGCGGATCGTCCTATCGCAACAAGGGTGTGCAGCCGATGCTTGACGCGGTGGTGGACTATCTCCCCGCGCCGACCGATGTGCCGGCTATCAAGGGGACAACCCCTGACGGAGAACCGGTCGAGCGCCACTCTTCGGACGACGAGCCGTTCGCAGCGTTGGCGTTCAAAATCATGACGGATCCGTTCGTCGGCAAGCTGGCCTTCTTCCGCGTGTACTCGGGCACGCTGGGCAACGGATCGTACGTGCTCAACTCGACGAAAGGCAAGCGGGAACGCATTGGCCGCATCCTGCAGATGCACGCTAACCACCGCGAAGAGATTGACATGGTGTACGCCGGCGATATCGCGGCCGCGGTGGGCCTGAAGGACACGACGACAGGGGACACGCTCTGCGACGAGAAGAATGTCGTCATCCTGGAATCGATGGAGTTCCCGGAGCCGGTCATCAACGTCGCCATCGAGCCGAAGACCAAGGCCGACCAAGACAAGATGGGCCTGGCGCTGGCGAAGCTGGCCGAGGAAGACCCGACGTTCAAGACCTGGACGGACCAGGAGACGGGTCAGACCATCATCGCGGGCATGGGCGAGCTGCACCTGGAGATCATTGTCGACCGTTTGCAGCGGGAGTTCAAAGTCGCCGCCAACGTGGGTCAACCCCAGGTGGCGTACAAGGAAACCATTACCCAGCCGGTCGACCAGGAGGGCAAGTTCGTCCGCCAGTCGGGCGGCCGCGGCCAGTACGGACACGTCAAGATTACTCTCGAGCCGCTGGAGCGCGGCGCGGGCTACGTGTTCGAGAACAAGATTGTCGGCGGCGCCATCCCGAAAGAGTACATCCCTGCGGTCGACGAGGGCATCCGCGAGGCGATGCAGAACGGCGTCCTGGCCGGGTACCCGATGCTCGACATGAAGGTGACGCTCTACGACGGGTCGTATCACGAGGTGGACTCCTCGGAAATGGCGTTCAAGATCGCCGGATCGATGGCGCTCAAAGCAGGCGCCCAGAAGGCGGGGCCCGTACTGCTCGAACCGATCATGCGGGTCGAGGTGACGGTGCCCGAGGAGTACATGGGCGACATTATGGGCGACATCAATTCTCGGCGCGGCCGGGTCGAAGGCATGGAGGCGCGGGCCGGAGCCCAGGTGATTCGCGGGTATGTACCGCTGGCGGAGATGTTTGGGTACTCGACCAGTCTGCGGTCGCGGACCCAAGGCCGCGGTACCTATACTATGGAATTTTCTCGGTACGAGGAAGTTCCGAAGAACATCGCCCAAGAGATCATCGCCAAACACAAAGGCGAATGAGAAAAAGGAGTGAATCTTGATGGCAAAAGAGAAGTTTGACCGCAGCAAGCCCCACGTAAACGTCGGGACGATTGGTCACGTTGACCACGGCAAGACCACGCTTACGGCCGCCATCACGACCATCCAGGCGCAGAAGGGCAAGGCCCAGGCGCAGAAGTACGAGGAGATCGACAAGGCTCCGGAAGAGCGCGAGCGCGGTATCACCATCAACACGGCGCACGTGGAGTACGAGACGGACAAGCGTCACTATGCGCACGTGGACTGCCCTGGCCACGCCGACTACGTGAAGAACATGATCACCGGCGCAGCGCAGATGGACGGCGCCATCCTGGTTGTCTCGGCTGCTGACGGTCCGATGCCGCAGACCCGCGAGCACATTCTCTTGGCCCGTCAGGTGGGTGTGCCGTACATCGTCGTGTTCCTGAACAAGTGCGACATGGTCGATGACGAAGAGTTGCTCGAACTGGTCGAGATGGAAGTCCGCGAGCTGCTGAACGAATATGAGTTCCCTGGCGACGACATCCCGGTCATTCGTGGGTCGGCCCTGAAAGCCCTCGAAGGCGATCCGGAGTACGTCAAGAAGATTGAGGAACTGATGGACGCCATCGACGATTACATCCCGACTCCGGAGCGCGACACGGAGAAGCCGTTCCTCATGCCGGTCGAAGACGTGTTCACCATCACCGGTCGCGGCACGGTGGCCACTGGCCGTGTGGAGCGCGGTGTGCTCAAGGTCGGGGACGAGGTCGAGATTGTCGGCCTCCGCGACGACGCCCTGAAGACGGTCGTCACCGGTGTCGAGATGTTCCGCAAGTTGCTCGACCAGGCGCAGGCCGGCGACAACATCGGCGCCCTGTTGCGTGGTATTGAGCGCAAGGACGTCGAGCGCGGCCAGGTCATTGTGAAGCCTGGCTCCATCAAGCCGCACACGAAGTTCAAGGCTGAGGTGTACGTCCTGACGAAGGAAGAAGGCGGCCGCCACACCCCGTTCTTCAACGGTTACCGCCCGCAGTTCTACTTCCGGACGACGGACGTGACCGGTGTCGTGAACCTGCCGGAAGGCACCGAGATGGTGATGCCTGGTGACAACGTGACGATGGCGGTGGAACTGATTTCGCCTATTGCTCTCGAGGAAGGCACCCGCTTCGCGATTCGCGAAGGCGGCCGCACGGTCGGCGCGGGCGTCGTAAGTTCCATCGAGGCGTAAGAAGACGCACCGCGAACCGGTCGGCCACCGGCCGGGAAGGCGCAAGAAAGAAGGCGAGGGGAGCCCCCTCGCCTTCTTTCCATGCAGGCTTCTCTGCGACGGCTTAGCCTGGCGGCAGGCTGGTCTTGTGTTCCCGGCGGTCCTTTAGTATAATTTCGCATGTTGGTCTCTTACGGCGATGAGGCCGGAGGTTGCCTATGTGCCCATGGCCATATGGGGCACCACTAGGGTTGCTTCGGGGGAGCCAGTCCACGAGATTGGGCGACGAGGGGGGAAACATATGGCGAGGCAGAAAATCCGCATTCGATTGAAGGCGTATGATCACGAAATTCTCGATCAATCGGCCGAGAAGATTGTCGAGACGGCGCGGCGGTCGGGCGCTGGAGTGTCCGGGCCGATTCCGCTGCCGACGGAGAAGCAGGTCATCACGATTCTGCGCGCTCCGCACAAGTATAAGGATTCGCGCGAGCAGTTCGAAATGCGTACGCACAAGCGGCTGATCGACATCCAGAATCCGACGCCGCAGACGGTCGATTCGCTCATGCGTTTGGATCTGCCGTCGGGCGTGGATATCGAGATCAAGCTGTGAGTTGAATCCACGGCGTAAGATGCACAAAATTGGCCTGCGGCATGCGCCGGCGCCTGCGCGCGGTGCGCCGTGGGAGTGGACTTGTTTGTAGGGGGTGCAGACATGAAGGGCATCTTGGGTCGCAAGCTCGGCATGACCCAGGTCTTTGACCAGGAAGGCCGAGTGGTGCCGGTCACCGTGATTGCGGCTGGGCCGTGCATCGTTCTCCAAAAGAAGACGCCCGAGACCGACGGCTACAGCGCCATCCAAATTGGCTATGGCGATAAGAAGCCAAACCGCGCGACCAAACCGGAGCAGGGGCACGCGGCGAAAGCAAACACGGCGCCGAAACGGTACGTCCGCGAGCTGCGCGGCGTCGATGTGGATGCCTATGAGGTCGGGCAGCAGCTGCGCGCGGACGTGTTTAGCGAAGGAGACGTCGTGGACGTCATCGGGGTCTCCAAAGGCAAGGGGTATGCTGGCCCCATCAAACGGCACAATCAGGCGCGTGGACCGATGGCGCACGGCTCCAAGTACCATCGCGGGGTCGGATCGCTGGGTTCGATTGCGCCCAACCGCGTGTTCAAGGGCCAGACCATGGCTGGCCGGATGGGCGGTGAGCGGACGACGGTGCAGAACCTGACGGTGGTGCGCGTGGACGCGGAGCGCAACCTGTTGCTCATCAAGGGTTCCATTCCGGGGCCGAAAAACTCGTTCGTCACGGTGCGCAGTGCTGTCAAGGCGACTACGAAATAACCTTTGAAAGGAGGCAGACCGATGCCGAAGGTGACCGTGTACAACATGGCCGGCGAACAGGTGGGCGAGATCGAGCTGTCGGAGAAAGTGTTCGCTGCGCCGGTGCGCTCGGATTTGATGCACCAAGTTGTGTTGATGTACCTGAACAACGCCCGCCGTGGCACGCACAGCAGCAAGGGGCGCTCGGAAGTGCGGGGCGGTGGCCGCAAGCCGTGGCGTCAAAAGGGAACCGGCCGCGCCCGGCAGGGGAGTATCCGCGCGCCGCAGTGGAAAGGCGGTGGCGTGGTGTTCGGGCCCAAACCGCGCGAATACACCATGAAGCTGCCTAAGAAGGTGCGGCGGGCGGCGTTGTACAGCGCGCTGAGTTCGAAGGTGGGCGAAGGCAAGTTGGTCGTCCTCGACAACCTGGAGCTGCCGGAGATTAAGACGAAACACGTGGTGGCGTTGCTGCAGCGGTTGGAACTGAACAAGCCGCTGATTGTCGACGCGCAGGTCGACGAGAAGGCGTTGCTGTCTGCCCGCAACCTGCCTGACGTGAAGTATATCTCGGCGGGTAGCGTGAACGTGTATGACGTTCTCCGTCACGACCACCTGGTCCTGACCCGTGACGCCGTCGAGAAGGTCCAGGAGGTGTTCGCGTAATGGACCCGAGAGACCTCATCAAGCGTCCGGTCATCACCGAAAAGTCCACCGAGTTGATGGAGCAGAACAAGTATGTGTTCGAGGTGGACAAACGGGCCAACAAGACGGAAATCCGCCAGGCGGTGGAAAAGCTGTTTGGCGTCAAGGTATTGAAGGTCAACACCCTGCGTGTGCCGGGCAAAACCAAGCGGGTGGGGCGTTTCGTCGGCCGCACCCCGGAATGGAAGAAGGCTATCGTGACCTTGCGGCCGGATTCGGAACCGATTCGCATCTTTGGCGAAGAGTCCTGATCCGCGACCAATCGGCAACAGAAGGAGGTTGGAACGGTGGGTATCAAAAAATATCGGCCGACGTCTCCCGGACGCCGCTTTATGTCGGTGTCGACGTTCGAGGAGATCACCACAGACAGGCCGGAGAAATCCCTGTTGGCGCCCTTGAAGAAGCGCGCCGGGCGCAACAACCAGGGCAAAATTACGACCCGCCACCACGGCGGCGGCCACAAGCGCCGCTATCGCATCATCGACTTTCGTCGCAACAAGGACGGGATTCCCGCCAAGGTTGCCACGATTGAATACGATCCGAACCGCAGCGCGCGCATTGCGTTGCTTCACTACGCGGACGGGGAGAAGCGCTACATTGTCGCGCCGCACGGGGTGAAGGTCGGCGACGTGCTGATGAGCGGGCCGGACGCGGATATCCGTCCTGGCAACGCGCTGCCGCTGGCCAATATCCCGGTCGGCACGGTGATTCACAACGTGGAGCTCAAGCCGGGCCGGGGTGCTCAGCTGGTGCGGGCAGCCGGGGCGTCGGCGCAGCTGATGGCCAAGGAAGGCGACTACGCGCACGTCCGTCTGACCTCGGGTGAGGTGCGCCTGATTCGCCTGGAATGCCGGGCCACCGTGGGACAGGTCGGCAACCTGGATCATGAGAACATCCGCATCGGTAAGGCGGGTCGATCCCGCTGGTTGGGCCGGCGCCCGACTGTCCGCGGTGTCGTGATGAACCCGGTCGACCACCCGCACGGTGGTGGTGAAGGCAAGGCGCCCGTCGGCCGTAAGTCGCCCATGTCTCCCTGGGGCAAACCCACTCTCGGCAAAAAGACGCGCAAGAAGAACAAGCCGTCTGACAAGTATATTGTCCGCCGCCGCAAGAAGTAAGGTCCTGGCTTGGCCGTCGACGGCGGCCGGGCGGACTCGGTCATATGGAAAAGACTTCGGCTATGCGGAAAGGAGGCTGCACCTTGGGACGTTCGTTGAAGAAAGGGCCGTTCTGTGACGCGTATCTGCTTAAAAAGGTGGAGGAGCTGAACAAGACCGGCGAAAAGCGGGTGATCAAGACGTGGTCGCGCCGTTCGACCATTTTCCCGCAGTTTGTCGGCCATACCTTCGCCGTTCACGATGGGCGCAAGCACGTGCCTGTGTACATCACGGAAGACATGGTCGGTCACAAGCTGGGCGAGTTCGCCCCCACCCGCACGTTTAAAGGACACGCCGGCGACGACCGCTCGTCTCGCTCGCGTTAACCGGAATTGAAAGGATGGTGACATCATGGAAGCGGCACAGACTCGTGCGCGTGCCAAATACATCCGCATCGCTCCCCGCAAGGTGCGCTTGGTCGTGGACCTGATTCGCGGGAAGCGTGTCGGCGAGGCTTTGGCCATCCTTCGCCTCACCCCGCGCGGCGCCTCGCCGGTGGTGGAGAAAGTGGTGCGTTCGGCCATTGCCAATGCGGAGAACAACCACAATATGGACGTCAATCGTCTCTACATCAAAGAGGCCTATGTCGATCCGGGCCCGACCTTGAAACGGTTCCACCCGCGGGCGCAGGGTCGTGCGTACAGCATCATGAAACGGACCAGCCACATCACGGTCGTGGTGGCCGAGAAAGAGGAGGGATAAGACGGCATGGGTCAAAAGGTGAATCCGGTCGGTTTACGCATTGGCATTATCCGGGACTGGGAATCCAAGTGGTACGCGGATAAGAAAAACTATCAGGATCTGCTGCACGAAGACCTGAAGATTCGCGAGTACATCGCCAAGCGCCTAAAGGACGCGGCGGTGGCCGAGGTTGACATCGAGCGTGCGGCTAACCGCATCAACGTCATCATCCACACCGCGAAGCCGGGCATGGTGATTGGCAAGGGCGGATCGGAAGTGGATGCCCTGCGCAATGCGCTCAGCGCCTTGACCGGCAAGCGGGTGCACATCTCCATCTCCGAGATCAAACAGCCGGATCTGTCTGCCCGTCTGGTGGCGGAAAACATCGCGAGCCAGTTGGAGCGGCGCGTCGCCTTCCGCCGCGCCATGAAGCAGGCCATGCAGCGCTCTCTGCGCGCCGGTGCGAAAGGTGTCCGCGTGCAGGTGTCGGGCCGTTTGGGCGGTGCGGAAATCGCGCGCACGGAGGGCTATTCGGAAGGGACAGTGCCTTTGCACACGCTGCGGGCGGATATTGACTACGCGTTGGCGGAGGCGCATACGACGTACGGGCGGATTGGAGTGAAGGTGTGGATTTACCGCGGCGAAGTGCTGCCCAAGCGCCGCCGGACCACTGAGGAAGGGGGCAACTGACAATGTTGATGCCAAAGCGCGTGAAGCACCGCAAGGAGCACCGCGGCCGCATGAAGGGTGTCTCCAAGGGCGGCAACGAGGTGACTTTCGGCGAGTACGGGCTGCAGGCGCTGGAACCGGCGTGGGTGACCAACCGCCAGATTGAGGCGGCCCGTATCGCGATGACCCGTTACATCCGGCGCGGCGGCAAGGTCTGGATTAAGATCTTCCCGAGCAAGCCGGTGACGCAGAAGCCAGCCGAAACCCGCATGGGCAGCGGCAAGGGCTCGCCGGAGAAGTGGGTCGCGGTGGTGAAGCCGGGCCGGGTGCTGTTTGAACTGGCCGGGGTGAGCGAAGAGGTCGCGCGGGAAGCGATGCGTTTGGCCGCACACAAGCTTCCCATCAAGACGAAGTTCGTCAAGCGCGAAGAAGTGGGTGGTGAAGCGGATGAAAGCCAGTGAGCTGCGCAACTTGTCCACCGAGGAGATTGAGAACAAGGTCAACGAGTTGAAGGACGAACTGTTCAACCTGCGTTTCCAGCTGGCGACCGGCCAGTTGGAGAATCCGATGCGCATCCGCCAGGTCCGCAAAGACATCGCGCGCGCGAAGACGGTTCTCAAAGAACGCGAACTCGGAATCGGTTGATTCGAAAGGGGGATGTCGGATGGAGCGGAACTTTCGCAAGGTGCGCGTAGGCAAAGTGGTCAGCGACAAGATGGACAAGACCATTGTCGTGGCCGTGGAGGAACGCGTCATGCACCCGTTGTACGGCAAGACGGTGCGCCGGACGAAGAAGTTTAAGGCGCACGACGAGAACAACGAGGCGAAGGTAGGCGACGTGGTGCGCATCATGGAGACGCGCCCGCTCTCCAAGGAGAAGCGCTGGCGCTTGGTCGAAATCGTGGAGAAGGCTGTTATCCTGTAAGGATAGTGGTCGCTGGGAGGAGGTCGGACGATGATTCAACCACAGACCCGATTGGTCGTGGCGGACAACACCGGCGCGAAGGAAATCATGTGCTTCCGCGTGCTGGGCGGGTCCAACCGCAAGACGGCGAACGTTGGCGATGTGATTGTCGCTTCTGTGAAGAGCGCAACACCCGGTGGCGTTGTCAAGAAGGGCGACGTGGTCAAGGCTGTGATTGTGCGCAGCAAGCGCGGCCTGCGGCGTCCGGACGGATCGTACATCCGGTTTGACGAGAACGCGGCCGTTATCATCCGGGAAGACAAAAGCCCGCGCGGAACCCGCATTTTCGGACCGGTGGCACGCGAATTGCGCGACCGAGACTTCATGAAAATCATCTCCCTGGCGCCGGAAGTGCTGTGAGCCAGGGGCGCAGGATTGGGGGTGCCAGGATGCCGAAGCTGCACGTGAAGACCGGCGACAAGGTGATTGTCATCGCCGGCAAGGACAAGTCAAAGACGGGCAAGGTGCTCAAGGTGTTCCCGAAACGGGGCCGAGTGCTGGTGGAGGGCGTGAACATCGTCAAGCGTCATACGAAGCCGAACTTCAAGTACCCGGAGGGCGGCATTATTGAGAAGGAGGCGCCGATTCACGTCTCCAACGTGATGCACGTGGATCCCAAGACTGGAGCGCCTACACGCATTGGGCACAAGGTGCTGGAAGACGGGCGCAAGGTGCGTTACGCGAAAAAGTCTGGCGAAGTGATTGACTGAGTAGCCAGGTGAAAGGAGGGACCCCGGTGGCCCGTTTGCAGGAGTACTACAAGAACCACGTGGTCGGCGATTTGATGAAGCAGTTCAACTACAAGTCCATCATGCAAGTCCCGCGGATTGAAAAAGTCGTGGTCAACATGGGACTGGGCGAAGCGGTGCAGAACCCGAAGGTCATCGACGCTGCAGTGGACGACCTGACCCGCATCACCGGGCAGAAGCCGGTTGTCACGCGGGCGAAGAAGTCGATTGCCCAGTTCCGCATCCGCACCGGCATGCCGATTGGCGCCAAGGTGACGCTGCGCGGCGAGCGGATGTACCACTTTCTCGATAAATTGATGAACGTCGCCCTGCCGAGGGTGCGTGACTTCCGCGGCGTGTCCCCGCGCGCGTTTGACGGCCGCGGCAACTACACCCTGGGTCTGCGCGAACAGTTGATCTTCCCGGAGATCGACTACGACAAGGTCGACAAGGTGCGAGGGCTGGAAGTGGTGGTTGTGACCACGGCGAAGACGGACGAAGAGGCGCGGGCGCTGCTGACCGCGATGGGAATGCCGTTTCGACGTTCCTGAGTCAAATTGAACTTGGGAGGATTGATGACGTGGCAAAGAAGTCGATGATTGCCAAGGCCCAGCGCAAGCCGAAGTTCAGCACACGGGCGTACACGCGCTGCCGCATCTGCGGGCGGCCCCACTCGGTGCTGCGCAAGTTTGGCATCTGCCGCATTTGCTTCCGCAACCTGGCCTACAAGGGTCAATTGCCGGGCGTGAAAAAGGCGAGCTGGTAAGAGGAAGGAGGTATTTGACGATGGTGATGACGGACCCAATCGCTGACATGCTGACCCGTATCCGCAACGCCAACGCGGTCGGGCACGACAAAGTTGAAGTCCCGGGTTCCAATCTGAAGCGAGCGGTGGCGGAGATCCTCAAGCGCGAAGGGTACATCCGGGACGCGGAGTTCATCGCGGACGACAAGCAGGGCATCATCCGCCTGTTCCTCAAGTACGGACGCAATCAGGAACGGGTGATCACGGGCCTGAAGCGGATCTCCAAGCCGGGGCGACGGGTGTACGCCTCGCGGGACGAGATTCCTCGCGTGCTGGGCGGCCTCGGCATCGCAATCCTGTCGACTTCCAAGGGCGTTGTGACGGACAAAGAGGCGCGCAAGTTGGGGGTCGGCGGCGAGGTTATCTGTTACATCTGGTAAACTGCAGGACGGAGGTGCAAACATGTCCCGAATTGGCCGGAAACCGATTCAAATCCCGTCCGGTGTGGAGGTCACCTGCCAGGGCCAGGAGGTTGTGGTCAAGGGCCCCAAAGGCACGTTGACCCGGCGCATCCACCCGGACATGAAGGTGGTCGTGGAGAACGGGCAGATTGTCGTCGAGCGCCCGAGCGACAACAAGTTGCACCGCAGCCTCCACGGCACCACGCGCAGCGTCCTGGCCAACATGGTGGAGGGCGTGACGAACGGATACAGCAAGAGCCTGGAACTGGTCGGCGTCGGCTACCGTGCGGCCAAGAGCGGCAACAAGGTGACTCTGTCGCTGGGCTTCTCCCACCCTGTCGTGCTCGATCCGGTCGAGGGCATTGAGATGGATGTGCCCGCGGCGAACAAGCTGGTGATTCGCGGCATCGACAAGGAGCTGGTCGGCGAGTACGCGGCCAAGGTCCGCAGCATCCGCAAGCCGGAGCCGTACAAGGGTAAGGGCATCAAGTACGAGGACGAAGTGATCCGGCGGAAAGTCGGTAAGACTGGTAAGAAGTAAGCGGACGTTCGCAGGAAGGAGGGGCTGGCATGATAAGCAAGGAAGATCGGAATCTGGCTCGCAAACGCCGGCATTTGCGGGTGCGCAAGCGCGTCTCCGGGACCCCGGAGCGTCCCCGTCTGAATGTGTACCGCTCCAACAAGCACATCTATGCCCAAGTCATCGACGACGTGGCCGGCCACACGCTGGTGAGCGCGTCCACGCTCGACCCGGAGCTGCGTGAGCAGGTGCACAACGGCGGCAACGTGCAGGCGGCCGAGAAGGTCGGGAGCCTGGTCGCGAAGCGGGCGCTGGAAAAGGGCATCGAGAGCGTCGTGTTTGACCGCGGCGGCTATCTCTATCACGGACGGGTGCAGGCGCTGGCGGAAGCGGCGCGTGCGGCTGGACTGAAATTCTGAGCGAAAGGAAGGTGTCGTTGTGCGTATAGATCCGAATCAACTGGAACTGTCGGAGAAGCTGGTCACGGTCAATCGCGTGTCCAAGGTGGTCAAGGGCGGCCGTCGCTTCTCGTTCTCCGCTCTGATTGTCGTCGGCGACGGCAACGGACACGTGGGCGCTGGCCTGGGCAAGGCGTCGGAAGTGCCGGAGGCCATCCGCAAGGCGGTGGAAGACGCGAAGAAGAATCTGATCCAGGTGCCGATGAAGGGCACCACCATCCCACATGAGGCGATAGGCCACTTCGGCGCGGCGCGGGTGCTGATTAAGCCGGCTCCGGAAGGCAGCGGTGTGATTGCCGGCGGCCCGGCACGCGCGGTGCTCGAATTGGCAGGCATCAAAGACATCGTCACCAAATCGTTGGGATCGCGCAACCCAATCAACATGGTGCACGCGACGCTGGACGGCCTCATGCAGCTGAAGCGGGTGGAAGAGGTGGCGCGCCTGCGCGGCAAGAGCATCGAAGAAATCCTGGGATAAAGGAGGGTCAGCGATGGCGAACAAACTGGCGATCACCCTCAAACGCAGTCCCATTGGTCGACCGGAGCCGCAGCGCCGCACCGTGCGTGCTCTGGGCTTGCGCAAGGTGAATGAGACGGTTGTGCACGACGACAGCCCGACCATACGCGGTATGGTCGACAAGGTGGTCCATCTGGTGGACGTCAAAGTTGTCGAGTCGAATGGATGAGGAGGTGGCTTACGTGCAGCTTCATGAACTGAAGGGGAACAAAGGCGCGCGCCACAGCCGCAAGCGTGTGGGGCGCGGCAGCAGTTCGGGCATGGGCAAGACCTCGACGCGCGGCCAGAAAGGTCAGTGGGCCCGTTCGGGTGGCGGCGTCCGGCCCGGTTTTGAGGGCGGTCAGACGCCGCTGTTCCGGCGCCTGCCCAAGCGCGGCTTTTCAAACGCCAGGTTCCGCAAGGAGTACGCTATCGTGAACCTGGCGCAGCTGAACGATCTTCCGGAGGGCACCGTGGTCACGCCGGAGTATCTGCAGGAACAGCGGATTGTGCGTGACCTCAAGGACGGACTGAAGGTGCTGGCCAACGGAGACCTGACGGTGAAACTGACGGTGCGGGCGCACGCGTATTCGGCTGCTGCCAAGGCGAAGATTGAAGCGGCAGGCGGCACCGCTGAGGTGATCTGAGTTGCAGACCTTCCTGAACCTGTGGAGGCTCAAGCACCTGCGGCGGCGTATTCTGTTCACTCTGTTCATGATAGCCGTCTATCGGATTGGCACTTACATTCCGGTGCCGGATATGAACACGGCGCTGTTGAACAATCCTAGCAACCAGAACCCGCTGTTCGACCTGTTGAACATGTTTTCGGGCGGTGCCTTTTACCGCTTCTCAATCTTTGCGATGAGCGTGACGCCGTACATCACGGCGTCCATCATCGTGCAGTTGTTGCAGACCGGCGTAATTCCCCGGTTTGAAGAGTGGAGCAAGGAGGGGGAGGCGGGTCGGCGCAAGCTCACGCAGGTGACGCGCTACCTGACCGTAGCGTTGGGTTTGGTGCAGGCCGCAGGGCTGACATTCTCGTTCCACAGGGGAGGCCTGCTTTACGAGGACACTTGGTGGTGGTACATCCTCATCGTCATCGCGCTGACAGCCGGAGACACCCTGTTGATGTGGTTTGGCGAGATGATCACGGAAAAAGGGGTCGGCAATGGCATCTCCATCATCATTTTTGTCAGCATTATCGCGCGTCTTGGCCAGCTTGGCCAGGAGATCTACTCGAACTGGTTCGTCCCCAATCCCGGCGAATGGTTCATGAACGGGCTCAAGGTGCTTCTGCTGGCGGCTGGGGTCGTGTTGATCTTCGGGTTGATCGTGTTTGTGCAACAGGCGGAACGCAAGATTCCGGTGCAGTATGCGAAGCGGGTGGTGGGCCGCACGGTCTATAGCGGCCAACAGACGCACATTCCGCTCAAGGTGAACGCGGCCGGCGTGATCCCGGTCATCTTCGCCAGCTCGTTGCTGATGCTCCCCTATATGGCGGCGACGTTCTTCCAGCACCGGGCGTGGGCGGAATGGGTCATGCGCTACTTGTACCCGAACTCAGGGTGGTTTATCGCGGCGGAGGTCGTGTTCATCATCCTGTTCACGTTCTTCTACACGCACGTCCAGATCAATCCGCAGCAACTGGCCGAACAGCTGCAAAAGCACGCGGGGTACATCCCGGGGGTGCGGCCGGGAGAGGACACGGAGCGGTACATTGTGCGGGTGGTCAACCGGATCACAGTGTTTGGCTCTGTCTTTTTGGGGGGCATCTCGGTCTTGCCGTTCCTGCTGTTGTCAGGGGCGGGTCTAACCTCTGTTTACTTCGGCGGCACATCGCTGCTCATCCTTGTCGGTGTCGCTTTGCAGACGCTGCAGCAGTTGGAGGGGCAGCTGTTGCAACGCCACTATCGCGGGTTCATCCGTTGATCAATTCTGGGAGGAGAGACGGGGATGCAAATCGTCTTGCTGGGAATGCCCGGGGCGGGAAAGGGCACCCAGGCTGCCCGTATTCACGACGACTACGGCCTGGTGCACATCTCGACCGGCGACATGTTTCGCGCCGCGGCCGCGATGGGAACGCCCTTGGGCGACAAGGTCAAAGGGTACCTCGATAGTGGGAAGTTGGTTCCTGACGATGTTACGATTGAGGTGGTGCGCGAGCGGCTGCGCCAACCTGACGCCGAACGGGGATTTTTGCTGGACGGGTTTCCACGTACGCTGCCGCAGGCGGAGGCGCTGGACGCGATGCTCGAAGACATCGGCCTGGGGTTGAGCGCGGCGTTGTACATCCACGTGCCGCAGGAGGTCTTGCTGTCCCGCATGACCGGCCGCCGCATCTGCCGCGAGTGCGGCGCCACGTATCATGTGGTGTTCCAGCCACCCCGCCAGGAGGGCATCTGTGACCGCTGTGGAGGCGAGTTGTATCAGCGCAGTGATGACACGGAGGAGGCCGTCAAGACCCGCCTGCAGCAGTATGCGCACACCGCGCCCCTGGTCGAATATTATCGGAAGCGGGGACTGCTGCGACAGGTGGACGGGCAACGCCCGATTGATGAAGTGTATGCCGAGGTGCGTAGCATCCTGAACGAGCTCGGCGCTTGAGGTGAGACACGACATTGAGGCAGCCTGAGTTGCCTGAAATCGGCCGCATTGTAGAGGTGGCGAAAGGCCGCGACAGCGGCTTGTTCGCCATCGTCATCGGGCACGTCGGAGACCGCTTTGTCCTCATCTCCGACGGCCGTATGCGCAAGGCGGATAAACCCAAAAAGAAGAATGTCCTGCACCTGAGACGAACGCCATACGTGGCGGAAGAAGTACGGACCGCGATGCTGAACCAAGGGCGCGTGACCAACGCCCAACTGCGCCATGCCTTGCGCGTGGCGCTGCCGGAGTTGCTGACAATGCATGGAGATGAGGAAGGAGGCGCAGCGGATGGCGAAGGATGATGTGATTGAAGTCGAGGGCACGGTGATAGAGCCCCTGCCGAACGCCATGTTTCGCGTGGAGTTGGAGAACGGGCACAAGATTCTCGCCCACGTCTCAGGCAAGATACGCATGCATTACATCAAAATCTTGCCTGGAGACCGGGTGACAGTGGAACTGTCGCCGTACGACCTGACCCGTGGTAGAATTACCTACCGGTACAAGTAACTGATGCTGGAGATTTTACGGGATTTCCGGTATCATGGAGTGGTTGAAAGTGGACCCTGGTCCACAACCGCCTCCCGGAGTCCCACACGGCCCCGGAACGGCGGACAGGCCGGGACCGGGATGGAGGAGGGATCTGTCGTGAAGGTTCGCCCATCGGTCAAACCGATCTGCGAGAAATGCAAGGTGATTCGGCGTAAGGGCACCGTCATGGTGATCTGCGAAAACCCGAAGCACAAGCAGCGTCAAGGCTGAGGCGCCCGGTGGGCGCATACGGTTTGTAGGTCTACGGACTGTCGGATTCATCGCGGTGCAGCGCGGCTGCCTGAGGGGACAAGTGTGTCCACTTGGGGCTGTCATCGTGTGGATATAGATGTAACAGCACACAAGTTGGAGGTGGAAGGCCGAATGGCTCGTATTGCAGGCGTGGACTTGCCTCGCGACAAACGAGTGGAGATCGGTTTGACCTATATTTACGGCATTGGCCGTACCACGGCGAACAAGATTCTCCAGGAGACTGGCATCAACCCGGACACGCGCGTGCGCGACCTGACGGAGGACGAGGTCGTCCGTCTGCGCGACACGATTGACCGCAATTACAAGGTGGAGGGCGATCTCCGGCGCGAGGTGGCGCTCAACATCAAGCGGTTGATTGAGATTGGTTCCTATCGGGGTCTCCGGCACAGAAGGGGCCTGCCGGTGCGCGGACAGCGGACCAAGACGAACGCGCGCACACGCAAAGGGCCTCGCCGTACGGTGGCAGGCAAGAAGAAGTAATCTGTGAGGGGGTAAGACGATGCCGAAAGGGAATCAACGCCGGACGTCGGGCAGTGTCCGCACGAAGCGGCGGGATCGGAAGAATGTGGAATTCGGGGTCGCGCACATCAAGTCGACCTTCAACAATACGATTGTCTCCATCACCGACCAGAGCGGCAACGTGATCTCCTGGTCGTCGGCCGGCAATGTGGGCTTCAAAGGCTCGCGGAAGAGCACGCCCTTCGCTGCCCAGATGGCGGCAGAAGCGGCCGCTCGCACCGCGATGGAGCACGGCATGAAGCAGGTGGAAGTGGCGGTGAAAGGTCCGGGCGCGGGCCGGGAGGCGGCGATTCGTTCGCTGCAGGCTGCCGGCCTGGAGGTCACGGGCATCCGCGACGTCACGCCGATTCCGCACAACGGCTGCCGCCCGCCCAAGCGCCGGCGCGTCTGACGCGTGGGCTACGGATGGTGGCGCATGTCGCCAAGTGGTTGCAGGCTGAGGAGCAAATGAGAAGCTACGGCTATAACGGGTATAGATGAAAGTGGAGGTGTCAAGACTAGAATGGCAAGATATACCGGACCGGTCTGCCGGCTGTGCCGCCGTGAAGGTGTGAAATTGTACCTGAAGGGCGAGCGCTGCCTGGGACCAAAGTGTGCGATTGACCGCCGTGCGACTGCGCCGGGCCAGCACGGCCAGGGGCGGCGGCGCAACCCGTCCGAGTACGGGCTGCAGCTGCGTGAAAAGCAAAAGGCGCGGCGGTTCTACGGCGTATTGGAGAAGCAGTTTGAACGTTACTACGAGGATGCGGCGCGTCGGCCCGGCATCACCGGCGAGACCCTGTTGCAGACGCTGGAGAGCCGTTTGGACAACGTGGTCTATCGTCTCGGCTTTGCGGCCTCGCGTCCGGAGGCGCGCCAATTGGTGCGTCACGGCCACTTCGAGGTGAACGGACGACGTGTGAACATCCCGTCTTTCTTGGTGAAGGCTGGCGACGTCATCACCATCCGTGAGAAGAGCCGTTCCCTCGCTCGCTTCAAGGAGCTGTTGGAGGCGGCTGAGTCCCAGACCGTCGGCCCTTGGCTGGAGCGCGACCTGGCCAACTGCAGCGGCAAGGTCCTGCGTCTGCCCGCGCGCGAGGAGATTGATGCGCCGGTCGCCGAGCAGATGATTGTCGAGTTCTACTCGCGGTGATGGGCTTGACCGGGGCGGTGAGGCTGCCAGGCAAAGCGAGGGGGGTTACGGATGATCGAAATGGAGAAGCCGAACATTGAGGTTGTGGAGAGTTCCAATGGGTACGGCAAGTTTGTCGTCGAACCGTTGGAGCGGGGATACGGTACGACTCTGGGCAACTCGCTGCGCCGCATCCTGTTGTCTTCCATTCCTGGCGCCGCTGTGCGTTCGGTGAAGATTGAAGGGGTATTGCACGAGTTTTCGACCATCCCCGGTGTGGTGGAAGACACCACAGAGATCATCCTGAATCTCAAGCGGCTCTCGCTGAAGATACATTCCGACGAGGAAAAAGGGCTGGTGATTGACGCCGAAGGCCCCGGCGAGATCAAGGCGGGAGACATCCGCGGGGATTCCGACGTGGAAATTATCAACCCCGACCTGCATGTCGCCACCTTGACGGAGGGGGCGCACCTGTATGCCGAACTGCGAGCCGGGCGCGGCCGGGGCTATGTGCCGGCCGACCGGAACAAGGAAGAACAGCAGGAGATCGGCGTCATTCCGATTGACTCCATCTACTCGCCGATCACGCGGGTCAACTTCACGGTGGAGAACACCCGTGTCGGACAAGTCACCGACTACGATAAACTCACCCTCGAAGTCTGGACGGATGGCAGCGTAGCACCGGAAGAAGCGGTGAGTATCGGGGCGAAAATCCTGACCGACCACCTGGCCCTGTTTGTCGGGTTGACAGACAAAGCGCGCGATACCGACCTCATGACGGAGACTGAAGACGCGCCGGCCGACAAGTCTCTAGATGTCCCGATTGAGGAGCTGGACCTGTCGGTGCGTTCCTACAACTGCCTGAAGCGCGCCGGCATCAATACGGTCGGGGAATTGTGCGCGAAGACCGAGGACGAGATGATGAAGGTCCGTAACCTGGGACGCAAGTCATTGGAAGAAGTGATTGAGAAACTGGCGGCGATGGGGCTGAGCCTGCGCCAGGAGGACTGAGGCGCCGCAGTCCCCACGCCGTGGCAACGATATCTGGTATGAGGAGGCGAACACGGTGGGGTATCGCAAATTGGGACGGCCCAGCGGTGCGCGCAAGGCGCTCTTGCGCAGCCTGGTCACGGATCTGTTGATGTACGGACGCATTGAAACGACGGAGGCCAAAGCGAAGGAGATCCGTCGCCTGGTGGACAAGATGATCACGCTTGGCAAGCGTGGGGATCTGCACGCGCGCCGTCAAGTGGCTGCGTTTGTGCGCCGCGAGCGGGCCGAGAACGAGGAGCGCGATGTCATCCAGAAGCTGTTCGATGAGATTGCGCCTCGTTTTGCGGAGCGCAATGGCGGCTACACGCGCATCGTGAAGATTGGACCGCGCCGCGGCGACGCTGCACCGATGGTCTACATCGAGTTGGTGTGACGGAGGGTTATGCGGTCTGCCGATGAGCCTGGGCGGGGATGCCGATGGCCAAGATTCGCATGGTAATCGCTTATGACGGAACGGACTTCCACGGGTTCGCCAGGCAGCGAAACCTAAGGACGGTGCAGGGTACGCTGGAGGCGGCGCTGCAGCGGGTCTTGGGGCGACCCGTGGAAGTCTTTGGTTCTGGGCGGACGGACGCGGGTGTGCACGCGCGCGGTCAGGTGGTTCACTTCACGCAATCCTATGGTCCCCCTGCAGAACGGTATCCGCGGGTGCTGGGGCGGCTTTTGCCCAGGGACTTGATGGTGGTGGCCGCCGATTCGGTACCGGAGGAGTTTCACGCGCGCTTTTCGGCCACCGGCAAGGTCTATCGCTACACGCTGCAACGGGCGGACGAGGAGGACATCTTCACGCGCCGATACGCATGGCACGTGCCTGGGCGGTTGCACGAGGCGGCGATGCGAGAGGCGGCTCAGCACCTCCTGGGCGAGCACGATTTCACCAGTTTTTGCGCCGCAGCCACGCCTATCGAGGACAAACGACGGACCATCCGCGCCATTGATTTTGTCGAGCGTGGGACTTACCTCGATATCTACTGCTCCGGCAACGGCTTCCTGCAGTACATGGTGCGCATCATCGTGGGCACGCTGGTGGATGTGGGTCAAGGACGGCTGAGCCCGCAGGACATCCCGTTCATCCTGGCGGCGCGAGACCGGCAGCGCGCGGGGCAGACAGCGCCTCCCCACGGCCTGACCCTGTGGCAGGTCGAATACGCTCTTGACGCACGCCCGAAATTATCATAAAATGTAGTTTAGTGTCTCTTACCCACTGCCCCCCGTTACAGTGAGGAAAGATGAATCGGTTGTCTACCATCGCACACACGATGGGCACGCGGTTATGGTTTGCGCGAGGAGATGATCCGCTGCGTCCAGCGGCGCGGCGGTTGCGACGCAATCGGGAGGGACTGGCATGCGAACGACGTACATGGCGAAGCCGAACGCCGTGGAGCGTAAGTGGTACGTGATTGACGCTACTGGCTGGCGCGTGGGGCGTTTGGCTACGGAGATCGCGCGAATTCTGCGCGGCAAACATAAACCGGAGTTCACGCCGCACGTGGACACCGGTGACTTTGTGATTGTCACCAACGTGGAGAAGGTTGTCTTGACCGGCGACAAGTGGCAACAGAAGTTGTATCGCCGTCACTCTGGGTATCCCGGAGGGCTAAAGGAGACCCGCGCCATCGATATGCTGCACACGCATCCCGAGCGCATCCTGGAGAGCGCGGTGCGCGGAATGCTACCGCACAATTCCTTGGGCCGGAAGCAGTTTACCAAGCTGAAGCTGTATGTGGGACCGGATCACCCGCATCAGGCGCAGCAGCCCATTCCCTGGGAGCCTGCGGGCAAATAACGACGGAGGAGGACTCTGATTTATGGCACAAGTCCAGTATCTCGGCACGGGCCGGCGCAAGCACTCGGTGGCGCGCGTGCGTCTTCTTCCGGGTGATGGTAAGTTTGTGGTCAATCACCGTGACATGAACGAATACTTCCCGTTGGAGACGCTGCGGCTGATCGTGAAGCAGCCGCTGTTGTTGACCGATACACTCGGCCGCTACGATGTCTACGTGAACGTCTACGGCGGCGGCATTTCGGGTCAGGCGGGCGCGGTCCGCCACGGCATTGCCCGCGCCTTGTTGCAGGTGAATCCGGATCTGCGGCCGACACTGAAGAAGGCCGGGCTGCTGACCCGCGATGCGCGCATGAAGGAACGGAAGAAATACGGCCTGAAGGCGGCCCGGCGCGCGCCTCAGTTCTCGAAGCGCTAGGCCAGCTTTCACACTGGATATTCACCCCCCTGCTTGGCCGTCACTCCGGCAGGCAGGGCGCAGGGCACCCCGTGAGCGGGTGCCTTTTTTCATGAATTGGGCTTGGGCCAGGTTGCATACACTGTACGGGACGAGTACTGAGTCCGGGCGCGAGGCGCCCGCAGGGGGAGGTCGGCGTGAAGATGAGAGCCACTCGCCGCTGGCGGCTGAGTTGCGCGGCCGCCGCTTGCAGCTTCACGCTGTTGGCCGCATTCTCCCATCCAGTTGCGGCGGCGTCTGATCCCGAACCCAACCTGGTCGGGCGCGTCATCGTGCTCGACGCAGGTCACGGAGGTCCGGATGGCGGTGCCCGAGCGGCCAATGGCGTATGGGAAAAGACCATTACTCTGGCCATCGCCAAACGCACAGCGGCATGGTTGGAGCAAGCCGGCGCCCGCGTCTACCTCACCCGCACGGAGGACACCGACTTGGCCACAGACGAAGACAGGGCGGCCCGGCGCAGGCATCAAGGAGACCTACGCGAACGGGTCCGGTTCATCCGTCGTCATCACCCGGATGTGTGCCTAGTCATCCACTGCGACGCTGTCCCGTCGTCCAAGTGGTCGGGGGCCACCACCCTGTATCACCGCGGCAACGAGGATGGGGAGCGTCTGGCTGCGGTGATGCAGGACACGTTCCGAGAGGCACTCCTGCCCACCAAGCGCGATCCGAAGGCCAACGATACCCTGTACATCCTCCGCCGGGTACCCGGAGCTACGGCGCTGGCCGAGGTAGGCTTCCTTTCCCATCCATACGAAGCGAGCCAACTGCAGACACCGGCTTACCAGGAGCGGGTGGCGTTGGCGCTGTACCTGTCTGTCGTCCGTTACTTGGGTGGGGAAGGCAGTCCGCCGGAAACGCCTGACGATTGAGGCCTGGGAGGGATACGGGTTGACGCGTGGGCGCATGCTGGGGGCTGCCTGCCTGTTGGCGCTCGCCGTCTGGCTGTGTCTGTCGATCCTCGCCAGTTGGCGCCGCCAGCCGGTAGAAGCGGTGCAGGGCAAGCCCCAGTCGACCGTTGGCCGGCTCTACGTGACGGACGCGAACTGGCGCGGCCGTCCGGTCTATCGCCTGCAAAACGAGTCTCAGCAAACGCTCCGCCACATTCGCTTGCAAAGCCTGGCTGGCGATTCCTTGCCCATTCTCGCCATCACCGCGCGTGGGCAGGCCGCCCCGCCCCAGTTGACAGATCCTCTCGCCCAACCGCCCTACACGCTGCCACCCGGGGCCTGCGCCTGGTTCGTCGCTCCCAAACCCCCACCGCTCCAAATAGTGCTCTACTGGCAGGGCGCCGACGGGCACATCCGGCATGAATTCGACGCCTTCCCTCTCCCTGGTGTACACTAGGGAGAGGGGAACACATCCCTTTGCCATAAAGGGGGTAGACCAATGGTCGATGCACAGAGCATACGCGACGCGCTCCGGGACGTCGAGGACCCGGAAATCCATAAAAGCATCGTCGAATTGGAGATGGTGCGCCGTATTGACATTCAGGGATCGCATGTCAGTGTGGAGATTGCCTTGACCATCGGCGGATGCCCACTGCAAACCACCATCGAGCAGGCTGTGCGGGAGAAGCTGTTGGCGCTCGAGGGCATCGAGAGTGTCGAGGTGAAGCTCGGCACCATGACCGATGAGGAACGGGCGGCCTTCGCCGCCAAGCTGCGCGGTCCCCAGGCGGGCGAACAGAAGATGCCGGCCTTGCTGAAACCGGATGCCGGGGTGGAGTTCATCGCCGTGGCCTCCGGCAAGGGGGGCGTCGGAAAATCCACTGTCACAGCCAACGTGGCCAGGGCCCTGGCGGCGGCGGGGCTGAAAGTCGGGGTCATCGACGCGGATATCTACGGTTTCAGTCTCCCGCGCATCTTCGGCGTCCAGGGGCAGCGCCCGACCGTCATCGACGACCTGATCATCCCGATAGAGGTGGACGGGGTAAAAATCATGTCCATGGACTTTTTCGTCCCGGCCAACAATCCGGTCGTCTGGCGCGGACCGATGCTAGGGAAGATGCTGCGTAACTTCTTCGCCGAGGTGCACTGGGGCGAGATAGAGGTCATGCTGCTGGACCTGCCGCCCGGCACCGGCGATGTGGCCCTAGACGTGCATCAATTGCTGCCAAAAAGCAAGGAAATTCTGGTCACAACGCCGCAGGCGGACGCGGCAGCGGTCGCCGTGCGGGCCGGTCTGATGGCCGTGCGGACGCAGCATGAGGTCATCGGGATCGTCGAGAACATGGCTTGGTACGAATGCCCTGGCTGCGGTGAGCGGACCTACCTGTTTGGCCGCGGCGGTGGTGAGCAGGTGGCCAGCGAGGTGCGCAGCCAAGTGCTTGCCCAGGTCCCCATCGCGGCGCTGGAGCCGGGCGAGTCGTCGTTGTTTGCGCCCGATAGCCCACAGGGGCGCGCGTATATGGAGTGCGCCCAAAAAATCCTGGCCCGCCTGTCCCTGCGCGGGCGCAATGCCATCGCGCGCTGAACCGAACACACGGCAACAGCTGTGCCGCATCGCAGCACAAGGCCCCGCTCAGAGAGCGGGGTCTTCTCTCTGTAAGGACGCGCTGCCTAGGGGCGATTAGGTCGCGCCTCCCATGCTACCGCCTTGTCCTGCTTGTCCTCCTCCTTGGCTTCCCTGGCCTCCAGCTTGGCCGCCTGATTGACCGCCCTGCTGTTTTCCAGCCTGCTGTATCTGGTCGGCCACGGCCGATTTCAGGGATTGCTCAAACTGCATGCGGAAGCTCGGCGTCTGCAGTGCATCCGACATGATTTTCATGATCTGCCCGCGAAACTGCGGGGTCTGCAGCAGGCTTTGCAGATGGCTGGTGAACTCGGGCGACTTGAGCAGCACCAGCATGTCTTTTTGATACTCCGGATCTTTCATCAGCTGCTTGTTGATGGACACCAATTCCGGCTTAGCGGCCTGGGCGAGCGCCGCAGCAAATTTCGGGTCCTTGGCCTGTTGGGCCAAAAACGACTGATTCTGTTTGGACGCCAGTTGCTTTTCCAGGGCCTGTCGGATATCGGCGTCGGACACCGCCAGCTGTTGTCTGGTCTGTGGGTTCTGCAGGGCCTGAGTGATGGCTTCACGGCCTTCATTGGAGTGCAGGATGTCCACCACCATCTGTTTGGTCGTCCCATAATCTTGACCGCCTCCGCCGCCTCCCGACACCTCCGCCTGGGCGCCCGTGTTCGATCCGCACCCGGCCCCGATGGCGGCCAGCAGGGCGAGTGTTCCGACCATCGCTTTCCGTTTCATAGGCCACACACCCCCTCGCCTCGCGGGCGTCGCACCGCTTCTCGCCGCTAGTATGCCGACGCAAGGTGGCGCTTATTCTTTTGCCAGAGGCGATTGAATCATTGGAATTGATTGTTGAATGCCTGGGGCTTGCGGTATCATGGGGGCAAACGGAGGGACGGACGCATGAGACTCAATCAACTCACCTTTTTGGTGGCCAGCACTGTGCTGGTGGGAGCTGTATTCGGCTTGGTCAGCGCGGTCGCCGGGATGGTGGATGTGGCTTGGTACCGCGGGCTGACCGAAGGCGCTTTCTTGGCGACGACCAGCCTTATGGGATTCTGGGCGTTTCTGACACTCAACTTCGTCGCCCGCATCAGCCTGCCTTGGCGCGTGTGGCGATGGGCGCAGGGTCTCATCCTGCTCTTGGTGGTGTTTGACATGGTGTGGTACCGGTATCGGCTGGAAGTGCTCGCCCATCCACACTTGGCCGCTCCTTACGGGACCTACCTCGCGCAGGCGCTGTGGCCGCTCGCGGTGAGCCTCGCCGGCGGCTGGGCGAAACGACGGTTGTCCGGTCCGGGCAGTTTCCTGCCGACCGTTTTCTACCTATACGTCTTCACGATTGTCGATTGGTTGCTGGTCATCAAGTCCCAGGCTGATGCCGCGATTGTGAATCAAACCGGGATGGTGATGATGGCCTGCAACGTGTACATGATTTTGATCTTCGGCCGGCTCCTGACGCCGGTTCCTCAACGTGAACCCACTCTGGGCCAGTCCCAGGAGCGGAGCCGGGGCGACCGCGCTGGAGTGGATGCGGCGGGTGCGGGGCCTTCCACGCCCAGCTGAGCCCGCATCCCGCCGCATAGCCCCCCTTCTTCGCACCAAGGGGCATCATTCAACTTTCGACTGCACCTTGGCCTGGGCCAGCAGCTCCGATACCGTGACGAACTGGTAGCCTTTGGCTCGCAACCCCGATATAATCTGAGGCAGCGCCTGCACTATCTGTTTGGACGAATCGCTGGCGTGCATCAGGATGATGTCGCCCGGTACCACCCGCGTCAACACTCGCTGGGTAATGGCCTGTGCACCCGGGTTCTTCCAGTCCAACGAATCGGTGTTCCACTGGATGACGGTGTAGCCCATGCTGTTGAGGCACTTGATGACGCGCGGGTTGAAATCCCCGTTCGGGGTGCGGATGAGCCGCGTCTTGACTCCGGTGACTTGGTAAATCGCCTTTTCCGAGAGTGTCACCTGCTGGCGAATCCAGCCGTCCGGGTAGTTGGAAAAGTCCTTGTGGAGGTGGCCGTGGTTGCCAATCTCATAACCCATGTCGTGGATCCGTTTGGCTATCTTTGGGTGCCGTTGGGTCCACGGGCCGCTCAGAAAGAAGGTCGCTTTGTCCACCTTCTCCCGTTGCAGCAGGTCCAGGACGGGTTCGGGGACTTTCTCTCCCCACGAAATGTCGAAGGTCAGCGCCACCACCTTCTGGTTGGTGTCAACTTTGTAAATGGCGCTCGGCTTTTCCGCCGCAAATGCCTTGAATTCTCCCGAGGCCGCGAACAAAACGGCCATGAACAGGGCGATAATACTGCTGATGGCCAGAAATCGTTTGGCGTCGCGCACGCTGTTTTCCCTCCTGTGGACAGGTTCTGGTCTGTGCCCAGTGTATGCGTCGAAAGTGAGGTCCATACATGTTGAAATCCGAGGCGTCTTGGCGCCACAATTCGTTCCCGTGGTTCATCGCATTGGCACTGTTGTTGCTGGTCGTGGGGTATATCAGCGGCATGGTTTGGCCGCACCACTTTCAGGAGGCCTTGGGTCCGGCGATAGACAAATTGAAACGGACGGCCGAAGGGATCTCCTCGACATCGCTGGCTGGGGCCATCTGGACCATCTTCTTCAACAATGCGCTGGCCGCCCTGGAGCTTATCATCCTGGGCGTGTTCCTGGGTGTGTTCCCGGCCTTGATGCTGTGGCTGAACGGGGTGCTGCTCGGCTACGCGACGTCGCTGGCGGTGGCTCAGGCGCACGTGCCGTGGTGGAAGGTGCTGTTGTTCGCGGTGTTGCCGCACGGGGTGTTCGAATTGACCGCCATCGTCTGGGCCGGCGTGCTTGGGTTTCAGCTCGGCTTTACCGCCGTGCACAGCGTGACACGGCGACTCTCGGTCTCACCGCAGACAAGATCGCATTCGTTGTCCCTGCGCCGCGAATGGGCGCGGGTGATTCATCAATTGCCGTGGATCTTGGGGCTGCTGCTTGTCGCCGCCTGCATCGAGGTGGCCGTGACGCCTCGTCTCATCGCCACGGTGCACTTGTAGCCCTGGGTGTCCGAACGCGTGCGGATGGGCATACTAACGCTGGAACCGCCGGTGACGCGACAGGATCGCAATCAAGCTCCGCAAGCGGCCTTGGCCGCCGTCACGTCGCACAACCGGTCGAAATACAGTTGAAGTATGACATACCGGGAGGACAGCCGATGCTGTATGCAGCCCTAGGAGACTCCATCACGTACGGATACTGCGCCAGTTCGGAAAAGGCGCGCTACGTCAACCGCATTCAGGCCGCGTTGTCCAAGCAGGAGCGAGTGAACATGTTTGTCCGGGCCAAACCCGGTTGGACCTCCCGTCAGCTGCTCAAGTCCTTGAAGGATGTGCCGGAGTGCATCTGGGGGGAGGCGCGGCTGGTCACCATTCTGATTGGTGGCAACGACTTTCTCAAAGCCATGCCCTGGCTGCTGGACGGCAACCATGGGCGCCTGTTGCGCGTGGCTGGACAGGTGCAGGATAATTTGACCGAGATTGTGCAGACCGTTCGCTCGCCCGATTCCACCATCCTGATTGGAACGATGTACAATCCGTTTCCCAACTCGCTGGTGGCCAAGGAGTGCATCGACACCTTGAACCAGGTGATTGGTCACGTCGCTACGCGTGAACGCCTCATCCTGGCGGATGTGCGCGGCCGTTACTATGGCAACGAGCACGAGTTCGTGGATTGCTACCGGCGCGGGCAGCTGCGGGATTTTCGCATTCGCAACAACCCGATTCACCCGAACGACAAGGGGCACGCGGCTATCTCAAGCGTGTTCCTCGCGGCTTACCGGCGTTCGCTCGCACAGACCCGCCGCACCACTCGCCGCAGCAAGACCCGCTGAAATGCATTTGCCGCCAAATGCCAGACGTGACTTGACGTGGACAAACGAGTAGGAAACAATGGTTAGGAAGGGAATGGCTCCACTTTTCCGGCGAGTTGGTGGCGAGAATGGCGGCATGGTTGGACATCCTGCGACACTTTGGCATACTCGACGCGCTCGACATTGTGATTGTCGCGTATGTAATCTATCGTCTGCTTATCCTCATTCGCGGCACCCGGGCAGTGCAATTGCTCAAGGGGGTTGTTGTCATCCTGCTGGCCACTGCGGTCAGCAACTTTCTCCACCTTCAGGCGTTGAATTGGTTGTTGAATAAAATCATCACCCTCGGGTTGTTCGCCATTCCGGTGGTGTTTCAGCCAGAGTTGCGGCGGGCTCTGGAACAGCTTGGCCGCGGCGGATTCTTCTGGTTTTCTTTCACGACCACCGACAACGAGGATGTCAAACGAGCCGCCTCGGAGATTGTGAAGGCCAGCCAGGTGCTCTCCAAGACAAAAACCGGCGCCCTGATTGTCATTGAACGCAATACGGGCTTGAGTGAATATATCGAGACGGGGACCCTCGTCGAAGGGAAAGTCAGCACGGAGTTGCTGCTGAACACCTTTATTCCCAACACGCCATTGCACGATGGGGCGGTGGTGGTGCGCGGTGACAAGATGGTCGCCGCTGGCTGCTTTTTGCCGCTCACCGAGAGCCGCGAGTTGGACAGGCAGTTGGGAACCCGCCACCGTGCCGCACTCGGCGTCACGGAACAGTCGGACGCGGTGGCCGTGGTGGTGTCCGAGGAGACAGGGCGCGTATCCCTGGCGGTGGATGGGGTGCTCACTCAGGACCTTGGCGAAACCGCCCTGCGCGAGCTGCTCGACTCGCTGCTCACGCCCAAACGCCCAAACACCTTCAAGTTCCTCAGCCGAAAGGCGGAGTCGTAGTGAACCGGTTTTGGTCCAACAACAACGTTCTGCGCGTCATCGCCCTCGTGCTCAGCTGCATCCTCTGGTTCGCGGTGCAGCCAAGTCCCGACTCCGGGGCTGCCACCGACAACGTCAGCGTCTCCAAGTTCCCCATGGCGGTACACGTGGAGGCCTCGGACGATACAGTCGTCACCGAGGTGCAGCCGTCCACCGCCATCGTGGCTGTGCACGACAGCACCCTCAGCGTCGAGTCGCTGGCCGAGCAGATGCTCGGCGTGCAACTGGTCGCCAATGTCCGCGGCCTCAGGCCTGGGCAGCATCAGGTGCCGTTGACCGTCCAGCACATGCCGCTGGTGCAGTACAGCATCAGCCCCAGCAGCGTGACCGTCGTCATTGCTGACCGAAAGACCACGGAACAATCCGTCCGCGTCATCGTCCGTGGCCAGCCCGCCGCCGGTTACACCGTCGGCGCCCCCGAGTGCGACGTCGCCACCGTCAAGGTGGTCGGCGCCCAGCAGGCGCTGGACAAGGTGGCGTCGGTCGCCGCCTTTGTCTCTGTCCAGGGGGCCACCGACGCTGTCTCCCAGGAGGTGACTCTGGCCGCCGTCGATGGGCGGGGAAATCCGGTTGAGGGGGTCATCGTGGAGCCGTCCACCGCGCACGTGACTGTACCCATTTTAGCTCCGCACAAAAACGTGCCCGTGTCCGTCAGCGCGAGCGGATCTCCCGCCGCCGGCTACGATGTGGTGAGCCTCACGCCGGCCGTGCCGTCGGTCACCCTGTACGGGACCCACCTGCCCACGCGTCTCACGGTGCCGGTGAATGTGTCTGGGCTCAACCACAGCCGCACCGTCTCGGTCAAGGTTCCGCTGCCTGCTGGCGTGAAGCGGGCGACTCCGTCGGTTATTCAGGTCCATGTCCAGGTGGAGCCGAGCGCGGTCCGCTCATTCACGGTTCCGGTTGGCGTGCGCAACGTCCCGGCGGGTGTGAGTGTGAGGGTGGTGTCACCGGACAGCGTGAGGGTGCAGGTGAGCGGCCCGAAATCAAACCTGGCCGATTTGTCGTCCGCCGACATCGCGGCGTATGTGGACGCCAAGGGGCTCAAGGCTGGCAGCGAGAGCGCCGATATCCAGGTGGATGTACCCGATGGAATGCGCGTGGTCCAGATCTCGAAGTCCCAAGCGAAGGTGGAGGTCGGCCCGTCGTAGACGGTTGCCCAGGCGGATGTCCGTGTGGCAAAATGGTTTGGGTTGCTGCGGCTGCCGGCAGCGAGTCCAGGCAGCCGTTTTTCTGTTTGCAACGGCTGGGTTTTTCATGGCGAATCTGTGAGAGGCTTTTTTGGCAGTGGAAAGGAGCGGTGGGATTGTCCCGCTTGTTTGGCACAGACGGGGTGCGTGGCGTGGCCAACCGCGAATTGACACCGGAGCTGGCGTTCCAGCTGGGCCGGGCGGGGGCGCACGTGTTGACGGGCGGCCGCCGCGGGGTGCGCATTGCGGTCGGGAAAGACACCCGCATCTCGGGCGACATGTTGGAGGCTGCGCTCATCAGCGGCATTCTCTCAATCGGAGCGGACGTCTTGCGGCTGGGGGTCATCACGACGCCGGGGGTCGCCTATTTGACCCGCCACCTGGGAGCGCAGGCTGGGGTGATGATCTCGGCCTCGCACAATCCGGTTGAGGATAACGGGATCAAGTTTTTCAGCGACGCTGGCTTCAAGCTGCCCGACGAAGTGGAAGATGAGATTGAGCGGACGATTCGGGACGGAATGGATGCGTTGCCACGGCCTGTCGGCGCCGCGGTTGGCCGCATTCACGATGAACCGGCGAAGGAGACGTACATCGACTTCTTAATCAGGACGGTCCAGCACCGGTTTGACGGCCTGCACGTGGTTCTCGATTGTGCTCACGGCGCCGCCTGTGAGATTGCGCCGGACGTGTTCACGCGCCTGGGAGCGCGCGTGAGCGTGCTCAACAATCGCCCGGACGGCGTGAATATCAATGTCGGGTGCGGATCGACCCATCCGCATGTGGTGCAGAAAGCGGTCCTGGAACTGGGCGCCGACGTGGGATTGACGTTCGACGGGGACGCGGACCGATTGATTGCCGTGGACCACACAGGCGCGGTTGTCGACGGGGATTACGTGATGGCCATCTGCGCGCGGGCGCTCAAGGAGCAGGGACAGCTCAGCCACGACACGGTGGTGGCAACGGTGATGAGCAACCTCGGGTTCCTCAAGGCGATGGAGCGGCTCGGCATCCATGTAGAGCGCACGCAGGTGGGCGACAGGTACGTGATGGAGGCGATGCGCCGCGGGGGGCACACGCTTGGCGGCGAGCAATCGGGCCACATCGTCTTCCTCAACCACACCACGACAGGCGATGGCATCCTAACCGCGCTGCAGTTGGTGGACATCATGGTGGGGAGCGGCCAGCCTCTCGCTGAACTGCGCAAGGTGATGACGCGCTACCCGCAGATTCTGGAGAACGTGCGCGTGCGCGACAAACGGGCATGGTCGGCCAATGAGCGCATCCTTGCGGCGCTCGCCGAGGCGGAGCGGCAGCTGGGCAGCGACGGTCGCGTGCTGGTGCGTGAATCGGGCACGGAGCCGATTGTGCGCGTGATGGCGGAGGGGCCGGAGGAGCAATTGTTGCAGGAGTGCGTCGGCCGCATCGTGCGCGTGGTCCGGGCCGAGCTGGGCGCCTGATGTGTCCATCCGCTGCGCCAAAGCGGGGCCCGAAAGCGGCCGCCCGGGGTGGAATCCACGGGCGGCGGAGGCGGGAACTGTGTCGACAGGCGGCGGATTGCGGCAGGTGATCTGACATGTGTGTGGCAAACGGCGTCTATCCCATTGACTGCATACATTGCTTTCACATATAGTGAGCTTGCGTGGAATCGCGCCACAAGCCGGCCGCCCGTTGAGGTGTCGATCCGCTTGTGTCACGTGGTTTTGCGCCTTGTCAAAACCGGAGAGAGGGGGGATGCCACGGTTGGTCGGGCGTGGGACGGATCGGCCAGCCAAAGAATCAGCTGCAGGGCCGCACTGGAGCGGCCGTTGCGGCAGACAAGGGTCTGCCAGAGACGCGCGGGAGTGAATCTGGGACACTCTCCGGCGAGAAGCGCCTGGACTGGATGGGGACGCGGAGCAACCGGATGCGGCTTGCCAGAGACCAGTGGGCCGGCCGCAGAGGGCACCATCCAGTTGACGCGGTGGAGGTTGGCGAAACATTCGGCGGGTGCCTCCCGGTGTGCGGGCCGCACTGTGACGCGAAGCTCGAAAACCAGCGGGTGACCGCTGCGGACAAGAGCGAGCAGGCCCATGAAGGAGGATAAAATTTCATATGTGTGGAATCGTGGGCTACATCGGGCCACGCGACGTGCAGGGTGTCGTGATGGGCGGGCTGCAGAAGCTGGAGTACCGGGGGTACGACTCGGCCGGCATCGCGGTGTTGGCCGATGGGCGGCTGCAGGTGGCCAAATCGGTCGGCCGGCTAGCCAATCTGGAGGACATCCTGGCGACGGATCCGCTCGTTGGTCACATCGGTATCGGCCACACGCGCTGGGCCACGCACGGGCGGCCGTCCGATGAGAACGCGCACCCGCACCAGGACTGCCACGGCAGGTTCGCGGTCGTGCACAACGGCATTGTCGAGAACTACCTGAGCCTGCGCGAGGAGCTTCTGCAAAAAGGCCACACGTTCCAGTCCGAAACGGACACGGAAGTGGTCGTGCACCTGATTGAAGAGCTGTACGACGGCGATTTGTTCCAGACGATGGTCAAGGTGGCCGGGCGCATCCGCGGCGCGTACGCCCTGGTGGTATTGAGCCGCGAAGACCCTGACACCCTGGTTGCGCTGCGCAAAGCCAGCCCGCTGGTGGTCGGCCTTGGGGAGGGGGAGAACTTCATCGCCTCCGACATTCCGGCCATCCTGGAGTACACCCGCGACGTGTACGTGTTGGACGACGGTGAGATGGCGGTCGTATGCCGCGACAGCGTGGCGTGCTTCACCCTGTCCGGACAGCCGGTCGCCAAGCAGCCGCTGCATGTGACCTGGGACGCCGTCTCCGCGGAGCGCGGGGGCTTCCCGCACTTTATGCTCAAGGAGATTCACGAGCAGCCAAAGGCCATTCGCGACACGCTGGCGGGGCGGATTGCACCCGATGGGGCGCATGTGGACTTGCAGGAGCTGCGGCTCAGTCCGGAGTTCATCCGCGACATGGATAGGGTACACATTGTCGCCTGCGGCACCTCATGGCACGCCGGGTTGGTTGGCAAGGCGTGGATGGAGCAGCTGCTGCGGATTCCGGTGGACGTGGAGATTGCCTCCGAATACCGGTACCGCGATCCGCTCGACACCGAACGCACGCTCATCATCGTGATGAGCCAGTCGGGCGAAACGGCCGACACCCTGGCTGCGCTGCGCGAGGCGAAGGCCCGTGGACGCCGGGTCCTGGCCATCACCAACGTGGTGGGCAGCTCGGTGGCCCGTGAGGCGGACGATGTGCTTATCACCTGGGCGGGACCGGAGATTGCGGTGGCCTCGACCAAAGCGTACACCACCCAGTTGGTGGTTTTGTTCCTGCTGTCGCTCTACTTCGCCCAGGTGCGGGGGGCGCAGAGCGAGGAGACTATCCGCGACGCACTGGCCGGGCTCGACGCTCTCCCGCAAGCGGCTGAGCAGGTGCTCGACGCGGCGCCGCAGGTGGAGCAGTTTGCCCGGCGTTACGCCGAGGCCGAGCACGCGTTTTTCATCGGCCGCGGGCTCGACTACTCGCTGTCGCTGGAGGGCGCGCTGAAGCTGAAGGAAATCTCCTACATTCATGCCGAGGCCTACGCGGCAGGCGAGCTGAAGCACGGGACGCTGGCCCTTATCACCGAAGGTGTGCCGGTCATCGCCATGGCTACACAGGAGCAGCTGTATGACAAGACGTTGAGCAACATCAAGGAGGTCAAGGCCCGCGGCGCGTTTGTGCTCGGGGTGACCTGGGCTGGCAACGAGGACTTGGCCAAGTCGGTGGACGAGGTCCTCCACCTGCCGCGATTGCACCCCCTGTTGGCGCCTATTGTGGCGGTGATTCCGCTGCAGCTCTTGGCCTATTACGCTGCGGTGGCGCGCGGCAACGACGTCGACAAGCCGCGCAACCTGGCGAAGAGCGTGACGGTGGAATAGGGCAGCGGGCCGAGTGCAGTAGTTGTTGTGTTCGCAAAATAATCTCCTTCCCTGCGCCAAATAAGTTGTTCCCTGAGTAGAATTGGTTGTTCCCTACAACACGGGTGAATCTGGGTGGAAAGCCTGGATTCGCCCGTTCTTTTTTGATGCGGGGGAGCGAAAGGCGGGGAAAGGCAGGGCGTAGGTTTGAAGGGAGAAAGGAGCGAAAAAGTCCGATATATCAAGGATTTCTCGACCTTGCCTGAACAAAAATGCGAAAAAATACATGACAAAAAATCTTGTCCCTGTGCCCAAATCCCCGCTCTTGCCCTGCTACACCAGGGAACAAATTGATTTTACGCAAGAACGCAATTTCTGGAAAATAGCGGATAAGATCGGGTGAAAAAAGGCGTGATCCAGAGAAGGATCGAATTTGACGGCAGAAAGTGGGAGAGAGCAGGAAAAGTCGAGAAAAGCCAGGCGGGGCAAGGGATTGATCCATCTTGACAGAGGTGATTGGACGACGTATTATTCAGATCAACTTAGTAAGTTAATCGTAATATATTGGGGGAACGCTCATGAAGCAAAATGATTTAGGACGGTTCTCAGACGCATCTTTTCTTATCCTTTCGAGCTTGGCGACTGGGCCAAAACACGGGTATGCGATGATGGAGGATATTTTGGAGTTCAGCGGTACGCGACTGGAACCAGGAACCCTTTACGGTGCCATCACACGGTTGGAGAGGCACGGTTGGATAGAGGCTCTTCCCTCGGAGGATAGGCGGAGACCATATCGCATCACCGCCGAGGGTGTAATGGTCCTTCGCAAGCAAGTGGCAACATTGGAGCAGGTGGCTTCAGTTGGGAAAAAGCGATTGGCATCGTTGGAGGGATTCTGATGCATTGGTTACTCCGAATTTATCCTCGTACGTGGCGAGAGCGGTACGAAGAAGAAATGTTGGCTTTACTCGAAGAGCATAAGATCACACCCGCTACGGTGCTTGATTTATTGATTGGTGCTTTGGACGCACATTTGAATTATAACGGCGTTACAGAAGGGGTGAGCTATATGGTGAATCGACTTCGCTCTGGGGTTGTGATGATTTTTTGTGCATTCATGTTATTTGGTGTCGGATGGAGTATGCTCCAACGATTTACTGATCCACTAAATAAGTTTAATGCAGTGGCGACGTTTCATCCTGAGTTTAGAGTGCTTTTCGATGCGGATTTTATTGCTGGATGCCTCGCGTTTCTGGCTTTCCTGGTTGGTGGATTACCCGTATTCATTATCTCTCTGAGACGGGCGATCAGACACAAGCAAAAAAATGTATTGATACCCTTTGGAGTGGCATTATCCTGTTTGCTTATAAGCGTACTGGCTACGGCAATTTTGGCGAATTGGCATCATATAGGCTACGCGATGACCCACACTTATGTCTTCTTAGGTGGATATTTCGTTCTAGTTGCTTTTCTGTTGGTCGTTGGTACGGTTGCAGTTTCCCTTATGATCACCAGGACAGACTTCCAGTTCTCAGAACTCAAGTTTGTATTCATACCTGAAATCGTCATCTTGTTCTGCATGGTTGTATCGGTTGTGTTGTCGACCACACTCATCATCACGATTACTGCTTATGCGCCACAATTGTTCAACACCCAGGATGTGGGTAGCCCCATGTTTATCACAGGGATCTTCCTCATGTCTCTCGGAACAATCTTTGGGGCGATGGGCTTTAAGCGAGGGTTGGTTTATCATATTAATTAGCCTTGGCATTACCTCTTCGAGTTGAAATGATCTCGGACTCGACAAATGAGTCCCGTTTAGAGCATTTAGGAAGCCTTACTCACTATCAAAGGAATGTGATAGGTTCAAAAGCGTCAATACGAGTCGATGCGAGGCAATCTTGTCCTGCATTCCCTATGTAGGCTTTTCACAGGTGATAAATGAGATGACGGATGACGATTACAAAAAGGTATTTAGTAAACGTGAGTTCATGACAACACCCGTCGGAATCTCCAAGGGGGAGGGTGTAAAATATTTTGTGTAAACTCCCAATCCCCATATGGGAGTACGAGATTGGGAGGATATGCAAATGGC
>NZ_BCRP01000016.1 GCF_001552655.1 Alicyclobacillus kakegawensis NBRC 103104 | reverse complement strand
CAGGATACCACGGCACGCGCTGCGCCCACATGCCACCCTCAGCACGCCCGCAAAAGCCAAAAGGCCAACCTCGGCGCAACCCACGCTGCGCCGAGGCCGGCCATCTGTGTCCCAAATCCAGGCCGAGGGTCTCGGTCCTTACACGTCCAAATCGCCGCCGGCTGCGGCCACCGCCTTGCCCTGCTGGAGAGCGAGCTGCCAGCGCAGGTAGGCGTCGATAAACGGATCGAGCATGCCATCGACAACCGCCTGGACGTTGCCGATCTCCTGGCCGGTGCGGTGGTCCTTGACCAAGGAATACGGGTGGAACACGTACGAGCGGATCTGGCTGCCCCAGGCAATCTCCTTCTGCTCGCCGCGCAGTTTCGCCATCTGCTCCTCCTGCTCCTGCCGCTTCTTTTCGGCCAAGCGGGCGCGCAGCAGGTTCATCGCCCGTTCGCGGTTCTGAATCTGCGAGCGCTCGCTCTGGCAGGTGACGACGATGCCGGTGGGCAGGTGGGTGATGCGCACCGCCGAATCGGTCGTGTTGACATGCTGACCGCCGGCACCGCTCGACCGGTACACGTCGATACGCAATTCCTCCGGCTTGATTTCAATGGTGTCGTCCTCGTCGATCTCCGGGATGACATCCACCGACGCAAACGATGTGTGACGCCGCCCGGAGGCATCAAAGGGCGAGATGCGCACGAGGCGGTGCACACCCTTCTCGGCCTTCAGATAGCCGTAGGCGTTGTATCCTTTGATGAGCAGGGTGACGCTCTTAATGCCCGCCTCGTCGCCGGGCAGGTAGTCGAGAGTCTCCACCTTGTATCCTTTGTCCTCCGCCCAGCGCGTGTACATGCGCAACAACATGGCAGCCCAATCCTGGGACTCGGTGCCCCCGGCTCCGGGGTGGAGTTCGACGATGGCGTTGTTGGCGTCATGCGGGCCCGAGAGCATCAACTGCAGCTCAAACTTCTCGATGTCCTTTTCCAGCGCAGCGGCGGCTGTGTTGGCCTCCGCGAACAGGTCCATATCGTTCTCCTCGGCCGCCAGCTCAATCATCACTTCCAGGTCGTCTTGGGCTGACTCCAGCTTGCGCATCTGCTCCACGTACCCGCGCAGGCTGTTGACCTCGTTGATGACCTTCTGCGCGGCCGCCTGGTCGTCCCAAAAACCGGGATCGGCCATCTTTTCCTCCAGTTCGGCAATGCGCTGCTCCTTGGCAGCGACGTCAAAGAGACCTCCCGATTTCCGCTAATCGCTTAGCCATAGTCTGCGCTTCGCCGCGCAGTTCCCCAAACGTCTCTGCCATGAAAATTCACCTCTGCTGAAAATTCGTTGCTGTGTCACGCTACGCCATCGATCCGCCCGTGCACCGCCGCCCTTGCCGGCCGCATCAGCCACCCTGCACCGGCACGCTGTCATGAATCGGCACCGGCTGCGGGGTCATCGCGATGGTGGACTTGAACACGTAGAGGATGACCTCTTCCTCGATGCTGCGGATCATGGCCTCGAACATTTCGTAACCCTCTTTTTGGTAGATCACGAGCGGATCGGCCTGACCGTACGACCGCAGGTGCACCCCTTGCCGGAACTGGTCCATCGCGTCGATGTGATCCATCCACTTCGAATCGACCGTGCGCAGCACCACCACGCGCTCCAAGTCGCGCAGGAACGGCCCCAGCTCTTCCTCCCGCGCGTCGTAGTTTTGGTGCAGGATGTCATACAGCTTCTCACGCAGTTCATCCCGCTCCAAGCCGCGCAGGTCTTCCGCCTTGACCTGACCCGGATGGAGGAAGTGGCGTTCGCCAAAGGCCACCAGCGCGTCCAGGTCCCAATCCTCCGGCACCTGCTCGGTCGAGCAGTAGACCTCCAGCATGTGGTCAATCAGGTCCTTGCCCATCCCTTCCACCACATCGCGCAGGTTTTCCTGCTCGAGGATCTGCCGGCGCTGACGGTAGATCACCTCGCGCTGCTTGTTCATGACGTCGTCATAGCGCAGGACGTGCTTGCGGATGTCGTAGTTGTTGGCCTCGACCTTCTTCTGCGCCCGTTCCATGGCGCCGGTCAACATCTTGTGGTCAATCGGCTGGTCTTCGTCCAAGCCCATGCGGTCCATCATGCGTTTGATGTTGTCCGATCCGAACAGCCGCAGCAGGTCATCCTCCAACGACAAGAAGAACTGGGAGGAACCCGGATCTCCTTGACGGCCGGATCGGCCACGCAACTGGTTGTCGATGCGACGGCTTTCATGCCGCTCGGTACCTATGATATGCAGGCCGCCGAGATCCGGGACGCCCTCGCCCAGCAGGATGTCCGTGCCGCGTCCGGCCATGTTGGTGGCAATCGTCACCGCGCCTGCCTGTCCTGCCAAAGCGATGATCTCCGCCTCGCGCTCGTGCTGCTTGGCGTTGAGCACCTGGTGCGCAATGCCCCGGCGTTTGAGCAGGCCGGAGAGCAACTCGGACTTCTCAATGGACGTGGTGCCGACCAACACAGGTTGTCCCTTCTGATGGCGGCGGACAATCTCCTCGACCACCGCGTTGAACTTGCCGCGCTGCGTCTTGTAGATGACGTCCGGCAGGTCCTGGCGAATCATCGGCCGGTTGGTCGGGATGACGACGACGTCCATGCCGTAGATCTCCTGGAACTCCTTCTCCTCTGTCTTCGCGGTACCCGTCATACCGGAGAGCTTCTGGTACATGCGGAAGTAGTTCTGGAGCGTGATGGTCGCCAGGGTCTTCGTCTCGTTCTGAACCGGCACGCCTTCCTTCGCCTCAATCGCCTGGTGCAGTCCCTCGCTGTAGCGGCGGCCCTGCATCAAGCGGCCGGTGAACTCATCGACGATGATGACCTCATCGCCGGCGACGACGTAGTCCTTGTCGCGCTTCATCAACCCGTGCGCCTTGAGCGCCTGCGTGATGTGGTGCATGAGCGCGACGTTGTCCGGATCGAACAAATTCTGCACACGGAAGAAACGCTCACCTTTCTTCACGCCGGAGTCGGTGAGATTGACCGTGCGCATCTTCTCGTCGACCTCGTAGTCATCCGGGGACAGGCTGCGCACGAACAGGTCGGCCCGGAAGTAGAGGTCGGCCGATTTTTCCGCCGGCCCCGAGATGATGAGCGGCGTCCGCGCCTCGTCAATCAGGATGGAGTCGACCTCGTCGACGATGGCGTAATGCAGCGGCCGCTGCACCATTTCGTCCAGCGACATCACCATATTGTCACGCAGGTAGTCAAACCCGAACTCGTTGTTGGTGCCGTAGGTGATATCGGCTTGGTACGCTGCCCGTTTGGCCGCGGGATCCATGCCGGCAATGTTCAGCCCGACCGACAAGCCTAGAAACTGGTGCACGCGCCCCATCATCTCGCTGTCGCGGCGGGCCAGGTAGTCATTGACAGTGACCACGTGCACGCCTTTGCCGGTCAGCGCGTTCAGATACGACGGCAGCGTGGCGACCAAGGTCTTGCCTTCGCCGGTCTTCATCTCAGCGACCTTGCCGTGGTGCAGCACAATGCCACCCATCAGCTGCACGTCAAAGTGACGCTGGCCGAGCACCCGCTTGGCCGCCTCGCGCACCACAGCGAACGACTCTACGAGCAAATCGTCCAACTTGGCACCCTGCTCCAACCGGCTGCGGAACTCGCCCGTCTTGGCCCGCAGGTCTTCGTCGCTCAAGGCCTCCATCTGCGGCTCCAAATCGTTAATCCGGGCGACGACTTTGCGCATCCGGGCGATTTCGCGTTCATTGCTGTCAAACAGCTGCTTCAGGACTCCCACCCGAAGGTCACGCCCCTCTCTGTGCGTGGGCCCCCGCAGTCGCCGAATCGCGGCGGGTGCCGGAGCCCAACATCTCCTAGTATAGAATTGTACAGGGAGAGGACGGGAATCACAACTCGGAGGAGTCTTTTTCCAAAAGAGCGGGGCCCAACATCAGTCTCACCTGAATACTCACGCCCGCCGTGCGGGCGGGCGTGGTTGCCTTTCATACATGCACATAGCGGGAGCGAAGGCGGCACAGAGTCGATGCCAACAGTCGCCCGCGTCCATCCGACAACGAGGTCACTGGGGTTCAATCAGGCCATAGTTGCCGTCGCGCCGACGGTATATCACATTCACCTCTTCGGTGTCCGCATTCGTGAAAACAAAGAAATCGTGGCTCAAGAGTTCCATTTGCAAAACCGCCTCTTCCACGTCCATCGGCTTAATGGGAAAACGCTTGGTCTTGACCACGCGCAGTTCCGCATCATCCGATGCGCGGCGAGCGGCTTCCTGTCGGGAGGATTTGATACGTGTGCGCAGACCCTGCTCGCGAAACCGTTGGTTGAGCTTCGCCTTGTACCGGTTGAGCTGCTGCTCCAGCTTATCGACCACCAGGTCGATGGAAGCGTACATGTCTTCCGACTCTTCTTCGGCGCGGAACAGCACACCGTGCAACTGCAGGGTCACTTCGACGCGGTGTTGATTGCCCGCCACCGACATCGTCACGTGCGCCTCTTTCTCAGGTGGAGTGTCGAAGTACTTTTCCAGGCGACCGAGCTTCTTCGCGGCATACTCCTCAAGGGCACCGGTTACTTCCATGCGGTCACCACGTACGAGTACGTTCATGTTTGACTCCTCCCTTCGTGACCCCATTATAGCACGGGCGCAGCCCAGGCGCCATAATTATCAGATAGTTTCGTCGGAAATGATGCCGCCCACATCACCTTCCAAAATCCGCCGCACTCCATCCGGCGGGATCTCCAACAACAGTTGGCCCGTCTTCGCATCCAGCAGATTGACGAATACCCGATTGGCCTTGTCGTCATATTGAAACTCAACCCGCATCGCGCGCGGCGCCAGCTGCTGGTTGACCGCATCGATGGCCTTCTGCAGGGTTGGGCTGTCCACTTGTCCAGGGGCGCTGCCTTCGCAGCTTGTTCCCGTTTCGGGATGAGGCGCCACCGCAGCCCCGTTCGCTGCCACTGTCGCGGCCGACAGCGCCATCTCTCGGGCACCAGGCTGGCGCTGCAGCGGATGCCCATTCCCCGCCGGAGCGGCGCGCGAAAAGTCCACGGACACAGCGTGATGATTCGGATAGCGTACGTCCATAGGCCTCTCCTTTCCAACCTATACCAAAAGCGCACCCGCAACGTGAGGGTGCACCCGTGACGCCTGCAAATTGATGCGCAGCGGACCTGCCCAGCCCCAGGTTCGACAGCTCGTCTCACCCCTGCTGATTGACACGCAGGCCCGGCGGTAACCGGAATCCCCCGCCCCGGTATGCGGCGGTGAACCGCAACGACCGACTCACACGCTCCAGTCTGTCCTGCAATTCTCCCTGGACCGCGTGCAGCCGCTCACCCAATTCCTGACTCTGCCGCGCCGTTTCCTCCAGCCGACCCGCCACAGCAACGGCCGCCTTGCGAACCCGCCCGTCCGCGTGTTGCGCCAACTCCCACACCGTGTACTTGTCCGACAGCCGCAACTCCCGCAGCATGCGAAACGACTCGTCGCGGCGGCTGAGCGCATCCAGAATTTCATCGATCCGCTCGGCAAAACGCTCTCCGTCCGCCTCGGTCGTCGGCAAATTGGCCAGCACGGCCCGCCCCAGCGTGAGCATCTCATCCAGGCGCCGCTGCACCTGCTGCAACAAGAACAACAGCTGCTCCGTATCCATTCCGGCCTCGCCCCTTGTCTCCGGCCTAAACTCCTGGTCCTGCCGCGCAGTTCTGCGCGCCTCCCGCCTGCCTCAGACGACACGTATCACCCGTATTTCTTTGCTTCTCTCAACCTTACCCCATAATGAATGGTCTGAGGCCCGACGTTCATCGACCCGTGCTCAGCCGTTCTGCAGCGAACCGGCAGATGGACTCACCGGGCATTCGGGAGATTGGAGAACAGCACGCCGCTCTCCAGCAGTCTGTCGGCCAACGTCTCCAAGTCCAGCGGCTGCCCGGATTGAAACGCCTGTTTGACTGCCGCCACCTTATTGGAACGGTCGGATCCGGCCAACTCCCCTTCCGTTTCTGCCGGTGACACGGCTGAGCTGGATGCCACAAGGCCGGCAGCCGCAGCTCCGGCTGTCTCTTCTGCCGCCCGGATGGCCTTCCCCGTGCGAGAGTCCACCACATCTGCCTCTCGTGGCTGTCCAGCACTGCTCGGCCGCAGTCGCTCGGCGTTGGGACCTATACCGGCCGGCCAACCGGTCTCGCCAATGCGCATGTTCTCACCACCCGCTCCGCTTCTCGCTTTATATATCTGAAACACGGCACAAAACTTGCAGACAGTCAAGTGCCTGCTTGGCGGTTTTTCTTGATGCGCGGGTTTGCGGCTCCTGCACGGGCCGCATCCCTGCCCTCCGCGTCTGCGCGAGCAGGGGCCCCTTTCTCCAGTCCGCCAAGCAAATCCCGCAGCTTGGCCAACGCCCGGCTGTGAATCCGGGATATCTGCGACTCACTGACCCCCACCACATCCGCCGTCTCTTTCATCGTCAACTCCTCCACGTAGTAGGCGTAGAGGACCTGCTGCTCGCGCAGGTTCAACTGCCGAAGAGCGCGCATCAACTCGGCTCGGGTCTCCTGCCAGTCCATGGTCGCCTCCGGACTCGCGTCTGGGCGCTCCTCAACCACATCGAACTGGCCCGCCTGCTCCAATTCCTCCACCGACCAGACGGCCGTCCAAGCGCAATCGGCCAACCAGTTCTGGTATTCCTGCTCTGACAGCCCAAGCTGCGCCCGCACCTCCTCATCGCTCGGCGTCCGCATCAGCCTCTGGCTCAGTTCGTCCACCGCGCGGTGCAGACGCGCCTGCTTATCTCGCAGGCTGCGCGGCAACTGGCGTTGTCGCGCCACTTCATCCAACATACGCCCCCTGATGTGGCGGCTGGCAAACACCGCGAACGGCACTCCGCGCGCTGCGTCATACCTGTCTATCGCCTCGTACAGGCCGAGAATGCCGGCGTTGACCAAGTCTCCGTACTCCAAGCGACCGTCCTGGCCGACGGCGGCGAGTACCCTGCGAGCGATCCGGTAGACCAATTCTAAGTTCTGTTCGACTGTCTCCTGGCGGCGAGTCTGCTGCCACTGACGATACGCGTTGTAAGGTGTCGCCACGCTCGCACCTCCACTCCCGCTGCGCTCTAGCGCGAATAATAGCCGTGTCTGCGGGAGAGGGGCGTATCCGTTTGAACCCTGGAATTCTCTTTGCCCTTCTCGGCCATCCCGAGCAGGCTCGACAGCTCTTGCGTACAACGGGAACAAAACCGCCCCACCTGGATGGGCGCGCCACACCGCTCACAGGCATAAGTGAAATTGGGGAGGTCGCGGATGATCAACCGCCCGCTCTTGATCATGTCGACAATCAGATCCAGGTCGACATCCGTCGCTTCGCTCGTCTCAAGGATAGTGGCGTAGCGGTGTTCCTTGAGGTACGCGCGCACTTTCTCGAACGCCTCGTCCTCCTCCGCGACGCAGGCCGGGCAGATGTCGCGCGACACGCGGTTGAAGATGCGCCCGCAGCGTTTGCAATTGGCAATCGTCATGAAACGTCCCACCCTAGACCGGGCCTGCCGAGACCTGACAGCCGCCCAGCAGCCCGAAATCTATTTCTGGAACATTTCCACTTGCCACCGTCATTTTCCTGCTCCATTCGACAAAATCCGCGCATGCAGGGCAAGAGCCGCGCAAGCCGAGCGGGCTCACCTCACGCGGGCAATCGCCACCCCGGCCACTTGCAGGGCGCCCGCGGAGAACAGCGCGTCGGCGCACGCCGCCAGGGTTGATCCGGTCGTCACCACGTCATCCAACAGCAGGAACCGTTGTGCCCGTACGCCCGCCCGGAGCAAGGGATGGACCAAGGCCTCGGGGCGGACGGCATAGCGGCCAACCGTTCCGGCGCTGCGCTGGGCCGCCGACTTGGCGGTCTGTGATTGCGTCAGACCGCTCCCGTCATCGGCGCGCCTCAGCAAACCCGGCCATACGGGGAGACGTGTTCGTGTGGAAATCCGCTCCGCCAGCAGGAGCACGTGGTCATAGCCACGCTGCTGCCACCGATCACGCGATGTGGGGACAGGGACCAAAAGCCACGGCTCTCTGCCGAACACCCGCGCCAGCGGCTGCAGGGCCGCCTCGACAAAGACGGCGAGCCAAGGAGTCAGGGCGAGCACGCCGTCATATTTCCAGGCGCGGATGAACGTTGGGATATCCCTGTCATAGGGGATGCCGCAGGCCAGCGGCACACGCCCCAGCCGGGTCTGCAGGCAGCCTTTCCAGACCCGTGGCTGCAGGGCGGCGAGGCGCTGGACGCAAAACAGGCAGAATCGGCTGCCATCCGAACGCGCCGCATCCACCATCGCCGGGCCGGGCAACGGGCGGTGGCAAAGAGGGCAAATGGGCGAAGCATCCGGATACAACCACGACAATGCTGCCCGCATCAGGAGGCGTGCCCGAAAACGAGGTGTCAGGCGGGCCGGGGCACGCTCTCGCGACCTTCCCCAGCCCCCCGCGCGGCCACGAAGCAGGATGCCCGCCGGGCAACGCGGGAACCAGGGTTTGCCGGCGCTCATCGTCCATCCCACCGGGATGAGAGCCGCGGGTAATAGACCAAGGCGAGCACCCCCGGACCGGTGTGCGTGCCGATGACCGGGCCCAGTTCGCTAATGTCCGCCTGGATGTTGGGGTAGCGGGCGAGCAGGTCCTGTCTGAGCCTCTCCGCGTCTTCCAGACGCCGCGAATGCACCACCCCCACCTGGAGCGGGCGACCGTCCCTGGCATCCTCGTCAAAGCGCGCCAACATCCTCTCCATCGCTCGCCGGTGCGTGCGTACCTTTTCGAACAGGTCAATCCGCCCGTCGTTTATCGTTAAAATCGGCTTAATCTGCAGCAGCGCCCCGAATACCGCAGACGCTCCGCCAATGCGCCCGCCTTTGTGCAGGTATTCCAGTGTGTCGATGACAAAGTAAGCGTGCATCTCTTCCAACTCACGCCGCCAAAGATTCAGCACATCCTCTTTGCTGCCTCCCTGGCGTGCCAGCGCCGCCCCGTCCAACAGCGGCCCGGCGATGCCGTAACTGGCAATCCGGGAATCGACAACGGTCACGTCGCCTCCGACCTGCTTGGCCGCTATTTCAGCCGACTGCGTCGTGCCGCTCAGACCGCTGGAGAGCAAGAGGCACAGCACACTGTCATGGTCTTTCAGGAGCCGTTCAAACACCTTCGCAAACTCCCCCGGGGTCGGCTGTGAAGTGGTCGGCAGCTTGTCTGCCTCCGCCAGCCGGGCGTAAAACTCTTCTGCAGTCAGATCCACGCCTTCGCGGAACGTCTCACTGCCGAACAAGACGGACAGCGGCACCACCTCAATCCCATACTCGTTTGCCTGCTCTGGTGTCAGATACGCCGTGCTGTCGGTGACAAAAGCAATATTCCCCATGCATTGGACCTCCTATCTCCCCGAGACGGTGCGCCGGACCTGAAGACCCGCATCAGGGATGAAATTTCCATTGATGTATATATATTCTTTCCAATATAGGGCTAGGATTTCTCGTCAGTATCCTGTAAAATCCCATTAGTATTCTGTCTTCTATCTTGTATTCCTGAAGATTCTATCCGATCCGCCCCCACGGCCCGCCATAAACACACAAAGGAATACACAGAAAGAACACTCAAGAAAAACACTCAAGACATCGGCAAAGGGTTGGTGAACTTTTCCATGACCTCCATCGGCGCAAAGGTCCGTGAAATCCGGCAACAGCGCGGGATGACGCAGGCGGAGCTGGCGAACGGCATTGTCACTTCGAGCATGATCAGCCAGATTGAATCCGACAAGGCGCGTCCATCCTATGCCCTGCTGTGTCAGTTGGCCAATCGCCTGGGGACCTCGGTCGAGTACTTTTTAGGAGAACTGGGCGATCCCTACACCCCGACGGCGATGCTGCGCACCGCCGAGTACTGGTTGCTGGCCGGCCAGCCGAACAAAGCCCTGGAGACGCTGCACCAACTACCCGTGCCCAATCCGCCAGGATACGAGTACCTGGAATACCACCTGCTGCTCGTCCAGGCGAAACGCATGCTGGGCGATTACAACGAGGTTGTACCGCTCCTGGAGCAACTGCGCGAATACGCCCTGCAGACGCAGGAGCAGCGAGCCTTGCTGCGCATCTACAGAGAGTCCGGGCAGGTCGAGTATGCCATGAACAACCCGGACGGAGCAATTCATGAATGGGAAAACGCGGTAATCTTAGGAGAACGCTTAGCGAATAAATCAGAATACTCGCGCACACAGGTGGAGACGGACCTGACCGAGATCTACCTGTTGCTCTACCAACTGTTGACGGAGCAGGGACGGGAAACGGAAGCAGCCGCGTGGGTGGAACGCGCGCTCCGCCGATCCCCCCGTCTTCACCGCCTGCACAGGATGGCCGACTCGCTGGCGAAAGATGCAGACCGGGCTCTCGCCCGCAACGACCCAGGTGGGGCCCGCGCGCTCATGGACAAGGCGATTGCCTTTTTGGAAGCTGCGCGTCACCTGGAGGGCCAGATGATGTTGGAATCCATCGGAGGCCGGCAGGAGCGGTGGCCTTCCCCCTGGCTGCGCGCTGGTCTCACCATGGCCAAAGACGCCGAATCCCTGGTCAGGATAGAGGAACTCTTGATTCAACACTTGTTGGATGAAGGGCGGATTCAGGAAGCGCTGGAACGAACCGAGGAGTGTCTTGCGTCCGTGGTCGGACATGTGCCGGAAGAGGCGCCGGCTGAACGCAAGCCGGACCTGACCATCCGCTTGCGTCTGCTGCGGGCGCGAGCCTGGTATGAACTCGGAGACACAGACAAGGCCCTGCGCGAGGTCATGGAAGTTGCCCAGGCAGCCGAGGCGTGTGGGGACAACGACGGACTGCTCGACGCCCTCGACGCCTATGAATACCTGCTGACCTGGTTATCGAAAACCGAAGCCGATGCGCAGACGGTATTCGCATGGAGCGAGCGCGCGGACAAGCTGATTGACAAACTCAGTGACAACAGAATCGGATCATATCTTCTGTGACGTCCCGCAGCTTCCGAACCGCCCGCAAATCGTAGATGCAGCCGACAAACGGCTCGGTGAGGCAGGTCCGCGTCAAGATGCGGCGAACCTCGTCTTCAGTTTCCGCCCGCTGCCAATGGATGCAGTCACGCTCCTCGGCAAGGCGTTCGAGGATGAGTGGGGTATCATCCGCAGACGCCGAATCAATCACAAGCACCCGCCGGGGCCGCGCAGACCACGCTGTCCGCAGGGTTAGGGAGCGCAGCACGCCCTCGATGTGCGCCTCAGCATCTTGCACAATGAGGACAAACGTCAACGGACTGGAAGCCAAGCGGCGCTTGAGCCGCTGGCTCACCTGCCAGACGAGAACCACGGCCCCATACAGGGCAAGTCCCCAAAATACCAGGGCCTCCACCATGCCCTCACCCCCTGCAGCAATATATGCGGGGAGGGAAAAGGAGGAACCTTCCCGAAGGTCGGGAACTCGCAATCTTACGACGGAATCCAGCGCCGCTTCATGGCCATCACCACGGCTTGTGTGCGGTCGGTCACGCCCAATTTGGCCAAGATATTGGAAATATGGTCTTTGACAGTCTTTTCCGTGATGCCAAGGGCTTGCGCAATCTCTTCATTGGATTTGCCCTGCCCCAACTCGCGCAGGACATCCATCTCCCGATTGGTCAGCGTCTCTTTCCATTCGTCGCTGAGCAGGGCCAGGTCGTGAAACTGCGAAATAATGGTGTGCGTCACCTGCGGATGTACCATCCCGCGGCCCGCCGCGACCTCACGGATGGCGCCCACCACCTCGGTGACAGATCCGTCCTTGACCAGGTACCCGGCGGCGCCGGCCTTCAACGTCTCAAGCACGTAGCCTTCATCGTCGTACATGCTGAGGATGATGATCTTGAGATCCGGATGTGTGACCTGTAGCCGGTGTGTCGCCTCGACTCCATTCAGCACAGGCATGTTGATGTCCAACAGCAACACGTCCGGCTGCACGTGTTCCAAGCCCTCCACCGCGTCGGCACCGTTTTTCCACATGGCGATGACCTGGAGATCGGATTCGTAGCTGAGTACCTCGCGCAGTGTCTCGCGAAATTGGTCATTGTCATCCGCGATGGCCACGCGAATGGGTTGCTGCGTTTCCAACCATTCCCCCTCCTTCTGCCTGCACACGAGTGAAATCGCTGCGCCGCAGGGGCAGGTGAATGATCACTTCGGTCCCTCCGTTCTCTCGCCGCTGCACGTCCAGGCTCCCCTGCAGCAACTGCAAGCGTTGATTGACCATCGTCAGGCCAATGCGCCCCTCCTGCAGCCAGCCTGACCAATCGACCACCGCCAGACCCACGCCGTCGTCGCGCACACGCACCAACAGCGTATCCAGTCCGTAGACCACGAAGATGTCCACCTTTCGCGCGTGGGCGTGCTGTTCCACATTGTGGAGCGCTTCCTGAACGGATCGAAACACCGCCATCTTTTCTGCCGCCCCCAGAGGCACCTCAATGCCGCTGAGATGAATCTTGGCCTGGACTTGGGTCCACTCGGTCCACTGTTGGACGTATCGCTTAAGCGCTGGAATCAACCCTAAGTCGTCGATGAGCGGCGGACGCAGGTCAAACGCTACCCGACGCAGATCTTGGATCACCGCGCGCAGCTGCCCCTGCACCTCCTGCTTGATGTCGCCGTCCAAGTGACTATGGGCCTCCAGCCGCATGGCGACGCTGGCCAGCAACTGCATCGGGCCGTCGTGCAGCACCTGCGCCAAAAAGCGCCGTTCCTCCTCCTGCATCTGCAACATCTGGAAGCCCAGCAAAGTCTGCAGGTGGGCTAATTCCAGCGTAGTGGAGAGACCGGCCAGGCCGTTGGCGAGATAGTCGCGGACGTGGTCGAACTTCATCAGCAACGATTCGGCGTTGTGCAGGGTCACCTGCATAGTCTTCAACTGGCGGGCCAATTCGTCGCGCCGCCAGCGCAGGTTGGCCTCGCGTTCGCGCCAGAGCTTCAGGTCGGTCTGCGCGTTTTCGGCTGCCGTATAAGCCTCGCGCATCTTTTCCTCCGCCTCGGGTCCTTCCAGCCGGCTCATTTCGGCCAACCGTGTGCGCGCCCGGCGCGCTTGCATCTCGGCCTGTGCCACCTCGGCAATGGCCTTCATGCAGGCATCCTTCGCCTGCTCGTACTCCGACTCCAGGCGTTGCAGTTCCCGAGACGTGGATTCGACAATCTGCCCGACTTGCCCGCGCCCTTCGGAAACAGCTGCCAGGGTCTTGTCAATAGCCTCCTGCAGCGCAGCGAAATTGGGATTCAACTCACACGTCGCCCTTCCGTTCAGTGTGGTCTATCCTTGCGGACCTGTTCCCAACGGGAGAATCATAGGTACGAATCGCAGTGTATTATGAATAATTCTGGATACCTTTATGATTTTCCTGCTGAACTTTGGCGAACAAAAGCAAAAGATGGATAAAAAAGAAATGGCGTCGGCCGGGTTCCCAACCAACGCCCAAACATGGGGTAAGGGTGATGCTATATCCTTCGCGCTGGACGATCCGCTTGTGGGGGTGGGCTGTTGCCTCAAAGCGCTTGGCGCAACGCCTCCGCCTTGTCCGTCCGCTCCCAGGGCAAATCCAAATCCAGCCGCCCGAAGTGTCCGTACGCTGCCGTCTGGCGATAAATCGGCCGCCGCAGGTCCAGGTCGCGAATGATGGCGGCGGGCCGCAAGTCGAAGTGCTCGCGGATGAGTTCGACGATTTTTTCCTCCGAGACCACACCCGTCCCGTAGGTGTCCACCGAGATGGACACCGGCCGGGCGACGCCAATCGCGTAGGCCACTTGCACCTCGCACTTGCGCGCCAGCCCCGCGGCCACCACGTTTTTGGCCACGTAGCGGGCGGCATAAGCGGCACTGCGGTCGACCTTGGTCGGGTCCTTGCCGGAGAACGCCCCGCCTCCATGGCGCGCGTAGCCGCCGTAGGTATCGACGATGATCTTGCGCCCAGTGAGACCCGCGTCCCCCTGCGGGCCGCCGATGACAAACCGCCCGGTCGGGTTGATGAAGTACTTCGTATTGGCGTCCAGCCACTGTTCAGGCACCACATGAGCAATCACGTGCTCCTTGATGTCCCGTTCAATGGTTGCCAAGTCCGCCTCCTCGCCGTGCTGGGTGGAGACGACAATGGTATCGATGCGCACCGGCTTGTCCCCATCATACTCGACAGTAACCTGGGTCTTGCCGTCCGGGCGCAGGTAGGTCAACGTCCCGTCCTTTCGCAACTCACTGAGCCGGCGCGCCAACCTGTGGCTGAGCGAGATCGGCAACGGCATCAACTCGGGCGTTTCGTCACAGGCAAAGCCGAACATCAGGCCCTGGTCGCCGGCACCGATAGCGTCCAGCTCGGCGTCAGTCATGTTCTTCTCGCGCGCTTCCAGCGCCCGGTTGACGCCGGCCGCGATGTCGGGCGACTGTTCGTCAATCGACGTGATGACCGCACAGGTTTCAGCGTCGAAGCCAAACTTTGCGCGTGTATAGCCAATCTCCGCGACGGTGCGGCGGACGATTTTCGGAATATCCACATAACAAGTCGTGCTGATTTCACCGGAGACCAGCACCAAGCCGGTGGTCACCGCCGTCTCGCAGGCGACGCGCGCGTTCGGATCATCCGCGAGGATGGCGTCCAACACCGCATCGGAGACTTGGTCACAGATTTTGTCCGGGTGGCCTTCGGTCACCGACTCAGATGTAAACAACCGACGTGCCGCCATCATTGTTCCCCCTTTGCGGATGGTGGATCACGCCAACCAATCCGAAAAAGCTTCGGACTCTCGGAAAAAAACCGATATGGATCGCAATCCGTATCCAAAACAACGTAATGGTATTATATTTGGCTGTATCCGTCAATCAGGAACAGGCGAGACCGCTATGGGCCTCGCCTGCTGCAACAAAGTATGCCGTCTGTGTTACCTGCCGCCGGAGGCCAACACCTGCTCCGCGTAGGCGACCAAGCGTGCCGTGATGCGGCCGCCGACCGCGCCCGTATCGCGGCTGGCAATCTCTCCCCAATAATCTTCGCTGCCCTGGTATACAGGGATGCCGAGTTCGTGGGCTATCTCGTACTTTAAATCGTCGAGAGCTTTGTGGCAGCCTGGAACCACGTGCGTCTTGCTCATCCGCCAGCACCTCCCCAGAAGTGCCAGCCTTACAGGCCGGCGTGCCCCTAGGATTTGCCGCCGCGGCGGTGCGCACACGCTGCGAATCTTTCCTCTCCCGCCAGACGCGGGGAGCCTGTCCATTAGGACGCCTGACGCCGGCTTCGTATCACATGCCAGGCGAAGCGTGGCAACGCCAGTTGGCGGCGCCAGCGCGCAGGTTGACGCAGCAACCGGTACAGCCATTCCAAATTCATCCGCCGCACCCAGGCCGGGGCCCGCTTGATGGTGCCACCCCAGACGTCGATGCTGCCGCCGACCCCGATGCCGACACAGGCTGGCAGGTCGCGCAGGTGTTCAAAGATCAGTTTCTCCTGCCGCGGTTGTCCGAGCCCTACCAGCCACAGGTTAGGCCTGAACCGGGCCACCTCCTCCAGCACCTCGGGCAAATCCGCGGGCGCAAAATAGCCATGATGCCCGGCGAACCGGCACCCAGGATAGCGGCGGGCGAACTCGGCCAAACAGGCGCTCAGCGACGCAGGCGTTGCGCCGAGCACGAACACGCGCAGCGGCTGGTGCCGTTCGCAGGCGGCGGCGAGCACGTCCTCGACCAAATCGACGCCGCTCACCCGCTCCACGCCGCGCCGCCCGGCCCGCCGCGCCGCCCAGATAATCCCCACTCCGTCCGGCGTGACCAGGTCGGCCACATGGAGGATGCGCTGCAGGTCTACATCCGCCACCGCCTGCATGACCAGCTCCGGGCCGGCCGTGACCACCATGTGGCGGCTGCCTTCCGCCACCCACCCGAGGATTTGCTCCACGACGTGGGACCGCGGCATCAAGTCAAACCGCACACCCAACACGTGGACGTGTTCTGCCGCTCCCGTCGATGTGCCCAGCAACGCGTCATCCCTCTCCTGGAATCAGCCTGTCCGTACGGTTTCACCCCACAGTATACATCAGATCCGGCAACGGCTCGCGCTCAACCGGCGGCGCTCGGTCCAGCAGACAACAACGGCAGAAGCGGATTCGTCTGGGTGTGCTCCGTCGCCCTATCGACGCGCACCGAAAACAGGCTTGGCTGCTCCAGGTAAGTCGTGCGCCCGTCCGCCGTCGTCACCCAGGCGTCGACAAATCCGTACAACCCGTCATGGTAGTCAAAGGCGAAGCCGCAGTGCGCCACCGTCTTGCCGTGCCACGTGTAGGGTTGGTCCGGGCTGATGTTGATGTAGAGGGTGCGGCTGTCCGGCGGCGCCGAGTCGCGGGTCTTCGTGACCGGGAGAGGGGATCCGCTCAGACGCTGACCCGCCGTGACGGTGAGATGGAGATCCCCCGGGGTCACGCGAAAACTCTGCCACACCTGGCTGTCGCGCGGCAAAATCCGGATATAGCCGCGAAAGCCGTTCGGGATGGACAGCGTCAGGTCCAGGCCCGGGTCCGGCTGACGCGCGGCCTGGTTCATCAGGCTGCGCAGGTGCGCGTCCAATTCGCTGCGAGTGATGTGAAACGCATCGGCAAAAGCAGTGTCCGGGGCGGCGCCGGCTTCCAGCCGCTGAAAGTAGGCTGACAGGCCGCCTGTTCCTTGGTGAGTGAACAAATCCGCCACCGCGAGCCAGTCCTGCAGTTCCAGGTCGTAGGGTGGCTGTCCGCTCAGAAGCGCGGATTCACTGTTGGCCAAGGGTATCCATTTCCCCTGCGCGCTGGCGGCCACCACCGACTCGGCTAGCTGACGGGCGTACCCGGCGTAGGCCACCGACGACTCCAGGCGGCGCTGGACGGACATCCCGGTGTACACCGCCAGACCCTCGTTCATCCAGCTGGGCACCGACCCGACGTCCTGATTGAGCACGGCATGCACCAGCTCGTGCCCCAGCGTGTTGCCCAGGTCCGGCGTCGTCTCGTTTTGGTAGAGCGGAATGATGATGGTTGAGTCCTGGGTGAAGCCGCCCGTGTCCTGGCTGAGCGCGCTTGCCTGTTGCTGGGACATGCCCTCGTTCGCCAGCGCCTGCGTGTAGGCGGCCTTGCTGCTGGCGAGCAGGATGTTGACGGAGGTGCGCAAATGCAGCCCGAGCAGACCGGTCACATCGTCGAGGATGCCGCCTTTGTCCAGAAGTCGACGCACGAGGGCCAATTGGCTGGCGGTGACTCCCTTATCCACTGCCTTGACCTGAACCAACGCGGTGTCACTGGCGCCGGTGTGGCTGCCGGCCCCCTGCGCGGGTGGCGCTCCTCCCCCCGGCGCGGCCGAATTCGCCCCCTGTGCGGGAGTCGGTGCCGCGCTGCCCGGCCCTCCGCCGACCGCGTCCTGGCTCGAGTCCGGGCTCCCGCCGGGTCCAAACTGCGGCAGCCCGCCCGTCAGAAGCGGCCGGACAACGCGCAGGACTGTGTCCGGATGGTACTGATACCAGAGAGCGGCGCCCGATGCCGCCGCCAACAGCAAGGCAAACACCGAGACCGTCAGGTGAAACCCCCGTCCCGTCGCTTTGGCCATGACCACACCCCGCTCGCAAAAAATCCGCGTGTTTCTAGTCTTAGTCTGGCCGCCAGCGACAGCGGACAAACCTGATTCTCCCACGCCGCATGCAACTTTGCCGGCGCGATGTGATATACTCTTATCAGAGGGTGTGTTTGACACACCCGCGCGCCGGTGTTATATTTACATCGGCACCAAATATCTTTTAGTACGATGGTACGGCGCAGGAGTACGGAGAAGTACTTGGCTCTGGTACGATGGTACTGAGTGGGAGGCATTACGTGTGCAAGGAACTGTAAAGTGGTTCAATGCGGAGAAGGGCTATGGTTTCATCCAGATGGAGGGTGGCAACGACGTATTCGTGCACTACACCGCCATCTTGGGTGAAGGTTTCCGTACTCTTGAGGAAGGCCAGGCTGTTGAATTCGACGTCGTCGAGGGTCAGCGTGGTCCGCAGGCTGCCAACGTCCAGAAACTGTAAACTTCTCTGACTGTACTCACATGAGAATCGAATCGCCCCGCATTTGCGGGGCGTTTTTTGCGTTCCGGATGACGATTCTTGTCGAATCCGGGGCCAATTCCTCCGTAAGCCCGAGAGTCTAGTCGCCCTGAACAGGCCCTCCGGGTCATGTCGTGGCCGTCGTCAACGACGGTTCTGGGATTCAGACACAAGATTGGTCAAGACCTTGTCCAAGTTCGCGACGTTGGGCGTCCCGATGCCGGTGGCTTGATCATACCCCTGTGCGCTTTGCCAGTACCAGTTGTCACCCGCCGTGATATCGTTGAACGGACGCTGCAATCCATAGCCGGAACCGGAGCGCGCGATGGTGTAGAGCAGCGGGTTCCACAGGCCGACGCGCCCATGCACGCTCTGCTCCAACAGCGCCGCGATGCCGTTGAGCTGGGGCGCCACGAAGCTGGTCCCGCCATACCCGGCTACCCAGCCTCCATCCGGGGTCGAATAGAGGAGGTAGCCTGTCTCTGGGTCCGCGTTCATCGAGAGGTCCGGCAGATTGCGCCCGGCGAAGTGAGCCGGTAGGTCGTAGTAATCCTGCGGTGTCGATCCGCTGTTGTCCACGACGCTCTGTCCTGCCGGCGTCCTGGCGATGCCCGCAAGACCACGCTGGTACCAGGGCAGGGACCAGTACGTGCTGACCCCGCCGCCGTCCCCCACCGGGAACAAGATGGACTCGTCATACCCGAGCGGCAACAGATAATCCCAGGCCCAGGCGCGCTCCTCCTTAATGGTGACCGTGCCCTTGGACAGCGTCAGGGTGGCCGGCACCGTCGTGCCACCGGCCGCGGTCACGTACGGATCGGCCGCCGGGGAATCGACCGACACCACCTTGGAAAAGGCAGGATACGGCAGTACACCGTTGACGTCGTACGCTCCCGCGTCGCCGCTGGCCGCGAACAGAGACTGCCCCTGGACGGCTGCTTCCATAAACACTTGGTGGAATGCTTGTAACTCGCTCGTGTAGTCGACGCCGCCATTCAGCTCAGCATAGTACAGCACCTCCGGCATCCCCCAGCTGACCGACAGGCTGTCCGCCAAGTTGGCGGAGATGGCCTTGTAGAACACGTCGATGAACCCGGCATCCGTGTTCGGCGCATCGTAGACGAGGATGTCAGCGTCTGGTGCGAGTCCCCCAGCCTGCTCCACATCCAGGGCTGTCTCGCCGGATCCATCCTCGGCGCCAAGAGGCCCGCCGCCGTCCACGTGCACCTGGGTAATCCGGTTGGGCTTGTACTTGAGACCGATGGTGTCCCAATACGTGTACGCGTCGCTCGGATCAAAATCGGCCAGGGTGACGATGCCGAGCGTCTGGCCCTTGCCCGTGACGCCATGCTGGTAGAGCGGATTCACGTCATAGAGGTTGGCGACGTCGCCCACTGTGTAGTCCTGTGGGACGCCGGTGGCCGTGCTGCCGCCTTGCGGCAAAACCACACGCGTCGATTGACCGTCCACCTGCGCGGTCCGGGCGCTCATCGGCCGTGCCAGCGCCTCGGTGTCGAGCCCGACCACGGCCAAGACGATGTCAGTCAGCGCCTTCGGGATGCGCGGGAAGCGCGCGGGTGCGTAGAAGCGGCGGCCGTGCCGCAGGTAATTGTGCAACGTGGTGTCAAACACCGTATTGAACTGCTCGGCCGTCCCCTCCACCTTCAGTAGCAGGTTGTCCGGATACACCTCGCGCACGCGCAGGCCGTTCGCCTCCAGGTACCGAGTGAGGGCCGCAATCTCCGCATCGGACGGGGCATACCGGCGTTTGAACTCCGCAACCGACAGGAAGTGGCGATACTCCGGGCTGCCTGGGGTCGAAACGTCCTGGATGCAGGCGGCCAAGTCGTTCCGGTTGCGCACCTTGAGCACCAGGCTCGCGGTGATCACCTGCCCTTCGTCAGTCGGTCCCAAATCCTTGGCTCCAGCCGCAGCCACGGAGGCTTCAGTGCCCGCCTTCTCAGTGGCCGCCAGCGCCATCTGGCCGCCGGAGGGCATCAGCGCGGTGGCAACGCTCAGCGCCGCCGGTGCCGCCACAAGCGCAAACCCCTTCTTCATCACCAGGCACCCCCATCCACAAGGTCAAATCCCCGCTGTATGGATTTTCACGATAGATTTACAAACTTCATTATACCTACTGGGAAAATCGAAAAGTAGGGAAACTTGGCGAAAGGAAAAATCCTGAGGGGCGCAAGAGCGTGGGGGCCCGGACGGCCCCCAGACCACTGGCTCAATCGGCCAGCGCGGTGATCTTTTCAGCCAGTTGATTGAGCCGCTGGATTTGCGTCAGACATCCTTCCTCGTTCGGAGCCTGGGCGCCCAGGTAAAGCTTCAGCTTAGGCTCCGTGCCGGAAGGTCGAACGGCCAACCACGATCCGCCCGCAAACAGGTACCGCAGCACGTCGGAACGGGGCAACGTCAACGCCTCGACCCCGCCGCTGCCGTCGGCGCGGCGGCGCTCCCCGGCCTGATAGTCTTCCACCGTCTCCAGCACCAACCCGTCCACTTCTGGCAGACCTTGCTCGCGCAGGCGCCGCATCACCGTCAGGATGCGCGCCAGCCCGTCAGCTCCGGGCAAGGTGACGCTGACCAGCCGTTCCTGGAAGTGGCCGACACGCCCGTACAGCGCCGCCAACGCGTCCAGCAGCGTACGCCCGTGCATCTGGTGAAACGCGGCCATCTCGGCAATCAGGAGGCACGCCTGCACAGCGTCCTTGTCGCGGACAATCGGAGAAGCGAGGTAGCCGTAGCTTTCCTCGTAGCCGAACACGAACGTCTTCTCGCCCGTCGCCTCATAGTGGCGGACGCGATCCCCTATATACTTGAACCCGGTCAGCGTGTCTTCCGATTTGATGCCGTACCTTCTCGCCGCGGCCGCGCCCAGCCCGGAGGTGACGATGGTCTTGAACACCACACCGTTATCCGGCAATTGCCCACGCGCCTGTCGTTGCGACAGGACGAAATCCACCAGCAAACCACCCACCTGGTTGCCCGTCAAGAGATGGTATTCGCCGTCCTGCCCACGCACCGCGATACCCACCCGGTCAGCGTCCGGATCGGTCCCCATCACCAGGTCAGCCTGTTGTCTGCGCGCCTCGGCGATGGCCATCGCCAGCGCCTCCGGCTCTTCCGGATTGGGCGAGCGGGTGGTGGAAAACTCTCCATCCGGCGCCTCTTGCTGGGCGACTACGAACACGTTCTTGTAGCCGGACTGACTCAGCACCTGGCGCACCGGCAGGTTGCCCGTGCCGTGCAACGGAGTGTAGACAATGCGCAGCTGCTCGCGGGCCTGTGCGGCCACCGCCGGTTCGCGCACCGCGTCGACCACTGCCCCCGTGTACGCCTTGTCCATTTCTTCGCCAATCCAGGTCAGGAGCCCGGCCGCCTGCGCCTCGTCGGCATCCATACGCGGAATCGAAAACAGGTCTGTGACGGCCTCAATTTCCTTCATGACCAACTTCGCTTCATCGGGCAGAAGTTGGCCGCCGTCCTCGTTGTACACCTTGTACCCATTGTATTCCGGCGGATTGTGACTGGCGGTGATCATCACGCCAGCGGCCGCCTGCAGACGGCGTACCGCAAACGACAGCTCGGACGTCGGGCACAGGTGCTCGAACAGGTGCGCCCGCACCCCGCAAGCGGCCAAGACACACGCCACCTCAAGCGCGAACTCACGCGACATGCGGCGGCAGTCATAGCCGATGGCCACCCCGCGGGTTTTCGCGTCCTCACCTCGATTGGCCACGTACCGCGCCAGGCCCAGCGTCGTCCTGCGTACCGTGTACACGTTCATCCGGTTGGTCCCCGGCCCCAGCACCCCGCGCAGGCCACCCGTGCCAAACTCCAGATCGCGGTAAAACGCGTCGTAGAGCGCGTCAGGCTGCTCGGCCAGAGCTTCCAACTGCGCTCGGAAATCCGGCGAATGACCACTGTAACTGAGCCATTGTTGATATCGCGTCGTCACGTCCACGTCGCCATACCACCTCGTTTCGGATGCTGTTATGCGATGCGTCCACCTCAAGATCATGCCGGATTGCCGCGTCCAAGGCAACCACTGGTGGGACAAAAGTCCGATGCCCTCCGCCGAAGATTGTGTTTATATGAAACCAAGGGGAGCACACAAAAAAAGAACCACAAGCCAGAGCGCTTGCGGTCCTCTGCCAGAGCCTCACAGGTTGGTCGAGTGCGAGAAGGGAGTCGGCGGAACACACCCGTCGTTCGGCAGAATCACAAGCGCCGCCGCAAAGGCCGCGACCGTTGACAGGGCAGCCGCCAGACAGGCAAGCTTTTTCATTCCACTCACCCCTTTGTCAACCATGATTTGGGCATACCGAGAGGGGGGCCCGCACTGTGACAGACACCCATCGCGAACTGCTCGCCTTCGTCATCGGCCACCGCATCCGCAGCCTGCGCCAGCGCCGGCGACTGTCCCAAGCCGACCTGGCGCACGGCATCTCCAGCCAGTCGCTCATCAGCCTGTGCGAAAGCGGCCGCCAACTGCCCTTGCCCGATATGCTGCAGTTGATTGCCGAGCGCCTTGAGGACAAGACGCTGGCCGAGTACGCATCCGCGCTTGCCACCGGTGACCTGTCGTTCAGCCGCACCATCACCGGCAACCGAGAGCTGCTGCTGGAGGCCTTGACCTCGCTGCGCGGACACTGGCAGAACGTGCATGAACAAGTCGCGACGGAACTCTGTCAACACTACTATACGACGAAAGATTTCGATATAGTACACCAGATCGGCCGGATGATCTTGGATCACGCCCAGGACCCCCGCACCCAGGCGGCGGCATGCTTCTATTCCGGCAGCAGTTTCCTGTTCACGCACGATTACGAAGAGGCGGAGCGCTGGCTGGTGATGGCCGAGCAGCACCTGGCCGACGCCGACAGTCCGCTGCGGCCGAAGCTCCTGTACAACCTCGGCTACACGTACACGCAGCTGGATAACCCCGTGATGGCGCTGTGGTACGCCCATCAAGCGGCGGAATGCTTTCAGGCGCAACAGGACCTGCCCAGCTATGCCAAGGCAGTGGGACTGTTGGGCGTGATTCAGGTGCGAGCCAAGCGTCCGGAAGACGGGGTCAAATCCCTGCGCTTGGCGTACGACGTACTGATACGTTGGGAAAGCGAGCGCGCGGACAGGGCACGCATCGCATGCAGCCTGGCTGCCGCCTGCCTGGAACAAGGACAGCTGGAGGAGGCGAAGACGTGGGCCGAGGAGGCGCTCGCCGGGGCGGAAGCGGCCGACGACGACCTGTGCGCCTGCCTGACGCTGCGCAATCTGGCGTTATGGTGCCATCGCCAAGGCGACTTTGCACAGGGGCTGAGGTTCCTCCACCGTGCCCTTGCCATCGCTCGCGCGCACAGGCTGCACAAGACGACAGCGGAACTGTTGCTGCTTCGCGCGGAGACCGAGTGCGACGGCGCCAAGAAGCTGGCCGACGCGCGCCAGGCGTTTGAGGCCGCCCTGAACGCGCACGACCACGTCCTGATTGCGCTGTCCGCCGAGGCGGTGGCCAATTTGCTGGAAGGGACCGGAGGTTCGCCCGCGACGGATGCGGCGTACGAGGTTCAGCAGTACCGCAAGCTGGCGCTCGCCCACTACCGCGCCTACGTACGCGCCGTCTCCTACGATTATCCGGGAATAGACCGGGTGGCTCCGGCGCAGCCCAACTCCCCCTCACCCTTTGACCGATCCGGCCAGTAACCCGCGCACGAAGTACTTGCCGAGGAAAATGTAGACGATGAGTGTCGGCAAGGCGGCCATGATGGCGCCGGCCATCTGCACGTTCCACTGAACAATCTGGCTGCCGGAAAGGTTTTGCAGCGCCACCATGACCGGCTGATGCGGCGGTGTGGTCAATGTGGCCGCGAATAAGAATTCGTTCCACACCTGCGTGAATTCCCAGATGCCGATGACGACGAACGCGGGCACCGACAGAGGCAGGATGATGGAGCGGAAGAGTCCCCAGTAGCCGTTGCCGTCGATACGCCCCGCCTCCAACAAGTCATCCGGGATGCCGACATAGAAATTGCGAAAGATGAGCGTGGCTATCGGGAGCCCGTAGATCACGTGCACCAGGACCAATCCCGGCACCGAGTTGTATAGGCCAATGCTGTCCATCACCTTGAGCAGCGGGATCAACACACTCTGGTAAGGGATGAACATCCCAAACAGCAGCCACTGAAACAGGGTACGGCTGCCGGGAAACCGCCACTTGGACAGGGCATAGCCATTGCAGGCGCCGATAATGGCGACAATGATGGTGGCGGGGATGGCCAGCTCCAGGCTGGTGGCCAGTCCCGGCGACAACCTCTCAAACGCCTGCCCCCAGCTGGACAAGTCGATTCGGGTGGGAAGCTGCCACATGCGGGCGAGATCGACCTCGCTGTTGGGCTTCAGGCTGGTGATGAGGGCGACGTACACGGGCATCAGATAACCGGCGGCGAAGACGCACAGGACAAGGTAGAGAACCGCCCGGTTTACACGGCGCAGACTCATCAGGGCTTCTCCCCCCTCAGGCTGTAGGTCAGGTACGGGACGATGAAAATGGCCAACAGCAGCAGCATGATGATGGAGATCGCCGCGCCCTGGGCATAGTGGTTGCCCTGAAAGGTGGTCTGGAACATGTCCATGCTCGGCATGTCGGTCACAAACGCGGCGCCGGGGCCCGTCATCGCGTAGATGAGATCAAACGTCTTCATGGAAATGTGGATGAGCATGATGACCACAGTCACCGTGACCGCGTTCAGCTGCGGCAGGATGACGCGCCAGAAGGTTGTCCAGGCGTTGGCGCCGTCCACCGCGGCGGCCTCCTTCAAGTCATCCGGGATGGCCCGCAGCCCGGACAGGTACAACGCCATGGCAAATCCGGACATCTGCCAGACGGCGGCGATGATGACCGCGAGCAGAGCCAGCGGCAGGCCGAACTTGATGTGTCCCCAGGGAATGGAGGGGACGATGGTGATATCCACATACCACTTCGGCAGGTGCGTCAGCCCCAGCGCCTTGAGAATGAGATTAACACCGGTGGAGGGGTTGAGCAGCCACTGCCAGACGACGCCGGTGACGATGAAGGCTATCGCCATCGGGAAGATGAACAGGCTGCGAAACAGCCCTTCCAAGCGGATTTTTTGATCCACCAACACGGCGAGGAACAGCCCGATGATCATAGAGACAAGGACAAACAGGACGGTGAAGAACAACAGGTTGCGCAGGTCCGACTGGAAGCGAAAGTCTTGAAAGATGGCCCGGTAGTTGGCAAACCCGTTCCACGAGAGGTCGGGAACCAGTGTGTTCCACTTGGTAAAGGATACGACGCCGGTCCAAACGATGAACCCATACACAAACACGGCGATGGCGATGATGGACGGCAGCAGGGTCAAGATGGGATAGACGCGCTCCCACGTCCACGGCTTGCGCGCCCGTCGTGGCTGCGTAATGGTCATCTCCGCGGGCTGCATGGCCACTGGCAGCTCCCCCTTCCTGGCAGAAAGCGGGCCAGGCAAACGAAAAGTCCGCCTGGCCGCCGAGCTTTTTGGATTCCAGCCGCCATCGGTCGGAGACCGTGGCAGTCCTCACGTCCGGTTGATGAGTTACACGGGCGGGTTTTGCTGAAATGCGGACTGCAGCTGCTGGATGCAAGTATCGATGTCGCCTGTGTTGACGAACTGGTTGATGGCCTTGTTGGCCGCGTCCAGGAACCCTGGCGAGGCGGCGGCACCGTGGGCGAGGCTGGGCGTCAGCTGGTCTTTCTTAAAGTCGGTCATGGCCTGCTGGCTGTACACGTCGTACTTGCTCTTGTCCGCGTCGATGCGGGCTGGAATGGAACCCTTCAGCGGGTTGAACGCGTCCTGGCCCTGGACAGACCCGAGCACCTTCAGCCAATCCTTGGTGCCCTCAGGGTGTTTGACCCCCTTGGGCAGGCCGAAGCAGTCGACGATGACCATAAAGTCGTGCTCGGTACCGGGCGTGGTGGTCCAGCCAAAGTCAACATTGGGCTTGAGGTGCAGGTCGCTGGTGAAGTAGCCTTTGGCCCAGTCGCCCATCACATTCATGGCCGCCGTGCCTTTGGCCACCATCTGAGAAGCGTCCTGCCAGACCTTGGCCGCGTGGTCGGAGTTGACGTCGGACATCAGGTCCTTCAGCGTCTGGAGCGATTGTTTGACGCGCGGATCGTCAAACGAGATCTGACCCTTCCACAATTTGTCGTAATCCTGCGCCCCGAGTTGCCCGAGCAGAATGTCCTCCCAGAGCATCGTCGTTTCCCACTGGTCCTTGTCACCCAGGGCCAGCGGGGTGATGTTGTGCTGTTTCAGCACCTTGGCATCCTGAATCACGTCGTTCCACGTCTTGGGCGGGGTCAGGTGATATTCGTCAAAAATTTTCTTGTTGTACCACAATACGTTGCCGCGGTGCACATCGACCGGCACGGCGTACTTGTGCCCGTCGTGGCTGACCATGTCAATCAGCTGTTTGGGGAACTTGCTGTTCCAGCCTTCTTGCTGGTACAGGCTGTCGAGCGGCTCCATCTTGCCGGCGTCCACCCAAGACAGCAGCTCCTGCCCGACGTGCACCTGGAAGGTATCGGGTGGGTTGTTGTTCTGCATGCGGTTGGCCAGAACCGCCTTCGCGTTCGATCCGGCGCCGCCCGCGACGGCCGAGTTGATCACGGTGTAGCCGGGATAGTCCTTCTTGAACAGTTTGATGAGCGCTTTCAAGCCGTCCGACTCGCCAGCCCCTGTCCACCAGCTGAAGATCTCCACTTCTTTGGCACCGTCGTTGCTCGCCCGGTTCGCCGTGTTGCCGGATGCGTTGCTGCTCGTGTTGTTGCTGGACGCACTGCCGCAGGCGGTGACCGCCAGCGCCACCGCGACAACAGATGAGGCGGCCAAAACGCGACGCATCTTCACGACATTACCCCCTCGTCATGGCGCTTGGTATCTGGACTGCTCGTGTTATGGATACGTGCGCTTACATTCGGAACATGAACATGGGTATTCTCTATGGTTTGTCGTTGTAATACACTATGCCTGAGCAAGCCCAGATAGAATGAGGCCGCGCGGTTCAAGCGGGCGCCCAAAGGGGAGAGGAAGGATGGGGGATACATGGATAGGTATACGGCAGCGGTGCTGACCGCCAGCGATGGGGTCGCAGCCGGGACACGTCAGGACAAAAGCGGAGACACGCTGCAAAAGCTGTTGGAAGAGGCGGGGTTTACCGTCGCGGAACGGACGGCGGTTGCCGACGACCAGGCCCGTTTGGCGGCGGTTCTCGGGCGCTGGGCGGGCGATGCGCGGATTCACCTGGTGCTGACCACCGGGGGTACAGGTGCCGGGCCGCGTGACGTGACACCTGAAGCGACGCGTCAGGTCATCGACAAAGAGCTGCCCGGCGTCGCCGAGGCGATGCGCAGCGAGAGCCTGCGGCACACACCGTTTGCCATGACCTCGCGCCAGGTGGCGGGGATTGCGGGAGACACGATTATCATCAACCTGCCGGGGAGCGAGAAGGCGGTCCGGGAGTGCTTCGCCGTGATTCGGCCGGTTCTGCGCCACCTGGTGGATTTGGTCTGCGGCCATACGGCGCACGGCGCCTAAGCGGCCGCCGCAGAGCCTCGACGGTTGTTACCCGCCGCCTGGGGGCCGCCTGGCTGCCTCCCTCCCGAGGGGCATTAGGCCCGGACATTCGCTGTGAAGTCGCCCGGACAATACCAAGGCTCCACCGCTGGGGGGCTATCCGTTCAGGTGCTGCCGCAGCCAGCGCGCCCGTTCCACATAGGCTCGCTGGTCTTCGTTGACCTGGCAGAACTCATCCGGGTGCATCCAACGCCGCTCGGCGATTTCGGCGCTGGCGGCGAAGGGAGACTGCTTAACGAGCGACGCCAAGAGCACCACGTCGAAGGTGTACACCGCAGGTTCCGCTTCGACAATCCACTCGGGCCGAATGTCGCAACACGCCTCCTCGCGCACCTCGCGGGCGGCGGTTTCGTAGACCGACTCACCCCGTTCCATCAGGCCGCCAGGCAGGCGCCAGAACGGCTGACCGTATGTGTGGCGAAGCGTCAAAAGCCGATCCGCCCCATCAAACACCACGGCGGCCACGCCGATGGGATACTGCCCCTTGACCAGCCGGACCACCGGATTGGTCATCCACCGTGGCGCGTGGGCGTAGGTCTGCACCACAGCCCGCTGCCAAAACCCTGGACGAGCCATGCTCGGCCCCCTTTTATGCAAGAAACCCACGGATTGCGGCGAGCACTTCGTTCTCCCACGCGTGCCCGTCAAAGGTGTGGTTGGCGTCCGGTACGATGTGGATGGAGGCGCAATCACCGTACGCAAGATCGCGGTATTGCTCCGAAACCTGATACGGCACCGTTTCGTCCTTCTCGCCGTGAATCAGCAGCACCGGTCCTCGGTAGCGCGCGGCCCGCGGGAACACGTCCAATCCCCTCAGATCATCGGCAAACGCGCGACCGACCAAGTTGCCAGCGTGATCGAACACCTCGGCATCCGGCTGGACCGCTTGGCTCGACTCGATGGAACGGACGATGCCGGGCATGTTGCCGGCTGGCGCCATGAGAATCAGGCGCCACACGTCGTCCGGCCGGTCCCCGGCCACCAGACTGGCCACGAGGCCGCCCATGCTCAATCCGAGCAGCACCACGCGCTTGGCATCCACCTTCGGATGCTGTTTGACCCAATCGACCATCCTGTGCGCGTCCGCCACCTCGGTGGAAAGGGTCATATCCTCAAAGTTGCCGTCGCTCTCGCCGCTGCCCATGAAATCGAATCGAAAACTCGCGTAGCCAATGTCCTCCAGCATTCGGGAAATCTTCAAAAACATGCGGTGCGGCTCCAACCGGTTTCCCGTAAACCCGTGAAACAACAGAACCGCCGGATACTTCTCCGCCGCTTGGTCGGGGATGTGCTCCATTCCGCGCAGGGTGGCGCCGTGACTGACCAGTTCGACAGCTCGCTGCATCGGTTCGTCTCCTTCACTTTAGTCGTGAGCAGGCCTTGGGGCACGACTGATTCGTCTTCTTTCTCATCATTATGCCGGAATCGGGGGGCCATGCAAAAGGTGTCATGTCACCGCTTTGAAGCCAGCGCGGTTGAGTGCCTCGGCATCTTCCAGGTATTCGTTCGCCCAGCCGCTCTTGACGCCCCAGAAGTAGAAAATGAGCGACGACGCCGCGACCGCCAGCATGTCCCACCCGTACGGAATGATATTGTGACCACCGAACTTCGCGCTGCCGAGCGAGGACAAGAGTGCCATCCATCCCAGGTAGACAAGCAGCCAGATGCCTGCCTTCAGGTGACGGGCGAAGCCGCGGAATCCGGCTTTTGCTTGGTAGTAGAAGTAGATGGGCAGGCCAATCAGCATGATGATGATCACCTTGCCGGTCAGCGGCCAGCGCGCCCAGTAGAGAATCAGCGACGCGAGCATGAACGCCAGCGGGGCAATCACCTTAAGCCCCTGGATGCGCGACGGACGGTGCAGGTTAGGCGCCGTGCGCCGCAGCACCATGACCGTAATCGGTCCGGTCACGTACGAGATGAGCGTGGCCACCGAGATCACGTCGGCCAGTGATCCCCAGCCCCGGAACAACACCAGAAACACGTACCCCACCAGCAGATTCAGCCACATCGCCGGCCGCGGCACGCCAAAGCGCGGATGGATACGGCCGAGCGCCTTCGGGAAATAGCCGTTCTTCTCCATGCCGTAGACCATGCGCGCAGTCGAAGCGGTGTAGGTGATGCCGGTTCCAGACGGCGACACGAACGCGTCCGCGAACAGGATGACAGCCAACCAGTTCAGGTTGATGGCCAGCGCCAGATCCGCAAACGGGGAGTTCAGCACCACGTTATTCCATCCGTGCAGCAGGCTGTGCCCCGGTACGGCGCCGAGGTAGGCTATCTCAAGACCGACGTAGATCAAGCCCGCAATCAGGATGGATCCTACCACCGCGAGCGGCACGGCCCTCGCCGGGTTTTTCGCCTCACCGGCCAGGTTGATAGGGCTCTGAAATCCGTTGAACGCAAACACCACCCCCGACGTGGCGACCGCAGTCAACACCGCCGACCAACCGAACGGGGCGAACCCGCCATACTGGTGAAAGTTCCCTGCATGAAAACCGGCGACTATCAAGCTGATGAAGGTCAGCGTCGGCACAATGAACTTAAACACCGTGATGAACGTATTGGCGCGAGCAAACAGCTTGACCGTCCAATAGTTCAGCAGAAAGTAAATGAACACCAGCACCGCGGCAAAGAACAGCCCCAAGGGCTGCAGTGTATGTCCGTTGTATAAGGACTGCGCCCACGCCCACGGCCAGGAGCTCATATACTGAACCGAGGCCTCGGCCTCAATCGGGATCACCGAGACAATGGCAATCCAGTTTGCCCATCCGGCAATGTATCCGACCAGTGAGCCATGCGAATACTGGGCATAGCGGACCATTCCGCCGGCCTCGGGAAACATCGAGCCCAATTCCACGAACGTCAGACCGATGAACATAATGACGATGGCCCCGATGATCCACGCGAACACCGACGCCGGGCCGGCCACATTCGCCGCCTTCCAGGCGCCAAACAGCCAGCCGGATCCGATGATTGAGCCAAGCCCTGTCATCATCAGGGCAAATGCGCCTACATTGCGTTTGTATCCCATGGACTCTTTCACCCCTTTACTGTACATGAAACGCTTTCAACGCCATGGACCAAAGCAAAAAGGCCGTCTGCATACCCTACTATACACAAAACATCAAGCAAATTAAAAGCTTATATTACAAGAAATTGGTTGGTGGCATAATTCTGGAAAGAGACAGATTGAACTGATAATACAATCCGATTGCAGATCTATACGCGAAAAGGCGGCCGAGCGGCCGCCCTACAAACCCTGATGGACTTGGTTGAGCACAGTCATTGCAAGTAGTTCTGGACCCGCCGATAGACCTCTTCAGGCGACAACCCTTCCGCGGAGACAACCGGCACATCCGCCACGATGTCCTGCATCCCCATCAGGTTGTTGTCCCCGCCCGTCACGACCATGACCGAGGCGCCGGCTGGCGCGCTCACCGCTGCGTGGTCCAGCTCCACCACCTGGCAGCCCTGCGCCTCGAAGTAGTCTTTCACGTTGCCGAGGCCCTGTTCCACGGCGACCGTCTTCATCTTCGTCCCCCCTCGCCAGTGACTACAGGTTCAAGGTGTCCGAAGCGCCGCTCACCTATGCATCCCCCCTGTCGAGCGCGACCACCTGTGATGCCGCTCCGACGGTCAACCTCTGTGGCGGGTAGACCGTATGGACAGCCCGCGCGATAACCGCCGTCGCTGCCGCCTTCAAGGCGTCGCCCGGCAAATAGGGGTAGCAGCCGGCCACCATCGCCTTGCCGAAGCTCAAGTGCAGCGTGTGCATCAGCCAGGGAATCGCGAGCACATAATCCAGCCACGATCCGCACACCTCCACGACGACAAACAGCCCGACGAGCGACGCGACTCCGCGCCACGCCCCGCTGCCGCGGCCCCTGCTGAGTGCCTGCACGAGAGCGCCAATCCCGAACGCGCAGACCGGCCACATCCAGATGTATCCACCTGTCGGCCCCAGGATGACCCCCATGCCGCCGGAGTTGTGCAGCAGCGGCAGCCCCAGCGCTGTCAGCACCAGCACCAGCAGCATACTGAAAAACCCGTACCAGGGGCCGAGAATCGCCCCCGCCAACATGACCGCCATGTTCTCCAACGTGATGGGCACCGGCGATCCGGGAATGTGCACGCTCGCGTAGCTCATCACGACCAGCAGCGCCGCAAACAGGGCGGAGAGGACCACTCCCCGCACCGTCAAGCGAAATGACATGCCCGTTCCTCCATTCTGCTTGGTTTGTAAACTTTATGATGCTATGATGTTTACAATCGGATTCTAGCACGACCATGGGAGGATGCAAAGAGTGGACACACTGGGGGCTGGCATCCAACTTCAGCAGGTAGATGTCCTGTTTCACACCGGCGCGGGCCCCAAACCGGTGCTCCGCCAGCTGAATTTGTCCGTCGCCCGCGGGCAATGGCTGTCTGTCGTCGGCCCGAACGGAAGCGGCAAGAGCACGCTGGCCCGCGTCCTGGCCGGCCGCTTGCCGATCTCCAAAGGGCGGGCCGAACTGCTCATCGACCGGCAGCGGGTGCCGCTGGGCCAACGGGCGCAAGCGAGCGCCCAGAAACAAGGACGGGCGGATCGACAGCCAGATACGAGCCGTGCACCCGGTCCTGCTCCCGGGTCAACCTCGGCTGCGGCCGCTCCCGAATCACTGGTGCAACTGATTGGCCAGAACCCGGATGCGCAATTGGTCGGGGAAACGGTGGCCGAGGACGTCGCCTTTGGACTGGAAAACCTCGCCCTGCCGCCGCGAGAAGTCGCCCGCCGCACGCGCGCTGCCATTGGCCAGGTGGGGCTCGCCGGTCTCGAAGACCGTCCGATTTCCACCCTGTCCGGCGGGCAAAAACAACTGGTGGCTGTCGCCGGCGCGCTGGCCGTGAAACCGCGGGTCTTGATTTTCGATGAAGCCACCTCCATGCTCGATCCGTCCTCCCGCCGCAACATTCTCACGGTCGTCCGGCGGCTGCGGCAGGCCGGGGTCACCGTCGTCTGGGTGACGCAGTGGCTCGATGAACTGGCATTGGCTGACGCGGTGCTCGCCCTGCGGGACGGCGAGGCGGTGTACCACGGCAGCCCGCAGGGGTTCTTCTACGGCGATGGGGCAATTGGCGACGCCGCGGCGTCCTGGTGTCAGCGCCTCGACTTGACACCGCCCCCGGCTGTGGCGGTGGCCCTGCGGCTGCGGGCGGCCGGATGGCCCATCGGTCAACCGCTGTGCGCGGAGGCGTTGATGCGGGAGGTGGTCCAGTGCCCTTCACCGTCCGGCAATTGGAGGTGACGACGTCGTTGGCAGACCGGCCGCTCATCCAGGGAGTGAACCTGGACATTCTGGATGGGACCGTGACACTTCTCATTGGCCGTAGCGGAGCCGGCAAATCGACGCTGCTCGAAGCGCTGTCCGGGTTGACACCCCCGACGCGCGGGCAGGTCATCTGCGACGGGCGACCGCTCTGGCGGGCCGGCCGCGTCAATCCGGCGGTGCAGCGGCGGCTGAGCCTGGTGCTGCAGTCTCCGGAAGAATACCTGTTTGCCCCCAGTGTGCTCGGTGAATTTCGCTACTCCCTGAAGCCACTGCAGCTCCCGCGCGCCGAGGAGCAGCGACGGATAACGGAGGCGCTGGCCCAGGTGGGTCTGCACAAAGCCTTACTCTCCGCCTCTCCGCTCACCCTGTCCGGCGGGCAAAAGCGGCGCGTCGCGTTGGCCACCGCGATGGCCGTTCAGCCGGACTGGCTCCTGCTCGACGAGCCGACAGCCGGGCTGGATTCGGCCGCCACCGCCTCCTTCTGCCGCTGGCTGCGGGATTGGCGGGCGCAGCGGCGGGCGGGCGGCGTGATTGTGGCCACCCATGACCTGGACGCCCTGCTGCCGCTGGCGGATGCAGTGATTGTGCTGTGCGGCGGGCGGGTGCGCTTCTCCGGCGACACCGCGTCACTCCTGGAGCGGCCGCAGGTCCTCGCGGAGGCCGGGATGGACGGCTGCGAACTGATTCAGATATCCAGCTTTGTGAAGGAAGTGACAGGAGAGGTGCCGACACCCCTGACAGCGGACAATCTGGCCGCCTCCTTGCTGCAGTGGCGAAGCAGGGCGCCGGTGACAGGCGGGGACAGTCCCGGCCCGCAGCCTACACTACACGCCCTGGACTCGCCCTCGGGGCAGCTGGCCCCGACACCGCATGCCGCTTCGCTGCCGAGCGATACTGAGCTGATTCGTGCTGGGCTGAATGGTGCTGGGCCGGGCGGGGCGACATCCGATGGAACGCCGCTGGTCCATTCTGCCGAGCGGCGGGCGCCGTGGCGCGGTGTCGCTCGCCGCTTGGATGTGCGGGCCAAATGGGCGTGCTGCCTGATGCTCTCGGCCGCGTTGCTGATGCAGGACCGTGCCGCCGGCTGCGCTGTGGCCACCCTGTTGGTGGCAGGGGTGCTGCTTGCCGCCGATGTCCCGCGCCAGCAGTTCTGGCGCCTGATGAAGCCGTTGGTCGTCCTCCTGCTGGTCTCCGCGGCGCTGTCCGGTCTGCGCTGGGGCAGCACCGCCGGCGGCGCTTGGCCGGAGGGCATGGTGCACTGGGGGAGGATAGGTTTTGCGCCGTGGCAGGCGCTGGACACACTGGCGCAAACATACCGCTTCATGTTGCTGGCAGCGGTTGGAGCCGCACTGCCCGCCACCACGCCCCCGCTGGAAATGCGGCGCGGCATCGAGCGGATGTTGCGACCGCTCGCGCGGACTGGCTTCCCAAGCGAAGCCGTTTCCCTGGCCGCGTCGCTCATCCTGCGCTTCATCCCTTTGCTCCTGGGCGAGTTCCACCGCTTTGCGCGGATGGCCCGCGCCCGCGGACGCGGCCGTCCGCGCGGCGGCCTGCGGCTACGCGACCTGCCGGCGGTCATCATCCCGCTGCTCCTCTCCCTTCTGCGCCTGGCCGACGAGTTTTCAGAAGCCATGGAGATGCGGGGGTACCGCCTCGGCGGGCGACGAACCGAGATGTCGCCCCTCGTCTGGCGCCCGCTGGACACCGCCAGCGTGGCGGTGGTCGGCGCGTGCAGCCTGGCATTGATAGGCCTCAGCCTGTGGACGCCGATTCCCGGAAATTTCTTGCATTGATAACAAGACGGTTCGGTATAGATTCAGCACTTGTACAAACCGTCACTCCACCGTGAGCACAATCTTGCCCGTGTTGCGGTTTTCCTCCATATATCGGTGGGCCGCCACGACGTCTGTCCAAGGGAAGACCGTGTCCACCACCGGTCGCAGGCGGGCGCTCGCGAAGCGATCCTCCGCGAATGCCCAAAACGCTTGCGTCAGGCGGATTTTTTCGGCGACCGGGCGGGATCGCAGGGCGGTGCCGATGATTTGCAGCCGGCGGCCGAGCAGATAGCCCAGGTCCACCTCATCCACCTTCACGCCGCCCATGGTGCCGATGACCACCAGGCGTCCGTCCATCGCCAGGGACCGCAGGTTGTCGCGGAAATACGGCGCCCCGACGAAGTCCAGGATGATATCGACGCCCTGGCCGGCCGTCTGTTCGGCCACAAACGGCGCGAACGATCCATCATGGTAGTTCCATCCAGCCTCAGCCCCCAGCTCCAGGCAGCGTGCGATTTTCTCCGTCGATCCGGCCGTCACCCAGGACCGGCCGCCCCCTTCGCGCACCAGCTGGATGGCGGCAGTCCCGACGCCGCTGGCGCCGGCGTGGATGAGCACCCGGTCATGCGCGGCAAACCGGGCCAACCAGAACAGGTTGAGATAGGCGGTCAGGAACACCTCCGGGATGGCCGCGGCCTGCTCAAAGCTCAGGTTGGGTGGAATGCGCATCGCCATGCCCGCCGGAATGACGGCGTACTCTGCGTATCCACCCCCGGGCAACAGGGCGCACACGCGATCACCAATCCGCCAGTCCCCTGCCCCGGCGCCCACCTCAACCACTTCACCGGCGGCCTCGAGCCCGAGGATGTCCGGGGCTCCCGGGGGAGGTGGGTAGTGCCCCCGTCGTTGCAATAGATCGGCGCGGTTGAGCGCCGTCGCCCGCACTCGCACCAACAGCTCGCCCGGACCCAGCCGCGGGGTGGGCGCCTCCCCGATGGATAAGACGTCCGGATCGCCAAAGCCGGACATAAGCACCGCTTTCACGCGCACCCTTCCTTTCTCACACATGGAATCAATTCCATGATACCACCACGAGCCGTGTGCCAAGCGGAGCAGCGTTGGTCAAACGATGTCGGTCGGTGGCGCCGGCGTCTCCGACTGAGGCGTGGCGCCTCCCATCTGCTGGGCCAAGTCCCGGTAGCGGACGCGCAGTTCGCGTTTGAGGATCTTCCCGCTCGGGTTTTTCGGGAGCGCATCGGCGAACACCACGTACTTCGGCACTTTGAAAGAAGCCAGCCGGCGGCGGCAGAACGACAACACCTCGCCCGCGTCGGCCGCCGCGCCCGGGCGCAGGGCGAGCACGGCGGTGACCGCCTCCCCCCAATATGGATGCGGCACCCCTATCACCGCCGCTTCCTGGACCCCGGGGTGCTGGTACAACACCTCCTCCACCTCCAGGCTGCTGACGTTCTCGCCGCCGGTCTTGACCATGTCCTTCTTCCTATCCACGACGGTGAGAAACCCGTCCGCATCGAAGAAACCGAGATCGCCCGTGTGGAACCAGCCGTGCGCGAAGACGCCCTCCGTCCGCGCCTCATCCGCATAATAGCCAAGCATCACGTGCGGAGAGCGATGGACGATTTCCCCCAGCTGTCCCGGTGGCAATAGGTTTCCCTCCTCATCCATGATGGCCGTCTCCATGTTGAGGCAGGGCCGGCCCACGCTGCCAGGTTTGATACGCTGTTCCTCCGGGCGCAGGACGGTGGCGAACGGGGCCACTTCGGTCTGGCCGTAGGTGTTCCAGATGCGCACCTGGGGCAGATCGCGGGCCGCGGATTCAAGCACCTCCATCGGCGTGGCGGCCGCCCCGAAGTAGCACTTGCGTAGGGCGGTCAGGTCGGTGTGCGGGTAATCCGGGTGGTTGGTCATGGCTATCCACACCGTTGGCGGGCAAAAGAACTGGGTGACACGCGCCCCTTCAAGGGTGCGCAGGAGGCGCCCCGGTTCTGGACTGTCGAGGATGACCCCAGTGGAACCGATGTAGACCGACGGGCCGAGAAACGCGTGCAACTGGGCACTGTGGAAGAAAGGCATGGCGTGTACCAACACGTCGTCCGGCTGGAACTCGAAATCGACGATGCAGCTGGCGTACTCCCAAATCAAGTTCTGGTGAGTCAACATGACGCCCTTGGGGCGGGATTCGGTTCCGCTGGTGTAGAGAATCTGCGCCACGTCCGTATCGGAAATCTCCACGTCCAGCTCCTCGCGTGGCTGCCCAACGCAAAGCTCAGCCAGCGTCGTCCACCCCGGTACCGTTTCGGTGCTGTCGATGACAACCCGCAGGGAGGGAGCCTGGGCGGCCTCCCGTGACAAGCCGCGGCGTACGCTGTCTGCCGTCGCTGCTGGCGGCCACGCGGCCAGTACGTCCTCCGCCACCCGGAGGCGGTTGGGTGTGACGAACAGGGCTTTGGGCCGGCAATGATTGAGGATGTACAGAATATCGGTCTGTTCCAGCATGAAGTTGACGGGAACGAGGATGGCACCGGTGCGGGCCACCGCGAAGTGGACGATGACGAAGTCGAGGCAATTGGTGGCCAAAATGGACACCCTGTCTCCCTTGCGCACCCCTTGGGCCAGCAGGGCGTGGGAGAGTTGGTTGGCCCGCTCGTCCAGCTCGCCATACGAGACGCATTCATCCCGCCACAAAAGGGCCCGCTTGTGCGGGTGACGCATGCGGCTACGGTGCAGCGTGTCCCCCAAGGTTTGCCGGCGCCAGGGTGCGCTGGACTGGGTCATCAAAAATCCCCCTCTTCCGCATACCGAATATCCAACACTCAAATCGGGTTATTCTGAACTTGTTATCGAATCGTATACGTAGACTACGAACCTATCCCCTGGGGCTTCGACATTTCCTGAGAAATACCGTGCCACGTGTCGTCGCCTGTCTGTCGAAGGCTGGCGTCAATTGGACGCCCCCCTTGCCCGGCAGGCCGCGTCGCTTCCGTTTTCGTTTCGGGAAGTGCGAGCGAGCGGCCTGTGCCAGAGGCTTCACTCTTTCAGCAGCTGCAGGGCGTGCTCCAGAATGCGGGCAGTCATGCCCCAGATCACACGTCCGTCCACTTCGTAAAACAATTGCCTGGCCACCATCCTGCGCCACCGATGGCCGCGCCCGCCAGAGATCAGGTGGAAAGGAAAGTCGTCGGCCGGCGTGGGCTGCAATGACAGGTTGTAGACTTGCGGCTGCACCGCCCACAAGCGAGCCAGGGGCAGGATGAACAGCTCGGCCACCTCGGAAGGGCTCGGGACCACTCGGCTCATATCCAGGATGCGGCCCAGAAACGGGTGCACCCGCTGGCCTGACCAGGTGATGAGCACATCGAGATCGGCCAAGACCTGCAGGTTGTCCTGCGACGTCTGCAGCTCTTCGCACGTCTCGCGCAGCGCAGTGGCTCGCAAATCAGAGTCGGTCGGCTCGAAGTGCCCGCCCGGGAACGCGACCTCCCCCGAATGGCGGCGCAAAGATGTAGACCGTCGTTCAAACAGCAGCCCCCACTCGCCGCCTTCCAGTTGCACGAGCGGCACCAGGACCGCCGACACCTGCGCCGAGGCGCCCTGCGTCATGATGCCAGCCCGGCGTGGCGCCAGTACAGAATGAACATGTTGCAGCCAGGAGTCACCACGTGGAGTGTTCATGACTCTACGCTACGTCAGCGGCACGGCTTCGTCAATCCGCGGAGATGAAAAGATCGCTATCCAGGTCATTCGTTCCCGTTTTTCAGAATGACAATGTTGACGCGCCGATTCTTCTGCCGGTTGGCGTCCGAGTTGTTGGGCGCCACCGGGTGATAAGGCCCATACCCGGTGCCGGACAGCCGCTCAGGCTGGATTCCGTTGTCGGCGAAAAAATGCACAACGCCGATGGCGCGCGCCGCCGACAACTCCCAGTTGCTTGGAAACTGGGAGTTATGGATGGGGCGATTGTCAGTATACCCTTCGACCACGATGTTGTTGTCCACTTTTTTCAAAAACGGCACCAACGCCTTCAACGTACTCTTCGCATGCGGCGTCAGCGTCGCCTTCCCGGTCGGAAACAGAACCGCGTCGGGAAAGGTCACCTGCACCCCGCGTACGGTATTTAGAACCAACACCGTGTTCTGCAGGTGATGGGATTGAATGTATTCGCGAATCTGCTCGTACAATCGATTGAGGGCTTGATCCTGCTGGTTGCCCACGGCCCCCTGGGAAGTCGTAGCCACTTTGGCCGGCGCCACCAGGTGATGACCCGCATCAGTTGGATTCGCCGACTGAATAAGCGAGCTTTTGCCCGATCCGGTCAGCATGTCGTGGCTCTGGTGCAACGCCTGCGCCAAAGATTGCTCCAACGTGTAAAACTTGACCTGGTTCACCTTCGACATGGCGTACATGATGACGAAAAAGATCATCAATAGGGTGATGAGGTCCGAATACGTGATCAACCACCGCTCGTTGGACACGTGGCCTCCGTGCCGATGGGACGACCTTCTGCTACGCCTCGACGGTCTCGCCATCGACCTCACCCACCTTGTCCGCTCTCTTGTCCGACCTCTGGTGCGGAGCCAGGAACGCTTTCAGCTTTTGCCGCAGGATATTCGGGTTCTCACCCGCCTGGATGGAGAGGATGCCTTCAAGCGTCATCTCACGCAGAAGCGCCTCTTCCGCGCTCCGCCGTCTCAGTTTGCTGGCTATCGGAAGCCAGAGGATGTTGGCACTGGCGACACCGTACAGCGTGGCCGTAAACGCGGTGGCAATTTCCGGTCCCAGCTTGTCCACGTTCTGCAGGCTGCCCAGGACGTGAACCAACCCCATCACGGTGCCGATGATGCCCATGGTCGGCGCGTACCCGCCTGCGGTTTCGAACAGGCCGGCGGCGGCCGCATGCCGTTCTTCCACATAGTCCAGCTCCGTCTCCAGCATGGACTTTACGAGCTCCGGATCCACCCCGTCGACCACCAGCTGCAGCCCACGCCGCAGGAAGTCGTCATCGAAGTCTTCCAACCGCTCATCCAACGCCAAGATCCCTTCTCGCCTGGCGATGGTGGCCAGCTCTGCCAATTCCTCAATCAACTGCAGGGGATTGGAACGGCGTTGAAAGAAGGCAATCTTCAGTTGTTTGCCCACACCCATGAATTGCCGCAGGGATACGGAGGTTAAGGTGGCCCCGATGGTGCCGCCGAAGACAATCAGGGCGGCGGGCGCCTGCGCCAATGCGGAGAGACTGCCCCCGTCCGTGACAAACGACAAAATCAGGCTGCCAATGGCAAGAACGAGACCAAACAGCGTTGCAATATCCATCACCGATACCCCCATGTGCGCTGCAGCCCGACCTTACCAAGCGTCCGGGAAACATCCGCCCCCTCTTTTTTTCTGTACCAGGACTTGAATCACGGACGCCTTTACGGCTGCACGGACCCAACGATGCCCGTCTCGCACGTTTACGTTTGGTGAGGCGGCGCCGGGTCGACGTCCACAAATACATCCTCGTATGAATTTCCGGACGTCTGGGCTTTCAGATACAGCGTTTGAAACAGCCCCACGCGGCGCCGCCGGTAACTGGGCACCCCCGGGACATCGGGGGCCAGTATCAATCCCAGTTTGGCCCTCTCCCCACTGAACACCGGTTTCCCGACCAGCCGCATTTCGCCACGCACGTCATAGACCTGCAGCTTCGCGTAGGCCGGGTTCTGGTCGAGCGCGAAGTGCAGGTCATAGCTGGTCTGAACCGGAACCTGATTGATGTGCGTGATGATCTCGCCCGGCTTCAATCCCATGGTGTCGGCCAGGGAACCGGGCACCACAGCCAACAGCTTGACACCGTCCGAAACCGGAGCGTAGAGCGGATCGGCCAGAAGCTCTCGCCAGTGCACATGCCAGGTGGCAGCCTCCTGACCCAAAAGAGCAATCAGCACGCCCGCCCACGCCCAAGTCGGACCCAGGTGGACGACAGCCCACGCATCGGCAGCCAACAACGCGCCACAGACCGCGTCATAGGCGGCTCGAATGCTCGCCGCCCCTTGCGGTGTGAGTGCCGCATACAGGCCGCTTTGCCCGAGGAAGAGAGGTATACCGGCCAGCGTCGCCCCCGCCGCGCCGAGCCCGCCGAGCAACGGCCAAGGCCAGGGTGTATGTAAGAGCGGGTGACCGCCTGGAGCCACCCAAAGCACGGGCACAACGAAAGCCAGTTGGCTCGTCCACGCACCAATCGCCCGGCCTCGTTTGCTCTGGACAAAGGCAGGGGCGACGAAGCGATAGCGCCCGACAAGCAACAGGCCCACCTCCAGGAGCAAACACAGCGCCGCCGCCGCCAGCCATGGGCTGACCGGTTGGCGCGCCAAATGCAGCCACGTCTCACGGAGCCACGAAGGCCCGGAAGGCACCGGCAGCATAAGCAGCACGCGGCTGAGAGCGACGAGGATGGCAATGGCGTACACGGTAGCGCACAGGCGCAGACGGATGCAGGCGAGCAGGATGCTCAGCACCACCACCGCGCCAACGCCCCAGACGTCCAAGGTTAAACCCGACGCGACGCTGATGGCGCTGGCAATCAGCCCAGCGATGAACGCATACACCCAGCGTAACCCGACAGAACGCCAGGCGCGCGTCAGGCGAAAGCCGAAAAAACCACGCTCCTGGCGGCTCGTGCGGTACGTTTCGGCGTACATGAGCGCCGTGCCCAGGTAGAGGAGGGGGTTTTCCAGCAACATGCGCGCCCCGTCCCACAAAGCGTTTGCGATTTGCCATCCATCATAGGCACCCAACACGAAGACTCCCTTTTCCATCCGGCAAACTGGCTCCTGCGGACCCTACACATGTGATTCGATGCAACTGCCCACGCTCCTGCTTGTCATACGCGCAAGAACTTGCGGATGGACATGATGCCGCCCCAGAGGCCAATCAGGAGTCCTATGCCAAACATAATGACCGCCAGTTTTCCCAATAACGCACCCGGCTGCAGCAGGGGGAACGTCAGCGCGATGAAGCTGCCGTTCAGATGGGAGAAGATCTGACGGTAGACCACCCAGATGGCGGCAAACGGGACCACGGCCCCAATGGCGCCAATCAGCATCCCTTCCACCAGGAACGGCCAACGAATAAACCAGTTTGTAGCGCCCACCAGTTTCATGATTTCAATCTCACGGCGGCGGTTGAAGATGGCAATCTTGATGGTGTTGGAAATGAGGAACATCGCCATCAGGATGAGGGCCACCACGAATACCAGCCCGATGTTGCGCACCGTATCCATGAAACGGTAGAACTTGTCCACATACGATTTGCCGTCGAGCACCGTGTCGACGTTGCGCATGCCTTGAATCTTGTTGCTGATGGCCACCGTTTGCCGCGGGTCTTGCGCCTTGACCACCAACTTGACGGGTATGGTCTGGTTTTTCGGCAATCCATCGAGCACGTTCTTATACTGGCTGCCCAACGAGTCCTGCAGCTGCTTGAAGCCTTCCTCGTGGGTCACCAGCTGGACCGATTCCACCCCGTGAATCTGTTTGACAGCTGCGGCCGTCTGCGCCCCCTCACTGTCCGAAACCTGCGGCTTGAGAAAGACCGAAATCTCCAACTGCCCGGAGACATAGTTCGACATCTGCTGCGCGTTCATGGCCAGCACCAACGTGGATCCCAGAATCAGCAGGGTCACGGCCACAGCGCTGATGGATGCGAACGACATCCAGCCGTTGCGGATGAGACTCTTGCTGCCTTCGCGGAGGTGCCGCCCAATGCTGCTAATCCTCATATTCGTACAGTCCCTTTTGCTCGTCTCGGGCGATCCGCCCTTCTTCAATGGCAATGACACGCTTGCGCATCGTGTTGACAATGTCCCGGTTGTGCGTCGCCATCACGACGGTGGTACCTCGGTCATTAATGCGCTGAAACAGCTTCATAATGCCCCAGGAAGTGTCGGGGTCTAGATTGCCGGTCGGCTCGTCGGCGATGATGACACTGGGGTTGTTGACGAGCGCCCGCGCCACGGCCACCCGCTGCTGCTCCCCGCCAGAAAGCTGGGTGGGCAACACATCCGCCTTGTCCTCCAGCCCGACCCACGCGAGGGCTTCCGGGACGCGCCTGCGGATGTGCCGCTGCGGGGCCCCAATCACCTCCAGGGCAAACGCCACGTTCTCGTACGCGGTCAGCTTCGGCAACAACTTGAAGTCCTGAAACACCACACCAATGTGCCGCCTCAACAGCGGGATCTTCCGATGGCGCAGCCGTTCGATGTTAAACCCGTTCACAAAGATCTGCCCCTTGGTCGGCCGCTCCTCACGGTACATCAGCTTGATGAAGGTCGATTTCCCAGCGCCGCTGGGCCCGACCACATAGACAAATTCACCTTTCTTGATATTTATCGTGATGCCGCTGAGCGCCATCGTCCCATTTGGGTATTGCTTCCAGACGTCCTGCATCTCAATCACTCAGGCATCGCTCCTCGCAGAAGGGTCAGATCACTCGACGAGAATCGTGGATGATTGACAACCGGGTGCAATCCGGCTCCATTCATCGCGCGAGACCACGAGCGTTTACCCGCCGCGCCTTACCAGTTCGACACCGTGCGCCAAAAATCCTGTCGGGAATTGCTGTAAAGAAATTCAATGGAGGCGTGTGAAGCCGGAGCGGATGGACCAGAGCACCGCCTGCGTGCGGTCGTTCACACCAAGCTTGCGGATCAACGTGGACCACATGCCACGCACCGTCTTTTCCGTCACACCAAACACTTCGGCAATCGCCCGGTTGTTCAGTCCGTCCGTGGCCAGCTGCAGGAGCATCTGCTCCCGCTCATTCAAAGGCACGTCAATTTCTGCTGTGAACACGGCCTGATCCGGCCGTCGAATCTCAGCCAAGACCAACGGGGTCAGGTGAGTCTGGATGTACGCCTTCCCTTCCAGCACCGTGTTCACCGCCTGCTCCAGCACTTCGACCGGCGCCGTTTGAAACAGGTATGCGTCGGCGCCCCAGCGAAACGCCTGCACAATCACGGCGGCGTCGTCGGTCTCCGGAATCAGGTGAACAACCGCCAACTGCGGCCGCAATTGCCGAAGTTCAGCCATAAACCGCGGCGTCGTCCGCGCATCCGGCGTGATGTCGGTGATAAGGACGTCCATCAACTCGTCTTCCGGGCCACGCAGCCCATGCAGGAGGTCTTCCAAGCCGTGAAACGAGTTCCCGGATTCAAAGTTCGGTCGCTGGGAAAACAAGGACCTCACGGCGACATCAAACAGCGGATGGGTCATCAAAGTGTGAACGCGCACTCTCCCCTGCGACACAACCGGAGCGGAGACGGAAGACCCGCGATGGGTCTGCGGGAGGGTTAGATGTTGCAGCAAGTGGTTCATGTCAACCTCCTTGGAGTGTTCATCTGTCCGGTTGATCGTGAAAAGGGACCCATACCAGCGCTTACACTGTCATTTGAGCGCGAAAAGAATCTACCACTCGCGGATCGTAGAGATGGTAGCGACTTGATGCCAATTCTCGCATGGCCTCGTCATGAGACAGCCCATACAGTTCCATCAGCTCCACGTAATCCAGCGACAAGCCGAGGCACTCCGCCATCAACCGGTCTTCGTCCGTCAACCCCGACACGTCCGCACCCTTGCGGCATGCCGGAATCAGATAGCGATAGTTTTCGCTGTGCGGGTACGCCTCAAGCAGGCGAACGCCGAGCTGCCCAATCTCAGGGATGGAGGACCGATCACTGAGAATGGAGGCAGCTTCCTCTTCATTCGACGTCATGACAGTCAACCCAAGATACACCAAGCGCCCTGCCACCTGCAACCGCCGTATATCATCCCACGGCGCGTCCGGCACGATCCGCTCGTACAACTGCGCGGCCAGATTGGCCTCGTACCGCGGCATGTGCGCAAACCGCGGGAACATGGTCTCAAAGCTGTCGATGAGGCTCAACTCATCCAGAAACTGATGCCAGAGCGGCCAGTCAAAAGTGTCTTCGGGAATGACAATGTCGCGCTGGCTAACCCAAGAATCAAAATCGCGGACTTTAAGCCATTCGTTCCAGTAACAAGCCTGGCCAAGGTAGATCTCGGCCTTCTCCACGCATCGCGCGCTCAAATCTCTCTGGGCAGCATAATACGCAAACAACCCAATCAGGTACAGATTGTCTGCTAGCTTGACATTTCCGTCAGCCATAGAATTTCCCCATACGCTGCGATAGAATTCCGAAGTATATTGAATCGCTTCTGCTGGTCGTTCGAGATATAGGTACATACGCGCAATGCCTTGATAGGGCCCGGACGCGGGATCGACCTGAGCGGCCTTATGAAAATGACACAGGGCCTCTTCAAATTTTCCCATGGCTTCTGCCGCGCAACCCACATTGTAGCGGAGCAGCCCCTCCAAGACCCGTTGCAGACCAGGATCAGCAATCAAGCGAATCATCTCTAGGACAGCAGGAAACAATTCCAAGGCCTGCTCGTACAGCTCCGAGCGTATTAGCGAATATATGTAGGTGCTTAATAACGCAGACGACTCATAAGGAAATTGATTGGAGGTCTGTTCCAAAACGGCTTGGCACACGCGCAACGCTTCATCGACATGGCCTGCATTGCCCAAGACGAGAGCGAGGTTCGCTGTACACTTCAATCTAAGAGCTATTACATGATCCCCATTCTCATTTCCCAACAGGGACAGTGCCTGCTCGTAGTAGGGCCGAGCCGCTTCAGGGGACTTGAGGCGAAATACAGTGGCACCCACAGAATTTAAGAATGAAGCGCGTTCCACGCTATCAGTAGCCTCTTGGGCATATTGCTGGCATGAATGGATCGCGGCATAGTAATTGCCTCGTTGAAAGTGGGCAAATCCAAGCCTCCATTTCTCATTCATCCGCTGCGGGCACCTCGCATGTGACCAGGGTCCCGTGGCCAGGTTGCGACTGGACCATAACGCGGCCTCCCACTAGCTCCATCCGCTCTTTCATACCCTGCAAACCGTAGGACGCCGACGACGATACGTCTGTCGCAAAGCCCTTTCCATCATCCTTTACGAGTGCCTGATAGACGCCATTCCTATGGAGCAACCGTATTTCAATTGTCGTGGCTTTGGCGTGTTTATGAATGTTATTCAGCGCCTCTTGAACTACTCGAAATACCGCGACCGCCGCGCTACGGGATAGATTAGGCTGTCCCCACTCACTATCTACCGTCACCGGCAGACCAGACATTTGCGAAAACCGTTCAGCATATAAGCGGATGGCGTCGGATACGCCGCGCTCCAAAAACGAGGGGCGCAGGTCGAAGATGAGGCGCCGCACATCGTTAATCGCGGTCCTGAGGATAGACTTCAGGCGCTCAATCTCCTGAATCGAATCCTCCAGGCGTCCGTTTTCAAGCATGCGTTCTGTAACCTCCAGGCGCATAGTCACGTTGGTCAAGCTCTGGGCTGGCCCATCGTGAATGTCCCTGGCCATACGTTTGCGTTCCTCTTCGAGCAGTTCGATTATGCGTTCAGAGTTGAAATTCTCCACAGGCACACCCCTGACCACCATCAATGTCCTCGCATTTTGGTTGCATCCTGTCAGAATATCTCTTCTCTATCATAACCGAAAAACGATAATCACAAAAATATCAATAGAGCGTTGACAGTCAGGTGGATTCATAGTTAAAATCATCCACAAGGAAATACGACACATTTCGCGCTCAAACAGGCGGCCCCCGGGGGCAAAGGACGAGGTGATACATTGTGATGAAGAAGCTGATTGCGCTTGCGTCTGTCGTAGTCGCCATGTCAGCTATCGCACCGTTGGCCTACACAGCATTATCCAGCACGCTCTCAGTCTCATCAACGTTCACAGCGCACCCTGACGGGTTTCCCATTGGCGAATCGTTTTTCTAAGATCCCCAGCACATTCGGACTCTACTGAAGCATTCCATATCACCCCGGGAGCACACCCAGGCGGCAAGCGGTTTCGCCTGGGTGTTTTTTGTCGTCTGCCGTCAAAAGTTCGCGATGCGTGACGCCGTCCTTGCAGCCTTCGGCCGCCTGTCGGTTGCCGCCCTGTCTCACTCGGCGTCTTTCCCTGCATCCCCTTTGTTCGCGGCGGTTTTCAATGCGCCCAGCGCCCCCAGGACGCCGACAGCCTCTGATGGGATGAACAGCGTCGTGGCCGATCCGTTCGCCATCCCCTGCAATGCCTCGAATGACTGATACGTCAGCACATTGGCGTCCAATTGCGCCTGGCGAATCATCTCGATGCGGTTGCGCTCCGCCTCCGCGACCAGACGGATGGCCTGGGCGCGCCCTTCCGCTTCCAGGCGCTGCGCCTCGCGCACGCCCTCTGCCTCGCGAATGCGCGACTCCCGAAGCCCTTCCGCGCGCAGGATGGCGCTTTGCTTCTCGCCCTCAGCCTTGAGAATCGCGGCCTGCCGCTCACCCTCCGCCTGCAGGATGTTCGCCCGCTTTTCGCGCTCCGCCTTCATCTGTTTCTCCATGGCATCCTGGATCTCCGCCGGCGGTTTGATGTCGACTACTTCCACTCGGTCAATCCGCACACCCCACGACTCGGTCACCTCGTCGAGGGCGGTGCGCAGCGCCAAACTGATCTTGTCACGGCCTGCCAGCGTCTCGTCCAGCTCCATGTGACCGACCACCTGGCGAATGTTGGCGGCAGTGATGTTCTGAATCGCCTGCACCACATTGGCGATGTTGTAAGTCGCCGTGCGCGCGTCGACGATGGTATAGAAGAATACCGTGTCAATCTGGATCTGCACGTTGTCTTTCGTGATCACCATCTGCGGCGGCACGACAACCTGCTGCGTGCGCAGATCGACCACGCGCACCACCCGATCGATAAACGGAATAATCAGGTTCACGCCCGGCTGCAAGGTCGCGTGATACTTGCCCAGGCGCTCCACAATCGCCAGGCGCTGCTGCGGAATGATGCGGATGCCGCGCAAGATGAGCAGCACCACCAGCACAACCAAGATCAGGACGACTATCGTACCGACCATACCATCCACTACCCCTTTCCGGACTCAAGCCCCAGAAATTTTCACTTCTCGGCGCGGGCAAGCGTCTACTTGGCTCCCGCAGGTGGTTCCTGCATGGCCGGCCGGACAAACAGCACGCTCGATTCCGCTTGTACGATGACCACCTGACTCCCCGACTCCAGCACCGCGTCACTCTGGGCGCTCCACAGCTCGCCCCTGACACGCACGGTGGCCATGCGGCCAGGCGCGGCCCCTTTGACGACCACCGCCCGCTCCCCGACCATCCCCTCCAATCGCGTCGTGGGGTAGCGCCGCTTTTCCCGCCACTTCTGCGCCACCGGCCGCGTGGCCAGGTATAGGCCCACGCTGACCGCCGCGAAGATGAGCAGCTGAACCCACACGTCGGGCACGACCAGGCTGACCACGGACGTCACAAACGCGGCGATGGCCATCCACAGCAGGACAAAGGTCACCGTGGCCAACTCAATCACGCCAATCCCGAACGCGATGACCAACCAGATCCACCAGGCCAAAACGCCCACCCACTTTCCTGGTTCATCTTACCCTCATCTATACCAGACCTTTGCCCTCTCTGCACTATATTTTTTCCAGCGACACCAAGGACTGTCCCACAACAGAAGGCGCGGGTGGCCCAGGTTCGGCCAGTGGCCGATGCAACGGAGATGTGGTCGGTCGAGGTTCGGTATAGGCCGATTCCCAGGCGGAGAGAATGATCTCTTGAACGGCGACGTTGTGGAGGAATTCTGGATGCGTATTGCAGTGTTTTCGGAGACCTTTCTGCCGGGGACCGACGGCGTGGTCACGCGTTTGTGCGCGACACTGGACCACCTGGCCGATCAAGATCATGAGATTTTGCTCTTCGCGCCCGAGGGCGCGCCGCCCCAGTACGCGTCGGCGCGGGTCATCGGTGTGCCTTCCTTTCGCTTTTACCTGTATCCGGAAAAGCGATTTGCGCGGCCCTTTCCGCGTGTCGGGCGGATCCTGCGCGAATTTCAGCCCGATGTCATCCACTCGGTCAACCCCGGATTTCTCAGTTTCGCCGCCATTTACTATTCGCGGTGGCTGCGGGTGCCGTTGATTGCCTCCTACCACACCCACATCCCGGCCTATGCCCGCTATTACCGGCTGCACTGGTTGGAACCGATGCTGTGGTGGTGTTTTCGCACCATCCACAACCGGGCGGCCATCAATCTATGCCCCTCCGAAGCGACCATGGCCGAGCTGAGGGCGCGGGGCTTCCGCAACCTCGCACTGTGGGACCGAGGCGTAGACCTGCGCCGGTTTTCACCGGATCATAGGTCCGTCGAGATGCGCCGACGGCTGCTGGGCCAGCCGGATGCCGATGCGAAAAACGTGCGCGACGCCCGCATCCTGCTCTACGTAGGACGCTTGGCCGCGGAAAAGGGGATTGAACGGTTGCGTCCCTGCCTGGGCGAGCTGCCGGACATCCACCTGGCCATCGTCGGGGACGGCCCGCACCGTTCGGCGCTTGAGCAGACCTTCGCGGGAACCAACACCACCTTCACCGGCTACCTGTTCGGCGACGAACTCGCGCAAGCCTACGCGTCGGCGGATGGATTCGTCTTCCCCTCCACGACCGAGACGCTCGGCCTGGTGTTGTACGAAGCGATGGCGAGCGGGCTGCCCATCATGGCCGCGGAGAGCCCCGCGACGCTCGAGGTCCTCGAGCACGGGCGGGCAGGTTGGTTGTTCAATCCGCTGAGCCCAGAATCCATTCTCGCCACGCTGACCGATTTGTTCAGCAACCAGCGCCGCCGACAGGCGGTTCGGCAACGCGCGCTGGAGTTGGTCTCGCATCTGGACTGGAGCGGTCCTACGCAGCAGCTCATTGATCACTATTACCGACTGTTTCACATGCAGGATCCGGCCGGCTAAAGCGCGAATGTACAACCTGCCCAACAGGCACAAGTCGGACGAGAGGATGTGGCCATGAACACCCTGTTCCTGGTGAATCCGGCGGCTGGTCGGGGCCGCAGCTTCCGGCGCTGGCGGGTCATGGCCCGCGTGCTGCGCGAAGGAGCGAAATTTCCGTTTGACGTCGTCTTCACAGAGGCTCCCGGACAACCGGAGGCATGCGCGCGCGAGGCCGCCGGCAGCTATGAGCGCATCGTCGTGGTCGGGGGCGATGGCACCGTGAACGAAGTGGTCAACGGCGCCTTCGGGCGCAATGTCCGCATCGGCATCATCCCGTGCGGGACAGGCAACGACCTGGCGCGCGCCTTGGGGTTGCCCAAGTCCACCCGACGTCTGCTCAACATGCTCAATCAGCCGAGCGAAGTGGAAGTCGACGTGGCCACACTCAACCATCGCCGCTTCATCATCGCCGCCGGCATGGGCTTCGACGCCATTGTCGCCGATTACATCAACCGCCACAGCGCTGTTAAGCACCTCGGCCCCCTGGGCTACGCGTACAGCGCGCTGCGCATTCTGGCCACCTTCGCGCCGACCGAGGTCCAGCTGCGCATTGATGGCGAAAGCCTGCGGCTTACGGATGTATGGATGTTGGTCGTCGGCAATTGCCCCTACTACGCGGGCGGCATGAAGCTGTTTCCGAACGCCCGCTTCAATGACGGGGTGCTCAATATCTGCGTGGTCTCCAAGCTGGACAAGCTGAAGTTTCTACGCCTGTTTCCACTGGTATACAGCGGCCAGCATATCCGCCGCACCGACGTTGTCACCGCACTGCGCGGGCAGGCGATTGATGTGGAATTTCCGGCCGACACCTACGCGCACGTCGATGGCGAACCGCTGGCCATCCAAACCCTGCGCATCCGTCTCGAGGAGACGCCGATGCGCTTCATCAAGCCATCAGTCCCGGAGGCGTCACAGCGCCTCTAGAAGCGAACGCAAACCTCTGCTCATCCGGATGCGAATCAGCTGCTCCCCTCCGGGGCCCGGGTCTCATACTCGCCGTGCGGCTCCTCCTGCAGAGGAGCCGACAACGCGGGCGCAGGGCGGGCCTTGATGCCCCTGCCCCATGCCCTATCACGTGTTTGCACCCGAGCCAACAGGTCGTCCACGACCGCCATCACCTGCCGCGACAGAGCCCGGTAATCCGCCCGCTCATAGGGCCTAACCACAATCGGCCGGCCGATGAGGATGTAGTTGCGCCGGAAAACCCAGCGTGGGTGCAGGGCGATGGCCACAGGCAGGATGACGCTGCCCGTGCGCACGGCCAGAAACCCGACTCCCGGCTTGGCGGGCAGGAGCCCTTGTCCGCGGTTGCGCGTCCCTTCTGGGAAGATGCCGACCACGCCTTGCTGCTCCAGAATCCGCAATCCGGTGCGGATGGCGCCGATGCCGATGCCGCGTCGATGGACCGGAAACGCACCCATGCGCCGGATGAGCCAAGAGACCCCAGGGACGCGGAACAGCTCCTCCTTCGCCATGAAGCGAATGGAGGGACTGAGGAAGGCCGAGAGCAGGACCGGATCGTTCATGGAGACATGATTGCCGGCCACCAGCAACGGGCCTTGCTGAAGACGCCAGAGCCGGTGCCGGCCGATAATACGGACGCGATAGAACACCCGGTAGTACAGCCGAACGAGACAGGCGGCCGTGCGTATCAGCCCGTGCTTCATGCTGCGCGTGTCTCCTTCTTGAGGTGGCATCGAAATTCACGATACGTAGCGTATCCCATGCCCTGCCCGTGCATGCGGTCGCTGGGGGTTCTCCCGTCCCGGCTCCGGATATACTGGTAGCAATCCCGTAATCAGGAGGACCATCTATGCGAGTGCGGACAGAGTCGCCTATCGTCGTCATCGTCGGTGGATCTGGCGGCATCGGCCGAGCGGTGGCGGCCCAACTGACGGAACAGGGCGCCAGCGTGGTGCTCGTGGCCCGCGGAAAACCGGCGCTGGAGGCGGCGGCAGATGAGATTGAGCGCCGCACAGGCAGAAAGGCAGCGGTCTATGCCGCCGACTGCACTGAGGCGGAAGAAGTCGCCGGGCTCTCGCGGTGGCTGGCGCAAACGTACGGGCGGGTGGACATCCTCGTCTACGCGGCCGCCGTGTTTTCGCTCGCCCCGGCGCAGTCGCTCGACGTGGAAGAGGCGAAACAGGCGATGGAGATCAACTATTGGGGGGCGGTGAGAACCACCCAGGCCCTGCTGCCGCTCATCCGGCGCAGCCAGGTGCGCTGCATTTACTACGTGTCCTCGGTCTCTGTGCAGTGTACGCCCGCGTTTTTCACCGCCTACGCGGCCAGTAAACACGCCCTGCGCGGGTTCGCGTTGGCCCTGCGGCAGGAGCTGCGACCCCAAGGCATCCATGTCGGCATCCTTTCGCCCGGCCCCGTCTTGACACCGCTGATTCAAGGACACATTCACAGCGGCATGTACCGCGTTCCGCCCGGTGTGCCGGTGCTGCACCCGGATACCGCGGCGCGCCAAATCGTGCGCGCCATCCACAAAAGGCGCGCGGACGTCACCATCCCGCGCCGCCTCGCACCAGCGGCGCGCATCGCCCACGTGTTCCCGCGACTGATGGAGGCCTATTACCGGCTCACCATTCGCGGCTGGGACCAGCTCGTTTTGGAACAAACGCATCAGCAACGCGATTTCACGCCCCATCGCTGACGCCGGGCGTAGGATGCGCCGCGCACGCAAGCGCCGCATCCTACGCCATAGGCACCTGCGGGATCACCTTGCCGTCAATCCGCTCGAAGATGTCGTCCAAGTCGGGCCCGGTGATGGTCATGCCGTGGTTTTTGAGTCCGATGATGGCACGCGCCGGGTCCTTCGCGCGACGCACCTCGTTGGCCACCGCGCGCGCCAACTCCACCGTGCCGCACGGGTAGTTGATCTGCGTCGACGGGATGCCCTCTATCCAGGCGTGGATGTGCACAATGGCGCCTACGTCGGGATGCTCGGTGTAAATCATCCAGTGTTCTATCGCGTCCACCGATACCCGCCTCGGCGTCACGTGCGGGGGTACGCTCAACTGCATCGCCTTGCGCCGTTCGTCAAACTGCTTGACGAGCAGGATATCCTCCCCCACGGTCCGCAGGTTGGCCTTGTTGACACCGCTGGCGCTCATCCAAAAGCGCCGCCTGTCCTTTCTGGCGCTCAGATTGCCGTAGCTGAGCCCGCCGATACCGTACAGCCGCTTGACGTGGCGCAAGTCCTCCGGCGGTAGGATCTCCTGAATCGGAAACGGGGCCGGCCATAGCTCCATCGCCTCAATCTGCTTCGCGGCTCGGCTGACCTGGCGGGTAATGTCGTCGCCTTCCCAAAGTTCCTCGGGTAAATCGGGGTGGAAATCGTTGTTGATGATGAGGTTGGAGGTGGCCAGCGGCTCCAAGCGCTGGTACACGCGCGCGAAGTAATCGTCATCGTGCCCCGTGGGCGGCACGCGGTAAAATCCTTGCTCTAAGGTTACAAAGTAGGTGTCAAAGTCGTCTGGTGTGTTGACCAGCAAAAGCAGCAGATTGGACAGAGACCGCACCAGAATCGGGTAGCCCGCGCGCAGGATGCTCTCCGGACGCTCGTCCAGCTCCGCCACGGTGACGACGTAGGTAGCCTGCGCCTTGCGCCGGTAGGGACGCGGGTGGTCCGAATCGGCAAAGTTGAGCACCATCCGCAGGTCCTCGTCTCCCGGCTCAACCCGCGTGTGGCCCCGGTGCTGAAGCGTTCTGTCCAGCCCGTCGGCCAGCCAGCGCTGGCGCGGGCTCAGGCGTTCTCCGACGATAGCGAAACGCATCGATGTACACCTCCGACGGCCGGTGGCCATCCGCACGAGGTCAGATGTCCCGCTCGTCCCACGCGGTGTGTTGGTTTTGGCGCGGGGACACGGACACTCGCGACCTGTGCGCTGGGCGCCGGGAAACGGCCTCGAAGTACATCGAAGATCGTCCCGTGTCGATCTCTTCCCCAATGAAAAACGCCAACAAGGCGTCCACGATGTTCAACTTCACGCCCATTCCCCCATTCTGCGCGCCACCGGTTCACTGCTCAGCAGTGTTTCCCCAAGTGGCAGAATATATGTGCGGGTGGCTCCACTGCGCCCTGGCCCATCATCCGATGCGCCCCTGCCGCGTCACGTGCGCCTCCTCCACCGTCCACTTTTCCAGCCGATCTGTCCGCACGCGCTCCCCCACTCCAGCCAGCCGCTCCACGGCCAGAAAGCCCGGCCGGGCAAAGGTGACAGGCGGATCGATAACATCCTCGGCGAAGTAGCGGGCGCTTGGGGCGGTGTCCCCAGGCAGCGTAAAGCCGGGCAGCGCGGTGATGGCGATGTTGTGCAGGCGGCCGATGCCGGTCTCCAGCATGCCGCCGCACCAGAGCGGGATGTCGTGCGCCTGGCACACCTGGTGAATCGCCAGCGCCTCGCCAAACCCGCCGACGCGCCCTAGCTTCAGGTTGATGATGCGGCAGGCCCCCAACTCAATCGCCTTGCGCGCGTCCTCGGCGTGGTGGATGCTCTCGTCCAGACAAATCGGGGTCGCCAACCGCCGCTGCAATGCGGCGTGGTCCACCATGTCATCGTGGGCCAGCGGTTGCTCTATCATCGTCAGGCCCAGACTGTCCAGGCGCTGGAACGTGTCCAAATCCGCCAGAGTGTAGGCGCTGTTGGCGTCGGCCATCAGCGGGATGTCGCCGAACTCGCGGCGCAAGGCTATGAGCGGTTCCACATCGTACCCGGGCTTGATCTTCACCTTGATGCGCTGGAAGCCCTGCTCGAGGTAGCCTTCCACCTTTTTTAGCAGCGCCTCCGTGCTCGGCTGGATGCCGACGCTGATGCCGACCGGGATGGCCGCTTTCTCGGCGCCGAGCAGGTCCGTCAGGGGCGTTCCCGTATCGGCGGAGAACGCGTCCCACAGGGCCATCTCCAGCGCGGCCTTGGCCATCTGGTTGCCCTTGAAGTGGGCAAAGTGGCGGCGAACCTGGTGCAGGTCCTCCAGGCTGGAGAAATCCATCAAGTCGGGCGCTCGCAACAGATGCGGGATCAAAAACTCGGTCAATACATGCCAGGCGGTGCCGGTGGTCTCTTCGGAATAAAGAGGAGCCGCCATGGCCACACATTCCGCGTACCCGACGGCCCCGCTCTCGGTTTCGAGTTGGACAATGATGACATCTTTGTCCGTTTCGACGCCAAACGACGTCTCGAACGGCTCCTGCATCGGCAACCGCAGGCGGCGCAAGCGAACAGATCTCACCTTCATGTGAACAACCCTGCTTTCAGTGATGTAGGCCGGGCATACCGTGTTGGATCAAAGGACCCTAGTTAGCCCAAATCGGCGTTCAATCACCACCAACGTTCCGATGGCCAGAACAACGAATATTACAGAAACGGCGTTCACGCTGGGATCAAAGGTTTGCTGTATGTAGTTATAAATTCGTACTGGAATTGTGATGGTCTGTGGCCCGTTCACCAGCAGACTAACTGAAACCTCGCCAAATGACGTCACGGATGCGAATACAGCACCCGCGATGATACCAGGACGCATCAGCGGCAGCGTCACTTGGCGAAAGGTTACCACCGGCCCAGCACCCAAATTCATGGAAGCATCCTCCAGAGTTCGATCCAACCCGGCAAGGCTCACGCTCACCGTCCGCACTACGTAAGGAAAGGCAACCAGTGTATGTCCAATCACGAGCGCCCATATTGTCCCTACAAACCCAAATAGGGTAAAAGCGTATAGAAGCATAATGCCTAACGTGATTTCAGGCATCATCAACGGAGATAACATTAAAGCCTGAATCACTTGTCGGCCTCGAAACTCCAGCCTGGATATGCCGTACGCGGCTAAGGTCCCTAAAATCACCGTGACTGGCGTCACAATCACGAGCAAAATCAAACTGATGCGGAAGGCATCCATCCACTCGGAGTTGTTGAGTACAGCCAAAAACCATTTGATCGACACATGTGTCGGTGGAAACTGAGGAAATGGGGTTGGACTGAATGCCGACAAGACGACCACAATCACGGGCAGGGCAAGAAACGCGTAGATGAGCACCGTGCATGTCCACAACAAGATGTTTATCCAATTTACCTTCTTTGGACTTGTTACTCCAGTAGAAGCACCATGTTCAACCATAAACCCTCTTCTCCCATCGTCTCAGTACATATCCAAGTGCCATTATGATAATGAGCACAGTGAAAAGTAATAGCAAAGACATGGCAGCAGCCAAAGGAAGGTCGTCGATCTGGATTGCCTGTTGATAGATATTGAGTGACCACAAGGGCTGAGCGCTTCCACCTATCAATAAAGGTGTAATGTAACTTCCAGCCGCAAGTGAGAACACAATCATAGAGCCCGAAATTAAACCCGGGATAGTGAGAGGCAACGTAATTCGCAGGAAAGTCTGTAATCGTCCTGCCCCCAAGCTCATCGACACATGTCGAAGCGAAGGATGAATATCTGCCAAGGAGGTGGAAATAGGTAACACAGCGAATGGCAGCAGGACTTGTACATAAGCGACAATGACGGCCTTCATGTTCCACAGTAAGCTCAAGGGATGATTAATCACACCAAGCCAATGCAAAAATTGATTGATCAATCCGTTATTCGATAACAAAACAATCCATGCGAACGTCCGTACGACGACGCTATTGAGCAAGGGAGAGACCAAGATAATATAGAGAATCGTTCGAACCAGTCGGTTGGGTGCCCGAACCAAACCGTAGGCGGCCGGATATGCAAGCAAAATGCAAATCACAGCTGTCAATGCCGCTACACGGAGGCCGTCGATCATCATGTGTCCATAGATAGGACTCGTAAAAATTTGCATATATTGATCCAAACCAAAACTGGGGAGTATATCCAGCATTCTATCGACTTTTCGAAAGCTGACTTCCACCAGCAGGATTAATGGAAGAAGAAAGAACAGGACAAGGAACAAAATCGCAGGGATGAGTAACAACCAGTATAGAGATTTCAGCCACCGCTGGTTCATATCAAGCCTTATTCCCCTTCAGAGATTGGTACCAAAGCCGACGGTTCCCATGATAGATGCAGTTGTTGATTGGGTGCAATTCCCTCTGAAAAAAGGTCAATGTCCGAGGTGGTCACCAGAAATTCTCCCCCTCCCTGCAGTCGGACACGAAGGCGGAGAAGACTACCGGCATACGAACAGTCCACGACTTCTGCGTTGGTCTGATTGTAACCTCTCTGATCTGTCGCCTTGCCCACCTGGATGTGCTCTGGGCGGAGCATGAAGGTGACGATTGATTTTTTTCCAAATGAATAAGACCCCGGTTGAACAGCCAAGTGGAGAGGGTCTCGATGCCCTTCACTGGGAACAGTGAATGTCAAATAACCATTTTCTCTGGTTTGATGGGAATCTAATGTCGCCGTGATAAAATTCGCTTCACCAATGAATTCCGCGACAAACCGATTGAACGGCCGGCGATAGATCTCTACAGGCGTACCAACTTGTTGCAGACGACCATGTCCCATGACACCGATGCGATCCGACAACGCCAGTGCTTCCTCTTGATCATGCGTCACGAGAATTGTCGTGATACCTACCCGTCGCTGGAGACTGCGAAGTTCGCTTTGCATACTCTTTCGGAGCTTGGCATCCAAATTGCTTAAAGGCTCATCCATCAGCAACACCGCAGGACGGATAGCGAGTGCGCGGGCGATGGCCACGCGCTGTTGCTGGCCACCGCTCAATTGATGAGGCATTCTGTCGGCGTACTGTTCTAACTGAACGATGGAAAGTACTTCGTCGACCCGTCGTTTGACCTCTCCATGAGACAGCTTCCGCAGCGTCAGACCATAGGCCACGTTCTGAAACACATTTAAATGCGGGAACAGGGCGTAGTTCTGAAATACCATCCCAATATCCCTACGATACGGCGGCAATTGGGTAATGTTCCGATCTCCCAGCCAGACCGATCCCCTCGTGGGTGCAAGAAAACCAGCGATAATGTTGAGCAAGGTAGTCTTTCCACAACCAGACGGGCCCAAAAGGGAGAAAAGCTCTCCCTCTTGGACCTCAAGACTTACTTGGTCCAGGACCGTGACTGAGCTAAACTGACGGCTAACATTCTCAATACGAATGTTGCTCATTTGCCCTCACCCATCACCTGCGACCACTCGTTCGTCCACTGTGCCAGATTCGGTGTCACTACTGAATAATCTACCCACAGCAACTTGTTGTAATATGCGTCGCCGACGTGAATTTTCTTTTTGAAATCTGAACTATATTGAACATCTTTGTTACTCATCCCGTAGAACGACTGCTGAGCGAACTTTCCTTCCACTTGGGGGCTCAGCAAGTAATTCAAAAGCTTGTATGCGTTGGCGAGATTCGGGCTTCCTTTCATGATGGCCCAGCTGGATATGGCGGCGACAGGTCCATCCTTCGGGTAGACAAAACCGACGTCCAGCCCCTGCTGCTGCAAAGCATATGCCCGTCCATCCCACTCGGGAACGAGCCAAGCATTGCCTCTCTGCAAGAGTGTCTGAATGGTGCCGGGATCACTTGGATAAGCCACCACATTGTTGCGCAATTGACCGAGTTTTTGAAATGCCTTTTGAACGTCGCTTGGATTGCTTAATTGGCCGCCGGTCGCGTGTACGATACCCGCAAAAAATTGTAGACCGGCTGCATATGTAAGGGGTGACACCGCGACATGCCCTTTATATCTCGGATTCCACAGATTGGTCCACTTGCTCGGCGGTACATGAACATAATCTTTCCGATACGCTATGCCCAATTGTCCATAACTGAATCCAGCAGCATATACTTTCCCATCCTTCGTGAAGTGGTCGGTAGCGCTGGCGTACAGGTGTGCAAGGTTCGGAACATGTTTCGAATCAAGAGGCTGCAGCAAATTTGCTCCCTCTAAACGGTTGATGGTGTCCGGTTGCAGAACCAAGATATCGTACGGTGGATTCTTCCCATTCGCTGCACGCACCTTGGCAAACCAGTCCGCATCCGTTCCGGGGACCACGACGACCTTTATACCTGTGCGCTTCTGGAAATCATTAAGTGCCGCCGAGCGAATTTCCTGCTCCCAGCTGCCTCCATAGACACCGATGATGACTTTATTGGTCTTAGCGCCGTTGTTTGTACTCGTTTGAGCGCTACTAGATTGGGAATTGGTCGAAGCGGTTCCGCATCCACTGACCACGACCGTCAACAGGGCGGCGAAGATTGCACCTAAGTATCTCTGTTTTCTCATAGATGATCCTCCTTAGAGCCGAATCTGAGTTGCTCCCACATTTTGTGAACCGTTTCAGCTTGAACGGGTCCATCAAGTTGAATGCTGCGTGACATCTCATGAATCCTATGTTTCCAATATGAACGTTGCGCTGCAGGCAAGGTGATTAAGAGCTGTGCAAGAGCATCGCTCGCCTCGGACGACCAGCGCCGCTCGTACTCCTCCCGAGCGAACCCGAAGTCCCAAAGTCCTTCAGAATCCTGGGAAGCAGTAAGCATGCCACGAAGACTCGTAGTGGCTACCTCATCTACTTCAAGTGCGTCACCTCCTTTCCGAATGACGACACCGTAACTCGCTTTCGCCTCATCAGAACTCAATAGACCTGATTCCACATCTTCGAGCACTCGCCTTGGATCCCGGTGATACGGACTGCCCCAACCGCCTCCTCCCGGCGAACGAATGCTTACGACATCGCCGGGATCTGGCATAAGAACATCAATCTTGGACAGGCGTTGCTCATTTGGCAGACCCGGGTTCAACAGGACACTTCCCAGGGAACCCGCTCGGCCACCTCGGAGACCCCACGGTTGAAAGTGTACACGCTCCATCCCTCGGGCAGTCACAATGGATCCTGGTTTTAGAATTTCAAAATCGAGACGGATTGCGTGCCCGCCGCGATGCATACCTGGCCCCGCACTGTCGGGCAACAATTCATATCGTGTCACAAGCACGTCAATGTGATGCTCTAAGCTTTCAATGGGCGTGTTCTTTAGGAATCCTGACGCGTGATCAATTCCATCCACGCCGTCCATGTCATACTGGCCGCCACCACCTCCTCCCATCGGTTCAACGACGGTCACATTCCTAGCACCAGTTAGTTCATCGGGCGTCGAAAGCACCACAATCGCAGCCTGTCCCGCGCCTGCGGCAGGAATTTTGTCAGGTATGGCCTGAGCGAGCGCTCCAAGAATCGCGTTGTACATCCGCATGGTGATGGTGTGTCTGACACCGACAGCCGCGGGATATTCCGCGTTGACCACTGTCCCCTTGGGAGCGACGACATGAATCGGGTGTGCGATGCCGCCGTTGACGGGGATGTACGGATCGGAACTAATAATGTAATTGATTAGACCTTGAAATAGAAACGAGTGCCGGGAACCATTCGTTACCAAGTTAAATGCCGTTGCCGTTTGTGGATCACAATTCGACAAATCTAAAGTGATGTCGCTCCCAGATACTTGTAATTTCACAGAAAGGCGAATCGGGACCTCAGACATCATGTCGCTGTCCAGATAATCGGAAAAGGTATATGTTCCATCCGGAATGTCCGAGATGACTCGACGTGCCCGCTCCTCGGCCTGTTCCAAAAGGTCCTCCATGGACTGCTGAACTATCTGTAAGCCAAACTTTCTAACCATCTCATGCAACCGGGCTTCGGCGGTGTTTACGGCCGCAACCATGGAGTTGATGTCGCCTTCGTTCAGATCCGGGATTCTGCAGTTGGCCATAAACAGCTTCTGCACTTCTTCATTCAGTTTGCCCTGGCGATACAATTTGACCGGAGGGATCCGGAGTCCTTCCTGATGAATTTCCGTGGCGGTAGGAGAGATGCTAGCCGGAACAAGCCCACCGACATCGCTGCAATGTACAAATGCCCACGCATAACTGATTAATGTGCCATCCACAAAAATCGGTTTGATGATATGCACATCCGGCAGGTGAGTCGCCAAACCATCCGTCGAATACGGATCGTTTGTGATGATGATGTCGCCTGGATTCAAATGTCCGCATTCTCGAATGGCCCGTTCTAAGCTAAGTCCGACAAAGATAGTTACACCTACTGTACGAGGATAGACAAAAAACTCCCCGGACGGCGTCGCCAATGCCGTCGCAAAGTCAGCAGATTCCTTGACAAACGTGGTAAAGGAGGTCCGCTCAATGACATGTCCCATCCCCGCGGCAATAGCGTTGAAATAGCTCCTTAGAATTTCCAAAGTGGCGGGATCAGTTCGCACAGTGGCTCCTCCTTAATGTGAACCAAAATTCGTTTGTTGAGGCCTTGTAATCAGTAGATTCCCATATGTATCAACACGGGCTTCCCACCCGGGCAGGATGAGTACCGTTGTATCACTTTGTTCCACAATGGCCGGACCACGGAAGTGATGTCCTGCCCGGAGTCCAGACCTTGGATACACCTCGGCGGCGTACGTCTTTCCACGGAAAAGGATCTGGCGTGACGCAGACGGCCTCGGACTTGCTGTTGCCGGAGAAACGGTGCTCAACGGCGGTTTGTGTGTATTGCCTATTATCCGAACCCGAAGGTTGATGACTTCGACAGTCCCTCCCGCATTGTAATGTCCATACTGCTTACGATAAACATCATGGAAACGCTCCATGATTTTCGCATGGGTCGGCTCTTCAAGCCATTTTGGATCCAGTTGGAGTTCGATGTCATAGGCTTGTCCTTTGTATCGGGCATCGAGTGAATACACAAGTTCCATGGACTGCACGTGAGACCCGTGCTGTTGTTCCAACCACGTCTTTGCTTGCTCTGCCAAACGGAGGAATTCGCCACGGAGCTCCTCCGTGGAAATTTCACTCAAGACGGATTGCCGCGACCTAATGGCATCGTACATAAAATCCGCAGTAAGCGAACCAAGAGCGCACAAGGTGCCTGGATGGAGAGGCACCAGCACGCTATTAGCCTGTATTTCGTCGGCCAAAAAGTTGGCAGTGACAGGGCCGGCTCCGCCAAAAGCCACTAAAGTAAATTCCCGAGGATCAAAGCCTTGTTGCTCCATGACACTGCTCACGTCAGTATACATGTTGGCCACTGCCACCTGAATGATTCGATCCGACGCCATTTCCACACTTTGATGGAGATACTCCGCAATCGGACGCATGGCTTCGGCTGACCGTTGCGGATCCAGTTTCATAAGGCCCCCAGCAAATTGATCTGGGTTCAAATAGCCACAAAGAAGAAATGCATCTGTTAAGGTCGGTTGCATACCACGGCCATAACAAGCTGGCCCGGGATCCGCCCCTACGGAGTCTGGCCCTACCTTCAGGATGCCCCCTTTATCGATCCAGGCGACGGACCCACCACCGGCGCCTATGGAAGACACGAAGATTGTCGGCAACATAATTGGAAATCCATCCAGTTCACTTGATGGAGTGTATTTCGGCCGCCCATTTTGAATGATGGAAATATCTGCACTCGTCCCCCCCATGTCGATTGTGATCACATTATCGAACCCAGCGGCCTTCGCGACACGGGCAGCTCCGATCACGCCGGCCGCTGGACCGGAAAGCAGGGTTCGGATGGGAGCCTCCGAGGCAGCCTGAAGGTCCATAATCCCACCATTGGATTGAGTGATGTAAGGAGTGACAGTGATTCTCGCCCTTTCAAGTTCAGACTTCAGGTTACGGAAGTACTGTAGCATTCGACGTTGAATATAAAGATTCAAGACGGTCATTGTCGCGCGTTCGTACTCTCGCATCTGAGGCCAAACCGACGACGAGATGACCACGGGTATCTCTGGAACACGCTCATGAATAGCTGCCGCGGCCATTTCCTCGTGAATCGGATTTTTATAACTGTGCAAGAAACAAATTGCGATACCTTCCACCTTTTCCTCAATGGCAGCATCAATCGCCGCATTCAGCGTGTCGAAGTCGAGAGGCAACCTCGTCGTGCCGTCTTTCCACAGACGCTCTCGAATTGGGAACACTCTCTTCCGCGGCACCAGGGGTTCAGGAAGGCGAGAGCGAAAATCGTATGGAACAGGAAGTCGCAAACGCTGCAAGGCTAATAGATCGCGAAAGCCTTCCGTGACAAATAGAGCAATTTTACTCCCATTTCGCTGTAGGAGCGTGTTCAACCCTATGGTCGTTCCGTGGACAAAATAGGTAATATCGGAGGGCTGTACCTCCTTCTGTTCAACCAGGTATGTTAGGCCATTCAGAACACCCTTCGCCGGATCATGAGGAACTGTAGGTGTCTTATGCGAGAAAATCTCTCCTGTTTCTTGATCCAGAAGGGTGAAATCAGTAAAAGTCCCTCCGATGTCGATTCCAAGCCGGTACTTCGGTGACACTCATTCCACCTCATTCGAAATACACATTTTACATAATATAGGAATGATAAGTAGGTATAGAGGCGCTAAGTGTTCGCAGGTATCTCTCCACCATCGGAGCTATATGCGGAGGATCGAACATAGCGACTAGACGGCTTCGTAAAACGAAGTAAATATATATAATTAATCTGTTTATCGAGCACGTAATTATATTTATATGCAGATTTGCGCTTGCTGTCAATCGTCCTTCCCTATTGTTTAATCTACCTATTGTAAATACTTGCGTATCATAGACTTGTATAGCTCAATGGAGCGCAAAAACCGTTCCACCTCAATCGATTCGTCTGGCTGATGGGACAGTCTGTCATCACCACTACCAATAATCACAAATGGCTTGTTGTGGCCTGGGGGAATCAGCTCCGCGGCGTCTGTGTACCCATTCGTGCCGCGGATGGTCGGCTCGGCATTGAATACCTCCTTATATCCCTCCGTCACCGTCGCGAGAAAGGGATCGTCTGAGCGTGTTCTAACCGATGGCAAGTCGTTTAGCACTCGCAGTTCTGCATGGAGGCCGGGACAATCCGGTTCTACGGAAGCAATCAGCGCATTCAACTCCTGTAAAATGCGCTCGTGCTTCTGTGAGGGTACTGTACGAAAGTCGATTTGAACGCGGCAATGATCAGGCACCACGTTCGTGTTCACGCCACCTTGGATGATCGCGATGTTGCTCGTGGGATGTCCGAGCAGGTCATCCGGCGTATACTCCATCCGAAAGCGATTCAGGAAGGCATCGATGATTCGGTGCATGTGGACGATGGCGTTGACCCCGAGTTCTGGAGACGAACCGTGGGCGGTCTTTCCGAAACACGTGATCTCTACCCACAACGCGCCTTTCTGCCCGACGACGATGTGATCCCGCGTGGGCTCGGCGATAATCAGAGCCGTCACTTCATCCATTTCTCCGGCGGCAAACAGTCGCTTCGCTCCAACTGACCCCGCCTCCTCCCCGGCAGACGCCAAGAGTTTCACATCCCCATTGAGACGTGCACCTTCCTCTTTCAGCTCAATCATGGCAAAGGCGAGGGCTGCGAGTCCGCCTTTCATGTCACTGGTTCCTCGACCGTAGATCCGCCCGTTCTCTTCAACGGCAGAAAACGGATCATAACACCATGGCACCTGTCCGGGCGGCACGACATCCATGTGTCCGGACAGACCGAGTATGCGCTTGCCGCCACCACTGTGATTGCCGCGCAGCCAGGCGACCAGGTTGGCGCGCCCCCCGTCAAAATCCGTCCGACGCGTCTCCAACCCGTACCTTTCCAAGAGCACTTGCAACGCCAGCGCTACCTCTCGTTCGTTCCCCGGCGGATTGACAGAGGGAATTCGAACAATCTGCTTCAAAAACTCGACCGGTTCCCGGCTCATTCCAACGCACCTCCTGAGATCAAGGCTTCCAAGTCCGCCTACAAACTTGGCTCCTGTTCTATAAATTAAATTAAATGGCCATCGATTGTCGCGCTGTCAAGTCTCTCTCCCACTGGACCTTCCATCCTTCCTGGCTGCCCCATCTTCCTCGCGGCGGGTTATGCCGGTGTCGGGGGCAAACACGTCCCACAGGGCCATCTCCAGCGCGGCTTTGGCGATCCGTGCGACGTGTGGACCACACCAGCCCGGTATGAACTTCCCTCAGGATTATTGTAAACTTGATAACGTATCATAGTTTACACACGAGGCAACAAGGAGGAACTGGGTACAATGACAATTGACGGAAGGTGGAGCGAACTGGCTGAAGCTGTGCTGTCGGGGCGCCCCGTCACGCGCGAGGACGCGTTGGCGATGCTGCGTGCGGACAATGGCGAAGTGCTCGCCCTGCTGGACGGCGCTTATCGGCTGCGCCGGCACTACTACGGGAACACGGTCAAACTGAACCTCATTGTGAATGCGAAATCGGGCCTGTGTCCAGAAGACTGCGCCTACTGTTCCCAATCCATCCTCTCGACGGCCCCCATCGAGAAGTACCCGCTGTTGACGCGCAAACAGCTCGTGGAAGGCGCGAAGGCGGCGCTCGAACGAAAAGCTTCGACTTATTGCATCGTTATGTCAGGCCGGCGTCCATCCAACCGGGAGGTGGACGAAGTGGCCGCCGCTGTGCGCGAGATTCGTAACACCACCAACCTGCGCATCTGTTGCTGTCTCGGCCTGGTCACCCCCGAACAAGCAACCAAGCTTGCTGAGGCGGGTGTGCACCGCTACAATCACAACCTCAACACGAGTTTCACACGCTACGGGGAAATTTGCACCACGCACACCTATGAAGACAGAGTGGAAACCATCGAACACACGCGATCCGCTCGACTGTCCCCTTGCTCAGGCGCCATCTTTGGAATGGGAGAAACGGACGTGGAGCGGGTGGACATCGCGTTCGCGTTGCGCGAGCTGGACGTGGACTCGATTCCCTGCAACTTCCTGACCCCGATAGAAGGAACTCCACTCGCCGGGCATCACGAACTCACACCCTACGAGTGCCTCAAAATCCTGGCTATGATGCGGTTTGTCAACCCCAGCAAGGAAATTCGCATCGCCGGCGGGCGGGAACACCACCTGCGGAGCCTGCAGCCCCTGGGACTCTACGCGGCGAACTCGATTTTCGTCGGCGATTACCTGACGACGCCGGGCCAAGCGGCGGAAGCGGATTGGCAGATGATTGAGGATTTGGGGTTTGAGATTGAGCACGTCCAATAACGACAAAA
>NZ_BCRP01000015.1 GCF_001552655.1 Alicyclobacillus kakegawensis NBRC 103104 | reverse complement strand
CGGCGGCCAGCCGGCGGCTGCTGGAGCGGCCGCTGCACCCGTACACGCGGCTGTTGTTTGCGGCGACGCCGGGGAGCAGCTGGCAGGAGGCGTTGCCGGAGACGGCGAGCGAGGCGCCGGACTTGCGGGAGGGGCGTGTCGGGTGTCCGTTCGCGCACCGCTGCCCGTTTGTGCAGGCGCGCTGCCGAGAGGAGACGCCGGCGCTGCGGGAGTTGGAGCCTGGACACCTGGTGTCTTGTCACTTCGCGGAGGAGCTGGCCTGAAACAGGTCGTGGTTGAGCCAGCGGGCTCCGTCCACGGTCAGGCATTCGCCGCTGATGGAGGCGGCTTCGGGAGACATCAGAAACGCGGCGGCCGCGGCGATTTCTTCCGGCTTGCCGAGGCGTCCCAGCGGGACGCTGGCGGCCATGCGCACCTTGTCTTCCTCGACTCGGGAACAGGTGCGCCTCTCCCCCTTGCCGCGGATGGGGCCAGGGGCGATGGCGCTGACGCGGATGCGGGGCCGCCCCCATTCCCGGCCTATGCCGGTTCCACTTTCAGTAGGACTCTGCTCCAAACGTCATAATCCAGATAGACCCGGCGATGATGGTGAAGACAAAGATGAACCCCAGGGTCAGCATCCACAGGTGCCAGCGGGGGCCGCCGCCCTCCAGGATGTGCATAAAGAAGAACAGCTGCACCAGAATTTGCAGGACAGCCAGCACCATGATGGTGACAAACAGCCCGGCTGGGCCCATGGCGTGCGCCAGCACCAGCCGCAGCGCAATCAGCGTCAGGAGGATGGAGATCACAAAGCCGATGATGTGCATCCACGGCCAGTTTCCACCCTCCGAGCGGCCTGTGTGTCCGGGAACCTTTTCCTCCATCATGGACATCAGCCCATCACCCCTGTCAAATAGACGACGGTGAAGATGAACACCCACACCACGTCGAGAAAGTGCCAATACAGGCTCACCACAAACACCTTGCGTGCCGTGACCTCGGTGATGCCCAGGCGAAACACCTGAATGAGTATCGCAACCATCCAGCAGATGCCCAGCGAGACGTGGCATCCGTGCGTGCCCACCAGCGTGTAAAACGCGGACAAAAAGGCGCTGGTGCTCATTCCGTAACCCTTCATGGAGTTGGTCGCAAACTCATCGACCTCAAAGCCGATGAACAGCAGGCCGAAGATGAGCGTGACCACCAGCCACGCCTTGAGCCACCCCTGTTGACCCCGCCGCATCGACCACGTGGCCAGGCCGCAGGTAAAACTGCTGGTGAGCAGGAACAAAGTCTCTGCCGTAAATCCTGTCACGTCGAAGATCTGGCGGGCAGACGGCCCGTTCGCGATGTGGGTGTGCAGCACCGCATAGGTCGCGAACAGGCTGGCGAACAGGACTAGGTCAGACGCCAGGAAAATCCAAAAGCCGAAGATCCACAGGTTGGGATCCGGATGATCCGCATGCTCCACGCGTTCTCCTCCCACGCGCGACGGCGGATGGTTGAAAAGCGATCCTTGCATGACCGACATGGTTACGACCTCCCGTAGGAAGCTTCCGTCTTCTTGATTTCGTCCACCGGAATGTAGGAGTCGGTGTCGTAGTCAAACGACCGCAGCAACAGGCAGGCCGCCACCGCGGCGAAACCGATGACGGTAAGGATGTACCAATGGAACACCAACCCGAATCCGGCGACGAAGAACGACAGCGACAGGATAAACGGCCGGCCCGAGTTTTTCGGCATGTGAATCGGCCGAAGCTCGTCCCGTCCAGGCGGTAGGACACCCTGCTTGCGCTCCTCTTTCATCGTCCACCAAGCGTCGCGGCTGGTCACCACCGGAATCCGGGCAAAGTTGTAATGAGGCGCAGGCGATGGCAGCGACCACTCCAGCGTGCGACCGTTCCAGGGATCGCCCGTCGTGTCGCGTTCCCCGTAGAAGATGCTGTACACAATCCCGGCTGCGATGAACAAAAAGCCAAGCCCCATCATGAAGGCGCCGATGGTGGAAATCAGGTTCAGCGTGGACCAGCCCATGCCGGTCGGGTAGGTGTAGATGCGCCGCGTCATGCCCATGAACCCAAGCAGGTACTGCGGGATAAAGCACACGTAAAACCCGATGTTGAACCACCAGAAACCCCAATTCGCGTACCGCTCCTCGAGCAGGAAACCGAACATCTTCGGCCACCAGTAGTACATGCCGGCGAGCATCCCGAACACGACGCCGCCAATCAGCGTCTGGTGAAAGTGGGCAATCAGGAAGTAGCTGTTGTGGTACTGGTAGTCCGCGGGTGCGACGGAGAGCATGACGCCTGTGGCGCCACCCACGGCAAAGTTGGGGATGAACCCGAGCGCCCACTTCATCGGCACGGTGACGCGGACGCGTCCGTTGTACATGGTCGCCAGCCAGTTGAAAATCTTGACGCCCGTGGGAATGGCGATAATCATGGTCGACAGGGCGAAGAAGCTGTTGACCCCGGGACCTGCGCCCATCGTGAAGAAGTGGTGCAGCCAGGTAAAGTAGCTGATGACCGCAATCGCCATGAGGGAGGCGACCATCGACGCGTAACCGAAGATGCGTTTGCCCGAGAACGTCGCCACCACCTCGGAGAAGATCCCGAACGCCGGCAAGACCACGATGTACACCTCGGGGTGCCCCCAAATCCAGAACATGTTGATGTACATCATCGGGTTGCCACCGCCGAGCATGGTGAAAAAGTGGGCCCCGGCAATGCGGTCGATGAGCAACAGCGCCAGGGCGACCGTCAGCACCGGGAACGCGAAGATGATGAGAACCGACGTGGCGAGAACCGCCCAACAGAACAGGGGCATGCGCATCAAGGTCATGCCCGGCGCCCGCATCTTCAGGATGGTGACGAAAAAGTTGATGCCGGTGGCGATGGAACCGATACCGCTGATCTGCAGGGCCAGCAGGTAGTAGTTTTCTCCCGGGCCCAGGTTGAACTCTGATTCCGCCAAGGGCGGGTAGCTGGTCCAACCGGCGTCTGGAGATCCGCCGATGACAAACGACAGGTTGAACAACATGGCGCCAAAAAAGAACATCCAAAAGCTGATGGCGTTCAGGTACGGGAACGCCACGTCGCGGGCGCCAATCATCAGCGGGATGGCGATGTTCATCATGGCGAAGATGAACGGCATGGCCATGAACAGAATCATGATGGTCCCGTGGGTGGTGAAAATCTGGTTGTAATGCTCCGCTTTTAGAAACCGCATGTTCGGGAATGCCAGCTGCGTGCGCATCAACAGCGCGTCCACACCGCCCCGGAACAGCATCAGCAGGGCGGCGATCATGTACATGATCCCGATCTTCTTATGGTCCACAGTGGTCAGCCACTCCCGCCACAACCATCCCCACTTGCGGTAGTATGTCAGGACCGCGACGATGGCGATGCTGACCACCACAATCGAGACATCGGCTCCATAGATCAGCGGATCGCCCGTGACCAGGAAATGGCTCACGTTCAGGGTGTCGTCTGGCACATTCTGCTCCTCCCTACGCCTTGTTGTCGAGCACCGAGATGTCGTGTTTCATGTACATGCCGCCCTCACGCATGATGATTTCCTGGAAGAGTCCAGGCGGGAACGACGAGAACGACATCCGTCCAACCACACTTTGCTTGACCAGCTGGGTGTAGCCGCTGCGCGTCAGGGCCGGCGCGGTTTGGCGCACCTTGGCGGCCCACTGCGAAAATTCAGGGTCCGACGTGGCGATGACGTCAAACTTCATGTGGGCGTACCCGCGCCCGGTAAAGTTGGCGCCGGAGCCGAAATAGGTGCCCGGTTTATCCGCCTGCAGCCACAAGCGCATGGCCATTCCCGGCATGGTGTACTCTTGGCCGCCCAGCTGCGGCACCCAGAACGAGTTCATGGGCGCGTCGGCGGTCAGCACAAACTGAATCGGCCGCCCCGTCGGAATGTAGCAGTAGTTGACGGTGGCAATCTTCTGGTCCGGGTATTCGAACAGCCACTTCCAGTCCAGCGACGTGACGTGAATGGTCAGTGGCTTTCCGGCCGGCTCCGGCGGCCGCGTGAGCCGAAACGTGTCACGCACGGTGTTGACAGCGAGGATGCCAATGATGATAATCGGAATCCCCCACCAGATGAACTCCAGGGTCCTGTTCTCCGACCATTCTGGCCGGTAGGGCGCCCGGTTGTTTGGCCGATCCCGAAAACGGTGCACGATATACCACAAGATCAACATCACCGGAACGACCACGATGCCGATGAGCACCATGCTCAAGATGACCAGGTGCATTTCGATCTTCCCGACCGGCCCGGCTGGATTGAACACCAGAAACTGTTCGCGCGTGCACCCGGACAACATTAGGCAGGCGGCGCCTGCCGGCAGCACCCGATACCAGCGCGCGGATTTGCACTTCATCGCGCATCCGTCTCCTTTCTGCCTTTCTAGCGTGCGAAATTTATGGTCGTCTATCCAAAACGGTGCGCGTGGGCCAGGTTCCCCAGCCAGGCTGCCAGCGTGGCGTGTTCGTGGATGATGTAGTCGTCGTACCACCACAAGATGGCGCCGAGCGCGAAAAATACAACGATGATGATGCCCAGCACCCAATACAGCTTGGCCAGGCCCTTGTTGGCATCCTGCTTCATGATCCCCCTCCTCGCTCTCTGCATGATGGCACCTATATCATGAGTAAAAAATCCCCAATTTACCCATTCCGATCTGCCGTGGGCAGGTCGTTCCCGCGCATGTTCAAGGAATCGCAAAAGTTTTTCCGCGTGGGCTCACGGAGCCCCGCTGTGCTAGAATCGAGGTAAAGGGCGAGGACGCACAAACAGGGGGAGGGAGCTGTCATTCAACTCATCATTCACGATGTGGAAGCGATTGTCCGCCGCGGCCACATGTACAACGCGGAGATCATTGAGATCGCCGCGCTGCGCGCTGTGCCTGATGAAAACGGAAAATGGAAGGACGCCGGTCATTTTCACGCCTATGTGCGCCCGCAGGACGTCACCTCGATTCCGGTCGTCACCACCCGCTTCACTGGCATCACCGAGGCGGACATGGCGGGAGCTAAACGGTTTCCCGAAGTGCTTCAGTCGTTCTTGGAGTGGATTGGCGAGGACGAATATTATCTGTGTTCATGGTCACTGTCGGACAGGGATTATTTCATCTCGGACTGCCGTCGGCACGGCCTGTCACTGGACTGGATTTGCAACTACAACGACATCCAGAAATGGTTTGGGCGCAAACTTCACCTCAACCAGCGCAGCAGCCTGCAGAACGCTTTGGAACTCCTGCAGCTGGCGCCGGAGGGTCAGGCCCACAACGCGCTGGCTGACACCGTCAACACATTTCGCATCCTCAACGCCATTTACGACCGCGACAATCCAGTCTTTCGCTTGGAACAAAACGACTGCTCGGGCCGCCTGAAGACCGAGGTCGTCTACGAAGAGGAATTCCGAAACAACCCGTTCGCCAAGTTGCAAGGGTTGTTCGAATAGGTTGCGGGATAGGCGTCGATGTGGCGCCTTTTTCCAATTCACGACCCCCCGAGCATGCGCCTTCGCGTCCGAATACTATGGGACGAATTCTGTCGGAAATTGACCCAGCGAGGAGCGAAGCGCATGAACTTGGCGATAGACGTAGGCAGTTGTGGGTTTCGCGCCGGAGTGCAGACCCGTTCGGACGTTCTCAACGAACCTTCGGTGGTCGCGTACGGACAAGCGACCGGGCCGTTGGTGGGGCAGCGGGCGGAGCAGATGATTGGCCGCCACCCCGGGCACATCCGGATCGCTTTTCCCATCGAAGGAAGCATCGTGCGCGATTTTGAGGCGCTTGTCGACGTGTTCAAATACATGATTGCCACACTGTTGCCGGGCCGCTTCCGCAAACGGTTTGACGTGGTGTTGGCGCATCCGAGCCACCAGTCCCAGGTAGACAGGAAGGCCTTCGACGAGGCGGCGAAGGCGGCCGGGGCCCGCCGGGTGCGATTTGTCGAGTCTGCCCTCGCGGCGGCGCGCGGGGCGGGACTGCCCATTGACCAACCAGTAGGGTCCCTGATTGTCGATTTGGGTGGAGGAGCGACTCAGGTGGCGCTGATTTCCCTGGGCGGCGTGGTCGAGCGACGCACTCTCAACTTGGGCGGGCGGACGATTGACCAGGAATTGATGGACAGGGTGCAGCGCCGGTACGCGTTTGCCATCGGGCTTGCCACCGCGGAAAGGCTCAAACGCATGGCTTGCCAGTACGCCGCTGGTGCTGCGGGGGACGCGGCGGCGGGGCTGGAATCTGCGGAGATGGCGGAGAGGGCCCGCGAGGCGGCTGCCGCGGACCCGCGTCTTGGGGAGAATGCTGCCGGGACGGCCACGTTCACGGTGCGGGGGCGCAATTTAGCGACCGGCTTGCCCGACTCGCTGGCCGTGCCGATGACCTTTGTGCAAGAGAGCCTGGATCAGTATGCGGATCAGGTGATTGGGTTGATTCGCGAGACGATGGAGGCGTGCCCGCCGGAACTGGTAGGGGATGTGATGGACCGGGGCATCGTTCTGGTAGGCGGCGGAGCCCGCATGGCCAGCATCCTGGAGACGCTGCGGCGGCGCATCGACGTTCCGGTGACGGCTGATCCAGAACCGGAGACGTGCGTCATCCGCGGACTGCTGGCGGCCGGGGCCTGACTTTCGGTCGGGCGGCTGCATGATTTCAGCCCTGCCGCGGATATTCATGGCAGCAATGCCATCCGCTGTTTGAGCCACGTGGAGCATCAACAACGTGTGAATTGCAGGGCGCCGGCGACATCTTCGCCGGCGCACAAGAGCGGTGCGGCGACGTCGAGCTTGAGACCACCAGGGATTTTGAGGACGAAATCCTCGTCCACGACGAGGTGGGGGGAATAGCTTTCGCTTTGTTTGAATGAAACACTGGCTGCTCTGGGCTGCCGCTTGTCACCAGTCCAGATGAGGCGCGCACATCAAGGGCGTCGCCGGCCAAATTGAACCGCCATGAAAACACAGTCATGGCGGTTGGTACGAGGTTATTCAATTCTGGCTGTCACTAGTGCCTGCACTTGACTCGGTTGCGGGGTTTTCCTCGCCCGTGTGGCCAAGGGGCGTTGATGTTACACAAGCTTCGTAAGACGTTTCTGTAGCGTATTGAGGATCTGCCGCTCTTGATTCGCTGAAAGCTTCCCATTTTGGACTGCCTGGTCAAGACGGGCTTTGGTCTTGGTCTTTAATTGTGAAACTAAGCTGTCTGTAGAGATGCCCTTACTCTCGGCCACCTGAGCGATGGATTGTCCGTTTTTCAAGTCTTGCAGGAGTGTTTGCTTGCTAACTCCAAGGGTCTGGGCGATTTCCTTCAATACCCTCGCCTTCGCTGTCGGGTGAGCAGAGAATTTATGTTCTACGAGTTTTTGCGCATGGTCTTCAAACTTCTGAATCAGCGCATGCTCTTGGCTCGCCGTTAGTTTACCGTTCTGCACGGCTTGGTCCAGGTGCTGCTTGAAATCAACTTCCAGCTCGGAGATGAGTTTTTGTTCCGATATACCCTTAGACTGCGCTATCTGTGCCAACGTCTGGCCAGATTTTAAGTCCGTCTTCAGAGTATCTTTGTCTATGCCGAGAATCTTGGCGATTTCGGTTGCAATTGCTCCGAATCGACCGTGTCCGTCCGAACTATGTTGTACGTGCTGCGCCGGAGCTGAACCCGTACCGGACGTGGGCGAGCTGTTCGTGGTAGCCGCAGACGCAGTTATTGTACCTAACGTCCCTGTCGCCAGCACCGTCGCCGCTAAGATAGCTTTTGCCTTGAATTGCATGCGTTTAGACCTCCTTGAAATGAGTAGGGATCTAGCGGCATTTACGAGTCTCAGGATAGTTTGCGTTGATTGAATGTAACTTGAATCCCACGGCTCCTACTTCAACATTTCTTCCGGCGTTTAAAACAGCATCAAATTTGCACTTTTTGTCGGCAAGCCCCTACTGAAACTTTACACGCTCGCTGTCCCCGAGATAATGATATGTTAAGAAGGATATTTCAACGGCACTGAACGCATCAGGAAAGGAAAAGAGGGCAGTTTTATGAAGAAACGAGGGATTCTTGTCGGATTTATTCTGACGGGTGGGCTCTTGATACAATCGGCGTGGGCGGATGCGACACCTGGAGAACGTGTGATTACCCTAGGAAATGATTTGACGGAGCAGCAAAAGCAGCAAATCGAAAATGACTTTTCAGAAACGAGCCGTGACAAAGTGATTACCGTGACACACGAGGACGAGGAACGGCAGTTAAACGGTATTGTTCCACAATCCTTAATTGGAGACCGCGCGATTTCTTCCAGCTTAATTGTTCTGGAAAACCCGGGTTATGGAATCCGTGTAACCACGAAAAACATCACATGGGTCACTTCGAACATGTATACGAACGCTTTATTGACGGCGGGTGTAAAAGATGCCGATATTACCGTTGAAGCGCCATTTCCGGTGTCGGGTACGGCCGCTTTGGTAGGCATTACGAAGGCATTCGAAGCCGCAACAGGGCAGACGCTAAATCCGAATCGAGAAGCCGTTGCCAATCAAGAAATGATGCAAACTGCTCAGCTGGGACAACAGTTGAACGATCCGCAAAAAGCAGCCGCTTTTGTGAATGCCTTAAAAGATAAGGTGTCCCAAGAACATCCGCAAACGGACGGCCAATATCGGGATCTAATCCTCCAGCTTGCCCATCAAATGAACATTACGTTGAACAACCAGCAGATCAATGGATTGATCGATTTACTGAAGAAATTTAATGCGCTGCACCTGGATTGGGGAACACTTTCCAAAGAAGCAACGAATGTCCAACAATTTATCCATAATCATCCCAAGCAAGAAAATGCAATAGATGGGGTTTTCCGACAAATTACTTCTGCGATAAGACAAATTATTTCAGCGATAGCTGGATTGTTCCAACACCTTGGCTAGAGTTACGAGTCTGTGAAATCTATTCCTTACGTCGCAAGATGTAGATCACGAATGGGAGTGGCCTCAAGCTAAAGTAGCATATGAAAGTGGGGAATCAAGTGGAATTCTTTAAGGGATTTGTAGTTGGGATAGTCATCGTCGCGTGCATTGTTTACCTTTGGAGACATCGAATACATTGAAGAACATCTTACGCGTGTTGTATTGCCGCGGCTTGTCCGGATTGAGCTCACAATGAAATGGCCATAGCCGGCTCTGGCCAGCCGGCTATCTGCAGAACTCCGCGTATCCACTCCGACAGGCACATCGTCCGTTGGAACCCTGCCAACGAGCGCTGGCGGGGTTTCCTTTGTTAGCCCCAATTCAACATAAGATTTAGAAGAAACAACATAGGCAATCACATCGCTTAAGGTTGCTCAAGTCATGGACTATCTGGCCCATCGAGGGCTAGGCTATATCTCTGTCCAGCAAATGTCGAGGGACCTGAACATCCCACGCCCGACACTGTATCGGCTGCTTGATGGGCTCGTTGATGTAGGGATGCTGATACGCCTGGATGGGGGCTATCATGTTGGCCCGAAAGTGCTGACTTGGGCCTCGAAGACGCTAACCCGGCCAGACGTAGTGCGCCTAGCACGTCCGTCTCTTGAGAAGCTTGCTTATGAAAGCTCTCTCACCTCAGCCATTTACATTCGCATGGGAAGTTGCCGTGTCTGTATGGATCGAGTAGAGGGACCTGGAATTGTACGCCATGACGTGCGCATTGGGGAGTCACTCTCTCTGCATGTGGGGTCTTCCGGGCGGGTGCTGCTCGCTTGGCTTCCCGATGAAACACGGGAAGAATTGCTGCAGGCGTCCTGTACACAGTTTCCGGAATATCCTTTGACTGCTTCAGCGTCACCGTGACATTGTACAGCATCGGTGGCCTGCTGATGGCGTTTACCTATAGTTACGAATGGATGCTGTTCGCTCGCGCCCTCACCGGTTTCGGTATCGGCGGGGAGTGGGGAGTTGGGCAGAGTTTGATTGCCGAAACGGTACCCAGTAAGTTTAGAGGACGGTTTGGAGCCACCATGCACTCTGGCTTGTCCGTAGGTATCATTCTCGCGTACATCATTGGTGCGTTTGTCGCTCCTCACATCGGTTGGCGGCTCGCCTTTGCTACAGCCGTTATTGCCGCACTCATTGTCATTCCCGCTGTGGCCGTAGTGCCCGAATCTGACGTGTGGCAGCAGCGTCGGACCACAAAGAACGTTGCGAAGGTTCCGCTCCATCTCGTTTTCGAGGGGAAAGCCCCGTGGTATGGATTGGCAGCGTTGGTTTTGATGTCCCTCGAGTTTACCGGCTACTGGCTGCTGACCACCTGGTTCCCAACCTATCTGCAGGAACAGCGCCACATGAGCATTGGTCACAGCGCGCTCTGGCTGATCCTGTTGAACGTGGGAGGATTCCTCGGTTACTTTTCCACCGGCTTTATCTCAGACATGCTCGGACGCCGCAAGGTGTTGACCCTGTACAAAATTATTGAGGCCATCGCCGTTGTCCCTATCACCCTATTCTGGACGGGCAGCACCACGGTACTGCTGGCCTGCATGTTCTTCATCGGCTTTGGTGGTGGCGGTACCGCGGTGGTTGGGCCCATCTTCAACGAGGTCTTCCCGGGACCCGTACGGAGCACGATGTCCAATACGGCGTTTAACGTTGGGCGTGCGCTGACGTGTTTTATGCCTGTCACTGTCGCGTCCCTGGCTGGAAGCATGGGCTACGGCGCGCTGTTGTCGACCGCTTCGGCATTTTTTATCGTCATGGCTTTGCTTGTCTGGGTTTTCCCGGAAACCAAAGGCAAAGTGCTTACGGACTGATGAATGGAACAAGACATTGATTGAACCGTCAACTTTTGTGTCCCGTTGACAACATAACGGGCTGAACGTTACGCCCCAGGTCGGCCTCTTTCGCTGGGGCGCCAACCGGTGTGTTCCATGAGACTCCAAACGGCCAGGGCTATCGTCAGCAACGCAGGGCCCGCGGTTCCCCAGTATTGAGGGACTTCGTAAGTGCTGAGGAATGGTTCGATGAGAAACCATAGGCCGGTCAGCAGCACGACCCAGTATTGCCACATCCGCCAACTCGGCACCCGCGGCGCTATGGCCGCCCAAGCCGACACGATGACCTGCAACAGCCCGAAGACCACGCTGGTCCATGCCAATTGCGGGGAGCGCGGAACGCCGAGCGCCCAGGGCGCCGCCACAAACCAAGCGCCAATCGCGGCCGTTATCCAACTTTTCCAGTTCAATATGAAGGCCTCCGTTCGCAAAGGGGTCATTTCCAATTTTTCCGTGCGAACAACGGATTATACCTTTCGTTGACCCTGCATCGCGTGGCCAGATTTGCCCGTCTAGCGCGGTACGGCGCCGGGAAAGACGTACGTGTAGAGTGTGGTGATGACGGCCACCAGGACGACCAGGGCGATGCTGTGTTAGAGTGTGAACCGATAGAGGTCGCCCTCCCTTCCAACGAGGCCGGTGGCCGACGTGCCGACCGCAATTGATTGCGGCGAGATCATTTTGCCCATGACACCGCCGGCCGAATTGGCGCCCATCGTCAGATAGGGACTGATGCCCAACTGCAGCGCGGTCAGCTTTTGCAGGTTGCCGAAGAGAAGGTCCGAGGAGGTATCGCTGCCGGTCAGGAACACGCCAAGCCAGCCCAGGAACGGGGCGAAGAACGGAAACAGGGCGCCCGTTGCGGCCAGCGCCATGGCGATAGTAGCCGCCATGCCGGAGTAGTTGAACAGGTAGCCGAAACCGACCACAAAGGCAATCGTCAGCAGCGGATAGATCAGGCTGGCAAACGTTTCGGCCAGCGTACGGAACCAATCTTTCCACGACTGCCTCAGAATGAATTTTGTGACGATGGCGGCAAACAGGATGGAGGTGCCGGTGGCTGCCAGACTGTCGAATTTCCACTGGGCAGCGACGGGGGTGACCTGATTCACGATGGGGGCCGCCTCTGCCACCTTGAGGTGCAAATCCGGCCAATTGACGAGCACGGTGGCTGCCCCGAGGAGGTCCTTGACGGGCGGCAGTGCCCACAGCACGATGAACAGGCTGAGCACGAGAAACGGAGACCAGGCCCAAAGCACCTGTCCGGCGTCAGGCCCACCTGACGGCGTGCTGGGCGACCCTTGCGGCGCTGTTTCGTCCGGGAATCTCCATACCTTTTTCGGTTGCCAGAAGCGCAGCAAGATGACCAGGCAGATTATCGACACGATGGCCGCCGCAATGTCGGGCAGCTCGGGGCCTACGAAATTGGAGATCAGGAATTGGGTGGCCGCAAAGGACACACCACACGTCAATGCGGCCGGGAACACCTCGCGCATACCGCGCCAGCCGGCTATCACAACCATTAACCAGAACGGGACGATGAGCGAGGCGAACGGCAGGATGCGGCCGACCATCTGGCTGATCAACAGGGGATCCGAAGACGTCGCGGTGGCCATGGCGGTGATGGGGATGCCGACCGCGCCAAAGGCGACCGGAGCGGTGTTGGCCAACAGGCATATTCCGGCCGCGTACATCGGGTTGAAACCGAGTCCGGCGAGCATGGCCGCGGCCACCGCCACCGGCGTTCCAAAGCCAGCCGTGCCTTCGAGAAAGGCGCCGAACGAAAACGCAATCAACAGCGCCTGGATACGCCGGTCCTCACTCAGGCCGGAAATGGAGCGACGAATGATGTCAAAGTGGCCCGTGTTGACCGTGATTCGGTACAAGAAAACGGCGCTGAACACAATCCAGCCGATGGGCCAGAGCCCCGTGAACATGCCGTAGACGGAGGCGGAAACCGCCTTGTCGACGGGAAACCGGAAGATGACCCAGGCGTCCAGAATGGCGAGGACGACGGTGGTGAGGGCCGCCAAGTGGGCGCGCATCCGGAGTCCCACCAGCGCGACAAAAAAATACAGGATGGGAATGACGGCAATCAGGGCAGACCAGCCCACACTTCCGGCAATCGGGGTGTAAACCTGGGTGAACATGCGCGTTTCCTCCCAGACGGGTGTGGGGACCCGTCGTTTTTTCGCCCCTGCTACCTTTGTTCCGCTCCATCAATGTCCACCAGCCACTGTATGCAACCGGATTCACACCGTATGCGAGGTATGCGACGCCAAAGCGGCTGCCGCCTGTTTGACTTCCACGCACCGCGCGGGGCGTGGAATCAGCTTTCCGGGATTGCACAGGTCACGCGGGTTGAACGCCTCCCGCAGTCTGGCCTGCAGGTGCAACTCCGTGTCGGTAAACAGATATTCCATTTCGCGGATCTTCTCCACCCCTACCCCGTGTTCGCCGGTGATGCTGCCGCCGACATCCACGCACAGCTCCAGGATGCGCCGGCCCAGTTCGGCAGCCTGCTCGGTTTGCCCGGGGATGCGCGCGTCGTAGCAGATGAGCGGGTGCAGGTTTCCGTCCCCGGCGTGGAACACATTGGCGACGCGCAGGCCGGCTTCCTGGCTGTAGCGGGCGATGGTTTTCAGCACTTCGGTCAACCGCGTGCGCGGAATGACCCCGTCCTGCACCATGTAATCGGGGGATATGCGGCCGATGGCTGGGAACGCCATCTTCCGGCTGCTCCACCACAGGGACCGTTCCGCTTCGTCCTTGGCCACACGCACCGTGCGCACCCGGTGCCGACGGCAGACCTCGACCACCCGCTCTGCCAGATCGTCCACACCCGCCGCCAGCCCGTCCACCTCAATCAGGAGCACCGCTTCGATGTCGGGCGGGTAGCCAACGTGATACATGCTCTTGTCGACGGCCTGCATGGCCAACTGATCCATCATCTCGCAGGCCGCCGGGATGATGCCGTCCGCGATGATGCCCGAGACGGTGTCGGACGCGTCCTCCACTCTCTCAAACCACGCCATCACCGTCTTCACCGCCTGCGGCCGCTTGAGGATGCGCACCGTGATCTCGGTCGCGATGCCCAGGGTCCCCTCCGATCCCACCAGGAGCCCCAACACGTCTAAACCGAGCGGGTCGCCGTACGGATCGCCCAATTCCACCAATTCTCCGTCCGGCAGCACCACCTTGGCGGCGACCACGTGGTTGGTGGTCACGCCGTACTTCAAGCAGTGCGATCCGCCCGCGTTTTCGCCCACATTGCCGCCGATGGTACAGACCGATTGGCTCGACGGGTCGGGCGCGTAGTAGAACCCCTGTTGAGCCACCTGACGGGTCAGCTCGAGGTTGACAAAGCCCGGTTGGACGGTGGCGCGTTGGTTGGCGAAATCCACGTGCAGCAATTTGTCCATCCGGGCCAAGCTGATGACCACCTCATGGTGCATCGGCGTGGCGCCGCCGCTCAGACCGGTTCCCGCTCCGCGCGGGAGAAACGGCACGCCTGCCTGGGCGAGGCAGCGGACGACCTGCGCGACTTGGTCGGTGTCTGCCGGCAGCACCACGGCGGCCGGACGCCCCGTCTGGGCGACGTACGCGTCGCACTCGTAGGCCGCCAGTTGCTTGGAGTCGTGGATGACACCGCCCGGCCCGACAATCTCCGTGAGCTCTCGTATCAGGGAGGAACTCAGCACTCGATGACCTCCTTGCGGTATGATTCATCCAGCAGTTGCACGGTGTGCAGGACATCGACGCCGGCTTGACGGCGCTGCACCCCCAGCCGGATTTGCAGCATGCACCCCGGGTTGCCCATGACCACCGCATCCGCCGCTTCGGGAATGTCGTCCAGCTTGCGTTCCAGCAGGCGGTTGGCCATGTCTGGGTGCGTTAAGTTGTAGATCCCGGCGCTGCCGCAGCAGCGCTCCGAGTCGGGCAGCGGCACCAGTTTGAGCCCAGGGATGGAGGTAAGCAGTTGGCGCGGTTGGCTGCGGATGCCCTGAGCGTGGCAGAGGTGACAGGCGTCATGATAGGTGACCGTGCGTTCGATTCGGCCGCGGGGCGGTTGAAATCCGACCTCCACGAGAACCTCCGAGATGTCGCGCACCCGTCGCGCAAAGGCCTGCGCCTGGGCGTAAAGGTCAGGCTGGCCGCTGAACAGTTCCGGGTACTCCTTGAGCGCCGCCCCGCAGCCAGCCGCGTTGACGACCACGTAGTCGGCCCCCGAGGCCAAAAACGCGTCGATGTTTTGTCGCGCCAAGGCCCGCGCCTGTTCACGGTCGCCCGCGTGGACGTGCAGGGCGCCGCAGCACACCTGCGTTTTCGGCACCACCACCGTGATCCCGTTGCGCGTCAGAACACGGGCCGTCGCCTGGTTGATGTCGGAGAAAAACAGATCCATCACGCAGCCTGTGAACAGGGCCCCAGTGACGGGCGCGGCGGGCTGGGCGCCCGTTCCGGCCGCCGGGATGCGTTCCGGCAGTTTCAGCAGCGCGGGCGGGTCGGACAGCTGGGGCAAAACTGCTTCCATTTCGCGGATGTGCGGGGGCAGGACACGGAGCAGGCGCAGGCTGCGAGCCACCGCCCGCAGCCCTGACTTCTGGTACAGGCGCAACATCTTCCCCAACGCACGCAGACGCCTGGGATGAGCAAACACGCCGCGCAAAAACAGCCTCGTCAGCGGGCTTGCCCCTCCCTCCTCCTCAGCCTTTAGGTGGAACTGGCCCCGCGCCTTTTCAATCAAAGCGCCTACCTCCACACCGGACGGGCAGACGCTCTCGCAGGCTCGGCAGTCGAGGCAGCTGAACACAGGGTTCTCTAAACCCTCGTCCAGCTCGAGGAGGCCTTGGGCTGCCTGTTTGATCAAGTACACACGTCCGCGCGGCGACAGGTTTTCGTCCGAGGTTTCCTGGTAGGTGGGACACACTTCGAGACAAAATCCGCAGTGCACACAGGCCGAGTAGCGGTCTGTGTCCGGTGGCTCTGGGTAAAGAAAAGCGCCGGTCTCGGGGGCGTCAGCCGGCGCGGGGGTTTTCCGCGCGGACTGAGAGAGTGCCCGGTTCATGAGGTCATCCCTCCCGCGAATGTGTCTGGAAAGTGCGATCCGCCGCTCTGAAAGGCCCGTTGCACGGCCGCCTGCAGCCTGCGCTCCGCCGTACCGAGACGAGGACTGTCGTACATCGGGACCACGCTGCGGACGGTCTTGGGCGCAGTCTCAAGCAGGCTGGCTGCTCCGCGCTGGCGGGCGCGGGCACGCAATTCCTGGAGCAGCTCCACCTGTTCGTCCACCGTCCCGGCCCACAGTCCGATGCGGCCGACGCCAGCGGGGAGGCTGGCGGTCACGGTCGCCGCCACGTGTCGCTCATGGGCAAACTGCGTCCACTCGTTGAGGATGGACATCATGTCGGTGGGCGGCGCCTGCACGCGCAGCACGCTCCCGGGTTGCAGCCAGGTCTTGGCGTGGCGCGCCCAGAACCGTTCCACATCCTGGCCGCGGATAACCTCGGCGTGCATGCCCAAATCGGCTGCCAAGAGCAGCACCTGCTCCGTCTGGTAGGCGGCCGCCTGCCGGTTCTCGTGGCAATCTATCGCCAACAGCCACTCCGCCGCGGGTCCATCCGTCCCTAGTCGGCTTGAGATGAACGCTTGTATCAACGCGGCATCGTTGGTCGCCTCCATGGCGCTGGGCAAAAGCGGTGAGTCCATGACCCGCGCCCGCACCCAGTCCACCTGCGCGCTCTTGCCTACCAACAGGCACAGCTCACGGTGCAGAGGAAGCGGTTTCAGCTTGAACGTGCACTCCGTGAGAAAGCCGAGACTGCCCCGGCTTCCGACCACGAGTTTGGTCACGTCGTAGCCCGCGACGTTTTTGACCACTTTGCCGCCCGTTCGCACCATTCGTCCGTCCGCGAGGATGATGCGGGTGCCAATGAGCAAGTCGCGGAATGTCCCGTACAAAACGCGGTGGGGACCGGACAAGCCGGCACTGACGGCTCCCCCGACCGTGGCGGCCGGGGTGCAGGGGGCGTCCATGGGCAGCATCTGGTTGTGTTCGGCCAGAACGTGTCGCAGCTTGGACAGGGGCATGCCCGACTGGACGGTGACGACCATGTCTGCCGGTGAATACTCGACCACTTGATTGAGGTTTGTGCTCTGGATGACGACATCGACAGGCTTAAGGACTGGTCCTGCTTCCAAATGCGTGCCCGCCCCGCAGGGCAGCACGGACCAGCCGTGATCAGCGGCAAGACGCAGCACACGCGCGGCGGCGGCCGGATTGCGGGGGGTGGCCACTACAATCGGAGTGGCCTGCTGGCTGAGGCGCTTGGCCAAATGGGCATCGGTCCGCACCTGGGCTTCACCGATGGCATCGGCTAATGCCGCGGCGATGGGGGCGTGCGTCGGCTCATCGGATGACATGCTTCCGCCTCCTTATCCAAAAAGAAATCTCTTCTATCCATACACAGCTGGTTCTGATATATAGAACAATGTTCTGCCGCAATGACACACGCGAATTTTTGATTGGAAGTGTTGACATATGAGTATGTTAACATCGAATAGTCAAACAATCTACCTCAAGGTCCTATCGCCTCTCGCGCGACCTGCTGTGTCTACATTCACTTGTTTTTCGTCCCTCTGCTGGTGCCGCCCCGGCGGCCTAGGAGTTGAATCAAAGGGACCTAGGGCGGCTTTACTCGTGGTGGCCGAGCCGCTCCGAGATGCGTCGGCCGGTGTCCATGACCAAAGGCGCCAGTTCGACCAACTTGGCTGGGTCGAGGCGTTGGCGGGGGCCTGAGACACTGCAGGCGGCCACCACTTGTCCGGTGTTGTCGAAGATGGGAGCCGCCACGCAGCAGATGCCAAGCTCGTGTTCTTCCACATCCATCGCGTACCCCAACCGGCGCGTCGTCTCCAGGGATGCCAGGAACTCGGCTTCGTCGGTCAGCGTGTGCTCCGTCATTCGCGGCAATCCGTAGCGGCGGATGAGCGCGCGCAGTTCGCCGGCCGGGAGAAACGCCAAGATGGCCTTGCCGAGGCCCGTGGCATGCACGGGGACGCGTTTGCCCACGCGCGAATGCATGCGGATGGTGTGCGGGGTCTCGACCTTTTCGATGTAGACCACCTCTCCTTGGTCGAGCAGGGCGAGGTGCACGACCTCCTGCGTCTGCCGCGCCAGTTCCTGGAGGTGGGGAAGGGCTTCGGACCGCAGGTCGATGGAGGACAACAGCCGCATGCCCAAATCCAACAGGCTGTAACCGAGCTTGTAGCGGCCCGTCTGTGTGTCCTGTTCCACAAATCCCCGCTTCATCATCGTACCCAAGAGACGGTGCACCGTGCTTTTGTACATGCCGGAGCGACTAGCCAGTTCTGTGATGGCCGCTCCCTGCGGGTACTCACTCATCATCTCCAACAGGTTAAGCGCCTTGTCGACCGATTTCACTGTGTAGTCTTCCACGGGTCCCACTCCGATGCAATCCGGTTGTGCTGCCGTGTTTATTATACAGGAGTTCAGGCCGGGCAAACGACAGGCGATTGCCGCCTTGTTCCGTATTATAGAACTATCTTCCACAATCCATAATACGGTGTTATGATGATATTCAGAATCATGTCTGGGATTCTAAAGGCGCAGATCGTGTGGACAGGGAGGCTGAGCGTCATGGAAACCACGTATCTATGCCCAGGCGGCGTGACGGTGAGCGGATCGTACGAGGAGCGGTTCGCGGAGATCTTGACTCCCGAGGCCCTCGCTTTCATCGCCGGGCTGCACCGGCGCTTTGAGCCGCAGCGGAGGCGGTTGTTGGAGCAGCGTATAGCCCGTCAGCAAGCGATTGACGCCGGGCAGCTGCCCGACTTTTTGCCGGAGACGAGGGAGATTCGCGAGAGTGAGTGGACCGTTGGCCCGATTCCCGCGGATTTGACGGACAGGCGAGTGGAAATCACGGGCCCGAGCGGCGACCGGAAGATGGTCATCAACGCGTTGAATTCAGGCGCGCGGTGCTTCATGGCCGACTTTGAGGACGCCAACTCCCCGACGTGGGAAAACACCGTGGGCGGGCAGGTCAACCTTCGCGACGCGGTGCGGCGGACGATAGAGTATGTCAGTCCGGAGGGGAGGCGCTACGCGTTGCAGCCGCGGGTGGCCACGCTCATCGTTCGGCCGCGCGGTTGGCACCTGGTGGAAAAACACGTCCAGGTGGACGGGCAGCCTGTGGCCGGCGCGCTGTTTGACTTCGGGCTCTATTTCTTCCACAACGCGCGTGAACTCCTGGCGCGGGGCAGCGGCCCGTATTTTTACCTGCCGAAATTGGAGAGCCACCTGGAAGCTCGGTTGTGGAACGATGTGTTTGTGCACGCCGAAAGGGAGCTCGAGATCCCCCGCGGAACCATCAAAGCCACGGTCCTCATCGAGACGATTTTGGCCACCTTCGAGATGGAGGAGATCCTGTACGAGTTGCGCGAGCACGCAGCGGGGCTCAATTGTGGGCGCTGGGATTACATCTTTAGCTACATCAAAAAATTTCGCAACCTGCCCCAGTTCATTTTGCCAGACCGGGCTCAGGTGACAATGACCGTACCGTTCATGCGCCACTACACGCTCTTGACCATTCGCACCTGCCATCGCCGGGGCGCTTTGGCCATCGGCGGCATGGCGGCGCAGATCCCGGTCAAGAACGATCCGGCTGCCAACGAAGACGCGTTGGCCAAGGTGCGGGCCGACAAGGAGCGGGAAGCGAAAGACGGGCACGACGGCACATGGGTGGCGCACCCGGGATTGGTGCCGGTTGCGCTTGAGGTGTTTGACCAGCACATGCCGCAGCCCAACCAGGTGGACAAGAAGCGGGAAGACGTGCAGGCCACTGCCGCGGACCTGCTGCAGGTGCCGGAGGGCACCATCACCGAGGACGGACTGCGTATCAATATCAGCGTGGGGGTGCAGTACATCGCGGCTTGGCTCGGCGGAGCCGGTGCCGTGCCGATTTTTAACCTGATGGAAGACGCCGCCACCGCGGAGATCTCCAGGGCCCAGGTTTGGCAGTGGATCCGTCACCCCAAAGGCGTGCTGGCGGACGGTCGCAAGGTGACCATCGACCTGTTCCGCCAGGTGTTGGCGGAAGAATTGGAGAAAATCCGGACGGCCGTCGGGGAGCGGCGCTTTGAGGTCGGACACTATGCCGAGGCGGCGCGACTGTTTGACGAGTTGACCACAGCGGACGACTTCGTCGACTTTCTCACCCTTCCGGGGTACGAGCGACTGCTGTAGTCCGTCACATGACAGGGCCTGGGCGGGTGCGGCGGACGGTTTCCCACAGAGTGTCTGTACAGGCCGCCTAGCAATTTGTACGATAGCTAGTGTTCATTGTGTTCCATTCAAGACGGGACAGAGCGCCACGGCGCAGACCAGCGGAGGGAGACGGGAGCGTGAAGATTGCCAATCTACGCAGAGACGGTCGCTGGCAGCTGGCTGTTGCATACGAGGGGCGGCTGGCGACGGTGTTCGACATTGCGGAGGCCGCGGGCGAATCGGTCAATTCTCTGCCCCAGACGGTGGACGATTTCATCGCGCGGCCGGCGCAGCGGCAGCGTCTGCAGGAGATCTGCCGGGAAGGGCTGCAGCAGGCGCGCTGGCAGACCCTGGCGGAGGACGAGGTGCGGTTTGGACCGTGCGTGCTGAACCCGCAGAAGATCATCTGCATCGGTCTGAACTACCGCAAGCACGCGGCGGAGACCGGCTCCCCCGTGCCGACAAGTCCGGTCGTGTTCAGCAAGTTCAACAACACCCTGGCCGGGCACCGAGAGCCCATACCGCTGCCGTCGGCGTCCCGCCAAGTGGACTATGAGGCTGAACTGGCCATCGTGATTGGGCAAAAGGTCAGCGGCGTGGATGCGGAGCACGCGTTGACGGCGGTGGCTGGGTACACAGTGGCCAACGACGTGTCGGCTCGCGACCTGCAAAACCGTACACCGCAGTGGCTCCTCGGCAAGACGTGCGACAAGTTTGCCCCCATCGGGCCGTATTTCGTGACCGCGGACGAGATTCCCAATCCGAACGCTTTACCCATTCGCACGTATGTGAATGGAGAGGTTCGTCAGAATTCCAACACCAGCGACATGATCTTTTCGTGCGCGGAGTTGGTGTCCTACCTGTCGCGGCACATGACGCTGTGGCCGGGAGACATTATTTTGACGGGCACACCGGAGGGGGTCATCCTCGGCATGCCTCCGCACGCGCAGCGGTGGCTGCAGGCCGGCGACGAGGTCACCGTCGAGATTGAAGGCGTAGGCCGCCTGACCAACCGTTTTGTGGAAGCGGCAGAGGAGACCGAGGGCGCGCGCTAGGCCTGGGGGATTCCAGACCAGCGTGGCGGCCGGCGTGCGCCTTGCCACTGTACGGCCTGAGCCGGACCTCCGCCGGATGGGTGCATGACCTGGGACCTCGCTCGGACAGACTAGGCGTGGTCCCTTTCTTTTCGGGCGGCGCCCACTGGCCGACAGGAGGGAGGTGAGTCCTGTGTCGGGAGGGCCGGATTCCAGACAGCGCCGCGCGCCCCGCGATCCGATGCTGCCAGACCCAAAGGAGACGCCGGAGCCGGTGGAAGCCAGCGTGGAGCGCATGTCCAATGAGGGTGGCGTGGCCACGGAAATTCCACACGATACCCAGAAGTACGAAGTGGTGGATGAGGAAGTTAAGCCGGAGTGAGGATGTCCGAGTCAACTTTCGGTATGATGGAATGGCGGGATTCCAACACAGCTCCTGTGTCCCTTGGAGCCGAGAAAGGAGACGCCATACCACGTGAAGTATGACTTTGATGCCATCGTTGAGCGGGTGGGCACCGGCTGCTCGAAATGGGATGGACTGCAAGAACGGTTTGGCACCACAGACGTATTGCCGATGTGGGTGGCCGACATGGATTTCCCGTCCCCGGAACCGGTGCTCGCGGCGTTGCGCAGGCGTGTGGAGCACGGGGTGTTTGGGTATCCGCTGGTCACCCAAGGCTACCTGCAGGCGGCGGCAGACTGGTACCGCCGTCGCCAGGGTTGGCCTATAGAGGAAAAATGGCTGGCGCACGCCCCGGGAGTGGTCCCGGCCATCAGTATCCTCATCGAGGCACTCACAGATCCGGGGGACGGGGTGTTGGTGCAACCTCCGGTCTATTACCCGTTCATGCGCGTCATTCGCGAAACCCGGCGCCGCGTCGTCGAAAACCCGCTGCGGCTGGAGGACGGCCGATACGTGATGGACTTGGCGGACCTTGACGTGAAACTCCAGTCCGGGGGTGTCAAGCTGGTCATTCTGTGCAGTCCGCACAACCCGGTCGGCCGCGTTTGGGACAGAGAGGAACTGCGTCAGTTTGCAGAGGTCTGCGAGCGTCACGACGTGCTCATCATTGCCGACGAAATTCACGGCGACCTCATTCTTCCTGGACACCGCCATACCCCTCTCGCCTCACTCGGAGACCGCGTTGCCGAGCGGACGGTGACCTGCTTGGCGCCGAGCAAGACGTTTAACCTCGCCGGATTGCAAACGGCGTTGGTGGTGGCCAGCAATCCGCGCTTGCGCGAGGCCTACCTGGCGGCGCAGCGCCGCCGCTCTCAGGCCGGAGCGAACGTGCTGGGCTTGGTGGCGGCGGAAGCAGCCTATCGGTACGGTGACGACTGGCTCGATGAGTTGCTTGTATACCTGCAGGGCAATGTCGATGTCGTGGTATCCACAGTGAAGGCCGAGATCCCGTCGTTGTCGGTGGTGGTGCCCGAGGGGACGTATCTTGTCTGGCTGGACTTTCGTAAGCTGGGGCTGGCTCAGTCTGAGCTTGACCAGTTCTGTCTGACACAGGCGCGCATTGCGTTCGATGAAGGGCACATTTTCGGCACTGGCGGCCAGGGCTTCATGCGCATGAATGTCGGTTGCCCCCGTGCGTACGTGCGGGAAGCGATGGACCGCTTGAAACGGGCGGTCAATGCACTGTCTGTCGGTGTCTGATGCGAAGGTGCCTGACGCGAATTCGGATCGGTCGTGCGCCTTTCCGTCGCGTTCCGGCGCCGGTCTACATACATCCCCTCCGAACCCTGAATCGAAGTTGGGCGGCCATGGAGCCGCCCTCTTTGTTCGACCTTTCCCGACATGTGAGCGGTGTTCAAAAAAAATTCATTTTCTCTTTGAGTCTCAATCCCAATGCTATAGTAAGCGTTTACGAGAAAGAACGGGTAAACGCTTACATGTATAATAAGGAAAGTTGTGACTATTGACACTCGTCTTCCCTGGAGTCTACAATGTCCTTCAAACTTCTTTCTCGCCTCATCGTTCTCACTTTTTTCACTAGCTGTATTTGGCTTACAGAAAATAGTAGGACGATTCGAACGGGTCCCGGTTATGGGGCACGTGCGGCTTTGTTGATTTCTTCTTCGGGAGTGTGAAAGAACATGGGGCAAACCATCTTTCTCAACGGCGATTATGTCAGCCGTGACGAAGCGAAGGTCTCCGTTTATGATCATGGGCTCTTGTACGGGGACGGGATCTTCGAGGGCATTCGTGTGTACGGGGGGAACGTGTTCCGACTTCGTGAACACCTGGTCCGCCTGTACGAGTCGGCGCAGTCGATTATGTTAAAGATTCCCTATAGTTTGGATGAAATGGAAGGCATCGTTGTCGAGACGGTGCGCCGGAATGCCTTGGATGACGCTTATATTCGCCTGGTCGCCACACGCGGCACGGGAGACTTGGGGCTTGATCCATGGAAATGCCAGACCGCAGCGGTGTTCGTCATCGTAGAGGAACTGGCTATGTTCCCGAAGGAGTTGTACGAGCAGGGAATTGACGTCGTATCGGTGGCCACGCGGCGCAGCCGTGGCGACATTCTCAACCCGAGAGTGAAATCATTGAATTACCTTAATAATATTTTGATTAAAATTGACGCCCGGGTCGCAGGCGCAAGCGAAGCCCTGGTATTGAACACGGAGGGCTATGTGGTAGAAGGGTCGGGCGAGAATGTGTTCATTGTAAAGAACGGCGTTTTCTATACACCGCCCACGTATCTCGGCGCCCTGGCGGGCATCACACGTCAAGTGGTGATGGAGATTGCCGAGGAACTGGGCTACATGGTGAAGGAAGAAGCGTTCCACCGCCATGATGTGTATGTGGCGGATGAAGTGTTCCTGACGGGTACGGCGGCTGAGATTGTGCCGGTGGTTAAGGTGGATGGGCGCGTCATCGGCACGGGGGAACCCGGATTCTGTACCAAGCAGGTGCATGAGACTTTCCGGCGGCGTGTGCTTGTCGATGGAGTGCAGGTCTACCCCGACCGGGCGGCATCGGTCGCATCTCGTGTCTGAAGTTTCACGGATACCATCAAGGAGGTGCCTGCATGCGCAGCGACATGATAAAGAAGGGCGTGGACAGGGCGCCTCACCGCAGCTTGCTGTATGCGACCGGGGTGAAACCGGCTGACCTGCCGAAACCGTTCATCGGGGTGTGCAATTCGTATGTTGACATTGTTCCCGGTCATGTCCATTTGAAACAGATGGGTGAAGTGGTCAAGGCCGCCATTCGAGAAGCCGGCGGCATACCCTTTGAATTCAACACCATTGGCGTGGACGACGGCATAGCCATGGGACACATCGGCATGCGCTATTCCCTGCCGAGCCGTGAACTGATTGCGGATGCGGCGGAGACGATGATCAACGCGCACTGGTTTGACGGTGTCTTCTATATCCCGAACTGTGACAAAATCACCCCCGGTATGCTGATGGCGGCCGTCCGCACCAACGTCCCCTGTGTGTTTGTCTCCGGCGGTCCGATGGAAGCTGGACGTTCGCGGACGGGCAAGCCGCTGTCGCTTGTATCTGTGTTTGAAGGCGTTGGCAGCTATCAATCCGGGCGCATCAGCGAGGAAGAACTTATGGATTTGGAGCGGAACGCCTGTCCGACGTGTGGATCGTGTTCAGGCATGTTCACCGCGAATTCTATGAACACCATCATGGAAATGCTCGGCATAGCCCTCCCCGGCAACGGAACGCTCGTTGCCACCTCCAAAGAGCGGGAAGAACTCATCTACGAGGCGGCCCGCCACCTCATGCGACTGATTCAAGAAGACGTGCGTCCGCGCGACATCATCACCCGCGAAGCCATTGATGATGCGTTTGCCCTCGATATGGCCATGGGCGGATCGACCAATACCGTCCTGCACCTGATGGCGATTGCCAACGAGGCGGGGATTGATTACGACCTGGAGCGAATCAACGAGATCGCCAAACGCGTCCCGTACATCGCCAAGATCAGCCCGGCGTCCGAATACAGCATCCAGGATGTGCACAAAGCGGGCGGCGTGTCGGCCATTATCAAGGAGTTGATTGAAGCTGAGGCCATTCATCCGGAGCGCATCACCATCACCGGGAAGACGATTCGGGAAAACGTCCAGCATGCCGAAATTCTGGACGAACGGGTGATTCGCCGGCGCACCGATCCTTATAGCCCGGTCGGAGGGTTGTCGATCTTGTTCGGAAACCTGGCGCCCAACGGCGGGGTCATCAAAGTGGGTGCGGTGCAGGATGGCATTACGGAATTCGAAGGCGAAGCCATCGTCTACGAATCGCAAGAGGACGCTCAGCGCGGCATCAACAGCGGCGAGGTCCGCGAAGGGCATGTGGTGGTCATCCGCTACGAGGGGCCCAAAGGGGGTCCGGGAATGCCGGAAATGTTGGCACCCACCTCTTCCATCGTCGGGCGTGGGCTTGGTACGAAGGTCGCCCTCATTACCGACGGCCGGTTTTCGGGCGCCACACGCGGCATCTGTGTCGGGCACATCTCACCGGAGGCCGCTGAAGGGGGCCCCATTGCCTGGGTGCAAAACGGTGACCGCATCCGCATTGACATGAACGCCCGCACCATCGATTTATTGTTGGATGACGCTGAACTGGCCCGGCGCAAGGAACAGTGGTCGCCGCCGGAGCCGAAACAGCGCAGCGGTTACTTGCGGCGTTACTCGCAGTTGGTGACGTCGGCCAACACGGGGGCGGTGTTGCGCGGCTGAGACCGATGCGGCGGGTGGCGGCGACACCTGCCGCCCGCATGGACAAAGCGCAATCGCGTGCAATTCCGGGATCCCCGCTGCAGCGGGGCCGACAAACAGAGATGGAGGGAGAGAAATTATGAGTACGGGAGCGGAAGCCGCAGCGCCAAAACCGATGCCGGAAAAATCGGGTGCCGAGCCCAGTCCGCAGGCGCAGGGGCGGCAGGTGCACAGTGCGCTGGAACTGACCGGTGCCGAGATGCTGGTGGAAGCACTGCGCAGGGAGGGAGTTGAGGTTCTGTTTGGCTATCCCGGAGGGGCGGTGCTTCCCGTATACGACGCCCTCTACCAGTGTGGGATTCGGCACATCTTGCCCCGTCACGAGCAAGGGGCCATTCACGCGGCCGAGGGCTACGCGCGCGTGACCGGGCGGCCTGGAGTCGTGCTCGCGACGTCGGGGCCGGGCGCGACCAATTTGGTCACCGGTCTGGCGGATGCGATGATGGATTCGTTGCCTCTGGTCGTCTTCACCGGTCAAGTGGCGACCGCGGTCATCGGCACGGATGCGTTTCAAGAGGCTTCGGTGCTCGGCATCACGATGCCCGTCACCAAACACAGCTATCAGGTGCGTGATGTAGCGGAGCTGCCGCGGGTGATTAAAGAGGCTTTCCACATTGCCACCACGGGTCGTCCCGGGCCCGTACTCATCGACCTGCCCAAGGACATTACCAGCGCCAAAGGCGTGTTTCACTATGACGCGCCGGTTTGCCTGCCCGGCTACCAGCCGACCATAGAGCCCAACCGGCTGCAACTGCGCAAATTGGCCGCCGCTGTGGCAACAGCGCGCCGGCCCGTAATCCTCGCCGGAGCCGGTATTCTGCACGCTCGCGCGCACACTCTGCTGCGCCAGTTTGCCGAACGGACGCGGATTCCGGTGGTCCACACCCTGCTCGGGTTGGGAGGCTTTCCGGGTAATCATGAGCTGTTCCTGGGCATGGGAGGCATGCACGGCACGTTTGCCGCCAACCACGCGCTGTACGAAACCGACCTCCTGATCAACTTTGGGGCTCGCTTTGACGACCGCCTGACTGGCAATCTCAATCACTTCGCCCGGCGGGCCAAGGTCGCCCACATTGATATCGATCCGGCCGAAATCGGCAAAAACGTCGAAACGGACATTCCGGTGGTCGGAGACGCCGGCCGCGCCCTGGAAGTGCTGCTGCAGGAGTGTACCGGCCCGGGCCACTATGAGGACTGGGTTTCGCATCTCCTGGAGCTCAAGCGGGATTACCCGTTCTGGTACGAGCGGGACGACAGCGGGCTCAAGCCTCAGTGGGTGGTGGAGGAGATTTGCCGCGCCACCCGCGGGGAGGCGATTGTCGTGACAGACGTCGGTCAACACCAGATGTGGGCGGCGCAGTTCTATTCGTTTGCGGAGCCCAACCGTTTTGTGACGTCGGGCGGTTTGGGAACCATGGGATTCGGTCTGCCTGCTGCTATCGGCGCCCAGCTCGGGGATCCCAGCCGGGTGGTGGCCGCCGTGCTCGGCGATGGCGGGTTTCAGATGACGGTGCAGGAGCTCGCCGTGGTGGCCCAGTACCAGCTGCCGATCAAGGTGATCGTGCTGAACAACTCGGCGTTGGGCATGGTCAGACAGTGGCAGGAACTGTTTTACCAGGGGCGCTATTCCCATTCTTTGCTCTCATTCCAACCGGACTATGTAAAGCTGGCGCAGGCGTACGCCATTCCAGGATACCGGGTGGAGGACGAGGAAAGTTGCGCCGCTATCCTGCGCGAGGCGTTGGCGCAGCCTGGCCCTGTGCTCATTGAGTGTCGGGTCACATCGGAGGAGAACGTCTACCCGATGGTGGCTCCGGGCAGTGGCCTGCACGAGATGATAGGGGTGAAACCATGAATGCCCGGATTTTGAACGTGGTGGTCAACAACCGCACCGGCGTCCTCAACCGCATCACGGGCCTGTTCCTGAAACGGGGCTTTAACATTCAGAGCCTGACGGTCAGCCCAAGCGAAATCGACGGTCAGTCGCGGATGACGATTGTCCTGGCCACCGGAGACGAACGGATTGTGGAACAAGTGATTAAGCAGTTGTCGAAACAAATTGACGTGTTGAAGGTCCAGGACATCACGGACCAGCCGATTGTCGCCCGTGAACTGGTGTTGATTCGGGTGCACAGCCCCATCCCGACTCGGGCGGAGCTGACGAGCCTGATTGAACCGTTTCGGGCCTCGGTCATCGACGTGGGACGTGATTCGGTGACCATTGAGGCCACTGGCAAGCCGGAGAAGATTGACGCCTTGCTGGCGCTGTTGCGCCCGTACGGCATCAAGGAGCTCGCGCGGACCGGCTTGACCAGCATGACGCGCGACAGCGAGACGGTGCAGGAGATTGCCCGCTTCGCGAAGAGCAACGCCTTGTGGGTCTAATTCCAGCAAAACAGAAAGGGTGTGGCATCATGGTGAAAGTGTATTACGACAAAGATATGGAACTGAACGCCTTGTCCGGACGTACGGTGGCGATTGTAGGGTACGGATCGCAGGGGCACGCTCACGCGCAGAACCTGAGGGACAATGGAGTGGATGTCATCATCGGGCTGCGCCCGGGCCGCTCCTGGCAGCAGGCGGAGGAAGATGGGTTTGCGGTCTATTCGGTCGCTGAGGCGACCAAGCGGGCCGATGTGGTCATGATTCTGCTCCCTGACGAGCGGCAGCCGCAGGTGTACCGCAGTGAGATTGAGCCCAATTTGACGCCTGGAAAGTGCCTGGCGTTCGCGCACGGGTTCAACATTCACTTCAGCCAGATTGTTCCTCCCGATGGGGTGGGCGTGTTTATGGTCGCTCCCAAGGGGCCCGGCCATCTGGTGCGGCGCGTGTTTGTGGAAGGCGGCGGCGTGCCTGCCCTGTTTGCGGTGGGGCAGGAGGTGGCCGGAGGGGGCGTGCGCGAGCTGGCGTTGGCCTATGCCAAAGGCATCGGCGCCGGGCGCGCGGCCGTGTTGGAGACCACCTTCGCCGAGGAGACGGAGACGGATTTGTTCGGTGAACAGGCCGTGTTGTGCGGAGGGCTCTCGGCGCTCATCAAGGCGGGATTCGAGACCCTGGTCGAGGCCGGATACCAGCCGGAAGTTGCGTATTTCGAGTGTCTGCATGAGATGAAGCTGATTGTCGATCTGCTTTACGAAGGCGGATTGGAATACATGCGCTATTCGATCTCGGATACGGCGCAGTGGGGGGATTTCACCGCCGGCCCGCGGATTGTCACCGAGGAGACGAGAGCGGAAATGCGCCGCCTGCTGAAGGAAATCCAGGACGGAACTTTTGCTAAAGGGTGGATTCTGGAAAACCAGGTGGGGCGTCCTCAGTTCAACGCCATCAACCGGCGTGAACAGCAGCATCCGGTGGAGGTGGTCGGACGCCGCTTGCGCGAGATGATGCCGTTCATTCGTCGGCAGACGACGGGAGTGCCGATGGCGAAAGCAGAGGTGGCGGCCGATGCGGAACATTGAGGTCTTTGATACCACGCTGCGGGACGGGGAGCAGTCGCCCGGTGTAAACCTGCACCCGCACGAGAAGCTGGAAATCGCCCTGCAGCTGGAAAAGTACAACGTCGATGTCATCGAAGCGGGATTTCCGGCGGCGTCCCAGGGTGACCTGGAGGCGGTGCGCCAGATTGCCCGCGCCGTCAAGGGATGTTCGGTGGCCGGGTTGGCGCGCGCCAACTTGAAGGATATTGATGCGGCCTGGGAGGCGCTGCGCGAGGGCAGCCAGCCGCGCCTGCATGTCTTTATCGCCACTTCGCCCATTCATATGGAATATAAACTGCGGATGAAGCCGGAAGAGGTCGTTGAAGCGGCGGTGTCCTGCGTGCGCTATGGGGCGCAGAGATTCCCGCTGGTGGAGTGGTCGGCCGAGGACGCCACGCGCAGCGATTGGGACTTTTTGGTTCATATCATTCAAAAGGTGATTGACGCTGGCGCCAAGGTGATCAACCTGCCAGATACGGTGGGCTACTCCACGCCGGAGGAGTACGGGCGGTTGTTCCGCTACATCCGTGAGCACGTACCGAACATCGATAGGGTCAAACTGTCGGCCCACTGCCACGATGACCTGGGGCTGGCGGTGGCCAACACTCTGGCGGCGATTGAAGCGGGCGTGGACCAAATTGAGGGCACCATCAACGGCATCGGTGAGCGGGCCGGCAACACCGCCTTGGAGGAAGTGGCGGTGGCATTGGCCATCCGCAAGAACGCGTATCAAGCCGCCACCCGGCTGGACCTGCGCCAGACTGTGCGTACCAGCCGACTGGTCAGCAAGCTGACCGGGATGTCGGTGCCGGCCAACAAGGCGGTGGTCGGTGCCAACGCCTTCGCCCACGAGTCGGGCATCCATCAGGATGGCGTGTTGAAGAACACGCTGACCTATGAAATCATCGAGCCGGAGATGGTGGGCCTGTCCTCCAACTCGTTGGTGCTGGGCAAGCACTCCGGGCGGCACGCGTTCCGTGAGCGGTGCAAGGAGTTGGGGCTGGAACTGGACGAAGAACGCTTCAACGAGCTGTTTGTGGCGTTCAAGGCGCTGACCGATAAAAAGAAGCAGGTCACGGACGATGACATCCTGGCGCTCGCCCTGGACGCGCAGGCGGAGCCGACGGGGGCGCGGTTTGAGCTGGAGTTCTTGCAGGTGTCGTACGGATCGGCCTTGACGACGACGACCATGGGTCTGCGCTGTCCGGACGGCTCCGTGGTCTGCGAAGCGGCCACCGGCAATGGCAGCGTCGAGGCGATTTTCAACACGATTGAGCGGATTGTTGCGAGTCCCGTGACCCTTCTCGATTACCGCATCCAATCGACGACGGGCGGCCAGGACTCGTTGGCCGAGGTGTACGTGCGTGTCGAGTCGGGCGGACGGGAGACGAGCGGACGCGGGATTGACAACGATGTGTTGGCGGCGTCGGCCAAGTCGTTCCTGGACGCCGTGAATCGGTTGCAGCTGCCCAGCCGCGGCAAGGTGGTGGAAGTCGGATGACGAAACGGATTGCGGTTCTGCCGGGCGATGGCATCGGGCCGGAAGTGACCGCGGCGGCGGTACGGCTTCTGCACGCTGTGGCAGCTTGGACCGGGGAGCGGTTTGAGTTCAGGCACGGTCTCATCGGCGGCGCGGCGATTGACGAGACGGGCGAACCGTTGCCGCAGGAGACGGTGGAACTGTGCAAAGACAGCGATGCGGTGCTGCTGGGGGCTGTTGGCGGACCCAAGTGGGATCAGGGGGCTGGGCACCAGCGCCCGGAGGCGGGTCTGCTGGGCATTCGCAAGGCGCTGCGGGTGTACGCCAACCTGCGGCCCATCACGGTCTTCCCCAGTCTGGTCGACGCGTCGCCGTTGCGGCCAGAGGTGGTTCGTGGCGCTGATTTTGTGATTGTCCGCGAACTGACGGGCGGTCTGTATTTCGGTCAACCGCGGGAACGCCGGCAGGTGGATGGTGGACTGGAAGTGGTCGACACGCTGGTGTACACGCAGGGGGAGATTGAGCGGATTTTGCGTCTCGCGTTTGAACTCGCCCGCCAGCGCCGCGGCAGGTTGACCTCCGTGGACAAGGCGAACGTGTTGGAATCGAGCCGGGTTTGGCGAGAGACGGCGGAGCGGCTGGCTCCAGAGTATCCGGACGTGCAGCTCAATCACCTCTTGGTGGACAACGCGGCCATGCAGTTGATTCAGAACCCGGGCCAGTTTGACGTGCTGGTGACGGAAAACCTGTTTGGTGATATCTTGAGCGACGAAGGAGCCATGATTACGGGGTCCATTGGTTTGTTGCCGTCGGCCAGTCTGGGCAGCGGGGGGCCCGGGTTGTACGAGCCCGTGCACGGATCGGCCCCCGACATCGCCGGTCAGAACAAGGCCAACCCGCTGGCCACCTTCTTGTCGACGGCCTTGATGCTTCGGCATTCCTTGGAGCTGCCGCAGGCTGCGGACGCGATAGAGCAGGCTGTGCGTGACGTCCTCGCCGCCGGCTGGCGGACGGCCGACCTGATGGGCGGGGGCGTGACAAATTCGGCGCGGGGTCCGCTGGGTACCGGCGAGATGACCGACAAGGTGCTGGACGTTTTGAAGACTCGATTGGAAGGGCAAGGGAGGGGAATCATCGATGTCCACAGCGCGGCCGAAGACGCTGTTCGATAAAATCTGGGAACAACACGTAGTGGTGGAGGAAGGCAGTCAAAGCCTCATCTACATCGACTTGCACTTGGTCCACGAGGTCACGTCGCCGCAGGCGTTTGAGGCTCTGCGCTTGGCAGGTCGCAAGGTGCGCCGGCCCGATTTGACGTTTGCCACCATGGATCACAATGTGCCGACGGACAATCCTTTCGACGTGCGCGATCCCATTGCCGCCAAACAGATCCAGACGTTGGCGGACAACTGCCGGCAGTTCGGGATTCCGTTGGCCGATTTGAACAGCCGCGATCAGGGCATCGTGCATGTGATTGGTCCGGAGCTGGGCCTGACACAGCCCGGCAAGACGATTGTCTGCGGCGACAGCCACACCTCCACCCACGGCGCTTTCGGCGCCCTGGCGTTCGGCATCGGGACCAGCGAGGTCGAACATGTGCTGGCCACCCAGTGTCTGTGGCAGGTGCGGCCGAAGACGCTGAATGTGCGCCTGAACGGGCAGCTTCCAGCCGGGGTCACGGCGAAGGACGTGATCCTGGCGGTGATTGGCCGTTACGGTGTCGATTTTGGCACCGGCTATGTGATTGAGTTTTCGGGCGAGGCGGTGCGGAGCCTGAGCATGGAAGGCCGCATGACCATGTGTAACATGGCGATTGAGGCTGGCGCCCGGGCCGGCTTGGTCGCGCCGGATGAGAAGACCTTTGCCTACCTGCAGGGCCGGCCCTACGCGCCGCAGGGAGCGGAGTTCGAGCGGGCCGTCGAGGCGTGGAAGCAGCTGTGCACGGACGAGGGCGCCGAGTTTGATAAGGTGATTGAATTGGATGTGGCGGACTTGGAACCGCAGGTCACCTGGGGCACCAACCCGGGCATGTGCCTGGGTGTGAACGATGTGGTACCGAGCCCGGACAGCTTCGCTTCACCCGTCGCGCGCCAGGCGGCCGAGCAGGCGCTCGCCTACATGGGGTTGACCCCGGGCACGCGTTTGACCGATGTGTCCGTGCAGCACGTGTTCATCGGCTCGTGCACCAATGCCCGGATTGAGGACTTGCGGCTGGCGGCGGCGGTCGCCAAAGGCCGGCGGGTGGCGCCCGGGGTGCGGGCCCTGGTGGTACCCGGCTCGAAGCGGGTCAAGGAACAAGCGGAGGCGGAGGGGCTGCACGAGGTCTTCCGCGCGGCTGGTTTTGAATGGCGGGAGCCGGGTTGTAGCATGTGCCTGGCCATGAATCCGGACTTTGTCCCGGCCGGGGAGCGGTGCGCCTCGACGTCCAACCGCAACTTCGAGGGCCGTCAGGGGAAGGGAGCGCGTACGCACCTGGTCAGTCCGGCGATGGCAGCTGCCGCGGCCATCGCGGGTCACTTTGTCGATGTGCGCGAGTTTCTCAATGGGTCGCCGTCGCCGTCGGCGGCCGGATCAAACACAGGAGGTGCAGGTCATGGAGCCGCTCGTCCGGCATGAAGGAAAAACGGCGTTCCTCGACAAGGTGAACGTCGATACCGACCAGATTATACCGAAGCAGTTTTTGAAACGGATTGAGCGGAGTGGTTTTGGCCAGTTCCTGTTCTACGACTGGCGGTACCTGGACGATGGCTCCCCCAATCCGGAGTTTGCGCTCAACCACCCGGATTACGCGGGGGCGAGCATCCTCGTGGCGCGCGACAACTTCGGCTGCGGGTCCTCCCGTGAACACGCCGCCTGGGCGTTGGCCGACTACGGGATTCGGGTCATTTTGGCGCCTTCGTTTGCGGACATTTTTTACAACAACTGCTTCAAGAACGGGCTGCTGCCGGTGGTTTTGGCGTCCGAAACCATTCAGCACCTGTTCACTGTCGGTGCGGGTCATCCGTACAGCCTGACGGTGGACCTGGAGAAGCAGCGCGTGGAGCTGCCGGATGGAAACAGTTACCCATTCGACATCGATCCACAGCGCAAACACAAGCTGCTGAACGGTCTGGATGATGTCGGTTTGACCCTGCAGCACGAGGCCGCCATAGCGGATTACGAGCAACGGCGCAGCAAGGCGGCGGTCGGCTGATGGACGTACAGGTTGGATTGCTCGGGTGTGGAACGGTCGGATCTGGCGTCGTGCAGCTGCTGCGGCGCCGGGCCGGCAAGATTCAGGCTTTGACCGGCATGCGCCCGGTTTTGAAGCACATTTTGGTGCGCGATGTGACGAAACCGCGGGCTGTGGACCTGGCCGGCATCCATGTCACCACGCGGCCGGAGGACATCCTGGAGGACGGGGATGTGCGCGTGGTCATCGAGACGATAGGCGGCGTGGAGGACGCCAGGCGGATGCTGTTGGCCGCCATCGCGGCCGGCAAGCACATCGTGACGGCCAACAAGGACCTGATTGCCGGCCATGGCCCGGAGATCTGGGAGGCGGCGGCCAAGGCGGGGGTGGACGTGTACTACGAGGCGGCGGTGGGCGGCGCGATTCCGCTCATTCGCCCGCTCAAGGAATCTCTGACGGCCAACGACATCACCGACCTGAAGGGAATCCTGAACGGAACCACGAACTACATCCTGACGCGCATGACGGAGACCCGCGCCGAATTTGCGGATGCACTGAGAGAGGCCCAGGACCTGGGATACGCCGAGGCCGATCCGTCCAGTGACGTGGATGGCCTGGATGCCGCGCGCAAGCTGGCCATCCTCGCCTCGATTGCGTTTCACACTCAGGTGCGCTTGGAGGATGTCGAGGTGGAGGGCATCCGCTCCGTGTCCGCGCGCGACGTCCAGTACGCGCAGGAGCTGGGCGCCGTGATCAAGCTGCTGGCCACGGCCACCGACCGCGGCGGACAGTTGGCCCTGCGGGTGCGGCCGACACTGGTGCCGCAGGACCATCCCTTGGCCAGCGTGTCCGATTCGTACAATGCCCTGTTCGTACGCGGCGACGCCTCCGGTGACCTCATGTTCTTCGGTCGCGGCGCGGGTTCGCTGCCGACCGCCAGCGCCGTGGTCGGCGATCTGATTGAGGTGCTGCGCAACCTGCGGCTGGGTGTCGTGCAGATGGCGCCGCAGGTCTGTCTGTCGCACAAGCGGGTGGACGCGTCTTCCATGGAACCGGCGCGCCACTACCTCAGGCTGCTGGTCGCCGATCAGCCGGGGGTATTCGCGCAGATTGCCGGCCTGTTTGGCGAAGTGGACGTGAGCATGGAGTCGGTGCTGCAAAAACGGGTCGATAACAACTGCGCCGAGATTGTCATTGTCACGCACCGGACGCCGCCGCGGCGATTGCGCGAGGTGTTGGCCGCCTTGCGGCAGTTGGCCAGCGTACGGAAGGTCTGCAGCGTGATGCCTGTGGAGCCGGGGGACTCAGAAGGCGAAGCCACGGCCCATCAGGAGACAAGCGGGGCCGCCATGTTGCCGCTGGCTGTGGATGGGTGAAGAAAGACCGCGACTTTCTATACACCGTGCGGACAGGGGAGGAGCCTGTTGATGATCAACCCGCAGACACAGCACAGGCGCTGGCCGGGGATTCTGTCGAGCTACCGGGAGTGGTTGCCGGTGACCGAGCAGACGCCGGAACTCAGCCTGTGCGAAGGCAATACACCATTGATTCCGTCGCCTCTCCTCAGCCGGCGCACGGGCTGTGACGTGTTCTTGAAGTATGAGGGCGCTAACCCGACCGGATCGTTCAAGGACAGGGGCATGGTGCTGGCCGTCGCCAAGGCTTTGGAGCAGGGTTCGGAAGCGGTCATTTGTGCCTCCACCGGCAATACGTCGGCTTCCGCGGCGGCCTACGCGGCCCGGGCCGGGGTGCGCGCGATTGTGCTGATTCCCGAGGGCAAGGTGGCGCTCGGCAAGCTGGCGCAGGCGGCCATCTACGGGGCCGAGGTCGTCTCCATCCGGGGCAACTTCGATGAAGCGCTGCAGCTGGTGCGGGAACTCTCTGATGTTCTGCCGGTCACGGTGGTCAATTCCATCAACCCGCACCGGTTGGCGGGCCAGCAGACGGCCGCCTTCGAGGTTTGCGACGCGCTCGGCGGCGCCCCGGACAGGCTGTGCATTCCGGTTGGCAACGCGGGCAACATCAGCGCCTATTGGCAAGGGTTCACGGCTTACCACAGGGCGGGCGTGGTGAATTCGACTCCGAAGATGAACGGGTTCGAGGCGGAAGGGGCTGCCGCTTTGGTGGTGGGGCACCCGATTGAGCACCCGGAGACGTTTGCCACCGCCATTCGCATTGGCAATCCAGCGTCCGCGGCACTGGCTCTGAACGCGGCCAAGGAATCCGGGGGCGCCATCGGCTCCGTCAGCGACGACGAGATTCGCGAAGCGTACCGTCTGATTGCAGGAGAAGGCGTGTTTGCGGAACCAGCATCGGCGGCGTCCGTGGCCGGGCTGCTGAAGTTGGCGCGCACCGGCCAATTGAGCCCGGGCGAGACGGTGGTGTGCGTGCTGACCGGCAATGGACTGAAAGACCCCGATTCGGCCACCCGCATCGCGGCGGCGTCGGCGCAAGTCGTGGATGCAGAATTGTCGGCCGTGCGGCGGGTCTTGGAAAAGCGGTTGTGAGAAGGGCAGGATGGCGGTAGACATGGATGCAGCGATGACAGCACGGGATCAAGCCAGCTCAACCCTGCGCCTGCGCCTGCGCGTACGGGTTCCTGCCACCTCGGCCAATCTGGGGCCTGGGTTCGATTGCATGGGGCTGGCGCTGGCCCTGTTCAATGAAATCGAGGTGGAGACCGGCCGCCCGTTTGCCATCACAATGGAAGGAGAGGCGGCAAACCAGCTTCCGCTCACGCGTGAGAACGTGATCGTGCAGGCGATGGAGCTTTTGTTCGAGCGGGCGGGGGCAACACGCGTACCTGCCGAGTTTTGCATCCGCGCGCACAACCACATCCCTATCGCGGCGGGATTGGGCTCTAGCGCCAGCGCGATTGTCGGCGGCCTCCTGCTCGGCAATGGCTTGGTCCAACACTTTGACCCGGAGCGTGCGCTGGATGACGCGGCTCTGCTGAAACTGGCGACAGAATTGGAAGGCCACCCGGACAACGTGGCGCCCGCGCTGTTTGGGGGAGGGTGCCTGTGTGCGGCGGATGGCTACGGCCCACCGTACACGCCTCTACCCATACCGGAGCAGCTGGTGTTTGCGGTCGGCGTGCCCAACTTTCCATTGCCGACGGAAAAGGCGCGCAAAGCGCTGCCGCAGCAAGTCTCCATGGCTGATGCGGTGTACAACGTGGCGCAGGCCGCGCGCCTCATGCTGGCCTTGGCGAGCGGGGAACTGGACGGGCTGCGGGCTGGCTTTGGCGACCGGCTGCATGAGCCGTACCGCCGTCAGCTGATACCCGGGTTTGAGGATGTGCGCCGCGCGGCGGTGCGGCAAGGAGCGAAGGCACTCACGTTGAGCGGGGCCGGACCTTCGCTGCTGGCTTGGTGCGACAACGAAAAGGTGGCCTTGCGGGTGGCCGACGAGATGACCCTCGCTTGGCGGGAATACAATGTGGAGTGCGTATCGATGGTGCTTCGGCCTTGGTTGAACAAGCCCCGTGTAGAACGAGTGGCGCCGCAGGATTGACCTGCGGCGCTTTCCACTCGGTAGACCAATCGTCCGCGTGCCGCCTCTTGGCCTGTATGCCGTCTGGCATTGGCGGCGCCGATTCCGCAGGCCACGCCGGGCGAAAGCCTGGGCGTGCTGCCGCAGCCTATCCGCCGGTCTCCTGCCCCGACGTCTCCAGCCGCCTCTCCTTCCACAGCAGATACGCGAAGTAGGCCGCGTAATACGAGAATAAGATGAAAAAGGCGAGCAGTGTCCAAGGGTCGCTTGTATAGTTGTTCGCCTGCAAGTGAGCGGGCTGGCCATTGGACGCGGCGGCCAGGTCTTCGCTGTGGTACAATTCCAACAACCGGTAGGCGAGGCGGCCGATGAACAGCAGCAGCACCACACCGCTCACCCAGCCGCTGGGCCGATAATGCCATATCCCGTTCCGGATTTCAAAACGGGTGGTGGCCGCTGCGACCCAGGCCAGGGCCAGCCCGGCCAGGATGCCGATGCCCATCACCCCGTAGGATAGGTCGGTCTTGGCTGCCGTCCCCACAAACAACACGAGCAGGAGCACGAACAGCAGGGAGCGGATGATCATTCGCCGGCGCTGGATGGGTTGGAACGTGACGGTGCGGCGGACGCGCCGGTAGAGGCCGAACGCGACGAGGATGACGATGAGAAGTACGGGCAGGACGTGACTTTCCACGCAATTTCTCCTTTCGGCTTGTGTGAGCCGCAGTCGGAATTACCGTGCGTTGGCGCGTTGTTTTGCGCTCTTGCTTCTCTTTTATACCACAATCGACCAGAGGATGGGAGGGTATGGCGTGCCACGGCCTGAGGAATCCAAATACGTCCAGCAGCATTTGGCCAACGAGCGGACGTTTCTGGCCTGGATTCGCACCATCATCGCGATTTTGGGCATTGGCTTCGTGACCACGAGCCTGCACTTTGAACTCGCGCGCGAGATGCATCCGTTCTCCGATGCCCTGGTTCGCGGGATCGGATTGTTCACGATTTTCATCGCCTTGGTGGCCGCGATCTACGCGTGTTGGAGCTACCTTCATAAACGTCGCGGCATCAACTCCGGTCAGTTTCAATCCGCCTTTCGCTTCCCCATCCTCCTGAGCGCGTGTCTCGTCCTGATGCTCTTGGCCATGGTTGCGTATCTCCTGACGGCCTACTGACGCGAGCGCTTTGGTTCCGAATGGTCCACTGCGCCACACCGCGCGATTGTGCAAGATACGGTACAATGGGAGGGTCGAGGAGGGAGAGCATGGTCCCACGCAAGGTCCGGCATTTCAACCGCTATCGAACGATCGCGCAGATCCTGGTGCGCAACGGGTTCGCTTGGCTGGTGGCGCGCCTGGGTCTACACGACGTGCTGCGGCTGCCCGGGAAATGGTTTGCCTCCGGTGACAATCCGCCCACGCCCCGGCCCAGCATGCCGCGGCGGGTGCGCAGGATGCTGGAGGAGCTCGGTCCCGCGTTCATCAAGGTGGGTCAGGTGGCGAGTCTGCGCCGGGACCTGTTGCCGGAACCGCTGATTCTCGAGCTGGAGAAGCTGCAGGATCAGGTGCCGCCGTTTTCCTTCGCGGATGCCAAGGCCATCGTGGAGGACGAGCTCTCCTGTCCTCTGGAAGACGTGTTTGCCATGTTCGAGGCTGAACCTGTCGCGGCCGCTTCTTTGGGTCAGGTGCACCGGGCGGTGCTCCGGAGCGGCGAGGTGGTGGCGGTCAAGGTACAACGGCCCGGGGTTCAGCAGCAGGTTCGTGTCGACCTTGAGATTTTGGCGGATCTCGCCTGGCGCGCGGAGCGGCACCTGAGTGTGGCCAAACACTACCGCGTAAGCGACATGGTGGAAGAGCTCTCCCGCACCGTCCTGCAAGAGTTGGACTACCGCGCGGAGGCCCGCAACTGCGAACGCATAGCCCGGGAAAGCCGTGGTAACCCGGAGGTCTACATTCCAAAGGTGTATTGGTCTTACACCACCTCGCGCGTGTTGGTGATGGAGTACGTGCAGGGGACAAAGCTCGGTGACGTGGCAAAATTGCGCGAGCAGGGATTCGATTTATCGGAGTTGGCGGCGCGGGCTTCACGGGCCGTTTTCGAGCAGTTGCTGATTCGCGGCTTTTTCCATGCCGATCCGCACCCCGGCAACCTGGCAGCGCTGCCGGACGGCCGCATCCTGTTTCTGGACTTCGGCATGGTCGGCCGGTTGACGCCTGAGATGCGGGATCACCTGACCTCGCTTGTGATTGCGCTGATGCGCCGCAACACCGACCAGATTGTGCGGGCGCTCACGCGCATGGGGGTGGTGCCGCCGGACGTCGACATGGTGAAGGTGCGCCGCGACATTGACGACCTGCGGGAAAAGTATTACGACGTGCCCTTGTCCGAGGTTTCCTTGGGAGAGTCTGTCAAGGACATCTTCACGGTGGCGTACAAGCACCGCATCGAAATCCCGGCCGACCTCACCTTGGTCGGCAAGACGCTCCTGACCATTGAAGGTGTGGTGGAGAACCTGGATGAGAGCTTCCGCATCATGGACATTGCGGAACCGTTTGGGCGCCGGCTGCTGTGGGAAAGGACCAACCCGGCGGCGGCCGCGAGACGGTTGCTGCGTGGCGCGGGAGTGCTCTCCGAATGGGCTGTCGAGCTGCCCCGCGTCCTCCAGGACGTGCTCCAGCAACTGCGGCGCGGCCCGATTGAATTGAACCTGCGCGTGCCCGAATTGGAACAGGTGTTGCGCAATCTGGACAGGATTGGCAATCGACTCTCGTTCAGCCTGATGGTTCTGGCTATCAGTATCCTCGTGGCAGCCTGGATGATTGCCTCCTCGCTGACCGATCCGAAGCTCCCCGTACTCGGGGTGCCGGCCACGGACGTGGGCCTCATTCTGATTTTCGCCATGCTGGTTTGGCTCATCTGGTCCATCCTGAGGTCCGGACGGTTCTGAGGCGTCGGCTGCGGCCGGGATGGCACGGCACCCAAGCGGCCGCCCGTCCCCTCGCAGCGGCCGCTACGTTTGCACCGCTTCAGCGGGCGGCGTGGCCATCACCTCATCCAGCCACTTGACCATTTCCGCAAACACCAGCTCGCGCTCCGGTTCATTGAACAACTCGTGATAGCACGCCTCGAACAAGAGAAACCGCTTGTTGGGGGCCCGCAGCTGGTCGGCAAAGCGCCGGGACGCCTCCGGCGAGACAAGTTTGTCCGCACCCGCCTGGAGAATCAATACCGGTATGGAAAAGCGGCTTGGGTGGGCGGTCGCGGCCGCCATGGCGCGTTGCAGCTCCATGAACCAGCGTACGCTGACGGTTTGCACCAGCAGCGGATCGCGGGCGTAGGAGTGGACCACATCCGCAGAGCGGCTGATGGCATCGGCCTGAATACCGTTGGGTTGCTGCAGGCGCGGCCAGACTCGGTCCAACACGGTGGCCATGCGCGCCTTCAAGCGGGGTACAGTCATGGACAGCTGCAGGCAGGGGGAGGACAAGACGGCGGCGCGCAGGCTGTGCTGCGCCTGCGGGCGCGTTTGCAGGTAGCGCACCACAATCAGACCGCCCATGCTGTGGCCAAACAGGATGTGAGGGACGTTGGGGTACAGTTCGTCCGCCCGGCGGACGAGCCTGTCGACCACGTGCAGGTATTGTTCGAAGGAATCGATGTGTCCGCGGCGACCGCCGGATCGGCCCAGGCCCGGCAAGTCGGTGCCGAGGACGGCGTATCGTCGCCGCTGCCATTGCGAAGCCAACCACTCATAGCGGCCGCAGTGCTCGCCGGCTCCATGCACCAGCAGCGCCACGGCACGCGCGCCGTGAGTCGGCCAATGCCAGTCTTTCAGTTTTACCATTCCACCCGTTCCTCACTTATCTGGACGGCGCAGCCAGGGAGAGATCCCCTATCCGCCGTTCGTCAAGATCCGTTTATAGGTATTATACGACTTTATAGATAGATGTCATGCAGTTGCCCGGGTGCGGGTGTGCCCACTGTGTGCAGCGGGCGGCAGGCGCGGCAGGTTGTGGTACACTGGCGGGAGATTTGACCGCAGCCGAGACGAACGGGGAGACAACAGATGGGATTGGAAACAGGGCAACGATACACAACACGGGAAGCCATCGCGCTGATTTACGAATGGTTGAACCGGGCGCGCCCGCTGCTGCCAGATGGGCCCGACAGGGTGGTGCGCCATCCAGAGTGGACCGGACGCCTCCTGGCGGAGTTGGCGAATCCGGATGCGGCTGCGTTCAACGTGGCTGTCACCGGCAGCAAGGGCAAGGGATCGAATGCGATTCTTCTGGCGGCCATTCTCCAGCTGCTGGGCTTGCGCGTGGGGCTGTTTACCAGCCCGCACCTGATCGACTTCATGGAGCGGATTCGTCTGGGTGGACAGGTGATGCCGGAAGCGGCGTTTGTACACTGGATGACACAGGTGTACGACGAAGCGAGACGGTTGCCTGTGCCTCCCAATCAATACATCGGGCCGGTGGGCCTGTTGGCGTGCGTGGCCGCGCTGTGGTTTGCTGACGAGCAGACGGATGTCAACGTGTTTGAACTCGGGCGCGGGGCGTTGCACGACGATGTGAATCAGGTCCGTCATCAAGGCGCGTTGTTGACACCCGTGTTCCTGGAACACGCGCGGGAGCTGGGGCCGACGTTGCCCGACGTGGCGCGGGAAAAGGCGGGGGTCCTGCGGGCGGAGACCCGTTGGCTGGTCAGCCACCCTCAGTCGGAGACGGTGCAGGCGGTGTGGCGCCGGTGTTGGCCAGAGGGGACGGATGTGCAGCTGCTGGGCCGCGACTTTTCGGCCGGCGTGGATGTGCCGCCGGATAGGGACGAGGTACGGGTGCGGGTGCGTTTTGCCGCCGGAGACGAAACCTGCATCCGCCTGCCGGTGGTTCCCGATTTCCTCGCCCGCAACGCCGCTGTGGCCGCGGCAGCGGCCAGGCGGGTGGTGAAACAGCGACAGGGCCTGAGAGCGTTGCTGCCGGAAGAGATTGACCTGAGGCGCATTCGGTTGCCGGGCCGCATGGAAGTGATAGACCGGCGTCCGCTGGTGCTGGTGGATGGCACAGTACACCGCGAAACGGCTGTGCACGTCGCAGCCTGGGCCGCATCGGCCAAGCGCCGCGGCTCGGTGCAGCGGTTTGGGGCCGTGCTCGCCATTCCTGTGGACAAGGACGGGATGGGCGTGCTGGGCGTGCTCCGGGAGCACGTGCAGTGGGTGGTGTGGACCCGGGCCAGCAACCCGCACCTGCGGTTTGATGACCGTTTCTGCCGCGCAGCGCGCGCCCTCGGCATGCGCAGCGAGTGGGTGCCGGACGTGACGCGTGCGCTGGACACAGCGCGGGCTCGCGTTGAGCCGGCGGACGGCTTGCTGTTGTTGGGGACCCAGTCCTTTGTGGCCGACGTGATGCAGCACTTTGCTGTCGACACGCGGACCATCTGGCGCCCGGAGGAATGACACCTTCCCCTTTTCCCGCCCATATGCTGGTGTAGGCAAATTGGGGCCTCGGGAGGTGTGACGGTGGACCGTGCACATTGGACGGATTGGATGCGCCAGTCGCTGCGCGAACGAGTCGGGAAACCTCGGATTGCCGGGCTGACAGTGGTGCTCGACGATGGGATGACCTCGGCGGGCATGCGCGACTGCTTGCAGGCAGCCGCTGAAGGCATCGATTTCTGGTTGTTGTCCGGGTGCCACGCCGTGATGCGCGCGCCCGAATGGGTTATGGATAAGGTGTGCTTGTGCCAGGAGTACGGGGTGTTGGCCTGTCCCAGCGGCCAGGCGTTCGCCGCGGCCTGGGATCAGGACGCTTTGCCCGCGTATATCCAGTCTGTGGCTGAGGCAGGGTTGCGGGCGCTGATCATGGCGGATGAACCGGAGCGTATGGGCCCGCGTCAGCGCCGGGACGTCGTTCGCCGCGCGCACGCGCTGGGACTGTTGGTGCTGTCGCAGGTGCCGCGGCGCGCGGCCGGCGCGAGCGTGGACACGGTCGTCCGCCACCTGCACGCCGACCTGCAGGCGGGGGCGGATTACATTTTGCTGCCGCTGCCGTATGGGCCCAGGGGGGCCGACGATATGTGGTGGGGGCGGCAAAAACGTCGCCTCGCCAATATCCTGGAGGGCGTCGGTCCGTTGCAGAACCGGCTGATCCTGAAAACCCCCAGTCGGCTCCTGCAATTCCGCCTGCTCGCGGAGTTGGGGACGAAGCTAAACCTCGGCGACGTGGCGCCGGAGTCGGTGGCCGTGCTGGAAGGGCTCCGGCGGGGCGTGGATCCCGAGTGGGTGTGGCTTGAGGAGGCCGCCGATGAGCAAGGGGCAGAAGCGGCCCCATCGGCGTTGGACGCACCGCCGCCGAGGCCGCGAGCGGAGACCGCAGGGCCTGTGATTTGGCTGGACGGGCGCCGCGGGCCGTCTGGACGCAGACACAGGGACGCCCCTTCCTGAGCGTCGGCCGTTGTGGGAATGAGCGGGAGACAGGAGAATTTCTCCTGTCTCTCTTCATTTTTTCGTCATAATTCGGGAGAATGGGGTGTATGGTTCACTAGAAGCGCAATCGTTGCCGATGTGAACCTGTGAGGTCGCGCCAACAATTGCCCTCAGCGGGCCGCATGCCCAGCGGCGGGCGATCTCGCGGTCTGCAATTTGCAGCATCATACGGAGGTGTGCGCACGTGCAAACGTGGTGGTTCCATCATCCGCCCGCGCAGCGGGACGTGTACCGCCGCGAAGGCCATTGGCCGGACAAGACGGTGTCCGACTTTCTGGCCGAGGCGGCGCAGCGATTGCCAGACAAGGTCGCGATTTTGGATCCGTTGCATCGGTATACGTATCGGGAACTCGCAGACAAGGTCCGCCGCGCCGCGTTCGGCTTGTTGGAAATGGGCATCCGCGCGGGGGATGTCGTGTCCTTCCAATTGCCCAATTGGTGCGAGTGGATCATCTTGCATTACGCCTGTTCCCGCATCGGCGCCATATCCAATCCGCTCATCCCCATTTATCGCGGCCGCGAGCTGGAGGTGATGCTCCGCCAGGCGCAGCCAAAGCTCATCGTGATTCCGAGAGAGTTTCGCGGTTTTGATTACCCAGCCATGCTCCGCGAGGTCGCCGGGCGCGTGCCACTGGGCGACAACGTCCTGGTGGTCGGCCGAACGCAGCCCGACAGCTGGGAATCGTTCATGGAAAACGCTTTTGAGGAGGGCAGAGACGACGCAGACCTGGACGCGTTCCGGCCTTCCCCGGATGACCCCGCAGAACTCATCTTCACCTCCGGGACGACCGGCATGCCCAAAGGGGTGATTCATACTCACAACACGCTCAACGGGCCCATCGTGGCATGGGCGAAGCGGATGCAGGTCGGTGTGGACGATGTGTTTCACATGGCCTCCACCTTCGGGCACCAGACCGGGTTCTTGTATGGGGTGCTGCTGCCGACCATGCTCGGGGCGACGGCGGTCTATCAGGACGTGTGGGACCCGGAGGAGTTCGTCCGGCTGGTCGCCGCTCACCGCATCACGGTCACCAACGGAGCGACGCCGTTCTTGTACGACTTCATTCACGCCGCCAATCTGCGGGAATACGACGTCTCGTCGCTGCGCATCTGGGGCTGCTACGGCGCGCCCATTCCGCGTCCGGTCATCCGCCAGGCCTTGGCGGTAGTTCCGAATTGCAAGGTGTTGGCCGGCTGGGGACAGACCGAGAACGCTCTCGTGACCGTGACCAGACCGGACGATCCGCTAGAGAAGCTGACCACCACCGACGGCGTTGTCTTTCCCGGATTGGAGGTGCGCGTCGTCGCCCGCGATGGCAGCCTGTGTCCGCCCGGGCAAGAGGGAGACCTGCAGTGCCGTGGGGCCACCCTGTTTGTCGGATACTTAGATCAGCCAGAATTGATGCAGGAGTCGTTTACGGAGGACGGTTGGTTTCGGACCGGTGACCGAGCCGTGATGGATGAGGACGGGTATATCAAGATCACAGGCAGGACGAAAGACATCATCATCCGCGGCGGTGAAAACATTCCGGTCAGTTACCTGGAGGACGTCCTGCATGAGCATGCGGACGTGCAGGCGGCGGCGTTGGTCGCCAAGCCGGACCCGCGGCTGCAGGAGCGGGTCTGCGCCTTTATCGTGCAAAAACCGGGCAGCGAGCCGTTGACGCTGTCGCGCCTGCAGGCGTTCTTGCGCGAAAAGGGGGTGGCAAACCACTACTGGCCGGAATTTTTGCGGCTCGTCGAGGAGTTGCCGCGGACGCCGAGCGGCAAGATTCAAAAGTTCAAGCTGCGTGAACAGCTGTTGGCGGAAGGCGATTAACAGCCGTCAGGGGTGTCCGCAACACTCCGGCAGGGCGGGAGGTGGAGTGTGATGGAGAGGGTGGCGGTGGTCACGGGGGCCGGCCAGGGCATCGGTCGGGCTATCGCTTTGCGGTTGGCGCAAGCGGGGCTGTGCGTGGTCGCCGCAGACATCCAGGGCGAGTTGGCGGAGGCGACCGCCGCCGAAATCCGGGCGGCGGACGGCGAAGCCGTCGCGCAGGCGTGCGACGTCTGCAAGACAGCGGACGTGGTGCGCACCCGCGATGTGGTGATGGATCGCTATGGCCGCTGGGACGTATTGGTCAACAACGCCGGCTGGGATAAGGTGGAGCCGTTTGTGGACAGCGACGAGCCGACATGGCGGAAGATTCTGGAGGTCAACCTGCTGGGGAGCATTCGCTTTACGCACCAGGCACTCCCCATCATGATGAAGGCCGGGTATGGCCGCATTGTCAACATCGGCTCCGACGCGGGCCGTGTTGGGTCCTCAGGCGAGGCGGTGTATTCAGCGGCCAAGGGAGGCATCCTTGCCTTTACCAAGACGATAGCTCGAGAAGTGGCGCAGCACGGCGTGACCGCCAACACGGTCTGCCCCGGTCCGACGCAGACCTCACTGCTCACGCAGGTGGCGGCCGGTCATCCGCGCCTCGTAGACGCCATGACCAAAGCCGTGCCCATGCGGCGGCTCGGGCAGCCGGAAGATGTGGCCGCGGCGGTGGCCTTCTTGGCTTCGGAGGACGCCGGCTACATCACCGGCCAGACGTTGAGCGTCAGCGGCGGGCTTACCATGTGTTAGGGGGCGCGGGAGTTGGCTTTTCAGGACATCCTTTATCATAAGGATGCGGGAATCGCGACCGTTACTATCAACCGCCCGCACGTCCTCAACGCTTTTCGGTGGCGCACCGTCGAGGAGATGATTGAGGCGCTTTCCGATGCCTGGGCGGATCGTGAAATTGGTGTGGTGGTGCTGACGGGCGCAGGAGACCGCGCGTTTTGCGTCGGCGGTGACCAGAAGGAGCGCAGCGCTGCCGGCGGCGGCTACGGTGGGCGCAGCCGCAGCGACCTGGGACTGGACATCGAGGAGGTGCACGCGCTCATCCGCAACATGCCGAAACCGGTGCTTGCGGCGGTCAATGGCTACGCCATCGGCGGTGGGCACGTCTTGCATGTGGTGTGCGACTTGACGATTGCCTCCGACCGGGCGGTCTTTGGCCAGGTCGGGCCCAGGGTCGGATCGGTCGATCCGGGCTACGGCACGGCCTATTTGGCGCGTGTCGTCGGCGAGAAACGGGCGCGCGAGATCTGGTACCTATGCCGTCGCTACAGCGCCGCCGAGGCGTACGCGATGGGTCTGGTCAACAAGGTGGTCCCGCATGCCAATTTGCTCACCGAGGTGCGGTCTTGGTGCGAGGAAATCTTGGACAAAAGCCCGACCGCGCTGAAGCTGGCCAAATACTCGTTCAACGCCGACACGGCCCACATCGGCGGTATCGCCCAGCTTGCCATGAGCGCGGTCAGTCTCTATTATGGAACCGAGGAAGCGATGGAGGGCAATCGCGCCTTCACGGAGAAAAGAAAGGTGAACTTCCGTCCGTTTCGACGCTGGCGCTAGCGGAATAGAGCTTCGCGAGGTGCGCCCGTCCCGAGGCGGCGGGCGTTCGCCGTCCGGCCGAATCAGCCTGGCACACCGAGGATTTGGACAGCGCCTTGGCGACCCTGCTGACCCAGGTTGGCCGCCAACACGAGACACTGGCGGCCAACCTGTCACGCCCAGAGGCCACCCGCGCCAGTCTGGGGGATACAAACGCCCGCTGCTTGGGGCCTGACGCCCGTAGGACGCGGACGCCTGTCGGAGCACCCTGGGCGGGTTGAGCGGATTCCCGCGCCCGGAGGTTCAGCGGGCCGCTTTGGCGGCGCTGAGCGCGGCCTCATAGTTCGGGTGTTGAGTGACCTCCGGGACATACTCCACGTAGGTGACCATGTCATTGGAATCGACCACAAAGACGGCTCGACAGTTCAGGCGCAGTTCTTTCATGTAGGTTCCGTAGGCCCGGCCGAAGGACATGTCTCGGTGGTCAGACAAGGTCTGCACGCGGTCGATGCCCGCAGCCGCGCACCAGCGCTTTTGTGCAAACGGCAGGTCGGCGCTGATGGTCAGGACCACCACGTTTTCTCCCAGCGCGGAAGCCTCTTGGTTAAATCGACGCGTCTGCGCGTCGCAGACCCCCGTGTCCAGCGACGGCACGACACTGATGATGCGGACCTTGCCACGGGTATCCGCCAGCCTGACCGGGGACAGATCATTGGCCAGAACTTCAAAGTCCGGGGCCTTGTCGCCCACGCGGATTTCCGGGCCAATCAAGGTAACGGGCTTGCCCGCAAAGGTCACAACTCCGGCGCGCTCCTGCTCCATATATTCCCTTCCTCTCTTAAAGATGGGTGATGAATTTGCCCGACTAGTGGGCACAATTTCATCATAGCACACCTGTGTTCCCAGACAAGCTAATGGCCGGGAGGGGGTCACACGCTTTCCATCCTGACCCTGGACCGCCAGTGGTCGGCAGGACACGCGGCCCCGGATACGGCGCATCGACGTTTGGGGCCGCTGACACGGCGTTTTTCCCTGCTCGTCAGGTTGTAGTATAATCGACCCTGTGGCCACATGTGGCGTGATTTGGGAGGGAAATCGTATGAGCCAGCAAGCTGCGTTCAAAGCCGGGTTAGAGGATGTGGTAGCGAACACGTCCGAGATCTGCTACTTGGACGGCCGGGAAGGCCGATTGATTTATCGCGGGTACAACATTCACGACTTGGTGAACGGCGGGGCTTCGTTTGAAGAAGTGATTTATCTGCTGTGGCATGGGGACTTGCCCAACAAAGCCCAGCTCACCGAGTTGAAGCAAGCGATTGCGAGTCAACGGGCGCTGCACCCAAAAGTGATGGAATTGCTCAGCGGCCTGCCGAAGGACGCCAATCCGATGGACGTTCTGCGGACGGCCGTTTCCTACGCCGCCTTGTTCGATCCGGACGCCGCCGACGACTCGTATGAGGCCAGCGTCCGCAAGGCGACGCGTTTGGTGGCCCAGGTGCCGACGATTGTCGCGGCGGCAGAGCGTCTGCGGCAGGGGTTGGCGCCGGTGGAACCGGACGCGAGTCTCAGTATGGCGGCCAGTTTCTTGTATCAGCTGAAAGGGGAGAAACCGGACGAGTTTACGGAACGGGCGTTCAACACGGCACTCATCCTGCATGCGGATCATGAACTGAACGCTTCCACGTTCTCTGCCCGTGTCACCGCGGGTACGCTATCGGATATCTACTCGGCCATCGTCTCGGCTATCGGAACCCTGAAGGGGCCGCTGCACGGCGGAGCCAACGAGCGGGTGATGCGGACACTGCTGGAAGTTGGCTCGATAGATAACGTGGATGCGTGGCTGACGGAAGCGTTGGCGGCCAAGCGCAAGATCATGGGCTTTGGCCATCGCGTGTACCGCACGGAGGATCCGCGCGCGACGCACCTGCGCCAGTTGAGCAAACAGGCCGGGGAACGGGCCGGCGAGACCAAGTGGTTCGAGATGTCGCAGCGGATGGAGCAGTTGATGCGCGAGAAGAAAGGGCTTAACGCGAACGTGGACTTCTATTCGGCTTCCATGTACTACAGCATCGGCCTGCCTATCCACCTGTACACGCCCATCTTCGCGTGCAGCCGCATTTCCGGCTGGACCGCGCACGTGCTGGAACAGTACCAGAACAACCGTTTGATTCGCCCGCGCGCCGAGTACACGGGCGAGACGGATCGCCGCTTTGTGCCGCTCGCCGAACGTGGGTGAGCCAGAATGTAACAGCGTATCCCTCCTTGATGCGGGCACACTATGCCTACACCAGGGAGGTGATAAACATGGCACAAGGACAGAAGTCGAACACGCTGGTCGTGCAGAGCGCGGCGAAGGCGTTGGACCAGTTGAAGTATGAGGTGGCCTCCGAGTTGGGCATTCAGCCCCCTTCTGATGGCTATTGGGGCACGATGGCCACTCGCGACACCGGTGCTATCGGGGGAAATATCACGCGGAAACTGGTGGCGCTGGCGGAGCAGCAGCTGGCTGGCCGCGGCTGACAAACGAATGGTTGTGTTGGTAAAGGGCTCCACGCCGCAGGCGTGGGGCTCTTTGTTTGAGTGATGGTTCCAAAAGCCATAAAACAGCCCGCGGGCCGAAGCGCCCACGGGCCAATGGAAAACCGTTATTGCAGCTGGCTCTGTGCCTGCGTCGGCTGCGAGATCCGGCTGAGCGCGTCGCCCGCTTCGTTGATGTGGATGTTTTGGCGTGCCAGGTCGCCAATCGCGCAAATGCCCTGGAGGGTGCCCGCGCTGTCGCACACCGGCAGGCGTCGAATTTGGTGTTGGGCCATCAGGTCAGCCGCTTCGTGTGCGTCTGTGTCCGGGGTGGCTGTAATCACCTGGCGGCTCATGCAGTCGCGGACTTGGGCGTTGAACTGACCGTTGGCCACAGCCTTGCAGGCGATGTCTCGATCGGTGATGATGCCGACGACGCGCTTGTTGGCGTCGCACACCGGAACCGATCCACAGTTGACCGAGTTCATGATTTGGGCGGCTTTCTGTACAGGGTCGGACTCCTGGACATACGAAACGTTGGCCGTCATCAAGTCCCGGACTTTCATGCAATCGCCCCCTTGGTGCAGTGTGCGGACAGGTCCGCCCGGTTAGTATGCGCCCGTTGCGCCGCTTCATGCTGTCTGGCGGTGACGGCGCCAGCTCAAGGTGTCTTCAACCGCTGTATAGACTCCCCAGGCTCCGGCCACGATGCGCAACGCGCATTCCAACGGCTCTGCCGTGGCGCCGGGCAGGTGGGGGTGCACGCTTCCAGTCACGCCCCACAAGAACAGCGCGAGACCCAGAACCAACGCGACGGCGACGGTATAGCGCAGCCGCGCACGCGCGCCCAGCAGGGCCAGGACACCGATGCCCAACAGGATGCAGGATTCCAGCGGCCAGATGTGCATATAATCGCCGATACGTCCGGACAGCCAGCCGACGGCGGCGGAGGCAAGACACAGCCAGCCGACGAGACGGTCATAGACCCGTGCGTACACAGGCAGCCCTCCCTTGCTTGGCGCGGCTTTCCGGCCACTCCGCCGTGGTCTCACCATGATGGCTATGCGGCCCGCGGACAAACTATGCCTAGCGCATTGGCCCGGAGCGTGTGGGCAGGATATGGGTATTATGGTGAACCTGATGCGAGAGAGGGATGGGCATGCGGGAGAGAGGTACGGACCTGGAGCTGATGGCGGTGCTGCGCGAGCTGCGCCAGGTGGAGGCGCAATTGGCCGCGGTGGAGGCGAGGCTGAGCCGGTACTTGCAGAATGCCGGGGTGGCAGAAAGCCACAGCGCGCCAGCATCCGGGACGCCGTGGCAGACCCATTCCGTCGCCGATTATGGGGCTCGCTACCTCTCCTGGCCAAAGCCCGGTCTGCCGACGGACGCAGGTGCCCGGGGGACTGCGGTAGGCGCAGTAAGCCCCTCCGGGGCCATCGGGAGACAATCGGAGCATGTTGACTACATGCGGCCGCATCCGTCCGTGTGACGACACACACCGGTGCGCTGGGTGTCTTTGAGGCCACGGATGGGATGGCGCGGCCCCCTTTTCCGATCCGCTGTTGTCATGTATTGTTGAGATATCTGCGTTTCTGGGACGAATGAGGAGTGACGTGGGTGAAACAGGAGACGCAACGCCGTTTTCGACGCTGGTGGTGGGTGGCAGGGGTCCTCGTCCTTGCCGCGGCGGCCTGCGCCACCTCTCTGGCGTGGCCGCGTCAACCCACGGTGCAGGTCGTGCAAGTCGAACGCAAGATGCTCAGCAATCAAATTTTCGCCAGCGGTACGGTCCGTCCGGTCGACCAGCAGGACGTGATGGCGTCGGCGTTGCCGGCTCCGATTGATCAGATCCGCGTCAAGGTCGGGGAGAGAGTCCAGAAGGGGGATATCCTGCTTACGTGTCAGAATCAAACCCAAGCCGCGTCATTGGAGGCGGCGCAGACAGCTGTGGAAAACGCCCAACAGGCGTATGAACAAGCCAAGCAGCAGTACGATTCTGCGCCGCCCGGGTTACAACCCCAATTCAAGGGAACCTTGGACCAGGCGAGCACCACGTTGGCGCAGGCGAAGGGGCAGCTGGCGCAGGCGCAGGCGGCTTATGATGCGACCATCGTGCGCGCCCAGTTCTCGGGCACGGTGCTTGCGGTGAACCCAACGGGCGTCACCACGGATGGCACAACAGTGCCGGTGGTCGAGGTGGTTGGAGCGGACAAGCAAGTAGTCACCAGCGTCTCGGAGGTGGACGCCGTACATATCCACAAGGGAATGACCGCGTCGTTGACCAGTGACGCCTACCCCAACCAACAGTGGCGGGGCACCGTCTCGCAGGTGGCCGGTTATGCGACCAGTCAAACCTCGGGCGGCGGACAAGTGGAAGTGGACATTGCGCCTGCCGCGGCCTTCCCGGTTCCCATCGGGTACCAAGTCGACGTTCGGATTGCCAGCACGACGGCCGGAAAGGTTGTCGTGGTGCCGTACGAGGCTCTTGTGCAGACCGGCAACGGTTACTCAGTCTACGTGTATAGCCAGGGGCGTGTGCGCCAGACAGCGGTGCAACTGGGCCAGTCAAATGACACCGAGGTGCAGGTCACCAAGGGCGTGCGACCAGGGGACCAGGTGGTGCTGAACCCTGGCAGCCTGCATAATGGAGAGGCTGTGACCGTCCGGTGATTGAACTGTCTGGGGTGACGAAGCGCTACCGTTCCGGGGAGGAGTGGCTGACGGTCCTGGACGACATTCACCTGACGGTGGCGGCTGGGGAATTTGTCAGCATCATGGGCCCCTCGGGAAGCGGCAAATCTACCTTGATGCACATCCTAGGCTGCCTGGACGTGCCGACGAGCGGATCGTACCGGTTGTTCGGCAGGCCGATTGAGCGGCTGTCGGCGCAGGAATTGGCGCGGGTGCGGAATCAGGAGATCGGGTTTGTGTTTCAAAATTTTCATCTGCTTCCGCGCATGACCGCGCAGAAGAACGTGGAGCTGCCGATGATGTATGCTGGGGTGCCGCGCCGTGAACGGCATCGGCGAGCGCTCGAACTGCTCGGCCAGGTGGGGTTGGCCGACCGGGCCCATCACCTGCCGAACGAGCTCTCGGGCGGACAGAAACAGCGCGTGGCCATCGCCCGTGCGCTGGCCAACCGCCCCGCGCTGCTGCTCGCCGACGAGCCCACGGGGGCGTTGGACTCAGCGACAGGTCAGGAGATCATAGACCTGTTTTTGTCTTTGAACGCGGACGGCATGACCGTCGTCTTGATCACGCACGACCCCGATGTGGCCAGACGTGCGAGGCGCATCGTGCGCATCCAGGACGGCCGGTTGGTGACCGGTGCTGGCGAGGAGGGACGGCCATGAATCTGGGAGAGATGCTGTTGTCCGCGTGGACGGCCATCCGCAGCAATAAGCTGCGCTCGTTTCTCACCATGCTGGGCATTCTCATCGGCGTTTCGGCTATCATCACCATTGTCGCGTTAGGGCAAGGCGGCCAGGCGGCAGTCATCGCCACCATCGAGAGTCCGCGGCTGCAAAACACGATACAGATTCTGCCCAAGGAGACACTGGAGCCAGGACTTCCGCAGCCGGACCAAATTCTCTCATTTTCCGACCAAGATTTCCAGTTGGCGCGCCAGTTTTCGGGCGTGGAGGACGTTTATTATACACTGTACGGTCAGGCCACGGTGGCCAGCGACGGCCGTGTGGTCAACGCGGAGCTCGATGCCGGCCCGCAATACTTGAACGAGATTGCCCACTTCACGGTGGTGCAGGGACGGATGTTCACGGATGCGGACGTGTTGGCGCACCGGCGCGTTGTGCTGCTCAGTCCTTCGTTGGCGGAGAAGCTGTTCACTGGAGCGCCCCGTGTTGGGCAGACGGTTCAGATTGGCGGGCAACCGCTGCAGGTGATTGGCATCGCGGCGCCTGCGCAGTTCAACCTATTGGGCAGCTTTTTGGGAACCGATTATGTATACATGCCCGCGACCACCTGCCGCGACCTGTTTCCCTGGTGGAGCATCAGTGAGATGGATGTGGAGGTCAAGCCCGGGATCGACAAGGTCGATCTGGGTAACCGCATCGTCACCGCGCTGAACATTCGCGTGCACGACAGCAACGCGTTCGAGGAGAGCACCCGCTTTTACGCCGGGCTGGAACAGACGATAGGGCAGGTGACGCGGATTCTCACCCTGGTCATCGGGTCCATCGCCGGGATTGCCTTGGTGGTGGGCGGCGTCGGGGTGATGAACATCATGCTGGTATCGGTGACGGAGCGCACCCAGGAAATCGGCATCCGCGTCTCTTTGGGCGCCACCCAACGAGTCATTTTGCTGCAATTTCTCATTGAATCCGTGTTGATTACGCTGATTGGCGGGGTGCTCGGCGTGCTGCTCGGCGTAATGGGGTCGTTGGTCCTGCGCGCCGTGACGGGACTTCCCACCACCGTCTCCGGCTGGGCGATTGCCGTCAGCTTGGTCTTCTCCACATTCATTGGGCTCGTCTGCGGCATCTACCCGGCCAACAAAGCCGCCCGCCTCAACCCCATTGATGCGCTGCGGTACGAATAAACCAAAAAGAGCCCCGCGGTTTCGGGGCTCCTCTGTGTCATCTGTCAGGTCAACCGAGCACCCGCATCGCCCGCAGGCGGCGCACTCGTTCCCGCGTCGACGGGTGGGTGCTGAACAGGGTGATTAATCCTTCAGCCCGCAGCGGGTTGACGATGAACAGGTGAGATGTGGCCGGCGAGAAACCGCCGGGGATGTGCTGGGCGTATGCTTCCAGGCGTTCCAACGCGTCTGCCAGCGGATTCGGGTCCCCTACGAGTTCGGCGCCCGTCGCGTCCGCCTTAAATTCACGAGCGCGCGAGATGGCAAACTGGATGAGGGTGGCGGCAATCGGCGCCACAATGATCATCGCCAACTCCGCCAAGATGCCTCCGTTGTCCTCGTCGTCGCGGCGCCCGAAACCGAAGATGGCCGCCCATTGCAGCATGTTCGCGATAGATGTAATCAATCCGGCCATCATCGCGGCCAGGGATCCAATCAAAATGTCATGGTTCTTGATGTGTCCAATCTCGTGCGCCAGTACGCCTTCCAATTCCCGCGCCGACAGCGTGCGCAAAATACCTTCCGTCACGGCCACCTTGGCGTGCTCTGCGTTGCGCCCGGTGGCAAACGCGTTGGGTTGTGGCGACGGGGTGATGTACACCTTCGGCATCGGCAGCCCGGCCCGGTTGACCAGCCGGCGGATGATGGCGTACAGTTCCGGATACTCGTGTTCCGAAACCGGATAGGATCGGGTCATCAGGATTGCCATGTCTCCGCTCTTCCAGTAGCCGATGAAATTCATGACGATGGAAATCAAGAGAAACACCAGCATACCGGTGTGGCCGCCGACCCATTCGCCAATCAGCACCAGGATGACGGTCAACAGTCCCATCAGGAACCAGGTCTTGATGGAGTTCATTTCCTCAATCCTTCCCCATATATGTGATGAAATCACGTCTAGATACATGGTAACGGTCGCGGAAATTGGGTGTAAAGGGGGAAGTCCCAAGGTTCCGTGACGAATTTGTCGCATTTCAGCCACAAAGCGGCCCCAAGGGGGCCGGGCGGCAGTCAAATTGTCTGCCGTTCCGGGATTCGCTATACTGGCAGCGGAGAGGGTGGATAAAATCATGCGGTTAGGACTCACGATTGAATACGAAGGAAAGAATTACGACATATTAGAACTACCGCCTGAGGCGTTTGTGCACTTGGTGCCGAGCTTGAATTTTGACCAGTTTCGCCGCATTGACGAGTACTTTCAGGCCGCCTGGCCCGAACCTACGCAGCGGCGCCACCATGTGCTCGCCTTTGCGGCCGAACTGACCGGCGCTTCCATTGATTATCTGTTGTTGCATCGAGAGTGCATCCACTTTGACGACCACGACCTTTCGACCTACGTCATGGAACACACCAAACAGGTGCATCGCCCCTCCTGATGCACCGCCGACCCCAACCGTTCTCGTCTTGGCCAAGGGGGCGGAGCAAGGCGGCGCGGCCAGCCACCTGCTGGCGTTGGCCAGTGCCGTCCGTCAAACCCCGCAGCGTATGGCCTACCGCTTTGTGTTGATGGGTTCAGGATACCTGAGGGAACGTCTGCAAGCCATCGACGTCCCCGTCATCGATCTGCCGGACAGGCGCCTGCGAGCCCTCACCGCGCTCGTGAGGTTGTTGACGCAGCAACCACACGCGGTGCTCAACGCGCACGGACCGCGTATGAATGCCTTGGCCGCTCTGGCCGCCCTCAGGTGCGGCTGCCGCTGGACGTCGACGGTTCATTCCGATCCGCGCCATGACTTTTCCCATCGGCGCCTGCGCGGCAGGCTGTGGACACACGTCAACACCCGTTTTTTGCATCGCGCGGACGGTCTGTTCACGGTCAATCCCGACTACCAGTCCCTCTGCCCAGACCGCCCTTCCTATCATGTCCCCAACGCTGCCGTTCTGACCCCGCTGCCCCAGCCGCGCAGCCATTACCGCCGGTTGCTGCGCGAGCGGCTCGGCATTCCGACGGACGCCACGGTCGTGGGTGTGAGCGCCAGGCTGCATCCCAGCAAGAGCATTGACACCCTAATCCGGGCCATGGCGCGCATCGAACGACCGCGTCTGTACCTGGCGGTGGCGGGTTGGGGGCCGTCCGAGTCTGCACTCAAACGCTTGGTCGGTGAACTGCAGTTGTCCTCGCGCACTCGCTTTCTCGGCTATTGCGATTGGATGCCCGAGTTTTACGCCGGACTCGATTGCCACGTGCTCTGCTCCAGGAGCGAAGGGTTCGGTCTGTCCATCCTGGAAGCCGGATTTTACGGCGTTCCCAACATCGGCAGCGATGTTCCCGGCATCCGGCAATTGATCACCGACGGTGCCACCGGATTGTTGGCTCCCGTGGGTGATGCGGATGCGCTCGCGGCCTGCATCACCCGCCTTTTGGACCACCCGGCGACCGCCCGGCAACTGGCTGTCCACTTTCAAGAGACGGTGGTCCCCAGCCACACACCCCAGCGCCTGCTGGCGGCCTATGAGCGTGGGTTTCAGGCCTTGCTTGGGCTCCAAGTGTGAACTCTGGGATGGATGTAAGAATATACAGAAATAAATCCTGATGCAAGTCTATCGGGGGACGCGGCGTAAGCGGCACTGTTTTCCGCGGTTGGTGAAAGTTCTGGTTGCAAAATGACAGGCTGCATCGTATACTGTCACTCGTAATCTTTGGCCGCGTCCACAGGATACAACCGCAGACTTGGAACCCTCCTTCACTTAAAGGGTTAGGACCTCGAAGGACTAACTTTCCCCCGTGGTGAACGGTCAGGGCTCCACATGCCGTAATGGCATGGCATTTGCGCTAAAAGGGGGATTTTTTTATGGACACTTTTGGACGTCACGTGATTGCGGAACTGTGGGGGTGTAACCCCGAAAGCCTGAACGACTTGCAGAGCATCGAACGCATTATGGTCAACGCGGCGCTGGAGGCGGGCGCAGAGATCCGGGAAGTGGCGTTTCACAAGTTTGCCCCACAGGGAGTCAGCGGGGTGGTCATCATCTCGGAATCTCATCTGACGATTCACAGCTTTCCTGAACACGGATACGCAAGCATTGATGTGTACACATGTGGGGACCGCATAGATCCCAATGTAGCCTGCGACTACATCACAGAGGCGCTGGGGGCCACCAAGCGGGACGCCATCGAGGTTCCGCGGGGCATTGGGCCCATCGCGTTGGACGATGTGAAGGTGCGCGCGGTCTCCGTGTGAGGGACCGCATGGCCAATGGGACCCACGTGTATCCCATAGACGTTTATATGCGATTTGAATGAAGGCATCGCCATGTCGAACCAGGGTCGCGCCAGGAGCGCGGCTTTTTTATTTTTTATTTGGGGAGGCCACCCCCGCTCCGCCGAGCGGGGGCCTTTCCCGAGGCACTCAACCGCCCGAGAACACGCGCTCGTGATGGGTGGGCAGCAGCCTGTCCAACAGCAGTTTGCCGTTGCCCGCATCCACGATGACCAAATACCGTTCTTCGTCATCCCGGGCGAGACCTGTGTAGACCAAGTCGGTGCGAATGTTGCGCAATTGCACGTCTTCCACCTTCATGCCTGGATGGGCTTGGGCAATCGCTTTTTTGGCCTGGCTGGGTGTAACCTTCGCGTATTTCTGCAGCTTTTCTGTATACACGGCGCGGCTGGCCATGTAGGCTTCGCGCAGCACCTGACGGCTGACACGTACGCTGGAGCGGAGTTGCCAGTCATGCTGAACGTCAACGGGTCCCGCAAACGGTCCGCCCGCGACAGCCCGAGCGCTCCCTTGTGTGTGGGTGGAGGGGACGTGGCGCCAAAGTCCATCACCTGCCCAGGCGATGGGGATGGCGCTGCCCATCATCACGACGACGCTGGTTGCCAACAGCCACTTTTTCATAGTGAACATCCTCCTCTACGGCTACACCGTTATCGTTGCCCATCGCATTCCAAATTATGTATTCTGATGATCCGCTTGACTCCGCCGTCACCATCGGCTACAATAGCCATTGTCCGATTCGGAACGGATGGCCAAAGGCCGCCGGAGTTCCCGATTCGCTGCGGTAAGGGACCGTAGCTCAATGGGAGAGCACTGCGCTGGCAGCGCAGGGGTTGTGGGTTCGAGTCCCATCGGTTCCACCATGACAGACCTGCTTGGCGGCAGGTCTTTTTATATTTTTGTATTGTAGGAAGATCTGGAAAGAGAAAATGGGGCTTGGCTATCCGTGCACCGAGACTGCTGGTTGATTCCTGTCTCTTCATCTTGTACTCTGTTTCTGCAACCGAAACATTTGAACGCTGAAGGAGGTTTCATCATGGGACTGGATACTCGCTGGGTGCGCTACGGCGCGGACGACCGTTACATGGGCTATTTGGCCGTGCAGGATCACGCGCAGACGCCATTGCCGGCAGTTGTGGTGCTGCAGGAAGTCTGGGGGGTGGACCCGCACATTGAGGACGTCACCGAGCGGTTTGCCAAGGCCGGATATGTCGCCTTTGCCCCGGACCTGTACGCGGTTGACGGTGAACGCCCGGAGAGCCTGCATCGTGATCGGGTGGAGGCGGTGAAAGCGTTTATGGAAAAGCTGCCGCCCACCGCGTGGGGCAATCCGGCTGAACGCGATGCAGAGCTGGCGAAGCTGCCGGGGGACGAGCCCCAGCGCGTGAGCGAGACGATGACTGCCTTGTTCAGCGGTCTGGATGTGGACAACTATACGGATCAACTGCGGGCGACGACTGACTTTTTGCGCAACCAATGCGAGTTGAGCAAGGGCCAGGGCGTGGTTGCTGTGGGCTATTGTCTGGGCGGGGCGCTGGCGGCTCATTTGGCCAGCCATGATCCAGAGTTGAAAGGTGCGGTCATGTATTACGGGCGTTCGCCCAAAGACGAGCGCATCGCCGCCATTCAATGCCCGGTCCGGGCGTTTTATGGGGAGTTGGACACGCAGCTGACCGCGACCGCGCCCGCGCTGGCGGAGGCGATGAGCAAGGCCGGGAAGGATTTCGAATACAAGGTGTATCCGGGCGCCCATCACGCCTTCTTCAATGACACGCGCCGTTCTTACAATGCGGCTGCCAGCCGTGACGCCTTTGCGCGGACTCTGGGTTACTTCAATGAATGGGTTGGTTGAGCGCCCGAGGTTCGACGGAACGTATATCTAAAAGGAGCCGGCGCCCTCGTTTTGCCGTATGGCAAGGCGAGGGCGCTTTTCTCTTGCGAGGAGACTGCCGCTGTACGGCCGAGGCGCGGACAAGTGTTGATTCTCGACTCGCATCAGCCTTTTTTCCAGGTTCCGGCCCATAGATGGTGCGCACTGGTCCCTTGTCCTGTACTGTTCGTCCTGTCGGCCAATACACTGTGGCAACATAGGGAGGAGGGACAGGAATGGCGATGCCAGTTGGGCCATGGGCGGACAGGGGATACCCAAATCCAGACCAGATGGTTCCCCCGGAGGTGCAAGCGGCTGCCGAACGTGTGATGGCCCGCTATGACATGAACGTGGCCGGCATGACGCTGATAACGGCGAAATCGGACAAAGGCGGAGCGATATGGAAGCTGGAGACCGACCAGGGGCCACGCAGCTTGAAGCTGTTGCACCGCGCCCCGGAACGCAGTCGTTTTGCGGTGGCAGCACAGGATTATCTGGTCCGCCGCAAGGCGCGGGTCCCGGCGCTCGTGAGGTCGAAAAAAGGACGGCTGTACAGCCAGGCGGGCGGAAAACTGTGGATTGTCACGGACTGGATTGAACCGCTGCGGCCTGTCTCCAAGGTGGACTTGGCGGGCGCGCAGGAACTTTGCTACGGGTTGGGAGAGTTCCATCGCCGCTCTCGGGGATTCCTCGTGCCGCGCCGCGCGCGGCACGCATCTCGCCTGTACAAGTGGGAACAGGCGTACCGGAAGATGGCGGTGAAGATTGGTTGGTTTCGCAACCTGGGAGAGGTGTACCGGGACGTCCCGGGCAGTCAAGCGCTGCTCGACGTGGTGGACAAATTCGAGGCACAGGCCCGCAAGGCGTATCAACGGCTTCAGGCATCACCGTATCATAAGCTGGTCCAGCGCGGCGAGTCTGCCTGGGGTCTGGCCCATCAGGATTACGGTTGGTCCAACGGCCAGCGCGGTCCGGGTGGACTGTGGATTATTGACCTAGACGGGGTGGCGTACGACCTCCCTATCCGCGACCTGAGGAAGTTGATCAGTTCGACTATGGAAGACGCGGGGCGTTGGGACGTGGAATGGATGCGCGGCATGATAGAGGCTTACCGTGAAGCGAACCCGGTCCGACGACAGGTGTTGGAGGTCTTGTTGGTGGACTTTTCATTGCCCAACGAGTTCTACAAAAACGTGAAGGAGATGGTCTTCCGCCCGGTAGAGTTCATGGGGACGGAATTAGAGCCGGTGCTGGCCCAGGTGGAGGCCTCCGAGACGAGCAAGTGGCAGGCGCTCCAAGAACTTGCCCAGGCGCTGGGGGTGGGCAAGGCATGAAGGTGCTGTTGATAGTCACCGAGAAGTTGCCCGTTCCAGCCGTGCGCGGCGGGGCGATTCAGACTTACATCGACGGTGTCCTGCCTTATCTGGCGCGTGTCCACGACGTGACTGTGCTCGGCGTGGAGGACCCTGAATTGGCAGCAGACGAACGGGTGGGCAATGTGCGTTATGTGCGCGTGCCGGGCAAGATTTTCGGGGTCTACGAAAAACACGTCCTCACGTTCTTGGCCAAGGCGTCATCCCGTTACGACTTGATTCACATCTTCAACCGGCCGCGTCTCGTTCAGGGGGTGCATCAGAAGGCGCCTCAGGCCCGCATCATCCTCAGCATGCACAACGATATGTTTCTGCCTGGCAAGATATCTCACGAAGAGGCTGATACGGCGATACAAGCGTGTGAACGGATCGTCACCGTAAGCGATTACGTGGGACGGCGGGTTGTGCAGGATTATCCGCAGGCTGAGTCGCGGTTGCGCACCATTTATTCGGGAGTGGACGTGCAGCGCTATAATCCGCGGCGTCATCGTGATCAAGTCGAGCAGGCGCGCCGGGAACTGAAGGGTCGGTACGGCATCGAAGGGCGCAATGTGGTGCTGTTTGTCGGCCGTCTGTCGCCGAAAAAGGGAGCGGACGTCCTGGTGAGATCCATGTGGCATCTGGCCCAGGGGCATCCCGAGGCAGCCTTGGTGCTCGTGGGCGGCAAGTGGTACAGCGACAACGGGATGAGCGATTACATGGCGTACGTCAAGGCGTTGGCGGACAGATGCCCCCTTCCGGTTGTCACAACCGGGTTTGTGGCCGCCGACGAAATTCATCGCTGGTTTTGGCTGGGGGATGTGTTTGTCTGCCCGTCCCAGTGGGAGGAACCTCTGGCGCGTGTGCATTACGAGGCGATGGCGGCCCGCCTGCCGATTGTTACCACAGCCCGCGGGGGGAATCCGGAGGTCATTGTGCACGGGGAGAACGGGCTGCTTCTGAAGCGTCCGGAAGACCCGCGTGCGATGGCGAAGGCGGTTGGCCGGCTGTTGGCGAATCCAAGTCTCCGCCAAAGGATGGGTAAAAACGGCTGGCGTTTGGCCAAAAGCCGATACCGGTGGCGACGGGTGGCCCAAGAGATCCTGGATGTCTGGGAGAATACACCATGAGCACCGTCATCGTCACGGGCTGCGCCGGCTTCATCGGGTCTCACTTGTGTGACAGGCTGCTCGCCTCAGGGCACGAGGTCATCGGCCTGGACGCCATGACCGGGAATTACCCGCGTTGGATGAAGCGGCGGAACCTGGGTTCTGCCGCGGGGCATCCCAAATTCCATTTCATGGAGGTCAACCTGTGCGCGGACCAGCTTGAGGAACTTGTGCGCGGAGCGGACGTGGTCTTTCATCTGGCCGCGTTGCCCGGGGTACGCAGCAGTTGGGGGCCATCCTTCGCGGACTATTTGGGCAGCAATGTCCTGGCCACACAGCGGCTGCTTGAGGCCGTAAAAAGCCTGGATGCCGCGCGTCGGCCCACAGTCGTCTACGCCTCCTCATCGTCCGTGTACGGTGACATGGAGGGGCCGCTGGCGGAGGACGCCCCCACCTACCCACGCTCTCCCTACGGGGTCAGCAAGTTGGCGGCCGAGCAATTGTGCCGTGTATACGCATCGGAATTCGGAATCCAGGCGGTATCGTTGCGCTACTTCACCGTGTTCGGGCCTCGTCAGCGCCCGGACATGGCCGTGCACCGGTTCATTCGCGCCGCCCTTTGCGGTCAGCCGGTGACCGTTTACGGAGACGGGGAGCAGACGCGCGATTTTACCTATGTCGGCGACGTGGTGGACGCCAACCTGGCGGCTGCGGAGTCTGGCAGGGCGGGGGATGTGTTCAATATCGGCGGTGGCAATCGTGCCAGCGTCAACGACTTGTTGACCACCATAGAGGCTGTCTGCTGCGTGACCCTGCAACGGCAGATTTGGCCCGCGCAACCGGGCGACGTGCAGCGCACCTATGCCGATGTGGAGCAGGCGGCTGAGCGGCTTGCGTTTCGTCCCCGGGTCGGTCTGGCGGAAGGTGTCGAGCGGCAGGTGGCGGACATGCGGCGTTTGTATGGGCGGCAATCGTGAGCTTGGCAGAAAAGCAGGGGTGCGGGCGATGAATATGGCGATTGTCGGTATGGGCTATGTGGGAGTATGTACGGCGGTGGCTTTGGCCGCGCATGGGCACCAGGTGGTTGGCGTCGACATCGATGAGGGGAAAATCCGCCAACTGCAGGCCGGCCGGCCACCCATCTACGAACAGGGGTTGGCGGTGCGGCTGCAAAAGTACCGCCAGACGGGTCACCTGCGCTTCACGACGACGCTGGCCGATGCGCTGGATGATTGTCCCGTGGTGTTTGTCACCGTCGGCACGCCGGCGGCTGCCGACGGCAGTTGTGACCTATCGTCTGTTCTCAGTGTCGCGGAGGCGATTGGACGGCAAATGCACAGGTACACGGTCGTCGTCATCAAGAGCACGGTGCCGGTGGGCACCTGTGAGCAGGTGCGGGACAAAATTGCGGGGGAGCTGGGGCGGCGCAGGTTGCAGATTCCGTTTGACGTCGTCTCCAACCCTGAGTTTCTGCGCGAGGGCCAGGCTGTGGCAGACGCCCTTGCACCCGAGCGGATCGTCCTTGGGATTGATTCCCAGCGGGCGCTGGCCCTGTTGCAGACGGTGTATCAAGGCCTCGCCAGTAAATGGGTCGTGACGACACCGCGCAACGCGGAGATGATAAAGTACGCCAGCAATGCATTCCTGGCCAGCAAGGTCTCGTTCATCAACCAACTGGCGCGAGTGTGCGACCAGATGCAAGTGGATGTGGTGACGGTGGCGCACGGCATGGGGCTTGATCCTCGCATCGGCGGCGATTTCCTGCGGGCAGGCATCGGCTACGGCGGTTCCTGTTTTCCCAAGGATGTGCGCGCCTTGCTGCATCAGGCCGATGGTTGTGGCGTTCAACTATCTATCGTGGCGGAAGCGGCCGCGGTGAACGAGACGCAGGTCTCTTGGTTTCTTTCCGTGATGCGGCGGCGTATGGGCGACTTGCAAGGCCGGCGCATCGCCCTGCTTGGCCTGACCTTCAAGCCGCATACAGACGACCTGCGCGAGGCCCCCGCGTTGCGCCTGGCCTCTGAGCTGACGGCTGAGGGCGCCGAGGTGTCCGCGTACGATCCGACCGGGGCCGCGCGCGCCGCCCCCTTTCACCCGGACTTGATTCCGGCTGCCACCTTGGCCGCAGCGGTGACGGACGCGGACGCACTGGTATTGGTGACCGAATGGCCACAGTTGGTCGATGCGGACTGGCCTGGACTGAGGACCCTGACGCGGGGCAACTGGTTGTTCGACGCCCGCAATGCGCTAGATCCAGCGCGGGTTGCGCAGGCTGGGTTTCGCTACGTGGGTGTCGGACGAGGGGGGTGAGGGCGGTCGCCAGTCGGCCCAGTTTACTCGCGGATGGGGGTGGAAAAGTGAAGTCGTTGGTCTTTCTAGGATGCAGTCAGTCTGGCTCCAGCAAGGACGCCGTCGAAGCGGCCAAGCGGTTGGGTTTTACGACTGTGTTGTTGACAGACCGCCGCAGTTTTCTGCACAGGCGCGACGACTTCCCGCACGTGGACCGCATGGTGCTGGTCGACCTGAAAGATCCGCGGCGAGTGGAGGACCAGGTCCGGAACCTCATGGAAACAGGTCTGGATGTCAGCGCGATCGTGAGCTTCACAGACGCCCACGTGGGGGAGGCGGCCCGCCTGTCTCGTAAATTGGGCATGCCCTACCAGACTGTGGAAGCGATAGAGCGGATGCAAGACAAGATTACCCTGCGCGAATGTCTGCGCGAGGCCCCTTACTCGGTGCCGTTCCAGATTGTGCAGGCTCATCACGACGTGCCCTCGCTTGAGCTCGATTTGCCCATTGTGGTCAAGTCGCCTCGGTCGACCGGATCGAAGGATGTCCTGTTTGCCGGGAGCCGGTACGAGTTTGAGCGGCATGTGGCCAGGTTGCGCGCACGCTATCCAGATGGAGATGTCCTCGTCGAGGCGTACGTGCCTGGGACGCAGTATTTAGTCGAGGCAGTGGTGCACCGAGGGCAGGTGCACGTGGCAGCCATCGTCGAACAGGTGGTGACCTTCGGGCAGCGTTTCATTGTCACCGGTTACTCCCTACGCCCGTCCATCCCGGAGAAATTGGCGGCGGCGGTGGAGGACATGATGGCCGATATTTGCCAGCGCACAGGCATGGAGACCGGCGCGTTTCACACTGAGTTTCGTTGGAGTGGCGGTGGTTGCCGGGTCATCGAGGTCAACCCACGCATCTCCGGGGCGGCTATGAATCGCCTGATTGAGTACGCCCACGGCTTCAACCTTGCCGAGCAAACCCTTCGCTCTCTGTTTGGTGACACACCGGACGTGTCGTCTCGAAACAGCAAATGTATCTATGCCTGCTACCTGACGGTGAACAAACCAGGGTATCTGGAGAAGGTGACCGGGCGTCGGCGTGCCAGGCAGGTCTCCGGCGTGCGGGAGGTGTTTGTCAAGCCGCGCAAGAACGCGTACCTCACGCCGCCGCTGTCGATGGGAAAACGGTATGCCTATGTCATTGCTGAAGCCGAGACCGAGCGTGACGCGAGAGCGGCTGCGGAAAAGGCGGGGTCGTACATTCGTTTTCACCTGCGGAATGGGAAAACGCGCCGTAAAGAGACGGTGGCGCGCAGACGAAAATCCTGATTCAGCGTCTCGACGGGCGGCTGAAAAGGACGGGGACAAATCAACAAGCGGCCTCCGTGACTGGAAGCCGATGAATCTCTCAAATGGATATGGAGGCGCCAGCCGGATTCGAACCGGCGGTGAAGGTTTTGCAGACCTCTGCCTTACCACTTGGCTATGGCGCCACTCTGGAGCGGAAGACGGGATTCGAACCCGCGACCCTCGCCTTGGCAAGGCGATGCTCTACCCCTGAGCCACTTCCGCACCGCACGAGGAATATGGTGGCTCGGGACGGAATCGAACCGCCGACACGAGGATTTTCAGTCCTCTGCTCTACCGACTGAGCTACCGAGCCAGTTAAGCGGAACACCCAAAACTATAATCAATACAGAGCTGTGTGTCAAGAGGAGGGTTCTGCCCGGCAGGCCCTTCTGGACTGCGAGCATAAGGGACGGGCCCGAGGAGGGGCCAGAGGAGAAGACTGACCCTGAGGGCTACTTCATATCTTGCTTCGGCGCCGGGAGATCGGGAGACAGCTCATCGCTTGTACCCGACGTGTAGGCATCGCGCAGCTGCTGCTGAATGATGGACAACCCTTCCTCTTGCAGCCGTGTGTCGTCTGTGCGGGCGGCTTCGCGAGTTTCCTGTGCGGCTTCCTCGTGCAGTGGGTGGTCTTTGCGTGCCATCGGGTCTCTCCCTGCCTTTCGTGCTGTGTGCTCCTGATTGCTCTAGTGTTGCCACGCCGTCCTCGCTTGATGCAAATTGGGTCTGAACACAAAAATCCCGCGGCGGACCGCGGGCCATCAGGGAAAGGGTAGCTCTTGGGGGATAAGGCAAGGGCAGGATGCCCTGCCGACAGCAACGATAACGCACGATGCTTGAAATATGCTAGAAATCCATGGGACATTCAGCCACCGCCCGGCGACGTTGCTTGTCCACCCGTGTCTGCATAGGATGCATAAGGAGCGGGTTCATGAACCGCCGGCGCCGCACGCGTGGCTTGTCCTGTGGCCGGGGCAGGGGGCCACCGTGATTGCGAAGAGGCTGCACATACGCCACCATCATTGCCCTTTGCAAGGGAGTTGCTGCTTGTGCCATGATAGCGGTTGGAAGCCGCTCAGATCATGCTGCGTCCGTTCGGCGGCGATTGACAGCGGAAAGGACTGGGGGGAGTGATGGGGATTGATCCGGGTGTTGTTTGTTTGTCTTGGGAATATCTGCAGATCTCCGATGGCGGAAGCCGTCTTTCGTCACATGTTGGAGGAGAAGGGAATGGCAGATCAGGTCACTGTTGATTCGGCCGGTATCGGCGGGTGGCATGTGGGCGATCCACCCCATCGCGGCACCTTGGCTGTGCTGGCGCGGGAGGGGATTCGTGCGGATGGACTGCGCGCCCGCCAGCTGTCACGGGCGGATCTGGACAAGTTTGACTATGTCGTGGCCATGGACGAAGAAAACCTGGCCGGAATCCGGCGCCTTGGCCGAGCCAAGGCACGTGTGTTGCGGCTGCTCGACCTGGTGGACGACCTGGACAACAAAAACGTGCCAGACCCGTACTATACGGGGAATTTTGAGCAGGTATATGCGCTGGTGACCAGAGGCTGCGACCGTCTGCTGGAGCACATCCAGCACGAGCATGGGTTGAGTATACGCCGCCAGGCGTAGGGGATGGTCTGTGCAGGGTCACTCTTCGCGGCACAGTCCAAGTCGCCCTTGGAAATGACACAGCTAGTGCAGTGCCTGGCGACGAAAAAACGGCTTATGGGCATGACAAGTGTCCGACTCGGCGGCGGGGATAGCAGCCCATCTATCTCGCCACGTCCTCGCCGTTGATGCCGACCGCCTCATCGTTGGCGCCCACACATTAGCGATTGGAATAGGTAAATGGAGACGGCTGCGGTTGCGATCATCTCACAGCCACATTCTCCGGTGTACTCGCTGAAAAATGTCTGAACAATCAAATCCTCGGGCTTCCATGCTGCTCATATGACCTGATGGATACCCACACCAATCAACAAGACTCCAGCGGCGAGCGAGGAATATTTCCCCAATAAATGTGAAAAGAATCGAATCGCTACCGAGTTTCCGAGCCAAATCATGATATATCCCCATCCTGTGATGCTCAGCGCGGTTGTCCAGATAGAGGCAGAATGGGCAACTGTCGCACTAAATCCACTCGCGATATTCGTACAAGAAAGGGCCAGTCCAAGCATGACCGCCTGTTTGAGGCCGGGTCTTGAAAGCTTCACAGACGGGGCAGGGCGTGATGCCATTCTAGGCTGTAGATAAGCTGAATAGAGCGAGAATATGCCAATGGCGCACAGCACGAGGCACGCCACCCACTTGGCACCCGCTTCGGGAATGTAGCGGGAAATCAAGCTGCCTGAGTACGTCCCAAGGAGGGTGGTGCCAAAACCGATTCCATTGATCACGGCGTTGACCCAACCTTGTATCGTGATGTTTTTCGTTCCGTACGCGAGACCAACGCCACAATTGTCGAGGTTCGATCCGATTCCAATGAGGTTGGCAATCATAAACGAAGACAACCAGTTCATGCTCATCCCCCCGGGTCGTGATGTTTTCCAGGGTACGCAGGGACAAGTTCGAGAGAATTGGACATCGTGACCAAGTCTTCTGCCCATTTATGGGATGAAAGGTGAATCGGGCGGATTGGACGGGGCCGCGGTCGGCTGGAAACGTGGAACACCGTGATGCACCGGCCGCAGCACAGAGACTCGACGATAGCGTGTGTGTCTTTCAGCATAAATCAATGCACCTTCCGTAAAGTTAAACGTGGGTAGGGCGGCAAGCGTGGCCGCCATGGTCATCGGCGAAGGTGGGGCCGGTGACATCGGACTTATGGAGTTTGGCCCGTACTGTGCAGGTTATACACTCGATTGCCGCTTGGCTTGCTTGCGCAGCTTACCACCACCAGTCCCATGCACCGAGTGCCTCGAGTGTGAAAAATGGAAAGAATAAAAATGGGAACCAGACCTCATGAACGTCATCCGTGGGCTGGAGCACGTTCTGTAATACGTCAATGTTTGCCGTATGGATGTTCGTGTCATTGGCAAGGAGCACGTGTAATCACAGTCTCCCTCCTTCATTGATAGGCAGAGCACAGTCCATCAACTTGCAAGAAAAAGGCGCCGATACATGGGCGCCCTTTTGTTGCACAGGCTGGCTGTTAGCACACGGGACCCGTCGCTGCTCCTGCTCCATACTCGTATCCAGGGACCAACAGGAAGAACAGGACAAAGATGATGAGGAACACCACGGCCCAACGAGTAAAGCCACCAAAGACTCCGTACATTAAACTCCCTCCTCGTCGGTATTCACTTCTCCGATGTCCATATAATGTCTGAGGGGTTGTCCTGTTGAAGGGTGTATGTCCTGGGGAACTTGCCCTATTTCGTCATTGAGTCACGGCCTTAGCGAATAAATAGGAGCGGATTTCTCGTACACGGGTATCCACCGTAGTTTCCTGCATTCCCAGAAATCAGGAAATGGATGTGCCATGAGTGTGCCCAAGTCTTCTCCAAGGTAGACTCTTGCGCGTCTTTTGACTAGCAAGTTGCATTCTTCTGAACGATGGCCGCAACGCCTCCCTGTCGATCCTGGGGTGAACGGTGTACTTAGCAAGACGCGGATGCTAAACGCATGCATGTACCGAGCTTGTCTCCGTTGCATATAGTAACGTAACGATTTCAGAAACCGTTACCCGCGTCGCGAAAGGGGAAGAATATTGATGAAAATATTAATCGCTACGTATTCAGCTTATCCACGGGTCGGTGGACGATCTACGTATATCCAAGGATTGAAGGAAGAACTCGAGCACCGAGGGCACCAAGTAGATCTAGTGGCACACGCTCCGGGGCTCTGCGAGGTATATCATTCTTCAGGGCACAGAGTAAACAAACAAGCCATGCGAGAACAGGTGAAGCCGATAGTGAACAGCTATTTTGATAAGTACTTTCCACATGTGACGAACTGGGTGCGATGGCGGGAGATGGAGCGGTATTCCATCGAACTGGCTTTGCAACAGTTCCCGTTACAAGGTTACGATCTGATTCATGCACAGGACATTCTGTCAGCTCGTTGCTTATACCGGGTGAAGCCTCCCGACATTCCTTTGGTCGTGACGTATCATAATGTGAAATCGCAGGAATGGCTTGTAAACCAACCTTCCAAGCACCCATTCGAGATGGAATATGTTGTTCACGAGGAAGCCGAGAGCGCTAGGGCAGCCGACGCCGTCATTTTTCCATGTATGTGGATACGAGACACGTTTGACGGGCTGCATGTTTCGGTAAACCATGCCCATGTGATTCCCTATGGGACTCATCTTTCCTTTGATCAGACACCAAAAGTATCGACAGATAAGGATATTCCGCTGATTGTTTGTCCCGCTCGCTTGGTGCCGATTAAAGGTCATTCTACTCTATTGGACGCATTATATATGCTCAAACTTCAAGGATACACATTTCGATGTTGGATCATTGGAGATGGTGTGCTGAGAAACCACTTGGAGGCACTCTGTCGAGAGAAGGGACTGGAACAGTTCGTCTGCTTCTTGGGGAATCGGAACGACGTCCCCAATCTACTGGTGCAATCGGACATTGTCGTTCTGCCGACTCTTCATGACACACTGCCGTTTGCCGTCATGGAGGCACAGCTGGCGGGCAAACCGATTGTTGCTAGCCGAGTAGGCGGAATTCCGGAAATGATTGAATCCGAGAAAACTGGATGGCTTGTTGATCCTGGAAACAGTGTGGAGTTGGCCGATGTATTGGCCCACTTATTGAAATTTCCCAGCCGACGAACCAAAATGGGCTTGTCAGCAAAAAGGTGGGCCGTCAAACGTTGGTCGGTGACGAGAATGGTCTCCGAGACTTTGAAAGTCTATCGCCAAGTTCTAAATCAGGACAGGAATATACCGGCAGATCATTCGATCCCGGATACAGAGTTGTTACAGCCGCTCATCAGCAAATGGAAAGGAGTAAAGATTTCATGCGACTCTAATGGGATAATTGTCGGCCGCGTGAGCACCCCTGAAGGAGAACAGGTGACGCGAGGAACCATTCATTTAATGGATATATCCTGGGTAACGTTGCAGATGGTCTCAGTCGACGAACATGGTGAGTTTCGCTTTACAGAACTTCCAACCGGAAAATATAGTTTGATGATTACAGCACCGGGACATCCCGCAAAATCACTATACGTAGAAGTCACCGGGAACAAAGAAGAAAGGATTGATATACAGATTTAACGAAAATCTTTCATGATATATCCTGGTCAATGACGTATGAATATGGAATCTGTGGAGAGAACGGATCCCTTGTCATTCTCTGGCCAGTGCGATTCGTTACCTGTTCATCCGTTCGCGGGTGTTGTGATTGGGGGAGAGCACAGACATGGAGGAACTGGGCAAAGCGGAACTGAGCGGGATGCTGTCGGAGGTCGCGGGCGGATCGGGACAAGAAGAGCAGGCATGAAGTCCAGGTTCATTCGGCTGCCGCTGGTGGCCATCCAGGTGAAACAACCATAAAGGAGGATTTCGGGATGCGCGTTGTCATCATCGGAGGCACGGGACACATCGGCACCTACTTGGTGCCACGCCTGGTGGAAGACGGGCACGAAGTCATCAACGTCAGCCGCCGCCGGCGCGATCCGTATCAGCCGCACGGCGCCTGGAAGTCGGTGCGGCAGGTGGAGATTGATCGCGCTGCCCTCGAGGCACAAGGCCAGTTCGGGGAGTGTATCCGCAACCTGCAGCCGGACATCGTGATCGATCTCATCTGCTTTACGCTCGCGAGCGCGCAGCAACTGGCCGAGGCGCTGCGCGGGCACGTGCAGCACTTTCTGCACTGCGGCACCATCTGGGTGCATGGGCCGAGCGTGCGCGTGCCTACGACGGAAGACGTGCCGCGCCGGCCGTTCGGTGAATACGGCATCCACAAGGCGAAGATTGAGAAGTATTTGTTGGAAGAGGCGCGCAGAGGCCGGTTGCCAGCGACTGTCTTGCATCCTGGGCACATCGTAGGTCCAGGATGGGAGCCACTCAATCCGGCGGGCCACTTCAATCCGGAAGTGTTCAGCCGCCTGGCGCGCGGCGAAGAGGTGGTGTTGCCCAATCTCGGGATGGAGACGGTGCATCACGTACACGCGGACGACGTCGCCCAGGCGTTCCAGCAGGCCATCCGCCATTGGAACACATCGGTCGGCGAAAGCTTTCACGTTGTTTCCCCGGCCGCGGTGACACTGCGCGGCTACGCGGAGGGGGTGGCGGGCTGGTTCGGCCGCGAAGCAAACTTGCGCTACCTGCCGTGGGAAGAGTGGCGTAAGACCGTTTCCCCGCAGGAGGCGCAGGCGACGTGGGATCATATCGCCCACAGCCCGAACTGCAGCATTGCCAAAGCCGAGCGCCTCATCGGATACACGCCGCGTTACGAATCGCTGCAAGCGGTCCGGGAGGCGGTGGACTGGCTCGTCGCACACGGTGTCATCCAGGTAGATGGATGAGCCGTGATGAGAGGTCGGCGGCGGCGAAGCTCGCTCCGCCGCCCACGCTCGGGTCGAGATGGGGCCTCTGGTCCCTCTTTTCATGCGTGAGGTCAAAAGGTCACGGTCCGTCCTGCGACCTCCGGATGGCTCTTCGGCATGGCGCCAATTCGGGAGAATGGTGCACTCGCTCAAGATGTCGGATCCCCACATACTCCCTTGTATCCGCAGTTCCTGCAGAAGGGAGTGCAGCCGCGCGTTTCTTTCATCTCAAAGCCGCAGACAGGGCATATCGGCACTTCTTCATCATCACATCCGCAGACGTCGGCGCAGCAACATCGCTCTTTTCCGCATCGCTCGCACATCATTCATTTCCTCCAAAGTCCATAACTATTCCACAGTCTAATGCCCACGCCATCTTCTGGGCAAGCATCACAGTCGAAGTTCACCTTGTATAGTCACGACTGCTGATCCGCCGACACGAATTTCCGGTTCCATTCCAGGTAGAATATCTACATGAACTGTCCCAGGTCGTCCCGTCACGTCCCCTTGTGCTATTCGCAGCTTGTGCCGTTGTGCACGATCAAGTATACCCTCAAGAACTAAATAACCTGCTAAGGCTCCGTTTGCCGCACCTGTGATTGGATCCTCTGGAATTCCGACCGCAGGGCCGAAATCTCGAGTATATAGGTCGTAAAAATCAGGATTACAATCAAATGTAAACAGATGGGTGGTCACTGCGTTCTGCCGTATGTTTACCTCTGCTAGTTCTGTTAAAAGAGGTCTTGCCTCGTCAATCGCTTTACGTGACGTTAACGGGACGAGCAAGTGCCAGTTACCCGTGTATCCAAGTCGGATTGGAAGGTTCCGGTCTAGGCTAGTCACATCTACTCCCAACAAACGAGCGACTTCCTCGGCGCTTAAATCCATGTGCTGAACGCGGGGTGAACTTTGCCGCATGAACACTGTCTCTACATCACCATTTTCCTTTGTGGTCCATTCCACTGGGACGATACCGACATTAGTCTTGAAAACCAACTGAGCTTTCTGTTGGGCCCAACCGAATTCTGTCGCCAATAACCACGAAGCACCTACCGTCGCGTGGCCGCAAAAGTCGATTTCCGAGGTCGGTGTGAAGTAGCGTACGCGAAAATCAGCGTCGGAGTCGCCACGACGCAAGAACGCTGTCTCAGACATATTCAATTCTCTGGCAATACTTTGCATCTCCTGGTTGGTGAGACCAGCAGCATCAGGCACCACGCCGGCTGGGTTTCCGCTGAATGGGGTGGTCGTGAACGCATCTACATGGTAAACTTTCACATTTCTCATCGATGACACTCTCCTGTCACTTGTTCTCCATTTTAATGCTACTCTAAGTTTCATATGAAAATAATAAAATGAAGCATGATTCGTGATTAACAACAGGAGAGGTCGAGATGAACATCAATGCCTTCAAGGTGTTTCGGACGGTGGCAGCAGAGCTGAGACCAGTGTTGACGGTGACAGAAGATGGGCGGAGATGAAACATTTTGAGAAACAAAGATTAGCTATTCGTTTGCAATCGAATGTTTCACGATAACAAGAGGCTCTCCGGAAAACCCGGAAAGCCGCGTCCTGCTTGGTGCGAGAGCGGGATTCGAACCCGAACGGGCTTGTGGCCCGGCTTGCGGTTTTTCACGGGTTGGCATGCCGCTAAGCCCAGGACAGGTGATTGTCCTGGGCGTTTTGTAATAGCTTTCCGCCGCAACAGAAGGAAATAAATGCCCCCAAGGGTGTCGAAAATGATTCACGAACACGAATCTAGATTATGTCCCACTAATGAACAATAGAAGTACGATATCGGATGAGGAGGGGATGGAGATGGCACAAGAATCTACGCGGTTCTTTTTTCCCGTGATCCTAGTGATCCTCGCATACGAGTGGCTGGTATCTGGACTGGACAAGCTCTTGAGCGGAACCTTTGTTCGTGACATGCACAATCAAATGATGCAATCCATTCCAGACATGCAATATCACTTCTATGCTCGCTTGTTGCAAAAGTACTGCATGCTACACTGTGAAATCGTCGCTGCATTAGTCGAAACTGGAGAGATTCTGGTTGGACTTTCGTTCCTGTTCTTGGCGTTCCTCACTGCAACCGGTCGATTAAACAATGCAATGGTGAAACTGGGAGTCTTTACGGGGATTGTCTCCGCATTTATGAATCTGAACTTCTTCTTTTACCAGGGTGGTTCGTTCTTCGTGAACACATCCGATCCGTTCGATGAAGGTATCCCCATCGATCTCATCATGGTCTTCATACAAGTCGCCGTGGCGGTTTACTTTTGGAAAGTGGGTAAGCAAAGCAGTAGGGTAGATTCATCTAAGCAGATAACCGTGTGACAAAATAAGGCCCGGGACATATTTATCATGCCCCGGGTTATGAGTTTAACAATTACAAATACAGTCTTGTAGCAAGTTCAGCGAGTATCTCAATCAAGTCCTCTAAATTTCAAATTCCCATTCCTTGCCCTTGTCATCGACATACGTTAGGGGAATAGGTTCTTGGTCCGGCCATTCTTCACCGTCAGCGACGCGAGTGACAAGTTCGGATTTAGATACTCTGATTCACCTTCCTGATTACTGATTTTGGCAATTAATGATGACGAATGATGTCAGCTATGACTTCCAACGCATCTTCCTCGTCATATATGACTTCAACTAGATATGTCTTCCCGTCCTCATCTGTTACTGTAGTGATCTCATCCGGTTCGATGTCTCAAAGCCTGGCCTTTGCCCTTCCGTTTTCTCCGTGTCAGCCATTACGATGGCCCCCTTACCCTTAGTTCCGCATCGCTTGCACATCATTCATCTTCTTCCAAAAGCCATAGTGTATCGACAATCGCTTACGTTAGCCAAATTTCATGAATGTCCCTTGCCATGCCTCACTTGTCGAGTTAGTTGGTGTTAATCCGTTGTGGTCGGAATGGCGCAGACCATTCCTTTACTGAAACCAGCCGCCCCAATGCCAAGGGCCAAATTAAACCGACCTCTCATGTTTTCCAACGCGATATGGTGGGTCAGTTCGATCAGTTGCTCGCTGTCAAGGTGTTCACGAAGCTTGGCGACGAGATCATCGGTCACAGCGACGGGCGTGCGACTCATGGCGACAGCATAATCGAGAACCAGTTTGTCTAGTTCGGAGAACAGAGGACTTTTTCGGTAATTCGGTAGAGCCAGTAGCTCATCGTCACTTAAACCCCACTGTCGCGCGATTTGCGAGCCCAGGTCGATGCAGTACTCGCATTGAGTGAGGGACGCGGTCTTCAATTCTGCAAGGGCACGCAACCGCTTGTCGAGTCGATGCGTTCTGGCCGTAGCTTGTTCTAGCTTGGCATACCCTTTCAGAAAACTTGGCACGTGCGCGTACATCTGAAGAGGCTCAATCATTTGCTCTGTTTCACGCCCAGTCAACCGACGAAGATTCCGGCGAGTAAAGAAGTAAACCAGTTTCACGTACGGTCCTGCTTGGCGAGCTGAGACTCCTCGAATACGAGCCATGGGGATACCTTCTTTCCTCGCAAAGGTTATGATTGTTGAACGAATGGAGCAAACAGCTTTGTTCATCCGGCCTGCTAAACGGATTCCAATCCTCCCGTACGAGCCAGTTCGCGAATGTTGAAAAGTGCCTTCCGTAGAATATTCATCATGACCGTATATTCCGTATCGTCTATCCCTGCCAAGATCAAACTAGTCAATTCATCTAATATTTCCTTTACCTTTGGCACTACCAATTTACCGGAGTCGGTAAGGTAAAGTAGCTTATAACGATTATCTAAGGATGAGGCTTTTCTCCACACATACCCTTGTGCCTCCAGTTTGTCTATTGCTTTTCCCGTGGTGGTTTTATCAATTGCGAGCTGCTGACTCAGGGCCTTCTGTGATATACCCTCGTTCGCGGCAATTGTTAATAAGAAAATGTACTGACCGCTACCAATCTGAAACGGCTTAAGCCTGGAACTTACGAGAATCTGTGAATGGCGGTAAATTGCTGAAATATATTTGCCAAAAGACTCAACTTCTAGGTTCGACATTGGCATTTGGTTAGTTTCCATGTCCTCACACCGCGAAAATAGGATGTTATTGCAACTATTAGTAGAATACCTACAAGAAGGGGCTATTGCAACTAATTCAGCACGTATCTTGACCGGATTGGGGGGAGCGCAAATTGACGCGAATAAGCCTAGGACAATGGACGTGACAACAGCGTATACGAGTGTCAGAAAGATACGAAGGAAACCGCTTGGTCATTGTAGAATTATGCGATGAGGAGGTGTGTGAGATGGAATTTGTTAAAGATTTTGTAGTTGGGTTAGTCATCGTCGCGTGTATTGCCTATCTGTGGCGATATCGCCACCGGGAAAATTAGGCAACGAGGCAGTATCCAATATGTCAATCTGCCGCCTAGAAAAAA
>NZ_BCRP01000014.1 GCF_001552655.1 Alicyclobacillus kakegawensis NBRC 103104 | reverse complement strand
TTTTTGTTGTGGTACCATTGCGGAGTGAAACCGTTTCATATGGACTTTTTCGGGGGGCGGGCGGTATAGCATGAAAATCGTGATTGCACCAGATTCCTTCAAAGGGAGCCTCACGGCCGGCGCTGTGGCGGACGGGATCGCCAAGGCTTTCCAAGACGTATGGGCCGAGGCGCATCGGCAGGATTTGCAGCTGGTCCAGGTGCCGATGGCCGATGGAGGCGAAGGGACGGTCGAGAGTCTGGTCGCGGCAACCGGCGGGCGCCTGGAGCGGATTTCCGTATGTGGACCCAGGCGGTCACAGGTGGAAACTGTGTATGGTGTGCTCGGCGACGGGGAGACCGCCGTGCTGGAAGTGGCCAACATCTGCGGATTGCCCATGCTCGCCGAGAATGAGAAAGACCCGGAGGAGACGACCAGTTATGGCCTCGGGGAGGCGATGCGGGCTGCCCTGGACGCCGGCTATCGCAGGTTCATCATCGGTCTTGGTGGAAGCGCGTGCAATGACGGCGGGCTGGGCATGCTGCAGGCGTTGGGGGCGGTGTTTCTTGACGCCTCCGGGCGGCCCGTGGAGCCTACCGGACGCGGGGTCGCCACGGTCGCCGAGGTGCGGCTGAATCGGCTGGATGCCCGACTGGCGGAAAGTGACATCTGCATCGCGTCGGACGTGGACAATCCGCTATGTGGACCGGGCGGCGCGAGCGTGGTGTTTGGACCGCAAAAGGGCGCGACCCATGAGCAGGTGGAGCGCCTGGACAAGGCGCTGGCGCGCTATGCCGAGATGGTGGAGCAGGCCCATCGAGAATATCGGGCGGCCGCTCCTGGCCTGGAGGAGGGATTTGCACGCCGACCGGGGGCCGGCGCGGCCGGTGGCCTCGGCTTTGCGTTGCAGATCTTGGGTGGGCGCATGGCCTCCGGCGCTCAGTTGATAGCCGAGACGGCCGGGTTGCCGCAGGCGCTCTGCGGTGCCGATTGGGCCATCACCGGGGAAGGGAGAAGCGACGCCCAGACGCTGCGTGGCAAACTGCCCGTGCTTGTGGCCCGCATGGCGCGCGAGGCAGGCGTTCGTCCGGTGCTGTTGTCCGCTTCCCTGGGCGATGGATGGGACTTGCTCCGCACCGAATTCGTCAGTCTTTCCGCCATCACACGTGCTCCGATGACGCTGGCTGAGGCGCTGGCCGAGACGGACACGCTTCTGTACAGGGCGGCTTGGAACCTGGCCCGCATCTTGGAAGCCACCAGCCGATGAAAACACCGGCCCATCCCGGTGGCCTGCCGCCTGTCTGCCGGACAGCGCTGTTCTTCGTCAACGCATCATCCCCTCGCGGGTGCGAAATTGAACGGCGCTTGCCCCTTCTTCCAGTCGCTCTACCTCAATATCAATCCGCATCTCGGGCAGGGCGAGATACTCGCGGACTATCAGCGCGTCCACCTCGTTCTGCCAGAGAACAATGTCCGACCACTCCACCGGATTGTAGCGGCACAGGGAGGACAATGAATACAGGATTCCGTAGTGAGCCATCCACTCCGGGTGGCGATTTCCGTCCAGCAAAAACACGCGCCCCCCGAATTCCCTGCGCATCGGGTGATCCGCCCGTGGCGCCGGAACGTGCAGCAGTCCGGGCGGATCGACCGCGGGACGGGGAGCGCACGGCGGCACCGTGGGCCCCGATTGGTAGCGATTGAGCCACTCGCCGACGGTCAGCGAATGGCTGGCGGCAATCTCCCGCTCAATCAACCACCACCCGCCTTCCGCCGGACGCAGTTCAAACACGTGCACGAATGGCTTGTAAAACTGCTTCATGACGGCGGATAAGCCGGGCAGGGAACCGAGCAGATCGCCGACGATGAGGCGGTTCTCCAGTCGCCCTCCGGGCAGCAACAGACGCACGCACTCCTGCAGGACTCCGTCTTTGTGCACCGTGACCGTCTCCAGCAGCCACCGGTAGTCCCGCCGCTTTTGCCGGCGCACCGACAATCCATGTTGCAACACCGCGGTGGAGCGGGGAAACTCAAGGTCAAACAAGTACAAGAGGGCCTTCAACCAATGTAACCATTCATAATAGCGCAGGAGCGGGGCCAGTTCGATGCGGATACTCTCCAGTCCGTCGACAAACTGCACCGCCTGGCGCGCTGTCGAAGCTACGCGGGAGGCCGCCGCATACAATTGGCTCTGTCCGGCGGCTGGATGCAATCGCCGCAGCAAGCGCAGGCTCAGCGCCTCGCTTTGGAGTTTGCGAATGTCCATTTCCGTCTGCCATGATCTTCGGTTTGACACTCCTATGGGTGGTTGCTATACTACGCGTAATATCCACGGGACAAGCCGCAATTATACCATCATTGGCGCTGGGCCGAGGGGGGGTCCGGCGCATCCGTGCTGCCAAACGTTGGGGGGATGAATGTGGACAGCAAGTGGCAAAACAAGTTCCAGAAAGAGGGCCTGACGTTTGACGACGTGCTCCTGGTGCCGGCCAAGTCGGAGGTCTTGCCCAGGGACGTGGACGTGTCCAGCCGACTCACGACCGACATTCGCTTGAATATTCCGCTTGCCAGCGCCGCCATGGACACTGTGACCGAGGCGGCGCTTGCCATAGCCATGGCGCGTGAGGGCGGCATCGGCATCATTCACAAGAACATGAGCATCGAGGCGCAGGCGGAAGAGGTGGACAAAGTCAAGCGATCCGAAAGCGGGGTCATCACAGACCCGATTTACCTGACGCCTGAGCACCCGATTGAGGACGCGGAGCGGTTGATGGCGAAGTACCGGATATCCGGCGTGCCGGTGGTGGACGGACCGGATCGGAAACTGGTCGGCATCATCACCAACCGCGACCTGCGCTTTGAACCGGACCTGAGCCGCCCGGTGCGCGAGGTGATGACGCACGGCCATCTGGTCACCGCGCCGGTCGGGACGACGCTGCAGCAAGCGAAGGAGATCTTGCAGAAGCACAAGATTGAGAAACTGCCGCTGGTGGACGATCACGGCGTCCTCAAGGGACTCATCACCATCAAGGACATCGAGAAAGCGAAGCAGTTCCCCAACGCGGCCAAGGACGCCAAAGGCCGCCTGGTGGCTGGGGCGGCGGTGTCCACCTCCAAGGACATGTTGGATCGGGTGGCTGCCCTGGTGGCGGCCGGGGCGGACGTGATTGTGATAGACACGGCGCACGGGCACTCGGAAGGGGTGTTGCGGGCTGTGCGCCAGGTGCGCAAGCAGTACCCGGATTTGCAAATCATCGCGGGCAACGTGGCCACGGCGGAGGCGACGCTGGCGCTGATTGAGGCGGGTGTCAACGCTGTGAAGGTCGGGATTGGGCCTGGCTCCATCTGCACGACGCGGGTGGTCGCCGGCATCGGCGTGCCCCAGATTACGGCCGTCTACGACTGCGCCACGGCCGCTCGGCAGCACGGCATTCCCATCATCGCCGATGGCGGCATCAAATACTCGGGAGACATTGTCAAGGCCATCGCAGCGGGAGCCGACGTCGTCATGATTGGCAGCCTGTTTGCCGGAACGGAGGAGAGCCCAGGCGAGACGGAGATCTTCCAGGGCCGGCGGTTCAAGGTCTACCGCGGCATGGGATCGCTCGGGGCGATGAAGGAAGGCGGCGGCGACCGTTATTTCCAGGAGGATACGAAGAAACTGGTGCCAGAAGGCATTGAAGGGCGCGTCGCTTACCGCGGCCCGCTGTCGGAAATCGTCTATCAGCTGGTGGGCGGCCTGCGGGCTGGCATGGGCTACTGCGGCACCCCGACGATAGCCGACTTGCAGGAGAACGGCCAGTTTATCCGCATCACGGCGGCTGGTCTGCGGGAGAGCCATCCGCACGACGTGCACATTACCAAGGAGGCGCCCAACTACAGCATCTGACAAAGGCCAACACGGGCGGGCCCCGCCATCGGCGGTCATATTCCGAAATTCGCCATTCTTCGGCGTCCCAACCCTGTGCTATACTGATTCTGTTTGTATCGCGATGGGAGGGGTTCGGGACTCAGTGAGGACGAGGATGCTGAAAAAATCGGTTTGGCTGGGGTTGACGGGCGTTCTTCTGGTCGGCTGCGCGGCCCCGGGGGTGGCGCTGGCCAAAGGCGGGTCCCCGGTCGCTGCGACGACAGTCGCCATGCCGGCCAAGGCGCCGGTTGTGGCCGCCAAATCGGCGGTCTTGATGGATGTGGCGAGCGGTCAAATTCTTTACAGCAAGAATCCGAATGAACGACGGGCGCCCGCCTCCACCACCAAGCTGATGACGATGTTGTTGATTCTGGAGGCGGTGAAAGCCAAAAAGGTCTCCTGGAACAACATCGTCCCAGTCACGGAGGACGCCTACAAAATAGCCACCACGCCGGATGTTTCCAACGCCTACCTAGATCCGCGCGAGCACTTCACGCTGCGCGACATGATGGAGTTTATCGCGGTGCTGTCGGCGGCGGACGCGACGGTCGCTGTGGCTGATGATTTGGGCGGCAACAGGGCCGGCTTTGTGCGCATGATGAACGAGCAGGCGCAAAAACTCGGAATGACGCATACCCATTATATGAATCCGGACGGATTGACGGAGAAGAATCACTATACCACCGCCCGCGACTTGGCGGTGTTGGCCCGTTACATGCTCACCCATTATCCCAACGTCCTGACGTTTACCAAGGAGCCCAAGGTCACCGTCCGCAAGAACAACACCTGGAACAACACCGATCAACTGCTCGGTCGGTACCCGGGCTTGGACGGGCTGAAGACCGGGTACACGAGCGCCGCCGGCTACTGTTTCGTGGGCACCGCCGAACGTAACGGAGAGCGGTTGATCAGCGTCGTGATGGGCGATCCGTCCGACGCTGCCCGCTTTGCGGATACGAAGAAGCTGCTGGACTGGGGATTCCAGAACTTCGTCGAGGAAAAAGCGGCTCCGGCCGGCAAAACCTTGGCGCAAACCGTCTATGTGGAAAACGGCAAGAGCGAGCGCTTGACGGTGGCGACGAAGGGCGATTTGGTTGCGTCTATCCCCAAGGGGGCGCGCGGAACGTTGGAGCTGGAGGCAAACGAACTGTCCGCCCCGATTGCCAAAGGCGCTTCGGTCGGCACCCTGAAATACGTTGTGGCCGGCAAGACGCTGGCCGAGACTCCGGTGGTCGCGACGGAGGCCGACGGCAAGGCGAGCTGGCTGACGCGCTTGATGCGCAGCGTCGGGCATTGGCTGAGCAGCTTGGCGCACCGTCTGTGAAAGAGCCTTCGCGCCGCGTCGACGCCCGGCTTGTTATAATGGACATGACCGGGTGGATGGGAGCGATGCCGAATGCCGTGGTGGCTGATGGGGTCTTTCATCGTGTGCAGCATCCTTGTGGTCCTGTTTCTCGCGGGCGCGTTCTTTATGACGCGCTCCTATCTGCGTAAAATGAAGAAAGAACGGGCGGATCGGCAAGGGACGATGTAGCCGGTCTGAGTCTGGCTGACGCATCCAGAGTTCGGTCCACAACGAGAAGGGGAGGTCTGTTCGATGGCCAAGACGGGCACGGAAGTTGTCAAGCGCGGCATGGCTGAGATGCAGAAGGGCGGCGTTATCATGGACGTGGTGACGCCCGAGCAGGCGAAGATTGCGGAGGCGGCCGGCGCCTGCGCCGTCATGGCCTTGGAGCGGGTGCCGTCGGATATCCGCGCGGCTGGCGGGGTGGCCCGCATGGCGGATCCGACGATAGTCGAGCAAGTCATGAAGGCTGTGTCGATTCCGGTCATGGCCAAGTGCCGGATTGGGCACATTGTGGAAGCGCGCGTCCTGGAAGCGATGGGCGTCGACTACATCGACGAGAGCGAAGTGTTGACGCCGGCGGACGACAAGTTCCACATCAACAAGCGGGAGTTCACGGTGCCGTTTGTCTGCGGCGCCCGCGACCTTGGTGAAGCCCTGCGGCGGATTGCCGAGGGCGCCTCGATGATTCGCACCAAGGGCGAGCCTGGCACAGGCAACATCGTGGAGGCGGTCAAGCACCAGCGGATGATGCAGGCGCAGATTCGCAAGGTGCAGGCGATGTCGGAAGACGAGCTGGTGGCGGAAGCGAAAAACCTAGGTGCGCCTTATGAGCTGCTGTTGGAGGTGCACCGCCTCGGCAAGCTGCCGGTGGTCAACTTCGCCGCAGGCGGCGTCGCCACGCCGGCGGACGCAGCGCTGATGATGGAGTTGGGATCGGACGGGGTGTTTGTGGGGTCCGGCATCTTCAAGTCGGAGAACCCGGAGAAGTTCGCGCGGGCGATTGTCCAGGCGACCACCCACTACCAGGATTACGAGCTGATTGCGGAGTTGTCCAAGGGGCTTGGCACCGCGATGAAGGGCATCGATTTGAATACCCTGCGTGACGAAGAGCGGATGGCGGTGCGCGGCTGGTAAACGGCCGCAGTGTGAGACCTACATTTTTTCCAGAACCGAGGTTGGTTGCGATGAAAGTCGGTGTACTCGCTCTGCAGGGCGCGTTTCGCGAACATGAACGGATCTTCTCATCACTCGGAGCCGAGACGGTGCTGGTGAAAAAGGTGGAACACCTCGACTCCCTCGACGGCCTGGTGATACCGGGCGGGGAGAGCACCAGCATTGGCCGCCTGCTTCGCGAGTACCACTTGATTGAGCCCATTCGGGAGCTGGCGGCGGACGGGTTCCCCGTGTTTGGCACGTGCGCCGGCATGATTGTTTTGGCCAAGCGCATTCACGGCGGGGAAGAGCCGCATCTGTCCTTGATGGACATTGAGGTGGACCGCAACTCGTTCGGCCGGCAGCGGGAGAGCTTTGAGGCGGATTTGGACATCCCGGAGATCGGCGAGGAGCCGTTTCCGGCGGTGTTCATCCGAGCGCCGCACGTGACCGAGGTGGGCGAGGGTGTGACCGTCCTCGCGCGCTATCAGGATAGGGTGGTGGGAGTGCGCGAGGGCAACCTCATGGCGCTGTCGTTCCACCCGGAACTGACCGACGATACGCGGCTGCACCAGTACTTTTTGAAGCTGATTGAGGGCCGCGCGCGCGTCGCCGTGTGAGGCAGCGAGGCGCGGAGGCGGCAACCAGGACGGCGTCCGATGGGGCGCCGTTTTCTGTTGGACACGGCGCCCCATTGCCGGCCGCACCGGTGTTTGGTATTCTCGAACCAACTGACGTCGCTGCGGAAATGGAGGAACGCTAACTCTATGCTTGATATTCGCGCCATTCGCACCAACCCGGACGCATTCAAGGCGGGACTCAAGCGCAGAAACGTGGGTCCGGAGGTCATCGACAACCTGCTCGCCGCAGACGAACAGTGGCGCCAGGCCCTGGCCGAGGCGGAGCGGCTGAAAAGTGTCCGCAACCGGACCTCGGAGGCCATCGCGCGCAAGAAGAAACAGGGCGAGGATGCGAGCGCCGACATCGCTGAGATGAAGCGGGTCGCCGAGCGCATCAAGCAGCTTGACGAGGAGGTGCGCGAACACGAGGCGGCGGTGCAGGACCAGCTCCTGCGCATCCCGAATCTGCCTCACGAGTCGGTGCCGGACGGGGAAACGGACGAGGATAATGTCCCCATCCGCCACTGGGGTGAGGTGCCGCGCTTCGATTTCGATCCGAAGCCGCACTGGGAACTGGCGGTCAACTTGGGCATCGCCGACTTCGAACGGGCCGCCAAGGTGACCGGATCGCGCTTCGTGATTTACAAAGGGCTGGGAGCGAAGCTGGAGCGCGCCCTGGCGAACTTCATGCTCGATTTCCACGTCGCCCGGCACGGGTACGAGGAGATGTTCCCAGCGTTCATCGCTAACGAGGACAGCCTCACCGGCACGGCTCAGCTGCCGAAGTTTGGCGAGGACATGTTCAAGCTGGAGGGTCTGCCGTACTACCTGATTCCGACCGCCGAGGTGCCGCTCACCAACTACTACCGGGAGGAGATTCTCGACGCCTCGCAGTTGCCGGTGAAGTTTGCCGGGTACAGCGCGTGCTTTCGGTCGGAAGCGGGATCTGCCGGGAAGGACACGCGCGGGCTGATTCGCCTGCACCAGTTCCAGAAGGTGGAACTGGTCAAGCTGGTGCGCCCGGAGGATTCGTACGCGGAGCTGGAGACGTTGGTGCAGGATTGCGCGGACATTCTTGAGGCACTGGAAATCCCGTACCGGGTCGTCAGCATCTGCACCGGCGATCTGGGCGACAAGGAGACGAAGAAGTACGACCTGGAACTGTGGATGCCTGCGCAGGGGCGGTACCGGGAGGTCAGTTCCTGCTCGAACTTTGAGGATTACCAGGCGCGCAGAGCCAGCCTGCGTTTTCGCCGCGACGAGTCATCGAAGCCCGAGTTTGTGCATACACTCAACGGGTCGGGCCTCGCCGTGGGGCGCACCGTGGCCGCCATATTGGAGAACTTCCAGCAGGCCGACGGCAGCGTCCGCATCCCGAAAGCGCTCGTGCCGTACATGGGTGTAGACGTCATCGCGCCGGCGGGGAATCGGGCATGACCTGGCTGTGGACGGCGCTGGCCCTCCTGCTTGTGGTGTGCCTGGCCGTCTGCATACCCATCCAGCACCGGGCGCTCAACCGGATCGCCTTTGGGCGATCCATGTTCATCACCTTTGCGCTTATCCTGTTCGGCCTCTTCTTGGTGGCCGTGGCGACGGGACTGGCGGCGGTGGTCTTGGGCGCGATGCTGATGGCACTGGGCTACGGATTTCTGATTTTCATCGCGGTCAAATCGTACCAGCGCCTGCGGCAGGTCACATGCCCGCGCTCTGGCGCCGACGGAACGCAACGCCGGCGCTTAGGCTTAGGGGACGCGGCAAACCGGCGCGAGTCTGCAGGGCGCGGTGCGGCGCAGCGTGGGGCTGCAAGGGACGAGGGAACGCAGCGTCAGCGTTCAGGTGCCGATGCCCGCCCAGGGCGGGAGACGGGCGGCGGGTCTAGCGGCGGGTCTGTGGACGGAAAGCCGCGGGCCGAGAAATCCTGACTGTTGCATGAAAGACCGAGGTGGTCTCTGGCAGTGCGCATCACACACATCACGCTTGATTTTACTGTCGACGATTTGAACGAACTGCTGCGCGAGTTCATCCCGGATAGCCAACTGGTGATAACGGGGATTGATCGCCTCGGCATCCATGGCCAGCTGCGCTTCCTATTTTGGAACGTCGATTTTGTCGCCAGACCGTGCAGCCCGAGCGCGGAGGAGGTGTCCATCGAGGTCACAGCGCACAAACTGGTGTCCATTCCTCCGGCCATCATTGAGCGCCAGCTGCGGGAGGCGGTCAAGGACGCCCCGGACGGGGTGGAGGTGTTGCAGCAAGCGCTGCGCCTGAACGTGCCGCTGATTCTGCAGCCGTTTGGCATCCGGCTGGGCATCCGTGAACTGCAGACGCACGACGGGTTCGTGCGCATGGCCCTGCGGGACGTGGAGACGCCCCGGCTGCTGCGCCTGGTACGGGGGATGCGAAAGTGAAGCCAGAGCACGCGGCAGGGCAGGATGGGGTGTGCATGCGGGCGGTGAGGTTTTGACGGCGGCTTGTCGGATTGTGTGGCTGTGGGATTGTGGGGGATTTGGGTGTTCTTGGGTGGCGAGTGCGGCGGACTTGTGGCAGAGTTTCGGCGGATTTTGGCAGCTGCGGCGGAAAAGTTTCCTTTGTCTTTTGCCAGGTGGGTTTGTATAATGTAAAGGCGTAGGGTAACGACGAGACGAGAGGTAACGGTACGGACCAGGGGCGCACCGCCGCTGTGACATGGATTCGCGATGTGCGGGCGACCGTGGGTTCATGGATGGTGTGGATATGCACCCGTAGCTCAGCCGGATAGAGCGGTGGTTTCCTAAACCGCGTCTTGCGGGGGTTCGAGTCCCTCCGGGTGCACCAGAAAAGCCAAGCGTGGCACGGGTTCTCGGCCTGTGCCACTTTTTTACACAGAGTCGTATAGCGGTCGATTGCAAATCAATTGCTAATCTTCGTCCCCCGAATGATTTTTTGGGGTCCTTTCTGGGTGAATATCGAGGCGATTGCCAAGGCGGCAGCCGCCTGCAACCCGGGTACCACATGGTATGCCCGCAATTCATCGGTGGGGGTGAGAGCTTATTCAATATTTTCCCCCGTTAGGCGATAACTCATTATCTCTCGTCTCACCGTTCTCCTTGAGAAAATGCGCTATCGCCGAATAGGCTTGTTTACTTTCCTCTTCATCCGCAAATAGCCCCAAGAACCCGTGAATCGTACCCTCGTACCGAATTGACCGAACGGACACACCCGATTCATGGAGCCTACGTGCGTACGCTTCTCCTTCATCCCTTAAGGGATCGTATTCAGCAGTCAGAATCAATGCAGGCGGTAAATTCGATAAATATTGTGCTTCCATGGGGGATACGTATGGATGATGAGCTTCGTTCACATTTGGCATGTACCATGACCAAAACTGACTGATACCTCGCTCGGTGGTGAGATACTTTGAGCCGCATTCCATGTAGGATCCATATTTCGTCGGAATATGAGACTGGTAATATTCCGTGTTAGGACAAATCAACACTTGTTTGTAGATGAAAGGTGTTCCTCGATCACGTGCCATCATAGTCACAACCGTTGCGAAATTCCCGCCAGAGCTGTCTCCCGCTACGGCTATCATTGAGGAATTAATGTCCAACGAGGAAGCATTTATACTACACCACTGTGTAACGGCGTAGCAATCTTCTACGCCTGCGGGAAATGGATTTTCTGGAGCGAGTCTGTAATCTACAGCAATGATTTTCCAGCCCAACTCATTGGCCAAGCGACGACATATCAGGTCATGGCTCTCCAGACTTCCGATGCAGAATCCTCCACCATGAAAATATACAAGAAGTGGAAGTTTGTGTTGCATGTTGGGTGTATAAATACGAATGGGGATTGCCCGCCCATTCCCGGGGACGAGTATATCTTCAATTTTCCAAACAGGGGGCCTCTGATCAAGAGGCACACTTCTCGACTTTTGATTGTGACGCAATTCCACAACATTCAGTATCGATGTAGTGTCCTCCGGAGGAATCGACTCAAGAAAAGACTTAACGTGCGGACGCAGTGCCATAAGAACCTCCTCTATTTCAAACATAAACCCAGATGAAGAGTTGTATCAGTTTTCAATTTAGGCGCCTAGGTGTTCAGTCCGTCCCCCCATCCCAAACCAGCGGTAGGAAAATGTCATCGACAATCTCGATAATGGCACTTTCTGATAGCGGTTGATTCGTGGCAATGATCTCGTAACGTATCAGATCAATCGGCAGCGTCATGATCCGCGGTGTGATCTTGTCGAGATCGACTTCTCCCCGCTCAGCCGCGTGTTTCAAGATGACCTGCATTGTATCCTGGGCGACCTTCCGATCAGGCAGTGCAGGCGGCGAATCGCTGCTGATGACCTCGGCAATCAATCCATGTATGGTTTTGATACCCACTTCCTGTAAACGAGCCTCGACTCGACGCAGCAATGCAAGCACGTCACTGCGTAAACTTCCCGTATTCGGCACTTCTCCAGAAAGTATGGGTCCCCGCAAACGCATGGCCGCTAGGATCAATTCAGCCCGATTTGCCCACCGCCGGTAGATGACCGCTTTGCTCGTTTTCGCGCGAGCGGCCACACCTTCCATGGTCAACCGCGTATAACCGACCGCCTGAAGTTCGTCCCAGGCAGCACGCAGAATATCGGCTTCCAGCACATCGCCGCGCCTCCGTGTTCCGGTATGCCGATCCCTGTCGTCCTGTGAACGGACAGTCTCGCCTTCGTGATGATCTTGCAGCATGTCCATTCTCCCCTTTGAATACGTTGCGTTCCTTATTCATCTAGTGTATCATACCTACATTAGGATACGATACGTTTCGTATCTTACGGGGAGGCATATTCGAAAGGAGAATGAGTGTGAAAAGAGAGAACGTACCCGTGGCGAATCAGCCAACAGCCGGACGCCTAGATCCCGCCGTTGTTAAAATCGCGATCATCCTAATCGTAGGTGGATTGGCCCCGCTATTTGACACCACCATCATGAACGTAGCCTTAAACTCGCTCAGCAGCGACCTGCATGCTCCTATTTCGACCATACAATGGGTCATGACAGGTTACCTACTGGCATTGGGTATGATCATTCCCATCACAGGTTGGGCTGCTGGACGGCTCGGCAACAAGCGAATGTGGATGATGGGCCTAGCGCTGTTTCTCATGGGATCGATTCTATCGGCGCTATCGTGGAACATTGCTAGTTTGATCACCTTCCGAGTGCTGCAGGGCCTTGGTGGTGGCATCATGATTCCCATGCTGACAACGATGATTATGCAAGCCGCCGGTGGCCGCAAATTAGGAAGTCTGATGTCCATCATCAGCCTGCCGGCGTTATTAGGACCGATTCTCGGCCCGGTATTTGGCGGAATCATCGTCAACGATTTAAGCTGGCGCTGGATTTTTTACGTCAACGTCCCCATCTGTATCGCAGCGCTTATATTGGCGTGGATTGGTTTACCTGCTGACCAACCTGCTCAACAAAAACAGAAACTTGATGTCATCGGATTCGTGCTGCTATCCCCCGCTCTGGTTGCACTGTTGTACAGCCTTGGCCAAGTGGGATCACAAGGTGGATTTGCCAAGTGGGATGTCTGTGTTCCGTTGATTATCGGCGCAGTACTGCTCATCGCGTTCATTGTCTATGCCTTGACCACCCGATCTGCGCCGCTCGTCGATCTGCGGTTGTTTCGCATCCGTTCTTTCACCGGCGCTTCTGTTTTGCTCTTCCTGACGGGGCTGGCAACTTACGGGGCTATGCTGCTGTTGCCGCTGTACTATCAGCAGATTTGCGGAAAAAGCGTCCTGACGGCTGGATTCATGCTGATTCCCCAAGGTGTAGGATCGCTGCTATCTCGTGGCTGGGCCGGTAAACTGAGCGACAGTCGCGGTCCACGACTGGTGGTACTGCTAAGCAGCGCTCTTTGTGTCATTGGCACACTGCCATTCGCTCTAGCAGGACCCCATACCAATTCCTTTCTCCTGGCCGCAGCCCTGATTGTGCGCGGCATCGGTCTGAGTGGAGCAAACATTGCAGTGATGTCTTCCGCGTTTCAGGGACTGCGCAAAGAAGAGATCCCCCACGCGAGCACTGCGACCCGAATCGCGCAACAGCTTGGCGGCGCATTCGGCGCCGCCGTGTTTGCAGTCATCCTTGATCATCAACTCACCGCTCATGGAGTGTCTGGTATCACAGCACAATCCAGCGCGTTTGACAATACTTTCTGGTGGTCCATCGGGTTCATCGCACTTGCATTCATATTTGCATTTCTCCTTCCGAGAGAAAAACGTGAGCGAGCTTTATGAGCGACCCGCGGTACTAAGAATCACGACTTTAGAAAAAGTCGATTCGGCTTGCGACCGTTTGTCTCGCTCATATGTGGGTAAGCGTAACATACTGCACATCTGGCGGCCGCACTGAATCCGCGAGAAGATGTCTCCAGCACCGAATGCCTGGGAGGGAGACGTGTGACAAAGGCGGAGTTGGCAGAGCATCGAGCGTTGTGGCGTGACCGGGTGGCAGATTTCCGAGTCAGTGGTCTGACCGGCGCTGCTTGGTGCGCCGCGCATGGGGTCAAGGAGCATTAGTTGTGGTACTGGGTCAGCAAATTCAAGGCAAAGCCGGTAAGCCCCCCGGTTCATATTGTTCCCGTTGAGGTCCAGGGCTCAGTCGAAGGCACGGGCAAGTCGCTGTCTATCCGCGTGGGTGAAGCGGTTGTTGAAGTCTCGCCAGGTTACGACCCGGACCTGCTGCGAAACGTCGTGCGCACACTGGCGTCTCTATGCTGAGCATTGGGCCGGAGCAGCGCGTGTACCTGGCTTGCGGCAGCACAGACATGCGCAAATCGATCGACAACCTGGCCGTGATGGTACAGGAGTCCTTCGAGCTAGATCCGTTTTCTCTCCGCATCTTCGCGTTCTGCAACCGCAAGCGCGACAAACTGAAAATCCTCTACTGGGAGCACAACGGTTTCTGGCTCTACTACCGCCGCCTCGAACGCGGCCGGTTTGAGTGACCCGATACGGGAGCGGGGAAAATCGTCGTCATTGGCCGCCGGGAACTGGGCTGGCTGCTGGACGGACTCCCTCTGTCCCAGTGCAAGGCCCACTCGAAAGTCTCCGCAAGGCGGGTGGTTTGAGCCTGCTAAAGAGATCGACGCTCTGCGCCCATCCCGCAAGGGATTCGCGGCTGTCGTGTCGAACCAGTAGGCATGGCAAACACAGCGACGGCAACGACAAATGAACTCGAATCCCTGCAGCAGTGTTTACGAGGCACTCGAGCGCGAGAATGCGGAGCTGAAGAAGCAGGTCAATCTGCTGCTGGAAGAACTTCGCTTGGCCCGCCATCGGCATTTCGGAACATCCAGCGAACGCACGACCGACGAGCAGGTTCGATTGGACCTGGTGTTCAACGAGGCCGAGGCGGAGGCACAACCGGAGGCAGAGGAACCCACGGTCGAAACGGTCACATCCCAGCGGCGCAAGAAACATCCGGGCCAACGGGATGCCGTGCTGGCAGGTCTACCGGTGGAGCGGATTGAATACCCCTTGTCGGAGGAAGAGCGTATCTGCCCGTGCTGCGGCGAAGTCATGGACGAGATGGGCGTTGAGATCCGTCGAGAACTCAAGCACGTCCCGGCACAGACAGTCGTTGTCGAACATGTGCAACACATGTACGCATGCCGGCCGTGTGACAAGCACGGGACCGCAACCCTGCAGGTGCTGCACGAACCGGGGCGGGCAGCCAAATCGGACTCGTACATGTGGCTGTACCGCAGCGCTCGGGATGGTCCGCCCATCGTACTGTTTGACTATCAGGAGACCCGTTCCAAGGAGCACCCGAGGAGGTTTCTGGAGGGATTTACGGGGTACCTGCATGTGGACGGGTACAGCGGATACCACGACATCGAGAACGTAACCCTGGTAGGTTGCTGGGCACACGCGAGGCGAAAGTTTGACGAGGCACTCAAAGCACTGCCGACCGCGGAACGGAAAAAACCGACAGCGGCCAGGATTGGGCTTGAGTATTGCAACAGGTTGTTCAAGATTGAACGTGGTTTGAAGGACGCAACACCAGAGGAACGCAAAAACAGCTCCTAAAGGAGACGATGAGGATGACGGATGTCGTTCGTGAACTTGTACAGGAAGTTGAGCAAGAAGCATTGGAAAAGGGGCGTAAAGAAGGGCTTCAGGAAGGAGTTCAGAAGGGTGAACACCTGAAAGCTGTTCAGGTGGCACAAAAGATGTTTCGCAAAGGTGCATCCGTCGATGATGTGGTGGAAATTACAGGACTGTCAAAGGAAGAAGCAGAGCAAATTCGGCGCAACCTCAACTAAACGTAATCGAAGTCGGTCGGGATGTGTGTCGTCTCGGCCGGTTGTTTTATGCGCCAGCCATGGCCACCTGCTCCCGCGTTAGCTCGATGGCTTTCGCATGTGCTCGTTCTTCGAGCTTAAGCAGCCGTTCATACCGAGAGCCCATACCGTGCTTATTGAGATTCAAGTACGTCCTGCGGGAGCTGGTACGGTCTCCGTTCACGGTTGCATGAATGCTGACGCTGAGGTCCCACCTACCGGAACTTGACACGGACCGGTCCACCTATCCGTTTCGATGATACGCTCATTGCTGGTTGCCCTTTCTCCAATGAAAGTGATCAACTCCCTTAGCTCCTCTTCATCTCAAAGAAATAACCTCTCACGTGCTGTGGTGAACCAGGCAGGTTCACGTCCTCAGGGGGGTGTGTTGTATGATCAGCTACCACCAGAGGTCAGTATGCGATGGGCGTCATCCAGAAATGCGTCCAGGTCCTTGAGATGATGGATGAGCGCCCTTGCGCAAACGTCATCGACGGAACCCTGTGCGGGTCCCGTGGTGGCTGTCTTGTCACCGCCCAAACTACATGTTGACAATTTGTATTCATTTGCATACATTCATATACAAAGAGTTGAGTACATTTATTTCATGGAGGGGATCTAAATGAGACATGGAGAACATCACGGACACAAGCATCATGGGGCGCAAACATTTCGCCGTGGGCGTGCGCTTGAGTTTTTGCAGAGGTTGGATGTCAAGCGTGAGACGCTCATTCAGCAACTGGCCCAACCAGAATTACAAGCTATACACCAGGTTCTCAGTGGGGAACTAAAAGCCATCGAATTGGTCAGGAACGAGTTCATCGAATTCTTTGACCTTCGTGAGACTCGTAAAGTCGAAAAAGAACATATGAGGGACGAGGAACGCGGAGGACCATCCGGGTCAGCGGGGAATCATGAAGAGAGAAGGGAAGATTCGGACGCGGAGCAGGATAAGGGAAGCGAATGAGTACAAGCCTGCTTCGAGCTGGATGAGAGGGCGGAGCACGGAAAACATGTAAACAACCAAAAGCCGGCGAGAACCGCCTGCTCCGCCGGCTTTTAGCATACCTGTCCAGACCTGCTGACGTTGGAACGCCAAAGTTCGTTTTCCTGCTAGAAGACTATCGGATTGAGTGCCATCCTCTGGCTATCGCCTGAGCCGAGGCAAGATGCGAATGGCTTTTGATTCGAAACCGATTTTCCCTGCGGCTGTTCCAACCAAACAGGCCCTGGTTGCCTATACTTATGGTTGAGAACGATGTACCTCCGGACGAGAGTGCCGACGGAGCGATTCGAACGCGGCCGTACGAACTTATCAGTGCAATAGGATGCACCTGGTTTCCAGCAGCGTTAATAGGTTGACCATTCGCTTCATCTTGGCTGAATTGTACCGTCCCGGTGTTGGCGAGGGGATAGAGTTGCCCGTTTAGGCCAGAAGGATCTTCGCTTATCCATTCCGCGGAGGTCCCGATACCGGCGGCATAGTCACTGCTTAGGTTCACAGAGACCTGCTTGTCCAGTGTCTTATGATTGGGTTCAACAACATGAAATTTCAAAGACCAGTTCGAACCATTGTCCGAAGAAATGCTGGCTTGAACCTCAGATCCAACAGGTACTGTGACGAGATTCTGCGCACTGGCCGGGAGCTGCTCCCAAAACAACGTGGCAACTTCTTGGCGTCCGACAAGCTGTTCAATGGTTCCCATTTGCAGAAGATCGGAGGAATTGACCCCGCCGAGCCCTATCCACTGCGAACCGAGGGAAAACGGCGAACCTGTAGTCTTAGGGACAACCCAGCTACCTGTTATGCTTGTATATCCAGTAGAACCCTTAGCTGGCGTAACCACATATCCGGCCCAATTGCTTGAGCTCTCTGTCCCGCTGGGCAACGCGACTTGACTCGCACGGACAGAAGACACTTGGTGGCTTTCTGACATGTAGACTGGATGAGCGCTAACTTGTGGAGCCCATGCTGTCGTTACGACCATGGCTGTTGGTACTATTGCCATAAAAGGTGCCTTTTTCACTGAATCCACCTCCCACTAGCATTATACATACGTTGATAGCCATGAAAATTCAAGTTCAATTGATATTATGACGCAAGTCATCTATTTTGCGCCCTCTGCTTTTCTTCCTCCCAAAAACAAGAAGGAAACCATGATGGTTGCCAGAACAATCGGGAATCCAGCCCGATACAGTTTTGAAAACGAGGCCGACATCAATTCTGCAGCCTGATGTTCCAGGTCATATGAATACGCGTCCATTTGTTGCTTGTACTTTTGGAGGTCAGCATCCACCTGTTGAGTCACCCGTTCGACGACCCTCGATCTCGCTTGCTTCCGGGTGTCCGGCGGCATGCCGGAGAGGACTTTGTCCACAGCGGCCGCAATCATCTTTTGGCGTTCAGTCTTGGGCAGCACGGAGCTGGATGGTGGATTTTCGCCGCCGGAATTCCATGTGGAGCTCAAAATTCGAGTCTTTGACTCTCGGAGAACGGCGGATTTCACGGAATCCGGAACGTTCAATTCACTGGCTCTGTCGCTCGCATAATGCATGACTTCTCTTTGTTGGACAGAGAGGTAGTGGGTTAAGCCCGAGACGGATATCGCTACAGCCAGGACGACCGCAATCTGTCGAAACATCTGAGTCACGCTTTGTGCGGCAGTCAGCATCTCGCCCTCAAAATCTGCTGCGCTCGTAGTGCTTGCTGGACCAATCACGAGACCGAACCCAGCTCCGACCAGCATAGCAATCAGCACCAGATGCAAAGTGGAAGCCTGTATGGTGAGCGTCTCAAGCAGGAAATACGCCGATCCGAGCGACATAAACCCGAACAGGACAGGCAGGAAGTTTCCAATTTTATTCGCGATTGTGCCGGAAATCGGTGCGATGAAGAATATGGTTGCTGAAACGGGGGTGATCAAAAGGGCTGCCTGCAACTCCGTTTTGTTTTGGAACCGTGTCAAAAACTGCGGAAGCAACACCGTGACGCCCACCATATAAACGGTTGCGGCCACCATCGCCAGGGTGGCTGCCCCGAATTGGCGATTGCGGAACAGGGATAAATTTACCATAGGATTGGCCACCCTGCGCTCTGCAATCAAGAACGCAACCAATGAGAGAAAGGCCACCAGGTAACAGACCCAAGCCAACCTACTGGTCCAGCCCCAATCATTGCCTCTCACCAACACGAATGTTAGAGAAAAAACAGAGAGGCTGGACAGGAGGACACCTAGGAAGTCCAGTTTCACGCGAGTGCGATCTTCGTTGCGCAGCGGCAACTTTATTAGCCCGAGCAAAATGGCGGTCAAGCAGATGGGCACGTTCACGTAAAACACCCAGGGCCAGCCGGCGATTTGAGTCAGGAATCCGCCAACCGCGGGACCCAAGGCTGCGGCGAGTCCCTGGGTACTGCCCAGTGTCGCGAGGGCTATGTAGCGCTTGCTGACAGGGACCGCACTCACGCCGATAATCATGCTGACAGGCATCAGAACGGCAGCTCCGATACTCTGCACAAACCGGGCTGTAATCAACCATTCGCCGCTGTTGGCCAGCCCGCATAGAGCGGATCCCGTTCCAAAAAGGAACGTCCCAAGAATAAAAAATTTATTTTTTCCAAAAATCTCGGCCACACGCGCCAGAGGGATGGAAAGGACAGCGATTGACATGGTGTAGACGTTCAGCATCCAGGACATCGTTTCCAAGGAGGCGTGCAGATCGTCCTGAATGGCAGGGAGGGCGATATTCATGATGGTCGTGTCTATCATGCAAACAAATATGCCTAAACACATGAGAGCCACGATGCCAAATCCTTGGTTTGTCTTCGCCATCGGATCACACCTCCATGCCACTTTCGCGTGCGAGCAGCTGGAGCCATTCCAATGAAAAGGCTGTGTGGGCGATACCATAATCAAGGGTCAACGCTTCAAACGGAGTCAGGTGCTCGTACACGGATTCTTTCGTCTCTAGCAATTTCCTGTAATTTTCTTCGATCCGGTTTCGTTCATCCAAAATCCATCGTTGGAGTTGTTCTTTTGAAGCATGTTTGCCGAAGAAGAAGCGGATCAAAAAGTCGGAATGAACCACCGTGGCCCGTGAGGGACTTTCCAGGTACGCAAAAAAAGCCTCTTTCCCGGCTTCTGTTATGGCGAATACGTTTTTGTTCGGTTTTCCCTGCTGGATGACGACCTCTTTTGTAATCAACCCCGCGCTCTCCATCTTCCGCAATGCCGGGTAAATACCGCTGAATGTCGCCTCGAAGAAGTTTGAAACCGACATGTCAAACTTTCGCTTGATGTCATAACCGCTCATTGGCTCATCCATCAAAAAGCCGAGGATTACGCTTTCGATATTCACTCCAATCGCCTCCTGCTCATGAGTATATACATGATGATAATATTGTCAATGATAATATATGATGAACTGCACACATGACTTCTCCCGCAAGGATAGAGAGTGAGATCGCCAACGGAGAGAAGCCATTGAGTCTGTTGATTATGATCCGCCTGACAAGCTACAGCGGCAGATGCCGTGGGAAAATTTCATTCATAGCAAAATAAAGGAGAAGCCTCCCTGAGGGGCGGCTTCTCCCCTTTGTGACCTATCAGACCATTCCCGCATGATGGGCCGACTGCGCCTATTTCAATCAGCAAAAAGCAACTTTTTCTCCAGGGCCTTTAGGAGGCTAAAATTCCACGTTACAATGAAGTATTCTTGTTGTCGTTCTGACGACCTATTTTCCATGAGCAATCCGCCGACCGCCTTGTTTGTGGCCAACATGTTCCAATATGCTCACACCGTTCGCGCCATGCGTCGGCTTGGCATCCGCATACCGGATGATCTCAGCATTGTGAGCTTTGGCAACACTGACGAGCTGGCTTCCGTTGACTCGGCACTAACTGCGGCCATTCAGCCAACCTACAACTTCGGATCGCTTGGTGCGCAGTTGTTGCTCGAACGGATGGATGGTGTTCGGAAGATGCCTACACAGATTGTCTTAAACTCGGAAATCGTGCTGAGGTCTTCCACGGCACCACCGGCCCTAAAGCACCATGTATAGGTTACAAGGGCCTACCTGATAATGTTGCTGGGCTTTCCGGTTACATTTAAACCGACGCGATTCCAACCGTGCGAGGGGGAGAAAGATTGCAACCTGTGTTCGATAAGTTGGTCACCACCGGGGGTCGGATTCTGGTTGAGTGTCTCGGTTTGGCCGCATCAGAGACGTTGTTGGTCGTGTCCGACGGGACGCGGCCAGAGATCTGCGCGGCGCTGGTGGAGGCCGGCCGCAAGCTGGGCGCGGAATCGATTCTCATGGAGATGGCGCCCCGCCAGAGAAGTGGCGAGGAACCGCCGGCCGTGGTGGCGGACGCGATGAGGCTAGTCGATGTGGTGGTCTGCCCGACCCTGCACTCTCTGACCCATACCCAGGCGAGAAAGGACGCGGTGAAGGCGGGGGCGCGCATGGCCACCATGCCTGGAATCACGCTCGACATGTTTGAGCATGGCCCCATTACTGCCGATTACGCGGAGGTTGAACGGCTGACGCAGCGGGTTGCGGATATCCTGACGGGCGGGAGACACGTCCGCGTCGAAAAGGATGGAGCGGTGTTTGAGTGCAGCATCGCCGGTAGATGCGGAATCCCAAGCACGGGAATCTACAGGGAACCGGGTCAATCCGGCAATTTGCCGTCCGGGGAAGCGTATATCGCGCCGGTCGAGGGATCAGGAGAAGGGGAGCTGATTGTCGACGGGTCCATGGTCGGCCTGGGTCTCCTGAACAGCCCCTTGCGCCTGGTCGTCGAGAACGGATTGCTTGTGGAGGCGGAAGGCGACAGGGCGGGGGAGTGGCTCGAGAAACTCGGCGACAGCCGCGAAGCGCGCAATGTGGCCGAATTGGGGATTGGCACCAATCCTAAGGCGCGCTTGACCGGTGTCATTCTCGAAGACGAAAAGGCCTACGGGACCATCCATGTCGCATTTGGCAGCAACGCTACTTTTGGCGGCACGGTCCAAGCCGGCGTGCATTTGGACGGTGTGATTCGGAAGCCGACGGTATATGTGGACGGGCAGTTGCTGCTCAAAGATGGCGAACCGGTGATATAGCCGTCATATAGCCGTCATGCGCTCATCGCCCATCGCCCCCGTGCCCGCACTCGTAGAGCACGGGGGCGTTTCTGGTTTGACAACGTGCCGCCCGTGTTGTATTACTTTATGAGAATACGTTTTCTGTAATCGTATTCCCAGGGGTGATGGGCATGGTGACGATTCGGGATGTGGCGGCGCGTGCGGGGGTGTCTGTGGCGACGGTGTCGCGGGTGCTCAACGGTGTGCCGACGGTCGACGAGGAATTGGCTGCGCGCGTGCGGCAGGCGGCGGAGGAGCTGAACTACCAACCGAACCAGGCGGGGCGGAACCTGCGGATGCGCATCGACACGGAATACGGCCCGGAGTTTGCCGTGCGGTCGCGTGAGCACCTGGTGGCGAAGCGACAGATTGCGGCGCGTGCGGCGCAGATGGTGGAGCCCACCGACGTGATTGCTTTGGACTCTGGATCTACCATCGCGCTGATGTGTCCGCATTTGCCGGCCGAAGTCCTGGTCTATACCAATTCGCTGGCGGTGCTGCAGCCGGCAGCGCGTCGCGGCGCCATCGTGCACCTGGCGCCGGGTAGGTACGTGCCGGAAATGGCAGCGGTGTTCGGCAGCGAGACGGACGCTTACTTCCGCCACCAGCGGGTGGACAAGTACTTTCTGTCCTCCGCCAAAGTGGACGTGCGCCGTGGCTTGTACAACTTCAATCCGCTGACCGCCTCTGTGAAGCGCGCCGCGATGGAAACTGCGGGGATGTCCATCCTGCTGGTGGATCACCATAAATTCTGCGATGCGGGGCTTGACGCGTACGCGCCGTTGACCCAGGTCGACCTGCTCATCACCGATTTTATTCCGGCGCCCTACCGCGAAATCGTGGAGCAATGCGGTGTTCCCATCGTGGAAATCCATCCGCAGGGGGGCGGGGAGAGCGAGTGAAAGGCGGCGAGGCATGTTGGAAGGACAGAAGGCGTCCGCGCGCGTCCACATCCTGGCGGATGACCTGACCGGGGCTGCGGATGCGGCCAACTACTTTCAGGTCGGCGGGTACAGGGTGCGCGTCGGATTGGATGTGGACCAGCCCTGGGAGCCTCAACTGGGTGCCGATGTGGTGCAGGTAGCCGACACCGAGACCCGCGGCCTCCCACCAGCGGAGGCCCGGCGCCGCGTCTATCAGGCTGCGGCAGGAGTTTCCGGCGGACGCGTGTACAAAAAGGTCGACTCCACCCTGCGGGGCCACCTCGGCCTGGAGATTGAGACCGCGCTGTTGGGGCTGGGGCGCCGTGTGGCCGTCCTCGCCCCGGCTTTTCCGGCGAACGGCAGGCAGGTCGAGGGCGGACGCCTGACCGTCGCCGGGGTTCCCGTGCACCGGACCGCCTTTGGCCGGGATCCGCGCAACCCTGTCCGGTCTGACCGAATCCGCGAGGTCCTCGCGGAGACGACCTCCTTGCCGGTGGCAGAGTTGCCGCTGGCGATTGTCCGCAGCGGCCTGGATGCGATTTTGGCCTGGATGAGCCGCCTGGAATCCGGGGAACGGATTGTGGTGGCGGATGCCACCGAAGATCAAGACCTGCGCGCCGTGGCGGAGGCGTTTGCGGATTGGCCGGACATCCTCCTGTGCGGGTCCGCCGGGCTGGCAAAACAGCTGCCGCGCCTTTGGCTGACTCCCATGGATGGCGAAGCGCGCGACCGGGGGCTGCCCGCGGTCGGTTGCGACAGGGTACTGGTGGTGGTGGGCAGTGCCAACCCGGCGGCGCACGAACAACTGGAAGTCATGGCCGGGGAGACGGGCGCCCCGGTGATTGAACTCAATCCCGCCCTGTTGGCCGACGACCTGGCCCGGCAGCGGGAGATGGAGCGCGCCCAGCGCGCCCTCGCCCAAACCTGTCATCCGGTGGTGGCCCTCCGTCTCGGCCTCAAGAGGTTGGATAGGGGGGACCGGCGATTGGAAGCGGATCTGGCAGCGGCGGCGAGGGTGTGGTCCGAGCGATGGGCCGGTGGGACGGTGGGGTTTGTCGCCACCGGAGGGGATACCGCGCTGGCGCTGTGCAAAGCGCTCGGGGCCCGGGCGTTGTGGCCCGGGGGAGAGGTGACGACGGGGATCCCCTGGAACACGGTGGAGACCGAGAACGGACGCACGTGGATGGTGACGAAGGCAGGAGGGTTTGGCGATCCGGACGCGCTGCTGCGGGCGGTGCGGTTCTTGCGCAACATGAACAACCAAAGTGGAGATGACGTGTCATGACGAAACCGTTGGTTGCCGTGACGATGGGAGACCCGGCGGGTATTGGGCCGGAAATCAGCCTGCTGGCGCTATACGCACCAGAGTGCCGGGAACGTGTACGGCCGCTTATCATCGGTGACCTGGGGCGCCTGCGCGAGGCCGGCCAGATTCTTGAGGAAGCGGGGCGTTTCCCCAATGGAGCGCCGGAGCTGCGGGAAATCCAGGGGGTGGAGGAGGCCGCGTTCGCGGCGGGTACCATCGACGTCCTCAATCTCGCCAACGTCCCGGCTGGACTGCCGTGGGGCAAGGTTACGCGCGAGGCGGGGCAGGCAGCGTTTGATTATGTGCGCAAATCGGTGGAGTTGGCCGTGCAAAAGCAGGTGGACGCCGTCTGCACCGCGCCCATCAACAAGGAGGCCTGGAAGCTGGCGGGGGTGAAGTATCCCGGGCACACCGAGGCGCTGGCGGCGTTGTCCGGATCGGCCAGTTCCGCCATGATGCTGGTGAACGCAGGACTGCGTGTGGTGCACGTGACCACCCACGTGAGTTTGCGCCAGGCCATCGAGATGGCGACCACGGAGCGGATTTTGGAGCGCATCCGGCTGACGGCGGCCTCGTTGAAACAGTTTGGCTTGCCCAATCCGAAGATTGCCGTCGCTGGGCTCAATCCCCACGCTGGCGAAGGGGGGCTGTTTGGCGACGAGGACGAGCGCCAGATTCAACCCGCGGTCGACCAGGCGCGGGCGGAGGGCCTGCAGGTGACGGGGCCGCTGCCGCCGGACTCTGTGTACGCGCGCGCGGCAAGCGGCGAGTTCGACGCCGTGATTGCCATGTACCATGACCAAGGGCACATCGCCATCAAAATGCTGGGGTTTGACACCGGCATCAATGTCACCCTCGGCCTGCCGATTCTGCGGACATCGGTTGATCATGGGACCGCCTTCGACATCGCCGGACGCGGCGTCGCGCGCGAACGGAGCATGATTGCGGCCATCCAGGTGGCGGCCGATTTTCTCACCGGAAGTGCGGGATAAGACGGAGTGGAGGGGAATTTCCTTGCGAATCAAACGTGCCATTGACAAAGTGCCGGGCGGGATGATGTTGATTCCGCTGCTTATCGGAGCCATTTTGCGCACCCTGTTCCCGAACCTCGGGGATAACACGGTGTTCACAAGTTCCTTCACCGGCGGCCTGTTCACCGGTACGCTCGCGCTGTTGGCCGCTTTTTACGTCTGCCTCGGGGCTACCATCCAGTTTCGTTCGGCTGGGTACATCCTCAAGAAGGGCGTCGCCCTGTGGGTTGGCAAGATCTTGACAGCGGCTGTCATTGGGCTGTTGATTAAATACGTGGCGTCAGATCAGAACCACCTGGTGCTCGGCCTGTCCGCCCTGGCCATTGTGGCTGCGTTCAGCGACACCAACGGGGGCCTGTACATGGCGCTCATGGGCCAGATCGGCAAGCGGGTCGAAGATGTCGCTGCGTATTCCATCATGTCCTTGGAGTCGGGGCCCTTTTTCACTATGCTCATCCTGGGTGTGGCCGGTCTGGCCTCGTTCCCTCTGCTGGCGTTCGTCTATGCCATTCTGCCGCTTATCATTGGCATGGTGCTCGGCAACCTGGATGAGGAAATGCGACAATTTTTAAGCAAAGGGCAGGACGTGCTCATCCCGCTGTTCTCCCTGGCGCTTGGTTTTGGCATCAATCTGGCGAACGTGGTTCAGGCGGGCGCGTCCGGCATCATCCTGGGTCTCGCTGTGGTGGTCATAACGGGCGTTGTGTTGATCCTGCTCGACCGCGTTACGGGCGGTTCTGGCGTGGGAGGCATGGCGGCGGCGTCCACAGCGGGCAACGCGGCTGCGGTGCCGGTCGCCGTCGCGGCGGTGTACCCAGCGTACAAGGGGATAGCGGCGACAGCCACGGTGCAGGTGGCCGCGGCGGTGATTGTGACGGCGATTTTGGTGCCGATTTTGACGGCTTGGTACGCGCGCTGGGCGGATAGACGGGAGGAATCGAGGCGGGGACGGGAGAATCCAAGTGCCCTTTGAGCCTGTACGACCAGCGTGTCACTGCGTGAGTGGGATCCGTTGAGCATGGCATCGGGGGGATGGCGATGGACAGGTGGGCGCTTCTCCGCTTGGCCCTTTCGGTGGTGGCCTGCGGAATCAGCTTGTACTGGAGCTTGGGCCTCGGCTGGCTACCGTGTGATTTGTGCTGGTACGAGCGGATTTGCATGTATCCTATCGCGCTGATTTCCCTGGTGTCGTGGGCGAGGCGGATCCCGTCCCGCCCGTACACCATGCCGCTTGCGGCCGTGGGCGGGTGTGTTTCCTTGTACCACTACCTGATACAAATGGTGCCTGCGTGGAGCACCAGCACTTCTTGCACCTCTCCCGTATCCTGCGCAACCCCGGACTTTGTGGTGTTTGGGTTCATCACGCCCCCGCTCTTGGCGCTCGTCGCGTTCCTGGCCATCCTTGCGCTGGATGTGTTGGGGCAGCGGGGCAGACGGGCGTAAGACGCCTGTGGCTGTGGCGGTCGCAAAAATATGATATTTTAGCATAAAGGAGTTGGTGGCATGAACCGAGAGTTGTATGCCTGGGTGCAAGAGTCGCGCCACATCCTGTTCACATAACCAATCGTCACTCTCCAGGCACAAATGGTGAATGTAAGTCGCTTGACAGAACATTACCGCGCATCGGTTGTCCCACAGGCATGTGGATGTGCGCCACACAGCAGGGGAGGGCCGCCATGCTGGTGTTCGTATACGGAACCTTACGAGAACATGGGCAGAACCACCACCTGCTGGCCGGATCGAAACTCGTGGCGAGGCAGGCGCGGGTGCGGGGGCGGCTGTACGACACTGGCGAAGGATATCCGGCCCTATTGGAAGACCCGGAGGCCTGGACGCACGGGGAAGTCTACGACGTCACCGCGGACGTCCTGGTGCGCCTGGACGAACTTGAGGAGTATCGCGGGCCGGGGGAAGACAACCTGTACAACCGTGTGCTGATGCCGGTGCAGACGGAGGCGGGCGAGATAGAGGCGCAGGTGTACGTGTACGCGGATGCAGCGGCCTCCGCCGGGTTTGCGGAGGTGGCGGGCGGCGACTGGCGCGCCGCGCGGGTGCGGCAGGGCGGAGTGCCCAAGCTTTAGGCAATCCGCCGGTCAGGGCAGGCCCAACGTGGTCTGGCTTCCTTCCGGGCCCTGCCCATGGTGGTCATAGGGCTGCAGCAGCGCGGCGTCGTCGTGGCGCACGTTGCCGACGCGCGGGTGCACCGGGTACGCTGCCATCTCCTCCTGCGAAGGCCGCAGCAGCGACGCGGCCACATCGGCGTCGGTCAGCCCCGCGTCCAGCCACGCTGCCAATGCCGAATCGTCCAGAATGACGGGCATGCGGTTGTGGATGGCAGCCATGAATTCATTGGGCGCGCAGGTCACGATGGCGAAGGAGGAGACCTTGCGGCCGTCCGGACCGGTGAACGTGTCGTAGATGCCCGCAAGGGCGAACACCGGCCGCTGGCGGAGCCGGATGCGCAAGGGCTGTTTGGTGTCCTTTCGCCACTCGTAAAACGAATCGACGGGGACGGCGCAACGTCTGCGCGCGAGAAGCGGACGGAACCAGCGGCTGTCAAGCAGGGTCTCCGCGCGGGCGTTGATGGGGCGGACGGGCGGTCGTTTGGGCGTGGCAAACCGCGGCACGAGCCCCCAGGACAAGGGGCCGACGCGGCGCCGGTTTCCGTCCGCGACGATGACGGGGACGTCCTGCGTCGGGGCGACATTGTAGCGCACCGGCCAGGAGAACCCGTCCGCCATCACCTGAAAATACGCCAGCACTTCCGACCAATCCTCAAACGCCTGCGTGAACCGTCCGCACATTTCCATCCCCCCGCACCCATTATAGGGTGGGGGCTGAATCATCTGCAAAACACTCGGGCGGCGGCCGCCGCTTATGTGGCAGAGCAGGAGTCTGGCAATTCAGTTGTGCGAGATGGCGGCCAGGGCTTCCATGCCGCCGCGGTCTCGCGTTTATCTGCTTTATCTCCTATAATCTTGATTTTCCGCTTTACCAAATTGACTATCATCAGTATAATAAAACGGCAGCAAGCTTTTCCTCCGGATCCGTAGATTTAGATACACTTCCAAGTATGTGTGAAAAAAAGGGCGAAAAGCGTCGTGATTTTTTTGCCCGCGACAAGGAGATTTGAGAGTCTTGTCGTATATGCATATTATGTGATATGGGTATCTATATCTGCGTTACCATGTTTACTCGGCAGAGTGAAAATAGAAGAGGGGGGGTAAGTATTGGCGCGCGCAGCACGTTTTGCATTGAAAGGAGGGATGCCTTCCTGTGAGATTGCTTGGAGGGCACTCTGAGACGCGCGGCGCAAGCGCGCCGGGGCGGAGACATGGCGCGCTGGTGTGCCATGGAGACGAAGCCCCAAGCTGGCTTGCAGGAGACAGAAACGGGTGCGTTTGGTGACTTGTCACCATCCCGTAATCAATCTTCAAGAGTTGCATCTTTTGAAGTAGTCAAGGAGGAGGAACGCACTTGAAGCGTGCATTGAAGGGCATCGCGGCAGCATCCGTAGTACTCGGTACCATGGCCGCACCTATGTCTGCATACGCGGCAACCACGCACTACAACACGACCAAAGTCGCGCATGAATCGGCGACAACTCTGAAAAGCATTATGGTGACAAAGACCGAGAAGTTCACGGTCACCATCAAGGATTCGCACAACAAGCCCATCAAGGGGGCACTGGTGACCTTTCGGAGCTCTAACCGGAGTGTCGCCACGGCTTCTCCTGGCGACGTTGTGACCAACGCGAAGGGGCAGGCCACGGTGACCATCACCGGCCACAAGGCTGGAACCGCCTATTTCACCGTAACGGCGAACGGCGTGTCGCACAAGTACAAGGTGACTGTGACCCAGCCGGCGGCGCCGACCGTGAGCATCACCGGTTTGAGCAATAACCAGACCGTCCTGACGGCTTCGCAAACCGTGACGGTGAAGAGCAACGAGAAGTCGGTCAAGTTGTACCTGAACGGTAAGCTGCAGAGCGGCAATGGCCCGACCTTCAAGCTGACGCTGCGCGATGGCAAAAACACCATCACCGCTGTCGTCACGAATGGTGTGGAGACGAAGAAGCAGAGCATCTATGTCACGCTCGGAGAGCCCAGTGTGAGCATCACCGGCCTGAGCGACGGGCAAGTTGTCACAACGGCCTCTCAGAAGGTCACCGTGAACAGCAATGAGAAGTCCGTCAAATTGTACCTCAACGGTAAGCTTCAGAGCGGCAGTGGCCCGGACTTCAACCTGACGCTGCGTGAAGGCAAGAACACCATTACTGCTGTGGCCACCAACGGCGTTGATACCAAGAAGCAGAGCATCTATGTGACCTACAATGCTCAGCTTGCGGTTTCGTCGGTGAATGCTATTAACGCCAACGAAATTGTTGTGAAGTTTAACAAGCCTGTAGACCAAGCGAGTGCTGAGGATCCGAGCAACTATACTGTCAGGGTGAATGGTTCCGCCCTGTCTGTTCCCTCCGGGAAGTCGTTGACGGCAACATTGCAGCCCGATAAGGAAACGGTAATCTTGTCCGTTGACGACAATTCGACCGGTGTCGAAAGCCCGATTTTGAGCAACGGGAATTCCTATGAAGTTGATGTTCAGGGTGTACTTGATACCAACTTCAATTTCGTCACTCCTTACACCGGTGCGACCCAGGTCTTTAATGACACTACGGCTCCGTCCTTGGTTAGCGCTTCAGTCGTTGGTGACAAGGTTAAATTGACCTTTAATAAGCCTGTAACTGAAACGATGACCGTCAAGATTGATGGCATCGTAGTGGCTGATGGCTCCACGACTAATGTGACGGTGGACGGAACACCTGGCGATTACAGCGTTCTGACCCCTGAACTGACGGGTGCGAATGCGGCGTTGTTAGCAGCCGGTACCCATACCGTGACAATCTACAACGCTACCGATACCGCTGGGAACGTGGCTACATTACTAACTGGTAGCTATACGGCAACAACAAATAGTAGTGCACCGAGCGTCGTAAGTGTCACACCTGTTTCTAAGTACACGTTTAACGTAAAATTTAGCGAGCCTATTACGGCTAACCCGACCGTAACGGTCAAAGAAGGATCCCATACCTTCACGAATGTAAATATTACTGAGACTGATTCTACTGACTATCAGGTAACGGTTGGCGACGACCCGGGCAATCCGGTGTATGCTTCTGGTGCAACTTCCGCGGTTTTGAGTGTCGATATCACAGGTTATGAGGATAATAACGGTTTTGTCGGAGCGGAGTACAATGGCACCGTAACTCTATCAGCCAACGGTCCTCAAGTCGTTGGGGGAGCCTACTTTAACGGTAGTGGCCAACTGGTCATTCCGTTTAATGAAACTCTCGACGGCACCTACGGTGCACAGACCAGCGACATTACTGTGACGCAAGATGATGTGGTACAGCCTATCTCGTCGGCGACCGTTTCCGGTAAGGACCTTGTTATTACTCTAACCGAAGCTCCAACCGCGGGAACGTATAACGTATCGATCGCTAAGGGTGCGGTAGAAGACGCGACTGACCATATTTCCAACGTAGCGGCTACTGTGTCGGCTGTATACAGTGCACCTACAAATTACATTCAACCTACGGTTGATAGTTCTACACACGATGTGATCAAGTTGAATTTTGGTCACGATATGACGAATAGTGCTATTACTGCTTCGAACTACACGTTGGACGGACAGCCTTTGCCAACTGGTACGACACTTACTTTCTACGGAAATAAGCAGGTGGTTTACATTACACTTCCAGCCAACTCCGTTGCTAGCGATACCCAAGAGCTGCTGGACATCAGCAAGAACGTTGTGGCAACAGATGGAAGTGTAGTGGCTGATTCGACCAACCATGCAAATGACTTTACGGACATGGTTTCTCTATTTGACAATACGGCACCGGTTCTGAAATCCGCGCAGTTTGCTGTGGCAACACCGGGTAGTACGTCGGCTTGGGGCATTCGTGTTCACTTCAGTGAACCTGTGTCTGTTGACACGACCGGATCTGACTTTGCGGTATATGTGAATGGCACTCAGGTAAGTGTAACAAGTGTGGCTGCCGAAGCTGACACATCGTACGCTGATATTGCACTTGCAAGTCCAATTAACACCAACCAATCTGTCACGGTTAAGGTTGTACCGGCAGGATCCCAAGCGTTGACGAAGGACGCGGATAACAACGCTCTGACTGCTGGAACTTCCGTTTCCGTGAGCGGTTCGTATGTCGAGGCGCCTCCGGCATGAGGTCACGTTGACCCGATAAGTTAGGATCATTGTTTCACAGCCAATAACCGCAGTGACAGATGCAGTGCAGTGGTCCAAAGCACTTAAGAGTTTTTAGGTGCTTTGGACCATATCTTTCGTTCGCGGTGATCACACAGTCGCCTTTCTGTTGGTCTCAGCAATCATTTTCAGCGTCTTCGTGTATGGGCCACCGGTCGAGCCAACTATCGATAAACAATTCTCCTCCACATTCTCGCCGACCATCCCCAAGGGATGATAGAATAAAATCGCAAATAGTCGAACTCGTATTAGGGTCTGAGAGCAAGGGGGACATTCTCTCGTGCGCCGATTGGGGTCTTTATGCGGTGTGGCTATGTTGGTGCTGTTTGGCTGGCTGGCGTTCGCGGGGCAGAAGCCGCTCGCCAATTGGCTGGCTCATGAGGAGTGGACCGGCTCTGCCGGGTCACTCCCTCTGCCTGCCCACAAGCTGGAGATGCCAGCGGACGGCCAGTCCGACGAGGAAGTACTGGATGGAGCACCGATGAAGGTGCAGACCGCGACCCATGTGGCTCAGGTGCACGGGAGCGCCCCGCCTGCCAATTACAAGAAAGAGATCTATCGACACCTGGAGCAAAGGGCTAGTTCCTTCACGCTCACGTGGCCTCATCTGCGCTCCGTTGGCGAGGCGGAGCAGGCGTTCCGCACGGCCGCCGCGGCCGATCCGTACGTCGACTGGAACATCAGCCGCTGGACGGTGGAGTGCACGTGGCTGGCCTCCAAAGATACGGTGCGGTTCTATGTGAAGTACCGCGAGTCGAAGGCGGAGAGTGCGTTCGTGAACACCCGCGTACACAAAATCCTGCGGCAGATCATCAAGCCGGGTATGCTCGATTTTCAGAAGGAAAAGGCCATCCACGATTGGATTGTCCAGCATGTGCAGTATGACGTGGGTGGCACGCGCTACACAGCCTACGACGCTCTGGCCAGCGGCAAGGCGGTGTGCCAGGGATACGCTCTGCTGGCGTACCGCATGCTGACCGACGCTGGCATCCCCACGCGCATCATCACGGGAACCGCGGACGGATCGCACATGTGGAACGAGGTGAAGCTGCACGGGCGTTGGTACCAGCTCGACGTAACCTGGGACGACCCGCTCGGGGACAGACCCAAGGACGTCTCCTACGCCTACTTCAATTTAACAGATGCGCAATTGGCCAAGGACCACCATTGGGACCACCAGCAGGGCCCCGCCGCGGTCACCGATTTTGTCCATGAACTGCGCACCTTGGAAAGCTCGGACAAGGCCCATAAGTCGGTCTACGCGAGCCTCTTGAACGTTCTGAAGGGTCGGCACTAGCCCTCCATGGCCTTATCGGGAATCTCACGCACCACCGGAGGGCTGAGTTAGAGGCTTTGCCGGTTTTGTCCGTCACGACACGTGTACGTAGGTCCTGAGCGTTTTCCCGTTCGCCCGGATGATGACGGGCCAGGATCCGCGCGTGGTATTGGTGCCGACAGTCCACGTCCAGCTGATGAGCCCGCTGGCGTTGGCGTATTTCGGTCCGAGGCCCTTGGCCTTGCTGGGGCCGCTCTTGTAGTCGACCTCGATGGTGCCCAGGGCTTTCGGCTTCGTGCGGACGGTGATGCTGGCTTTTTGGCCCCGATGCACGCTCAGATGCGACGAGACGATGCTGAGGCCGCTGGTTTTGCTGGTTGATGCGCTCTTCGTCCCGTTCTTGATGTTGCTTACGCTGCTGTAAGCGCTGGAACTCGCCGTCGCCGAAGACGCTTGGCCGCTGCACCCGCGCGTCGATTCATGATGCGCCTCCGCCCAACTGCAGGCGATGGAGAGGTTGTAGCCGCTCTCGGTCACATACCCTTTGATGCTCCAAATGCCCAGGTGATGAGCTTTGGCGTACGCCTGGTCCGATTCGAGCGCCGACAGGTGGTCGGTGTTTGGCGGGTAGATGTACGCGACCCGCGCGTAGCCTTTGCGCACCACATCCTCGTTGTACATGTCGTGCGGCGTGATGTACACGTAGGCGAGCAGCCGTCCGTACTTGTCCCGCGTGTAGCCCTTGTGGCCCTCCTGCAGGTATATGTGCTTGCCGACAGGCAGGCGGCTCTTCGCGTAGTCGGCCGCCGTTTGGCCGTACGGCTCCACAGGTTTGACCGGATCGACATCCTCGGGCGTGTCAATCAGCAGCATGCGGACCGTCTCGTCCTTGCCGTTCAGCCGCACATGAATGGTGTCCCCGTCCACATCCCGGGAGACCACTGCGGGCACCAGCTCTTTCGGCACGCTCGTGGCGGTTTGGTGGCTGGACGTGTTAGAAGACGCCTTGGCCGGGTTTTGGTGGGTTGCGCTGGCCTCGTGGGGGTGCGCAGATTGGCTCCCCTGGGAAGCGTGCGGATCGGACGATTGCCGGGCCGTTTGTGTGGTGGCCATGGACGAGGACGTCGCGGCGTTCCCCGCGCTCGAAGCAGGTGACGCCGCGCAGCCGCTGGCCACAGCGGCCGAGAGGCAAACGGCGGCGCAGCGCATCAACCAGCGCCGCGTCGCGCGAGCATGGTTCTGTTTATGGAAGAGTCGAGATGCAATTCCCACTTCTATCCCCCTCCTCTTCTTGTTTATATCATGTTTTCTTATAGGAGAGGAGAGGGCGCGAGGCGGGTCACACAGAGCACGATCCGTCCGTGCAAGCGGGGCTGTCCGCGTCTTGGCTGTCATCCCCCACAAGCACCAGACGGGGCTTGTTCTTCTGTTCCTCTTCCCACGCCTTTTGCAGGGTGTCGACAAACAACGCGATGGGCTGGGCGCCGGAAATCGCGTAGCGGCGGTTCACGACGAAAAACGGCACGCCGTGGATGCCAAGCTGCTGCGCCTCGGCTTCGTCGGTCCGCACGCGCTCGCTGCAGCCGCCTTCCTCCAGCATGGACCGGGTTTCCTCTGCATCCAGGCCGGCTTCCGAGGCAATCTGGACCAACACCTGGCGGTCGCCGATGTGCAGGGAGTCGGTGAAATACGCCTTGAACAACCGTTCCACCACAGTCTCGCCGGCTCCCTTCTGGGCGGCGAACTGGGCCAGGCGGTGGGCGTCAAACGTGTTGGTGGGAATCATGGTGTCAAAGTGGTAGGTGAGTCCCACCGCGGCCGCGCGTTCGGCCATCTTGGCGTTTGCGGCCCGGGCTTCCTCCAGGCTCATGCCGTACTTGGCGGCCAACCGCTCGTGCACAGATGTGCCCGGGTTCACCGGGGAGGCCGGATCGAGTTCGAAGCTTTTGAATACGACCTCCGCCTTGTCCGCCAGGCCGGTGCTGCACAGCGCTTGCTCCAGGTGGCGCTTGCCGATGTAGCAAAACGGACAGACAAAATCCGACCATACTTCAATCTTCATGAGTCAACCCTCCTCTCCCCGAGTATACGCCGAACTTCCCTTGCGGGTATAATTGGACAATGGTGGTAAGAGACATCGGGGGAGGCGCGCCTGTCTGGCTGAAGCGTAGGAGTATACGCAAAAAGACGAGGAAACTTCCCTCTGCGTTCTCGCCGCCCATCCGCTGGGGATGGTAGAATAGAACCACAAATTTCTGAACAGACGCGATGAGCGACAGCGAGGGGCGGTTCGATTTTGCGCAGGCATTGCACACGTTGGAGGAGGCGGACAGGCAGCGGGTTGAGGACGAGGTGAGCCGGGTGGAGATGCTTCCTTTGGGTGACATCGGGGTGCTCGTCCGCTTTGGCGACGCGATTGACGAGGCGGTGCACGGCGAGGTGCTGAGGCTGGTCCGATCTTTGGAGGCGGAACCCGCGGCCGGTTTTCGCGAGTGCGTACCCGCCTTTGCAGCGGTGGCCGTCTACTATGACCCGAGTCGGACCGACTTCGAGCGGGTGAGCCGGTGGATATTCGAGCGGATTCGCGCCAGTTCGACGGACGCCGGCCCACAACCGCGCGAGGTCGAAATCCCGGTCTGCTACGGGGGCGCGCTGGGGCCGGACCTGGCGGACGTGGCGGCGCACACGGGCCTCTCCGAGGATGAGGTGGTGCGCCTCCATAGCGGGGGCGGCTACCGGGTCTACATGATTGGCTTCGCGCCCGGGTTTCCGTATCTGGGCGGGTTGCCGGCGCGTCTGGCGACGCCGCGGCTGGCCGAGCCCAGGACCCAGATTCCGGCTGGCAGTGTCGGTATCGCCGGCCAGCAGACCGGCGTCTATCCGCTGGCGACGCCGGGGGGCTGGCGGATTATTGGGAGCACGCCGGTGCCCCTCTTCCGGCCCGAGGAAGACCCGCCGAGCCTGTTGGCACCGGGCGACACGGTGCGCTTTCGCGCCATCAGCCGCGAGGAGTACGACCGGTTGGCCGCGGAGAGTGCCCACCGGCCCGGGGAGGAAGGCCCGCAGGCAGAGGCGGGTGGCACGGAGGCGCAAGAAGCCCCGCGGGACGCCGCGGCTGCCCCGGCTGCCTCGCAGGAAGGAGGCCAGGGCGATGATGCGGCTTTGCGCCCGGGCATCCGTGTGGGAGCCGAGCCGGGCGGGCGGCTTGAGGTGCTGCAGCCGGGCCTGCTGACGACGGTGCAGGACCTGGGGAGGCACGGGTACCAAAAATATGGGGTTTCCGTCTCGGGGGCGATGGACACCTTCGCCCTGCGTGTAGCCAACCTGCTGGTCGGGAACCCGGAGGGGGCGCCGGCGTTGGAAATGACGGTGCGCGGGCCAAAGCTGCGGTTTACCGAGGACACGCTGGTGGCGCTCGCCGGATTTGGCATGACCCCGTACGTGGCGGGGCGGGAAGTGCCGACGTGGCGGCCGGTGCTGGTGCGGGGCGGCCAGGTCCTGGAGTTTGAGCCCAACCCGCGCGGCTGCCGGATGTACCTGGCGGCGCTCGGGGGCATCGCCGTGCCAGAGGTGTTGGGCAGCGCCAGCACGCACCTGCGCGCCGGCATGGGCGGCTGGCGGGGGCGAGCCCTGAAGGCGGGGGACGTGTTGCCGCTGGGCAGCCCATCAGCCTTGGGGCGGATGCGCCAGCAGGCGCTGGCGGCGGCCGGCCAGGACGCGGAGGATGGGCCAAGTGGCGGGGCGAGTCCGTTCGTGCTGGCCGCCTGGACGGTGGACCCGGGGCTCTTGCCCGATTACCGGCCCAATCCGCGCGTGCGCGTGCTGCCCGGCGCGCAGGTGGACGCGTTCAGCGAAGCGGCCCGGAGCACGCTGGCGCGGGCGCCGTTCACCATCACCCCACAATCGGATCGGATGGGGTACCGGCTCAGGGGGCCGAGGCTGGCCCCGCGGCGGAAGCTGGAGATGGTGTCGGAGCCGACGGCGGCCGGCGCGGTGCAGGTGCCAGGCTTGGGGCATCCGGTGGTGCTGCTGGCGGATTGCCAGACGACCGGTGGGTATCCGGTCATCGCCCAGGTCATGGAGGCGGACCTGCCGGTCATCGCCCAAGCGCGGCCGGGCGAATCGCTGCGCTTTGTGTGGGTGACGCTGGAGCAGGCGCGGGCGGTGCAGCAAAAACGGGAACAAGGTCTCGCCGAACTGCGCGTGGGGTTGTCGAAGGCGGCTGGTTTGTTTCCAATTTGAAACAAGGGGCGTGGAATGGATGAAGTATCGCAGGTTGGGCGCCAGTGGACTTGAGGTTTCCGTGTTGGGGCTGGGCACGAACGCGTTCGGATCGCGGGCGGACGAGGACGCTTCCATCCGCGTCCTGCACAAGGCACTCGACGCCGGCATCAACTTCATCGACACGGCCAACATTTACAGCGGCACCGAATCGGAGCGCATCATCGGCAAGGGACTCAAGGGGCGCCGGCACGAGGCGGTGATTGCCACGAAGGCGGGGATGAAGCGCGGGGACGGGCCCAACCAGGGCGGGTCTTCCCGGGCGCACCTGATGGGCGAGTTGGAGGACAGCCTGCGTCGGCTGCAAACGGATTACGTGGACCTCTACCAGATTCACCGGTTTGATCCATCCACACCCTTGGAGGAGACGCTGCGGACGCTGGACGATATGGTCCGCTCCGGCAAGGTGCGCTACATCGGCGCGTCCAACTACGCGGCCTGGGAGCTGATGAAGGCGCTGTCCATCAGCGAGCGGTACGGCTGGGAGCGCTATGTGTCCATCCAGCCTTCGTATTCCCTGGCCGACAGGACGCCGGAGGCGGAGTTGATTCCGCTGTGCTTGGACCAGGGGGTTGGCTTGATTCCATATTTTCCGCTGGCGGGGGGCATCCTAACCGGCAAGTACCGGCGCGGGAGCGCGGCGCCGAGCGGATCGAGAGCGGAGAAGGACCCGAATTTCGCCCGCCGGCTGGACGACGACCGGCTGCAGCTGGGCGAGCGTGTGGCGGATTTGGCGTCCTCGTTGGGTTGCTCTCCCGGGGCGCTGTCGCTGGCGTGGCTGATGACCCGCCCGGCGGTGGCGACCATCATTGTCGGCGCGACGCGCGAGGAGCAGGTGGAGGAAAACCTGAAGAGCGTCGATTTGGTGCTGGACGAGGATACGCTGCAGAAGCTGGACGACCTCAGCGCGCCGTTCCGCTACATTCCGTTTGCGTCGTACCGGGCCAACTGAGCGGCAACGGGAAGCTGGGACGGGGGGCGCGGCCGCCCTGTCCCGGTCAATTAGCGATTTGCGAATGGGAGGGTAGGCTGTGCCCGTTTTGGACCTGAACTGCGACCTCGGCGAGAGCTTTGGCGTCTATCGCCTGGGCCAGGATGACGAGATGCTGGACGTGGTCACATCGTGCAACATCGCCTGCGGGTTCCATGCGGGCGACGCGGGCACCATGCGCCGGACGGTGGAACGGGCGCTGAGCAAGGGTGTGGCGATAGGCGCGCATCCGGGGTTGCAGGACCTGGTTGGGTTTGGCCGGCGCAACATGGACATCTCGCCGCGAGAGGCGTACGACATCGTCGTCTACCAGATAGGCGCGCTGGACGCGTTTGTACGGGCGGCGGGGGGCCGAATGCAGCATGTCAAACCGCACGGGGCGCTGTATAACATGGCGGCGGTGCGGGCGCCTTTGGCGGCGGCGGTGGCCGAGGCGGTCTACAAGGTCAATCCGGAACTCATCCTGTTTGGGCTCTCGGGCAGTGAGTTGGTGCAGGCCGGGGAGCGGATAGGGCTGCGTACGGCGAGCGAGGTGTTCGCCGACAGGACCTACCAGTCGGACGGCTCCCTGACGCCGCGGCGGCAGCCGGACGCGCTGATTTCAGACACCGACCGGGCCGTTCAGCAAGTCATCCGCATGGTCAAAGAGGGAAAGGTGTTGTCGCGGCAGGGCGTGGACGTGGCGATTGCGGCGGACACGGTCTGCATCCACGGCGACGGCCCGCAGGCGCTTGAGTTGGCCCGGCGCATGCGTGCGGCCTTGGCGCAGGAGGGTGTCCGGGTGGCGGCGGTGGGGCGGAAGTGGATGGATTGAAGCCATGTTTCACCATTGATCTGCCGCAGCGGCGGGCATATAATGTCGAGTATGGTATTGAGCTGAAAAATATGCCCATCCTCATGTTGGAAAGTCGGACAACCTCTTGCGTGCGTCCGACTTTCCCATTCCCGCGCAGGCGCTTGAAACGGATGGGTGTTTGTTGCCCATGGTGCACGGTGTCGAACCGCTCTGAGTGGTCTCCGGCGAGCGGTCAACCGAGCGTGGCGCGAGGCCGCCGATGCGGACGCAACCGCCCAAAGGGGGATGCGCAGTGAAAAAGGTTTTGACCTATGGGACGTTTGACCTGTTGCACTGGGGGCACATCAATTTGCTCAAGCGCGCGAGGGAGCTGGGGGATTACCTGGTCGTGGGCCTGTCCACAGATGAATTTAACGCGGAGAAGAATAAGAAAGCGTATTATAGCTATGAAAATAGAAAGCTTATCCTGGAAGCCATCCGCTATGTCGACGAGGTCATCCCGGAGGTCTCCTGGGAGCAGAAGGTCCGCGATGTTATCGAGCACCACATCGACATCTTCGTGATGGGAGATGACTGGAGGGGGAAGTTTGATTTTCTCAAGGAGTACTGCGAAGTGGTCTACCTGCCGCGGACCATTGGCATCTCCTCGACGCAGATCAAGCAGGACCTCCTCTCCGCAAACAATGGTTAGGGAGTGGGCCGTGGAGCTGTACCTTTTTGCGTTCCGCGTCCTGTTTACTCTATGCAGCGTGTTTCCGCTGCGGGACAAGTTCACTTTTGTCGATACGTTCGCCGACAACTGCCGGTTTGTGCATGAGGAGCTGCGGCGCCGCGACGCGGACAAGCGCGTCGTTTTCCTGCATGCGTCGAGCCGCAGCGCCAGCGCCAGGGCGGCGGGAGCGGTCAACATCCGCTTCTCGGCCAGGCGGCCCTGGGACCTGGTGCGGGCGGTGTACCATGTGGCCACATCGCGCTATATCATCGTCGATAACTATTATGCCTTTCTCGCCGCGGCGCGATTCCGGCCCGGCGTCGAGTGCGTGCAGCTGTGGCATGCGGCCGGGGCGCTGAAGACGTTCGGCCTGTGCGACGAAAGCGTGAAGGAACGGACGAATCGGGCAAAGCGGCGGTTTCGCCGCGTCTATCAGCAGTTTCACAAGGTGGTCGTCGGGTCGGACGCGATGGCGCGCCAGTTTGAGCAGGCGTTCGGTTTGCCGGCGGATAGGATGGTACGCACGGGGGTGCCGCGCACGGACGCGTTTTTCGATTCGCAGCACCGCGAGCGCGTGGTTGCCCGGCTGCGGGCGGAGAACCCGGCCCTGGCCGGGCGGCGCGTCATCCTGTATGCCCCGACCTTTCGCGACGGGGAGCTGGGCTCGTTCCGGCTGCACCTGGACATCGCCGGGCTGCAGCGCGGCTTGGGGGACGGCTATGCGCTGATCTTGCGCTTGCACCCGGCGGTCAAAAACCGCATCGCAGACCTGTCCGCCTACCGAGGCTTTGCCTTCGATTACTCGGATTACGCGGATGCGGGCGACCTGCTGCTCTTGGCCGATTATCTCGTCACGGATTATTCGTCCATGCCGTACGAATACGCGCTGTTGGGCCGGCCGATGGTCTTCTATCCATACGATTTGTCCACATATGCCCGCAAGCGCGGGCTGTGGGCGGAGTACGAGTCGATGGTGCCGGGGCCGGTTGTGTTTTCGACGGCCGAGATTGTCCGCGTGATTCGGGAAAACGCGTTTGATCTGGAACGCGTGCAACAATTCGCGGCGGTGTGGAACCAATATTCTCAGGGCCAGTCGAGCCAACGGCTGCTGGATCTCCTGCTGGCTGAGACGCCCTCTTATGCGCTCCCGACCGACATGGCGGCTGGCGCGGGCATCCGCCAGCCGATGTAGGATGGGAGGACATCCTGCTTGCGAATGAGGTCATGGGTCTCCAAAATGGGACGCAGGCGGTGGCTGCAGGCGGGGCTTCGCGCAGGTTTTGCGCTGCTGTCCTGGCTGCCGGTCAAGCGCCGCCTGATTGTCTTTGAGAGTTTCATGGGGCGCCAGTACAGTTGCAACCCGCGCGCCATCTACGAATACATGCGTGCGCACCGCCCAGAGTACCAGCTGCTCTGGAGCGCGCACCCGGAGGCGGAGGCGCGGTTTGCGGAGCACGGCGTCTCCTATGTGCGACGGTTTTCGCCTGCGTGGTGGCTGGCGATGGCGAGGGCCCGTTATTGGGTGACCAACAGCCGGCTGCCGCAGTGGATGTCCAAGCCTCGCCACACCGTATACGTACAGACGTGGCACGGAACCCCGCTCAAGCGCCTGGCCGGCGACATGAGCGAGGTGCATATTCCGGGACAGACAAATGATGGGTACAAGCGGGGGTTCTATCGCGAGGCGGCCAAGTGGGACTATTTGGTTTCGCCCAACGCGTATTCGACCGCCATCTTTCGGCGCGCCTTTCGCTACACAGGCGAGGTTCTGGAAACCGGGTATCCGCGCAATGACTACCTGTATACGCACCACGGGGATGGGTCTGTGGCGCGCATCCGGCAGCGTCTGGGCATTCCTGACGGGCGGCGCGTGCTGTTATACGCGCCGACCTGGCGCGATGACGAATACTTCGACGTGGGCCGGTACCGTTTTGGCCTGCACATGGACTTGGAGCGGATGCGGGAGCGGCTGGGGGATTCCTTTGTGCTGCTCCTGCGCCTGCATTACCTGGTCGCCGAACGGATGGACCTGGGTGCGTACAAGGGTTTTGCCATCGATGTGTCGAATCATGAGGATATCCGGGAGCTGTACCTGATTTCGGACCTGCTCATCACGGATTATTCGTCGGTGATGTTTGACTACGCCAACCTCCGTCGACCGATGGTGTTTTACGTCTACGACTTGGAGACGTACCGGGATCGGCTGCGTGGCTTTTATTTCGACTTTGAGCGCGAAGCGCCAGGACCGCTGGTGCGCAACACGGAGGAAATCATCGCGGCGGTCGAGGCTGCACAGGCATCTGGGTTTCAACCGACGCCCGCCTTGGAGGCGTTCGCCCATCGTTTTTGCCGCCTTGAGTGCGGTGAATCCGCCAGGCGGGTGGTCGAGCACGTCTTTGGAGAGAGGAAGAAAGCATGCGTTCAGCCGTGACGGTATTGATTGAGCACATTCGCAACCTGTACTTGATTCGCCGTTTGTCGCTGTTTGAGCTGAAGAGCGACAACAGCGGCCACTACCTCGGCATTCTCTGGGAAATTATTAACCCGATGATTCAGATAGGCATTTATTGGTTCGTGTTTGGCTACGGGATTCGCCGCAGCCATCCGGTCGAGCAGGTGCCGTTCATCCTCTGGATGCTGGCCGGGATGACCGTCTGGTTTTTTGTGAATCAGGCCACCTTGCAGGCTTCCAAGTCGGTCTACACGCGCATCCGCATGGTGGCGCAGATGAATTTCCCCATCAGCGTGATTCCAACCTACGTCATCACCGCCAAGTTCTATCAGCACCTGATACTCTTGGCCATCGTTTTTATCATCTTTCAGTTCACGCCCTTTCACGTGTCCGTGTACCTGATTCAGCTTCCCTATTATATGTTTGGCCTGCTGGCGTTGTTGGTCTCGTTTTCGCTCATCACGTCGACCCTGGCCACCGTGGTGCGCGACGTGCAGATGGTGGTGCAATCGTTCATGCGCATCCTGCTCTATTTGACGCCGCTCCTGTGGGATCCCAGCCATCTCCCGCACCTGGTGCAGGTCATCATGCGGATCAATCCGTTGTTCTACATCGTCGAGGGCTACCGTGCCGCTTTGCTCGGAACATCCTGGTACCTGGTTGACCACGCCGCTTATACCGTATACTTTTGGATTGTCGTCATCCTGTTTTTTGTGTTTGGCTCTGCTGTGCACCTGAAGTTTCGGGCGCATTTTGTCGATTATATGTGACATGCAGCGCGTCGGCGTCACGCCGGGCCGCACTAGGCACACCGCGAACCCACGGGGCGGCGCCCAGGCGGCGGGCGCGTCTCGGCAAACCGGAGGATGGATGTGAGGACCATGGAGCATGCGGTCGTCGTCGAGAACGTTACGAAAAAGTACAAGTTGTTCAAACGCACATCCGAGCGCCTGCTGGACATGATCTTGCCCGGCGGCTATGGAGAGGACTTCTACGCGCTGCGCAACGTCAGCTTCACAGCCGACAAAGGGGACGTCATCGGCATCATCGGCGTGAACGGATCGGGCAAATCGACGCTCTCCAACATCATCGCCGGTATCCTGCCGCCGACCAGCGGCAGCGTGAAGATTGACGGTCAGGCTTCGCTCATCGCCATTTCCTCCGGCTTGAACACCCAACTGACGGGCCGCGAGAACATTGAGCTCAAGTGCCTGATGCTCGGCTTCAACAAGCAGCAAATCCGCGCCATGGAACCGGAGATCATCGAGTTTGCCGACATCGGCAAGTTTATCGACCAGCCGGTCAAAACCTACTCCAGCGGGATGAGATCGCGCCTGGGCTTCGCCATCTCGGTCCATATCGATCCGGACGTGCTCATCATCGACGAGGCGCTATCGGTGGGCGACCAGACGTTTGCCGACAAGTGCCTGGACAAGATGAACGAGTTCAAACAGCGGGGCAAGACGATTTTCTTCATCAGCCACTCGATTGGGCAGGTGAAAAGCTTCTGCCAGAAGGCGCTGTGGTTGGAATACGGCGAGGTGCGCGGGTACGGGAAGATTGCCGACATCGTGCCGCAATACGAGAAGTTCCTCAAGGATTACCGGGCGATGTCGGAGAAGGAAAAGCGCCAGTACAAGGACGGCGTCATGCGCAAACAGCGTGGCCAGGCGCTGGAGGCGGCGAAGTAAAGGACCGCCGGACTGGGCCGCGTGCGCGGCAAGGGGCCGGGTCTGCGCGCGTGCGCGGCGGGGGATGCGGGCCTGCGGCCGCCCTCCTTCGTCTCTGCCAGAATCGGACGCACGACAGGAGGTGTGCCGGATGTCTCGGTTAACCGAGATCCTGGAACACAATCGACGCTTTGTTGCAGACAAAGGCTATGCACCCTACCAGACTTCCAACCTGCCGGACAAGAAGCTGGTGGTCATCTCCTGCATGGACACTCGCCTGGTGGAGCTTTTGCCCAAGGCGATGAACCTGAAGAATGGCGACGCCAACGTCATCAAGGTGGCGGGCGCCATGGTCGGCCATCCGTTTGGCCACGTGATGCAGAGTGTGCTGGTCGCGGTTTACAACCTGGGGGCCGAGGAAGTGTGCGTGGTCGGACACCACCGCTGCGGGATGGCGGCCACGCATGCCAAGACCCTGCTTGAGACGATGAAAAGCCGCGGTATACCCGCCGAGACCCTGGATACCCTTGCCCACAGCGGCATCCGGTTGGAGGAATGGTTGGCGGGATTTAGCGACGTCCGCGCCGAGGTGCGCAAGAGTGTCGCCACCATTCGCAGCCACCCGCTCCTGCCGCCGGGCGTCAAGGTGCACGGACTCGTCGCAGATCCGGACACGGGAGAGCTGGAACTGGTGGAATCGGGCGATTGACGGTGTCCCCGCATGCCTCCCCGCTCTATGATGAGGCATAACCAATTCCATCGGTGATGGAGCTCACCACAACCTCCTCGCAAAGGATGATGGCTCCTGCGGCAGCGCGACGCGCCCCCGCGGGAGCCTGTTTTGTCGACATACCGGGCCCTCAGGCAAGCGCGGAAACTGGTGTCCGAGGCCTGCGGGTGTTTGTCCGAGGTGGACGCTTGCCTTGTAGTGGCTCCCTCCCTCCGCATACGCTATCTCACGTTTGCCTGGCCAGGCGCGAATCCGAATGTGGAGGGAGACGGATGTTCAGTTTAGCATCGGCCGACTTGGTGCGCTTTTTGTTCGCCTTAGTCGCGCTGCTGGCAGCCGCCAATGTGCTCGGCTATGTGGTGGAGCGGTTGGCCATTCCGCGTGTCATCGGGGAAGTCGCCGGCGGGCTGCTGCTCGGGCCCACCTGTTTTGGCGCCTTGTTCCCGCAAGCGTTTCACTGGCTGTACCTCGGGTTTTCGTCCGAGAGCGACCTGTTCGGGCTGTTGTATCAATTCGGGATGATTCTCTTGCTGTACACGGCGGGACTCAAGTTCCAGTCTCGGTTCGCCAAGGCGGACCTGAAGCTCGGTATCGCCATTATCATCGGTTCCACCATCATCCCGTTCGCGGTCGGTTGGCTGTCGACCTACCTGTTCAACCCAGCCCAGTTTCTCGGGGCTGCGCACAACATCGTGGCGCTGAAGATTGTTGTCGCCATCTCCATCGCTGTGACTTCCATCCCGGTCATTGCGAAAATCTTCTCCGATTTGGGCATCATGCACTCCCGCTTTGCGAAAATCGTCGTCGCGATTGCCGGGGTGCACGACCTCATCTTGTGGGTGGCGTTGGCCATCGCCTCCGGAATGGTGTCCTCTCCGGGCGGCCATATCGACGCCTGGACGGTCTCGCGCAGCCTGGTCGTCACCTTCGCCTTCTTGGTTGTCTGCATCGCCCTGGTGCCCTGGGGCCTGCGCCGAATCACCTCCAAGCGCGCGAATTTCCTGTTCCGGGCCTCGTTTCTGGGCTACTTTCTGGTCATCTTGTTCGCCCTGGCGGACATCGCCGGCTACCTGAAGGTGGACGTCATGTACGGCGCGCTGCTGGCCGGCATCGCGACCAAGTTCGCCCTTCCCAAATCCCTTTACCAGCGCCTGGAGGCGGGCATCAACGGCATCGCGTTTGCCTTCTTCATCCCGCTCTACTTCGCCGTCGTCGGGCTGCAGTTGAACCTGGCCAAACACTTCAGCGCCGGCTTCTTTATCCTCTACCTCATCTTCGCGACCATCGTGCAGAGCGTGGTCGTGTACCTCACCTGCCGGGTGGTCAAAACGGACAAACTGACGAGCCTCAACTTCGCGGCCGCCATGAACGCCCGCGGCGGCCCCGGGATTGTGCTCTCGTCGGTGGCGTTCTCGCTCGGCATCATCAACCAGGACTTTTTCGCCATCCTGGTGATGCTGGCGCTGTTGACCTCCTGGATGGCCGGATCTTGGCTGCGCTACGTCCTGCGCAAGGGGATGCGCTTGATGCCGGGGGATGAACGGCTGGTCATCCGCAAGGCACAGGAGGAGGTCTTGTTCCACCCAACAGCCGTTCCCGTTCAGTCGCACGCCCCCAGGCAGCCGTAAGGCGCGCGGCCGCATATAAGATTCCAGCAACAGCATAAGTTAGCATCACGGGCCCGCCTGACCAAGGGTGGGCCCGCAGGGCGCCTGACCCCAAAAATGTACGTACAAATATGTTGACATCCACCCCTGATAGATTGAAAATACAAGGTAGATGTACGCAGTCTTGGCGGGCATCTAGGCCTTATTGTACGGACAAATCGCCGCATGGGAATCCGCTTTCCCTTCCTCGGCCTCGCCGGTCCAGGGAACCTCGCTGTGGTGGCTTTTTGTCTCTTCAAGACCTGCGATTCCCAACAGAATGGGTAGGTGAAACCACGTTGCCATACGCGATTGGCATTGATTACGGTACCCAGTCCGGGCGCGTGCTGCTGCTCAATCTCGCGACGGCCGCCGAGGAAGCCGTCTCGGTCGTGCCCTACCGGCACGGCGTGATTGACGACACGCTGCCGGGCACCGATATCGCGCTGGCGCCCGACTGGGCGCTGCAGCACCCGCAGGATTATCTCGACGTCCTCTATCAGGGCGTTCCCGACGTCCTGGCGCAAGCCGGCGTCTCCGGCCGCGACGTGGTCGGGGTGGGCATCGACTTCACCTCCTGCACCGTCCTGCCGGTGGCGGACGACGGCACCCCGCTGTGTCTGCTGCCGGAGTGGCGCCAGCGCCCGCACGCTTGGCCGAAGTTGTGGAAGCACCACGCCGCCCAGCCGATTGCGGATCGCATCAACGAGCTGGCCAAGGCGCGCGGGGAGTCGTTTCTGTCCCGTTACGGCGGCCGCGTTTCATCCGAGTGGTACTTTCCGAAGCTCCTGGAGGTGTTTGAGCAGGACCAACCGGTCTACAACGCCTGCGCCGCCTTCGTCGAGGCGACCGACTGGATTGTCTGGCACCTGACCGGGCGCTTGCGGCGCAACAGTTGCACCGCCGGCTACAAGGCGATGTGGTCGCCCGACGAGGGCTTTCCGCCGCTTGATTTCTTTACCGCACTTCATCCCGATTTTACCGATCCGTTTGCCAAACTGGGGCACGAGTTCTACCCGCTTGGCACCTGTGCGGGCCACGTCCGGCCCGATGTGGCGGCCAAGTTGGGTCTTTCCGAACAGGCGGCGGTGGCGGTGGGCAACGTCGACGCCATGGTCTCGGTACCGCCCGTCGGCGTGAAGGCGCCCGGATCGTTTGTGATGGTGATGGGGACCTCCATCTGCCACCTGACGGTGACCGACGAGGAGGTGCGCCTGCCCGGCATCACCGGCGTCGTCAAGGACGGGGTACTGCCCGGACGCTATGGCTACGAGGCCGGCCAGGCGGCTGTGGGCGACATGTTTGAGTGGTTCGTCAAGCACCAGGTGCCCGCGCGTGAACAGGCGGCGGCCGAACAGGCAGGGGTCTCCATCTATGAGCACCTGGAGGCGCAGGCGGCGCGGCTCGCCATCGGCGAGAACGGGCTGATTGCGCTGGACTGGTGGAACGGCAACCGCAGCATCCTCTCTGACGCCAACTTGAGCGGGGCCCTCGTCGGCTACACGCTGGCGACGACGCCGGCGGAGGTGTACCGGGCGCTGCTCGAGTCCACCGCCTTTGGCACGCGGCGCATCGTCGAGAACTTCGGTGCCCACGGCATCCCTTTTCACGAACTGGTGGCCTGTGGCGGCCTCGCCCACAAGAGTCCGCTGTTGATGCAGATTTACGCCGACGTGATGGGGCTTCCGGTCATCGTGCGCGATTCGCGCGAGGTACCGGCGCGCGGCGCAGCCCTGTTCGGCGCGGTGGCGGCCGGATCGGCCAAGGGCGGGTTTGACACGATTGAGCAGGCGAGCGACGCCCTCGCCGCCCCGGTGGCGCGCCGGTATGAACCCAATCCGGCGGCTCACGCGGCGTACAACCGGCTCTACGGCCTGTACAAAGAGCTGTACGGCTGGTTTGGGCAGGAGAACGTCCGCCTCATGCACGAGCTCAAATCCATCCGCCTGACGGCGGCGAAATGACCTTGCGCTGGACAACAGGAGGAGAAAACATGCGGAAACCGACCTTGCAGTTTTGGTTTGTCACAGGCAGCCAGCACCTGTACGGAGAGGAGGCGCTGCGCCAGGTCGAAGCGCACACGACGGAGATGGTGCGCGCCCTCAATTCCGGCGGCAGGCTGCCGTTTGCCTTGGTGCAAAAGCCGGTGGTCGCGACGGCGGAAGCGATTCACGCCTTGTTCCTTGAGGCCAACCGAGATCCTTCCTGCGCCGGCGTCATCACCTGGATGCACACTTTTTCGCCGGCGAAGATGTGGATTGCCGGGCTGATGAGCTGCCAGCGACCGATTCTGCACCTGCACACCCAGTTCAATCGGGACATCCCGTGGCAATCGATAGACATGGACTTCATGAACCTCAACCAGTCGGCGCACGGGGACCGCGAGTACGGCTTCATGGCCGCCCGGCTCAAGGTGGCGCGCAAGGTGGTCGTGGGCCACTTCGCGGACGAGGCGGTGCAGTCGCGCATCGCCGCCTGGATGCGCGTGGCGGCCGCACACCGCTTGAGCCAGGGGCTGAAGGTCGCGCGCTTTGGCGACAACATGCGCGACGTGGCGGTGACCGAGGGCGACAAGGTGGAGGCGCAAATTCGCTTTGGCTGGACCGTGGACGGCTACGGCATCGGCGACCTCGTCGACGTCATCAACCAGGTCGGCGGCGCCGAGGTGGACAAGCTGCTTGGCGAGTACCGGGACCTGTACGAGATCCCGGCCTGGGTGGCGGACGACGCCGAGAAGTGGCAGCGCGTGCGCGAGCAGGCGCAGATTGAGCTCGGGCTGCGCCGCTTCCTCGACGAGGGCGGCTACGAGGCGTTCACCACGACCTTTGAGGACCTGCACGGCATGAGCCAGCTCCCCGGCCTGGCGGCGCAACGGCTGATGGCCGACGGCTATGGCTTCGGCGGCGAGGGCGACTGGAAGACAGCGGCGCTCCTGCGCGTGTTCAAGGTGATGGCCGACCTGAAGGGCACCTCCTTCATGGAGGATTACACCTACCACCTGGAGCCGGGCAACCAGCTGCTGCTGGGCGCGCACATGCTCGAGGTCTGCCCGACGGTGGCGGCCGACAAGCCGCGCCTGGAGGTGCACCCGCTGCTCATGGGCCACAAGGCCGATCCCGCCCGGCTCGTGTTCAACGGACGTCCTGGCCGGGCGGTGGTGGTGTCCGTGGTCGACCTGGGCCACCGTTTCCGCATCGTGCAGAACGAGGTGGAGGCGGTGCCGGTGCCCAAGGACATGCCCAAGCTCCCGGTGGCGCGCGTGCTGTGGCGGCCGCAGCCATCCTTGTCCGCCGCGGCGGAAGCGTGGATTTACGCCGGCGGCGCGCACCACACCGTGTTCTCCTACGAAGTCACGGCGGAACAGGTGCAGGACTTTGCGGATATCCTCGGCGTGGAGTGCGTCACCATCGACCAGCACACCAACCCGCAGGAGCTGCGCACGCGCCTGCGTCTCGACGACGCCGCCTGGAAGCTGGTGTAGAGCGGGTGGGCTACGGGAAGCAGGCGTTTTTGTGGGGCGGGGGATGGGTCCCGTCCCGTTTCCTAGCATGACGAATCCCAACGGAGGTGGATGAGGGTGCTGGAACAACTGAAGCAGGCCGTGTGGGAGGCCAACCTTCAACTGCCCAAGCATCAACTGGTAAAATTCACGTGGGGCAATGTCAGCGGCGTTGACCGCGAACGCGGCCTGTTTGTCATCAAGCCAAGCGGGGTGCCGTACGAAGAACTGCAACCCGAGCACATGGTGGTGTGCAACCTGGACGGCGAGGTGGTGGAAGGGGATTTGCGCCCCTCCTCCGACACACCGACCCACGCTCTGTTGTACAAGTCGCTGCCGACGATTGGCGGCATCGTGCACACGCACTCCCCGTGGGGCACCGTGTGGGCGCAGGCGGGCAAGCCGATTCCCGCGCTCGGCACCACCCACGCCGATTATTACTACGGATCTATCCCTTGCACGCGGGCGCTGACGGACGACGAGATCAGCGGCGACTACGAATATGAAACCGGGCGCGTCATTGTCGAGACGCTGGGCGAGACAAATCCGCTTTCGATGCCGGGCGTGTTGGTCCGCAGCCACGCGCCTTTCTGCTGGGGCAAGGACGCCGCGGACGCGGTGCACAACGCGGTGGTGCTGGAAGAGGTGGCCAGGTTGGCCTACCACTCGTTGGCGCTCAATCCCAGCCTGGCGCCGATGCAGCAGAGCCTGCTCGACAAGCACTACCTGCGCAAACACGGGAAGAACGCGTATTACGGCCAGCGCTGAACTCGCGGCTTCGGCCGCCCGGGCGACAGGCGCCTTCCGCGCGTCTTCGCCGGCGGCCCGGTGCCGCGGCATTGCCGACGACACAAGTGAGGACGTGATGGTGGCTTGGCCCTGCAAGCGAGAGTTCGACCCGAGGCCTTGTTGTTCGATTTGGATGGAACGCTGTTTCAGACGGAGACGCTGTCTGTGCCCGCCTATGAGCGGACATTTGCCGATTTGCGCCGGGAAGGGCTGTGGCAGGGGCCGACACCGCCGGTGGAGCGGTTCCTCGGCAGCCTCGGTCTGCTCCTGGACGAGATCTGGCACAACGTGATGCCTGAGGCGGACGCCGCCACGCGCCGGCGGGCGGACGAACTCCTGCTCCAGCACCAGCTCGCTGGCTTGAAGCAGGGCGAGGGCCGCCTGTACCCCGGCGTCCCGGAAACCCTGCAGGGGCTGGCGGAACTGGGGTGCCAGTTGTTTGTGGCCAGCAACGGCCTGGAGGCGTACGTGAAAGGAGCCCTTGAAGCCACCGGCATCGCCCGCTGGTTTGCGGGGGCGTACAGCGCCGGGGAATACCAGACTGCGTCCAAGGTTGAATTGGTGCGGCTGCTGCTGTCGCGCCAGGGCCTGACCTCGGCCTGGATGGTGGGTGACCGGCAATCCGACGTCGAGGCCGGCAGGCAGAACGGCCTGTTTGTGGTCGGCTGCGGTTACGGGGGCTTTCATAAACCTGATGAGCTGGCCAAGGCCGATGTCGTCATCCGCTCGTTTTCACAGTTGTTGCCCCTGGTGCAGCAAGCACACTGAGGAGGGATTGTCCATGCTCGCGGCGGAAGCCTGGATGGGCCGGTCGGTCGCCTGTGCCTGCGGCCAAACGCATCACGTGCCGATTGAGCAGGTCTGCATCGGATCCGATATGCTGGAGCGCCTGAAGGCTTACGCCGCCGCCCAGCAGGCGGAGGACTGGCTGGTCGTCAGCGACGCCAACACCCACCCGCTTCTCGGCGGGGCAGCCGCGTCCGCGCTGGCTGCGGCGGGCCACAAAGTGCATACGCACGTCTTCCCGGAGACGCACGACCTTTTGCCCGACCGACCGCAGATTGAAGCGGTGCGGCGGCGCATTCGCGAGACGGGCGCGCAGGTGGCGGTGGCGGTGGGCAGCGGCGTCATCAACGACATCACCCGCTACGCCAGTTTCAAGGAGAGCATCCCCTACGTCGTCGTCGCCACCGCCCCGTCGATGGACGGGTACGCGTCCAGCGTGGCGGCGCTGCAGTTTGATGGCCTGAAGACGACCTTGCCGGCGCACACGGCGAGGGCGATTTTTGCCGATCCGTCCGTCCTCGCCAGAGCCCCGTGGGAACTGATTCAGGCTGGTTTTGGCGATCTCGTCGGCAAGACCATCTCTTTGCTGGATTGGAAGCTGACGCACACCCTTTACCAGGAACCGCTCTGCGCGGCTGCTTACGAATTGGTGCAAAAGCCGCTCAAGGTGTGCATCGACGCGGCTGAAGGGCTGCGCAGCCGCGACTCCGGGGCGGTGCAAGAGCTGTTTTTAGGCCTGGTCAACGCCGGCGTGGCGATGGCGATGGTCGGCAACTCGCGCCCCTGCAGCGGCAGTGAGCACCACCTCTCCCACTTCTGGGACCTGCTCGCGTACAAGGGACGGCGCGCGCACGCCTCGCACGGGCACCAGGTCGGGTACGCCACCACGTGGATGATGAAGTTTTACCGGCTGCTCCCGCAGATTGACGAGCTGGTTCAGCCCAAGCCGCGCACATTGGATATGTCCTGGCGAGAGTGGGTGCGCGAGTTTTACGGCGACGGGGCCGAGACGGTGGAGGCCGCCCAGGCGCGCAAGGCCGAGCGTCTGGCCGCGCGCCAGGACAACTGGCGCGAGTGGAGCCGCAAGAGCATTCTCGCCGCTTTGCAGCCCGAGTTCTCCTGGTTCGCGCAGGTCGAGCGGGCGCTGGGGGTGATGGGCCTGGCGGACGCAGGCGCGCGGCTGGAGGTTGACCGCCCCATTCTGCGGGAGACGTTCCAGCACGCATGGGAGCTGCGCGACAGGTACACCATCTTCGACTTTTTGGCCGGTCAAGGCCGCATGGCGTGGGCAATGGAGGCGGTGTTGGGGTAAAATTGAAAGTTGATCTTTGGTCCTGGATTCTGCGTGGGGGAGGGCTTGACCCAGAACGCCAGGACAGCGAGAACGGCCAGGGAGGGGCAGTTTGTGGAGAACAAAAAGACTTCCAAGCACCTGCAGGTGAGTGACACCATACGTGAGTGGATTCAGGATGGGCGTTTCCAGCCCGGTGACCAACTGCCCACCGAGATTGAATTGGCCGAGGAGTTCCGGGTCAGCCGCCACACGATTCGGCAAGCCATATCGTCGCTCGCGGCGGCCGGCCTGATCAGTCGTGTGCAGGGCCGCGGCACGTTTGTCGCACAACCCCACGTTTCGCGCACCTCCGTGCCCACCCGGATAATTGGCGTGCTGACCACATACATCAACGACTATATCTTCCCCGCCATCATCCGCGGAATCGAATCGGAACTGAGCCAGGCCGGCTATTCGGTATTGTTGTTCAGCACGTCCAATGACTTCTCCCGGGAACGGGACGCCCTGCGGCGCATCTTGGAGACGCACGTGGACGGACTGATTGTTGAACCGACGAAAAGCGCCGTGGCAAATCCGAATCTCGACTTGTATCTGCAGATTCTCGAACGCAACATCCCGATGGTCATGCTCCACGCCTCGTATCTCGAACTGTGCACGCCGACCATTCGCATTGACGATGTGGGGGCTGCGCAGACCATTACCCAGCACCTGATGGAACTGGGGCACACCCGCATCGGCGGGCTGTTCAAATCGGATGACGTCCAGGGCAAATTCCGCATGCGCGGATTCCTGAAGGCCTTAAAGGCGCACGGCATCCTGCCCGCATCGCGCTTTATCGCGATGTACGAGACGGAGACGCGGCGCGAAGCTGTCGAGACCCTTACCCAGCGCATCCTCGCAGCCCCGCCGGACACGCGCCCGGAAGCCGTCGTTTGCTACAACGACGAGGTGGCGTTTGAACTGGTGACCATGCTCGGCCAACATGGCGTCCGGGTGCCTGAGGACGTGTCCATCGTCGGCTTTGACGACGCGCCCCTGGCCAGTGTGGGAGAGGTCCCGCTGACCACGATGACGCACCCCAAGACGCAGATGGGGGTAGCGGCGGCGCGGTTTATGGTGGAAGCCATACAGAATCCAGGGGGACTCGGGAGTGGCAAAGATGACCGTGACCATGTTCTGGGCTCGGAACTGATTGTCCGTCGGTCGGCACGCGAAGTGGAAACCGCCTTTTCCTCCCCAACCAGCCACGACACGAATTGAATTTGCGTCCCCTCCAAAGAGATCTTTCAGGCCCGGATGCGAGCGGGTTGGCATGGCTCCACAGTTACGTGGAGGCTAAGACATCCGTACAAATGCATGGTTTTCCGCTCTGTCCGGGCCCTCTTCACACCAATGTCCGAACCACCGCTATCGACACAAAAATTTGTACGTACAAAATGATTGACACTTTGGACTCTCGCGGATATTATCAATGTAAGCGGATAACATGCGAGGTTTACCTGTTTTGTCGAGCCAGCAAGGTCGTGGAGGGAAGGCGGAAATAGGCTCATGGGTGCATAGATTCGTACAAATTAAGGGGGTCGATGAAGAGAATAGTTTCGTACCTTTGGAAGCGATTGCGTTTCTGTGGTTTTGTAGAAGAAAGAATTATCAGGTTAAATGAAAAGGGGGAGCACGGCATGAAGCTGAAAAACATCCTCTTCGGCGCTTCCGCCGCATTGGTGGCAATGGGGGCCGTGGCCGGCTGCGGCTCGGCCCAAGGTGGCGGGTCCGGTTCATCCTCAACACAGAAGTTAAAGATCGATCCGAAGACGGGCTACCCGGAATTTAAAAAGAACGCCACCATCACGTGGTGGAGCTGGGTTCCGAATGCCGCCGGGGAAGTGAAGATTTTCGAGAAATACTACCCAAACATCAAAGTCAAATTGGTCAATGCCGGCGCCGGAACCACCGAGTACACGAAGTTCAGCACGGTATTGCAGTCGGGAAGCGGCGTTCCGGATGTGGTCATGCTGGAATACGACGTGATGCCGCAATACATTTCTTCCAACGCATTGGCGGACATTACTCCCTACGTGAAGAACTATAAAGACAAGTTCCCGCAGTGGGTGCTCAACCAGGTCACATACGACGGGCGCATCTACGGCGTACCGGAAGACACGGGGCCGCTTGGCTTGTTCTATCAAAAGAGTGTTTTCGACAAGTACCACCTGAAGGTGCCGACCACGTGGGAGGAATACAAGCGGGAGGCGCTTGCCTTCCATAAGCAGAATCCAAAGGCCTACTTCACCTACTTCCTGAACAACGATGCGCAATGGATTCAGTCCCTGTTCTGGCAGGCTGGCGTCTCCCCCGTGCAGCGCGACGGGGACGGTTGGAAGGTCAACTTCACCGATCCAAAGATCGCCAAGGTCCTGAGCTACTGGAAGGGCCTTGTGGATGCCGGGGCGGTGGACTTCACGGCCTCCGGCCCTTCCTGGGAGAAGAACATCAACAACGGTGTTTATGCGACGGCGGTGGGAGCTGCTTGGTTTGACAGCGAGACGTTGGTGCCATGGGATCACAATCTGAGCCAGCACAAGTGGCACGTGGCGTTCATTCCCCAGTGGCAGGCTGGACAACAGGTCGATGGTGATTTCGGCGGCTCGGTGCAAGCGGTGACAAAGGCTTCCAAGAACCAGGAGGCGGCGGCTATCTTCGCCACTTTCATCAACACGCAGGAGGAAGAGTTGCAGCATGACGTATCGCCGGCCAAGACCGGTGGCGGTGGGCTCTTCCCGGCCAGCTCCGATGGATTCAAACTGGATCAGTTTAACGCTCCAAACCCGGCGTTGGACAACCAGCGGTCCAACAAAGAGGTGTTCGCGAAGGCTTCGCCCCAAGTCTACTCTGGATTCCAATGGAGCCCTTGGTCAACCTACGTTTTCAATCAATTGACAAGTGAGTTGAGTAAGGCGTTCACCAACAAGGAGTCCATCCAGCAGGCGCTGCAAAATGTCCAGGATAAAGTTGTCACCTATGGCAAGTCCCAGGGCTACAAGGTGACCACTTAATTCAGGCTGTGCTGTCCCGGGGTGGGCTCTATCGCCCTACCCCGGGCAACTCTCTACACATCGGGGTGGGAATGATATGGCAGCACAAATGATCCGGAACCGCATGCAGCCGTGGACGTTTCTGGCGCCCTTTCTCCTTCTTTTTGTGGCCTTCCTGTTGGTCCCCCTGATTTACGCGGTGTACATCAGTTTCTTTGTCCGTCGCATGGGAGTGCTCTACTTTGTCGGCTTCCAGAACTATATTACGGCCATACAAGACCATCAGTTTTGGGTGTCCATCGTCCGCGTGTTCTTTTACGGTGTTGTACAGGGAGTCATCATGATTGTTTTGGCCCTCCTGTTGGCGCTCTTGCTTGACACCAAGTGGGCGAAGTTCAAATCGTTGTTTCGTCTGTTGTTCCTTTTGCCTTACGCGGTGCCCGGCGTGTTTGCATCCATTCTGTGGGGTTTCCTGTACTCCAAGTCGATGAACCCGCTGCTGCACGACCTTAAGTTCGATCCGCTTTCCAGCGGCTTTCTTCTTTACGCTATCGTCAACATCGCTACCTGGGAATGGGCAGGATACAACATGATTCTGTACATTGCCTCCTTGACCGGAGTTTCAAGCGAGCTCTATGAAGCCGCCAAACTGGACGGTTGCAACGAGTGGCAATTGGCTCGTTTCATCAAACTGCCATTGCTGAAACCGACCATCGTGATGACCTGTATCCTCAGCTTTATCGGTTCCATGCAACTTTTCAATGAACCGTTCCTGTTGACGGCGCTAACACCGATCTCGCCGGACTTTACACCAAACATCTACATCTACAATATGGCCTTCTCGATGACCAACCTTCCGTATGCCGCGACCCTATCGGTGTTTCTCGCGCTGATCACGATTCTGATCTCGGTCATCGCACTGATAGTGAACCGCTTGTGGCGGCGCCGTACGCCAACAGCAGGGGCGGGGGCCTCGGCCGCATCGGCGGCGTAAGCCAGTTTAAGAGAGGGGAGGCATACGAGTGGCACAGCACACGGGCAGCGCAACCGCGCAGATGAAGGACCGTACAGGAGTTCTACCCCAAGCGAATTATCGGGCGGTTCGGGCAAAGACGGTGGCAACACAGTCGGTTGTGACGCTGATTTTATTTATACTCGCGTTTTACTTCATGTTACCTATCATCTGGATTCTGATTGCGTCGACAAAGAACGCGAAAGAACTCTCGTCCACAGGCATCTTCAGCTTGCCGAGCCGCTTGCATTTCTTTGAAAATGTGCGCTTGCTCACGACGTATCAACACGGCGTGTATTGGATGTGGTTTCTTAACTCTGCCATCTACGCCGTTGCGGTGGCGGTGCTGACCTGTATCGTCTCGTCGATGGCCGGATATGCTCTGGCCAAGTACGACTTTCGGGGGCGAAACGGCATCTTTTTGCTTGTTATTGCCTCTCTGATGATTCCAGGTACCGTTACCGCCATCCCGCTCTTCATTGTGGAGAAAGCGTTCAACCTGGTGGATACGTACGCAGGGGTTATTTTCCCCTTGATTGCCAGTCCGTTTGGTGTGTACTTTCTCCGCATCTATATCCAAGATGTTGTTCCAAATGACCTGTTGGACGCTGCCCGCGTGGACGGTGCCTCTGCAGCGCGCACGTTCTGGAGCGTCGTGTTTCCGGTGATTCGTCCCGCGCTCGTCACGTTGTTTCTTATTAGCATGGTAGGCACGTGGAACAACTTTTTCCTGCCGTTGGTTTTGCTCAACAACCAGGACCTCTACCCGCTCCCAGTCGGCATCGAATCATTGATGAGCCTGATCAACACGCCGGAGGCAGCCATGACCGTACCATTGTATCCGCTCATCATCACGGGGTCTCTGATCTCGATTGCACCGATGATCATCGGGTTCATCCTGTTCCGCAAACAAATTGTCACTGGCCTGACGCAGGGGAGCGTGAAGCTTTAACTGCGCATCCGATTCTAAGTCAGTCAACGACAGTTTTACAGATTTTACATGGTTCCTCAGAGACCATCAATACAGGAGTGGTGACATCATGACAAAAGAAAAAGCTACGATTACCCTCGATTCCTACTACGTCCTGTCGGACGTGGATGCGCGTATTTACGGTTCCTTCATTGAACACCTGGGCCGAGCCGTTTATGGAGGCATTTACGAACCAGGACATCCCACGGCGAACGAGCAGGGGTTCCGTCAGGACGTGGCCGATATGGTGCGGGAACTGAAGGTTCCCATCGTCCGCTACCCGGGCGGAAACTTTGTTTCCGGGTACAACTGGGAGGACGGTGTGGGTCCAGTCGAAAACCGTCCAGCCCGTCTCGATCTCGCCTGGCGCTCGACGGAATCCAACCGGGTCGGCACGAACGAGTTTGTCGATTGGGCCCGCCTGGTCGGGGCCGACGTGATGATGGCGGTCAACCTGGGGACGCGCGGCATCGACGCCGCCCGCAACCTGGTGGAGTATTGCAATCACCCGTCCGGATCGTATTGGAGTGACTTGCGCGTCTCGCATGGCTACCGAAATCCGCACGACATCAAGGTGTGGTGCCTGGGCAACGAGATGGATGGGCCATGGCAGATTGGCCACAAGACGGCGGACGAGTATGGTCGCCTGGCGGTCGAGACGGCGAAAGCGATGAAGTGGGTGGACCCTGACATTGAACTGGTCGCCTGCGGCAGCTCCAATCGCCATATGGCCACATTCCCGGAGTGGGAGCGCATCGTCCTCGACCACACCTACGAGCATGTAGAGTACATCTCCATGCACACCTACTACGGCAACCGCGACGGGGACACGCCCAACTTCCTCGCCCAGTCGCTCGACATGGACGAATTCATCAAGACGGTGGTGGCCGCTTGCGATTACATCAAGGCGAAGAAGCGCAGCAAGAAGACGATGTATCTCTCCTTTGACGAATGGAACGTCTGGTTCCACTCCAACGAGGCGGATAAGCAGATTACCCCGTGGACGGTGGCGCCGCCACTCCTGGAGGACATCTACACCATGGAGGACGCGCTGTTGGTCGGCGCTATGCTTATCACACTGCTCAAACACGCCGACAGGGTGAAGATGGCGTGTCTGGCGCAGCTGGTGAACGTGATTGCGCCTATCATGACGGAGAACGGCGGGGCGGCGTGGAAGCAGACGATTTATTACCCGTACTTGCACGCATCGGTGTATGGGCGGGGAACGGTCCTGCAAACGTTGGTGGACAGCCCAAAGTACGACAGCAAGGACTTTACTGATGTGCCATACGTGGACGCGGTGGCGGTGTGGAATCAGGATGGGGGCGAGGTGACGCTGTTCGCGGTCAACCGCAACCTCACGGAATCAATCCCGCTTGAGTGCCGGCTTGGCAGCTTCGCCGGCTATCGGGTGGTGGAGCACCTGGTGTTGCGCCACGACGACCTGAAGGCGAAGAATACGAGCGACAACCCAAACAACGTGGTGCCGATTGCCGTCAACCGCACGTCGCTCGACGGTGATGTCCTGCAGGCTGATTTACAACCGGCATCATGGAATGTGATTCGGTTGGCACGGTGACCCTGCGTCGGTGACTGTGAACTCAAAAGCCGCGGTGACATGTCTGATACATCGTGCCGCGGCTTTGCTGATTACAGTACCCACCCGGGCAATAACGCGCTCTATTGTGGCATGTGTGGAGCGTCACGAAAGGCAAGTGAGTGAAATGGCGGCGACCATCTGCGCCAATCAAGTCTCCGCCCGCATCCAAGACCCGTTCTGGTCCCCCAGACAGGCGCTCGTCCGCGACGTGGTCATCCCCTATCAGTGGCAGGCGCTCAATGACCAGGTGCCGGACGTGGAACCTAGCCACACTATCGAGAACTTCCGTATCGCCGCGGGTGAGGCGGAAGGTGAATATTACGGCATGGTGTTCCAGGACAGCGATCTCTACAAATGGCTGGAGGCGGTCGGCCACACGCTGGCGAACGAACGGGACGAAGAGCTGGAAAGGAAGGCGGACGAGGCCATTGACCTGCTGGCCCGGGCGCAGCAGCCGGACGGCTACTTGAACACGCACTACACGCTGACCAAGCCGGACAAGCGCTGGACCAACCTTCGCGACGATCACGAGCTGTACTGCGCGGGCCACCTGATTGAGGCGGCGGTGGCGTATTACCAGGCCACAGGCAAGCGCAAGCTGCTGGACATTGCGTGCCGCTTCGCCGACTATATCAACCGGGTGTTTGGCCACGGGCCTGGGAAGATTCCGGGCTATCCGGGGCATGAGGAAATCGAGCTGGCGCTGATTAAGCTCTACCGCACGACCGGCAACAGGACGTATCTCGACCTCGCCCTGTACTTCATCGAGGAGCGGGGGCGGCAGCCGCACTATTTCCAAATCGAGGCGGAGAAGCGCGGGGAGACGACCCCATTCCGGTTCGGGTTTGAGTATTCGCAGTCGCACCTGCCCATCCGCGAGCAGACGGAGGCCATCGGCCACGCAGTGCGGGCGATGTATTTCTACACGGCGGTGGCCGACGCGGCGCGGGAGACCGGGGACGTGTCGTTGCTTGACGCGTGTCGGCGGCTTTGGAACAGCGTCGTGCAGAAGAAGATGTATGTCACCGGAGGCATCGGGTCATCCGCGGACAATGGGGAGGCGTTCACCACCGATTACGACCTGCCCAATGACACCGCCTACACCGAGACGTGCGCGGCGATTGGTTTGGTGTTTTTCGCCCAACGTATGCTTCAGGCTGAACCTCGACGCGAATACGCGGACGTGATGGAGCGGGCGTTGTTCAACGGCGTGCTCGCCGGGATGTCGCTCGACGGGCGCCGCTACTTCTACGTGAATCCGTTGGAGGTGTGGCCGTCCGCCTGCGACTACCGGGCCGACATGCACAGCGTCAAATACGAGCGCCAGGGGTGGTTTGGCTGCGCCTGCTGCCCGCCTAACATCGCCCGGCTCCTGGCCTCATTGGGGCAGTACTTGTACACCACAGACGCCGCCAAGGAGACTATTTATGCGCATTTGTACATCGGATCGAGCGTGAGTGTCGAGGTTGCCGGCGGCAAGCAGGTGACACTGGTGCAGGAGTCGCAGCTGCCCTGGCAGGGGCGGATCCGCCTCACCGTCCACCTAGACGATCCGGCCGCGTTCACGCTGGCGCTGCGTCTGCCTGGGTGGTGCCTTACCCCGGCGCTACGGGTGAACGGCGAGACGGTCGATCCGGCCGACGCCGCAGACGGGTACGCGCGCCTGAATCGCACATGGGCGTCCGGCGACGTGATTGAGCTGGACCTGCCGATGCAGCCGCTGCGCATATATCCGCACCCGGAGCTGCGCGAGGACGCGGGCAAGGTGGCGCTGCAATACGGGCCCATCGTGTACTGCTTGGAAGAGGCGGACAATGGGGCGAATCTGCGCGACCTCACGCTGCCGCGGGAGGCGGCGATTGCGGCTAAGTACGAGCCCGACCTGCTGGGCGGGGTGGTCGTGCTGGAGAGCACCGGGTACAAATCGGCTGCGCCGGCCGGCGCGGCGCTCTATTCGTACGAGCCGCCCTCGCGCGAGGAGACCCGCATTCGGGCCATCCCGTACTACGCTTGGGCCAACCGCGGACCGGGCGAGATGACGGTCTGGATTCGCGAGGCGTAGCCCGCCGCTCCTAGGTTTGAGAGACGGTTTCAAATCCGCCTCCTCAATCCGCGTCTGCATCGACGTGTATTCTTGCTGTGTCTCACTCAACATGAAAAAGAGAGTCGAAGGCGGCATCCTTCGACTCCTGGGCACCACGCCTTGAGCGTCCCCGCCTGCAAGTGTGCAAGTGACCGCCCCAGCGGCGTTAATCGACATGGGGCGGTTACTTGCGTACGCTCTTTTATGCGTATGTCCCTAGCGATTCTCCCTTCATCCCTCGTGCCTTCAGTCTCTTTTATCCCCTTCCTTTGTACTAGTCCGACCACGCAAAGCAGATGCACCACTCCGACTGGTCTCCTTGTGCGCCGCGAAATGCGCGTTTTGTGGCTTATGGGAGAGGGGTTCCGCAACTACGATGACACTGTAACGGTCTCGACCGGTCGAGAGAGGCGGCGACGAGGCTGTTCAGCAGCTGATCCATCACACCTTTGTCGGGAAAGGGGAGGAGAGAATGGACAGGCGCAAGACGCGTCGTCGGGCGGGGCAGGCTGGTCTGCTTGCGGTGGCCATGGCCGTGCTCCTGTCGGGCTGCAGTCCCGAGTACATGGTGCTGCACCCGGTCGGACCCGTGGGCCGGCAGGAACTGCACCTGATTATGCTCTCGACGGTGCTCGTACTCATTGTCATTGTGCCCGTGTTCTTGCTCATGTTCTACATCGTCTGGCGGTATCGCGACAAGCCGGACAACAAAGCACAGTACCAGCCCCATTGGGCTCACAGCAAAGTCCTGGAATTCGTGTGGTGGGGGATACCCATTGTGGTGGTGGGGATTCTCGGGGCGGCGACTGTGAAAACCACGTACGCGCTCGTCAAGCCTCCGGAGAACAACGTGAAGCCGCTGACGGTGGAGGTGGTGTCACTCGACTGGAAGTGGCTCTTCCTGTACCCGGATCAGCACGTGGCGACGGTGAACTACTGCAAGATCCCAACGGGCGTGCCGGTGCAGTTTGAACTCACATCGGACGCGCCGATGAACTCCTTCTGGGTGCCGCAACTCGGCGGCCAGGAGTACACGATGCCGGGGATGTCGATGCGGCTATGGTTGCAGGCGGACGAGGCAGGCACCTACTACGGTCACGGCGCCAACTTTACCGGCGAAGGGTTTGCTCACGACCAGTTCCGCGTGGTAGCGGTCGGTGACGAAAACTTCAACAGTTGGGTGCAGCAAACCAAACAGTCTTACCCGGCTCTGACGCAGGCTGGATACGCGAAGTTGAAGAAACCGAGCGTCATGGGGGAGGCCACCTACTCTGCGTTCCCGAAGGGGCTGTTCAACGCCACGGTGTGGGCGGACGGCGGCCAGTACATGCCGGGCATGTTCAAAGACGTACCGGGCGGTAAGCCGGACAAGGGCATGTCGGACCAAGGCATGTCGGACGGTATGTAACACAGTTGGGAACGCGACCGGCAAGCCATGACCCCGTGAGGAGACGGGACGAAGGGCAGAGATTGGAACCAGAAGGAGCGTGAACGAGAGATGTGGGAGGCAATACGCCACTTCGGCGATACCTACCTGATGTGGCGCGAGGGGCCGCTGATTTGGGGTTCAGACGTGCTCATCCTCTTGACCATCATCGGTATTGTCTTCGCCTTGACCTACCTGAAGAAGTGGAAGTGGCTGTGGCGCGAGTGGTTGACCACGGTGGACCACAAGAAAATCGGCATCATGTACCTGGTGTGCGCGCTCTTGATGTTCTTCCGTGGCGGGGTCGACGCGCTGCTCATACGCACGCAGTTGGCGGAGCCGAACAATCATTTTCTGGACGCGGAGCATTACGACCAGATCTTCACGACGCACGGCACCATCATGATCTTGTTCATGGCCATGCCGTTCATCTTCGCCTTGTTCAACATCGCGGTGCCGCTGCAAATCGGCGCGCGCGACGTGGCGTTTCCATACTTGAACGCCATCAGCTTCTGGCTGTTCTTTTTTGCCGCGTTTTTGTTCAACATCTCCTTTGTGTTTGGCGGATCGCCCGACGCGGGCTGGACCAGTTATCCGCCACTGACGGAGCTTGGCTTTGACAAAGGGCCGGGCGAGAATTACTACCTGGTGTCGTTGTTGATTTCTGGCATTGGGACGCTGGGCACAGGCATCAATTTCATCGCCACCATCCTCAAGATGCGGGCTCCGGGCATGACGATGATGAAGGTGCCGCTGTTCTCGTGGGCGGTGCTGGCCTCGAGCATCGTCATCCTGACGGCGTTCCCGGCACTGAATGTGGCGTTGGCGCTGCTCTTGTTTGACCGCCTGTTCGGCGCGCACTTCTTCACGATTGCGCAGGGCGGCAACCCGATGATGTTCATCAACCTGTTCTGGGTCTGGGGTCACCCGGAGGTGTACATCGTCGTCCTGGTGGCGTTTGGCGTCTACTCAGAAGTGGTGGCCACCTTCTCGCGCAAGGAGATCTTCGGCTACAAGTCGATGGTGGCCTCGCTCATGGCCATCACCGTCATCGGCGATTTGACCTGGGTGCACCACTTTTTCACCATGGGAGCCGGGCCGGACGTGAACAGCTTCTTCGCTGTGTCGACGATGGCCGTGGGCATCCCCACAGGTGTCAAGATGTTCAACTGGCTGTTCACGATGTATCGCGGGCGGATTCGCCTGACCTTGCCGATGCTGTGGACGCTGGCGTTCATCGTCTGCTTCGCGATTGCGGGGGCCACGGGCGTCATGCTGGCGGCCGCGCCAGCCGATTACCAGTACCACAACAGCTACTTCCTGGTTGCCCACTTCCACCAGGCGCTCATCGGCGGCGTCGTCTTCGGGATGCTGGCCGGCATGTACTACTGGTGGCCGAAAATGTTTGGCTTTCAACTGGATGAACGGATTGGCCGCTGGGCGTTCTGGCTGTTCAACATCGGTTTTTACGTCTGCTTCATGCCGCAGTACGCCCTCGGGTTCATGGGTATGCAGCGCCGCATGTACACCTATCCGGCCGATCTCGGTTGGGGCACGCTCAACTTCATCTCCACCATCGGCGCCTACATCATGGGACTTGGCTTCCTGTTCATCGTTGTGCAGGTGTTGTACAGCATCAAGTACGGCAAGCGCGACGTGACCGGCGACATCTGGGATGCTCGCACATTGGAGTGGTCGCTGCCGTCGCCGGTGCCGCACTACAACTTTGCCGTCATCCCGCACGTCACCGACAGGGACATGTGGGCGACGCTGAAGGAGCAGGGCCGGACTGGCGAGTTGCGGCCGGCGGCCAGCGATATCCGTCCCATCCACATGCCCAACAACAGCGCGCGTCCGTTTTTGCTCGGCGTCTGCTTCTTCTTCGCGGGGCTGGGCTTCGTGTTCGAGTGGTACGTCCTGGCTGCCCTGGCGCTCCTGGGTGTCGCGGTTTGCCTGTTGGCCCGCTCGTTTGAACTGCACGACGAACACGACCTCAGCGCGGACGAGATCCGTCGCACTGAGGCGCTGTCCGGGAGGTTGTGAACAATGTCCATCATGACGCTGGAGCGCCCGCGGGCGCATGAGGACGCCGAGGCGAAGACCATTGAGTACAGCCAACCGAGCGAGTCGCTCAAGATCTTCGGTTTCTGGCTGTTCCTGGCCACCGACATGCTGCTGTTTGCCTGCCTGTTCGCGACGTACGTGCTCCTGCACACGCACACCGCCGGCGGGCCGACGGCGCGCACCCTGTTTGATGTGCCCGGGTTTGAAGCGGAGACGTTCATTCTGCTCACCAGCAGTTTCACCGGCGGCATTGCCACATACGAGATGCAGCACCAACGCAGCAAGTCGGTGGCCGTCTGGCTGTTCATCACCATACTGCTGGGTCTGGCCTTCATCGGTTTGGAGGTACAGGAGTTCATCCACGACGTGCACATCGGCGCCACGATGTCGACCAGCGCCTTCCTCTCGGCGTTCTTTACGCTCGTCGGGACGCACGGATGCCACGTGTCGCTGGGTATTGTCTGGATGGCGGCTATCCTGATTCAGGTGCTGCGCTGGGGCATCACGCCGCAGACAGCGCGCAAGGTGTTCAACGTCGGCCTGTACTGGCACTTCCTCGATGTGGTCTGGGTGTTTATCTTCACGGTGGTTTACCTGACGGGGATGGTGATGTGAGATGCAAGCGCACATGGAGATGGGCAAGCCTGTTCAGGCGGGCAAGCCGCAGCACGGCATTGGCCAGTACGTGCTGGGGTACGTGTTGTCCGTCGTGCTGACTCTGGCGGCGCTGTGGGCGGTGTTTGCGCACGGTCTGCACGGCGGCCCGCTCGTCCTCATCCTGTTGGCCCTGGCAGTGCTGCAGATAGGGGTCCAGTTGTTCCTGTTCATGCACATCACCAAAGGGGATGGGCCGCCGGTGCATTCGCTGGCGATCGCGATGGCGTTCTTCTTCACTGTGGTCTTTGTCGCGGGTTCCCTGTGGGCGATGTCGTTCCATTACATGGTGGCCTGAGCCGGAGGGGGTATGGCTTGTGATGACGTCGCGGGTAGCCGCTAACGCGGGGGAAATTCGCGCCTTGCCTGGAGCAGCCGAGCGGCTTCGCGCCTACCTGGAGCTGACGAAGCCGCGGATTTTGGCGCTGCTTCTGTTCACCGAGTTTTGCGCGATGGTCTGGGCCGGCCAGCGGTGGCCCGCGCCCCGGCTTGCTCTTGCCGCACTCGTGGGCCTGGCGCTGACAGCGGGCGGATCGGCGGCCGTCAACATGTGGTATGACCGGGACATCGACGGCATCATGAAGCGCACGGCGAACCGGCCGCTGCCGCAGGGCCTGGTGCCGGCGCGGCACGCGCTGCTGCTCGGGCTGGCGCTCGGTGTGGCGGGAGTGGCCTGGCTGGGGGCCCTGGTCAACGGTCTGTCCGCGCTCCTGGCCGCCGCCGGCTATGTCTATTACGCCGTGGTCTATACGATGGGACTGAAACGCAGCACCCCGCAGAACATCGTCGTGGGCGGCGGTGCCGGCGCTTTTCCCCCGCTTGTCGGTTGGGCGGCGGTGACCGGACACCTCGACTGGCCGGCCTGGGTGATGTTCGGCATCGTCTTTCTCTGGACGCCCTCCCATTTCTGGGGGCTCGCCCTGTACCGCAACTGCGACTATGCCACCGCGGGCATCCCGATGATGCCGACGGTGCGCGGGGCAAAAGCAACGATTATCCAGATGATTGGGTACACGTGTTTGCTGATTGCTGTCTCGGCGTTGCCGTACGCTGCGCTGAGCCATCCCTGGCCGTATGAAGCGGTGGCTCTTGCCTGTGGAGCCGCATTCCTGGCGGCGCACGTGATGCTCTGGCGGACGCAGACTCAGCCGGCGCAGTGGGCGCGGCGCACGTTCTTGCTTTCGCTCGTCTACCTGCCCGTGGTGTTTCTGGCGCTGGCCGCGGCGGCGCTGATGTAAGGAGGAGAGGAGCATGGCGGTAACGTTCGGATCGGCCGGGGCGAAGCCGGGCAGGCGGGCGGGAGATGCGCAGAAGCGTCTGTGGCAACTGAGCTTGGCCGCGTTTCTCTGCGTCTTTTTGGTCAACACGCTGGGCTTTCTCGATACGGTGACCGGATCGGCCCTGGGGTGCGGTCGCAACTGGCCGCTTTGCGACGGACAGCTGGTGCCCAGCCGCTGGTCCTCGGCGGTGGTTATCGAGTATTCGCACAGGCTGGCCGTCCTGCTTGATATGGTGCTGTTTGTTTGGCTCGCCGTGGCCTTGTTGCGTTACGCGCGCAAGAACCGCACCCTGATGCTGTGTCTGGGGCTTCTGTGCGCGGGCATTGTGCTGGAGGCCACCCTTGGCGCTCTGGCGGTCCTGTTTGTCAATCCATCGGCTGTCATGGCGGCCCACGTCACCATTGCCATTTTGTCCTTTGTCGGCACGTTTTTGCTGGTCATCTTCCTGTGGCCGGGCGCGGCCAAAAGGTCTGGTCCAGGGCCCTATCCCGCCGCCATCGCCTCCAGCCCTGAGGCCGCCTCTGTCCAGTCGCTCCGGCTGCGGGTGGCTCGCTGGTCTGTGGGTGCGGCGCTGTACGTGTACGTCGCGCTGTACATCGGCGCTTACGCGGCGAACACCGGATGGGGGGCCTCGTTCAAGGGCTGGCCCATCCCGCTGGAATCACCGGCCCTCTCGGGGGACGCCTTTTGGTTGGACGTGCTTCACCGCAGCGTCGCGCTTGGCATGCTGATACTCGCCGGGTACCTGTGGCGGCTGACGCGGCCGCTCAAAGGGTGGCGGCCGGAGCTGCACACGGCCAGCCGTTGGTTCCTCGTGCTGGTGCTGCTCCAGGCGGTATCCGGCGGCATCCTCATCGCCGCGCACATAGCGCCCTGGGCGTTCCTGCTGCATGTGACCGTGGTTTCGTTCCTGTTTGCGACGGTCTGTTACTTGGCGTTGGCGGCAAGGCGGGAGGGGCGCCACGGGGGATAAGGTTGCTGGACGGATGACGCCCCGCAAACAGTGAAAGCCTGCGGGTGAAACCAGAGTCGAAGGATGCGGCCTTCGGCTATCAAATTGTACGTTCACAAATGTGTGACCATCTACCGATGGTCCTTTTTTTGTGTGCTTATAGGGTTCCACTTTCCTGACGACAGATTCTATAGACTTTTTGTTCCATACCCTCTTGGCGGAGTTGATCTACCGTTTGCTCTTGCCATAAAATAATGAATGTCATTTAGTGATATTATTATATCACTAAATGACATGAAGCTGAGAGACTGGGAAGGGAGATTGCTTCCGACGGCACGGCCAATCCTTGTGCCGATTGAATCCGCTTTCGCCGGGTATTGAACAGGTCCTGGCATAGGTTTGAGTGGGAAATCTACGGTAGAGGAGAGGGTCAAGACGACTACGACGCAAACAGGAGCACTTTTGGTTGTCGGCGGGGGTATTGGGGGGCTGAGCGCGGGCTTGGCTTTGGCTCGCGCCGGGCAGGATGTGTGGGTTTTCGAGAAGGCTCACGAGTTTCGCGAGATTGGCGCGGGCCTGCAATTGGGGCCCAACGCGGTGCGTGTGCTCGATTGGCTCGGGGTCTACGATGCCCTGTCGGAGGTGGCTTTCTTCCCGCATAGATTGGTTCTCTTAGACGCGATTGCCGAACGGGAACTCGGGGTGCTCGACCTCGGAGAGTCTTTCCGTGCGCATTTCGGCTACCCATATCTTGTTGCGCATCGCTCGGACTTGCTCGACGTGCTTCTCCAGGCGTGTAAAGATTCAGAACGCGTGCATTTGCTTCCCAATCACACCGTCGAGCGGGTGGAGAACATTCCCGGCGGTGCGCGTGTGGTTTGTGACAACGGCAATGAGTTTATTGGCAAAGCCGTGATTGCGGCTGATGGTCTGTGGTCGGCGACCAGAGGTCTCATTCACAAAGATGATCCCGTCTGTAAGGGGTATGTCGCCTATCGTGGTACCTTGCCCATCGAACAAGCAACGGAGCACCCGTGGTTGGACGACGTGGTGATGTGGATTGGGCCAGGCATGCATTTTGTGCAATATCCGATTCGTCGGGGAGAATTGTATAACCAAGTTGCGGTGTTTGAAAGTTCTCGATTTTTGAACGGCGAACCCGAGTGGGGAACTCCGGAAGAATTGTTTGAGCATTTCAGCATGTGCGCTCCAAGGGTGAAGGAGGCTCTGCGCAACATTCATACAGACAGGCACTGGGTCATGAATGACCGCGAACCGATTCCAAACTGGACAGATGGCCGCATCACCTTGCTGGGCGACGCGGCTCACCCTATGTACCAGTACATGGCGCAGGGGGCCTGTCAAGCCATTGAGGACGCGGCTTGTCTGGCTGAAGCTGTGAAAGACTTCACACCGGATATGGAGAAAGCGTTTGCTCTCTACCAACAGCAGCGGATTCCACGGACATCCCGCATTCAAACCAGTGTCCGTGTGTGGGGAGACATCATCCACACGCGCGACGCCACGGCGGTCTTGTTGCGCAATACCATCTTGAGCAACCGGGCCCCCGATGACTTTCAGTATGTGGAGTGGATTTATGGTTTTAACCCGCTCCAATCCCCAGCAACAACCCAGACGGCGGATACCGTCTGAGAAATTTCCGAGGAGGGGTTTGATGGTACGCGCGCATACACGGCACTATGAGCTGCGCTTGACTTGGTTTGTCTTTTTGGTCTTGGGGTTCGTCTTCCTGGACCGTATTGCCATTACGTTTCTGTTGCCGATTGCGGCTCCTGAACTCCATCTGAACAACGCGGCCATTGGACAGATCATGATGTGGATGACCCTTGCGTTCGACGCTTCCGCGTTGTGTTTTGGCGCGTTGTCGGATAGGTCGGGAAGGCGCAAAGCTTGGCTGGTGCCGTTTGTTTTGGCGACGTCTGTCTTCTCCGGATTGTCTGCTGTCGCCGCCTCTTTCACCTCTTTGCTGTTGATCCGCCTGCTCAACGGGGCAGGTGAAGGTCCGACGTATCCGCTCGGTGCGGCCATGTTGATGGCTGAATCGGCACCCGAGCGCGTCGGGCGGAATCTTGGCTTCGCGCAAAGTGGCGTTGGACTTATCGGCTTGGCTTTGGGGCCGCTGTTGGTCACCCAACTGGCGGTGCATACCAATTGGCGTTGGGCGTTTCTGTTGGCCAGCGTGCCGAGCTTTGTGCTGGCGTTCGTCTTGATGCGGTGGACACGGGAGGTGCGGTTCGCCAAGGCGTCTTCCACAACCTGGGACTGGCGTGCCTATCAAGAAGCCCTCTCTTATCGCAACGTTTGGGTATGCGTTTTCATGTCCGTTTGTCTCATGGTGGCACTGTGGGTCATGAACATTTTTGCTCCCTTGTTTCTGACCCAGGTGGACCACTTGAGCGAGGCCCAAATGGGGTACGTCATGAGCATCATGGGGCTGGGCGCGTTTTTCTGGGGCTTTCTCGTACCTTTGATTTCCGACTACTGGGGTAGGAAGCCGACCATGATTTTGTTTTCGTTTGTGGCCGTATTGCCACCGCTGGTGATGCACTCGTTCCATGGCGATTGGGTGATGTTGGCTGTACTCGGCTTCTTCTTAAACGTGGTGCAGGGATTGTTCCCCTTATTCATGAACATCGTTCTCATGGAAACGGTTCCAGAGCGGTTAGCCGCGACCGCCAGCGCGCTGAGTATGAGTGTCGGCGAGATGATAGGGGCGGCAGCCACGCCCGCGGTCGCCGGGGCGTTGGCAGATGTCTACGGGCTGCCCATCGTAATGTGGATAGCGGCTGCAGGACCCTTCCTTGCCGCTTTAGTTGGGTTTGCCATGCGGGAATCGAATCTGCGCAAGGTGAAATCTCGCTTGCCGAATGGGGCCAACGTGCCCGCAGTGGAGAGCGAATGAAACGTCCGCACCAGTGAGGGAATCAGGAAATCAGGTTGCGATTTGATGGTAAATTGCTAGGATGAATGTTAAACGGCCCTGTATGGCGTGCGCTTGCCAGAGCGTCATGGTCAGCGGCGGTCATGGACGATGGAGAAGGATATGCGCGAATTACAGATTCACTTGAACCGCTCGGTGGACAGGGCGATTGACATTCTCGACGCATTTACCACGCAGCACCCGGCGCTCACTTTGGACGAGGTCGCCACAGCCACGGGGCTGCCGAAGGCTACCGTCCATCGCATGTTATACACGATGGAGCGCCGGGGACTGGTTTCCTATGACTCTCAAACGGCCCGCTATCGCCTTGGTTTTAAGCTGTTGGAATACGGAGGCATTCTCACATCTACGCTTGATGTCTTGCAAGAGTGCGAGGAGTTGTTGGACAGTTTACAGCGTGACACTCGGCAATCGGTCGTGATGTCCATGCGTGACCATTGCGGCATGATCTACATCTATCGACGCGAGGTCACCGAAGGGCTCAAATACTCGTCGTTTGTCGGGCAGCGCCGACCGCTTCTGTATGGGGTCCTGGGCTGGGTGTTGGCCGCGTATTTGCCAGATGAGCAACTGCGCCGCTGTTTTGAACAACTGTCGGACGAGAACCCATCCTTGCCGGAACCCGTGCGCCGAGGATTGAACCAAGTGAGCGATACCCAGTCACGATTGGCCCGGATCCGTTGTGAAGGCGTGTACTGGGAGATGGATGAAACCATACGGGGAGTTGCCGGCGTGGGGGCCCCCATTTTTGATGTCCGCGGTCGCGTCAATTACGCGGTCGGGGTGCTCGGGCCGACCGTGCACTTGGCCGAGACGATAGCCGAGGTTCGCGGGCGAGTTGTGGAGACGGCACGCGCCATCTCCAGCCGCATGGGGTACGATGGAGAGGGGTTATCCGGGTGTCTGAAGAATGGCGCGCATGGGGATGGTTAGCTCACGAGCTTGTTCGGGACGCATGGGCCGAGGCTGGGCGCCGAGGGCGTGACGGGTGAAGCGAGCCATTGTGCGACGCTTGTCCTAAAAATATGGGGGCGCCAATGGCTGCACCGTTACTTCAAGCCCTAAGGATTCACTTCGGCATTCATTACAGGCTCGGCCGGGACCTTTAGGCTCTCACGTAGGAAATCGACATCGCCTTCTTCGACACAGATCTTGCGAAGCCAGTTTGCGTCATGCGGTTGAGAGCTTTCGGATGCTGATGGGACATGCCCAGTGGTGGTTTGACGTTGGCGCCTTACCTGTAAAGGTTGCCTGAGTGTTGATCTGCGATTGCGGCTAGAACGACCTCCTTGAATTTCGCAGCACTCGCCGATAATTGTCGATCCTCGTATGTGACCATATAGACGGGCCGGTGTGGTAATTCAAAGTCCGATAGTGGGACCTCGACTAATTCTCCCGTTTTCAAATCGTTGACGGCCTCTGAATGGGGCAGAAAGGCAATTCCGATGCCTACCTTAGCGATTTCCCTTGCGATATGTGTTGAGTCCACCTGGATGGCAACCTCATAGCGTGGGTTATCCGTTATATACTCGTTGATGGCTCGCCAAGGGTCCGTGTTGAGGTTGTTCATGATGGTCGGGATTGGGTGCGAAACAAAATTGCCGTGATCGACGTGTGCGTCAACCAGAGTGGGACACCCCACACAGACGATGGACTCGGAGAAAATCCGTTCGTATGACAGCTGAGCATGCGGAAGAAAGGCACTTGCGAATCCGAGATCGATTGTCTGGTCAAGCAACATTTCGTAGACCTGACTGGATGGCACCGTGTATAAGGTGATTGTACTGTCATGATGAGCCCTGAATCGGCGGATGAATTCTGGCAGGAGGTTGTGTGAGATGGTCGGGGAACCGCCGATGGAGAGATTGTCGCGGTAATCCTCCTGGAGCGCTTCTGTCACCCCCCGGGTCAAGATCTTAAGCGTTCGTTCGGCGTAGGGCAGGAACCGCTTGCCTTGTGGCGTCAACGAAACCATCTGGGGACCGCGTTGCAATAAAGGGATTCCCAATTCATCCTCTAGACCCTTGATCCGACGGCTGATCCCTGGTTGCGTGATTTGAAGAAGCTCGGCAGCTTTGCGGAAACTACGAAACTCCACCACTGCGCAAAAGCTCTTGAGTTGCTCCATGTCCATCTTTTGCGCCTCCTTGTTTAATAACAGAATGGAATCAAGACATGCGGATAATTCAATTGTATTATAGCTCAATCATACATACAATAAGGAATACATAGAAAATATGTTTTTTTCGTGGATTCAATCACATGCGTAGAGCCAATCATTCTAGGATGGAAAAGGAGAGTGTAAAGGGTGAATACGACGGTAGTAGATTCGAACCGTGTGCTGCGGACGGAGCGAACGACGTCTATCAGGTGGAAGTACATTGCTCCCACATTATTAGTAATATGGATTATTGGCATGTTCGACAAAATCGGGGTCGCGGTTATCGCTACCAACAAGACCTTTCTGGCAGACATGGGCCTGCTTGGTCACAATGCACTTATTGGCAGTTTAGTGACCATCATGCTCCTTACGTATGGCATTGGGTTTTTCTTTTGGGGACCGCTTGTCGACCGTTGGGGTCCAAGGAATTGTGCGATTGTCGGATTGATTGGCTGGGCTCTTAGCACTTTCTTGGCAGCGGTTTCATCAAACTTTACGGTTCTGATGGTTTCCCGCGGCCTGTTAGGTTTGGCGGAGGGTTTTCTCTGGCCTGTTTCGAATGCGCTTACAGCCCAATGGTTTCCGCTACGAGAAAGGGGCCGCGCCAAAGCGATTTGGATTAACGGGACAAACATTGGACCAGCTCTTGCCGGGTTCTTGGTGATCGGCCTGATGGGTGAATTTCATTGGCGAGGCGTATTCTGGTTTCTCACGGGAGCTGCGCTGATTATCTGTCTGCCAATGGTCTTGATCCTAGTGAAAAACAACCCTGGTGAAGATAAGCGTGTTTCAAAGGCTGAATTGGAACTAATTACTAGTCAACAGGTTAGTATTGCAGAATCTGCGGGCGGAGAAAAAAAGGCCACAGTATCTACAGGCGCATTCTGGCTGATTGTCGTCGCTGAAATCGTCAACGTGTTTGGCGTCTTTGGCCTCATGACATGGTTCCCGACCTACCTGGAGAATGTAAAGCACGTGTCACCGAGCGCGATGAGTACGTATTTACTGCTGGGATTCGGCGTGGCTCTGTTACTCACGATCTGGGTCGGATCGCATACTGACAGGACGCACAAGAAGGCGATCTGGCTTATCTGGGGTTTTATTCTTGGTGCAGTTTCTCTGTTTCTGGCAGCGATAACGGGACCAGCCATTGGTTCTGCTCTCTTCCTTTGTGCATCCATTGCTTTCATCAACGGGATTACGACGCCTATGATCCACGGCGTGATTCACAGCATGTCCTATACGGGATCGATAGGAGGCAACACGGGTGTGATGACAGGTGTCGGCAATACCATTGGCGCCTTTGCTCCGACTATCATGGGTGCGTTGGTGACGGTGGCAAGCGGGCACTATTACCTTGCTTTTGCCTTCTTGATTGGCACATTTTTCATCGCGGCATTGGTCAGCATTCTACCCAATCGTTCTGGCTATTGAAGCGAAGGCGTGCGCGGGTGGACGCGGAGTGGCAGGACTGAATCCAGCCACAGGACATTGATTTACGGAACGTTCCGCACATCAGCGGTGAAACGGGTATTTCTACCTGCAACACACAAAGATCGGCGAACTGTATTCCATAAATATACTATAATGTTGTAGGATGCCATGTCGAAGCTCACTTTATCGTTCGCATGTTGGAATTATGACCGAATCGCCGCCTTGGTTGACGGGACTGTTCAGGTCAAAGGGATTGAACTTAACTACTTAAACATGCCAGTTGAAGAAACATTCTGGCGTATGATGCGTCATCAAGAGTTTGACGTCGCCGAGTTGTCGCTGTCATCTTATTTGATTGCTATCGATCGCGGTTACCCCGAACTCACCGCGATCCCGGTGTTCATGTCCAAGTCGTTTCGCCATTCGAACATATTCATCAACAGGCATGCAGGCATTCGCGAGCCCATTGACCTTGTCGGCAAACGAGTTGGCACACCTGAGTATCAATTGACGGCGTGTTTGTGGGTCCGAGGCATTCTGGAACACGAATATGGCGTCAAGCCCGCGTCCATACACTGGTTTACAGGAGGAGAAGAAACGCCTGGCCGTAAGGAGAAAGTTGAGTTGGATCTGCCCTCCGACATTGACATACAGCCGATTCCTGAAGGTAAAACGTTGAACGGCATGCTGGAGTCCGGTGAAATCGACGCACTCATTGCCCCCAGGGTACCGTCTTGTGTGTTAAATGGCTCGCCGAATGTCGGCAGGCTTTTCCCGAATTACGTGGAGGAAGAAAAACGATACTATAAAAAGACCGGCATCTTCCCGATCATGCACGTGATCGCTCTGAAAAAAGAACTGGTCAACCGGCATCCATGGGTCCCGATGAACTTGTTTAGGGCCTTTGAAGAGGCGAAGCAGGTGGTATACGAAGGGTTCAATCAGACGGCAGCACTGAAAGTAACGTTGCCTTGGTTAAATGAGGAGGTCGCCCGGACGAAACAAATCCTAGGCGAGGATTTCTGGGCGTATGGTGTCGAGAAGAACCTCAGGACACTGGAGACGGCGCTGACTTACTCTTACGAGCAGGGCTTGATCAAGAATAAATTGAAAATTAAGGATCTGTTTGCCGAATCTACCCTGGACGAAGAGTTCATCATTTAGGAGGCTGCAAGAATGGCACAGTCTAAGTCTGAAGCAATTCGTGAACTGGTACTTGCAAATAAGATTTTGAGCGAAGAGAAGGTCCTGTTTGAAGCCTTCGGTCATATCAGTGTGCGCAATCCCGAAAATCCAAATGAATTTCTACTCTCCCGTTCACTTTCGGCCAGCCAGGTAGAGGAAGAGGACATTTATACTTACGATATGGACGCAAACTGTTTGACGCCGACCGACAAGCGATCCTTTGCGGAGCGCGTAATCCACTCCTCAATCTATAAACAGCGACCGGACGTGCAGGCGATCTGCCATAACCACGCCCAGGAATTGATTCCATTCACGGTGCTCGACATACCGTTTAAGCCGGTCTCACACTACGGAGCGCCGTTCTACAAGGGCGTGCCCGTGTATGATGACTATGACGTTTCCGACGGTATGCTCATCAAGAATGAACAAGAAGGTGAACGGGTCGCCCGGGCATTGGCTGATAAGACAGCGCTGTTTCTGAGAGGACACGGCGTAATCGTCGTCGGAGAATCACTGCGCAAATGCGTGATGAACTCGGTTTTCATGAAGATTGACGCCCAGAATCAGTATAATAGTCTTCTCCTTGGCACTCCGAAATATCTCAGTTATGAGGAAGGAAGAACGTGTAACGAGAAGACTTGGAATGGGAACCTTTCCCAGGAACGGGCTTGGAGTTATTGGACTGCCCAGGTCGCCAAGCGCAGCCGATGAGATATACATTGATATACATTAGGGATAGATTCGAAATACCCCTAAAAGGTCGGTGAAGAGACTGCGTTGAACCGCATGGGACACTTGAGTCTCTGGAAGTATCCGTCAAGCCGATAGCGGAAGTTGTTGAGCCAAGACCTATTTTTGCCACCATGGTGTACGGTTCTGAGGCATGCAAGCATCTCCTTGGGCCAACTCCACCCTCTGTGGTAGAACTTGCATAGCCTCTTCATGTTCTGAACGATCGCGGTGAGCAGCGCCTGCTCCTGCGTGCAGTAGCGTGAGGCGACCAGCGGGACAATCCCTTGGACACATAATGCTTCTAGATACTCCGGCGTACCATACGCCTTGTCGGCACATATTGTCCGAATTCGAATCTACGGATGCTGAAAACGAAACGCAGCCAGTCGCCGCAAGCTGACTTTGCGTTCAGCGGTCCCCGATGCCAGACTGGCCCGGGTGAATAAAATGACGCCGGACATCAGGTCTACGACGTTGTGGACCAAGTATCTCAGGTACGCTTCTTGCCCCTTGCTTTTTCGGCATAACCGAGCGTCCGGGACCGGTAGGTCGGTTAAAGTCTCAAGTGGTAGTGTAAACACCCATGCCCCCTTGGGCACAAGTTATGGGGCCTTGATTGGTTTCGGGGGATACAGCTTGGCGTTTGCGTTCCTGGCGGCCTGTTTCCTGGTCGGCACCGTAGGGCACGCAGCGCTCGTCCGTCAGGGGTATTGAACCGCCCACCGGAAAGGTGGCGCGCCGGCGAAGCCTGGCAACTGGCCGTATGGCGCTGCAACGGCGCATCGGCGAGAGGGCCAGAGTGCCGCCTGACGATCTGGGGAATCGGGCTGCCGCAATGGGATATCGCGAAACGAACGAAGAGCAGCCCCTCCTTCTTTTTCATTTCGGTTCCCCCAAATCCGAACTCCTTGGAAACCGCTCCAACAAAAACTCCACAAACCGCTGTACAATGGGCCGACTGCGGTTGTTGTCGAGGGTGACGATGACGCAGTTGAGCGGCGGGTGTCCATCGGGGAAGGGGAACTCCACCAACTGGCCGTTCGCCAGCTCTTGCTGCACGGCGGTGTACGGCAGGAATGCGATGCCAAGTCCACGCTGTACGACGACCTTGATAGATTCGAGGTCTTCCATGCGCAGGCGAATCGTGTAGTCGCCCGCATGAATGCCGAGGCGGTTCAATATCTTTTGGATCAGTTTCCAGTGCGTGGAGTGGGATACGGCCGTGACCAACGGCGCGCGCTGAAACAACGCCTTGTCGATGCGCCGCGGTTCTGTCCAGGGCCGCTCCGCGCTCGAAACTAGGCACCAATGATCATGGCGCAGCCGGGTGGACTGCAGTCCGGGCGGAACCGGTACAGCTTCATCGCTTGTCACTACGCCGACATCGAGGATGCGGTTGAGCACCTGGTTGTAAATCGTCTCCGTGTCCTTGTACACGACGGAGACATCCACGTTCTCGAACGCTTGCACGTATTCGCAGACGACAGACGGTATGAAGTACCGCCCGAATGGCCGGGAGCTGCCGATGGACAAGGATCCATGGTCGGCGTGCATGAAATCGTCGACAGTGGATCTTAATTGGTTTTCGAGCGCCAGCAGGTTGCGGGCGAATTCATAGGTGATTTGGCCGGTTTCCGTCAGCACCAAGCGGTTGCCCCGACGCTCGAACAGCTGGGTGCCGAGGGCCGTCTGGAGGGATTTGACCTGCAGGCTCAGCGCCGGCTGCGTCATCATCAAATGTCTGGCCGTCTCCACGTAGCTGCCGTATTCCACGACTGCGCAGAACAGTTCAAGTTGGTGCAGGCTGAGGTGTTCGGCCATTTTGCACCTCCACGAGGCAGTGTCACTCGTCGTGAACCGGGACGCTGTGTCGTACCATCCTTCAAATGGCTATGAATATAAAGAATCACTTATGATGAAATCACGAAATTTAAATTTGTGCAATACACAGAGTAGCCATAAGATAGAGTCGAGAAAGGGCTTCCATGCACATGCGGATGCCGTGAGGGCAAACCGGGCCTCTTGTAATCGGAACAGGGGATTTTGGGTGTGAGGAGGTGTGGTGGATGAAGAATGTGATTCGCCTCGGCATCGCCGGATTAGGGACGGCCACGCGACAGATGCTTTCGGCCATCTTGCGGCACCCGGCCGTAGAACTCGCGGCTGGAGCGTCGGTGCGGGAGGAAGAGAGAACCGCCTTCCAGCGAGACTTCCAGGTGCCCGTGTACAACGACATCAGCGAGTTGTGTGCGAGGAGCGACCTGGACGCCGTCTATATTTCCACACCGACGCACTTGCACAAGGACCATGTGTTGATTGCGCTGGAGCACGGCAAGCATGTGCTGGTGGAGAAACCCCTGGCCACCCATCTGGACGACGCCAGGGCCATGGTGTCGGCCGCAGCAGCGGCGAACCGTCAGGTGCTGGTGGGCCACTCCCACAGTTACGACCCGCCTGTGCAGGTGATGCGCGACATCATCGCCAGCGGCCGCCTTGGCGCGCTGCGGATGATGCATACCTGGTGCTATAACGACTGGCTGTACCGTCCCCGGCTCGACGAAGAACTGGACACCGCACACGGCGGTGGCGTGACCTTTCGCCAGGGTGCGCACCAGTTTGATATCCTCCGCTATCTCGGCGGCGGCCGTTTGCGGAGCGTCCGTGCGCAGGTTGGCCGCTGGGATCCGTCGCGCCCCACGGAGGGCGCCCACGTGGCGTTCCTCGAGTTCGAGGACGGCGTGGCGGCAACCGCAATTTACAACGGCTATGACCATTTTCATACGAGCGAGTTGACGTTTGGGATTGGCGAGTGGGGGCACCGGGTGTCGGCAGAAGCTTTCGGGGCGCGCCGCCGCCAGTTGCGGGACATCGATCGGACGGACGAGATCAACCTGAAGCGCAGTCAGGCCGGGTACCGTTCACGCGATACGTTGCCCAAGCCGGGAGCGCACCAGCCGTTTTTCGGGATCACGCTGGTCTCCTGCGAGCACGGCGACATTCGCCAGAGCCCGGACGGTCTGCTGGTCTATGGCGAGAACGGAATCGAGGAAATCGCGCTTCCGAAGGATGTCACGCCGCACGACCGGGTCGTGGAGGAGTTGGTCGGCGCGGTGTTGGCCACACAGACCCCGGTGCACACAGCGGCGTGGGGACTGGCCACGCTGGAGGTCTGTCTTGCGGTGCTCGAGTCCGCCAAGAGGCGCGAGGAGGTGGCGCTGCACCACCAAGTAGGTATTGCGGGTTGTGAGGACGCGTCGGGAAATAGCAGATGGGAGGAACGCAAGTATGTTGAGCAAAGAACGCAATGAACTCTTGACGCAGGTGGGGCCGGGCACTCCGATGGGAAACCTGTTCCGACGCTACTGGCTGCCCATCGCGGCAGCTTCGGAACTCAAGGACCAATGGACGAAGAAGGTGCGGCTGTTGGGTGAGGACCTGGTCCTCTACCGGGATCGGAGAGGAAAACTGGGGCTTATTGGCGATCGCTGCGCGCACCGGGGTGTTTCCATGGCCTGCGGGATTCCGGAGCACAACGGGCTTCGCTGCCCATACCACGGCTGGTTGTACGACGGAGACGGCCGCTGCTTGGAACAGCCGAACGAGCCGGATACCAGCACGTTCAAGGACAAGGTGAAGATTCCGGGGTACAAGGTGCAGGAACTGGGCGGCCTGATTTTCGCTTACCTCGGGCCTGAGCCGGCGCCGCTTTTGCCTCGCTACGACCTGTTCGTACGCAAAAACGTGGTTCGCACCATCGGCTACGCCGTGATTCCCTGCAACTGGCTGCAAATCATGGAGAATTCGCTCGACCCGACGCACCTCGAGTGGCTGCACGGGCGTTATTTCCAGTACGTGTTCGAACAGAACGGACGGCCGCAGGAGAGCTGGCCTATCAGCCGCCACCATCAGAAAATCGGCTTCGACGTATTCGAATACGGCATCATTAAGCGGCGTGTGCTGGAAGGACAAACCGAGGATTGCGAGGATTGGGTGGTGGGCCACCCGGTCGTCTTTCCGAACATGCTGCGGGTCGGCGACTACGGCGCGCACTCCTTTCAGATTCGTGTCCCGATGGACGACACGCACACCTACCATATCTGGTATACCTGCTTCGTGCCCAACGAGGGGGTGCAGGTACCCGAGGACTATCCCATCTCCCTCTATGAGGCACCGCTCAAGGACGAACGTGGGAACTTCGTCACGGACTACATTGACGGTCAAGACATGATGAGTTGGGTGACGCAGGGTGAAATTGCTGACCGGACCACGGAGCGTCTTGGCACGTCGGACAAAGGCATCATTCTCTACCGTCAATTGCTTCTGCAGGAGTTGGCCAAGGTGGAACGCGGGGAGGACCCGATGTGCGTCATCCGCGACGAGGCGAAGAACGATGTGATTGTCCTGCCGCAGGAGGAGAACAAGTATGGCGTGGGCGACCTGTTGTCCGGCATCGCGAAGGACTGGAACACACGGTACGCTCCGAACATCGACGAGATCATCCAGATTTGCAAGGGCCGCATGTCGCAAACGGTGTGAGGGGGCGCCGTTGTTGCAGGAAGAAGCCAAAGCAGCACTGGAGTTCGTATGCTACTGCGCCCGCTGCGGGATC
>NZ_BCRP01000013.1 GCF_001552655.1 Alicyclobacillus kakegawensis NBRC 103104 | reverse complement strand
CGCCTTCAGGGTCTTGATCTCTGCCCGCAGTTCCTCATTAGCCTCCCGGAATGCTCGATTCTCCGACGCGAGATGTTCATTCGTCTCCATCAACCTTCGATGCTGCCGTGCACTTTGCGCCTTCAGTTCCTTGATCTCAGCCTGCAACTCTGCTATTTCTGCTTTGAGTTCCTTATTACCTTTCTGAAGCGCTTCTATCAATCCTCGGCCATTCTGTTTGTCTTGAGTCTTTAATGTATCTTCCCCCGGTTTCTCATTGCCCTTGTGAATGCCTTCACTTTTCGGTTTTAGTAGGCGGATGGAATTTCCGCTATTTGTTGGAGTCGAAATAAGCAATGTACTAGATTCCTTGCTATTTTTAGGATTCACAACAAGGCCGGTGCCGTGGTTTCCCCTGTTTCTTGATTTAGAAGCAAGCTTTACGTTTACTTTTCTCACAGTGTTCCCTCCGTTATAAGCCGACTTCCTTATAGACCTCCAATGTCTTATCCACCATGGTTCCCAAAGCCCATTGCGTCAAAGCCCTTTGCTTTCCTCTTTCTGCTATTGAGTTTCTGTAATCATCATCTTCAATCAACGTTTTCAGGTTTTGATACAATACTTCGTCGTTGCCCGCCGGAGATATTAACCCAGTCTCTCCATGTACGACCATCTCTGGTATACCTCCCGCATCTGATACGACAACAGGTTTTCCGACAACCTGCGCTTCCATAACTGAAAAAGGCTGGTTATCCTGAAGGCTGGGGAGTACAAAGATATCCGATTGATGGAGAAGAGATGGCACATCATTGCGGTTACCCAAAAAGATGATTTCGTCCTTCAGATTCATCCGTTTCGCCTGCTGTTCCAACTGCTTGCGAAGCGGCCCATCACCAACGATCCAACAAATCCAGTCATTTCTTTCCTCTTTCAACATCGCGAGCGCATTCAAGAGACACTCGTGGCCCTTCACTGGAACAAGTCGAGCTGAGCAGATAATAACTTTTTTATTTGACGGGCGTTCAATTTTCGGATATTGATCTGTTTTTCTTAATACATTATCGATATCCATGCCATATGGAACTATCTTTAAGTGATCACTCGGGATGTTGAACTCCTTGACATAGAGATTTTTTAACCATTCGGTAGGAACAATTGTGATGTCGCTAGAGGTCGCTCCATAGTATTCTTCCATGGCCGCATATCTCCAGGCCAATGCATTTCGTTCTTGGATCTCACCCGATATAAGGTACTGAGTCGCAAGACAACCATGGATTGTAGCAATTAAAGGCAGACGCTTAGGTTTTACACGCCATAAGGCCCGGGTCGAGACTATGTCTTGTGTGTGTATGAGGTCGTATTTCGTTAACCCAAATACCGCAGCTGCTGCTTCATAAGAGTACCTTTCTATTTCCCGCCATCGGATCCAAGAATCAACCTGGGAAAGTTCTTGATTGTAAAAACTGAGAACTTTTTCGTATATCAGATCCTTTACCTTGAATTTCTCCAGATATCGGCCATTGTTGGGCATATAATATCTTTGCATATCCGGATGGTGAGCAAGGATATCTACCTCATGGCCCATGCTCTCCAATTTGCTCCTCAGATTATATACATAGGTTGATACTCCTCCAACATGCGGAAGACACCAGTACGTGGCCAATAGGATTCTCACGCTAATCTCTTCCTTTCCGGCATTGCTCCATTCTTCGTATATCTTCGTATATCTTCGTACCGGTTCTTTCTTAAATTTGTACAATCATGAATGATGTTGCCTTATGTCATTGGGTTCCATTGTAAGCACTAGATTGCGGCAAGCCCTGTCACAATGCGGAACTTATTCAGCCCCAAGAGGGCCCACAACCGATTTGGACATCTACTTCTTGAAATGACCAGGTAGGTCTAAACCGGAATCTCGGGAGCGTTTCATGATCTCCACGGCATGTAGTCCAGCGGTGGCGCCATGAGGCCTCTTCGTCGCTCCCATCCAGCAAAAAGACCATTGCGCGACGAGGCTCGTAGAGCATGATCTCGAATACCCTCAATTTTTTATAGGGCCGTTAGACTACGCCTCCTCTCGCCAGGGATATCTGTAACAGCCTATGTAGACCTTTCTCCAATGGAGCAGGATATGAGTCCATTTTTCAGAGGCTTATGTCACCGCTTAGGCCCCGTGACCGATTGGACAAGGACAAGTGAAAGGACAAGTGAAAGGACAAGTGAAAGGACAAGTGAGATGAAGGCTTTAAGCTTTAATGTAAAAGCCGTGTTTATCCGCATCTGCCGGCGGAGCGTCTTCAGCCGGTTTGCCTGGCCTTCCACTGGGCCATCGCTCCGTGGTTCCGCAACCTCAGGCGCAACTGCTCGCTGGATCCGATGCGCGAAGGATTGGATCTCGAATGCCGCAGGCCAGTACCTGCCTCAGCCATCCGTCCAGATCACACGGTCATGCCGTACGACAAGCCCTCAAAGGCGCCGCACAGGATTCGAATTTTCAGCCCCATCAAGCTTCTTGAGCCGCCGCTTGAGGTAAAGCTTGTCTTCCCCCGTACAGCAGGCTTGTGTCCGTTGTTTACAGGCGCCCGAGTTCAGTCAGATATGTCGCAAGTGTGAAGGTAGACCCTGTGTTCCGGACAACGGACAATTCCGAATATATCTAGTGGGATTGGTAGCGGCGTGTCTTTTCCGGCCGACATTCGGTATACACCGTCGTAAACGAGTCCTCTATTTCGATCCCCTGGGCCAATCATGGTGTGGAGCAATGAAGAAAGGGCCGGCATACTCCGGCACTCTCCGCTATCGCGACCGTACGGATCGCCCGAACCCTCTGGGCCAGTGGAACAGCCTTCATCCACGCCGACCACATAAAACGAACCGTCAGACCACCTGACGCTGCTGCTCCAACACTTTCCTGTGGGATGGCAGAAGCAGTGTAGCTCCGAGATTCATGAGTGCAATCACAAACACCACGGCAAAAATGTTGTGCATACTGTGGGCCAACGCTTGGTGAAAAGCCTGAACAGCGGATCGCGATACCCCTGCGGTCTGAGTGGAGGTCAATGCCGCCGATATCCCTCCGCTCCACTTGAATCCGTGGGCCTGGGCGTAGGCGCTCAGCGAGTTGTTGAACCAGGTGCCAAACGCCGCCACTCCGACAGTCTGGCCGAGCGAGCGGACAAACGTGTTCGAAGCCGTGGCAGCGCCGCGCATTTGCCAGCCGACAGCCGATTGTATCAGGACGGTGGTTGGCGTCATCGCATACCCCATACCCCAACCCAGGACGACCATCACCCCGACGAAATACCAGTACGGGGACGCCAGCGATACAGCCAACAGCCAGGCGCAGCCAGCCGCAATCAAGATGCCGCCGAGGACACTGGTCGTTTTCGACCCAATTTTGTACATGTAACGTCCCGCCAACGTGGCCCCTGTCGGCCAGGCCAGGGACATCGGCATCAAAGTCAACCCTGAGCTGGTGGCGGAATGGCCCAGGATCAATTGTATCCACATCGGCAGGTACACGTTTCCGCCAATCAATACGCAACTGGCCAAAAACGCAATCAAATTGGACACGGCGATGACTGGGATACGAAACAGAGACAGGGGCACCAACGGTTGCGCAACCTTGGTTTCCACAACGAAAAAGACCAGCAAGCTGATTGCGGCGACCACAAACAATCCGACAGCTGTCGCCGAGGTCCAGGCAAACTGCTGGCCGGCGCCCAAGAGTGCGTACAAAAGCGCCGTGATGCCCAACGTGAACGCCACCGCTCCGCCGTAATCAATCTGCTGTTTTTTGCGGTCAAATGTCTCATGCAAGAAGAACCAAACGAGAAGCAAGGATATCAGACCGACCGGCAGATTGATGTAGAAGATCCAGCGCCACGAGACTTTATCGACAAACAGGCCGCCCACGAGCGGCCCCAGGAGGCCCGCAATACCCCATACGGAGGAAAACAGCCCCTGCATGCGGGCACGCTGCTCGCCGGGGAACAGATCCCCGATAATCGTGAACGTGATGGGCATCACAGCCCCGGCGCCAATGCCCTGAAACGCTCGAAACCAAATTAGCTGCGTCATGGACTGGGCCGCGCCCGAAAGCATCGAACCCAAGACAAACAGGATGACACCGATTGTGAAGACGGTTTTCCGCCCAAACAAATCGGCGAGTTTCCCGTATATCGGCGTGGTGACGCAGGTTGTCAACGTGTAGACCGCAAACACCCAGCTGGTCATACTCAGACCGCTGAGGTCCTCAATGATTCTCGGCATAGCTGTGCTCACAACCGTCACATCAATCGCGACCAGCAAGATGGCCACCAGCATAGCTACGGTTACCATCGTACGATTCGTCTGTCTCGATTGCACGCGCCCCACTCCATCCGTTACTGTCTGAACTCCACCGCCGCTCTGCGCGGTCGTCCCATACGACTGGGCTGGATTACCGCTTGCCATACAGTGGTTGGATCACTTTGGCTCGGCACAGCCGGTTCAAGGAATAGGTCTAAATCCGCATAAGCCGCCAGCAGCAAAGGATCCTTGAAGTCCTGCAGGATTGATCCCGCGAACTCATATGCGCCTGCTTGCCAATCGGCCAGTGGTACTTTGGTAAGAGTTTGACTGGCGCTGGGGAATCTGTGCTTTGCACGGCAAATCTATCCCCTAATAAACCAAATATTGCGCTCCTACGCAATCCTGGCATGACGCGCCTGGCTCATAATCCGTTGCATGGGCTGCATACTACCCTACAGACTGGGCCATGTCCAATCCACACGGACTCACGATACTCGAAGGGAGGATACCTGACCATGCATGAGTCGCAGCGAGTGCCCGGATATCGAATGAGAAACATGGATGAACGCGAGTTTGTCAAGACATATCAGAAAAATATCCGGCGCTACGAGGTAAAAGGCGGAGATTTGTCCGAGCGGCCGAAGCGAGCGCCCGCAGACGCAACGCACCCAAATCCCCCTGCCTCCGACGTCCATCCGGAAGCACGCCGCTGAGGTGGTTGGTCAAGCACCCCAACCGTTGCTAATATGTAGATACTGCGGAACCCGGCGGGCACCCCGCGTACTGGCGGTTGTTCCGGCTTGTCCGGGGCTGGGTTCCAGCGACGGGGAGGGATCAGCGCTTTGCAGCCTTTGGTCGGTGTCATCATGGGCAGTCACTCGGACTGGCAAACAATGCAGCACACGTGCAACATATTGGAGGAACTCGAAATCCCCTATGAAAAAAAGGTGGTGTCCGCCCACCGCACGCCTGACTGGATGTTTGAATACGCGGCCAGCGCAGAAGCCCGTGGCCTGGCGGTAATTGTGGCCGGTGCGGGCGGAGCGGCCCACCTTCCCGGTATGGTGGCCGCCAAGACCACGCTGCCGGTTATTGGCGTCCCCGTGCGAACTTCTAGCTTGTCTGGCCTCGACTCCTTGCTGTCTATCGTGCAAATGCCGGGCGGTGTACCGGTCGCCACTGTGGCCATCGGCAAGGCAGGAGCCGTCAACGCGGGCTTGTTGGCCGCCCAGATGCTTAGTCTTCGAGACCCGGGCATTCGACAGCGATTTGCGGCGCGCAGGCAACGCATTCAGGAAGAGGTCCTGACAGGGGGAGATCCGGGTGAGTAATGTTTTTGTGTCCAGCAAACAGATGCGCGACGTGGTACTTCCCGGAAGCACCGTCGGCATTCTCGGCGGCGGCCAACTCGGCCGCATGGTGGCCATCGCCGGCCGGCGCATGGGCTATCGGTTTGTCACGCTGGATCCAACCCCAGACTCGCCAGCCGGACAGGTGAGCGACCGGCAAATTGTGGCCGCCTACTCGGACCTGGATGCGGCTCGGGAACTGGCAGCATGCAGTGACGTCATCACATACGAGTTTGAAAACGTGGACGCCCGTGTGGCTGCCCTGCTCGAACAGGAGTCGTATGTCCCCCAGGGCAGCCGCTTGTTGCACACCACCCAACATCGAGTGCGTGAGAAACAAGCCCTGCAGGCCAGCGGCGCCGAGGTTGCGCCCTATGTTCCGGTCCGCAGTCGCTTTGATCTCGAAGCGGCCATCCGCACGCTGGGCTGCCCATGCGTGTTGAAAACGTCCAACGGCGGCTACGATGGGAAGGGGCAATGGATCATCCGCGATAAGGAGGATGTGGACAAGATTTGGCCGGAAGCAAAGGAGGCAGTCGCCAGCCACGAGCAAGACGCGGACGAGCCGTTGGTAGCGGAGAAATTCGTCGCCTTCAGCAAGGAACTGTCTGTCATCGTGGCGCGCAGCGTACGCGGTGAAGTCCAATCCTTTCCCGTGGCCGAGAACATCCACCGCGGGCACATCCTGCACCTGTCCATCCTTCCAGCCCGCATTCCGCAAGACACGGCCCGCCGCGCCCAGCGGCTCGCGGAACAGGTGGCGGAAAGGCTTCAAGTCGTCGGCCTGCTGGCGGTTGAGATGTTCTTGACCCCTGAGGGCCGCCTGTATGTCAACGAGCTGGCGCCGCGTCCCCACAATTCGGGCCACTACACAGATGACGCCTGCACGGTGTCGCAGTTTGAACAGCACCTACGCGCGGTATGCAACCTGCCGCTCGCGCACGCAAAATTGACCACACCGGTTGTCATGGTCAATGTGCTCGGTGAACACATGGCCCCGCTCCTGCAAGCCATGGCCCACATGGACGCACGGATCAAAGTTCATTTGTACGGCAAACACGAGGCGAAAAGCAAACGGAAGATGGGCCACCTGAACGTCCTGGGCCCCTTAGAAGAAGCGTTGGCGGCTGTCCGTGAGCTTGGCGTGTGGCCGCCGGAAAGTCTCAGCGTCTCGGAATAACCAAGGCGGTGAAGGCGACGGAATATCGTCACATTCACCGCACAGTCTGCGATATATCGACACGCTCTCCGTGCTACACTGAACGTGTGAGATTCAACAGCGAGGGGGACGCAAGGTGAACGGCAACCGCGAATCCTATAATCCGCTGGTGTCATTCGAGCGTTTCTGGAAGATCGCCGAAAAAATCACCCTGGTTTGCTCTTTCGCGTTGGTGTTTGGCACGGTAGGATATGTATCGCTGCACGCCCTCGCCTAAGCCTGACCATCCTGCCCAAAGGCTGAAGCCCGCCGACTCAAGCAGGCGCCGACGTCCTGCATGATGCGGGATACAACTTCGGCTGCGGGCAGGATGTCATGGACGAGGCCTAGACTTTGACCGCAATTGGCCCAGCCCTCATCTAACCGGCCCTCGAGGGCAGCGGCAGCGTTTTTTTGGCCTGCGACCAGAGGCAGAAGCTGATCCAGGTCCCCTGGGGTTTCCTGCTCCTGCTTGAGGACGGCCCGCGTGTACGGGGAGTCCAGAACACGTGTCACTCTGCCGAGGGAACGCTCCATGACGAGGGTGCCGGTCACCTCGCCGTCCACAATCGCCTGCTTGTAGGCCTCGTGGGCTTGACACTCCCTTGTGGCGACAAACCGCGTTCCCATTTGCACACCCTCGGCTCCCAGGCAAAACGCGGCTGCCGCCGTTCGCCCGTCGGCGATACCGCCCGCGGCGACAACGGGAATCGAGACGACGTCGCAAACCGCCGGAACCAGCGACAGGGTGGTCAACTCCGCGGGGCCGTCATGGCCGCCGGCCTCCACACCTTCGCATATCACGACGTCGACGCCTGCCTCCTCGGCCTTCAGTGCTTGGCGCGGTGTCGACGCCAACGTCATCACCACCAGTCCCAACCGCTGCAGGGGAGCCACGTAGGGGATGGGATTGCCGGCCGATAAACTGACCGCATGGATATGCGCGGCCATCTCTTCAATCACCTGAAAGTATGCGTCCGGGCTGCGGTGCTCGCTGAGCGGCACATTGACGCCGAATGGCTTCTGTGTGCAGCTGGCCGCGATCTCTATCTCCCGGCGAAAATCCTCGGGACTCCGCCCGCCAGATCCGACCTGTCCAAAACCGCCGCCCTCCGACACGGCAGCAGCCAAGCGGCCATTTCCAACATACGCCAGACCGCCCTCAACTATCGGGTATTCGCAACCAAGAATTTGGCACACACGTGTCTTCAAGCGTTCTCCCCCCGAGGTGCGTGTTCTGAGCTTTTCTCTATACTAATCCCGCCAACAGTCGTCCGCAATCTGACATTGCTCGCAAAAATCTGCTGAATGAACGACCCGACATCAACCGGAATGCGACTGGGGCGGAACCCGCAAACTCTATGATACAATGGCCCTCATGGGTGGCTGTTTGCCTGCCAATCTACACCCAAGCGTCTCGATACGCCGGAGGAGGTCAACCAGCATGCCTGTTCAGCCGGATACATTCCGCCGCGTGCTCGCCCGCTTTGCCAGCGGCGTAACCGTGGTTACGATGTCGGATGGAGTCGAAGCCGCCGGCCTGACGGTGTCGGCGTTTTGTTCCCTCTCCCTCAATCCGCCCTATATCCTGGTCTGCATCCATCAGGGGTCGTCTGCGTTGGAGGTCGTGCGCAGGAGCGGAGGTTTTGCCGTGCACATCCTGGCTGAAGACCAATCCACGCTGTCGGCGCGCTTTGCCAGCCATGATGCTGACAAATTCGCCGGTCTCCAGTGTGAAACCGGATTGCATGGAACCCCGATTCTAAGCGGCGCGCTCGCCCACTTGGAGTGTTCCTTGGTGCAGGAGGTGTCCGCTGGCGACCACTGCATTTTGATTGGCCAGGTGGAGCACGGAGAGGTGGACGAGGGCAAGGCACCGCTCATCTACTACACGGGGCATTACCGGCAACTGCTCCCCTGACTACCTGTGCACCACGGATCGCCTGGCTTGCACCTGCTGGAGCGTGTGCTCGACGACCGCCGCCGCCGCGTCGGGCCTCGCCAGGCGCAGGCATGCCGCTTGCATCGCAGCGCGCGTGGTCGAGCGGCGAAGGGTTCGCAACGCCCGCACCAAATCGGTCGTCGAGTTCACCGCCTTGGCCGCTCCGTGGCGGACCAAAAACTCCGCGTTGTCCATTTCCTGCCCGGGCTGCGGCCGGTAAATCAACATGGGGCAGGCCGACGCCAAACACTCAGAAACGGTCACGCCCCCTGACTTCACCACGGCAAAATCGGCCCCTTGCAGCCAATCGGCCACATTGTCAACGAACGGCAGGGCGTGGATGTGCGGCCACGACTGCGCCCAGCGCTCCACCTGCTGCCGCATCTTGCGGTTTCGGCCGCACATCACATAGACGGCGTGGTGCGGAAACAACCGTCCACTGCGCTGCAACACCGACAGCAAATGCGGAAACACGCCCCTTCCCCCCGTCGCGTAAAGGATATACGGACGCTCTCCGCCCACCCCTGCGCCAATGTGACAGGAGAGGAACTGCTGCCGGATGGGAATTCCCGTCACCACCAATTCCTGCCCGGGCTGAAGAAACTCGCGCATCCCCTCGGCGAGGGACGCATGGGCGATAAAATACGTATCGACATTATGGTGAAACCACCGGCCGTGCACAGTGAAATCGGTGATAACCACGCCAATATAGGGTCGCTCCGCGTCTTTTGAGATGGACGCCAGAGAATGGTCCGGAAACAGCTGCAGGACAATATCCGGACGTTGTTCTTGCACTTGGCGCAATACCATCTGCCGGGACATGGACGACAGAACCTTCCAAAATGTATGATCCGGACCGAAACGAGCCGTCGCCCGATAACTCATTCCGTACATCTGAGGCGCAAACCGAGTCGTCCATTCGTACGTCCATTCATTGAAGTGAGCCACACGAGGGCTTGTCTCCCGATAGATGTCCAGTACGGCCGTAGAAACTCCGCGCTCTCTGTAAGCCTCGCACAGCGCGCGCGCCACCTGGTGGTGGCCGTCTCCGATGTGTGCTGTCAACAGTAGAGCCTTCACCATCGGCACCTCACGTTCGATTCGGTTTGTCGTCCGACGCCACCTTGACCGACCGCGCAGGATCGTGCGGATGTCCATGCATGGTTATCAGGCGCGCCTTGGTCGTCGCCACGAGTTTCGGCACAAAGGCTTCTGGATGAGCCGCCAACAGCCGATTGGCCTCCGGGTTGAACGCCTTGAGCACCTGGCGAAGGTACCAGCGAGTGAGGGGAGCGAAGAGGCGATTGCGTAATGGGAACGCCTCGAACCCCATGCGCTCAATCCCGCGATGAATAAACGTAATCCCGTACAACACCTGCACATCGGCGAACTCCGGATCGGCCATGCGCCGGGCCAGAGCCGGCAGGGATTGGCGGGCCATTTGCAGCAACTTGACCGTAGAAGCGAGAATATTCTGTTCCTGCTTCAACACCCGGGCCACCACTGCATTGTTGACGTGCAGCTCGACAACCGGCTGCCCCCGTTTGACAACAATCCCGTCAATCACGAAAGGTTTACCTATGTAATGGGCCTTCGACACATAGAACAGGTCCTCCACGCCAGGACGAATGGGTTGAACCTTGAACAGCCAGCGAAACCCAGCCTCCCAGAGGTCCCAGAAGCGCGCCTTTGCGTCCACCAGAATCCCCCCTTCAATACCACTCATCCAGCGTGCGAAACGAGTATCCGGAGGCACGCACACGCCGCGCCAATTCTGGAATCAGCGCAATCACCTGTTCGGGCGCGCCCGCCTCGGCGCCCAACGTCTCATCGCTGTCGTGCAGGACGATTATAGCCCCCGGATGCAGGCGCTCGACGACTCGCTGCAGCACCTGGCCCGGTGGTTGCACGCGCCAGTCGCCAACCATGATGGACCAGGTGACCAGCCTGTGAGTTCGCAACGCGGCGCACAATGTGACCGCGTTGAGCGCCCCCCACGTCGGGCGGTAAAACCGCGGTCGCAGGCAAAAGGTGCGCCCCAAGGCGTCCGTCGTGCGCCGAAACTGCCGCAGCGTGCGGCCCGGGGGAAGTAACGGCACGAACGCGTGGGTCCAACCATGCACCTCCACCTGGTGCCCCTCCGCTATCATGCGGCGGATCAAGTCAGGATGGGCCAGCGCCTTCTGGCCGACGACAAAAAAGGTGGCGCGCACCCCAACCGCCTTGAGAGCGTCCAAGAGGCGACCCGTATACTTGGCATCCGGCCCGTCGTCAAACGTCAAGGCGACCTCCCGCCGCACCGGCCCTGTGCGCAGCGCCCACAAGCGACACAGCCGAGTTAGCAGGTTGGGAACCAACGCGTACAGGCAGAGCAGGACGAACGCAGCCACAACCATCCATCGCCACACGCACCTGTCACTCCCATCTGCCCGGCCGGCCGATGACGGGCAACGGGTCCTCTGGCTGGTCCGCCGCAAAGCGCAGCAACGATTCAGCGATCCGTCCGGCCGCCCCCGGACGGTGTGCCGCCCGCGCCGCGCGCCGCATCGCCTGCAGGCTGTCCGGATGCTCCTGCAACTGCCGCAGTTCCTCAGCCGCGTGCTGGATGTCCGTGACCCAACGCGCTGCCCCCAGATCCACCACGTACTGGCCGTTGCAGACCTCCTGGCCGGGAATCGGGTGGTACAGGAGCATCGGCAGTTCCATGGCCAGCGCCTCGGCCACCGTAATGCCGCCCGGCTTGGTCACCACCACGTCCGCCATCGCCATCCAGCGTTCCACCTCCGTGGTGTAACCGAGCACGCGAATGCGGTTGCTGTGCAGCGTGCGCAACCGCCTGTAAAGCTTATCGTTGCGGCCGCAGATGACCACAAATTGAACCGGGGTTGCCTGCATCACCTCCATCCACTCCGCCACATCAGCCACGAGACCGGCGCCCCCTCCCATCAGCAGCACCAACGGCCGCTCGGCGGAGAGCCGCTCGGCCTGGCGCAGTTCCCGACGACAGGCCAGCGCCTGCCGCGCACCTGAGTCCTCAAACCGCGCACGGATGGGCATCCCGCTGACGACGATGCGCTCGCTTGCCACGCCGAGCGCCGTCAACTCCGCCTTTACCTGCTCCGTCGCGACAAAATACAGATCTGTATGCTCCTGCACCCACTGTCCATGCGCGGTGTAATCGGTCAACACGGCCGCTACCGGGATACGCGTGAAGCCTTGCTCACGCAATTGCGCCATCACGCCGTTCGGGGTGGGGAACGTGCTCACCACCACATCCGGAGCGTACGCCTTCAGGCACCGTTTGAACTTCGCCATCCCCAGCCGGTTGATTCGCCGCTGCAACGAAGAATCGCGGTCCAACCGCGACATCGATTTATAGAAGACTTCGTACAAAGCGGGAGCCAATTGCACACCCTGAATCAAACTGAACTTGGCAAACGACCGTAAGGCTGGATTGAGCCACTGGGTGTAATCGACGAGCTTCACGGTCACCCCTTGACGGCGTAACGCTTCCCCCACCGCATTGGCCGCTTGCATGTGCCCGTCGCCAAAAGAGGCGCTCATGAGCAAGACTCTCACTACAATCATCCTCACTGCATCATCAAGGTCAAAATCTCTGCGCCCGTTTGATAACCCGGTGCATGCGTGCGCCCCGTACCAATACCAGTATATCACCACAGTCCGCCCTGCACGATGTCCCCGTCCATGCCGCCGGGTACCCCTCCAGGCGCACATGCCCGGCCGGCCGCGACAGCCACGCGAGGCTGCGGAGCATGTCAAACCTCTTCCTGTATCGCCGGGACATCCAGCCCCAGTCGGCGCGCCACCACGCCGGTAGTGCTGGCTTGCAGAACAATCGTCACCAGGATCGTCAAAAACGTGACCGAGCTGATGACGTCCGCCCCGGGCACCCGTCGCGCCGCCAACATACCCGACAAAGCGGCCGGTATCACCCCGGTCTCGCGCACCCAAAACATGAACAGGATGTCGCGAATCCCCCACTTGGCCCGCCTGTCGACCGGCGTGGACGCCAGCACGGTGAGCGGGCGCGCCATCGCCATCAACACCACGACGACCAACAACCCCGGCCACAGATGGGCAGAAACCGCAGAGAAGTTCACTTGCGACCCCAGCAAGACAAAGATCATCATCCGCGCCAGCAACGTCATGCCGTTGCCAAAATGCGTGATGTGATCCGTGCTCAGATCCGACAACGGAAGGCGGAAGGCTGTTCCGTTCCCGGTGACGACCCCGGCCGCAAAGGCGGCCATAAAGCCACTGGCGTGCAAAATCTCCGCCAGCTCATAAGAGCCCAGCGCCACCACCAGCATGACAATAGAGGCGTAAGCGTGCAGTCCTCCCCATCCCTTGCCGGAGATCGTCCACAAGGCCGCGAGTCCACAGGCGAGGCCCGCTGCCAGTCCAACCACCGCCGATTCTAAAAACCCCCAGACAGGCTGCCACCAGTGCACCTCCTGATGGGAACCGACTATGTCCAGCAGCGTGAACACCAACACCGAAGCGGTGGCGTCATTGAAAGCCGACTCCGACTCGACCGTCTGTTCCAAGCGCGGCTTGATAGGCACACGGGAGAAGACGGGTATCAGAGTGGCCGGGTCTGTCGACGCCACGACAGACCCCAAAAGCAGCGCTGTCAGCCAGTCGAGCCCAAGCGCCAGGTGGGCAGCCGCTGCCACCACCAGCGCCGACACCAAAACCCCTATCGTCGCCAGCAACCCAACACTTATCCATACCTCCTGCAAGACCCGCAGCGAGACCGCGCGTCCGCCGTCAAACAAAATCAGTACGGCGCCAAAGTTGATGATGAACTGGTTGACTTGCGATTGCCCCGGCTCGCTCAGCCACCCCAACAGGTACGGACCGGCCACGATGCCGACCACCAAGAACGCCGCCACGTCAGGGATGCGCGGTCGCTCGGTCAGCTTGGCCACGACCACCCCGCCGCCAAAGATGAGCAAAAGCGCCTGCCAGGCACCGTCCCAGGTCTCCAAGTTGAGCAAGTCATCCACTCCTCAAACACGTGTTTCCAACTCGTATCCAGGGGTTACTCCGTCGCCCGTTGCCTATGCCGGAAAGGTATAATAAACTTTAAGAAGGAACGGACGATTCCGCCAGAAACGCCTGTTCTCGAAATGGGGGCTGAGCATGAAAGTGTCGCCTATCGGCATGCTGGTCATCGCAGTCGGCGTCTTGGTGGCCGTCGCGTGTTGGGTGGTCGGGTATTTTGGGCTGCCCAACGAGGTCACACACCGAAACCTGGCAGAGAACCCCAAACTGGCGGTCTCGGTCACAAACGGCAAGGCCTCGGCTACGCAAACGTCGGCGGCTGGAGCGTCGACGTCCGGCGCCGCATCCAAACCGCTTGCCCAGTTGGACAAGGCGGCAAAGACGGTCGACCTCAACATCACGACCAACCAAGACATGGCATTCAACGGCTACGCCAAGGGTGCCCTGAAGATTTCCGTGCCAACGGGCTGGACGGTCAAGGTCACGTTTAGCAACAGTTCGACTATTCAGCACAGTGTCGGTTTCACCGACTGGGCTCACCGTCAGGGCAGCTCGTTCCCAGCCGCTTTCAGCCACTCTCTGATGCCGGGCTTTCAAAGCGGCATCACCTCCAGCCACGCACCTGTGAGCTTTCAGTTCACCGCCGACAAGGCTGGCAAGTATGCCATGGTCTGCGGCATTCCCGGGCACGCCGCGATGGGCATGTGGGACGAGTTAGACGTGTCCAATCATCTGCAGACGCCCACGGTCACGACCGACAAGGGAACGCAAAAAGTCTCCTGACCGCGTCTCGCTGCGGAACCCGCCGGAAACTCAGACTCATGTGGCCGAGGAGGTGGCCGCTCGGTCCTGAAGCGCCATGCGAATCAGGTGTTTGAGGCTTGACGGACTCAGTTGCCCAATCTGCACACGCTGGATGCGCCCTTCTGGGTCAATCAACACGGTCGTCGGGTACCCTTCAATGTGATACGCTTCTGAGAATTTACCGTGCAAATCGGCCAGCAGCAGGTATGGAACCCGGTGGCGGGCCGCGAAGCGGCGCGCATACGCCAGTTTGTCATCCTCCGTCATATTGATGCCGACAAACTGAATCCGGCCCTGATACTGATTCGCAGCCTGCACCAATTCCGGCGTTTCTTTCGCACACGGCTGGCACCAGGACGCCCAAGCGTTGAGGATGACCGGCTCCCCTGTGTGCAACAAGTCGGACAAAGATACGGTCTGAGACGTGTCGAGCAGCTTGGCCAACACAAACGACGGCGCTGTGCGCCCCGGCGCAGGCGTCGCCGCCGTGGCACCGCACCCGGCCACAAGCGCCAGGAGCCCGCACGACACGCACGATAAAAGATACCGCACAGCAGCACGACCGCGGACCATGCGACCACCCCCTCGCCCTTCCGAGCGACGGACCTGTCAACCTTTATCATTTCTATCATTTCCGGGCTAGCCGGCCTCCGAAGAGGTCGGCGGAAGAGAGCGAAGAAATCCCGCCACCGTCTGGGCGAACGCGTCCGGCCGCTCCAAATGCACCGTGTGCCCAGCCCCTTGGATGACTTGCCGGCCCAGGCGAGGGTTACACTCCTGCATCTGTTTGGCAATTTGTGTGTACTTCTCATCCAGGTCTCCAGTCACCAGGCAGGTCGGCATGCGCAGCCGCCTAAGCTGCGGCCAGTACGAGGGTTGGCAGCCTGTGCCCAACCCGCGCAGACTCGCAGCCAGACCGCTGGGCCGTTGCGCCAGACGGATGGCTCGTTGACGGGCCAACACCTGCGGCGGCAATCGCCCCTGCGTTGCGAACAACGGCAGGCTTTCCCAGCGCTCCACAAACGGCTCCAAACCCCGCTCCTCCAAGAATGCCGCGAGCCTCTCGTCGGCACGTCGCCGATCCGCCCGTTCCCCTGCGCTTCTCAGGCCTGGCGAGCTGCTCTCCAGGACCAGACCCAAAACCGACTCCGGGCGCATGACCGCCAGCGCCAGCGCGACGCGGCCCCCCATCGAGTAGCCTAACACAGCAAACCGGCGCTCTCCGAGGACCTCCATCAACCGCAGCAGGTCCTGTACCTGCTGTTCCATCACGCACCGATTCGGATCTGGAGCGTCCGTATCCCCATGCCCCAACAGGTCGACGGCAATCATCCGCCACCCTGGCCAGGCGTCGGCAAACGGGCGCCACACCGCGCCTCGCCCTGTGAACCCGTGCAACAGCAGCAGCGGCCGGCCCAGGCCGTACTCCTCCACGTGGTAGTTCACACCCCGGATGGCGAGCTTGTGCGTCTTCATGCGCCACCTCCCGGCACACCCGAGGCCGTGAGCCTCTGCGCATACTCGCGCACCCGCGCCAATCCGGCCGCAATCACTTCTTGGTGCCGTGCATGGTTTTCGTCCGCCTCAAAACGCGCCTGAACGACCGTCAGGCCCCCCGTCTCAAGGTGTTCTGCGACCGCTGCCTGCAAGGAGTCGGGCCCTTCGACGTCGTAGAAACGGCCTCCGTACATGGCCACGGCCGGCTCAAACTCAAGCCCGTGCGGGGTGCGGAAGTGAGCAAACGTGTCTTTGTGAGCAGCCTGCGGCAAAAACGAAAAGATTCCGCCTCCATTATTATGGATGACGAAAACAAGAAGATCCAGGCCGTGCCTGCCGACAGCCAGCAGACCGTTCAGGTCGTGGTAAAAGGACACATCGCCGACACATAAGGCGGTCAGCCCCGAACTCGCCGCGGCCGCGCCCGCCGCGGTGGAGACCACACCGTCGATGCCGCTCAACCCGCGGTTAGCCAGGATGCGCAGGGAGCGGTGGCCTCCGCGCCAAAAGGTGTCCAAGTCGCGCACCGGCATGCTGTTGCCTACCATCAGCGTCGATGCCTCCGGCAGCAGGCGCACAAACTCCATCAAGGCCGCCGCCTCCTGCCAGGAAGCAGCCAGTCCGCGCTGCAATTCGTCCCCGACTCGGTCATCCAAGTCCCGCCACGCGGACATCCAGGGCGCACGCGTTTTTGGCTGCGGCGGCTGAATTCTGCCCATCTCATCCGCCACAGACTGGATAAACAGGTCCACATCCGACTGCACCGCCTCGGCCCGGGTGAAGAACGGATCGCGCCAAAGCGGGGACTCGTCCACCACCACCTGGCGGACAGCGGCGTGGCGGCTCAAATAGCGGCCAAGCGATTTCGAGGTGGGAGTGTGACCGAGACGGATGATGACGTCCGGACAAAGCGTCTCCGCCAGCGCCTCGTCCCGCAGCAGCACGTCGTAGTGACGGATGCTCGTCCGGGCCGACGACCACCGGCCGCTGGAAAGCGGGTCTGCCAAGACTGGGATGCCGTACGCATCGGCCCAAGCATACAGCCTCTCCGCGTGCCACGTCCGCTCCATCGGCCCCAAGACCAGCAGCGGGCGGCGACTGGCCGCCAGCGCGGCCGTCACCTGCCTGACGGCAGCAGGGCTCGGGGCCAGCTGCGCCGGGTACAGACCGGGTTCGGGACGGACTTCCCCTGACAGGGGTGGGGTATCGTTCCAGGAGGGGGGAAGCAACGGTTCACGAAAAGGAAAATTCAAATGAACCGGCCCCCTCGGCAACGATTCGGCCACAAGCAGGGCCCGGCGCGCGGTCTCGGCAAAGTACCGGCGAATCGGAACGGTCGCCTCCGGAACCGCGACTTCATGCTGCCACTTGACAAAAAGCGTGTACATGCCGCTCTGACGCACCGTTTGGTTGCTGCCCACGTCGTGCAACTCGGGCGGCCTGTCCGCGGTGAGCACCAAAAGCGGCAAACGGGCGCTGTGCGCCTCCATGATGGCGGGCGTGTAGTTGCCTGCGGCGGTCCCGGAGGTGCATACAAGAGCCGGCGCGGAGCCGGTGGCGCGCGCAATGCCGAGTGCGAAAAAGGCAGCGGATCGCTCGTCCAACTGCGACCAGACGCGGAATCCGCCATGGCGCAGGAAGGACAGGGTCAACGGTGTGGACCGGGAGCCGGGAGAGATGACCACATGCCGCAGCCCCATGCGATGCAGTTCAGAGACAAAATCATAAACAGCCGCAAGCCCCATGTTTTCATTCGTCATGAGGACACCCCCAGCGCCCGCAGCATCGGTTCTAACTTCCAGATTGTCTCCGCCCACTCCGAATCGGGGTGGGAATCACCCATGATTCCGGCGCCGGCAAATAAGATGGATGCCGACGCGCTGAGCAGCCCGGAACGCAGGGCAACGGCAAACTCACCGTCCCCGTTCGGCGCGGCCCAACCGATGGGCCCCGCATACCACCCCCGGTGGAACGTCTCGCGTCTAGCAATGACTTTGAGAGCCTGCGCACGGGGTACACCCGCCACCGCAGGTGTTGGGTGCAGGCGCACAAGCAAATCGAACACACTGGCGCCTGTCGCCAAGCGCCCGCGAATCGGCGTGTACAGGTGCTGGACGTTGGCCAACCGCCGGATCTGCGGCTGGGCGGGACACGTCACGTCTGTCACGACACCCTGTATGGCCTCAACAATCCAATCGACGACGGCGCGGTGTTCGGCTCGGTTCTTTTCACTCGCCCGAAGTTCCTGGGCCAATCGTTCATCCTCTTCTGCCGTGCGCCCGCGCGCAATCGATCCAGCCAGCCCATCCATGCTTACGCCACCGCCGGCGACGGTGACCAGGCGCTCCGGGGTTGCCCCCACAAACCACTGGCTGCCCTGGCGCATGGCGAACACATACGCTTCGGGAAACAGGGCGACCAAGCGGCCGATGACTTCCGCCAAGGGGACGCCGCCGCCAGTGATCCGGACGGATCGGGCCAGAACGGCCTTGACATAGTGCCCTGCGCGGATGTCCGCCGCCGTCTGGGATACGGCCTGGTTCCAATCCTCGCGCTCCCGTTGCCCACCAGGCCACAGCCGGCTGCCTGCTCCACCGGAAACCAGGATCTGGACGGCGTGGTCCTGCCGCGACCGGTTGGCTTCCTGGGCCAGGCGGCGCTCCAGGTCCGGCCGCAGGGCCTCCGTGGCTGACAACGTCAATTGCACGCGCAGGGCGTCGCCGGACCATTCCAGCAGCCAACGGGGCAGCCGCAGCTCTGCGTCAGGCCACTCCTGCCAGGGCTGACCATGGGGCCCGGCCGTAAAGGCGAAACCGCCGAGCCAACGCGGCTGGCCGTCGCCGGCCACGGCCGTCGTCCGGGCCGTCTCCCTGACGGCAGCCCTGACCTCGTCCACCCGATCCGCCCCGGCTCCCCGCGCTGTCGCGGCGCGGCCCCAGGCCATCAATCCAAACCGGGCCGCCGGCTTCAGAAACACAAACTCGAGTTCGAGCGCCCCTGACCGCACCAGCGCGCTTGGAAGCCAAGGCTCCTGGACAGAGCTGGAGTGGCTGACCGTCACCAAACGGCACTCGGGATGCGCCCGCGCCGCCTGTCCAGCCTGCTTGGCCAATGCCTTCGCCATGTGCTCGATGTTCATCATGTATCCAGCCATTCCCGCAGTTGTCTGCGCAATAATTTTCCAGACGCATTGCGCGGCAGCTCCGCAAGCCGCGTTATCCGCCGCGGCACTTTGTAGCCAGCCAGGTGCTGACGGCAAAACTGGATGAGCACGTCGTCTGTGACGGGTTCACGCAGGACCACGCAGGCCACAGGCGTCTGCCCCCATTGCTTGTCCGCCACACCGACCACGGCCGCGTCGGCCACGGCCGGATGGCGCAGCAACACCGACTCCACCTCAGCCGGATAAATGTTCTCGCCGCCGCTGACAATCAAATCCTTGCGCCTGTCCAAGACAAACAGGTACCCTTCCGCATCCAGATAGCCGATATCCCCGGTATGCAGCCAACCGTCCACAATGGCTTCCCGGGTGGCCTCTTCACGCCGCCAGTAGCCGGCCATCACGGTCGGGCCGCGGACTATGATTTCCCCCTCTTGCCCGGGCTGCGCCCGTTTACCGTCGACCTCAATGGCAATCTCGGTCGGCAACAGCGGCTTCCCGGATGACCCCAGCTTACGCAGCGCGTCCTGCGGGCGCAGAGTGCACACCTGCGTGTTGGCCTCCGTGAGCCCGTAACTTTGCGCCACCGGGGCCGAGAGCGCAAGCGCCCGTTCCAGCAACGCCCGCGGCGCGCCGCTGCCGCCGAGCAAGATGCAACGCAGCGTGCTGGGATAAGGGGTGTCGCCGCGCGCCTCGACCATCCGCCGCAGCATGGTGGGAACAACCGACAGCAACGTCACTCCCTCGTTGTCAATGGCCCGGTGCACCGCTGCGACGTCAAACCGGTCGTGAACCACGGCCGTGGTGCCATAGATGAGGCTACGCATCAAAACCGCTAAGCCGCCCACATGGAACAACGGCATGGGCACCAACCAGCGGTCCTGCTCCGTTAGGCCCAGCTGCAAGGCGGACCCCATCGCGGACCACCAATGATTTCCGTAGGTAATCATGGCCCCCTTCGGCCGTCCAGTCGTCCCGGAAGTGTATATGATGGCGTGCACATCCTGGGTATGAATGACCGTCCGTTGCACGGGCGGCGCCTGTTCCTGCGCCAAGGCGGTCAGCGACACGACCTCGCTGGACGACCGCCGCTGGCTCGACGTCCGACGCGCCAACTCCAGCCCCGCCTCGTCGGCGAGCACCAGGCGGACACCGGCATCGTCCAGCTGCCACGCGATCTCCGCCGGGGTCAGGCGCCAGTTCACCGGCACCAACACCGCTCCGGCTTGCATCAGGGCGTGCACGGCCAGGGCAAACCACTCGCCGCTGTAGGCTATTACCGCCACCCGTTCCCCGCGTTCGACTCTCTTGTTGCGCAGCGCACCGGCCATTTGCGTGGCCCGCTCATGCAGCTGCCGATATGTCCAAACCCCTCGTTCCGTCTGGAGCGCCAGGCGTGCCCCGTCCGTGGACAGACGCCGCCCCAGCCAATCGGGTAAAGTCACGTCCGCGCCAGCCGTCATGTCCTGCTCATCTCCCGCATGTACCGTCCCTTGGCGTCAATGGGACCGCTCGCCGAATGACCGGCGCGGGTGACCGCTCCTGTTGCCAGGCCGCACACGACGAAGCGGCGATCCAACGCTCGCGTCGGAACGCCGCTTTCCTCCCTGCCCGGGCACCGTCGGCCAGCCGCGCGGCTGAACGCCTCAGGGCAAGCGGCGAAACTGGCTGAAATCCGGTTTGCGCTTTTCGACAAACGCCCGGCTGCCTTCCTTGGCTTCGTCCGTCATGTAGTACAACATGGTCGCGTCCCCGGCCAGCATTTGCAAGCCCGCCAGTCCGTCCGTGTCCGCGTTGAACGCCATCTTCAGGAACCGGATCGCGATAGGGCTTTTCTCCAAGATTTCTTTCGCCCATTTGATAGACTCTTCCTCCAATTGCGCCAGCGGCACTACCGTGTTGACCAAGCCCATGTCCAACGCTTCCTGGGCACTGTATTGACGGCATAAAAACCAGATCTCTTTCGCCTTCTTATGTCCGACCAAGCGCCCCAACAGCGTGGAGCCATAGCCCGCGTCGAAGCTGCCGACGCGCGGACCCGCCTGGCCAAAGATGGCATTGTCGGCCGCAATGGTCAAATCACAACAGACGTGCAGAACATGCCCGCCGCCGATGGCATAGCCCGCGACCACCGCGATGACGGGTTTCGGCAAAGCGCGAATCTGGCGTTGCAGGTCAAGCACGTTCAGCCGCGGCACATTGTCCTCGCCGACGTAACCCCCATGTCCGCGGTAGCGTTGATCGCCTCCGGAGCAAAACGCCTTGTCCCCGGCCCCGCGCAGCAGAACCACCCCGGTGGTCTCGTCGTCCCGGATGTGATGGAATGCATCAATCATCTCCTTGACCGTCTCCGGCCGAAACGCGTTATGTACCTCCGGTCGATTGATGGTCACGCGGGCGATTCCTTCCGCCCGCTCGTAAATGATGTCTTGATACGGCTTTACGATCTCCCACTCCAGCGTCATGGAGCCTACCCCTCCCGTTTTCATGACGGTTGCCTCGCTCGATCCGCCCGATGCCGCGACCCTTTCGGCCGCCGGCTCACGGTTGCGTCCGTTCACTGTCCGCATGACTGTGCATAGCCCTGGCACACGTTCAAAATTGGATCCAAGTCACTCTCAGTATAACACTAGGCCTGTCCGCGCCCAAACCACCCGCCTGTTCGGACCATCGGCCCCGGTGCACGGGCTTCAGGCGGGCGCCACAGCCTCACGCCCGGCGCGCGAAGCAGGACCGGAAACCCCCGTTGTCGACAGGTCTCGCCGTCTGCTATGATTGCGACTGGATACAGGACGTTCATGGGATCTTAAATTTTGAGAGGCGGATGTGCGCACCATGACTGTCAAGCAGCGTTTGGAAATTGGCTGGCGACTCGCTCGCCCGTTCACGCTGATGGCCTCCGTGGTTCCCGTCCTCGTCGGGACCGGACTCGCCCTGACCCAAGCTTCCTTCCATCTCTCTCTGTTTTTGAGCTTTTTTTGGGCCAGCCTATTAATCCAGGCCGCCACGAACATGTTCAATGAATACTTCGATTTTCGCCGCGGCTTGGATTCCGAAGAGATGGTCGGCATCGCCGGCGCCATTGTGCGGGACGGCGTTCGCCCGCGCACTGTGCTGGGGCTGGCGTGGCTCTTTATCCTGATTGCCGGCCTCCTCGGTGTTTACATCTGCATCATGACCACATGGTGGATTGCGCTGGTGGGGGCAGCGTGCATCGCGGTGGCGTATTTTTACTCCGGCGGCCCGAAGCCCCTGGCCTACACCCCGTTTGGCGAATTGGCCGCATCGCTGGCCATGGGCCCGGTCATTGTACTGTTGGCGTACTACATTCAAACCGAACAAATCACCGCCCGCGCAGTCATTGCCTCGGTGCCTATCGGCTTGTTGATAGGCGCCCTGCTGCTGGGCAACAACATCCGCGATTTAGAACACGATATCGCCGGCGGGCGGCGCACGATTGCTATTTTGCTCGGCGCTGTCGGCGGTCGCATCCTGTTTGCAATCGTCTACGCGGCCACGTACCTGATTGTCTTGGCCCTGATTGCCGTCGGTCAACTCACCCCGTGGGCACTGCTGGTTCTGCTCACCGTCCCGTCGGCGTACTCCGTGGTTCGGCGCTGGTTCCAGAGCCGTGACGCCCAGCAGATGCAATTGGCGTTCAAAGGCACATCCATGCAGCTGCTGCGCTTTGGCGGACTGATGTTTGTCGGGCTGTTGGTCTCCACCTGGATTCCTCTGCCGTAACCGGATGCCTGGCGGAAGTGCAGCTGCCGTCCGGCCCCGGACATGGAAAGGACAGCTGTTTGAGACAAGGCCCCAGGGTGCTCCCCTGGGGCCTGACTTATCTTCGAGCAGCCGTCCAGCCTATGCCCGTTCCCCTGAAAAACTCGTCCGTGACCTGCCCGTACGCAAAGCCAACGCGGATGGCCTGCACACAAGCGGGCGCATACCGGCCATGAGCGGGCTTCTGTCAGCCATCCTGAAGCGTCTCAATGACCGCATCCACATCCGTGGTCGGAGCCTGGCAGGCGTAGTTCTGGCACACATATACGGTCGTCTTGCCGGCCACTGACGTGTACTCGGACGTGTACGGAGCGACCTTGGCCAGCTCGTCGGATCCATGGAGCGGCTTGAAAAGTGTCATGGTATCCGGCAGGAAAAGGGGCTGCAGCCGCTCGCGCAGGCGCACAGTTTCCGGTGCACACGGACGACCGATAATGATGATCTCACGTTCAGGCTGATGAGCGTACCACAACGCCGTCGCATAGAAGGCGTATCCGGCCGGATGACGGGCGGCCTCGCCAGCGAACGCCGCCAACGTGCGCCGTCCCATCTCCGTCCACCGTTCGTCCGCCGTGAAACGCCCCAAGCGCAACAGATTCAACGCAGCCACCGAGTTTCCCGACGGAGCAGCCCCGTCGTAGACCTCCTTCAGACGCACCAGCAGCGGCTCCGCGTCATGCCCCGATAGGAAAAATCCGCCCTTGTCTGCGTCCCAGAGCCTATCCACCATCTGCTGCTGCCAGTGGACGGCACGCGCCAGATAGCCAGCGTCCCACGTCGTCTCATACAGTTCCAACAGCGCCCAGACCCAAAACGCGTAATCGTCCACAAAGGCAGGCTGGCCCCGCTCCCCGTCGCGATAGCGGGTGCACAATCGACCATCCGGACCGACCAGATGGGACTCGATGAACTGGGCCGCCCGGGTAGCCGCGCGGTTGTACGTCCTCTCTTGAAAGACACGGCCGGCCTTGGCCAAGGCGCCTATCATCAGCCCATTCCAGGCGGTCAGCACCTTATCGTCACGCTCAGGTCGGATTCGTTGTGCGCGGGCTTGACGCAGGGCGTCCTGCCAGCGGCGCACACGCGCCGCCAAACCGGTGCGAGGATTCTCCCACATCTCCTGCACCAGCTCATCCGCACAATGAACCAGATTGGGAATGCTGCGTCCGGCAAAGTTGCCGATCTCATCGATATCGTACAGCTCACAGTACACCTTACCGTCGCTCGGTCCCAAAACGGCCTCCACCTCGGTCGGGGTCCACAGATAAAACCGGCCTTCCTCCCCTTCCGAATCGGCATCCTCCGCTGAATAAAAAGCACCGTCCGGGTGCGTCATATCGCGCAAGACATAGCTGATGACGTCATACGCGATCTGCCGATATCGGTCGTAGCGCAACACCTGGTACGCCTCGGTATACACCATCGCCAGCAGGGCGTTGTCGTACAGCATCTTTTCAAAATGCGGGACCATCCACTCTCTATCGGTGGCATAGCGGCAGAATCCAAACCCAACATGGTCGTATATGCCGCCGCGATACATGCTGTCGAGCGTGGTTTCCACCACGTTTTGGATGGATTCGTCCCGATTTTGCTTCAGGTAGCGCAGGAGCAGCATCAGGTTGTGTGGAGCGGGAAACTTCGGCGCCTCTCCAAACCCGCCAAACCGCTCATCAAAGCGGGACTGCAAGGCCGCCACCGCAGCATCGGCAATCGCCAAGTCCGCACGGCCTGCAGCAGGCGCCGTCAAGGCTGACTGTAGCCGCTGCGTCACCTCCTCAATCGACGCCTCTAAACCCGCCCTATTGCGCTGCCACCGGGCCGCAATCTGCCGGGCAAGTTCCAGCAGTCCAATCCGCCCGTGACGCGTGTGCTTGGGAAAGTATGTCCCAGCAAAAAACGGTTTCTGATCCGGAGTCAAAAAGACGGTCAGCGGCCACCCGCCTTCGCCGGTGAGCGCCTGGCAGAACTGCATGTAGACCGCATCAATATCAGGCCGCTCCTCGCGGTCCACCTTGATGCAAACAAAATGTTGATTCAAATAGGCAGCGACTTCCTCGTCCTCGAACGATTCGCGTTCCATCACGTGACACCAGTGACAGGTCGATAAATTACACCATCAGCATTTGGTAAAATAAACGCATATTCGTAGCCCTGCAGGGCTACGAATAGCCGATTGACAAAAAGACTTGCTTGCTCTCACGTTTGGCCTTATGAAACGCTTCCGGAGACCACGGATACCAGTCGACCGGGTTGTACGCGTGCTGAAGCAGATATGGACTCTTCTCGTGTATGAGCCGATTAGGTTTACGTTCGCTCATCGGCGATCCTCCTCGAAGTATTCTCACTTTGAGTATAGCCGTAAAAAAAGACATCGACGCACTATCACGCCGGTGTCGCCTGTTCCATCTTCTCTCGTTTGTCTAAGAGGTCATTGTATATACGGTTAAACCTCTCGATGCTCTGCTCATTAGGCTCCCCGTATACCCACACGGTGACATGAAGACTGCCGCGGGATTATGCCAACAAAGCACCGAAGGCTGTACAGCTCTTGGAAAAAGGATTTGACGAGGCAACAGCGGTCCTTGCGCTGCCGGTGCATACCGCCAAAAGCTGCGGACGACGAATGGTGTAGAACGACTCAACGAACAGATTCGAAGACGTGAGCAAGTGATTCGCATATTCCCGAATCGAGAATCCGCGCTACGTCCACTGGGTGCGCTGCTAATGGAGGTCGACGAGAAGTGGACGACAGGCCACCGGTCTCTCAAGATGGACGAGTACTGGGAGTGGCGCAAGAAGCAGACGTCGACGCTTAAGCCAACCGCCTAGCACGACACCGGAGAAGGAAAGTACACAGAAATGAGGAGTGTTACCTGTAATCCAAAAAGGAGTTCACGCAAAGCGAGGTAATATTTTAAAATTTTATTAATTTATTTTCTAATCGAATATACTAATCATTTAACCCCTTTCCATTGAGAATTTGTTGCATACATTTTTCAACCCTTGACTTGCGAGTTTTGGATTGTTTGGGTTCAGAAAAATAAAGAATGTATGCTCTTTGCCGTCCCGGCGTCAATGCTTCAAAAGCAGTTTTCAAGGCAGGGATTTCATCGAATTTATCTTGAAGTTCTTCAGGAATGATGAAGTCTGTATTCTTTTTAAAATTCACTTCCAACCCGGCTTTTTCAACTTCAATGGCTTCATAGATATAGGCTTTCAAGATGGTTTCCATCGCAACTATTTCTCGAACATTGGTGAACCGAATCTGGCGTCCCGCCTGTACATTTTCCGTTTGTTGGATTAGAATCCCATGGGCATCCTGTAACAAGGCACCTTTGAAAAACAGAAGCGCACAGTATTCTTTAAATCCATGTATTAAAACTATGTTTCTTTTTTGAAACGTGTAACAAGGAACACCCCACTTCAATTCTTCAGTCAGCTGACAGTCAAGAATGATCATCCTCAATTTCTCAAATTCTTCCCTCCATTTTTTGGCTTTACTTAAATATTCATCAACCTTAGGATTCATTCTATTATTTTCCATCGAGGAACACCCCACTTCAATTTTTCGGGCAGCCAACAGTCAAGAATGACCATTCTCGATTTCTCCAATTCTTTCTGTCACTACCATGACACGTAATAGAACCATTAGCCGGAGTATACGAGAGTCATCTTATAGGTGTCAATCTAAGTCATGACGTGGTATTTAATGGTGTAATCTGCGGATGTGACACCAATGACAGGTCGACACATCCCTCTATTCCCACATATCGCTATCCGTAGCCCCGCAGGGCTACGAATAGCCGATGGACAAAAGACCGCCTTGCCTTCTCTCTTAGCCTTTTGAAAAGCCTCCTGCCCCACGGAAACTAGTCGTCCACTGGGTTGTACGCATGCTGCAACAGGCATGGGCTCTTCTCATGGATCAGCCGATTCAGCTTGCGACCGCTTACCTCGTTCAATGATGATACTCCGCAAGGTACGTCTTATGGTACGTATACCCTACCGTCCTCCGATGACTCCGTTACCAGCCAATAGAGTGGATTCAATAGGATTTGCGACCTAATTCATAGGCGGCAATGATGCGATCCATTTCGCGATCCCACTCCTCATCCACCGTACAACGCTCGGGATGGGCTTCAAACCAGGCAATCGTTCGCCGAATGCCTTCCGCGAAGGGGATGGTCGCGCAATAGTCGGGGACAAAGCGCTTGATTTTACTGTTATCAAAAACGAGACTCGCGGCCTTGTCCCCCAGCAACCCGCCCGTATATTGGGGACAGCAGGCGGCGATAAACTCCGAGGAAATATGCACAAGGTTTGGTTTTACACCGGCCGCTTTGCCGATGGCTTCATAAATCTGATCCCAGGTGAGTACCTCGTCGGATGTGATGTGGAAGGCGTGCCCGATGGCCTGCGGGTTCCCGAGCAGCCCCACAAAACCCTTGGCGAAATCCGTGTTGTGGGTCATCGTCCACAGTGACGTACCGTCGCCATGAACGATAATTTTCTTTCCCCGGCGCATTCTGTCCACCAGCGACCAAGGATGTTCCTGACTGTTTATCGAAGCGGGGATCATCGTATCGCCATAGGTATGCGAAGGGCGCACGATGGTCACGGGGAAACCCGTTTCCCGGTAGGCGTCCATCAAAAGCTCCTCTGAGGCTATCTTGTCCCGCGAATATTGCCAATAGGGATTGGCAAGGGGCGTCGACTCGGTCACCAGATAGTGGGTCGGAGGCTTTTGATATGCGGAAGCGCTGCTGATATAGACGTACTGGTCTGTTCTTCCCTGAAACAAATCGATGTCGGTTCGAACATGGTCCGGGGTGAAGGCAATCCAGTCGACCACGGCGTCAAAATGCCGCCCGGCGAGCGCCTCCTTGACAGCCGAAGGGGATCGTATGTCTCCATGGATGACGACTGCACCCTCTGGCACAAATTCACTTCGCTGCCCCCGGTTCAACAAGTACAACTCAATGCCTCGTTCCACTGCCAACCGGGATACCGCCTGGCTGATCAGTCCCGTGCCTCCAATGAATAACACCTTCATCGTCGTCCCTCCTCGCAATCCACGCCACCCTGGCACAACGCTGCCCAATTTTCCAATTCGCATCTCGGAACTGTCACGTTCATAACCTGAACACCGGGCCGCCCAGCTCAACTTTAATATAAATATACTTTGGGGTTTTGTGAAATGGGTTACAATGGTTCCAGCGACCATCGAAAGGAGGACGGCCGAAACACGGCCGCATGCATTCACTTGGCCGTTTGGCTGAGCGCCATGTCCGGTGCAATAGAGACGATACAAATGTCGGTGCCCCTTTGGCAAGCAGAGGTGAAAGACGCCACCCTCGAGACATTCGAGACGTGCTTTGCCAAGACAGCGGCTCGATACGAATCGTTCTTGGCAAGCCACCCGGATCTTGAAGCCGTCTCCGAGTACACGCATCCGACCTACGGGACATTGCGAGCCCGTTACACAGACATCGTCCAGCATGTTGTGAACCACGGGACGTACCACCGAGACAACATCACAGCCATGCTCCGACAGCTCGGTTATCCCGGCGCTTCCACAGATTATGTGTTTTACCTGTACCGCTTGCAACGGTAGATAAGTGTCTGAGCGGGAACACCCCGGGAGGCGCGTTCAAGCACCACTCCGACGCGGACGGAGTTGCGGCAGCGCCTCAGCGAACAGCCGACGATAACCGAGAAGACATGGATGAAGGGATGAGACGACACAGCCAGCTCCCGGTCCCGTTCCCGCAACATACACGAAGGCCCGGCGACAAGCTGGCGTCCAATCTGCGACACAGACAACGAGCCCGGTGGCGCAGCGGATAGAGTATGCAGGAATCCCCCGAAATGTGTCGAAATGGACTGGCTTCATAGGGAGACATCCTGTATACTGAGGAAAGCCTTCAGACAAGGAGAGAAACGCATGCACTGGGCCTCGTTCCGACTCACTACGGCGATCGTGCTATGCGGATGGTTGCTGACTGCCTGCGGGACAGCTCCGCCTTCCGACGGCGCGGGACGCAACAACGCGTCGGACCAAGCTGCGTCGACCGACATGGCTGCCGAACACGCACTGGGCGGACAGAATGTCCCTGCACACCAATCATCTCCACCAAGCGAAGCGTCTGCTTCCGCAGAGAACCATGAGGATCCCGCCGAAGCTTTGGGCAGCCGCTCGTTCGCCACCGCGAAACTCGATTCCAAATCCGCAGCTACACCCACGGTGAACTGGAACGAACCTTCCGACGGACCTTATCCTAAGCTCCAACCGGGAGAGCCGGTTTGGATAGACGTGTCCATCTCTCAGCAGCGGATGTACATCAAATCGGGGCAAAAGACCCTCTACACGATGATCATTTCGTCTGGTGTGGACGGCAGCAAAGCCACCTACACGCCCCGGGGTACCTTTTACGTACAGCCGGAAAGAGGCACGTGGTTCTATACCCCGCGGTTCCACGAAGGAGCCAAGTATTGGGTCTCATGGTTGAACCATGGCCAGTACCTTTTTCACAGCGTGCCAATGGACAAGGACGGACATGTCATCGTCAAGGATGCCAGAAAGCTCGGCCACGAAGATTCGCACGGCTGCATCCATCTGACCATCCCGGACGCCAAGTGGGTCTATGAACACATCCCCACAGGCACCAAGGTCGTCATCCACGATTGAACAAAAGACCAGACCAACACGACTAGCGAGCCAGCGGAGCAGCGTGCCACACCGTCGGTATGGCATCGGCTCGCACCGGCTCGCCCGGATTGGACAGATTCGCCGCAGACCTACGAACGCCGAGCGTAGTGTTTGACCAACGCATCCCCCAACATTTGCATACACTGGACAATAACAACCAGAATGGCGGTGGTGACCAACATCACACCCGTTTCAAACCGTTCGTATCCATAACGCACGGCTAGGTCTCCCAATCCACCGCCGCCAATCACACCCGACATCGCCGAGTAGCTGACCAAGGTCACGGCGGTAATGGTGACGCCGGCTATGAGCCCGGGCCGGGCTTCGGGCAACAACACCCGCCAGACAATCTGCCACACGGAGGCCCCCATCGCCTGTGCCGCTTCCAGGACTCCGGACTCCACCTCGCGCAGCGCGGTTTCCGCCACGCGTGCATAAAACGGTGCCGCCCCGACGGTCAAGGGCACAATGGCCGCGTTGACGCCGATGGACGTCCCCACAATCCACTCAGTCAACGGAATGATGGCTATCAACAGGATGATGAACGGTACGGACCTCACGATATTGACAATGACCGCCAACACCTGGTAGGCCGCTCGCCGCTCCATCAGATGGCGCGTGGAAAACAGCACCAAAAACACACCCATGGGCAATCCGAGCGCGGTCGCGAACAACGTGGAGACCCCGACCATATACAGCGTCTGCCAGGTCGCCTGGAGAATGTCCGGCCAGACAAGGTCGCTCATCCAGAATCCCCTCCTTCTCCGTTCCCGACGTTCATCGCCTCCTGCTGGCATGAAGCGTTAACCAGCGGCCGAGAGGAAACCGCAGCCGACAAACCGGAAGCATCCTCCAAGACGTCCACACGGCAGCCACGCTCTTCCAATGCGGCGATGGCCTTGGCCACGGTTGTCTCGTCCCCGAACCACTGCACCAACAGCCGCCCGTAAGGAACGTCCTTGATGACATCCACCGTTCCCTTCAGAATGCTGTAGTGGCCCGCCGTCTGCTGGGCGACCTCCGACAAAATCGGACGATAGACCGCGTCGCCACGAAACACAAGCCGCAGCTTGCGTCCGGGCCGCTCCCCCAGCCAGTTCCCCTGCCTGTGCGCCATCTCTGCCGAGAAATTCGCCTCGCTTTCATCGTCCATCGCCAGGAGCTTTCGGGTGAGTTCGTGTTTGGGAAACAAAAACGTATCCACAACCGATCCGCTCTCCACAATGCGCCCGGCCTCCATCACGGCCACGTGGTCGCAGACCCGGCGCACCACGGACATCTCGTGTGTGACCACCACGACGGTCACACCCAGCTCGCGGTTGACGCGCAGAATCAAATCCAGAATCTGTCTCGTCGTCTCAGGGTCCAATGCGGACGTGGCCTCGTCGCATAGCAGGATCTTCGGCCGCGTCGCCAGGGCACGGGCAATCGCGACACGCTGCTTTTGCCCGCCGGACAACTGTGCGGGATACTTGTGGGCGTGCTCAGACAACCCCACCCAGTCCAACAGCTCGTTCACACGGCTTGTCACGTCGGCGCCCCGCTGATGGGCCAAACGCAGTGGAAAGGCGACATTGTCGGCGACCGTGGCGGAAGCGAGAAGGTGAAAGTGTTGGAAGATCATGCCGATTTGTCGTCTCGCTGCCTGCAACTCCCGCTTATTCAGGCGGGTCATCTCTTGTCCATCCACCCACACCTCGCCTTGGGTAGGACGCTCCAAAAGGTTCACGCAGCGCAGCAAGGTGCTTTTCCCTGCGCCAGAGTATCCAATCAGCCCAAAGATCTCCCCCGCCTCCACGCGAAGGTCGACCTGGTCCAAGGCAACCACAGGCTTCTTGGGCTGTCCGTACAGTTTGCAAATCCCTCGCAATTCTATCGTCGCTTATCCCTCCCCTAGGGAAAGACCTGCCTATGAAAACACGCTCCGATAACGCGCTCCGGAAGGCGTGCAGTATCCGGGCACACCGATGAATGCACTCGGTCCCCCATTCTAGTTCATTTTGTGTTCGCTTGACAAGCCAAAGACCGATGAGTTGACAAGCGAAGGTCTCTTCGCGTATAAATGGTTGTACAAAACTCCAACATCCAAACTCTTATCGAGAGTAGGCGGAGGGACTGGCCCTATGATGCCCGGCAACCGGCCACGCGCACGGTGCTAACTCCTGCGGATGGATTCCGAGAGATAAGAGGGGTACGCCGCCTCTTTCCCTGGGAAAGAGGTTTTTTCGTGCCAAGCGCGAGATTCAGGCCGGTCCACACTATAGACCCAGGAGACAGAGAGACCAAACTAGGAGGAGATTCAGATGAACACCCGCAACATCCTGCGCTTTGCGGCCGTCCTCGGCATCAGCGCAGCGCTCACAGCTGGCTGCGGAGCCAGCCAGTCATCGCCAGCCAACCAGTCCACGGCCAAATCCACCCAAAAAGAGACGGTACTGAAGGTTGGAGCCACCCCGGTTCCCCATGCCGAAATCCTGGATTATGTCAAGCCCATTCTGGCCAAGGAAGGGGTTAATTTGCAGGTCGTGGAATTCAATGACTACGTCCAACCCAACCGGGCCTTGGCGTCGGGACAACTGGACGCTAATTATTTCCAACATGTACCCTATCTGGAGGAATACAATCAAAAGAACCATACCGACCTGGTACCGACCGTCATGGTTCACTTCGAGCCGCTTGGACTGTATCCGGGAAAAAGCAAATCGCTAAAGAACATTCCAGACGGCGCCACCGTGGCGGTCCCCAATGACACCACAAACGAGGGGAGAGCGCTGCTGCTGTTGGCGGACAACGGGCTGATCAGCTTGAAAGATCCGCACAGCTTGTCCGAGACCCCGAATGACATTGTGTCGAATCCGCATCATTTGCAGATAGAGGAATTGGACGCGGCTGCCATTCCCCGCGTGGCCAAAGACGTGAACTATTCGGTCATCAACGGAAACTACGCGCTGCAAGCTGGGTACAAGGTGTCTGACGCCCTGGCTGTGGAAAAGGCCAATTCCCAGGCCGCCAAGACATACGCCAACGTGGTTGTCGTGCGCGACGGGGATCAAAACAAGCCGGCCATCGAGAAGTTGGACAAAGCGCTGAACTCAGCGGCTGTGAAAAAGTTCATCGAGACCCACTACCATGGTTCGGTTGTTCCAGTATTTGGCAAGCCCATCCCGCTCAAGTAAGCCAGGATGGCGCTGGACGGTCCCTCAATCTGTGCTGTCTGGGGGACATCGTCCATTTTTTATCAGGTGAAACCAGGCCAACCTGTCCGGCAAACCGCAGTTCATCGAAAGCGTGAAGCCGCCGCGGCCGGCAAAGGGATGCCAGCAGGCCAGGGCAGGAGAATGGCCTCCTTGCCTTCGCGGCCTGCCGGTGCGTCAAGGCCCATGCACAGGATCACTCACAAACCGGGATCGGGGACGCGGTTCGGCCAACCGGCCTCAATACACGCCCGGCGCCCCTGCAGCTCCGTCGGCGCCGCCGACATATACAGCCGGCACCAGGAGGAAGAACAGAACGAAGATGATAAGAAACACGACCGCCCAACGGGTGTAGCCTCCAAACGCTCCGTACAACGCACACACTCCCCTCTCCTGAGATGGTTCATGCTATGAGAGGCCAAGGTGCGGCGTCAGGGCAGATAACCCGTGCTGGCGCCCGAACCGAGAGCCGGATTCCGGACACCCCGCGTATGCGCCTCCGGCCCACAGCGCCGACCTGGCATCCCGCCAGTTGCAAAGGGAACGCCGGCCCAGGTTCACACAGATGTGCGCCGCCTATACACACACCAACTCACCAAGACAGCCACGAAAAGGATCAGACCGACCCCAATCACCGCCCGGTGCTGCTCGAGAAGGTGATGGTACCGCGCCCATTCCACGCCGAGTGTGCGTCCCAGCACGATGAAGACGGCCGTCCAAACCAGCGTGCCGAATACATTGTAGAGGCTGAATCGAATGACGGACATGTTTTCGATGCCGGCCACATAGGGAACGAGGACACGGATGCCAGCAATAAACTTGGAGACCAGCACAATCCCGCCCTGATAGCGGTTGAATCCATTTGCCACCGCATCGAGGCGTGTCTGAGTGATGCCCACGTGCCGCCCAAAGCGAACAATCACGGGACGCCCCAGATAGCGCCCGATGACGTAAGCGACGGTGGATCCAGTCACGTTGCCGACGACAGCGGCCAACCAGAGAGGCAAAAGGTGAAACACACCCCGAGTCCACTCGACGCCAGCCACAGTCAGTGTCGTCTCCGCTGGGAACGGGATGCCGATAGGTTCCAACAGCAGAATAAGGAGTACGCCGAAGTAGCCATAGTGTTGCAACCATTCCAGAATGTCAAAATGCACGTTTATGCTCCTGCATCGAAAATTTGCGCTGCTCTCCAGCACAGGATACCTATTCTCCCAGTCTGGCGCCAAACGGACAGCGCTATACCCAAGCCCATTACCCGCCTGGTGCCACGCTCCAGGCATTCGCCAGCACACAGGGTGGCCGAGCGAATACGGTAGATGGCAAAGCCCCTAGTCCTTTGGCCTGCGGGCTCAATTCATGCGTCAAAGAGGCGGGTGAAGGGAATTGAAGCTGGACACCTTTCTCAAGTTTGGTTCCTTGGCGTTCCATGTCGCCCAGGATGAAAGGGTGCGGGAGTTGGTCAAGATCGCCCACCAGGGCGTCAAACGGAGAGGGCTTCTAGCGCCTCCGGTCCCACCCATTCACAGCCAGCGGCCGCGTATACCGTTTGCTCCCCCCATGCATCCCCCGCATCACCAGCCAAAACGGTGAGCGGGTACGGCCGCCGTCAGGGCCCGGCGATTCCCTGGCGGCTCAAGACCGGCTCCGCCTCATCCAGACTGGACACTCTTCCGGCAACATCTTGAAAGACCACGTGCGAACGCGTGAACTGGACAGGCGAATTCAGACCGGCCGCAGCCGCCAGCCGAAACAAGCCCTCCCGCATCGTGACCACGTAGTTAGCCACTCGATACTTCTTTTCGTCCACCACGAGGGCCTTCTCCAGAGCCGGATTGGTTGTGGCGACCCCAACCGGACAGATATTTGCATGACACTTCAGGGCCTGAATGCAGCCCACCGTGATCATGAACCCGCGCGCTATGTTGACCAGGTCCGCCCCCATGGCCAAGGCGACCGCCACCCTGTCGGGTGAAAATAATTTTCCGGAAGCTATCAGCCGCACCCGGTCACGCACCCCGTGGCGGATCAGGGCAGCGTCAACCAGACGCAGCGCCGACTTGATGGGCAGTCCCACGGTATCCGCCAGCTCTTGATAAGAAGCTCCCGTCCCGCCTTCCCCGCCGTCGATGGTGATAAAATCCGGCCCTGCCCCGGATTGGCGCATGTACGCCGCCAACTCGTCAGCCTGTTCCGGACTGCCGACCACCATCTTCATTCCCACGGGTTTGCCGGTCGCGGCGCGGATGCGCTCCACAAAATCGAACAGTGACGGCAAGTCGTCAAACTCGTGGAAACGGTTGGGACTGTCGATAGGCTTGTAGGGTTCCACCAGACGAATCTTGGCGATTTCAGGTGTGACCTTGTCGCCGTCGATATGACCGCCACGCGCCTTCGCTCCCTGTGCCAGTTTCAACTCAAAGGCGCGCACCTGCGGCAATTCCGCTTTGCGCCGCAGTTCGTCCCAATTGAACCGGCCGTGGGCGTCGCGCACCCCGAACAGTCCGGGACCAATCTGCATGATGATATCCACTCCGCCGGCCAGGTGGTAGGACGACAGCCCACCTTCCCCCGTATTCATCCAGGTTCCCTTGGCGATGGCCAGGCCGTGCGAGAGAGCCAAGATGGCGTGGCTGCCCAGGGCGCCAAAGCTCATGCCGGACATGCCAATCTGACCCTTGACCACAAACGGGTGCGCTACCCCCGCGCCAATCGTGATGGCGTCCTCGTCGGCCAACAGGTACGCCAACGGACTCGCATCCACCCACTTCTCCTTTCGTTGTCCAAACAGCGGATCGGACACCAGGACATATTTTTTGCTTTTCACGCGCGTCTCGCGGTCCATCCGCAGCTCCTCCATTTGCTTGGGAAACATCGCGTTGCGGATGTAATACCCAGGCCTGTCGAAATCCCGCTGTGAACCGAAGCCAATCACATTGCGTTGATACTTGGCGCTCTTAACGATGGTCTCGTAATCGACACGGGAAAACGGTTTGCCCTCCGTGTCGCTGTTGTAAAGATACTGGCGCAGTTCAGGACCTATCTTCTCAAGAAAATAGCGCGCCATGCCAATGACGGGAAAGTTGCGCAGGACGGGATGCTGGTCTTGCCGCCGATCATGCACGTACAGCATCAGGACAATCCCCGCCAGCGCAAGCAGGAGAAGGCTGCCCAGGATGAAGGCGATGATGACGAAGACGTCGGCCACCGTTTGCAATGGATGCATGGACGATCCCCCTGTCATGACTGTGACAGGTTACAATGTTCGCGAAATCCCCCCCACTTATGCCTCGTCGCTCTGCCGCGACAGCAGATGGGTACGCGCTATGAGTGCGCCGTGATAGAATGGCGTCAGAGATAAGAGGGAGCAAAGGAGACAAACGGATGAACAGCAGCGACGATTGGGAGGTTTTGCGCACGTCGGACGCGGCGGCCGTTCAGGCACTGGCTGCCCAGCTGGGATGGGCGTTTCGCCGCCAACAGGTGCTGTGGCTTTTGACCTCTGGGTGGGTGATTGGTCTGCGTCGCAGCCGCCAATTGCTCGCGACCGCCGCCGTGTTCGCCTACCCACCCACATGGGCCTCCATCGGCATGGTCATGGTTCACCCTGATGTCCAACGGCGCGGCATCGGACGCCGCTTGGTATCCGCCTGTTTAGCCTACGCCCAGTCGCGGGCAGCCTGCGTGTCATTGGTCTCCACCGCGCCGGGCTACCGTCTCTATGAATCGCTGGGGTTTGAGACGGTCGGCTTCATCCACCGCATGCAGCGTCCGATTGGAGGCGACACGGCATCACCCGGCATCCACGCGGACGTCCTCATCGACGAAGAGACGGAAAATGACTGGCAGTTGGCGAGATGCGTGGAGATAAGCCCCAGAGACTGGTCCCTCATCGCCCGCCTCGACCAGGAAGCCAACGGCGCGCCCCGCCATCGCCTGTTCCTCTCCCCCGCAGATCAACCAGATAGACAGGCGCTGCGAAACCTCGCCCGCTTGTCCGTAGCCGCACGGAACCGCGAACGACAGCTCGTTGGCACCGCCGTCCTCGTGCCCAAACCCGGCGCGCTCACCATAGGCCCGCTGCTGGCAGAATCCCTGGCCGTGGCCAAGAGTGTGACCGCTGCCGCCGAACGGTTGGCAACCGGGATGATGCGCGTGGACGTGCCCAGTGCCCAAACCGAATTCCGCCGCTACCTTGAGCAGGCCGGTTGGCAGGAGACCATGATCTCGCCGCTGATGACGTGGCGAGGCGTACCGCTGCCCGGCCGGAGAGTTTGGCTTTACGGGCTGCTCGATCCGGCCCTGGGATGATGCCTTCCCCGCTGCAGACCCGTTTTCATGGGAGGAATTGGGGTGAACCGACAGACTCATTGGCAAACAAGCGCATTAAATCGGGAATGTGCCGCCGATCGGAAAGCACCAACAGGTGGTCATTCGCCTGCAGCCGCGTCGCCCCGCGCGGAACCAGAACGCTTCCGCCGCGAACGACGGCGTAACAGAGGGTGTTGGGCGGAAACGGAACCTCCACCAGCTTCCTTTCCACCAAGGGTGAATCCGCAACAATCTCCACCGGCAGGACAATCGCATTCTCCCGGGCTATCGCCACCAATTCAAACAGCCCTTCGGAAGGGGACGGATCAAACAGGTCAAGTCGTTTGGCGAACGGGACGACCGTCAAGCCCTGCACCAAAGTGGATGCCAACACGACGAAAAACACGGCGTCGAGCATGGTCCCGGGTGTATATACGGGGGCAAGCATGGCCGTCAAGACCAACACAATCGGCACGGCGCCCCGCAAACCGGCCCAACTCAAGAACACCTTTTCCCGCCAGTTCAATCCCATGCCCAGCGTGGACAGCCACACGGCTGTCGGCCGTGCCAGAAACAGCGCCCCGACTGCCAGTCCCAAGCCGGGCACTATAATGCGATAAACCCCTGTGAGATTCAATTGCAGCCCCAACACCACAAACATGATGATATGCATGGTCCACGAGACGCCTTCGTGGAAACGCAGGATGCTGTAGCGGTGTTCGAGACGATGGTTGGCCATCCACACGGAGGCCACATATACCGCCAGAAACCCGCTGCCATCGAGGACGCTGGCGACCCCGAAAGCGAGCAAGGCAAACGCCAGGGAGAGGGTTGGATAGAGCCCGCCTGTGTCCAGTTTAATCCGCTGGTTCACGAAGGAGCCTGCATACCCGATGGCCACGCCAGCAGCCAAGCCGACCAGCATCTGCAAACCGAACAGGACAACCACGTGCAAAGTGGCGGCCCCTGGCGAACCTGGCCCGTGTTCCGCCCATTCGATGAGGATGAGCGTGAGAAAAAACGCCATCGGGTCGTTGGTGCCGGATTCGACCTCAAGGATATCCACCAACCTGCGCCGCAAGGAGGCTCCGCCAAGGATGGAGAACACGGAGGCCGCATCCGTGGAACTGACAGCCACGCCCAACAGCGCCGCCGCATAGAACGGCAGATGGAGCAGTTCCAGAACCAGAACCGTCATGAACGCGGAGCTGATGAGCACGCCCAGCGTGGCCAATGACAGGGAAGGGGCCCACGCGTTACGGATGCGTGTCCAGGAGGTATGCAAACCACCTTCAAACAAAATGAGAATCAAAGCGACATAACCGAGGTACTGGGCCACGTGTTCGTCTATCCGCGGCGCGATGCCGAACCCGTTGGGACCGATGAGGACGCCTATCAAGACAAAGCCAATCAACGCTGGAAATCCAATGCGACTGTTCACCCGGGCTGAATAGACGCCAGCAATGAGGACAAGCGACAACAGCAGCAGCCCAACTTCCATTTTTCACCTCCTGGCCAACAGACGTATCTGTCCGCGTCTTATCTTAACAAGAGGCTCAAGAATTAGTTTACCAGACTCACCTTAAGATACAAAACCGCTCGATATCCCCAGCCATTCATAGATTCGGGGAAGCTGGACATGGTTGCGCACCACCTCGGCCAGGCGTGCCAACGCCTGCTCGCGCACCGCCTGCGCCCGCAAGGGCACCGAGTAAAAAGGTACGCCCCGCGCTTGACAGAGGCGACGCAACCAAGCATGCCGAAAATCGTCATTGTGGAGTATTCCGTGCAGATAGGTGCCGATGACACGGCCGTCCTCGGCGATACACCCGTCCACACGCGCCCGCCCGTCGGTGTCCGCCTCAAGACGGGCAAACGGCAGCACCGATTCACTTTGCCAATTCGTTTTCCCCATATGGATCTCGTACCCATCGACGCGCAGGGGAGCAAACGGGCCCATCAACTCCGCCCGGACCAGCGCGGTGCGCTTGCGTGGCAAAATTTCCGTGCTGACCGGAAGCAAGTCAAGTCCTGGCTCCTCGTCCGCCCCAGCCTCAATACCGTACGGATCGAGTACATGCACGCCCAGCATCTGAAAGCCCCCACAGATGCCGAGCACCCATCCGCCTGCCTCGGCAAACGATTGCAAGGCCTGTGCCCATCCGGACTCATGCAGCCAGGCCAGATCCAGCAACGTGCTCTTGGTCCCCGGCAGTACGACCGCGGCCGCGCCCCGCAGCTCCTCGGGCCGGGTACAAAAGTGAGCCTCTACCTGCGGCTCCAAAAACAATGGATCGAAATCGGTAAAATTGGCGATATGCGGCAGCCGCACGATGGCGATCCGGAGTTGGTGTGCGTCGGGGATCCGGTGCTGGTCCGTTGCCGGTCCTCCGCCTTGGTAGCGGACGGAGTCCAAGGCCACAGAGTCTTCCTCATCGATGCCGATGCGGGGAATGAACGGAACCACGCCCACGACCGGCAGGCCAGTCCGCTGCTCCAACCACCGCACTCCCTCGCGAAACAGGCTCGCATCGCCCCGAAAGCGATTGATGAGAATGCCTTTCACGCGCGCTCGTTCGTCCGCGTCAAGCAGCGCCAGCGTACCGACGATGGACGCGAAGACGCCCCCTCTGTCGATGTCCGCCACGAGCAGCACGTCCGCGTCCGCCATCGCTGCCACCTTGAAATTGGCGATGTCGCGCGCCTTGAGATTGACTTCCACCGGGCTCCCGGCCCCTTCGATGACCACCACCTGGTGGCGCTCGGCCAGGTAGGCGTAGCTTTCCTGCACGGCGTTCCACAGCTCACGCTTGTCGCCGGCAAAGTACTCCCTGGCAGTGACCGAGTCGTACACGCGCCCTTGCAAGACCACTTGGCTCTGGTGCGGACCGGTTGGCTTGAGCAGCACGGGATTCATATGCTCATTGGGAGGAATTCCGCATGCCTCGGCCTGCACCGCCTGCGCCCGGCCAATTTCGCGCCCGGAGGGGGTGACGGCGGAGTTCAGCGACATGTTCTGCGCCTTAAACGGGGCGACATCCACCCCGTCCTCGTGCAAAATGCGGCACAGCGCTGCAGTCAACACGCTCTTGCCGACACCCGATGCGGTGCCGACCAGCATGAGACTTTTGGCCCGGCGCGGAACAGGCTCTGGGATATGCGGCAGAGAGACCGCGGCGGGCCTGGACGCAGAGGAATGCAGGTAGCTCGTCACCGCTTGCCACAGCCGTTCATTCTCGGGACGGCTGCGGACGGCAATGCGCAAAAAGTTCGGTCCCAGCCCCGGAAAGTTGGCGCAGGAGCGGAGGAACAGTCCCTGCCGTTGGAGATACACAAGCAACCCCTCGACCGACGCGTCATTCCACCGAACGAGAAAGAAGTTGGCGTCTCCCGCATACCACCGCCAGTCTGCCTCCCTCCCCCAGCGCGCGGCAAGAAAATCCTGTTCCTCTGCCAACCAGCGCCAAGTCTCCTGCAGAAACGAGTCATCCTGGTAAGCGGCCGCTGCCGCTGCTTGCGCCAGGCGGTTGACGCTCCAAGGGTCTCGCCCCGCCTCCAAACGGCGCACTGTATCGGGGTGCGCGACGCCAAAGCCAAAGCGCAGGCCGGGCATGGCGTACACCTTGGTCGCTGAACGCACGGTCACAAGGCGCCGCGTTTGGGCAGACAGGTGAATGGCCGAGTGCGCGTCCCCGTCCTTCCGAAAATCCAGAAACGACTCGTCGCACAACACCCAGACGCCGCGTTCCGCCCAATCGAGGACGAACGGTTCCCACACCGAGCGGAAAAAGAAGCGGCCGCTGGGATTGTGCGGGTTGTTCAGGACTACGGCATCACCAGGTCGCACCGCCGCGTCCAGTCTCTTCAGGACCGGCTCCAGTCGCCCGGCCAGCAGTTCGGAGGCGGCAGTCAGTACATGGATGTCCGCTCCGCTGCGCCGGGCAAACCGCGCGTATTCTGCGAAGGCAGGTTCAACCAGGTGGACACGTGCTGGACGCAGCGCGCGGAAAAACAGATCGATTACTTCACTGGCTCCATTGCCGCAAAGGATACACTCTTCACCGACCTGAAAGCGTTCAGACAACACGCGCCTGACTTGGCGCTGATGGATGTCGGGGTAATGGCGGACGCTTGGCAGGGCGTCCGCTATGGCGGCCTGCACGGATCTCGGAGGACCTAAGGGATTGATATTGGCGCTGAAATCCACAATCTCCGTCTCGGCCAGGCCCGTATCCTCCATATAATCCTCTATTCGCCCACCGTGGACGTCCAGCATGGTCATCCCTCCCGCGCCAACAACGCCGCCGCCATCAACCACAGCAGCGTCTCAAGAGCCTCGTGCAGCGCCCCGTAGGTGTCTCCGGTCATGCCGCCAAAGCGCCGTCGCATCCAGGCTGTGAAGCCGACGCATGCCCCCAGCGTGAGCGCGCCAGCGGCAAGGACGTGCCAAGCAGGAAGCAAGGCCAGTCCACATAAACCCGTGAGGAAGGTAGCCAGCAAGATTACAGGCAACGGCAATCGACCGGCGTATATCGCCCCCAAGCCCTGCCCGGGTCGAGCCGCAGGCGCCATCCGCATGGACCAGACCATGCCCAACCGGGAGAGCATCGGCGCCCACCATAGCCACGCGTCCGGGATCAACCAAGGTTTGTCGCCGGCCGGCCATGCCGCCGGCACGGAGACCAAAGCTGTGTATTTCACCAAGATCATCAAGACGCAAAACACAACCCCGACGGCGCCGGAACGACTGTCTTTCATGACCGCCAGCGCCTCGTCTCGGGACCGCCTGCAGGCCAGAGCGTCGACAGTATCCATCCAGCCATCCAGGTGCAGGGCGCCCGTGCTCGCAGTGTACAGCGCAAGCGCAACGGCGGCACTCGTGCGCACAGGCAGCACAGCCGCCAATCCCAGATAAACAATCCAGAGAAACCCGCCGAGGCCAAGCCCCACCACAGGCACCAGGCCCATGCTCGCGTGCAGGTCGGACCCCCGAACTACGCGCACGCGCGGCGTTGGGCATACAGTCGCAAACTGCACTGCGAGCGTCAGCCAGCGGATAACCGCCAATACACCGCGCCCCCTATCGTCAAGGCCGCGAGCAGCAACCACGCGGCGCTGTCTAAATAGGAAATGACCCGCAAAACATCCCTTCGCTCAAGCGGCCGGGTGGCCTTGCCCAAGCGGGCGCGAACGGAGACCACACCCGCATACGAGTTGACACCGCCCAGCTGCACCCCCAAGGCTCCAGCCACGACGGATTCTGGGATGCCACCGTTGGGGCTCGGGTGCTTGTGGGCGTCCTCCCGCCATGCCCGCCACCCCCGGCGCATGCTACCGCCGCACAAGCCAGCGGCGCCCAGCAAGAGGAGGCCAGACAAGCGAGCTGGGACGTAGTTAAACCCGTCGTCCATGCGGGCGCTGAACCAGCCAAAGTACTGATACCGAGGGTTCTTGTAACCGACCATCGAATCAAGGGTGTTCACCGCCCGGTACAGCATCGCCAGCGAGGGTCCACCCAGAAGCCCGAACAATACCGGTGACACCACGGCGTCCACCAGGTTCTCGGCGACCGTCTCCAGCGCCGCCCGGACCACCTCCGGTTCGGACAGGTGAGCTGTGTCCCGACCGACAATCTGGCCCACCGCCAGCCGCGCGGCAGGCAGCCCCTCACACTGCAGGGCCTGATAGACGGAGGCCACCGCCGCCCGCAAACCTTTCCAGGCAATGGTTGTACTCGTCAGGACCAGTCCGCCCATCCACCCCAGCCATGGGGCGAGGTGATACAACAGGACGAGAAACATTTCCGAGAGGACCACCACCGGGGCGCACACGAGCAGCCACAAGGCGACACCCGCCCACCTCTGCGTCCGCGGACTGGCTTGCGGCCGATACAAGACACCCTCCACGCGGCGGACCCACCAACCCATGAGGACCACCGGATGCGGGATGCGGGCAGGATCGCCCACGATGCGGTCGCACAGCAACGCGGATGCGGCCAGAGCGAGATGGGATAATCCCGGTGGCCAGGCTATCATGGCGTCTCGGTCGAACCTTTCACAGTCACCGGTATCCCGGCCACCATCCAGACAACCGAGCTTGCGACGGCCGCCATCCGTTGATTCAACCATCCGAGCCAGTCGCGGTACTGGCGGGACAGGCCATCCGCCGGGACAATCCCAGCCCCCACCTCGTTGCTGACCATAATCACCGAGCCGACAGCCATGGTCACCGCATCCGCCAAAGCGTTCACGCGCCGCCGGTAAAGCTCCTCGGAGCACCCAGCGTACATCCAATTGTTGAGAAGCAGCGACAGACAATCCACGATGATAAGTTGATCCGTACGCTGACGGCGCAGGATGGGCACGATGTCGAACGCTTCCTCCACCGTCTCCCAATCGCGCGGGCGTGCCTCGCGGTGCCGCTCTATCCGGTCCGCCATTTCCTCGTCCGTCGCCTGCGCTGTGGCCACAAACGTCACCGACAGGCGTCTCTCCGCCGCCAACGTGCGGGCCAAGCGTTCCGCGTAGCCGCTTTTGCCGCTGCGCGCCCCTCCCAATACGAACACCGACTTCAACGGTTGGCCTCCTCTCCGGCCTGCACAGCTGTTGACGGCCGCTGCGCATCACCCTCCCTGGGGTACAGGTACGTGAAGCGAAGGTGAGCGTGAGCATCCGTGAAGACCTCGGCTTCCACGCCAAAAACGTCGCGAAGGGCGGCTGCGGTCAGCACCTCCTGTGGCCGTCCGCACGCATACACGCGCCCTTTGTCCAACAGGAGCAACTGGGAGCAATAGCGGGCCGCAAACTCCAGGTGGTGGATGGCCACAACCACCAGCCTGCCGGCGTCTGCCAGTTCACGCAGGCGCTGGAGCATGTCGAGCTGATAGTGCACATCCAGGTTCGATATCGGCTCGTCAAGCAACAGCACTGGACTCTCTTGCGCCAAGCAGCGGGCGACGCCCGCCCGTTGCCGTTCTCCCCCAGACAGCTGTGACAGGGGCACATCCTCGTATGAGCCAAGTCCCATACGTGCAATCGAGTCGTGGATGACCTGCCATCCGTGGCCACCCACCCCGCCCCAAGGGCTTCGGTGTGCGTAGCGCCCCATCTCGACAAACTCACGCACGGTGAACGGGCAGTCCTCTGGCAGCTGCTGCGGCAGATACGCCAACCAGCGCGCCCGCTCCCTGCTGGCAAGCCCCCGCAAAGGGCGCCCAGAGAGCGACACCGTACCTGTGGCAGCGGGCAGAACCCCGGCGATGAGCCGCAGCAGTGTCGATTTCCCCGCCCCGTTTGGGCCGACGACGCCGATCACCTGGCCGCCCCGCCAACGCGCGGATACCGCCTGCAACCGGGGGGGTAAACCCAGCCCGGCGAGTTCCAGGTCAATTCGGACGCTCAACCTTTCGCCCCCCGTTCGAAGGCTTGGTAATGCCGGCGCAGCAGGTAGAGGAAAAACGGGGCCCCCAAACAGGACGTGACGACGCCCACGTTCAGTTCCACTGGCTGCAGCGCCATGCGCGCGAGCACATCGGCCAGCGCCAAGAGGATACCGCCGCCCATCGCCGAGGCCGGAAGCAGCAGACGATGGCGCGGACCTACCCACATCCGCACCAAGTGCGGGACTATCAAGCCCACAAAGGCGATGACACCGCTCACGCTCACGCACGCCCCGACGACAAGGGCGGAAGTGGCAAACAGGACCTGTTTGGTACGCTGCAACGGGACGCCGAGCCCTTCCGCCTGCTCTTCGCCGAGCGACAGGATGTCGAGCGCGTGTGCGTGCCCCAGGTAAACGACGAATCCGCCCGCCACGAACACCAAAATCATCCATACATTCATCCACGTCGTGCCATCCAGCCCGCCCATGAGCCAGAACAACATCTGCTGCATCGTCTCCAGCGGCGCCAGCGAGAGCAACAGAGTGACCATGGCGCTGGAAAAGGAACCGACGGCAACGCCTGCCAAAAGCAGGGCATGGATGGCGGTCTTCCCCTGCAGGGTGGCAAGACGGTAGATGACATAGACCACAAGCAGCCCGGTGACGAACGCGCCGACGGGAGTGGACCAAGCGTTCAGCTGGGCCAGACCGGTCTGAATCGTCAACACCGCCCCCAACGAGGCGCCGCTGGAGACGCCTATGACGGCCGGATCGGCCATGGAGTTCCGAAACACGGCTTGCAGCACGGCGCCCGTCGCCGCGAGTCCCGCCCCGACGAGAACGGCCGCCAGGGCGCGCGGCCAGCGAATGGCCCCCATCACCACCGCATCGCCGCTGCGCGCGCCATGCAAATAAGCCCAGGTGTCTGGAATCAGGCGTCCCGCCGGAATCATCATGGGACCGATGGAGACCTCCAAGGCGGCGGCCACTGCGAGGGCCACCGCCAGACTGCACAGCACCAGCAGGGCGGAGACGCGGGTCATGGGCGGGCAACCGTGACCTTGGGCAGGTCGGCCTTCGGGTACAGGACATGGGCCACATCCCAAACGCCCTTGACCACATACTGGGACACACTTCCCAGGTCAGCGCTGTTGATCACGTACACCCGGTGGTTTTTCACAGCCGACACTGTTTGCAGCTTGGGGTCTTGCAGGATCTTGTTGACAAACGATTTGTCATCCGAAGCGTCGATGATGACGTCCGGGTTCAACTTGACGACTTCTTCATCGCTGATCTTGGCCCATCCGTTCAACTGGGAAGCCGCGTTTTTGCCGCCAGCATGGATGATCACATCGTTGACCGTCGTGTTGCGCCCGGCCGCAAAGCCATAGGAACTGTAGTCCAGCACGGTGACCGGCTTTTCCCTCTTCACGGCTTGATGAATGGCGGTCAAGCTCCGCTCCATGTCCCGCACCACCTGGCGAGCTTTTGCCGGTTCGCCGACGAGCTTGCCGACGACGCCGATGTTGCGCTCGATGTCGGAGATGGAGTTGAAGTTGTCAAACTCGTATGTGGGCACGTGCGCCTGCTCAATCTGCTTCACGGCTCCTGGTTTGGTATAGGACGCCAAGAGCACCAGGTCGGGCTTGGCGGCCAGGATCTTCTCCGCATCGGTGGCGGCGTCGGAGATGGTGGGAATACCTTTGACGAAGGAGCGAACATTGGAGTAGCTGGGATCTGCCGCGTAGGAGGTGACCATAGCGATTCTCTTCTTGGGCACCAGCGCCGTGAGGATTTCGTCCGTGCCCTCCGTCGCGGATATGATGCGCTGAGGCTGCTTGTCCAACGTCACCTTGTGGCCAACATCGTCGGTCAGCGTCAGGGGATAGTGCACAGTTTGCGCGCTGCCGGTTCCGGACGCGCTGTTGCCGCCGGACAGGTTCGCGCCGGACGCATGGTTGCCCGCTCCTGGGCTACCGCATGCGGCCGCGAGCGCGGCGGCGAGCACAGCTACTGTGGTGACTGAGATCATCTTGCGCTTCAACATGGAACCCTCCATCCACCAGTCTGGAGCGTCCCCTTGCGAGTCGTTTGCGAGTGGTCATAGAAAAACTCCGCCCGCAGGCAGAGTTCACGCACTGGGTGAAAATCCCCGTCGGCGCACTCAACCTCTCCTCGAAGGTTCAGCTCGCACACCCGTCAGGCAGGTCTCCTGGCTCTCAGCACTGACCAGCGAACGCCTTCCCACAGCTTAGCCGCAGTGACGCCCGCCCAAACCGCTGATCACAGTGGCGGGACCGCACCGGATTCGCACCGGTTTCCCTATTCTCCCTGCTCACGCAGGGCACCTGACAGGCGAAATGATAGTTTGTCCACCGAAATTGTACAGAAGTCGCCAACGCACTGTCAATTGTCCGATTTTCTGTCCGCCTTGGGTGCCGCGTGCGGTTCTCGAAACACTTCCCCGCTGCGCTCATAGACCACATCGCCAAGCTGGCGGCGGGCATTGACAGCCCGCGCGAGGACAAACAAGAGGTCGGACAGCCGATTGAGGTAGGTGAGCGCCGGTAGGTGGAGTTCCTCCTGCTGCATCAAGGCGACAGCACGGCGTTCGGCCCGCCGCACCACGGTGCAGGCAACGTGCAGGGCGGCCGCCGCCGTGTCGCCGCCGCGGATGATGAACTGGCTGAGGTGTCCCGCCTCCGCCTGATATTTGTCTATCATCGGTTCCAGTTCCGCGGCCGCGGTGTCGGGTGTTCGATACGTGAAACCCGCGTCCGGGGGTGCCGCCAGGTCGGCCCCGACATCCCACAGGCGCTGCTGGACACCGCCCAAAAGGTCGAGAATATCAGCGTCCTCGTCAGGCCTGAGGAAACTGCAGGCCAAGCCCAGAAACGCCCCCGCCTCGTCCACGCTGCCGTACGCCTCGACGCGCGCGTCCGACTTGAACCTGCGCTTGCGGCCAATCAGAGTGGTCTTTCCTCTATCGCCGCCGCGGGTGTAAATGCGCATGCGCCGTTTGTCCCTCCGCTCATCCGCCGTAAAACAGGCCCAATTCGCCCAACGTCAGCGGCTTCCCCTCGCGATGTACACCGGCATCGATGACCTCCCCGACGACCAACACATGGTCGCCTCGGTCATTGTGGTCCACCACCTTGCACTCAAACCAAGACAAAGCGTCCTTCAGAATGGGGCTGCCTGTCGTCGCCGTGTAAAACTCGATGTCCCCGAATTTGTTGCCGACCCGCGAGACCGGCTTGAAGAACGCGAACGCGAGGTCTTTCTGTCCGCTTTCCAGCACGTTCACCGAAAACACGCCGCTCTCCAGAATTCCGTCACAGGAGCTTGTTCCCTTCTTGACTCCCACGGCGACAAGAGGCGGCGTAAATGAGGTTTGGGTCACCCAGTTGCCCGTGAACGCATTTACGTCGTCGCCGACCTTCGTACCAATCACGTACAACCCGTATGTGATGCCTCTGAGCGCGGTCTTTTTCGCCTGTTCGTCCATCCGTCATCGCTCCTTTATTATGATGAAGATTGTGCTGCCAAGATTGCGCAGGAAAACCTGGCCAGTTGCTTCCTCTTTCATCTTCTCGCGGGAAACAAAAAATTGCAAGCGCCACCCGGGTCTCCCCGGGTGGCGCGCCAGCGGCCAACGCGGTGCTGTTATGACAAAGAATCGGGCTCCTCTTCGGGCGGCTTCGGCGGGCGCAAAGAAGCGAACAAAAACAGCAGGCCGACCACCAGAACCAACAATCCCCACCAAAGGTCCAGGTTCAGCGGGACATCGGGATTGCCGGGATGCTTGACGGCACCGTAGATGGCGATGATCAGCCCGTCAAAAGTCAACAGAACACCAATCAAGCGGCGCAGATCGAGAAATCGGTTGTGCGGGGACGGTGCCATGGTGTCTCACCCCTTACCAGAAGATAATGTCGAGAGCAATGAACATCGCCAGTGAGATGCAGCCCAACACGCCAGGCCGCTTGTACCACGGGTACCCCTTGTACGAACGGTATTTCGTCACCCCGTAGACGAGACCTTTCAATTCTTCGTCGGACTTAGGTTTGGTCACGAGACTGACGAGCACGCAGACCCCAGTCGTAACCACCCATACCCACCAAGCGCGCCAGAAGTTGCCCGCGTTGGGCGTGGCGAAGTGGAAGGGCAGGAAAAAGTAGAAGATGAACGCAAACGCAATGCCGGAAACCAATCCCCAGAACGCGCCCCAGCCGGTCGCGCGTCTCCAGAACATCCCGAGCAAAAACACGCCGAAGATGGGAGCGTTAAAGAACGAGAACAGCGTTTGCATATAGTCCATGATGCTCGGGAAGCCGGCGGCGATGTACGACGTGGCGATGGAGATGAGCACCCCGACCACCGTGGCGATCCGCCCCATCCACAGGTAGTGCGCATCCGACGCATCCTTTTTGATATAAGCCTGGTAGATGTCATAGGTCCACACGGTGGTGAACGCCGTGATGTTACCGGCCATGCCGCTCATGAAGCTGGCCATCAGGGCTGTGATGCCGAGGCCTATCATCCCCACCGGATAGTATTTGGCCATCAACAGCGGGAACGCCAAATTGTAACTCGTCCCGTCCTTGCCGATGTGCGGAAAGACCGCCAGCGCAATCAGTCCCACCACTACACTGATGAACGGGATGAACATCTTGATAAACGACGCGTAAATCGGCGTCACCTGGGCAGCCCGCATGCTGTTGGCCGCAAACGTTCGCTGCACGACCAAAAAATCTGTGGTCCAGTACGCAAACGAAGTCACGAAGCCGAGGCCGAGCACAACGGCGACCCAGTTGGCCCCAAGCGAATTGTTGGCGCTTCCAAGCCCTGCCCAAACGTGGGAAAAGTCGGCCGGCACGCGGCGGGCAAGCCCGCTCCAGCCGCCGAGGTTGTGCATGCCAATCACGGTCACCGGCAAGAGCCCCAGAACAATCAAGAAGAACTGCGTCACCTCATTGAAGATGGACGACGTCAATCCACCCAGAAACACATACACGACGACAATGGCGGCCGACACCCAGATGCTGGTGTTCAACGACCACCCGACCAGGGTTTGAAACAGGATGGCCATCGAATACAGACCGATGCCCGAAACCAGGATGGTCATCACCGCGAACGCGGCCGCGTTCACGCCGCGCGTGGCTTCATTGAATCGCAGCTTCAGGTATTCCGGCACGGAGCGGGCACGCGACGCGTAGTAGAACGGCATCATGTACAAGCCCATGAAAACCATGGCCGGAATCGCGCCAATCCAGTAAAAGTGGGTTTGTGTCATGCCGTATTCGGCCCCACCCGCACTCATGCCGATGATCTCCGTGGAGCCCAGGTTAGCCGACATGAACGCGATACCGGTTATCCAAGCCGGCAACGCCCGTCCGGAGAGAAAGAAGTCTTCCCCAGTGGTCGTTTGCTTGCGCAACAGGAATCCCACCGCAAGCACAAAAACGAAATAGGCTACCACAATCAGGTAATCGATCCCTGACGGGTGGAACAGGGCATGGCCCATGGTTCGTCACACTCCTAGCGGGAAGGAACGTAGGATCTTCGGACATTGGTATGCACATTGGTACGTACATCTACGACGTCTTAGATTCCTTTATATGCCTTTCGATGTGATTTCGAGAAGAACCCCTCCTTGGAATTCCGGATTTGACATGGAAATGTCACGAAACACGTGTCTATTGTAGCGAATTCATCAACCGCTTTCAACAAACACCCAGCAAACCACGCCAATTTTGGCATGGTTTGCATGCTTATCAGAGATTCATTTGTACGTACATTTTGTACGTACATATAAGAGAATCGAAACAAAGCCGAAAGATCCAGAGCATTGTCGTCTCACGGCCGCACAACCGGACGAATCGCACGGTCAGCAAGGCCACAGAAGCTAGACTAGACTTGTTCGCTCACCCCGGCTTCCTCAAACGTCGCCGTCTCCGTGAACACACGTTGGGCCGCAAGCAAAAGCGGCAACGCCAACAGGGCGCCGGAGGCCTCGCCAAGCCTCAGTTCCAGGTCCAGCAGCGGCTGCAGCCCCAAAGCCGAGATCACCATACGGTGCCCTGGCTCCGCCGAAACGTGCGAGGCCAGCAGATAATCTTTCACATCGGCGGCCAATCGGTACGCCCACAGGGCTGCGACCCCGGTCATGAGCCCATCCAGGAGGACCGGCATGCGGTGGGCGGCGGCGGCCAATATCGCGCCGCCCAGGGCCGCAATCTCCAGCCCGCCCAGAGCGGCCAAAACTTGCCAAGGATCTTCCGCATCCGGGTGGTTGACGTCCAAGGCGCGTTCAATTACGTGGACCTTGTGTTCCCATTGGGCCTTTGAGATGCCGGTTCCCGTCCCGACCACCTGAGACACCGGCCACTGGCCAAGCACGGCCGCCATGGCGGCAGCGGGGGTCGTGTTGGCAATCCCCATCTCGCCGACCAACAACAACCCGCACCCAGCCGCGTGGGCCTGGTTAACGGTGTCAATCCCGGTGCAGACTGCCGCCTCCGCCTCGCTGCGGGTCATCGCCGGCCCTGCGGTAAAATTGCGCGTACCCGCACGCACTCGTCGATTCAGGATGCCAGGGTGGCGCAAAGGCGCTGTCACACCCACATCCACCACCTGCAGGCGAACCTGGTGCTGCCTGGCCAGGACGCTGCTGACGGCCCCGCCGCTGGCGATATTGACCGCCATTTGGGCGGTGACCTCCTGCGGGTAGGCCGAGACCCCTTCGGCGGCGACACCGTGATCGGCAGCAAACACCAGACAAGTCGGCTGTTCCAAGCGCGGGGCGGGAGAAGCCACCATGGCCGCAATCCGCACCATCACGTCTTCCAGCCGGCCCAGGCTGCCGGGCGGCTTCGTCAGTCTGTCCAACCGGAGGCGAGCAGCATCGGCCGCGGCAGACGACACGGGTCGAATCCTCTGCAGGCAATCTTGAATGGCCGGTTGTACAGCCACGTTCCCTCACTCCTCCGGCGGCAGAGTCAGCATTTCCTCATGCAGGCCCTGGTACATGTCCGCCTCTGATTTCGCGATGTCGCGCCCCACCCGAAACATCATTGCCAATTCACGCGGCTTTGTGTATCGACTCAAAATTTCGCGACACAGTTGGTAATGCCGCGGTTCATGCTCGTCCGCGTGCACCTCCCAAAAGCGCACGTCCAGTCTCCTCTCACGGTTGTACTCCGGCCGTGTGAAGCCCTCCCCGATAGCTTTCATCACACGCCCGGCAAACATTTCGGATCCCAAGCCAACAGCCGCCATGGCCTCCAACGGGGTGGCGTTCTGAAAGAAGCGGATGAACGTGTCGACAGCCCGCTCGACGGCCGGCGACATCGGCTGCAGCGGGACTCCGCGCTCATCAAGGGGCACCTCGGGATACACGGAAAAGAGAAAGGTTTTGTACAGTTCCTCGTGGGAACGACCAGGCACTCCCCGACCGGCCTCGTCCCACAGGTTGTCGGCCAGCGGCACCCACCAATCAGCCAGTGGAGCCATCGCGGAAATGGCTGCTCCCAGGACCCTCGGGAAGTGTCGAGAATAGTAGCTGTATTGGACCGCAAAGTGGCGCACTTGGTGCGGTTGATAGCGCCCGGATTGGAGGGAGGTCAGAAACGGGGCGGCAAAAAAAGCCTCCGTGACAAACGCATCCAGGGCTCGCTCGACATCCTCGTAGGTCGTGAACTGTTCTTCGTCGTACACCGGACATCCTCCTTATACACTGGCGTTCACACCCGGCGCAGGCTTCGCCCACCCAGGCACGTCTACTGTACACCAAGCCTGCGCATGGGCTCCAGGGTGATGACGGCAGACTATTCCCAGGTCACGCGCGACAGCAGGATTTTGGCTCCCGGAGGTCGAAGTCGAAATGTGCTTGGTTACGGCCATCTTCTTGACCGCGCTCTCCGCGGGCGGACCAAACGTCCAAATGGTGTCGAGCGTGCTTGCCGGCCTGACACCGGCATTCATCAGTAGAGCGGGACGGAAAGGGTGTGACGCATGATGACCGTACTGGCCAATCCCCGGCTTGGTACCACCACTCTCGCCCTCGCCGTGCCTCTAGCGCTGCCTGCATTGGGAGGAACGTTTTCGGCCCGCACCGGTGGGGTGAACATCGCGATGGAAGGCATCAATCCGCGGCGATGATGCCACGGCCCCTTGTCCTATCCATCGTCGGGGTTCAGGATGCCGGCAAAACGCGGTTGATTGAACGCATCCTGCAGGTGTGGACGAGACAGGGTTGGCGCGTCGCGGTGATTAAACACGACGGTCACCTATGGGAGAACGCTCCAGACGATTGGGAAAAAGCGTCCTCCGACACCGAGAGATACATCCACAGCGGCGCGGTGGCCACCGTGCTGGCAGGCGGCGGGCGCACCTTGTGGCGGGACATGGCAGACCAGGCGGCGGAGCAACCCCTGGTCCTCTGCCGCCGGCTGGCGGATCGCGCCCGTCGACAGGGGCGTTCACTGGATGCCGTCCTGGTCGAAGGCTTTAAGTCCCACCCGCTTCCCAAGCTGGCGATGATCCGCCAAGCGAGCGAGTTGAACTGGCTGGCTGGCTCGCCTATGAACAACCTGCGCGCCGTCGTGACCACCGAGGGGCTCATGGAGGCGGCAGCCGCCCTCGCCGTTCCGGTGTACAGGGACGGAGCGGTGGCGGAGTTGTGCGCGGATATTGAGGCCGGACGATTGGGTGACATGAGGCTGGTGTCTGGATGAGAAAGGCCCAGGAGGGATGCGGTTTGACCACGATGCTAGGCCTGGACGGCGCCTTTGACCGGCTGTTGCAGCTGCACCGTCCCGTGCGCAGCGAGCGGATACCCGTCGCCCAGGCTTTGGGCCGCATTACCACGGCGGCGGTCAGCGCACGCGCCTCGGTTCCCCCGTTCGCCCGCGCCATGATGGACGGCTACGCGGTGCGGGCGGAGAGCGCCCAGCGCGGCGCTCGCTTGCGCCGGGTTGGGTGTGTGCTGGCCGGCGACGAGAGCGCTGGCGAGGTGCACCCGGGCGAGGCCGTCCGCATCATGACGGGGGCCCCGCTGCCTCCCGGAGCCGACAGCGTCCTGCGCTTCGAGTGGTGTGAAGACGACGGCGAAGACGAGGTCATCGTGCTGCGCTCCATCCGGGAAGGTGAGTCGGTCCAACCCGCTGGAGATGACGCACGAGCGGGCCAAGTTATTGTGCCGAGCGGGACTCGTCTGAGCGCCCGCCACTTAGCCGCCTGCAACGGCTTCGGCGTCCCCGAAGTATCCGTGGCCGTACGCCCGACTGCCGCCATCGTGATAACCGGCAGCGAACTCGTGGCAGACCCCCAGCAGCCGCTGCGTCGCGGACAGATCTACTCAACCAACGACGCCTTTTTAGCCTCCGCTCTGCTGGAAGACGGGGTGGACATCACCAGCGTGCAAACCGTGGCGGATGACGCATCCGCCATCCGCGCCGCGGTGACCAGCCTCTCGGGAGTGGACTATCTCGTGCTGAGTGGAGGCATATCCAAGGGTGACGCCGATCATGTTCCCAAGGTCCTGGCGGACCTGGGAATCACCCCGGTCCTCGAAAAGGTCTGGATACGGCCCGGCACCCCGCTTCTGGCCGGATTATGGGGAGAGACGGTGGTTTTCGCTCTCTCCGGGAACCCAGCAGCCTGCCTCATCCAGTTTGAAGTGCTGGTCCGTCCGGTCATTCGCCGCAGCCTAGGCTGGCTGGACACCCCCTTCCCCGCTTCAGGAGCTCTCACGCGGCCCCTCAGCCTCAAGCCTGTCAAGCACACGCGCGTGCTGCGGGCGCGTGGATGGATAGAATCGGGCCGCGTCTGGGTAGACACAGCGACATCCCAGTCGCCAGGAGTGCTATCCAGCCTGGCCGATGCCAATTGCCTGGTGCGCGTCGACGATGTATCCTGCCCGCCGGGCACCGTGGTGCCCCTGCGCTGGTTGCACCCAGGCAGTTAATCCCAGCCGCGGCCCCAACCTTCTCCTCCGTGCGATACGGGCTCCTCCATATGAATCCGATTACATCACATCCGTCTGTTATATTTCCTGACACAAACAGTTTTCATTCCCCTGCCTCCCCCGCATAATGGGTGAAAGAACAGCCAGAGAACGGAGATGGATCGATGGGAAACAACTTGGCGCTGGGGCTCAACACGGTATGGGTGGTGTTGACCGCCTCGATGATCTTCTTTATGGAGGGTGGTTTCGCTCTCCTGGAGGCCGGCCTTATCCGCTCCAAGAACCACGTCTCCATTATCATGAAGGTCTTCGTCGATCTCATCTTCGGTGTATTGGCTTATTACGTAGTCGGCTTCGGCCTGATGTTCGGCCGCGACGCGGGCGGGGTCATCGGCACCTCTGGGTTCGCCCTTTCGGGATCATTGACGCACCTGCCAACAACGGTGCCTCACGACGCCTTTTGGCTGTTTCAGGCCGCGTTCGCGGTGGCGGCCGTCAGCATCGTCAGCGGCGCCGTGGCGGAGCGGATGAATTTCAAGGCGTACCTCCTGTTCGCACTCATCATGACAGCAATCATCTATCCGGTTTCCGGTCACTGGATATGGGGGGCTGACGGCTGGCTGAACCGTCTGGGCATGCGCGATTTTGCGGGATCTGCCGCCATCCACGCCATGGCCGGCATGTCCGCGCTCGTCGCCGCCCGCTCGTTGGGACCACGCATCGGGAAGTTTGACGCCGCTGCCGGCGCTAACCCGTTTCCTCCCAGCAGCGTCCCCCTGGCCGCCATCGGTACCTATGTCCTGTGGTTCGGCTGGTTTGGGTTCAACGCCGGCAGCACGTTGGATGCCCAAACTCCCGAACTGGCCCCTATCGCCGTCAATACCCTGCTGGCTTCCATCGCCGGTGGCGCCAGTGCGCTGACATACACGCTCGTCACTTCCGACAAGGCGGACGTCCTGGCCACCATCAACGGCATCTTGGCCGGTCTGGTCGCCATTACGGCCGGCTGCGCCTATGTCGGCGCCTGGGGCGCGCTCGTCATAGGAGCTTTAGCAGGGGTTCTGATGATCTTCGCCACCCGCTGGGTCGACGCCTTGCATGTGGACGATCCGGTGGGAGCCGTCGCGGTCCACGGCGCCTGCGGACTTTTCGGAACCGTGATGGTCGGCGTGTTCGCGGAACAGGGCGGCCTGTTGTTCGGGGGCGGCATCCGTCTCTTGGCCGTGCAGGCTCTCGGGGCCGTCGCAGTCTGCCTGTGGGGAGCGGTTTTGACATTCGGCACCCTGAAGCTTATTGCCTGCTTGATGCCACTGCGGGTAAGCGCGGCCGAGGAGGACATGGGCCTGGATCTCAGCCAGCACGGAATTTCGGCGGCGCATGGCGATTGGGGCAGCACCGTCCCGCGTTCAGGCAGGGCCGCTCACCTAGGACACCGGGTGCAAGCCGCAGCCTCGTTGTCCCGTCCGGTCCGCGAGTAACCCCGCCTTTGTCGGTCAGCGAGCCACTGGCGGTGAAGCAAGCCGCGGCCGGCTGACCGCTTGGCTGGTGGCGTCCAGCCGCAAGTTGCCTCAATCGTGCTCCGTCAGTGCCGCTGTTCCCAGTCCGCCATCGCGCACGTCCCGTCTGGCAACCCCAGTCTGGACGGCGGCTTCGGCCACAGCTCTGCGCACCGATTCCACCACGTGCGGATTGAAAACACTGGGAATGATATACTGCTCGTTCAATTGGTCCTCGGGCACGCAGGCAGCAATCGCCTGGGCGGCGGCCAGCTTCATCGCTTCGTTAATCTCACGCGCCCGCACATCCAGGGCTCCGCGGAACATGCCCGGAAAACACAGGACATTGTTGATTTGATTCGGATAGTCGGATCGGCCCGTGGCCATCACACGCACATAGGGCTCCGCCTGCTCCGGCAGAATCTCCGGGGTGGGATTGGCCATCGCGAAAACAATCGGATCGGCCGCCATCGCCTGCAGGTCCTCGACACGCAAGACCCCCGGCCCGGACACGCCAATGAACACGTCCGCCCCGCGGATGGCGTCTGCCAGGGAACCCGACCGCCCCGCCCGGTTGGTGTTTTCGGCGTACCACTGTTTGATGGGGTTGTCGTACGTCTTGCCGGATTCAATGATGCCGGCGCGGTCGCAGCCGACCACCTCGCGCACCCCCGACGCCAGCAAGATCTTCGTACAAGCCACGCCCGCCGCGCCGACGCCACTGACCACGACGTACAAGTCCTGCATACGCTTTCCTACAATTTTGAGCGCGTTCAAAAGACCCGCCAGCATGACCACCGCCGTGCCATGTTGGTCATCGTGAAACACAGGGATGTCCAATTCCCGGCGCAGCCGTTCCTCAATTTCGAAGCAGCGCGGAGACGAGATGTCCTCCAGGTTGATGCCACCGAACACAGGCGCCAATCCCTTAACCATGCGGATAATTTCCTCCGTATCCTGGGTATCCAGGCAAATGGGAAAGGCGTCCACATCCGCAAACTGTTTGAACAGCATCGCCTTGCCTTCCATCACGGGAAGAGCGGCCTGCGGGCCGATGTTGCCCAAGCCCAATACGGCCGACCCATCCGTAACGACGGCCACGGTGTTGCGCTTGATGGTCAGTTGAAACGCCTTGCTCGGGTCCTGGTGGATGGCTTGACAAACCCTCGCCACACCGGGCGTGTACACCATCGACAGGTCGTCACGGTTTTTCACCGGCACCTTCAAGTGGGTGCCAATCTTGCCGCCCAGGTGCACTAAGAACGTCCGGTCGGACGCGTGCAGGATCTCGATCCCAGGCCGCGCCTGCAAGGCGGCAACCACGCGCTGCCCGTCTTCGTCGCTGCGCACGCTCACCGTGATATCCCGCACGCTGTGCTCCTTGGCGGCGTAGTGCACATCCATGGCGACTATATCCCCACCCGCCTCCGTGATGGCGGCATACGCTTCGCTGAACCGCACACCCTTGTCAATGCGCAGACGAAACACGAGCCTCAGTTCATGCCCACCCGAATTCGCCACAGAATCTCCTCCTCGGAAAACTCTCAGAATAGCGATAATAGATATATTACCACAAAGCTGGCGAAATAGAGGATGGGGCTATGGACGCGCGGCATGAATCAAGGAACGCAGTGTGGCCGCAGCCACGTCCATGACCTCCTGCACCAGCGCCGCGGCGGGATGCGTGGTGACCAGCGGGTGGGCCTGCCCGGCCCAGAGAGACATGTATTCTGGGTCTCCCCTCTCCAGGGCCGCCTCGCGAATGTCCCTGGTCAGGTGATGCTGAATCGGATAGGGAGGGATTTCGCCTGTGAACTGCGCCATTTTCCGCATATACTCTGTCCGTATTCCGCGCGCCAGGCGTCCCGAATAGGCCCGTGTGAGCTCGGTGTTGTCTGCCTCAGCCTCTATCAGCCGTTGTTTGTAAAGCGGGTGGGCGCCACTCTCCGGGCTGGCCAAGAAAGCGGTTCCCATCTGCACCGCGCTGGCTCCCAGAGACAAGGCTGCGACCAATCCGCGGCCATCCACAATGCCCCCGGCAGCGATGACCGGGATTTGCACCCGGTCCACCACCTGCGGAATCAGGGCTATCGTCCCGGTGAGAGCCCGTTCCTCCGGTCCCAGGAAGGTGCCACGATGCCCGCCGGCCTCACTGCCCTGAGCCACCAACGCGTCCACCCCCGCTTGCTGCAGGGCCACGGCTTCGTCCACGCTGGTGGCGGTGCCAATGCACACGCTGTGTTCCTGAATCCGACGCAGGACGTCCGGCCGGGGAATGCCGAAGGTAAAACTGAAGACCGGAACCCGTTCTTCCGCCACGATGGCGGCTTGTTGTTCAAAATCCACGTCGGCCACAGTGGCCTTTGGCTGCTCGGGCAAACCCAACTCCCGGCGCATTTGATTCAAATAGTCGTTCATCCACGTGACGACCGTCTGATCCGGCGCCTGTACAGGCGGCTGGACAAACAGGTTAACCGCAAACGGTTTCTCTGTCAATTCCCGCACCCGTCGAATTTGCTGGCGAAGCTGTTCGGGCTGCAGGTAGCCGCCACCAATCGTCCCCAGTCCGCCAGCGTTGGACACGGCCGCCACCAACTCGGGGGTGGTCAGCCCGCCCGCCATGCCCGCCTGAATCAGCGGGTACTTGATGCGAAGCAATCGCGTTACAGAAGTTTTCAACATCTTGCATCCCTCCCCGGCGTCGTTCACACCGCATGAACCCTAAATTCCTCCATGCAGCAGCTGCCCGCAGCCGTTTATGCAAACCTGGCCGCCCACTCCCCCTGGCGCAGAATGGGCACCCACCGCCCGGACGCATCGAGCCCGTCGATATCCAGCTCCGCGGACCCTACCATGAAATCCACATGCACCAGGCTCTCGTTCAAGCCTTTGCTGCGCCTCTGTTCACGGCTCATCTGGGCTCCGTCGCGGAGATTCATGGGATACGCCGATCCGATGGCCAGATGACAGGACGCATTCTCGTCCAAGAGGGTGTGGCAGAACGTCACGCCCTCCCGAGAAACCGGCGAACTGTGTGGGACCAAAGCCACCTCGCCCAGGAAACGGGCCCCCTCGTCGGTGTCGAGAATCGACGCCAGCACGTCTTGCCCGACGCGCGCCCGGTACTCCACTATGCGGCCTTCCGAGAACCGCAATTCAAAGTCCTCTATCCACTGTCCTCCGTGCAAGAGGGGCCGGGTGCTGCACACCACACCTTCCACTTCGGTCTTGACTGGGGCCGTAAAACACTCCTCCGTCGGGAGGTTCGGAACAAACAAGACCCCATCCTGGTTCTTCGTGCCCCCACCAAGCCACACGTGTTCGTTGGGCAAGCCAATCCGTAAATCGGTCCCTGGGCCCTGATAGCGAAGCTGCCGAAAACGTGCCCCATTCAGCGTCTCGATTCGCCTCGTCAACCGCCCTAGGTGCTGCCTCCACGCTTCCATCGGATTGGCCGTATCCAGGCGGATGACACGCGCCAGCGCCTGCCACAACCGCTCCAGCCGTGCAGGCGTTGGGATCTGCGGGTAGACCTCCCGCGCCCAGTCGTCATTCGGCACGGCTACGATAGACCAATTCACCTGCGCCGACTGGAGGGCCTCCCGGTAGCCAGCCAGGGCCTGACTCGCGGCGCGCATGGCCAGCGCCATGTGTTCAGTAGGCACGTCGTCCATCAACTTCGGATGCGGTGAGACAACCGTGAGAAAGGCGGCTCGTGCGTCTATCAGATCCCGATAGGCTTGCGCCTTCCAAGCCGGATATTGCTGCAGTTGCTCCTGCCGTTCATGCTGCAGGCGCGCATGTGTCACCCGGTCGTCATCCCACAGCACGTGCACAGCCTTGGCCCCGTTCCGGTAGGCGGTTTCAACCGCACAGCGCACGAATTCGCAGGCCACGACCGGCGCCACAACGACCAGGGTCTGATCCGGCTGCAGGTTCACCCCCATTTCTATCGCCAACTCGGCGTATGATGTCAGCAAATGCGTATCTGCCAGCATGGTCGAGCCCCCCATCGCGTTCAGCTGCCCCCGGTTGCGAACTGCCCATCTTGTACTTGCCATTCTCAGTATAGGAAATCCGTGCCGCCGCGAAAAGCGGGCCGGCGAGGATGCCGCGACCCTACTGACTGCCAGCAGTCGACAGGCCGCTTCGACACACCTCGCGGCCAGCATGGGCTACACTCAAAACAAAGCTCTGGCGAGGAGGGATGCCCCATGACCGTGCGCGAAGCCGCCCAGGCTCTGGGCTGCCATCCCAGCACAGTCCGGCGCTGGATTCAACGGGGCAAGCTGAAGGCGACACAGGTCGATGAACCGTTTGGCCCCACCTATATCATCCAACCCAGCGATGTACAAGCTTTCCTTATGGATGAGACCCCGGGACCAAAACCCAGGGATGCACGCGACGCATCCCAGTCCGGCGCGACCTCCGTGACCGCAGTTGAGGGACGGTTGCTCCAGCGTATCGCTGCCTGTCAAGCGGCTATAGACACGCTGGCGGAGACGCAACAGGAACTCCAGGAGAAAGTCGAGCGGATATTGAACATCCTGGAGCTGCAAGAGGATGCTCATCGCAAGAGCCGGGACGAACAACTGACGTCCATTCTGAAGACCATCCAAGAACTCAAGCACCCTCGTTCGACGCGCCGATTGATCTGGCGCTGAACGGCGCGCACACGGTGCCGCGGCGCATGTATCCCGATGCGAGGCCCAGTTGGGACTTGGCGGCAGCCCGCGGCGCCGTGGTTACAAGCCACGGATAGACCACGGGGCCTATGGGAAAATGAACCCATTAGCGGCGCACCGAGCGGCTAGTCTTCAAACTCCTGAGCTGCAGGCTGCCAACTGGGCTCGACTTGCGCGGGCGGATGAGCTTTCAACGCATCCAGCAGGTCCTGCGCATTGTCCGCTGCGAGAAGCAGTCGCCTGGAGGCGCTGCGGACAAAGCCCGCCCGTACCGCGTGGTCGACCATCTGCAATAAGGGGACATAATATCCTTGAACGTTCAATAACCCGATAGGTTTGCGATGGATGCCCAGCTGGGCCCAGCTGACCACCTCAAATAACTCCTCGAAGGTGCCGTATCCGCCCGGGAGAGCGACAAACGCGTCGGACAAGTCGCCCATGGCGGCCTTGCGCTCGTGCATGTCCTTGACCTCGATGAACCGCGACAGTCCCGTATGCACAACTTCGGTTTGAAACAAACCCGTTGGCATGACGCCTATCACGGTGCCGCCCTGTCGCAGCACCGTGTTGGCCACCTCGCCCATCAGTCCTGCTTTCGACCCGCCGTAGACCAGTTCCCACCCCTCTGCCGCGATGGCCTCCCCAAGCTGCCGCGCGGCCATCGTGTACGCCGAGTCAATTCCTGTGCTGGAACCAGCAAATACACAAACCCTCTTCATAGGTGCCTCCTCACCTGCTCAACCGGCTGCGCCCGGGAGCAAGCTCACCCGTCCTTGCGTTCGAACCCGCCAGGGATTAAGCGAGCGCTTTGGCGAGCTCCAATTCGTCATGGATTTCAATCCCGTCGTTGCCTATCAGCGGAATAGTCGGCTTGATGCGCCGGGCTTCATCAATGGCGCCTGGGTACAGGGCGGTCATGCGGTACCCGCGGCGCTGATAGAAGCGCAGGGCGTTCAGGTTGTCGTTGCTGGTAATCAGCCACACCCGGCGGCATCCGGCTTCCCTCGCCGCACGTTCCACCGCTTCAAGCAAGCGGGTGCCCACCCCGGCGTTGCTCCGGGTCGCGTTGATGCTCATCAGTTCACAGCCACCGACCCCATCCATGCGATACGTCGCCGCCCCCGCCATCTCCCCATCAATCTTGGCCACTAGCGAATCGAGATCGGCGAGGCGGTAGACGTGGCCGCGACTGACCATCGTCTCTCCACCCCATTCCTGTTGCCACAGGGTGTACAGCCAGCGCCACTCCCTTTCCTCCTTCGGAGGCCCAATCTGCACATCCAGCGCCACAGGCCTGCTCCCATTCCTGTCGCATGCGTCCTGGTCTATGGTTCGAACGTCGTCCTGCACGTGATCCCTACGGCCCCTTTCGTCGCCTTCAAGACGCCATCCCGCACGAGGGAAAGGTATCTTCCTATACGTACACACCCATGATACAACATGTGTCGGCATCGCGTGGATGAGGGTTGACATGGATACGGTAGGGGGGTAAGGTTCTGTTATCAGAAGCGAAGGTGAGGGTGTCCCCTATGAGTGCAGAGCATGCCCAACACAGCTATGCCCATCAGAAGGATGAACTGCTAAGCCGGCTGCGGCGGGTGGAAGGACAGGTGCGCGGAATCCAGCGGATGATTGAGGAAGGCCGCTATTGCGTCGATATCCTTGTGCAAATCGCGGCCATCAAGAGCGCGGTTCACCAAGTGGGCTTGTCCATTCTCGAATCCCATACCCGCGGCTGCGTGGCCGACGCCTTGGCTCACCAAGACCACGGTGACGAAAAGATTGAGGAACTGATGAGCGTGATTCGCCAGTTCACCCGCGGATAAGCGAGAATCGGGGGTGAAGTTGTGTCACAGGTCACAGAAATGACGCTGCCTGTCGAGGGCATGACGTGCGCCGCCTGTGCCGCGCGAATTGAAAAGACCGTGGGGAAATTGCCCGGAGTCCAGGCGGTGCACGTCAACCTGGCCTCCGAAAGAGCCCGTGTGGTGCTCAATGGCGATACAACCTGGAAAGACGTCGTCGACAGGATCGAAAAAACGGGCTACACAGTGCCGCTTCAAGAAGCGGACTTGGTCATCACGGGTATGACCTGTGCGGCTTGCGCCGCCCGCATCGAAAAAGTGGTCGGACGGCTGCCCGGTGTGCGGTCGGCCTCCGTGAACCTGGCCTCGGAGAGGGCCCAGGTGATGTACGTGCCGGGCCTGATAGGCACGCCGGACCTCATCCGTGCTGTGGAAAAGGCTGGATACGGCGCCGCCCTGGCCAGCGCCGTTGGCAGAGACGAGGAGAAACGGCGTAAAGACGAGGCCTACCGCCGCGACCTGGTCACGTTCGGGTTTTCCTCGCTATTCACGCTGCCGCTGTGGGTTCAGATGATCGAGATGCTGCTTGGGGGACGCCCATTCCTCCCCGCCTGGGTGAGTCTGACGCTCGCCACGCCCGTACAGTTTTACGTGGGCTGGCGGTTTTACAAGGGGGCCTACCGCGCGCTCCGCGGCGGCACCGCGAACATGGACGTGCTCGTGGCGCTCGGCACCAGCGTCGCTTACTTTTACAGCGCAGCCTTGACCGTTTTGGGCGGGGAGGACGTGTACTTTGACAGCTCCGCGACGGTCGTGACCTTGATTTTTATGGGGAAGCTGCTGGAAGCGCGGGCCAAGGCGCGGTCGGGCGCGGCGTTGGAGTCGCTGGCCAAGCTGGGAGCGAAAGAGGCGCATGTGCTGCGCGACGGTGTGGAAACCGACGTGCCAGCGGAAGAACTCCGCGTGGGCGATCTCGTCCGTGTCCGCCCGGGAGAGAAGGTTCCCGCCGACGGTGTGGTGAAAGAAGGCCACACCTCGATAGATGAATCGCTCCTGACCGGGGAGGCGATGCCGGTGGCTCGAGGGCCCGGGGACCCCGTCATTGGGGCTTCCGTCAATCAAACCGGGGCCTTTCTCATGGAAGTGACAAAGGTGGGCCGGGACACGGCTCTCGCCCAAGTCATCCGGCTTGTCGACCAGGCCCAGGGTTCCAAGGCGCCGGTGCAAGGACTGGCGGATCGAATTTCGGGTGTCTTCGTGCCCGTCGTGCTCTGTGTGGCAATCCTCACGCTGCTCGCCTGGGGCGCGTCGGGCAACTGGTCCCACGGCCTCATGGCCGCCGTCTCCGTGCTGGTCATCGCCTGCCCCTGCTCCCTGGGGCTCGCCACCCCCACCGCCATCATGGTTGGCACAGGTTTGGGGGCCGAGTCAGGGATTCTGATAAAAGGCGGTGAACACCTGGAACTGGCCCATCGAGTGGACACGGTCGTGTTTGACAAAACGGGAACCCTCACCGCAGGCAAGCCCAAGGTCTCGGCGGTTTGGCCCGCAACGGGTGCGTCACGCCAAGACCTCCTCGCTGCCGCGGCCGCGCTGGAGGTGCACAGTGAGCACCCGCTCGGCGCTGCGATTGTGGCATGCGCCAAGGAAGAGGACGTGGACATCCCGCACGCGGAGGGCATCGAGGCGATTCCCGGGAAAGGCATCCAAGGGCAAGTGGCAGAAACCACGCTGCGCGTCGGAAGTCGCGCATGGCTGCGGGACCTTGTGGCCGATCCGCTCCCGGACGCGGTACTCTCCCGCCACGAGCGCGCCGGCCGCACGACGGTGGTGGTCGCGCGGGATGAGCAGCTGCTCGGCGTCATCGCCATCGCAGACACGTTGAAAGAGGACGCCCGCGCAACGGTCGAGCAACTCAGGGCGCTTCGCATTGACGTCTGGCTGATTACAGGAGACCAGGAGCGCACCGCCCGGGCCGTCGCCGACGAAATCGGAATTCCATATGTCATGGCCGGGGTGTTGCCCAGCGACAAGGCGGCCAAGGTAGAAGAACTGAGAAACCAAGGACGCGTGGTCGCCATGGTGGGGGACGGGATCAACGACGCGCCCGCGTTGGCCGCGGCGGACATCGGAATCGCCATGGGCACGGGCACAGATGTGGCGATGGAGGCGGCCAGTATTGTGCTTATGCGGGGCCGGACCCGCGGCGTTGTCGAGGCCCTGCGTCTGTCTAGGGCCACCATGCGGAAGATACGGCAGAACCTGTTCTGGGCGTTCTTCTACAACCTATTGGGAATCCCGCTGGCGGCTCTTGGCATCTTGAGCCCCATCATCGCCGGCGCGGCCATGGCGCTAAGTTCTGTCAGCGTGGTGTCCAACAGCTTGCTGCTGCGCCGCATGAAATCACGATAGACGGAGCCAAGCAAGCGGGACGGTGAAGCGGGCCCTTGGCCGACTCGTTTTCGCCGCGCCCGCGCACGGCACACCAAGAGGCCAGAGTCAACGGAACGTATACAGGATGTACCCCAGATACAGCGCGGAGGCCCACATCATCCCCGCCGCAATCCGATTGAGCACCCGCAAAGAGGCATCCCTTAGCGCGCGCCTGCCAAGAACGTGGCCCGCACTGGCCAAGCCAAAGAACCAGAGCCACGAAACAGCGGCGCAGGCCGCGCCAAAGACCAGTTTGTCATCCCAAGTCGAGTACGCCGACGCGCTCCCTCCGATAACGGCCAATGTGTCGATGAGGGCGTGCGGATTGAGCAGGGAAACAGAAGCTGCGAAGCCAATCTGCCGCCTGGGAGTCCACGCTGTGCTGGAGGCCGAGGATACGTCTTCCTCTTTCCCGTCCCGCCACGTGGACCATCCCATGTACAGCAGGAACACCCCTCCTAGGGCCCCCAGAGTGTACCTCACCCAGCCCATATGCAGTGCAACCCCCGAGACGCCGAGAACCGCCAACGCAATCAGCAAGGTGTCGCACAGGGAAGCCGTCACCACGCCGGGCAGCCAGTCCTTCCCGCGATGGAGCGCCCCCTGCGTCAGGATGAAGCTGTTCTGCATCCCAATCGGCAAGATGAGCCCCAATGAAAGCAGAAATCCATGGACAAACGCGGCCGTCAATTGCACCTCTCCTCGTTGCACGATGAACCTATGTGATTGTACACCAGGGTGTATAATCGCGTTATGCGAAAGATGTGATAACACCTATCGGAAAAGCCGATAAGGGAGTGGACCAAGTGGAACTGAAGCAGCTTCAGGTTTTTCTCGCCGCCGCAAAAACGCTCAATTTTAGCCGCGCCGCGGAGACATTGAACTACGCGCAATCGACCGTTACAACCCATATCCAATCATTGGAGTCCGAACTGGACGTGCGCTTGTTTGAACGGTTGGGGAAACGCGTGATGTTGACCGAGGCCGGCCACCGTCTGCAGCGGTATGCGGAACAGATCCTGCAATTGTCGGACGTGGCCTTTTTGTTGGAGCCAGCGGCAGATTCGGATGCGCTGCACATAGAGCCACTCTGTCCGGAGCCCGTGGTGCTCGTATGCCATCCCAGACACCCGCTGACGCAACGAAAGGCTGTGTGTCCTGCCGACCTGACCGATGAAACTCTGCTGTTGACCGAGCCCGGCTGCCATTACCGAAGCGCATTCGAAAGCGCGATTGCCAGTGCCGAAACTGTCCCGGCAAATCGATTGGAACTTGGGAGTATCAAAGCCATTAAGCGGTGTGCGATGGAAGGGCTAGGGCTGGGCGTCCTCCCGGAGGTTGCCGTCCGAGACGAAATAGCAACTGGCAGGATGAAGGCATTGGCTTGGACCGGGTGCGACTTCAACATCGTCACGCAGATCGCCTGGCACAAAGACAAGTGGCTTTCCCCGGCGATGAAGGCATTCATCGATGTTGTTCGAGAGGCCTGTCCGTGCGGCCTCTCTGACCCACATGGGGATTGGAGCCGCTCGGCCAGGCCCTCTCGGCGTACCATCGTCTGCAGACGAATGGCGGTAGGCGCATTACCGTCCGTGTTTCTTATTTCCATGCATGGCCTATTTTCCTGGCCTTGTGTTTCTGTGCGGTGGATTGTAGACCACAACCCTCACTGTGTCGCCCGTCTGGACAACGCCGGGACGCTCGACGACACAGATGATGCCCCGGAGCCCCAGCGCATGGCGCACGAACCGGGACGACAGTCGTGGCTCATCTGGATATTGGGACTGTACGACGCCTCCAGGTTGTGTGCATGGCAGGTTTTCCCCTTCGCACACGAGCCCGGCTCCACCTGGGAACAAAATGCGACTCCCTACGGGCAGAGTCGTCAAATTTGGAAAACCGCCGAGTGCGATGTTGGCCCCGAGCCATTCCGGACGCACGCTCGGAACCCCCAATCGCTCGGCGATTCGCCCGCATTCCTCCACGGATACCACCGTAACCTGCCGGCGGTTGAAAATCTCTGTGCCGCGAGGATACATCGACTCCCGAACACCGGACCGTTTGGTCAAACCAAAGTGCAGGTCCCCTGGAATCCCACCGTACTCCAGTTGAATCCTATCCACAGGCCTGGTAACGAATGTCCCCTTCTGATCCGCTATGTAAACCGATTCAACACGACACGTATAGGACTTCCACATCCATATCACCTTTGTGCCGATAAGCAATGGCAGCCCTAGATCACCTTGCCCATAATGTATTCGTCCACGTACCGCCCATCCACGAACAGCGTATGTCGCATGGTTCCTTCGATTTCGAACCCCGCTTTTCGGTACAAATTTACAGCCGCCAAGTTATGCGTCATAACTGTGAGCTCAAGACGATGAATGCCAACACGTCGGGCCCACTCCTCCATGATTCGCAGCAAGGCCGCGCCAATCCCCTTGCGGGAATAGGCCTGTAAAACACCAACAACCAAATGGACTGTATTTCGGTTTCTCCGGTGGCTCCCCCCGTAAGCCTGGACGTGTCCCACCAACCGATGTCCCGATTCAGCCACAAAGTACATTTGGTTTTCAGTCCTCAATATCGACTGGATTTGTTCACGTTGCTCATCCACTGTTGTCGTTCGCTCATCGGGTTCGTATAGCATGAAAGATGTTTCCCTGTCCAGTTGTCGACAAAGGTCTAAATACGCAGCAGCATCGCTAACAGCTATCGGTCGAACGTCAAACGTGCTGTCTTGCACTCTGGCCATCGTCTCCTTCATTTTGAAAGGTTGCCTGACCAATGTATCCGCGTCACATCAGCCGACTCGATTGTCTTTTCTCAGCCATGCCACCCCGTAAAGGGGACGACCGCAGACGACCGCAAATTCAGCCTTGGGCCGATACGCCCGCTCTCCGCAGCACCTCCCCTGCGACAACAACCTCGGTGCCCGCCAGCCCTACGGAGAAGAACAGGGTGATGTCACGAACGCCCTTGCGCCCGGCCGCCTTGCCCGCGACGATGTCCGCTAGATCAATCATGTCGGGCGTCCGAGACGCTTGCGTCGCCACATGTGGCTTCGGATACGCCTGCAGTTGTTCCAGCGAATCGGTCACCAGGGCGCCGCTCCTCTGAATCAGCTCTATCGGGATCTCGTGGGCACCCACGTACTTGGGACCCACCGTATTGATGTGCGCGCCCTCCTTTACCCAGTCGGCTTCCAACACAGGGCTGGAACTGTTGGTCGCGCATATCACGACATCGGCCCCATCGACGCACGCTCTCGCTGACTCGACCGCACAAAGATCGGCGGCAACCTTCGGCTCCATAGCCTCGATAAAGCGCCGGCGGTGTTCCGCGTTGGGGCTATAAACCTTGACGGTCTGGAAGTCATGCACCGCCACAGCAGCCTCGAGTTGGGCCCGGGCTTGCTTGCCGGTCCCCAGAATCGCCAACGTCGCCGCGTCGGGCCTCGCCATGTGCTTCACGGCGACGCCGCCGATTGCGCCCGTACGCATGATGCCCACCCGTTCCCCGATCACGATTCCCTGCAGGACGCCGGTTTCTGCGCTGAAAACGGCCACCAATTGTGTCCGGTCCGGGTGCTCGCCAGGAAAGGTGTCATAGACACGGAACCCGACAAGTTTTTCCGATCCGATGGCTCCTCCCGCCGTGAACACAAGCGCCCCTCCGCCCCCGTCCACACGAAATCTTGGCGGCGATACGAATGTTCCCTCGGCTCGCTCCACGAAGGCCCTCTCGATGATCTGGACAGCCTCGCGCATCGAGAGGCAATCGTCCACATCCCGGTCCGTCAATGTCCGATAGGCCACCGTTTTCTTGTCTCCTTTCCGGTCGCAACGAAGTTGGAGCCCGTCCCCCTTGTCTGTCCCAGAAGAAAACCGCCAAACATCAAGGCTTTCTGCCCACGACCAAGGCGCACTTCAAACAAAAGGAAACGGGGTGCTGGTGCTCATCCAGTTGAATGCAAAATGTTTCCTTGCAAGAGGGAGAAGCTTCGCGAAGGTAATCCGCCAACTTCCTTTTCATATCTGCCGGGGTTCGTGCCCTTTGCACCCAATTTTCAAATTGCAATGGCAGATTCCATCTGCGCTGTTCGCGATACAACAATCCCGCATCCGCAAACCAGGCCTGGTATTCGGACAGCCGGTGTTCCCGGACATGGGACGGATCGCGCAGTTTGTCCAGGTGATTGACGAACGTGTCCAACGCTTCGTCTTCGGGCGCGTAGTGGTCAATGAGCAGGAAGGCGCCCCCAGGTTTCAGTACGCGCGCCACTTCCTGCACAGCTCTGCCGACATCCGCGAAATGGTGTGCGGCGAACCGGCAGGTGACCAGGTCGAAGGACGCTGCGGAAAAGGGCAGGTGTTCCGCGTCCCCGGTCGCAAAGTGAACGTTCCCTATCCCCCGTTCCCTCGCGAAATCCGTCGCAACTTCGACCATAGAGTCCGTCAGGTCAATTCCGACACATTGCTCAACATGCGGAGCGAACGCCAGCGCCACATGGCCGGCCCCTGTCGCGACGTCCAAGACGCGTTCGTCTCCCGTCAGGGGTACGGCTTTCAGCAAGTACTGCAGATCGTCACCTTGCGCGAACAACGGCTCCACACGATAATCTTTGGCATTTTGGCTGAATTGCCTTTGAACAGAGGTCTTCACATCTTCTTCCATGCCCATCCCTCCCACTATCGTTTCTATCCTGGGCAAATCATCCTTCCAGCTCGGCCAGCCATGGGCAGTTGGGAAGATGTCTTTGCAATGCCCGCGACAGCCATTGAAGTTGGGCCTCGGTCAGGTGAGGCAGACAGACATGGAAATCCTGGTTGTCCTGGTCCCTTCCTTCTTTGGCCTTGAATAACAATTGCCACTCGGGAGCCACAAACGGACGACCACAGGTGTCCGCTCGACAAAAGTCGCGAATTGGCATGCGGATTGACGAATTTCGTCGGAAGATCACTTCGTCACCAATTCTATCAGTTAAAAACACTTCGATGAATTGGTCGTTCTTCCGCATGTGCAGGGAAAATCGAGGCGGAGATGTATCTTCAACCGTTCTGCATGCCTCCAAACGACGCTCGCCGGGAACAGCCACCATTATCTCCCATTCCGAGAAGTAGTCCAGGAGCTCTTGCGCATACTCACGAAAAACGCATATGTCCACGTCTTCATGGGCACGGGTAATTCTGCCCAGGGCGAGATCAATCGCCCATCCACCGCCCACCAACCAAGGATAGGGAAAATCATGCAGCACTCGGATGACACGATTCAGCTCATCCACGCACTCCCGAAATATGATTCGTCGCCCCCGTCGCTTACTTTCTACTTTGTGCAACCCGACTTACCTGAACCTCGCTCAGAAACCTTTCTACTTGCGCACGGGTGCGCAAATGGATGACACACTTGCCCTCACGTAGCGCGTCCTGCAACCGTCGTAGAATGCCCGCCTGTTCGCGTCTGCGAAAACCCCAAACGTACCTCAAGAATTCCACATCCAGTTTCTCACGACACCCTTCTGCCATGTCTGGCCGGGTGCGACCAACATATTGCACGGCCCGCTTGCACACCCGCCACAGGCACAGCCAGCGTGGGACATCGAGAAAGACGATGGTATCGGCCGCCTGGATGCGCAGGTCCAAGGTGGAACCATAATGCCCGTCGATAATCCATTCCTCACCGCTGATTGCCTTCGTGTGCAGCCGAATCCACTCAGGGCGAGGCGTAGCCGTCCAGCCGGGGCGCCAAAATAACGAATCGAGATGGATCACAGGGATCCTGGTCGCCTGACCCAGCCGCCGGGCAAGCGTCGACTTCCCCGCCCCAGGAGAACCAATAATGACGATTTTCCGCATCCGTACCACTCCGCCGTTCAGACCCGCGATCCGCATGCGAGCGGGTCCTCTCTTGCAACGCGCATCAGATCGCTGCTGTCTGCGTCAGTCGCACACATTCGGCTATAATATCTAAAAAGTTCTTGCCACAAGAAATGAAGGTGAAGCTGTGTTCCTGCGCGAGGTCCGCTTTCGTGACTGGCCTCAAGAAAGTCCCGCATACCCTTACAAGATCCCGGCATTCCGCGGGCTTTCCAGAATCGAGTTCGATACACCCGTGACCTTCTTCATCGGAGAAAACGGATCGGGCAAGTCCACACTTCTGGAGGCCATCGCCATCCAGGCGGGGTTCAATCCGGAAGGTGGCGGAAAGCAGAACGTGTTTTCCACGGCGAAGACCGAATCTCAGCTGTATGAACACCTCCAACTCTCATGGCTTCCCAAAGTCACGCGCGGCTTTTTTCTGCGAGCAGAGAGTTTCTTCAACTTTGCCAGTCACATTGAAGAGGTGGAACGAGAGTGCCCCACCGGCTACGCAGCCTATGGAGGCAAATCATTGCACGAACAGTCTCATGGTGAATCGTTCCTGGCCCTCTTCACCTACCGGTTTCGGGGCCGGGGAAAGGCGCTGTATCTCCTGGATGAACCGGAGGCTGCCCTGTCTCCATCCCGACAACTGGCCCTGCTCCGCATCCTTTGGCAGCACGAGCAAAGCGGGCAAAGCCAATTCATAATTGCGACACACTCCCCCATTCTCCTGGGTTATCCAGGGGCCCGCATCCTCAATTTTGATACCTCCCCCCTATCTCCTGTCAAGTACGAGGATACCGACCACTATATCATTTCTAAACAATTTTTGCTTCATCGAGAGGCCTTGCTTCAGGAACTTTTTCAGGAGGACGATCCCCAAGCGTGAGCACTCTCGCCAAAAGACTGGGTGGACGCCAGCCAGCCGTCAGACAGCCACAGCACCTTCCCCCTAGCAGCTACCTCGACTCGGCAGGCTGGCGTGCCAGAAGGATGACAGTGACAAGGACGCACACCCCTCCCAGCATCGCCAGCGCTCCCATTTGTACATGTAGACACGCAACCGCGATGATGGCGGCAGACAAGGGTTCGCCACAAGACAGGACGCTTGCTTCGAAAGCGGAAATATATTTCAGGCTCGCGATGTAGACGTAAAACGCAATCAACGTTCCAAACACAACAACAAACCCAATAAGCCCCCAGGTGCCGAGTGTGTAGTGACCGGTAAAGTGCCAGGGAGGGGTTACGAAGGACATGCCGACACCGCCGATGAGCATAGCCCATCCCACGGTCGCCGCCGCACCGTATCGGCGCAATAAATGCTGCGGGTACAATGAATAGAAGGCCACCGTGATGGCGGAAACAATCCCCCACAACACAGCCAGGGGAGCCACCGAAAAGCTGTGAAAATCCCCATCGGTGACAAGCAACAGGGCACCCACGAGAGCGAGAAAGGCGGACAACACCTGTCCGGCGCTCGGCATGCGCCGGCTTCGCCATGCGCCGTACACGGTGATGAACACGGGACCCATGTATTGAAGGATGGTTCCTGTGGCCGCATTCCCGTAACGGATGGATGCGAAATAGGAATACTGGACCCCCAGCAATCCCACAATCCCAAAGAGGATAAGTCTCCCGGCGTCTCGTCTATCCTTCCACACCGCCAGTACCTGCCTGGGACCGGACTTGACGCAACTCCCCGCCAAAAGCAGAAGGCCCGAAACACTCATACGCACCGCGACCAACCAGCCTGGATTCAATCCATCACGCTGAAACAACACCTGCGCCACAGTCCCGGACACGCCCCAAAGCACAGCCCCCAGAAGCACCATGGACAGGCCCTTAAAGCGGTCGAATTTCGTGCCCGTAACCGCCACGGAGGGCGATGTCCCGCCGGAAACAGGAACCAAATGGTCCGCAAAGTTGAGCTTGGATTCGACGTATTCCAAAGCTGTACCCCCTATTGTTTGCAACCTCCGCCCCATCCGCTCGTGTCCCGATACGCATGCGCGCTTTCGAAACGTCCGCACGTCGCAAAGCCACACTTTTGATAGATCCGCTCGGCGACTTCATCGATAGGAAACACCCATAACTGAGCGCAGCCTTGGGTTCTGGCCTCTTCCTGCACCCGACGCAGCAATGGTTTGACTAATCCGCGCCCGCGAAACGCCTCGACGATGCCCACCGACTCCACGCGGGCGTGACGGCCACACATAAACAGACAGGCGATTCCTGCGGGATGGCCATGAACACGCATCAGGAAGTGGGTATACAGAGGACTGTGGAATTCACGTTCAAACGCCTTCTCCCGTACTTCCCGTCCCCCAAATTCCGTCATGCTGCATTCCACATGCAGGGCGTCCACATAATTTTCATCTGTTACCGGTTCGACAGTGACCTCCGCATGGCTGACCGTCTCCACGAAGGTCCCGCCCCATATCTGGACCGCATTTACAGATGTCTCCGTACGATAGCCGTTCATCTGCAGGTGTTTCATGAAGTCTTGATTCGCCCGTAGATTCCATATGTAGAAACGGGGAGCGATTCCTCTCCCTTCATAAAACTGCTCAACCTGCTCGCGTGTGGCGCCATGGTTTTCAGGGACCCTCAGCACCCAAGCGTGGTTTGCATCCCAATGTGAGGGATTGTTCTCATTCCAGTATAAATAACCCCAGTCCTCCTCCTTGGTGTTCGCAAACGAACGCTTGTACGCATGCTCCATTTCCATGATGATGGCGGTATCCACGACCGACACTCCCAACTTGGTTTTCAAAATGTGAAAATTTGCACCGTTTCACGGTTGTTTGCAGCTTGCACACAGGGTCACTCATGACGCCATCCATCAGGCACAGGTTTTACGATCCGGTGACCATAACCGGTCCCTCACCGCTGAAAGGTGTATGCCCGCTCCACTTTGCAAACCCGGACCGAGAAACATTCATACCACTATTGCACGCATATGTCTCCTACATGGGCAGATTCCCCGGCTGCGCATCCGAGTTTCCGGACAAACCGGACACGGTCTCCACCTCGGCCGTCGTAATCCGATGTGACCTGGACCCCGTCTACTTCGGCGTCGCCTGGTTCTATCTCAAATCCCATGGCCGTGTGAAACGCGATGGAAGATTGGTTCCCTGGAGATGTGATGCATCGCACCTCTCGGCAACCACGCTCTCGCACGACTGCAGAAAACCTGTCGTAGAGTTGACAAGCCAACCCGCGCTGGCGAAACTCGGGATGGACACCGACAAAATGTATGTACGCCTGCTCAGGTTGGGATTGGGACACAAAGCCAACCAAGAACGCGATAATCTGACCGTTTTCCTCCACGGCAAAACTCGTATCCTGAAAGTGTTGGAAAAAGAGTCTGGGAAGCATATCGGCCATACGCCGGCCTCCCCACCAATGATCGATCACGCTGATGATGGGCCCGTAGTCCTGTTCACGGATGTTGCGCAATTGCACACGAATCCCTCTTCCTGCACGTGTATTCAAAACTCACTGAACGCGTTGCGCCGTCTCTCTTGCGAACCTGGGCATCAACGACTCCCCGGTCACCTCGCCGACATGACTTTACTCGCGAATCGCAGGAGTTCCGCGCCAATGACTCCACAGACCATGAGGGTCCATGCCTGTTGCCACGTAAATGCAGATGTCTGAGCTTGAACGTCATTCAACGCATGGACGAGAGCCGCCCAAGAGATTGATCCGCTCCTCCACGCCATCACGGTAAACAGCATACCCGAAACGAAGAAGGCAAGAAAGGACATTCCAAGCTGGCCAAACGGTACATGTTCGTGATAAAACCACTCGCCCCAATGGGCCGTACTGAAGAGCAGGCTGACAACGACGGCCGCCCAAACCATACCGAGTCGGTCTCGAAAAACTCTCATGAGAACTCCGCGGAACGAGTATTCTTCAGCAAAGCCAACCCCAATATAGGTTAAAGCCACCAGAATCATAATGTCCGCAGGTTGCGGTTGCGGTTGCGGTCGAAAGACAAGACAAAGCACGACGACAAGTAGGGCAATCAACACCACCCGCATGCGACTCGGCCTACCACATAAAGGTATGACCGGGCGAAGACGATAGGGACGGACAATCAAAAAGTATAGAAGAGCCGGAAAGAAAAACTCTCCGACCCACGTTCCAATCAACGAACTTAATAGCCCATTCCAAGGCGTCAGTACATGGTGCCCCACTATATCCTTTATGGCAGGACCAACATACGTAAAGACAGCGATGTCCCAGCCAACCACAGACAGGACATAGAGGCCATGGCAATCAGAAGGGCACGGTTTTGTCGTATGGGACTTCCAGACCAAGCACCTGTCTGTTTGAACATGCTGGGCCATCACGCTCCGATTTCCTCCATACACCTTAAAATTTAGAAGTTCTATCATGGCCTCCTGTTTCCCTCCCGCGCCGTTGCACCCCCAATGTCGCGTCTTGGACCAGTTCCATCCCCACACCATGTCGACCGGCATGGCTGGTTACCTGCTGGGGACCGCGCGGCGGCATGCGCCAAACGGGATCGCGAAAAGGCCCCGGCCACTCCTCACATCCTGTGGACGGCTTGCGAAATCTTGCGGTCATATTCCCCCATCGTTTCGGCCGCACGCGTTTGACGATATAGTGATGGAGAGGTGAGAAGCATGGACGAGTCGCTCTGGCGGGCGATTGTGCGGTGTGAACCCACGTTCGACGGGCAATTTTTCTACGGTGTGGTCACAACCCGGGTCTTTTGCCGGCCATCCTGCCGATCGCGCACGCCGCTTCCGGAAAATGTCCGCATTTTTACAAGCGTCGACGATGCCATCGCGGCTGGGTTCCGCCCCTGCAAGCGTTGCCGCCCAGATGAGGACCCGCTTGGCCCCGACGAGGCGCTGGTCGAGTGCGCGAAAAGGGTCATGGACCGACGCTACCCTGCCCCGCTGAGGCTGGGCGACATCGCGCGCGAACTCGCTGTCAGCCCATACCATTTGCACCGGGTGTTTCGTCGGGTGGCTGGAACGACCCCGGCAGCATACCTCCTCCAGACCCGGGTGGAGGCCGCAAAAAGGGCACTTGTGACGGAATGTGGTCGCCCCATCACGGATATCGCTCTAGCGGTGGGATTTCAGAGCGCTTCACACTTCTCGACCACCTTTCGCCGAGTCGTCGGGTGCAGTCCTAGCCGCTACCGAGCTCTCCATGTGAGAAGTCAGGCGGAACAGGAGGTCGCGCGATGAACCTTCTATCGAACGTGGTGTATTGGGACACGCTGCAGCACCGTGACTGGACCTTTCACCTGGCAGCCACCGCGGAAGGACTTTGCCGCGTCACACTGCCCAACGAAACGTTGGCCACTTTGAAACGTTGGTTGACAACGCATGTTCCGGATGCGGCCTTGGTGCATGACGAGAGGAAATTGGCAACCTATCGGACGCAGATTGAGCAGTATTTGACGGGGCGCAGGCAGAACTTCTCCCTCCCGCTGGTTCTCACAGGCACGCCGTTTCAGGTGCAAGTCTGGCGCGCACTGTTGGCCATCCCGTTTGGGACCACGTGGAGCTATTCCGAGCTGGCCGCGAAGATTGGGCGGCCCACCGCCGTCCGAGCCGTGGCAGCGGCAAACAGGGCCAATCCCATCCCCCTCGTCATTCCCTGCCACCGGGTCATCGGCAAGAACGGATCACTCACTGGCTACCGGGGCGGCACGGACATGAAGGCAAAGTTGCTGCGGTTGGAAAGCGGGACGCCTGTCCACAGTTGAAGAGCGCACGAGCTAGTCCCCGCGTGCCACGACCTCGACCTTAATCCGGTCGGGGTCCTCAAAAAATACCACATAGTGATTCGTTCCTCCCGCGTGGGGATGGCGGTTCTCATACAGGATGCGTACCCCGCGTTCCCGGAGACAATGCGTGACTTGATCAACCTGGGCACGGGATTGGGCGTGAAACGCCAGGTGGTTCAGCCCTACACGCCGCCGGTGGAAAGCTGGTTCCTTATATCGGTCCGCGACCTGCACAAACACGAGATACGTGTCACCCAGCCGCCAGCTCCTCCCGCATTCCCAAATCTGGTAGGGTTGGTATCCAAGAAGGCTGAGAAACCATCCCCAAAATTCAGCCGAGCGTTCGAGATCAGACACGTTGATCTCGATGTGATGTAACAGGCCACAACAGTCTCTGGGCGGCATGGTGCGCCCTGTTGGAAATGAAATTGGAGATGGATGCGAAAGTGGGGTAGAGGGCCGCCATTCTTCACGGAGTATTCCCATCCGAATAGAATCATAATAATGACCGTTGTAATACCTGCACTTTCGCAGACGCCCTTCCAGTTTCATACCGAGCTTTTCCGCACAGCGTATCATTCGTTGGTTGCCCGACCACGTAGTCAGCCCAATCCTCGGCAGCGACGGCATCGACTCAAACAAGTGATCTATCCACAGCCGAAGCGCCCGAGTGCCTATGCCGCCGTGCCAATAGGCCGGATCGTAAATGACAATCCCCACTTCCAACCAGTTTGATGGTTTGTGCTCCCAATAATAAGAAACCGTGCCGACCAACTTGCCGGATACGGTGAGCGCACACCGTGACGGCACCACATCATCCCTGAGCACCTGCTGTCTAAGCTCGTCACAAAACGGCTCCAAATCTTGATGTTCAAGGGGAAAATACGGCGCATCCCACTTTTTCCATTCCGGGTCCGGTTGTCCGTATATGAACCGCCATAAAGTCTCGTAATCATGATCTTCCAGCGAGCGGATCGTGATATCTCCGTCGGTCAAACATGTCGTCCGCCTTGCGTGGCCTGTCACAACGAATCCCCCCTCCCGCGTTGAAAGCTTGCTGGCTGACAGGACCTTCTTTCTTTTTCATGCTTCAAGAACCCGCGAGAGGCCACCCAGCCCATGATAAGGGTGACATTGCCACCCAACATGGCCGTGACAGCGGATATGGAAAGCGGACTGTCGCAGCCGCTTGCGTAGAACGGTCCACACCATGCATTTCGTTTCTCGTTACCTGGAAGTGATTCGCAAGTAATAGCCGTCAGGGTCCTGTAACCGAAAGTCCTTCAATCCCCAGGGGCGAACTGTAAGAGCCTCCTGGATGGGATAACCAGAGCTTCGCACCTTCTCGTAGAATGCGTCTACGTCATCCACCTCGATAACGATCTCGACACCGATTCCCTTTCGTTCATTGGGATGGCGTAATTGAAGTGGATGATCTTGGGGCAGGTTGGCCAGGGCCCCCAGTCCAATTTGAACACCGCCACTCCTGACCACGGTATATTCTGCGGTTTGCTTTTCACTGGAGGAAAACCCCAGAACGCGCACATAAAAGTCGGCTGATGCTGCAACGTTTTGCACAAAGAGCTCGATTCGGGATGTCATCACAGCGTTTCATCTCCCTGTCCGCATGCGTCATTCCGGTGACGTGTCGGCCAGTTCGAGTTGCCTGCCTCGGTATTCCTGTTCTAAAATCGACATCACGACAAGAGATTCGTAACCATCCGCTCCCCGAAGACACTCTCTGAGGACACCCTCTGCTGTGAATCCTAAGGCATGGTACACATGCTGCGCCCGAATGTTATGTTCCTTGACATCCAACCATAATCGGTGGGCCCTTAGTTCCAGAAAAACCCACCTCTGCACGAGTCGAATCGCCTCGGATCCGTAACCAAAACCCTTCTCTGCAATGACGATTCGAATCAACTCCACGCTGCGGTTCAGGTTCTGTACCCCTGCCAAGATCATGTACCCAATCCGCCTGTGGTCATCAGTCCTCTCAATCACAAGATGTGCCTTGTCCGCATCTGTCATGGCCCTTTCGTGTTCGGCCCTGGACCAGGGTATAATGAAACGAGCGTTGTCTTCGTCACTCTCCAGTCGCAAGACGAAATCGAGGTCTTGCGGTTTTGTATTGCGTATGGTTGTAATTTCAGATTGCAGGAAAACAGCCATTGAACATCCCTCGCAAATTATTCCTCTTCTTGTGACACCGATATCCCGTTGCGAATGAACAGCGCTGCAGTCACGCCCACACCGTCCTTTGTCTTTCCGGAAAACGATCCGTCGTAGATTTGTGAGCTCCCGCAAGACGGACTCTTCGCTTTCAGGACTGCTTCTTTGGCCTGCACCATTTGCGCAATCCGCAGCGCTTCCACCGCCCCTCGAATGAATTCATCTGTTACATCGTTTCCCTGAGAGTCCATCACCTTGGCTCGTCCGTCGAGAACGTCGAATCCATCTCCGCCCACAATTTCCGCCGGATTTCTCGGAGTTGGCAAACCGCCCATTTGCTCTGGGCAAACGGGAATGGCGTCACCTGATTGGACCCATGCCTCAATATCCTGCCTTGTGGCTGCCCTGTGATCATACCGGCATCTGCATCCTGCCAGACATGCGCTGACCACTTTCATAATTTCTCCTCTCCCGTTCACTATTCAGTTCAACTTCTTTTCCAAGATGATCTTCGGTTCCCCCTTCTCGTCCGTGTATGTCCCAACGATGTCGAACCCATGGCGCAGATTGAGAATCAGCATATCTCGCCACTTGTTTTTGGTTTGCGTTCGAATGACCCTGTATCCTCGCTTGCGGCACCACTCATGCTGTCTGCGCATCAATTCCGATGCAATGCCCCGCCCACGGTATTCTGGATAGACACCACCGAGCCAACTGTAAAACCGTTCCGTCCGATCTTCATATCCGACTTTGTAACCTACAACTTCACCGTGGTTTACGGCGAAAAGAATGAGAAACCGTGATTTCCTTTGCAGCTCCATGGAAATGGTGTCTGAATCTTGCTCTGTGAAAATGCTGTCGTGCAGACGACACATGCCACTGTCATACGGTTTGCCCGGGTACTTTTCGAAGCTTACATATTCGACCATTTACTTCTTCACCCCCCCAACACGAACTCGCAATCAGCATTGGCCAACTCGGCGGCATCTTTCCCGACATGATTTTGAAACGCTCTTACGAGTAGATGCCCATAGACATACCCGGTTCTTGGCGGCATCCCGGACATCGGGATCTTATCAAGGTGACGTGAGAAAAGAGCAGACATGGCGTCGCTGTCACCTGGATCAATCGTCTGTACCCATGTGCTTATCTCGTCCATATGCGATTGAACCCAGGAGACCGTGTGGCAAGGAACAAAACAATACTCGTGAATGGGTCGGCCTGGTTGAATCTCCTCAGAAAAACGGATCTCCAGTCCCTCTGTGACACCACGTTCATGAATGCCAGAATCAAAAATGTTCTGGGAAAGTAAACTTTTCCGAGGATCTGACATCTCTCCATGACCTCTGCCTCAGACGCAAATCCCTTGGGTGTAAAGTGAATTTTATATAATAGGCTCCAGTTTCGTGGTAGATAGCGTTCGTAGGATTGGAGCCAGGTATCATCCGTTGTCCTCTGGGCACTTGCCACGAAATCTCGATCAATCCAGTACCACCGCGGCAAAATATCCCCTCCACTCGAAAAGTGGACAATTTCAGTACAAACGTTTCGTATAACTCTCCGACAGCGAATCAGCCACCTTGTCAACGTTCATTCCTGGCAACCTAGCATGATCCGCTAATATTTTGGCCGGATTCGGCAATTTGTCTGAACCGGGCCATGAGTCTGGCTGCCACAAACGGGATCGTTTAAATGACTTGGCGCAGTGGACGTAACACTCCTTGACCTCGACGCCAATTGCGACCAGTGGCCGTCTACCATTGACCTCCATTTGAGACAATAGGGAACCATCTCGAAGGATACAAGCCGTACCGTTGACACGTAGCGTCTCTTCCAAACCTGGAATCAGAAAAACGAGGCCAACATGTGGATTCGAAAGGATGTTGCGAAGCGATCCATTCGACGATTCCCGGGTCGGTCGGGAATGACAAGATGCTTCTCATCAATCACGTACACAAATCCGGGTGCGTCTCCTCGAGGAGACACGTCGCATTCACCATACCTGTCTGCTGTCGATACGAACAAGCAAGGTGAGAGACCGATAAAATGACGGCAGTGTTCATCCAGGCGGTCAATCACCTTGTGACGAACCAACTCACTTGGATGCCCCATCAATTGACGAAGTTCGTCTTCCGTCGTGATGCGCTGGTGGACTGGGAATAGTTGAGTCAAAATGGTCACCCTTGTTCTCATGATACTAGGCCATCCGGCCAAGTTTCGCGTGTGATGCTGTAAATGTTGTGATGCTCCCACACCCCGTTAATCTTCAAGTAATACTCCGCAAATCCTTCAAATCGAAAACCGACCTTCGCCAGGACTCGGATGGAAGCAGCGTTCCTCGGCATCACAGCCGCCTGAACTCGGTGCAGATTCGCTTCCCTAAACGCAAATGTAACCGCCATTCGAACCGCTTCCGTCATATACCCCCGACCATTGTGTTGTTCATCCAGAAAGTAGCCAATTGTACAACTTTCCCAAGCGCCACGCACCACGTTGCTCAAGTTGACCCGACCAATGAGCTCATTGCGGTCAACAAGAAAGATGCCAAACCCGTATCCTGTTCCCGACTCCCAGTTAGCGATGGACTTCTCTATCGCCTCTTGCTGCCCGAGCAGCGTGAAATGGTTGTGCGATGGACTCGGTTCCCACGGTTTCAAGAACCCACGGTTCCGCAATCGAAGTTCGAGTAGAGCATGAGCATCGTTCCGCTCCAACCTCCGCAAATAGATGTGTGATGATCGCAGATTCATGCTTACCCCCGCCCGAGCTTTATCTCCTTTGGCCCATTCGCTCGGCACATTTTCAGCGAGACTACACCAGCCCCCATCATGACTCCTACGACAGATGGTACACACCCTAGCGTTTTTGCGCTGCCACAAACCACAACCTCAAATCTTCGACATCGCCGCCTGGGTCGGATTCGGTTTGAACGTGAAGCTCGCACTCCAGAATTTTGTAATCGGCCTCCAACATCGATTGAATCTCATTCTCGTTGAAGAAGTGTAGAGGCTTCCCTGGGTGTTTCTCGAACGTGTCTGGTTCTATTTCTTTACCCACGCCATAATTGTTTGTGTCATGTACCGATATACAGGAGAAGGTGAGGATGCCGCCAGGTTTCAGCACGGCGGTCATGCGGCGCAGAAGTTGCTCTCGTTGCCGGGCCAGAAAGAGGTGTAGCACATTCGACAGATACACACCTTCAAACTGCCTTCCGACGAGAAAAGTTTCATCGAAAATATCACCCACCGTATATTCGATATCGGCTGACCGCTCCCTGGCTTGTTCCATGGCCAGCTGTATGGCGACGTCGGAAACGTCAAACGCAGTTACCTGCAGACCCTGGCCTGCCAGGAACACACTGTTCCGCCCGTATCCGCATCCGGGCACCAGTACGCTTTTCACGCCCACTCGCCGGAAATGCTCACTCGCCATGATGGCGGACGGGCAGGGCGAGTCGCCCCAAATCCGCCCGCGGCTATATCTGTTGTCCCAGTATGATTTTACCCTCATTTTTTGATTATCCATAAATTTCATTGCTCCTTCTCCTCACGATGTGCATAAATATAAATACGAGTATTCACATCAAATTTGTCGACTGGACTGCCAGAGACACCGCAACACTTGTTGTAGTGTTTCTTTTTTGTACACCATCGCGAAACGAGGTGTCATTCCTAATGCGTAGATATTTCAAGGTCAGATCCATGAAGCCAGGACTAGTTGTCAGTGCCATGACAACGACATCGCTTTTGTTCAGCGCGGCGCTCCCTGTTCAAGCGGACACAGTTCGGTATGCAAACAACAAACATTGGGTGGGAACATGGTCTGCCAGCCCACAAGCCCCGTCGAGCAGCGGTATTTCTTACACAGGGTTCGATAACCAGACCATTCGAATCATTGTGCACCCTCATGCGAACGGCAAAGCCATACGGCTTCGTTTCTCCAACACGTTTGGGAGCAATCCGCTCACCCTAAGCGATGTTTACGTTGGATACACGGGAACGGGGGCTCAAGTGATCCCTGGGACCAACCACAGAGTGACGTTTGGGGGTACCCGCTCCGCAACGATTCCTGTGGGCCAAGAGTTACTGAGTGATCCCGTATCACTCCCGGTTACACATTACCATGATTTGACCATCAGCATCTATGTATCCGGGCAGACCGGTCCGACAACCTGGCATCCCGATTCCCTCCAAACCAGCTATATTTCCAGCACAGGCAACTATGCGTCGGAAAGCAGCGGCCAGGCCTTCTCCGGCCAAGTCAACTCCTGGTTTTGGTTAGACGGCGTCGATGTCCAAAATCCGTCGGAGCGTGGGGCCATCGTCTTATTGGGTGCCTCCGCCGCCAACGGCACGGGTTCCACTGTAAACGCAAACCACCGTGTCTCCGATTATCTGGCAGATAGAATCAATCGAGAACCTGTAGGGCTGAGGAAATCTGTTTTGAACGAGGGGATCCCTGGAAACCAATTGCTCAGTGACACGGCCGGAAGCGGCCAGAGTGCGCTGAACCGCCTGCAACGAGATGTCTTGGACCAGACGAAGGTGACAGACGTCATCCTGTTCGAGGCGAATAATGACATCCAAGCGCATAAGAGTGTGGCTCAAATCATCGATGCTTATAAACAGATTATCCAACAATGCCATCAACGAGGCATCAAGGTTTTTGGGGCAACCCTACAACCTTTTGAGGGATCTGGGTTTTACAGTCCAGCCAATGAAAGAACGCGGGAAGCCGTGAATGATTGGATTCGTACGAGCGGTGCGTTTGACGGTGTAATCGATTGGGATAAAGCTGTACAGGATCCGCAAGACCCGCAGCGTCTCTTGCCTGCTTACGACTCCGGAGACCATCTTCACCCAAACGACGCTGGATACGAAGCTATGGCCAACGCCGTGAACCTGTCGCTCTTCCATCATAGGTGACGTTCTGGCTGCATACGCTCGGCCCGACGCCGTCTCAGGCTGAATCGGGCCGTAGATTCAGCTTAGCGCGCGCGAGGCACGCGGTCGCCCATCCTGTCGCACATCTTATTGAAGAATCACATCGTCAATCAGGCCATAGGCTTTCGCTTCCTCCGCACTCATGAACCTATCCCGGTCCGTATCCGCCGCTATCCGTTGCACCGTCTGCCCAGTGTGCTTGGCCAAAATTTGATTGACTTTCTCGCGCGTTTTCAGCATCCAATCCGCATGAATCTTAATGTCCGATGCCTGGCCGCTCGCTCCACCAAGCGGCTGATGAATCATGACCTCGCTGTTCGCAAGCGCAAATCGTTTGCCCTTGGCGCCTGCCGTAAGCAAAACCGCACCAAAGCTGGCCGCCATCCCCACACAGATAGTCGAAACGTCCGGTTTGATGTGCTGCATGGTATCGTAGATGGCGAACCCGGCCGTGACTGAACCACCCGGGCTGTGGATGTACATATGAATGTCTTTGCTCGGATCATCCGCTGCGAGGAACAGCAATTGCGCCACGACCGAGTTGGCCAGCTGATCATCAATGGCGGAACCCACGAATACAATCCGATCCTTCAACAGACGTGAGTAGATGTCGTAACTCCGTTCACCTCGGCTGGTTTGTTCCACCACGTAGGGAATCAATCCCATTAGAGCAGGCCTCCTTTAGCTGGTGCATTACGCCGCAAGCACGGACATCGGGGTCAGGCCGTTTGCAGCGCTCGGAATGGCCGGACTCCGGGCGGATATCAACACCTTGCTCGTCGCCTGCACCGGATCGAACGCGTCACCCAGGCACAGCTGGATGAGCGCTGCAGTGTCCGCCGCATGAAACGCCGCCACGTACGCTTGTAGGACCTCTTTCTGCACAGCGTGGTCTGTTGCAGGCTGCATCTCCGTCACTGAAGCCAATCGCCTTTTCGCCCGGTGCAGCAACGCCTTCACAGCGCCTCGGCTCATACCGAGCAGTTCCGCAGCTTCCCTGTCCGCATATTGAAAAACAGTGCACAGGAGAAATACGGCTCGTTGCTTGGGAGTCAGCCTCTGTATCAGGACTTGCAAGGCCGCTTCCACTCCCACATGCTCTTCCGGCGGCGTGGATCCGCCCAGGTCTGACAGTTGCCCGGGATCGAGCGGGTGACATTTTCTCTGTTGGCGGACGTGGTCAATCCAGGTGTTTTTCGCGATCCGCCGCAACAGCGCCAACATGTTTGGGTGCGGCTGTCCCTGGAGAACTGGGAGCGCTTTGAGCAACGTGGCCTGCACCACGTCTTCGGCCTCCTGACGGGAACCGCTCAGGAACTCGCAATAGCGGAGCAAGTGGTCACGCACGGCCGACAACCCTCCACAGACACTCGACTCCGGTTGTCCAGACGAGGACATCGCGACATGGTTCTTCACTTCATCTCCCTCCTTTCCGCTGACATGTAATAAACGATGGAGAGGGCCAAAAGGATACGCGTGCACGGAAAACAGGTTTGCAGACGATTTCAAGACTGGGGCGTCTGCAGAGATGCGTGGAGCCAGCCCCTCTTCATTACCATCCAAGTGTGAAACGGCCTTCATTATGGAGGTGAGAGAGGAGGAAACCACGACACACGGCGATCCGGTCACCAATCACCACAACCCTGCCGGCCCGATGACAGGCATTGAGGAAGCCCACAAACGTAGCTCGCAGCGGCTGCACGATTGGTCAGTCAACGGAATCGGCTATTAGTGCGTATTCACTTCGTGGTAGTGACTGCGCGAATCCGAAGACACATGACTGCTCCGTGAACTCAAGTCAATATCGGCGCCGATAGACAAGTAAGTAGGCGAATTGAATCAAGTTTACACCAGCCACTAAAAGAACAACACAATTTTGGAACTGTGGATACGTCAGGTGGTAATCCGCATTGCAAAAATATAGGGCAGCCCATCCCCCCAAAATGAAAGGGAAGGCTTTTGCGCGGGATTTGTCGAGAATCAGCCTTCCTCTTTCGTCACGACCCTCTTGCAATACGAAGCGTCTTGAATAGTAGTGGGACGCAAGGTACAGGGCCACGGTCACGAGAGTTAGCCACTTAATCATCTTCGCCACTCCCATCTGGTATATATTGGAATACTTCATTTATGTCTTTATCAAATAATCTGGCTATTTCAAAAGCCAGTATAAGAGACGGGCTGTATCGGTTGGCTTCAATTGAGATGACTGTCTGTCGACTGATTCCGAGACGTTCCGCAACCTCCTTTTGAGACCAGCGTTTCTCCGCGCGGAGCACCATCAGCCGATTCGTCAGACGTCCTTTACGAATCATTCTCATCACTCCGCACCAATAGTAATATAATTTTTACATAATGTCAAGAATATATTACACGAAAGGCGACAACACGTCCGATATGCCTTGCACCAAGCATAGATGCCCCAGTCCCACGAGAATAAAGGGAGACACATATTTATTCTGCGGGCGCGAATCCGAATTTCTTCACAAAACGGTATCCTGTGATCTCATATCCGAGAGCCCTGTAAAAGTGATGGGCCTCTTCTTCCCGGCCGAAGCCGCTGACCAACCAAGTCCCGATACAACCCTGATCCCGAGCGAGCTTCTCCGCAAAGTCCATCAAAAACCGACCTACCCCTTTGCGCCTTGCCCCTTAGTCCACTACAATCACAGATACCTCGCCATAGCGACTTGATTCCTCTAAATTCTCACGAATACGGAACCCGAGCAGACCCAATACCTTCCGGTCCTCGTGACAAACGTATAAAGAATCGAAAGCGCTGTTCGATACGAACTCTATGCGTTCCTCCATCGTCTGCGCAGACACTTCATGACCGGTCAACTGTCCCATCAAGCGACTCAAATCTTCAACATCTTCGATGCGAGCCGGACGAATTTCTAGAGTCACCATTCTCTTCCCCTTTGCAAATAGCCTCGCTGTCTAACCCATTTAACACTTTCACGCCCACACCTTCATCCGCCCAGCCAGCGTCCCCGTGTGAAACTCCAGCTGTGTGCCATCGGGATCGAGAAAATTCACGGTCCATCCCCCACCACGCTCCACCGGTCCCCGGACAATTGGCACGTTGGCTCTCCGCAACCCTTCGACCGCTTCATGAAAAGCCGCTGGCTGAATGTAAAAGGCCACATGATCAACGCCAAACTGGCGCCGCTGGGACGCAAGTTCCGGCCTCTCCTGCAGACAGACCCACGCAGCCCCCCACTCCAGATAAGCGTCCCGTCTCCCCCGGTGCACCAATCGCATCCCCAGTTGACCCGCGTAAAAATCGAGAGACTTGTTCAAATCCGACACATTAATTGTGACGTGGCTAAAGTCTCGCACACGAAGGATGGTTCCCCGATCCAGCGCTAGAACGGCTATGGCTTCTGGAATTTGTTGTACATCCCACGCCGGCAGAATAAAAGGCGGGGTCGCAACCGGGGAAGAAAAGTCTTTCCGCACAGAGACTTCAGGATTCTGTAACCAGACCGCATGGATCCCGCTTCGATTGGCACGCAGGATGTCGGTGTCCCAGGTATTCCCAACCATCACTGCCTCGTCCGGGGGAATGTTCAGCGTCTCCAACACCCTTTGGAACACGACCGGATCTGGCTTGCCGGAAATGGACGAATCAAGCTCGGAGGCCGTGGCACAGATGGAGTCAAAATACAGCTCGATGCCCAGCCTTTTGAGCATGCGCCGGCCGCTGTCGCTGTCGCTTACCGCCGTATTGCTGAGCACCGCCTGGCGATACCCTTGCTCTTGAAGCGTCTGCAGCACCTCAAGAACACCCGGACGCAGACTGATTTCTGGATACTCGTCCAGTGGCTTCTTGTCCTGCCCACCCGGAGGCGGCGTGGTGAGTGTGTCGCCGAGATCCCAGATGACCAATCGCAGCAAAGGCAGCCCCCTCTTTCAATTTTCAGATCCGAACAAATCTATGCAACGACTTCTACTGGTATTATTCTACTCGTACAGCTTCGGTCCTGCCCGCCTTGTGTTTGCGCCTTTCCTGCCTGGTTCTCCACAGCAAGTACCCGATGCACAATACCGCCACCACCATCGGGATCTGGATGAATGCCCCAACGAACGGGTATGCGACCAAGCAGAGGACGCATGCGACGCCCGCGCACACCTTGCCAATCCACGCTCGGAGCAAGCGCACCCCGGCCGCGGTGCCGAGAATGTAGGTGGCAATGCCAAGTGAATTCGGGATGTACACCAGCTGACTCATGCTAAGGTTGAATACATAGGTGACGACGAGCCCAATCCCAGCCAGCGCCCCCACCAACAGCACCGCCCGTTGTGGTGTGGACCTTTGTTCGTTGACGTGATCAAACCAAGCCGGAGCCAATCTTTCATGCGACAACGAGTAGGCCAAGCGGCTGATGCTGGCGACAAACGCGTTCGTGGTGCCCAGACAGATGACGAGTGCAAGTACGGCCGTCGCCACCACTCCACTTCCACCAATGGTGTTTGCCATGACCTGCGCCAGGGAAGCATTGTTCATCGCCTGCGCCATCGATTGCTGTCCGGTGACATACGAGTGCGTGCCTATCACCGCCAATGCGATCCCGAAATACAGCACACCCACAATCACCACTGCCCCCCACGTGGCCCGCGTCACATCCCGTTCAGGACGATGAAACTCGGGTGCCAGGCTCGCAATCGCCTCCCATCCAAAAAACGACCAGAAGATCAGCATTGCCGCCCTGCCTATGGATGGGAGCGCGGACGCCGAAGCATGCGTGGAGAAGGCACTGGCGTGCATGGACGGAATGGCAAACAAAATGGTGGCCAGCAGCACCACGACGATGAGCCCGCTCGTACCCAGTTGCACCCTCCCGCTCGTCCGCAGTCCAAGATAGTTGCCGATGACGGCCCCAAAAAGCACCACTGCCGCAATGAGGAAAGCCACCAGATTTGGCAGATGGAAGGCATACGTCACGTAGACGCCGCCGGTCAATGGCACGACAAACTGTCCTGCGGAAGCCGCGATGAAGTAAAACCAACCGATGAGTGCCCCAGCGTGACGGCCAAAAGCCTTCTCGACAAACGTAGAGACCCCGCCGGCGCTGGGATACTCCCTCGCCAGAAACGCAAAGGTGTAGGCAAGGGGAATGCTGAGCACAATCATTCCGCCCCAGGAAAACAAGGCATCGGCTCCCGCAATCCCGGCGGTCATGCCGGGCAGAATCAGGATGCCTGAGCCAATGACAGCACCGACATAGAGTGCAATCCCCTGCCACACCGAAATCGAGCTTTTCATTGTACCAGACACGTTGGAACCTCCCGAACCCGTCAGCTTGGTATTTGTGCACTTTGTGTTCCGGCACGACGCGGTTGCATCCTTGATATACCATGTCTTGGTTCGAGCTCGCTTTCAGCATCTTGCTGTCAAATCCGCATCTTCGGTCCCCGGTTCATGCCACTTTGTGTGGAATCGGACTGATGCCGCGCATCAGGGAGTACCTCTGGGAGACTCCGATGTGATAGGTCCGGGACAGCCCGGTCCTTGTGGGGCACGGGATTCTCACTTGTACCTGCCCTCGGTTGTCAACGCAACGAACGTTGAGTTGCTAACCTCAAGCTCGTGGGCTCGGCAGCGAATCTGCATCACCACCGGTCGAACATTGGCCCATCTCAAGCCTCACCCTGCCCTGAATATTTGATTAAATCTTCTGTTTAATATTCAACGCCTGGCATCCTTGCGGAAAAACGGTGGATCCACATGTGTATCCACCAGTCTCCCGTAAGCATTGGGCTTGCGATAGGCATTCCCCCATGTTTCCCGCTCCCGGTATCTCCGCAGGGCGTTATCCCCATAGGATACGTCTCCATCAGTTCAAGTGACTCATTCAACGGGATAAACTCACGTTCCGCATAGCAGCATCCTGTGGGAAGTTCCTTTCAGCGTGTTGCCGAACATTAAACAAAGTCATGAGCGATATGCCATTTCGCCGCAACATCCCACACATTTGCTGAAACGTATGCAACGGTGGCTCGAAATGAATGGCAATAATGTTGTCAAACTGCCCCAAATCAGAGATTGCACCTTCCTCTTCTAAATCTCGCTGATAAGCCTTCACGAATACGCCCTCTTGTGCTGCAAAATGGATCCCGGATGTAATAGATGCTTCTGTTCAAACTGACCGTAAACCTCAATATTCAGCACCCTCTGCTTTGAGTTGCGAACCCGTTTATCGATGCTTGTTGCCCCCCGAATGGCTCCAGATGCGTTCCACACTTGATTTGTCCCCGGATATTGTGACAACGAATACATCCGGATTGGTCAGCCGTGACCATTCTTCGAAGCCAAATCGTCCGTCAAAATGCTTCAACAACAAGGTCATCAAGTTGCCATGCGTAACGATAGCCACCCTCTCATAATTTTGGGATAAGACCTCGCTTACGCATTGAACCACTCGGTCCATCGCCTCCCGGCTCGTCTCCCCTCCCACGAACGCCAAGCCAAAATCCTGAAACGTCTGTCGAAGACATTATGACCAATTGTCCAAGTATTCTGTACTAAGTACCCTCTCTGATAGACGGGCATCAATCTGCATACCCACGTTCAGCCGTTTCGCCAGGGGCTCGATACTAAGCCGAGCGCGCAGGTACGGACTCGAAACAATCCACTCGATCTTGCTGTCTAACAGAAATTCTGCGAGACACTCAGCCTGTTCCTCCCCTTCTCGCGTCAACGGTGCATCCTGCGCTTGACCTATGGCTGAACAATGACGTATGACGTAGAGCTTCTTGGTCACCCGTATCCCCCGTTTCT